>CAVRFS010000148.1:0-21462 GCA_963720335.1 uncultured Planctomycetota bacterium | reverse complement strand
CCTTTTCAGGGCTGGCGATTCTTTGGCTTTCTTTTCCCCCAGGGCGTCGCCCTGGGCTGACCTGTTTGAGCCCTTTCAGGGCAATCCATCTTGGCGTGGTCGATGGTCAGTGTCGTCATGGCCAGGGGCTGACCTGTTTCAGCCCTTTCAGGGCAATCCATCGGGAAAACTCGCCCCGAAATACTGCTCGCGACCCGGCCTGGGTAGCCTGTACCGAGAGCTTCCAGGGCAATCCATCGGGAAAACTTCGCCCCGAAGAGGCACTCACAAAATGAACGTGAAAGGCTGGCGCCGCCCCTCATCCGGCCTTCGGCCACCCTCTCCCCGCACAGCGAGGCGAGGGGACTTCTATTGCTTGTTAATCACGGCACGTTTGAGACGATTCCTTCCGAATTATTCCAGCGTCAGTCGTAAATCGCTTCCTTTGGTTGATACCGCCGTACAGTATGCACGAAACTCGGTTGCCCTTGTCAGATCCGGCCACTCTGGGTCTAATAATCCAGGAAAGGCCCCAGAACTTACCTTCCCTTGATTGATCCGGCGCCGCGGACCTTTCGATCCTGTCTGTCCGTTTGTCAGTCAGATCGAGCCTCACGTCTTGTCGTGCCGGTATTACTCTCGGGTCCGAAGCGGAGCTTTTCCCGATGCACGACCGCATTGCCTATCAAGGTATCACTTTCGACGACGTTTTGCTCGAGCCGGGCTATTCCGACCTGCTGCCCCACGAAGTCGACACCAAGTCGCACCTGACCGACAAGATCGGGCTCAATATTCCGATCCTTTCCTCGCCGATGGACACGGTGAGCGAGGCCGAGTTGGCGATCGCGCTGGCTCAGGAAGGGGGCCTCGGAGTCATCCACAAAAACATCTCGATCGAGGAGCAGACCCGCGAGGTCGACAAGGTCAAGCGGTCCGAGAACGGGATCATCGTCGACCCGATCACTCTGCCGCCGGATGCGACCGTGGGCGAAGCGCAAGATCATGAGGGGGCACAATATCTCGGGGGTGCCCATCACGGTCGGCGGCTACCTGCGCGGGATCCTCACGCGCCGCGACCTTCGCTTTCTGGAGTCGAACGACCTTCGGATCGAGGAGGTCATGACCAAGCACAACCTCGTGACCGCGCCGGCTGACACCAGCCTCGAGGAGGCTGATCGGATTTTAACGAAAAATAAGGTCGAGAAACTTTTGCTGGTTGACGATGAATATCGACTGAAAGGGCTCATTACGATCAAGGACATCGACAAGCTGCACCGCTATCCGGATGCGTGCAAAGACGCGAGGGGGCGGCTGCGCGTCGGTGCGGCGGTGGGAGTTCACGATTACGAGCGGATCTCGTCGCTCTTGAACGCGGGCGTCGATGTCTTGGTGGTCGACTCGGCACATGGTCACAGCAAGAACGTGGTCGAGACCGTGCGGCGGATCAAGCGGAACTACGAGATCCAGGTGGTTGCCGGCAACGTGGCCACCGGGGAAGGAACTCGCGCATTGATCGAGGCGGGGGCCGACGCCGTCAAGGTCGGGATCGGGCCGGGATCGATCTGCACGACGCGGGTGGTCTCCGGGGTGGGGGTGCCGCAGATCACCGCGATCTACCAGTCCGCCAAAGCGGCTGCCGGCAAGGTCCCGATCATCGCCGATGGCGGTATCCGCTACTCGGGCGACATTACCAAGGCCCTCGCCGCCGGCGCTCATGTCGTCATGATCGGCGGACTGTTCGCAGGGCTGGCCGAGAGCCCCGGCGACACCATCATCTACCGCGGCCGCAGCTTCAAAACCTATCGCGGCATGGGCTCGATCGGAGCCATGGCCAAAGGCTCCCACGAACGCTATCGCCAGGAGCCCGGCGCACGAGGGCAGGACAAGGACAGTAAATCAACGCCGAACCAGAAACTCGTCCCCGAAGGGGTCGAGGGACGCGTTCCCTACAAGGGACCGCTCGCGGATTTCGTCTTTCAGCTCGTCGGCGGCCTGCGTGCCGGCATGGGCTACTGCGGCGCTCACACCATCGAAGAGCTTCGCACCAAAACCCGGTTTATTCAGGTCACTTCCGCTTCAGTCCAGGAGAGCCACCCTCACGATGTCGTCATTACCCAGGAAGCCCCGAATTATTCGAGCTTCAGCAACGAGAACGAGGTCGGTCGCGGCTCGGTCTAAGCTAGTTCAGGTGAACCGTGACGTGACCAGGCAGGCAGTGAGATGTCAGAGAGTCGTGGTTAGTGGCTATTGGCAAGTCCCAGAAAAGCAAGGAGGCGTGGCTTGCGTCGCAAAATGTCCGCATTGACCACGACGATCCTTGGGGCCGTCGTGACGGCCTCAACGGTCTCGGCCCAGCAATTACCCCCTGCAAATCAGGCACCGCGGACCAAATCCGCGGCGTCCGAGACGGCCACGGCGAACGAGCCGGATGCCGATCCCCTGTTCGGGATGACGGCCATGCGCGGGTACGGTACTTACTGCGCAATGGGCTGGATTACCTCAATTACCAGCAATACGAACGTGCTCTCAAGTTCCTGCGCGAGGCGGAAAAACGCGACGGCGAGGCGGAAAAACGCGGCAAGGGAGAACTTAACAAAACCGAGAAGCTCGCGCTCAAGCAGGGTATCGAGCGCGCTCAGCGTGGCATGCGAGATGCCGCCGATGCCGAAGTCCCCTACGCACTTTCCGATCGGTCGCGCCGTCGCAATGGATTCATCGCGGCCAAGTCCGACCCGCAAGTCGCCTCGAACACCAATCCTGGAAATGGGCCGACCCCACCCACTCACAAGGCGAGCCGGCTCGACCAACCAACCCGGCTTGGGCAACGAAAGCGAAGACCCAGGCGAACCGATCCGGCTTGGCCAGCGCCGATTTGGTTTCCAGCGAGCCGGTCTCGCAGCCCAGCGCCAGCCCAGGTTCCACCAAAACAAAAGCCGCTCTCTCCGACCATCGCGAGGACGAAGTTCGACCAGCGCCAGCGTCCCAGCCTGAGATTCAACGGCTGCCCGCCGGTCCACCATTGTCCGATCTGACGAACTCGAACGCGAGCCTGACCCCGAGCCCCGAGGCCGGCGGCCAAACCTTGGCTCAAGCTCCGCAACCGCGACAACCAGTCGCGCGGTGCCACGGCGAATCAAGGCGAAGTTATCACGTCGCTCCCTCCTCTGGATCCCGCGTCGGAACCCGTCACGGCGGAGCCGACTCCGGTAATCCAGGCGGCTGTCCCGCCTTCCAACATTCAAGCAAGTGATAATGGGAAGACTACGGAACCGCAACCTCCGGCTCTCACCGGGGCGACCACCCCTTCACTCGCCCCGGCAGATGCGACCCCCTTATCCGCCCCGGCAGACGCGACCCCCTCGGCCGCCCCGGTGGAACTTACCTCCACGCCGGCACCCGTCGAAATCAAGACCCCCGCAATCGCAACCGCGCCGGCACCCGTCGAGACGAAGACCCCCGCAACCGCGCCGGCGTCGGTCGAAGTCAAGACCCCCGCAACCGCGCCGGCATCGGTCGAGATTAAGACCCTTGCAACCGCGCCGGCATCGGTCGAGATTAAGACCCCGTCATCCGGGCCGTCGACGCCGCCACCCGGGTCGAGTGGGCTTGTCCAAGCGGCCGGTTTGAATCCCGAGGCGGCGGCGACTTCCACAAAACCGACGGTGATCGATCTGGAAAGAATCTCCTTGCCGCCGCTGGCAAACAACAGCGACCAGCCGAACAATTCGGGTGACCTGACCCACAAAGAGACGGAAAGCTCGACGTTGACAACGACGCCAAGTTCAGCGACGGCCACCGCGCCGGCACAAACCGCCGACCCCACTGTTCTGGCGGCGAGTCCCGTCGACAACAATGATCTACCGCCGTTACCGGCTGAGCTGGGAAACACCGAGGCGTCCAGCTCCTCCACAAAGGTCGCCTCCCCAGTGCAAACCGGCTTGCCCACTCCTCCCACCACGACTCCCTCTGCCGTAAGCCCGGCCGCCGTGCGCACACCGAGGACGAGCGGCCGCGCCACTCCCCGTCGTGAACGAGCCACAATCCGCGCCGACCAATGCCACGGTGCTCCCCGAGGTCCAACCGTTGCCGGCGGTCACGGCCGGTCCAGAACCCGCCACCGCTCCAATCCCCAGGCGCTGCCGCGAGCAGCCCCGACCTTCTCCTACTTCCCGGCGCGGGTGCGGCGGCTCGCGGCTCCAGTCCAGGTTCCGGATCCTGCTCCAGTCCAGGCTTCAACTCCAACTCCCGTGGCGGCTCCGGCCAGCCAACCCTATCCGACGTCGAATCCCAATCTCGAACGCGAACCGGAAGCCGTCGGTCTGGAAACCGGTGTTGGGAGAGGGCCCGGCCGCGTCTCGACATCGCCGGCCGGCTCGAGTCGAAAGCTGGACGGAACGGGTTTCGATCCGTTCTTACCCAATCGCTCCGCGCCCCCTTCGACGCTCGGCCCCGAACTGCTGCGCGAGGTCGAGGAGATCGCCCGCCGGCAAGAAGACGAATTACATCGTCAGATCCAAAACCCACCGCAAGCCGCACCCCTCCCCCGCGATTCGGGTGCGTCGGATCTCCGAGCCCAGACCCAACTCGACATCAGCCGTGCCCCCAGCCCGGCTGAGGCCCGGCCGATCAAAGCCATCCCCGTGCCCGAAGACTGGGTCCCCCTTGCCCAGCGCGACTGGACACCCCAACGTAAATATTGGGCCGCCGCTGCCACCTGCCACCTGCCACTCTATTTCCAGGACCCTGTCCTGGAGCGCTATGGCCATAGCGTCGAACAGTTCGTTGGACCGGTCGGTCGCTATCTGACCTATCCCGTTGACGATCCCACGCAGTCCACACAGCGCAACCAGCTCGTCCAACCGTTCTTCTCAATGGGCCTGTTCGCCCTGCAGATCGCGGCGTGGCCGTATAACCTGATCGTGGATCCCCCTTGGGAAGCTCAGTACGACCTGGGTTACTACCGGCCCGGCGATCCAATTCCCACCGATACTTACTGGTTGCCGCTCCATGGGTACGGCCCACCATTACACGGCAGCCGGTATTGAGCCAAAACAGCGCGGTCGAAAAAAACGCATCGCTTGACCCCGGAGCAGACGCTCCGGGGCTTCTTTTTGGCCAGGTCCGCACGCAAGATGCTTTTCTCAACGGCCCGCTCGAATCGCCATGCCTCGAGTGGCTCAGCGGATCGATCGGCGGATGATGGGATCTTTCATCAATCATGAAGTTCCTGTGTATTTGCCAGTTTCGCTGTTGTTCGCGGGGGCTCGATCACATAAGCTGGATTTTTGATGCACCTTGGGTTCATGCCAAAGGAGTGTATGCGCAGTGGATTCGGACTGGGACAACGCCGGGTGACCCTCGGCCGCAGTTTTGTCAGGGATATGGAGGGGCTCTGGTCGGAGGTGCTCAAGCTGGCGGGGGTCGTCGAGGACGCACTGAACCAGAGTATTCACGCCCTGTGCGATGGCCGGGGTGAGCTGGCCGACGAGCTCAAGCGGCGAAAGGGGGCCATGGACCGGTGGGAGGTCCAGATCGAGCGCGAGTGCGTTCGAGTCCTGGCGTTGCACCAGCCGGTTGCCTCTGACCTACGGCGGGTCGCGGCTGTGCTCAAGATCAATGGCGACCTCGAGCGGCTCTGTGATCTGGCGCGGCATATTGCCAAGCGGGTCAAGAAGCTGGCGGCCGATCCTCGGGCCTTTCCGGTTCCTCAAACACTGGAGAACCTCGCGCTCAAGGCTTTGGCTCAGGTCCACGCCAGCCTCGATGCGCTGACAGAGTCCAATGTTTCCCAGGCCGAGACCGTCATCGCCGACGATCAGCAAGTCGACCGCGACTACCGTAGCGTCCAGAAGCAGCTCAAAGAGGAGATCGTCCGCGACCCGGAGAGGATCGACACCTGGCTCCGGCTGGTCAACACCGCGCGGAACCTGGAGCGGATCGCCGACCACGCCGCCAAGATCGCCGAGTCGGTCATTTACCTCAAGGAAGGAGAGATCCTTCGGCACCGCGCCGCTGCCTCGACCAGCGATCCGGGGTTTAACCCAACGCCGCCCCCGTCACCCTTTTCCCCGTCGGCCAACGGCCCGAGCTGACGTGACGAGCGGAATGGCTCTACACTGGGCTGAACCAGGGCGAGCCGGCCTTGATTACGGGCCGCCGAGGATGCGCCAGATGGACGGCCCGACGGTCGCGAACTACGAAGTCGCCGGCCTGGTAGAGCCGCATTGCGGGTTTATTGCGAAGATCGACGGCCAGCTCGAGCCGGCTGACGTGTGGCCGGGCCAACTCCAAGGCATGGGAAAGCGTCGCGCGGCCGAGACCTCGGCCGCGAGCTGGAGGGGTCAAACCCAGGTAGATCACCTCCCAGACGTCGCGGTCGGGAACCTCGGTCATCAGGAGCACGGCTGCGGCTTCTCGCTCGCCGCGGACGCGACCCAACTGCCAGCGCTCGGCCACGAACCGGCCCGAGGCGCGGTGGCCTTCCACGATATTCTCGAGCGAGCGGGCGCCTTCCAGCTCGGGCATGTCCATGCTGCCCACATAAGTCGCCATTAACACTGAGCGGAACTCGGATTCGAGGGCCGGCTCGAAGGGCCGCCATTCCAAGATGGCTCGAGGGCCGGGGCGAGTCCCGGAAAGATCCAGGCGACCTCTTCGATGAGATTCGGTAGAGGCAACGAGCGGCAGCGGGGTCGTGGTGTCCCGCTCAAGGTAGAGCAGCTCGGTGACGCGGGGCATGCCTCCTCGTGCCAAATCCTTGCCCGCATGAGAGCCAGCCGATTCATCGAGCACCGCCTGCGCCAGCAGGAAGCCGCGTGCCCTCAGATCGGCCAAGGCCGACTGGACCAAGGCGGTGGCCATCGCGTTCCGCCGCCAGGACGGCCTGACTTCGGGGGCCCACACCGCCGCGGCCTTGCCGGCCAGGGGTTGCGTCAAAAGCGCACCGGCGATCCGACCCGTCCGCTCGCGGGTGACCCAGAGCCCTGACAGGTCGATCTCGCCGCGCCTCGCCTCGCCCAGCACCTCGACGATCAGCCGATCCCGCAACGCTGCCGGCACCCGCCGGTACAAGACCTCAAGTGCCACCCCGCGTGACTCGGGAGGACACGGCATCACCTGAGGACCGAAGCCCGTTACGAACCCTCGACTCGGCGCCCGCCTAGGTCGAATCGGCCGGGAAGCAATACCAACGGCCCGACGCCACACAGCCTTGATCCAACACGACAACAGCCCGGCTCGCGTCGGGCGAGGAGCGCGTTCCGTGACGATCCGGCTCATATCCGTCGTCGGAAAGAGTTGCCGGCCGCCTGGCCCAAAGTCTCCAGGCGACGATGATCGCGTGTCAACGTCGTTCACGGAAACCAACTTCCGGAAAAAAAACCTAGCGCGCGAGGCCATCTTCACCGTATCATAAAGAGCGTGAGGAGGTCACGCGATGCGGAAGCCGGCCAAGCCCGGGCTCGAGTTCGACGTCAAAACCGGTGCGCGCCGCCAGGTCGTGCGGGACGAGACACGTCCAGCCCGAACCGAGGGGTCGTTCGGGACGGCGAACCGGGACGGCTTCAGCGACGAGGTGAACCTCAGCGACGCTTGGTTGGTCGAGCATGCCCGCCACGGCGATCATCAGGCGTTTGCCGTGCTGGTGCGGCGTTATGAGCGGAAGCTGATCCGCGTCCTGGCCAGGCTGGTCCGCGACCCGGAACAAGCCCGCGACCTGGCGCAAGAAACCTTTTGGCGAGTGTACAGCCGTCTGGACCGTTTCGATACCGCGCGACGGTTCGGCCCATGGCTGTTTCGGATTGCCGTGAACCTGGGCCTGGACTGGCTCCGTAGCAGCAAGTGCGATCCGCCGGCAGCGGCCTCGATCGACCGGAACAGTCGCGACGGTCACACGACCTTCGAACTGCCCGACCCCGATCCAAGAATCCAAGCTGAACTGGCGCAAGAAGTTCAGTTCGTCCTCGCGATGATGCCGGTCTCGTACCGGACCATCCTGGTATTGAGGGATCTGGAGGGTTTTTCCTCCTCGGAAGTGGCGGCGATCGTAGGGCGGCGAGAAGCGACGGTGCGTTGGCGGCTAGCCAAGGCACGCGACAAGTTCCGCGAAATCTGGCACCGCCGCCAAGACGGCGTGGTGCGAGGGGAGGCCAAGGATGGCAAATCCAGACATGGGCAAGACGATGAGTAATCCCGGGTGTGATTGGGTTCGTGTACGCCTGCCGCTTTGGGTGGGCGATGCCGCCGACCAGACCGAACGAAACGGCGAGGAGGGCGACCTCAGCGCCGCCGATCGCCAGGCGATCGAGCGCCATTTGGGAGACTGCGCCTCCTGCCAACGGTATCGGATCACCCTGGATCAGGCGCTGGGCGCGCTGGCGATCGCGGCGAGCGACATGCCAATCGAGCCCCAAACGCCATCGCTCTGGCCCGCTTTGGAACGCCGGATCGCATGCCACAACGCACGCACGTCTTCACGCTGGTTGCGGGCCGCGGGCCGCCTCGCTGACCCCTGGTCCCGAGCTTGGGGAGTGCTCCATGGCGAACGGGCACTCCGCCAGGCCTGGACACGCGACAGCCTGCGAGAGGCCCTACGCGGCCGGCAACGGCAGCACTCTGGATCCAAACGTATTCCCGGCTTGGTTGTGGGTATCAGCGTCGCGGCATCGCTCCTGGTCGCCATCGTCGCGGTCCCCGCTCTGCGCCGTCAGTGGGTCGACGCCCAGTCCACCATCGTCGCCAATGCCGCACCGCTGGCTGATCCGGACGTTTCGCCGTTGCCCCCCGACGAGGAGCCGTTGGAGACTTCAGATCCTGACGAAGCCAGCGACGCGGCCGCGAACCAAGTGGTGCAGACCGAGCCGACGCGCAACGCCGAGACGCCGGTGGCCGGACTCGACGGGGCCTCGACTCCCAAGCCGTCGCAGCCCCCACGCCGCTTCGGTTACGACCTCGAGCACGGCACTCCCATGCCGCCTGACGCTCGCGAACCCAAGCCGGTCTATTGAGAAAACTTCGCGGATTCATGCACGGGAGGGCGAGGCTCCGTCCCGAGCTTTAACTGATAGTGGCTCGGACGGACTCTTGCCCTCCCAGAATCACAAAGCTCTATCTGTCTGGATTACCCATGTCGCCCGACTTCCCAACTGTCGCATGATATTCTCCACACCAGACAAAGCCCGCTCGAACCGTTTCACCGTCTGGCTGACACTTGGTTCTTTGTTGGCAATGGGGGTCTTGGTGGCTGCCTTGCTCGGTTTCCGTCCAGGCCCAAGGTGGTTAAGGCCCATCGCGACATACTTGCCAGATCGGTTTACACCCGCTGGGTCGCCGGCGGACGCGATCATCACGTCGAGAGACACCGGCCGCGGCCCGGGCGTCGACGACCCAAGATCGAGGCCGGGAGCAGGATGGGACATGGAGCGCGTCGGGGAGGGTGTTGCCGGCTCGGATCGACCGGCCGGCGATCCAAGTATGCCGGCCTCTGGATCGCACGACGATGCCGACGCGGCGTTGTTCACGGCCCTGCAGCAATTGGAAGGGCGGATCGCCGCGGCGATGTCGCGGGCGCGGCAATCCGTGGTTGCCTTGGAGTATACCGCCGCAGATGCGCCCCCCGGCACGCGGCGGATCGCTTCCGGGGTTGTCATCAACAATCGAGGCGAGTTACTCTCGGTCCGGATCGACGCGCCACCCGCCGGACAGTCGCCGGGGAAAGGGAAGAAGCCGGCGACGATCGTGGCGCGGGATTTCTCGGGCCGACGCCACGTGGTCCACTGGGTCGCGGCCGACCCGGAGACCGGCTTGACGCTCTTGTGCCTGGCACCCCGTGCCGTGCGGCCGATCCGCATCGCCCCTGAGGGGCCGAGCCTGGGAAGCCAGGTGTTCGTCGTGGGCAACCCGTTCGGCATGGGGCACTCGGTCAGTCGAGGACATGTCGCCGGGCTCGACCGCGCACTCGAGCTGAACGCCCAACAACTCGGCGGGTTGCTCCAGGTCCAGGCGCCACTTTATCCGGGCGACAGCGGCGCCGCGGTGGTCAACATGTCGCGGCGATTGGCTCGGCTTGATTCGGAGTGGTCTGGCCATTCCCGGGTCCGGCTCGCGACGCAGTGCCGAACCCGGCTCAACCTCGCCCCTGCCCTCCTTGGGCGAACCGGCCGGATTCTCGACGTCGATAGCTCTGATGGACACGATTCCAGGCCGGCTCGAGCGCGACAACGATTTCGGGTTCGCCATCCCGGCGCGCGATGTGCTTTGGGTGGCCGACCAACTCCGGGCACATGGTCGTGTCGATCGCGCCTATCTGGGTGTTCGCGTCGAGCCAGGCTCCGCCGCCGAGCTGTCCGCCCAGTCCCAGTCAATCACCGAGGCGGCGGCGAAATCTGAACCGGGAACGGTGGACTCGGAAGGGGCGATCCTTCACGATGTGCTGGCCGGCACACCGGCGGCGGCAGCCGGGCTCCGGCCTGGCGACACCATCGTCGCGCTCGACGGCCGAGCGATCCGGTCCACTCACGATCTGACCGACAGGCTCGACCGCATCTCAGCACGAACGACGATCGTGCTCAGTGTCATTCGTGGCCTTGGTTCCGGTCAACAGCGCATTTCTCTCTCAGTTCAGACCGATAGCCGGCCAGATCCGCCGCGGCGCGCTTCACAGGCCCCGACCTCGATACCAATCACGCAACGATCAACCAACATGCCGAGGGCAGTCACCGCGACGCTGACCGTGTCGACGGCCCCGACGGCCCCCGACGATTCTTTGATCGCTTCGCCCACGTTCGGGCCTGGTCCTTTTTCTCGACCCTCGAAAGTGGCCTTCACCGTACTGGCGTCCAAGCCCAAGCCGCCACTCCAGAACCGCGCGGAGTCCCCTTCGCAGGCGATCCAGCCCAACGAGTTGCAGCTAACCTTGCCTCGGGCGGTCGCCGAGCGGCTCGAGCAGCTTGAGCGACGGCTTGAGAAGCTCGAGTCCTCGACCGTCCGCGGCTCGGGTTCAGCCGGCGACGACAAGCACCAGATCCGTTCCACTCGCAAGCCGTGATCCGCGGCACGATCAGCCGTGTCAGCGGCCCCATTCCGCCCGGTTGAGTCGGTTCTCATCAGTCAAAGGGCGCGTCGCTTGATTGATGATTGAGCGAAAAACGAGTAAGATGCATTTCTCATCGGCTCAATCCAGAATCAGGGGAAGATCACGGACCGTCACCAATTACGGCGACGTTTGTCCACGTGGCGAGCGAGTTCGTGATGGCGGCGATGGCCGGCCGGAGCGGCCGTCTCGTCTCGCCTCGACACCCAGGAGGTTTTCGATGGCACGGAAGAAATTAAAGTCCCCTTACAGCGTTCACCCAGGCGTCGCGATGGTGCAATCCTGGCTCGTCAGTCTGCCAGACAAGACAGGACGCTCTTTGGATGAGTGGATTCGCCTGGTTGATGAGGAAGGGCCTCCCTCGGACAAGGAGCGGCGGGATTGGCTGAAGGTGCACCACGGACTGGGAACCAATACGGCCTGGTGGATCGCCGATCGCGTCGCTGGGAAAAACCTGGAAGACGGCGACCCCGACGCTTACCTCAAAGCCGCCGAAGGCTATGTCGACGCGATGTTCGCCGGCAAGAAAGCCGGACTGCGGCCGATCTACGACGCGCTCTTGAAGCTCGGCATGGGCCTGGGCTCCGACGTGAAGGTCTGCCCGTGCAAGACGATCGTCCCGCTCTATCGCCGCCACGTCTTCGCCCAGATCAAGCCCTCGAGCGCCATGCGCGTCGATCTGGGCCTCGCCCTGAAAGACACCGACGTGCCCGAACGGCTCACCGACACCGACGGACTGGCCAAAAAGGACCGGATCACCCACCGAATCGTGATCACCTCGCTGGCCGAGATCGACTCCGAGGTCAAACACTGGCTCAGGTTCGCTTACGACCTCGACTGTTGAGCGATCAATCTCAAAGCTCAGTCGGGTCGATGCCCAGCTCGCGCAGTTCGCGCCCAACCGCTCGGCGCGATCATGTTCTAATTCGGCACGCTGATGTCCAGATTCAGCGCGTTGGCGCTTAGTCTCAGCGCGTTTGCGCTCAGTCTCAGCGCGTTGGCGCTCAGTCTCACAGCGCGTTGGCGCGTCTAGTCATCGCGGCGTTGTCCTTCCAACTCGGCTCGCTCGACGACTTCGACGTAGGTGGCGAAGGGACGGCCGTCGGGACCGATGATCTCGAGATCGCCAGACGATAGCTCGAACCGGACACCCAAGAGCGGGCTAGTCCAACCTTTGATGCCGGCGATCTCTTGCAGTTTGTTTCCCACTCGTTGCCAGCCGGTCAAGTCGATTGTATCGGGGTCGTAGACATAATACTCCTGCACCCCATACTTCTCGTAAAACAGAAGCTTCTGCGCCATCTGAGCGGGCCAATTCCCGGGTGAGAGGACCTCAAAGACGACCTGGGGAGCGATGTTATCTTCCTCCCACTGCTTGTACGAACCGCGACGCCCCTTCGGCCGGCCGATCGCCACCAGGGCGTCGGGCGCAATCCGGATCTCGGGATGACCTTTGACGGGATACCACAACAGGTCGCCCGCGACAAACACGTCGGGACGGTCCCGGAAAATCGCCTCCAGGCCCCCCTCTATGGTGACGATCCACTCAAACTGCTCCGTGTTGTCCGCCATGGGCTGACCATCGCTGTCTGGATAGTCGATCTCGGGTTGATGCGGAGGGTTGAGGATCGTGCTCATGATTGGGACTCCTCAGACGCGCTGAACCGGCTCGTCACACCTTCAGTGTCGCATGGAAAAGCAATCCGGGCCAGACCAGTCCCAGCCCACCCCGAGTGTAGCTGGCGTCTGATTCCTCGTCTCGGGTATTCTGAGCAATCGCCTTCGAAAGTCGTGAAGTTGTCTCATGCGTTCTTATGAAGTCGCGACCGAGGCCGGCGATGGTCCGGTCGTTTCACGAGCCGGACGAGCGCCCATGCCTCTCCACAGTCTCCTCGATCGGGAGCGTACGGTCGCCCCGCCCGGATTCAACCGCTGGCTCATCCCTCCCGCCGCGCTGGCCGTCCACCTGTGCATCGGCGAGATCTACGGCTTCAGCGTCTTCAACGGGCCCCTGACCCGCGTCGTCGGCATCACCCGCTCGATCAAGGGTCGGGACTGGACCATCCCCGAGGTCGGTTGGATCTATTCGATCGCCCTGATCATGCTCGGGCTCTCCGCCGCGATCCTCGGCCGGTGGGTCGAACGCGCCGGCCCGAGGAAGACCATCTTCGCCAGCGCCTGTCTGCTTCTGCGGCGGCCTGTGGCTGTCCAGCCTGGGCGTCTCGCTCCATAACATCTGGTTGCTCTACCTCGGTTACGGCGTCATCGGGGGCATCGGCCTGGGCCTCGGCTACATCGCGCCGGTGTCGACGCTCGTCAAATGGTTCCCCGACCGGCCGGGCATGGCGACCGGCCTGGCCATCATGGGCTTCGGCGGCGGCGCCTTGATCGGTGCCCCGCTCGGCGTCGAGCTGATGGGCCACTTCAAGTCGGACACCTCGGTCGGGGTGAAGGAAGCGTTCCTGGTGATGGGCGGCGCTTACTTTGCCTTCATGATGTTCGGCGCGTTCACCTTCCGCGTGCCCGCGCCCGGATGGCGGCCGGAGGGATACGTCCCCCACGCGACGCCGAAGAGACTCGTCACGCACGCGGACGTCTCCGTGGACCTTGCCTGGAAGACACCGCAGTTCTGGCTCCTGTGGGCGGTGCTCTGCCTGAATGTCACGGCCGGGATCGGCATCCTCGGCCAGGCGTCGCTGATGTGTCAGGACATGTTCGGCGTGCCCGCGGCGGTCGGCGGCGGTTTCGCGGGCCTGCTCAGCCTGTTCAACATGGCCGGCCGCCTCTTCTGGTCCTCGACGTCCGACCTGACGGGACGCAAGGCCATCTACTGCGTTTTCTTCCTGCTCGGGGCCGTCCTCTATGCCCTCGTCCCCGTGGCCCAGCAGTATCACAGCGTGACCCTCTTCGTCGCTCGTGACGGCCCTGATCATTTCGATGTACGGCGGGGGGTTCGCGACGATCCCCGCCTACCTCCGCGACCTGTTCGGCACCATGCACCTGGGCGCCATTCACGGCCGCCTGATCACCGCGTGGTCGATGGCCGCGGTCCTCGGCCCGCAGTTGGTCAACTACGTCTCGACCTACCGGATCGAGCACGGCGTTGCGCAGGGCCGAGGCGTACAACCTGACGATGTACCTGATGGCCGGCCTCCTCTTGGTCGGCCTGGTCTGCAACCTGCTCGTCCGCCCCGTCGATGCAGCGGTTCCATCACCGTGAGGCCGCCCTCTCTCAGTTGCCATCGGTCAAGATTTGATCTCCCACCCAGACCCGAGCCGGAACGAGACCATGGTTCGCTCCGAGAAGAAGTCCTCGCCGCTTGATGTTCGCGGTTTCCTGGATTATCGTGCTCATCCCACTGGGATGGGGAGTCGTCCAGAGCGTGGTCAAATCGCTGCCGCTTTTCCAGATGCCGGTGACGTCGAGAATGACTTCCTCATCCACGGCAAAGTAGGACGTGTTGCGTACGCGAACTGCGGCTTGACTCCGCCTCCTCGCACTGAGACGATCCGAAGTGAACGGTGAACGACCCGACCCCCGGTACGATCGCGGCAAGAACTGCGCACAAAGGTGCGCGGGGCCGAAAACGCCGTCACGCCGTCACAGCCTTGCAGGCATTGGACTTACGTGTGACGCCTGAATAATCGGACCGTGCTGCTCGATATAACTCTCGACAGGACTTGAGGTAACGTGTGACGCCTGAATAATCGGACCTGACTCTGAGAACTACGATTCACGTTCGACCTTCATGCAAGAATGCGGACTTCTTTAACCGGAGCCGTGACCACTTTCGTGAGAGACTGCGCCCTCGCCCTCGATCTTGCGGAGATAGGGCTTGAGCAGACATCGGGGCAGGCCGATGTCGATGACGACGACTTCGCCCGTGTAAGCGACCGCGCCGGGGGCGGCGAAGCCGAGCTTGGCCGCCACGAAGGTCGCCGTCGCGCCGGCGCAAACGGCCACGCCCAACGGCTGGCCGGTGTCAGCGTCCAGGCCCGAGGGGAGATCCAGGGCGAGAACCGGCTTGCCCGAGCCGTTCATGGCTTCGATCACCGTGGCAAAGGTCCCTCGACCGGTCGCGACAGCCCCGTGCCCAGCAGCCCGTCCACCAGCCAGTCGGCTTCGGCCATGATAGCGGCGAGCCGAGTGGGGTCGAGCTCGGATTCGCCGGGAACGGCATCGAACCAGGCGGACTGGTCGACAGCCGATTTCTCCAGGATCGCCCACTGCACGGCGGCATCGCCGCGAAGCTGGTCGCTCCGAGTGAACCAGATGACGCGAACAGGAAATCCCCAGGCGTCCAGGTGCCGGGCGACGACCGCTCCATCGCCTCCGTTATTTCCCGGTCCGCAGAGAATCAGGACCTTGGGCAACGCCGGCCCGCGCGGTACGTCCGGCACCTGGGGTGAAGCGGGAGAAAGGGGCCGTCCACCAGCGTCCGGCGGCACCGCCGCGACCAGCTCGGCCAGCCAGCCGGCCGCACCCCGACCGGCGTTCTCCATCAAGATCAAGGTCGGCAGCGCCAACTCCTCCACCGCCCGCACATCCAGCCGCGCACCTCCTGACGCGACAACGCTCGAATGCGAAAAGTCATCGATCCTCCCTACCACGACTCACTATCGCCCAACCCTCTTCCTCGAAAGCCAGCTTGGCTTGCTTGACTGCGTCCTTGCGATGCTCCTTTTGGATCAGGCGTTCCGTCTCAAAGCGCAACGCACTACTCCTTCCAGCAGCCGACGGTGGGGCCGATCGTGTATTCCTTGAAGCCATGATGTGATGCAGTCTCAACGAAGCGAGCCCGACCATCGTCAACCGAAGGGGCGTTATTGTACACAATGAATCAATGCACGCGATCCAATGTGCCAGGTCGTTTCGACCACGCTAATGGAAGTTTGTTTACTCTGAAAATACGGACTACCAGAACGTGTCGACGTTGAGCCGTCCCACGCCACCCGTTGATTGTCGGCGAAGCAGCGCCAGCGCCTCGCGACGCCTGTCACCCTCCAGGTTGCCTTTCGATCGTGGAAGCGAAATTGATGTGGTAGGCGGTGCCTTGGAGGGATTCGGCGAAGTATGCGGCATCCGCTGTGCTGGTCTTGCGCTTAACCCGTGCCGGGTCATGTCGTCGATCGTTCGCTGCCGCAGGGGAGTCATGATCAACTTCGGAGCTGAGTTTGAGGGATGGGGAAACCATCCTGATCGTGGCTCAGGCGGCGAGAGGAGATCGCATGCTTTGGAAGACGGTCGACCGCAACGTTGCGGCGCTCCAGGACCGCAGGCATGTGCTGATGTTCGAGCCGAGCGCCTCCGAGGTGCACCGCAAGGCCGGAACGTAGTTCGACGATCCAGAGATTTATGAGTGGTTTGCCGAAGAATCTGCATCGGGTCCGCCATCCGTCGCTGCGGCATTACGTGCGGGCGAAAAAACTCAAGGCCGCCGGCATGGACTGGGCCGACGTCCTGGCGATTGAGGCCGAAAACAAGCGGGAGCGGCTCGCCGCCGAGCTGCTGGCCAGCGACGCCCACGGCAGCACCGCGGAGCGGGTCAAGGCGTTCGTGGAGCGCGGGGGAGGTGCACCCGCCAGGTTCACGTGGCAGGAGCCGGAAGTCAGGAGTCGGCGGACGGAGAAGAAGGGGTATCATCATGCCCCCCCTGGGGGCTGCATTTTCGAAAACGATCTTCGAGCCAGGCGTCCCGTCGGTGATATCCCATGTTCTCGATTTGATGCTGGATCACTTCGAGTTCGGCCCTGACCTTCTTGCGGTCGCAGGTCCCCTGCCTGAGGTCATAGTCCGCCATGAGCAACGCGTAGTCGATTCTCCGGGGGGTCATGGTGCTCGGTCCCAACTCAAGCTTTGCCTTCAATGTATCGAGAACGTCTTTCGCCATCTCCGTTTGGTTCGCGAGCAGATGGATCTCCGCGAGGACTTCGAGGCCGTAAAGATAGTGGGGATATTGATTTGCCCTTTTGAGATCCTCGACGGCCTTCATGCCGTGGAGCAAGGCGGAGTCGAGAGAAACCTTCGAAACGTTGCCGGTCTGCTCGTCCTTCTTGATCATGTGGGTTCTGGCCAAAGCCAGTTGGTGGAGACCATTCATCAAAAGAATTGCGTGTGGCTGGTTCTTCTTCGACTCCTCGATACCAAACTCAATATCGGTGAAATTATTATTTGCAGTTATGATATTATGATCAATTTTGAAGTCCCAGTACCAGAATCCCCAGACATCGCAGAGGCAATTCAATTCCGGTCTGACAATTTTATTCTTCTCTTTCGCTTCCGCGAAGGCTTCGCTCGCCATTTTCCATTCCCCCAATTGATGCAAGATCTTGCCGAGTAATACCCGCGTATCGACTTGCTCAAACCCGGGGGGGTTGATCACCGAAACGTCTGGTGAAGGTGGAATTCTGAGTTGCTTGTCGAAAACTTCCTGAATCCTCCAGGTCTTTTCTTCGGCGGCCCGGTCAGCGTATTCAATACCTTCCGACATACGCTCGCGCTTCACCTATTCGGCCCATCTCGACCAGATTTTCCGCGATTCGCCGGATATTCTCAGCCGCATCTTCCCATCGCTGCAAACTCACGGCCTTTTCTTTGCCAGCCTCTAATGATGCAATAGATCGCTCATATTTTCCCATGTGCCAGTGTTGAAGTCCAGCTTGGAGGGGAAGAAAAGCCTGGACGTCCGGCCACGAGATTCCATACATGTCCGTGTTGGTCTCGCTGGCTTCCAGCTCGACTGGTTTGCTCCAGTCCGCTTCCATGACGCCGGTGTCATTGCTTTTTGTCGGATCTTTCGGATGGAAAAAACCCTCTAGTGCACGAACGTCGTCTGATACCTTGCCGTGAGAGTAAAGGGCCAACCTCGGTGATCCCTTCTGGAGGTTGCGCCATACGTGATGAATGCCTCCATATAGCGTCGGGCCTGGCAGCCGTATCCGACCGCCAAGAAAAGATCGTTGATCTTCACCTCCACTTCCGCGGCCGAGCCATCCTGGGGGCCTCTGTAGTAATCGAAGAGGATGCTACAGCCCTTCTGCCAACGAGAAGGTTGCCCTTCCGAGCCGAGATCGGATTGCTTGATGCGTTCCTCAAAGTATTCCCGCAGGATTTGGTGGCTAGTGACCTCTTCTTCGGAGAGCTTGATAAGCCTCAATCCTTGCAAGAATTCGAGGAGTTTGCTCCAATTCTCGTCCGACATCGAGTCCAACCCGTCGTTGAGACCGTGGATGGGCTCCCGACGCAGTTTCGCGAGAGCCGAAATGGGTGCGGGGCCATTGAAAAAGCCCAGCAGTCGCAGGGCGGCTAATTCCTGCTTTCCCTCATCGGACCCCCCGAGCCATTCCTCGTAGGAAGTCAATACGGCCGCAGACGCCTCGCGGTGAGGATCAGTCTTTGCGAGTAGCTTCACATCCTGCACGAGCGAATTCACGTCTTGCCATTTGGAAACATTGCCTCCATGGCGATGCCTCAAGACACTTCCCAGGAGTTTGATCACGTAGGGGTTTCCCAGGCAGAGGTTGTGTACCACTGGGCCCAGGTCTTTCAGGTCTTTCCCGGAGGGCTCTTCCTTGATGCCGAGCTCGCGCCGAGCACTTCGACCTCGACTTTCTCCTTCAATGGATCGATCTCTCGAGTGATATAGGTTCTTTCAACCGCGGCTTTCTCCAGTTTCTCCGAATCCCACAGGCCGACACGCGACGTGACCACGCACATCCCATGGTTGGAGCTGGCCAGACCCTCGATGAGGTCTCGAAGGCTTTCGTCGGTCGGGTTGCCTTTTTGGGATATGCCGGGATGTTGGTGGGACTCCAGCCGATCGATGATCAGGAGAGTTTCGTTGTCCCGGAGGCATTCCAGAACTTTATCGGCTTTCATCTTGGGCAGATTCACGCCCGGACCGGCAGCGTAGCTTGCCTTCGTTACCTTCTCGCCGAAAGCATCAAGCAATTCGTCGTAGAAATCCTGGATACCCCGGCCTGCGCCCGAATTCGCCTGTAAGGTGAAAGCCAGGATCGGGACCTTTCCTCCCAGTAGACCTGTCTGATCGTTCGTCATCTCTTCGAGCCAGAGTTGCACGAGGCTGGATTTCCCGATGCCTCCCGGTCCGATGAGGGCTACCAATTTTGTGTCAGGCGTTTTCCAATACTTGGTCAAGGCTTCTCGGTCGTCGGCTCGCAACGAGTAAAGTCCCTCTGTCCGAACCAGCCGATCGACGGGCTTGACGGACTTCTCAGCTCTGATCGAATCGTCGAGTCCGACCTTTGAAGTCTTCGCGTGCCACACGTCGGGAAAGCGAAGCTTCGCCCCCGGGCTGGCCTTGTGGCTCATCGGGCAAAACGCCGTCATCCAGGGTTTCCAGCCGTATTCGTCGAGGCGCAACTCAGGGAATCGCATGACCAAGTCACGTAGGGTATCAGTCGCGCGGACCGCACTCCGGTCGATCATCACCGGTCGGACGCGGATCGGGTCGGAAGACTCCCGCCCTCTCCAACGCCAGGCCGTGCGTACAAGCATGCGTCCGTAATAATAGGGGTCGAAGCCGCATGCGGCCTTTACCACGTTGTCCGGATTCTTCAGGAGGCGAGAATCTCGGGCGTCATGCCGGCGGTGAAAATCATGGGTGACCAGCCCTGTTCAGTCGAGACGGGTAATTCTCGAAGGCGTGACCGCACCTTTTCCGCCAGGTCGGCCGTCGGGGCAAAGATGACTCGACTGGGCTCCAGCGGCGTTTGCCCATCAATCCGGCGAACGTTCTCCTTGAACTTACCCACGTCCGGGAACGCCTCGTCGCTGAATCCTTGGATCCGGCGCATCACCGATTCATCACCGCTGTCGAACCCCGCCACCGCAAGGAGTTTCTTGTGCTGTTCTCTCTTCCTAGGATCATCCCGTTCGTGTCTGGGGGACCATTCGCTCTCCTTGATGAGCTCGGGGAAGATCCATTCGTAGATCAAACGACCAACCTCTTCGTCGTCCAGGCGGACGTCATCGTTGGCTTTCCCGTGCCGATCTTGAGGATGCCACAAACCTTCAATTCGTACTTGATTCCCTTGCACTTATCATGCGCTCCCAACCTTCCGGATCCGTGAAGCCTTCCAAGATGAATGCCATGCCATCAACGTCCTTGCCGCGTCTCGCGATGGTCATCGCCGCGAGCTTCTTGCGAAGGTCCTCTTCAGACTCTACGACGACATAATCAAGATCGACTCCCAGTTCATCGGACATGCTCTGGGCGCCGAAGAGGACCAGATCGCTGTCATTCTGGCCGTCGAAGGCCCGGCACCACAAAATCGTCCTGCAGAGGTCTTTCTTGAAGAGTTTGGGTGGAGAATTCTGTAATCCGAATAGATTATCTCCGAATATGATGGATTGGCTCCGAAGATGGATAGACTTCCTGCGAAGAATGGCTCATCCGGACCCTGTTTCTTCTCCTTCTGCTTCTCCGGTTTATTTTTACCGTGACTAACGAACTCGATCATCCTCTCAAGACCCACCTCCCGCGACGCGTGTTCTAGGATGACTTCGACCTTGAACTCCGTGAACACGTTGATGATGGTCCTTCCCGCTCGCCTGTCATTGAAAGAATCCAATAAGTCGCGGAGCCGAATTTCAGTCCCCTCCGAATCCGGGCTCGGGCTTTTCCAGTAGTCACCCTCGTCGATTGCGGTGAGGTAACGAAGTACGTTGTCGAAGCTGTCATTCTGGCTCTTGGCGTTTGAAGACGAATAATATTTCCGTCGGAGTGTCGCGCGGTTTCTCCTCAACCAGCGAAGGACTTCTTGGAATCTTTTCGGATTATCCGCCGTTTTTCGCTCGCCATCCCTTTGATCCTCGTCTTGAGCCCAGGATGTCGCGGCATCGCTGACAACCAAGCCGTCCCCTACGACCGACCAATGATTGTGCTCCCTCGCCCCAATGCGGCGGATTCGTCGTGCGGTGTCCCTCATCCCGGCCATCGCGGACCCGCAGTCCTCCGCCCCGAGTTGCAAACAATTTAGCAACTCCATGGGCTCACTACAAACGGTTCCCCGTCCAGGGCTTGCTCCCCATCTTCTCTGAAAGGTTCCGCCGCACGCCACGGCGTTTATTCCCGCTCGCAATCCGAGCCTCATCTCATGCGTGCGGTGCCCCAGCCTCTCGGGACCTCGTCGGCCGTGGGCAAGCCGACCCGCCCGACTGCCCAATTGGCGGGCGCGATCCATTCGTCTGGCGCCGAGACAAGGCAGAAATGTTCCCGCGTGAATTCACGCAGGAAGAAAGTGAACGAGTTCCCGCGCCGACTCCCGTGGGCTAACCAATTAAATCGCTTAACTATATACCTTTCTTATATTGAATATCACGAGGTTCTCTCTCATTACCGATGGTGAGTGCGAGGTCTTTCCAGCGGTTT
>CAVRFS010000147.1:0-82980 GCA_963720335.1 uncultured Planctomycetota bacterium | reverse complement strand
CTGAGGTCGCGGGGATCGCGGCGGATCACGAACCGTCCCAGGCGGTCCCGCCGTGCGATCCACGGCTTGAGGGAATCGCTATAATAAGCCACATGGTCGATGACAAAACCCGTCCGCTGGATCGTCCGGCGGATCACGGGCAGGAAATGGATCAGGAACGCCTTGGGGTTGCTGACCGTGACGGGTGTGCCGTGCCACGCCGACCCCGTCGGCCCACCGCGCCGCCGGCGGCTCTTTCAGGGTCCCGTGGACCGTCTGGTGATACGAACCGGCGATTGCCAGGGCCAGCCACCGTTCCAGTTCCCCGCGAGGGTCAACGTCGCCGCCCACTCCAGAGTCGTAGGAGCCCCGCTCTTGGGCAGTCGAGGGCGTCGTCCCGGGGAGTTCGAGAATCATCCCCATCGCCGTACCGATGAGTCGCTCAATGACCCCGCCGAAATGGGGCTCGCCCAGTGGCCGGTAGTGTCGCGCGATGCCATACTGCTGGCAGCCCCGGCGCAACGCCTCGCTGTGGAACTCCGGGGCGTTGTCCATATGAATCGCACCGGGCTTGCCTGTCATGGGCCAACCGTCACTCGATCCCGAGCCGTTCCAGCCAGGGCCTCTTGTCCGTGACCACATGAGACAGAGCCCCACAGAGGTGGCCGACGGGGCTTCCAAGGTCACAATCATGCCGACGACACAGCGACTGAAGACGTCGATGGCGATGGTGAGGTCGGGGCAGCCGATGGGCTCGCGCAAACTGATCGACCACGATCAGGTCGATGGGGGTGTGATCGATTTGGACGAGATCGAGCGGCCGTTGCGGTTGCGGGCCACGCCGCCGCCGACTCCAAGGTGCCGCCGCCTGGTTCCCCTCCCGTCGGCGGACGACCACCACCGGATCCAGTCGCTCGATCCGGGCTGGATCGTGTTCCTCGCCGGTGGTCGAATACCGGCCTGGCGACGGCGCCGGGCGACCTCGCGGGTGAGGGCCGCCTCGGATCGCTTGGGGCGAGCGAGATAGAAATCCTCGAACACGCACGGAGGACCGCCTCCACGGCGGGATCCAGCCGGCCCCGGCCTTTGCCGCCGTGAGATCGACCCGGGGCGAGGTCGGTGACCAGGCCGTCGCCGTGCGGAATCGGTGCAGGAGATTGTAGATCTGACGGCGGGACAGGCCAAGTTGGGCGGCGGCCTCATCCGCAGCGTGCTGATCGACAAGGACCTGGCGGCGAGCGGTGCAATCACCAAGGCACGCCGGTGAGCTCCCACCCAGGCCTGCTCGGAGGGTTTCAGGACGCCGCGTTCGGGGATTGTGAGTGGGTCAACGGCCATGGACGATCAGATCTCTGGTGAAATCGGGCTCTGATCAAACATAGGTCGAGTGCAACCCACTTCAGAACAGGCGTCGGGTTAAAACCCGATTGCACCGTGTTTATGCCAGGCTGATTCCCGGATGAGCCAGTGCAGCCAGCTTCTGAAAATGACAGACGTGATAACGTGCCACGACCAGTAAAGAAAACGGCGGTTTGATTTATGACCGCCCAGAGCGCGCGAGGAAATCCATTCGCCACCGATGACAGAGCCACGAGTAAAGAAACCGTGGGTTTGAGTGATGGCCCCCCAGTGCTAAAAGCGCCACCAATCCTGTAGTCAAACGGCGCCTCGAACTCCGTTGGGCTCAGACCCGGCGCGCTCTCGGTGTTGTCGGACCGAGCGCGCAAGACCCCTCCAAGGCCAAGCCTGATGAAGTTGTTCAAACTCCTGTCGCAAGGTTGAGCGGTCGAGCTGCGAGCCGCGCAACAAATGCCTATGCAGTTCGCGCGGCTGAAATCGTCCTAACCCATTGAGCCATTTGGAAGTTCGCTGATTGACAGGCCGACTTTGGTCCGTCATTATCAATGCGTTTTCGTGAGAGAATCACAAGTTCGGCCCTCGGCCCTGGTGAGCCGCGGATCGAGGAGTTCACGATGGAATGCACAACGTTGTCAACCCGTTGTCGCCGGTATTGTTTCTGTCATCGTGACGCCCGTCTTGGCTGTGCTATGGGGCCGTGTCCGACAGAGCGCAGGCCAATGCGAGGGTCAAGCAGGATATGCTCGCTCGGCGGCTGTCCGTCGAGGAGATCGAGCGCCTGCTGAGGCGGCCTCCTGACCCGCCCCCGATTCCGAAGTCGCCCCCGGTCAGCCGCCCCAGCGAGGCCGCCCGCGGCCTTGGCGTCTGCCGTGGAGAGCATGGCAGGAGCAGAGGAAGACGCGGACGAGATCGCAGCATTCGTGGATGCCTTCTTCCGACGGCAAGGCGGGCGCAGGAAGCGAGCCAGGTGCCGAACCGGGAACTGCAGCCGACCGGGCCGGCATTCCGAGAGTCCGAGGAACTCAGGCCATCCGGCCCGCCGGCTGAGTTCTTTGGTTCGGCATGAGAACCACAATTCACGGTAATCATCGCGCTAATCCCTGAAAGAGCTTATGAATCTTACACTTCGCCGCGGCAAGCCGGACGACGCGCAGGTGTGTGGCGCGATCTGCTACGAGGCGTTCAAGACGATCGCGGAGGCACATCATTTCACGCCGGACTTCCCGTCGGCTGACGTGCCGGTCGAACTCGCTGACTTGGATGTTGGGTCACGCCGGTTTCTACGCCGTCGTGGCCGAACTTGGCGGCAAGGTAGTCGGCAGCAACTTCCTCGACGAACGTAACTGCATCGCCGGTGTCGGGCCGATTACCGTCGATCCCAGCGTCCAGAACAAAACGATCGGGCGGCAATTGATGGAGGACGTCCATCATCGCGCCGCGCAGAAGAATTTCCCTGGTGTGCGCCTGGTACAGGCCGGCTATCACATGCGTTCGCTCTCCGTGTATGCCAAGCTCGGTTACGACGTCCGCGAACCACTCGCCTGCCTCCAAGGCCCGGCCATCAACGACGTGATGGCCGGGTATGGCGTCCGACCGGCCACCCCAGGCGACCTCGAGGCCTGCAACCGCGTCTGCCGGCAAGTCCACGGCCATGATCGCGGTGGGGAACTGCTCGACGCGGTCCGGCAAGGCGCGGCCAGCGTCGTCGAGCACGGCGGGCGTATTACCGGCTACGCCACAACCCTCGGTTTCTTTGGACACGCCGTCGGCGAGAGCAACAGCGAACTCCAAGCCCTCATCGGCGCGGCCCAAACATTTGCCGGCCCCGGCTTCCTCTTGCCGATTCGTAACACAGAATTGTTCCGCTGGTGCTTGCAGCGCGGTTTGCGCGTCACGCAGCCCATGACTCTCATGAGCCTCGGCCTGTACAACGAACCCGCGGGAGCATTTTTGCCATCGGTCGCATATTGAAGGGAAATTGGTGAAATTCGCCTAACCATTCGATGATCCGAACGCGGGCTTGCGCCCGCGTCGGCTTTCCGCCATCGCCTCAAGGCATCTGCGTCATCTGACTAAAGGCAAGGACCCATCCTCCGTCGCGCTGGGCCGAGCTATTCGACATCCGACAATTGCGCTGCCTGACGACGGCGGCCGCCTTCCTGGTTTCTCGTGATTTAATGGCTCTCCGCGCGGCCGCCGCGGCTGAGCTTGTTCGTTCCGGAGGCGAGTGTCGGTCTGATCGACCGAAGCGTGGGAAGGACTTTTCCACCTATGCGGCGAGGTGAGCGCTCGGCACACCACACGCGGCGGATGGGTCGTCATCTTTGGCCGGACTACGCCGCGACAAACTTGTAGAGCGTGGGTCTTGATATGCCGGCCGCTTTGCAAATTTCGCCAGTTGTGTGTTTTCTTCTGCCGGTATAGTTCAACGGCCACGGCACGCTGTTTCTCGCCGAGCTTTTTTCGCCTGCCGCCTTTCCTGCCCCGCGCCCTCGCCGTAGCGAGCCCGGCATACGTCCGTTCGCGGATGAGGTTACGCTCAAACTCCGCGAGCGCCCCAAAGATGTGAAACACCAGCTTGCCACCCGGCGTCGTGGTATCGACGGATTCAGTGACGCTGTGGAACCCGATCCCCTGGTCCTCCAGCTCGCCCATCAACTCGATCAGATGCTTGAGCGATCGGCCCAGCCGGTCGAGCCGCCACACCGCAAGGACGTCACCAGATCGGAGCATATCCTGCACCCGTTCCAGACCGGAGCGGTGCAGGTTCCCGCCGCTGGCCGTGTCCTCGATAATTTTCTCAAACCCCGCCCGCTTCAGGGCATCACGCTGCAAATCAAGATTCTGCTCTGTCGTTGAAACCCGTGCATACCCGATCCGCATCTTTCCACCCCCCCTCGATGCGAAAGTAAAGAAACCCGTCGCAGCGTATCGAAGTGGATTTTTTGCAATCAAGCTGCTTAACCAACGTAACAGTTAAGAAAACCCTGGTTTTCTTTACTGGCTTAAACCACTCATGGAGTAAATGGCACGAGTACCGGCTCCCAAAAGCAGCACCGTGCCAAATCGCGATGAGGATTTGGTGCCATTTATCTCTGAAGATTACAATCCATTACGACCAGGATTTGGTTAAGGTATTTTAACCCCGTTGGAGTTTTGCCGGAATCCTAATCACCGTCCTATTTCACGACACGCGGCTTGGGACGGGCCAGTAATACGTGCCCCTTTCGACCCAGGTGGATCGAAAACAGGTGTATGTCCCGCCGGCCCCACTGAACCAGGCGACGAACTGGCCGTCGAACATCTGGAAGATGAGCGTGTGGAAAGGGCCGGTCGATGGTGATGGCCGAACGGAGTGCCCGATGGGATCGGCGACGTCTTCCTCGAGCGTACGCAATGGTTGACCCAGCCGGGCGACGATTGTGGCCTCGCTCCAACCAATCATGCGGCCGTTACTTTCCCAAGGCACAGACGCGTGCCGTTCGTGAGCCCAGACGGCCATGATCAGGGCAACGACTACTAGAGCAAATTCCTAACGGGTTTACGGTATAGCCGCAATTGCCGAACCAAGTGGCAGCCCCCTTTTCGAAAGCTAAATTCAGGGCTGAACTCGCTCTATCATTACGGCTGAACTCGCTCGATCTATAGTGGACCCCTTAAACTGGACCACTCGGGATGTTAAACTGATCGAAGGTTTTTGTTGCATCCTGAGGTGCGTCATGGCCAACACACGTAAGAAGCGACATGCGGCTGCCTTCAAAGCTCGAGTCGCTCTGGAGGCCGCCAAGCAGACCCGGACCCTGGCCGAGCTGGCGACGGCCTTTCAGGTCCATTCGGTCCAGATCAGCCAGTGGAAGAAGCAACTCCTCGACGGCATGGAGTCGCTGTTCGGCGACGGCCGTCGTCGCGAGCGGGACCAGAGCCTGGTCATCCAGGCCGAACTCTACGAGCAAATTGGCCGACTCAACATGGAGGTGGAGTGGTTGAAAAAAAAAGCTGCCCGCGGCGGCTGACCTCAAGCGCCCCTGGTTGAACCAAATCATCCTCATCTGAGCATCCGTAGGCAATGCGAACTCCTGGGCCTCAACCGCTCGAGCTACTACCTCCTGCCGGCCACCGAGTCGGAGGAGAACCTGCGCCTCATGCGACTGATCGACCAGCAGTTCCTGAGAACCCCGTTCTACGGCAGTCGGCGGATGACGGCGTGTTTGGAGCGTGCCGGGGAGACGGTCAATCGCAAGCGGGTCCAGCGGCTCATGGGGGTGATGGGCCTGGAGGCGCTACACCCCAGGCCCCGGACCACCACTGCGGATCCGAACGCACGGGTCTATCCCTACTTGCTCCGCGATCGGGAACTGACCCACATCGACGAGGTCTGGAGTTCGGACATCACGTACATCCCGATGAGGCATGGCTTCATGTACCTGACGGCGGTGATCGACTGGTACAGTCGGTACGTGCTGTCGTGGCGGCTGTCGAACACGCTGGAGGGGCGGTTCTGCCTGGAGGCGTTGAACGAGGCGTTAGCGATGGGCCGGCCGGAGATCTTCAACACCGACCAGGGTTCCCAGTTCACGGCGCGAGAGTACACCGAGCGGCTGGAGGAGGCCGGGATCAGGGTGAGCCGGGACGGTCGGGGGCGGGCGTTGGACAACGTGTTCGTGGAGCGGCTATGGAGGAGCGTCAAATACGAAGATATTTATATCAAAGACTATGATCTGGTGCCAGAGCTGGAAGCGGGTCTTACGGCCTACTTCTGGTTCTACGACGAGGAGCGTCCCCATCAGTCCCTGGGCTACCGGACCCCGGCCGAGGTGTATCGATTAGGGTTGTGCGGGGACTGAGAGGGGAGGGGAAGTAACCAATCCAGACCGAAGTGGTCGAGTTCGTCGGGTTCATTCTCGTGAGGGCACGCAGGCTGGTGGGAGAAAGCCGGTGAGCGGGGATGGCCGAGGCGTGGGACAACCAGTTCGCGGAGTGACTGCGGAGGACAATCATATACGAAAACAAGTTTTATGATAGTATTACAATTTGTGTGAAATTACAACCAGTTCGCGGAGTGACTGCGGAGGACAATCATATAAGAATTATATACAATTGATAGTATTTGCATGGGTAGAAAATCGGAATCTGGCTGAGGGCCGACTTCCGGGCTTCCCCCAAGGAGCGTCCCCATCAGAGGTCGGGTGACCGGATCCCGGCCGAGGTCAAACTGGCAGGAATCCGGACCGGCAGAAATGGGGAAGGCCCTTAACAAATACCCCCCGGTCGAGTGGTCCATTATTTGGGGTCCACTATAATCACCCGGCGACTCGACTGGAAACTGCTCTAGAATCTCTGCGGCGGAAACCGGGACGCGATAGGTATTGACAGCAAACCGCTCTCGGCCTTCTTGGCAAACCGATCGCGTCCCGGTTTCCGTCCCACGTTATCTGCGCCATTCGCCGTCATCACTCCCAACGGCACGTGAAATTCAATGGTACATCTGTCCTTTAATCTCGAAAACCTCGACGCGATGAAAAGCGTAGGGAGCGGCCCGACATCGGCCGCGGGAGTTACGGCAAGGATGAACCGCGAAATACCTAACGCGGCGGAGCCGCAACCAAAGAGAGTTGCACGGTGCGCGCACCTCGAACCCTCTGAAATTCACCAATACTGATGTAATTCTGTGTGCTGTTCACCCGGCGGTTGAAGCTCAAAAGAGCAGTTCGCTGGGTCATTCCAGCGGTAAATACGGGTGCAGGACTCTGGCCTGACCAGAGCGGGAAGCCATTCGGCAATCAGGACTTATCTCGGTGTTCGTCCTGTCAATACTGTTCAGTCGCAGCTTACAGGTGCGATCTGAAACGGCGCTCTGGCAACATTCATTAGTCTACCTGGATGTCGAAACGAATTCCACAAGATGCGCGGCACGGCGCAGAGATTCTACGGAGGTAGAATCTATAGAGTCGCTCGGGGGTTCAATGGCACTGTGAGGCTTGATGGGAGCAAACCATGCGCCTGCGAATTGTGACACGTACCGCGAAGGACCGAATACCCTATGGGATCGAGTTACTCGACCTGGACGAATTACTCCGGCGTGGGGCGCTACCGCCGGTCTCAGCCGTCGAGTCGGGCGACGCCTCGTTGCCGGTGCTTAAGGTCAATTTTCGCGATGACGTTCCGAATGGACATGAGCTGACCATCGACGACAGCTGCAATTCGCATTGACCGCGAACCCTACAGACATCATTCAGGGCTACCCGAAAAACTGGTCTTTCGCGGCCTACGTAACGCGCTCTCCGACCGCGGATTGAACGTCAAGCGAGCGACCTGGTCCGCAGACAGGAAAGACCTAGCGTTGCGTGTCAAGCTGGTCCAAGAACCTCCGTTGCAGGTTGAAGAGGCTCAAGAGGACGAAGTAGCAAACGAAGAATCATACGAACCGAAGGACACCGATCGAAGAATCGTGACCCAACGCCAGATTCGTGTCGCG
Source organism: uncultured Planctomycetota bacterium (assembly GCA_963720335.1). Lineage (GTDB taxonomy): Bacteria > Planctomycetota > Planctomycetia > Isosphaerales > Isosphaeraceae > CAVRFS01. The sequence goes on along the minus strand of CAVRFS010000147.1, from coordinate 75,167 downwards.
TTGGGGCCAGCAACGTTTTCGCAACACGTTGCGCGACTGGTATGGGGACCGCTGTCAAGTAACCGGTTCCAAATTGCTCGCCGTTCTAGAGGCGGCTCATATACACCCTTACCGCGGTGACGATGACCATCATCCCCGCAACGGCCTTTTGTTACGATCCGACATCCATACCTTGTTCGACCTTGACTTGCTTGGGATTGAGCCCGAAAGGCTAGAGATACAGCTACACCCGAGCGTCGAGGTGGAGTATGCAGGCGTCGCGGGCGGGACGTTGAAATGTTCGGATCGACACCGCCCTTCGGAGGAAGCATTGCGGCGGCGGTACGAGCGATTTCGCCAAAGACGTTTGGACCCCGCGGAGTAAAGGACATGCAATGCTCTCTTGACGCGCAGCCTCGGACTTGGTCAGTTGCGTCGATGAGGAGATCCCCACCATGACGATCGCACGAGCGCATCTTGTCGCCCCATCGGTCACTCGCTCGTATCACTGCATTACTCGGTGAGTTCGCCGGGCGTTTTTTGCTCGCGGAGGGACCGAATGACCGTAAAGTATCGATCGATAACCCCCTGCAGGAACTTGCTCAGATCTTCTCGGTTGCGGTCGGCGGCTTCTCGGTGCTCAATAACCATCTGGGAGCTATCTGCTACTGGGGTGGAGAAGCGGGACATGGGCGGAAACCAGGACGCGATTAGAGCAAATTCCCGTCGAGTTGCCGGGTGCTAGAGCGAGTTCAGCCCTGATGCGAGAGCGAGTTCAGCCCTGAGTTCAGCCCTGAAAGGAGCCTACCGCCTGGTTGGGTCATTGCGGCCGTACCGTAAACCCGTGCGGAATTTGCTCTAGGAGGCCGAGTGCTGTCAACAGGCGAATCCGGAACCAGCGCAATGGGAACACGGGCCGGAGAGCGAGCCATTCTTCCCGCGCAAGCGATTCTACTGTTCCGCCAATTTCAGCTCCTGCCGCAGCCGCGCCAACGCCCGCACCCAGAGCATTCGCACGGCGCCCGAGCCTCGCCCCATGCGCCGGGCGATCTCGTCGTGCGAGAGCCCGTCGATGTTGCGCAAGAGGATGACCTCGGCATAATCAGCCGGGAGCCTGGCCATTGCATCGGCCAGTCGCAGCTCAAGCTCGTGGCGGCCGGCTCGCTCGCTGGGCGACGAACCGGGGGCCGCGAGCGCATTGCCCAGTTGACGCGACGACTCGGCGAGTGCTTGCTCCAGCGAAACTTCGCGGCCGATATCGCGCCTCTGGGCGCCGCCAAAGCGCCGCACCTCGTGCAGCAACACGTGGGCCAATATCTGGCGGAGCCAGGCCGCCAGCTCGGCCTCGGTGCCGCCGCGAAACTTCGGCCAGTCGCGCACGGCCTCGAGCATGGTCTGCTGCACGATATCCGACGGGTCGAATTTCGCCCGGAATCGTGGTTCAACCTGAAGGCGGGCCAGCAGGCCCAGCCAGTTTTGATAGCGCTCGAGTGCCGCGGGCACGACGGGATCAAAACGGGCATCCGCTGCTGGGTCCGTCGTCTTCATGTGAGCTTGAAACGTCCACGGCGGCGCATGCGGGCCAGCGACCACACGAACCGGCCGGCGGCCCGCGCCGCGCGGGCCGCCAGCATCAGTACGCCGGCGACATACGCTCCCCAAATGAGCGCCTGGTGCCATCCAGACCAATTGTAATGCTCGATCGCAGGCTTTACATGGCTGACTGCCCAGAGCGTGAGCGTCAAGATCAGGACGGCCGCGAGCACGGCGCCCGCGACGAGCACACCGATTTTCTTCCACCGCCGGTGGACGACGGCCAAGACGAGCGCAACCGTGTACGCAACGACCGGCACGCCGCTCATGGAAAGCAAGGCCACGGCGGGACAAAACCCCACCAAGGTGTTGGCGACGGTTGCAGATATATCGGGAAAGAGCGAAATCAACGTCGAAGAGCCGGCCATGCTCACAGCGACCACCACCGGCAGCGCGATGAGGAGCCGCATGCTCCAGAAACGCCGGCGCGTCGCCAACCACAGTAGCATTACTGGAATGCAGACGTTGACCATTGTCGCACCCATTGCCGCCTGGATGAGCGGATCCTCATAGATCGGGCTTGGTCGAACCCAGGGAAGCCGCCGCTCCCGGCGCGGGTCGTCGTCGAGCGTCGGCGGCCGGGCCGTGACACCGGGCGCCACGCGATAACGGCCGTCGGCCGAGGTCGGCATGGCCACACGGCAGATCGTCGTGCCATCCGGGCCAGCGAGCGCGCGGGCCAGGTTCGAGCCGTCGCTTGTTTTCAAGATCGCGCGGGCCGGGCCGAGCGTCCACAGGGGGCGCCCGGTTGCACCGTCGATGCCAAGCGATGGGTTGATGACCACGCTCGCAGGACGTCCCTGCGCGCGGGCAATAGCTCGCGAACCGCCTCACGCGTCGGCAGCGACCACAGCTCGCTCAAGTCGCGCCGGCAAGCGCACAAAGAGCCGCCGTCGTGAAAGAGCAACTCGTCGCGGCCATCGCCGTCGAGGTCTGCGACCCAGAGCCCGGGCAGAGAGCCTTCTTCGAGGTCGCGGCCGGCTCCGTTCGTGGCCCTGCCCATCGAGGATCGCCACGCGCCGCCGTCCCGGCGCGGCGCCGAAACTGATGCACACGTCCCTCCGTCCAGTGCCATCGAAATTGCCGAGGTGAAGCCGTGGAACGTTGTCGGGTTCATCTCGGGCGGTGCCGCCCCGCCACGACCAGAGCGGCTTGCCCGACTGGCCATCAAGAGCCGTGACCTCGGTCACGGCGCTTGCGCCTGCACACGGGTTCTCGCTCACGACCACGTCCGGGCGTCCGTTCCCATCGACATCGCCGACGGCGAAAGCCGGCGACGCCACCGCATTCGGATCGAACGCATGAACCCAGCGGGTCTGGCCGTCCGTGAGCGACAAGACCCGCAGCTCAGGCGAGCTCGTGCCGACATTGGCCTTAGCGCGGAGCAGCACGACGATTTCACGATCGCCGCTACCGTCAAGGTCCGCGATCTCGTGAACGAAGCCAACGGGCTTGTTCGCGCCCCCTTGGTAGTCGGCAAGGAGGACGTCCCAAACCACGTGGCCGTCGCGTCCGGAAATCCGGGCCAATCGGTGTTGACTATCGACGGGCCTCGGCCCCGGCACCGGAGGAAGGTGAAGCCAGAGGACGTACATCAGGAATAAATCGGGCGAGCCGCCGGAATCGCACACGCGGGCGTCGATTCCTTCGATGTCCCGCCCGGCAAGCATCCGTGCGCCCACCGTCGGCGAAATCGCTGTCGACCAGAGCCGCTTGCCCGTGCGGCCCGAGAGTGCCTCCAGCGGCAGCGTGTCGGTCGGTCTTTCCGGGCGGCGGGGCCACCCTCTTACTGACGACGAAATCCGCGGCTCCATCACCGTCGAGGTCGCCTCCGGGAAGGCCCAAAGCCAGGAAGCGATACGCCGATGCCCGATAATCCGGCTTTTCCCACGCGTCGAGCCGCGTCTGCCAGAGCAGGCGGCCATCTCGGCTCGAACGGGCGATAGCTGTCTGGCGATCCATCGGCCGAGGAGGCCAAATCGGAGGGCCCTCGAATTCGTTGCTGAAGAGGTCGCTCATCCCATCGCCGTCAAAATCCCCCGCTGCGTGCAGTCCATCGAGCGCCCGCCAAGCTTCGGCCGGCTCCGCACGGATCGCCACCAGCTTGCCGTCGACCGCACCCCATAAATCGGCGAGGCCGTCGCCAGTCAGGTCGGCGACCTTGGGCGAAGTCAGGCCGGTAACGGTGTGCTCTTCGACGCCCGTGGCAGCCCCGAGCAGATGGACGACCGGCGGGTCCGGCGGGAAGAAGCGATAGTTCGGGTCTCCTCCGGACTCCTGTTTTCCACCGATCGGCAGCGCAAGCATCGGCCAGCCGTCCGATCCGAGGCCCCACCAGAACGCCGAACCGATCGGCGTGGTGTCGGCATTGGTGAGCTCGGTGCGCCAGTGCCAGAGTCTTTGCCCACCCTTACCGGAAACCGCGTCGACATAGATTCGACTCGGCTCCGGCAACTGACCTGGGCGAGCCTCATACGGGCTCGACCGCTATATCGCGAGACGACCACGACGTCGCGGACCCCGTCGGCATCGAGATCGGGTGCGGCCAGCAAGTGAATCAAGCCATCCACGGACCCGACATGACGGGCCAGAGTGGACAGTCCCACCGGGGCTCGCCCGTCGCGCCATCGAACATGCGAATACCACCGTAGCGCGGCCACCCAGCCGGCCCAAGCGTATCGGGGTTGTGAACGTGGTCCGGAACCACGATCTCGGCGCGACCATCGTTGTCGAGGTCGGCCGCCAGAGGCCAGTCTCGCACTGCGACGGCCGGCTTGGGCCTGAACCAGGCATCCAGCTTCTTGGCCCACAGACGTTTTCCCGCGCCGTCGAGAACGCCGCCAGCGTCGGGTCGATCAAGGGCTCTGGACAGGAGCCTTGCCGCGCTCGAGTGCAAGAACTTCCATGACGCCATCGCCGTCGAGGTCCGCAAACTGGATTGGACCGACCGGCGTGAAGCCCAGTTCGAGCGCCGGAGTCGTCACCCGGCCGGTCGCAGGGTCGAGGCCGATCCACTTCGATCCATCGACCAGGGCCACGAACGGCCGTTTCGGCTGGAAGACGTACGTGATGCCATGGTCAAAGCTCTCACTCGGAAGGTCCGCGAGTTTTCGGTCGATCGCGTAACTCCAAAGCTCCTTGCCCGACCTGCCGGACACGGCCACGACAATGCGCCGGCCTGTGAGAATTCGTTGGATTGGCGTACGCCCATCCCCTATTCTGGCTCGGCTTGGTTACGAGGGCTGCGGGATCGTCGAAAACGGCAAATTCCGCGATCAGGTCCATCGTGCCGTCGCCATCAACATCGACCGTGGCCGGCGCACCCACGATCCGGCCAGGCCGACGGACGTCATCGGCCGAGCGTGGCGTCCCCGGTTCGCCGGGATCGGCCGAGTACGTCCAGAGCAGCGCGCCATCCTTGCCCGACAGAGCCAAAAAAGAAGGCGTCCCGCGAATGGCCCAGACGAGGTCGGCCGTACCGTCGCCATCGAGATCGGGCGTGGGCTGGACCAGCTCACCCGGTCGTTTTTCATCGCCGAAATGGGACAGCCGGCGCAGCGCGGCGACCGGGTCGCGCTCGGGACTCCACGGCCGCGCGGGCCGCGCGGCGTCCCAGATCGGCTTGCCCGTCGATCCATCACGCCGAATCAAAGTCTCGCCATTCCACTCGATGAAGTCGGCCTTGCCCGGCCTCAACATGACAGTTTCGGTGACTGATGAGAACGGGATGGACTCGCTCCCAGCAAGCGGTTCTCATCGAGCGTCAGGTGGTGAGTTCGCGTTTCGCCGCGATTGATTGCGACCCTGTAGGTTTGGCTCATCAGCCCCTCTCCCCGGACGCGCAGGCGGTAATCGCCGGCGGGCAAGGCGATGACGGCGCGAGCACCGATGTCGAATGGCTCGCTGATCGGCCGATCGCTCGCCGACTCGGGCAGCATCTCGGCCGCGAGCGGCGGGCCATCCGCAGTGAGCGCCACACGGCCGAGCCGCCAGTCCGCGTAGTAGCGCCAGCTCACAAGCGCGCCGACCATGAGCAAGCACCGTGGCCGCCGCGGCGATGCCGGCGCCGGTCAGCGTCTTCTTCCGCTGGCGGACGTATCGCACGATGCGCTCGACGACAGGCGTCCGGGCGCCTGGATCGGCCGCCCTTCGATCACAGCCCGCAGGTCGCTCGCCAGCGCCTGGGCAGTCTGATAACGCTTGAGCGGCTCCTTGGCCAGGCACGTGAGGATCACCGTCTCGAGGTCTCGCGGCAGGCCAGGGCGAAGCTGTCTCGGCCGCGCGGGCTCTTCGGTCAGGATCTGGGCGATCACGAGATGCGGCTTGGCCGGCCCGAACAGCGGCCGGGCCGTCGCTAACTCATAGAGGGTCGCGCCCAGGCTGTAAATGTCGGTGCGGCGGTCGACCGGCTGCTGGAGCGACGCCGCTTGCTCGGGGCTCATGTACCGCGGCGTGCCCATGAGTGTGCCGTGAACGGTCAACGTCGCCTCGTCCATTCGTTTGGCCAGGCCGAAATCGGTCAGCCACACGACGCCGTCGCCGTCGAGCAGCAAGTTCGACGGCTTGATGTCGCGGTGGATCACCCCGCGCTGGTGGGCATGCGCAGCGCCTCGGCGGCCTGCAAGCCCCAGCGAGCAACGTCGTCGCACGAGCACGGCTTGCCCGATCGCTGCGATTCAGCCAGAACGTCGGCCAGGCTGCGGCCCGCGATATACTGCATGGCGTAATAGTGCACGCCGCGCTCGCAGCCGACGGCGAAGATCGGCACGATGTTGGTATGGTGCAACCGGGCGACCGTCTCGGCCTCGCGCTGAAAGCGCTGCATCGCGTCTTGATCGGCCACGACGCCAAATCGCAGCACCTTGAGGCGCGACCACTCGGCGGAGCGAAGTCTGCTCGGCCTCGTAAACGACACCCATCCCGCCGCGGCCGAGCTCACGGATGATCCGGAACTCGCCCAAGCTCGGCGGGAGATCGGTCGCCGGTCCCGTCGCCTGGTGGATGAACTCGATGCCGGCCAGACAGGCATCGAGCTGCGCCGCCAGCTCGGGATGGGTCTGCACAAGCAGCCGGCGATCGGGGGCCCGACCCGCCTGGAGTGCGGCCATGTAGTTGTCCAGAATGCTCGCCAGCTCCCCGGCAGAGTTGGGCGTGCGCCTCCTCCAACTCGTCGGGGCCGGTGGTCAGAGGCTCGTCTGCGATCGCGTCGGGCTCGGCCATCTGCGGTTATTTCCTTGACGGGTTTCACCGTAGCTGTCAAAAGACATCCCCCCATCGATCATAGGGCCGGAAACGGCGTCGATGTCACGCGAAATCTCGGCGGACTGTCTGCTCGCCTTCATTCGCAGGCTTCTGACGGACCTCAGCCGAGCCATTCCCGAAAGCGAAGTCATGGGATCGACGGAGGCGGGCAGCGCCCTTTCAAGTTGGTAAAGTGGGTTTCGATCGTCAGGGGAGAGCCACCAAACAGCGGCCCCTTCCTTGGTCTCCTCCCATCCTGAGGCGCAGAACTGTCTTCTTCTGTATCTCGTTCCACCGGAGATCCATGCAGGCATGATACTTGTTCCTCGTTTCGATCGAGCGAGGAACTCCGTGCCGCATTGATCAGTTCCGTCCTTGGCTGTCTGACATGAGCCGGCTTGGGAGGCTCCCCGCCGGTTCCTTCGCTCGCCTCGTGTGGCGCGTTGGTGTGTCGGACCGACGCGCGCAAAAACGCGGTGGCACGCAGTAGAGCGGGGAGGGACGGCCGCGGACATGGTTCAAATCCAGTCGCCCCGGCTATTCTTCAAGACAAGCCCAGAGTCGTTTCCAGCAGAGGGCTTTTTGTCACTTGCCACGCTTTCGCGAATCTGCAACTCCACTGGATCCTGGTCCAAAAATCGAATTGAAGTCCCCTAAACAGAGGGCTGCACAATCGCAACTCCCTGCTGCCAAAGCAATTGCAGAGTTCGAATCCAGCCGCCAATTTCGGGCCAGGGCGTCGATTGACATCCGTCTCTGGCGAGAATCGCGTTGGTTAGTCGTATCTCACCAGCAAACTGCAAGCTGCGAACCTGTTTCGGTGGAACCCAACGACTCGCAGGCCGAGCACGGCCTGCACGGCCGCCGCCTTCGCTGCAGCTGCACGTTGCACGCCCGGGCCTCCACCGGGCGGCCTGACGCGGCGCGGATGGGTCGGGATGTCTGGCAGTGTGCACCTCAAGTCGGCATGAACGCCTGGGACGACCGCGGTATAATCAAAGTGAACCGAAATCAGGAACGGCCCGATCGACCGCCGGAGGAAAAAAGCATGCCGAGTCAACTGAGCCCACGCCTCGAAGAGCGGGCGGGACCTGGCCGAGCCCGTCCGGGGGCGGACCGCATCCTGATGCCGATGCTATTGGAGCATTCTCAGACCGCCAGGGCCTTGTGGGACCTGGGCCGGGAACAAGCAGGCCCGGGACGTCCTGATGCTCGTCCTGACCGACCCGTGGGGCTCGGCCGCGGGCGACTTCGCCCCGGACGAACTGCGCGATGCGGGGCAGCTGCGGCGGCGGGTCTACGAACTTGATCGACGAGATGATCATGCCCCGCCGACCGAAGGAGTCGCGCGCTGCGCATCGAGCTGCGCGACGCCTTCGTGCCGACGGAGCAGTTGGAGCAACTTCGCCTCCGCCTGGGTAATATCCCCGACATCGGGCAGGCGCGGCTCCGCCTACACAACCAGGTCCGCTTCGTGCCGCAGAGGCCGGACAACTACCTCCTGACCGACTTCGCCATCGAGGTCAGCGAGCCGTTCGCGGCGCAGGTCCGTGACGTGGCTGTGGGGTGCGGTTTCCAGCTCCGCGACGATCCCTGGCTGATCAGCGCGAAGGGGTGCGGGAGCGCTGGCACACCTGGTGAAACAACATCGCAGCGATGGTCAGCCGAAGCCCGACTTCGCGCTGTGCTTCCAGCTGCAGGATCGTGAGACGATCCACCTCCTCGAGGTCTCCGGAGAGGCACCCGAACTGGGGACGGGAGCCTCGACGGGGTGGGGTTCGCGGCCAGGGGCGTCGTCCCCCACGCGCATTCGCTCAAGATTTACCTCACGCATCCGAACGACCTGCGCACCGCCTTCCGGGTCAACCGAGACCACCCGCTGTTCAACGACCTCCGCAATGGCAACTGCGAGTTCCTCCTACCCGAGCGACGGGGGTGAGACCTTCCGGGAGACGTTCGCTGACCTGCTGAGGACTAACGGTGCTGTGGGAGAAGAACAAGGACCTGGCACTGGCGCTGCGCAACCAGGGCCTCGCTGACTGCCTGGCGGCCCGGTTCGCGCTACGCCCCGTGGACCTGAAGCTGTTCGGTCAGCCGGTGACGTTCGCGCACCTGGTCGTCTCGAAATCCCAGCAGTCCGTGGAGAAGCTGACCAAGGGCTACCTGCTGTGGCACTCCCAGTCCTTCGACCCCACGAAGGGCCACGCCCCCTTCACGGAGCTGATCGAGGATCAGCCGCAGAACCATCAGCGTGCCCTCACCCGGTTGATCCAGGCCCTGAACCTCGGGAACCAATCGATCGTTCGGGAGCTCAAGTGGCTGGAGTCTCTGGCGCCGAAGCCGCCGACGGTCGCCGAGGACCAGCGCGGGAACTTGCAACCTCTGGAGATCATTCAGGAGAACACGGAGTACCCCTTCTGGTCCCCGGGCAAAGGATCCCTCGTCGCCCCGGCGCAGGGATCACGCTGTTGAACCAGGGCGTCCGTGCGTTCAAGGCTCTGCGGAATTATCTGACGGCCCTGAGCAAGTCAGACCCGCCGGATTACTGCAGGCAGATCGGCGAATTCCTGGACAAGGTCACCCGATGAGCACAGAAATCACGGAATGGCCGCAAAGGTCCGAATGAGCCAGGGGGGCGGCTGCGGCTGACCTTCATGCAGGCAGAGGAGTCGCGACCTACCGGTTCACACACCGGTCCGTCGGCCGAAGATAGAACGGCAAGTCGAGAATGCAAATCATCCGTCTTAGAATTGGATGCTGACGGGCGGAATGAGAGTCATGATGAATGCCATGTCACCGATGGACAACTGCAATGTCAACGCTCTGATCCCTTCCAGAAAAAGTTTAATAGCCGTCCTGTCGCCCCGATCCAAGCTATTTTGAAAGCCCTTCGGCGTTCGTGCCGGAGGGCTTTCTCGTTACGCAGACGAGTGTTGGGTCGTCGCGGCAGCGGTCACAGGGCGGGCTGGTACATCTGGTCAACGGATGCCGCGGCGACGCCGAGTTCGGTGGCGACCGCGTCGACCGCTTGCTGGGCGACGTTGAGGTCTACCCGACCGTCGGAGGTGAAGTATGGGCCGATGTAGCGCTCGTAGTATCGCTGAACTTCATCACGGGTCAGCCGGTTGAGGAACGAGGCGATGTAGTCGACGGCCAACTGGGGTTGTTCGGCGATCGTGAGAAGGGCTCGCTGGTTGGCCCGCACCAGCGCCTGCAGCGCCGGGTTGTCGAGCGGGATACGAGCGGGGTCCACGGCGATTCCCACGGTGGGGATCTGGAAGTGGTCGCCGACCCAGGACAGGACCGAAAAGCCCTCCTCGCCGGCGACCTGTTCGGGCGCTAATGTGCTGCCCACGTAGGCCGCATCGATCGAACCGTCGCGAAGGCGCCGCAGATCCATCTGGTAGTCACCCGGGGCTCGTGCGACGCACTGCAGGTCGCGATCGGGGTCGAGACCGTGCCTGCGCAGCACGATCCGCGCGAAACAGCCGGGTGCGGTGCGGGGTGGGTGGACCGCCAGTCGGCGCCCGCGAAGATCATCCATGGATTTCACCTCGCCACGCCCGAGGAACCAGAACAGCGGACGATGGGTGTTGACGGCCAGCACATTCCATTGGATGCCGTCGGTCAGCCGTGACAACAAGGCCCGGCCCAAACCGATGGTTGCGCCACCGCGCAGGCGCTCGGTCTCCCACCTGATTCCGTCGCGGACGGCGACGTGGACACCTTCATCCTCGAAATATCCCTCCTGATCGGCCACATACGCGATCAGTTCTTCGTGGATACCACGCCCGACGTAGGTCAGGTCGATCGTGTGCATCGGCGGCATAGCCTTTCTCCCAATCTCGGACAGTGCGCGTCGCGCTCGTTGCGTTCAGTCCATTGCAAGGCCCCCGTTGACCGGAAGGTAGTGGCCGGTGGTGAAACCCGAATCCTCACTTGCCAAGAACGCCACCGTCTTGGCGACATCGTCGGGACGGACCAGCCGCCCCATCGGCGTGGCCGCGGCGAGCTCGCGCATCCGCTCGGCTGTCAATTGCTCGGTCACCCTGGTTCCCTCCACCGTGGCCGGTGCGACGAGGTTGGCGGTGATCCCGTGCGGTGCCAGCTCCAAAGCGACGTACCGCACGAACTGGTCCAGGGCCGCCTTGGCGGTGCCCAGCGTGATCATCCCCTCACGCGGCATGACGCGACAGCCCGGTACTCAGATAGATCAGCCGACCGTATCCGCGCGAAACCATTCCCGGCACAACGGCCTTCGTCATCAGGAACGCGGCACGCAGCTCGCTGTCCAGCTTGCCGCCGAGCTGCTCCCAGCTCAGCTTGGCGAACGAGGTGATGGCAAACGGCGTCAGCGCGTTGTGCACGAGCACGTCCGTCCCACCCCACCGCTGATCGATTTCATCGACCATGGCGGCGACGTCGTCAGGCACGGTGACGTCGGCTTTAATCGCCACGGCTTCGCCGCCGGCCGCGGCGATGGTCGCCACCACCTCCTCGGCCTGTGGTGCACTGGCGCGGTGGTTGACGACCACCCGGTACCCGTGTTCGGCCAGTACCAATGCGGTTGCCGCACCGATTCCCCGGCTGGCTCCCGTGATCAGGGCGACTCGTACCATCGTCCTTACCTCCTCTCAGGGCTGGCCTCTGTTCTGTCGAGGCCGCGCCGTCTGCTGGTGAGGGTCGACGTCACGCCGATTGGAAAAGCCACTCTGAAGAGCGCCGCAAATCGGATGCCTGACTGCTAAATAAATACGGAGGCCACAGAACGAAGCGGCGGTTACCGTCTCGTCGAGCCGTCTGCGCGTCCGGCAGATTGTAGTTCTCGATGATGCCTGTGTCGACTGTCCAGTCTGCGATCCCGGACAAAAAAGTTCAAGAGCCGTCCAGCAACCCCCGATTCTATATTTCGAGTTCGACCGAAGCAAGCTCGGATCAACCTAGCTCGGTGTCGTCGGACCGATGCGCACAACGCCGCGCCTCCGGTGTCCCAGGGCTGAAAGCCGTGGGCTACCAACGGTCGCCCTCCGGGGCTATCACTAGCCCTTCCCGGACAGTCCCCGGCCGCTCGGTCGTTCCGCTGTTCGCACCGGGTACTTGACATCCTTCGCCCCGATTGTACTATTGAAATAGAACAATCGAACAATGAGCAACCTCGGGACGAGGGATGGCGGCGTCGCGGGATCGCTGACAGGGCACCGAATCCCCCGTCCGGCGACCTTGCCTTCACGGCCCTCGGACGTGCCTTCCCGCGGTGTGGCACCGCGGTCGCGAATGGAGCCCACCATGACAGGTCCCCTCCGCTGTACGACGTTGGCCCTCGTCCTTGCGGCCATCCTCCCTCCGGCCGCGGCTCGCGCAGGCCGACGCGAAGGATTGGCCGATGTACAACCACGACGTCCTCGGTAGCCGCTACAACCGGGGCGAAAAGGCCATCGGCCGGGACAATGCCGGCCGGCTCGAAGAGAAGTGGCGGTTCCCCGCCAAGGGCTCGGGCCAGGAGATCGGGGCCATCCACGCCACGCCCGTCGTCGTGGGCGGCTACGTCTACTTCGGCACGACCGCGGCCACCCCGACGTTCTACAAGCTGACGCCCGACGGCAAGGTCCGCTGGTCCTACCGCAATCCGGAGTTCGGGCGGCGAGCCGGCTCAACCCGAGGCGGGGCGGGAGGACAAGGTGATCCAGTCCGTGCGCCTCCAGCTGTCTTCTGATGGGGCCGTCTTCGGCTCGGCGCTGGTCAACGAAGACACCGTCTTCTTCGCGGATCTGGAGGGCTGGATCTACGCGCTGGACCGGGCGACCGGGAAGGAGCGTTGGAAGCTGAGCATGCGAGGCAAGGAGTTCCCCGGGGCCCACCCGCTGAACCTCTCCTTCGCCTCGCCGATCCTCGCCGACGGCAAGCTGATCGTCGCGGGCGGCGCGCTCGAGCAGGTCGTCGCGGCCTTCCCCGGCTACAAGGGCTGCACGGGGCGGGGATTCGTCGCCGCCCTGGAGCCGAAGACCGGCCATGTCGTGTGGAAGTACGACGTCGGGCCCAAGCCCGAGCCCCTGGAGCCGCCGATTACGATCAAGGACGGCTTCGGCGACCACACCTTTTACTACGGACCGGCGACGAGCTCGGTCTGGTCTACCCCATCGTTCGACGCCGAGTCGGGCACGGTCTTCTTCGGCACCGACGCCAACACCGCGCCGAGGCGGCCGACCGTCGCCGACCCCCGGCTGCACACGCGCGAGTCGTGCGCGGTCATCGCCCTGGGTGTCGGCGACGGCAAGGAGCGCTGGGTCACGCAGATCAATCCCGGCGACGTCTGGACCATTGCCATGCGGTCCTACGACCCGAAGGAGGGGCGCTACAAGGACCAATCGATCGGCGACACGCCCAAGGTCTACACGATCCCCGTGGAGGGCCAGCCGACGCGGGTGGTCGGGGTGGGCTGCAAGAACGGCGGCTTCTACGTCCTGCGGGCCGACGACGGGCGGATCGTTGCCCACACCCCCCTGTATACCGGCCCGCCGTCGTATCCGCTCTCGCCGAAGCCGGACCGGCGGATGCTCGCCCTACCGAGCGCCATCGGGGGCTTGCAGACCGGCTGCGCGACCGACGGCCGGACGATCTTCACCAACGGCATCGACGCCCTCCGACTCGCGTCGCAGGAGACCCCGGACGTCAGCGCCCTACTCGCCATCTAATATCATGCAGCACGGGCCGGTGTCGGGCGGGCGTGTGGTGGCCCTGAGCCTCGACACGAAGGCCGAGCGATGGCGGCATGAGCGGCCCAAGGTCGCGTCGCTCGGCGGGCCGCCGCCGAAGCACGTCTTCACCGACGCCGGCGACCCGGTCGGCTCGGGGATCGCCGTCGCCAACGGCGTCGTCTTCTTCACGGCGATCGCCAGCGGCAAGCTGATCGCGCTGGACGCCGCCACGGGCGATGTGCTCAAGGAGATCGGCCTCGGGCCGGTGTGGTCGGGCCCCTCGGTTTCCCGCGGCCGGGTCTACGTCGGCACGGGCAACACGCAGTTCTTACCCCCGCAGAAGGACACCGGCGTCCTGTTCTCCTTCGGGCTGCCCGGAGAGGATGAAGTCAGTCGCCTGGGAGCCGGAAAGGAATAGGGGGCGATGTGTTCGCGCTCGAAGGGGTTTGGTGGATGGCGGCGCGCACCGAGGTCCTGCTCGGGGGATCCCCCCATGATCCCGGTGCGCAGGTGCGCCGGTTCCTCCGTCTCGGGCTATAGACACCCCAGCCAGCACCGCGGCCATCTCAGGGGCTTCGGCTGAGTTCCGGGGCTTTCGCCCGGCGCCGCTCCCGACAGCGACGACGCGCGATCGCGGCCGCCTCAGCCTCATCGCGACGATACGTCAGGAAGTGCTCGGGGTGAGCGGTGATCCAGACGTCGGGCAGCAGCGACTCCCAGTCCACCTGCTCCGACGATAAGGCAGTCAGTAAAGCCGAGACGTACGCCAACGGCTCGATCCGGTGCCGCTTGGCCCCAGCCAAGATGCTCAAACAAATCGCCGCCGGCTTGCCCCCCTGATCACTTCCTAAGAATAATCAATTCTTCCGGTAATGCCGGGCCCGGCATTACCGCAACGACCGGACGGTCGCCGGCTATCAGATCCTGGGCGAACTCGGGCGGGGCGGCATGGGCGTGGTCTACGAGGCCGAGCAAGATCTCGCTGGGCCGCCGCGTGGCCCTGAGGATCCTGCCGGGGCCGGCGTCCGCCCACGCGATTCTCACCACGGCAAAACTGATCTCGGCACTGCAGGCTGGCCCGACGGCGGCGGATTAATATCGGAGGGGTGAAACAATGGTAGAGAGCGACAACCTTCGCTATACGAAGATAGCCCTCAACAATGGATCCGGTGCGATCCCCGCCCTCGGCTTTGGCACACTGATTCCCGACCCCGTGGCAACCAGAACCGCGACCAAGGCGGCGCTGGAGGCAGGATTTCGCCAGCTCGACGCTGCGGAACGCTACCGAAATGAAAAGGAGGTCGGCGAAGCGATGCAGGAGGTGTTCAAGGCGGGGAAGATCAAGCGGGAGGAAGTGTTTATCGCCACGAAGCTCTGGAATAACAATCATCGTCCTGAACGCGTCAAACCCGCCTTCGAGGCCAGTCTCAAGAAACTCCAACTCGACTACGTCGATCTCTATCTCATCCACACCCCCTTTGCCTTCCAACCTGGAGACGAGCAAGACCCGAGGGATGCGAATGGCAATGTGATTTATGACAAAGGGGTGACGTTGCTGGATACATGGAGGGCGTTGGAGGGCCTAGTGGACGAGGGCAAGTGCAAGGCCATCGGATTATCCGACGTCAGCCTGGCCCAGACGAAAGAGATCTTCGAAGCGGCGAGGATCAAGCCTGCAGTTGTTCACGTCGAATCCCATCCGTATCTCCCGCAATGGGACCTTTTGGACTATTGCAGAAAGAATGGCATCGTGTTGCAAGCGTTCGCAGCGCTGGGGCATAGTAGCGAGCCCAACTTGCTGGAAGATCCTGTCATTACCGCTATCGCCAAGCGAGTCAACAAGACCCCGGCGCAGGTCTTGCTCGCCTGGGCCATCCAGCGCGGGACGGCCCTCCTGACCACCTCGAAGACCCCCAGCCGGATCAAGGAGAACTTTGAAGTCTCCACCCTTCCTGAAGAGGCCGTGCGGGAGATTAGCGAAGGAATCAAGTTGCGGGTCAGGTTTAATCCCGTTGTGGAGACCGGTGTTCCCGGGTTCATTCCGAGAGGAAAGGGAGGTTGAGACAGTAATCACTCCAAGGGGGATTTCCTATGCGACCTGACACAAGAAATCAGAGCCGGTTGTGAGTGTTTGGAGAGAGCCACCGCAGGTGTAGTAGGTTCCACAGGCGAGGCTTCACTGTCGAACGTCGAGCGAGCATACTGTTCGGCGCTGCGTGCCCGCAGCGAATGTTGCTCGGTGTAAAACGACTCGTCTTCGGCGACCTTGGCAACGGACATGATTTGGTTAGCCGACCTCCGCCGCAACTCCACGAGCTCGGCCGTCATATCACCCGCAGACGACCGCTCAAGATAGAGAACGGAACCCATTATCATCTCTTGCTGCGATCTGTTCAAAAAGTTCTGAACCAACGCTTCTTAGAGGCCCTAACTTTATTGAGCCAAGCCCCGGTATTTTCAGCTTCAAGAACCAATAAAGTTAGAGCTTCTTACGGATTGTAATACGGATCCCAGGAAGTTCCGTCCCCTCGTGATATGGTCGGATGTGCTGGATCAAGTCCTGGCCGATACGGACCGCCGTGAGAAAAACCAAAGCGGCGGAAAAGCCGCCGCAGTCCAAAGAAGCCCTGAGCTCTTGCCGATTGTGGAGTGCGGCGCTTTTCCGCCGCTTTGGTTTCTGAGACGGATCCCCTGGTCGTCGAGTCGGATGTGCCGGCCAAAGTCTTGGCCGACATGGACGGCCCTCCCGGGAAGGGGCATTTTCTTTCCGGGAGCCGTATAAGGTCCGCTTGAGTCTCCATACGAACGTGAGCTCCCGCTGATGAGAACGCGAGTTCTACGCCTCCGACTGGTAGCCGATATCCTTTCTTCTGAAGGGGTAGCGAAAGCAGTCAGTGTATATGCTCCATTCGGATAACCGGCAAGATTCTTAACCTATTCGGTTGCAAGCACTTCGGGGAGGTACCTTGCCGGCACTGAGCGTGCGTGCGGCGGCAATTCTCCAAAGCCGCTAAGCCAAGTTGGCACTGCAATTGCAGGCGAATCATGACGTGAGCTGATAATAGAGTCTTGACAGACATGCATCTCTACGGAGAACCAGCGATGAGAAAGCAAATGCATCCGTGCAGCGATGGCCTGGAAACCAGGACTTTGCTCTCCCATTTGGTTGCCGGTTTAATGGCCCACCACCCTGTGCGTCAGGCAGAAGTGCAAAGGGTGGAAGCTGGGTCGGCGATGGCTGTCAGCCTGACGACTAACCAGCCGACTTATAGCCCCGGCCAGGTCGTGCAGATGTCCCTGACCATGACAAACACCTCCAATCACAATGAACCAGTCCGGCTCGGCCCCAGCGTGGACGGATTCTTCATTACGCAGAATGGCAAGGTCATCTGGCGATCGAACGAGGGGTTGGAGCCGCAATACATCGTCATCCGAATCCTCAAACCGCAGCAATCCGTTACTTTGGCCTCGCACTGGACGGTGCCGGCTTCAGTGAACGGGACGTTGGTCGTGCACGACCAGATGTTCCCTTCTGGTCCCTTGGCGAGGTTCAACGTCACGCCAAAACCGGGCTCGCCGCCGCCACCGATCTCGCCAACCCCGACACTGCAATCGATCTCGCGAACACCGTCACCACCAAAACCGATACTGCCGATATTGCCAACACCGATACACCCAACACCGAGACCGCTATCTTGAGCACCGGCTTGCCGCGAACTGGGAATGTGTAGGTCCCGGGGATGACGGGCCGACGACGAGTCGGGAGTTCTCATTCCCACGCTTCCGCGTCGAAATGGGACTCCTGCACGCTCTCCCGGCCGGCTGAGCATCCTTCGGTGATGCGCCCATCGGCGACACATAACCTCGAGGGTGTGAACATCGAGGCGCCGGCAGAGGAGCTGGAGGAAATCCAGGTCGGTTCGATACGGCCAATCCCGCACGCCGCCAAGTCGTTCCAGGCGGTGGTCCCATCTGCCGGTAGACGCCCTCGAGTGACCGCTACCGTCGCTGGATTTGCACGTTCAATCTGAGGATCTTCGCCGTGCAATGTCATGAGGATGTGCATGCTGCCAAGCTGCCAAAGCCAAAATGGGTTTCTTGGCAAGCTTCTAGATCACGACAGCCGCTAAAAAAGGGCGGCACCGCCCCGAGTCGCGGGTCTCGAAGATCGGCCCGACTGCCCCTTGTCGCCTTAAAACGATCGCCACTAAACCATTGATCAACCTACGCTTCACTTCGTCCGGAGCTTCGTCCCAGGCGGGATGCTTCGAGAACGACTCGAAGACGTCGCCGATCACGCGATCGGCCAGGCGGTTCAGCCCGCGGAGGATTTCGACTTCGGCCGCGGGGAGCAGCGGTGATTGGGTCGGCTCGTAGCCGCCGAACTTGTGGGCTTCGGCCGTCGCGATGTAGCCGATATGCCCGTTGGCATAACCGACGACGATCGGGACCGCACGGTCGGCGATCGACCTGCTCAAGCTTGAACCCGTATTCAACCATCGGCTCACCGGGCATGGTCAGCAGCAGGTACGGGCCGATCTTCATCGCCATCAGCTCGGCCTCGACCGGCCCGTCTTTGCCGGGGAGCGTCACGCTCTCCGACGTGCAGCGGATCTTGTAAGTCGTCGGCCGTTTCGACCGCACCTCGCGGATCATCGACCGGGCGACAGCCGCGGACAACGGCGGCGCCGAGGTCTCGGCCGGCCCACTGGATGTCGGCTTCATCGGCGCACCGGTACGGGTCACCCGGCAGGTTGGGGCGGATGTCGCCGGCGCAAGCCCTGGAGGAACAGCGTCCCGGTGCTACCGTCGTACACCTTCTCGACAAAGCTCTGCGCCTCGCCGGGAAGTCGGCGCTCATCTTCGGGAAGCCTTCCGGATACGGAGGCGAGGCGTTGTCTCCCCAGGTAAGAAGCAGGGGTGGCAGACCGCGTGCATCACCACCGCCATCGGGGTCAGGGACCGGCCGTCGTCGAATCGGAGCACCTTCACTCGGCGGTCGTTCGGGCCGTCCGGATTCAGTCGGACGACCGCCTTTCCGTCGATAACCTTGCGACGGTTGATGCTGAACCCGATCGTGTCCTCGCCATATCCGATCGTCACCTTGTCGCATGTCGGCCGAGGCCCGCGAAACGGCCGCGGCGACCTTCGCGATCACCTCTTTCGCCCAGCTCTTTCTTTCTCGAAGTCCGGGCCCGAGTGGTTGTGCGACGCCGCGACCAGAATGTTCTCGCACGGCACCCCCGCGTTCGACGCGACCACCTGACGGACAGCCTTGACGAGGCCATCACCTGCCGCCGATCAAGTCGAACGTCGCGATCGCCGCCTTCGTCTTACCATCGTCGAGCAGTAGAACGCCGGCGCGGATCGGGTCGCGGGCCCCCGAAGTCTTTCGCGGGTGGCCGATCACCGGAGTATCGGGCGGAGGCGTGATATCCACCTTGGCGGCCCCGGCCCTGAGGTTCGATTCGACTTCAGGACTGGCCTTTGCCGGATGCCCGTCGAGCACTTGCCCGAGGAGGACCCCGCTGAAAGTCAACACGCAAAGGAATCTCATCGTCTCCCTTCCACACCAATCTGGGTTTGTGGCCTCCTGCCAGCGAGAAAAGCCCGACCGCCTGTTCAGTGGCTCGCTCCAGGAGTAGGCTGGCCCGGGTTTTTGCCTCGTTGAGACTGATCGGGCGGTCGCAGATCGAGAAATACGCATCGATGCCCTCAGCAAGGACTGCCTCGGCGCCCGGTTTGATCGTCCCGGTTAGAGCGAGAGTCGGGCAGCCGAGCGACCGAGCCAAACGGCTGACACCCACCGCGGTCTTGCCGAACGCACTCTGATCGTCGATGGCCCCTTCGCCCGTCAAGCAGAGGTCGGCATGCTTGAGCCGGTCCGCCAGCTCGACGGCCTCGATGATGAGATTCACTCCGGGCTCGAGCTTGCCGGCGGCAAAGGCGACGAGTCCCCTCCCAGGCCACCGGCGGCGCCCCGACCCGGGTTGGTCCTTGATTGCCACGCCGAGGTCGCGCTCACGATCGCGGCGAAGTGGGCCAGGTTGTTGTCGAGTGTCTCGATCATTTCGGGCGAGGCCCCTTTTGTGGGCCGTAGATGGCCGAGGCTCCGCGGGGACCGCAGAGCGGGTTGGTGACGTCGCAAGCGATGGAAACCTCAACGCCGTCCAGCTCAGGACGTCGTCCGGAGGAATCGATTCGAGCGAGATGGTTCAGGTCGCCACCACCGGGCTCGAGGTCATGGCCTCGGCATCGAGTAAACGGAAGCCGAGGGCCTGGCCCAGCCCGGCCCCGCCGTCGTTGGTTGCGCTGCCGCCGATGCCAACGATCAGCGCCTGGCTCCGGCGGCGATGGCCGCCAGGAGCAGCTCTCCGGTGCCTCGCGTCGTCGTGATCAACGGATTACGGCGCTCGTTTGGAACGAGCACCAGTCCCGAAGCGGCCGCCATCTCGATCACGGCGGTGTAACCGTCGCCCAGCAGGCCGAACCAGCGGTCACCGACTCACCCAGCGGGCCGCTCACCTGTGTTTGCCGTGCGGAGCCGCCGGTCGCGGCCACCAGGGCATCCACGGTCCCTTCACCGCCGTCGGCCATCGGCACCAGGTCCACGGATGCCTCGGCGCCGCCGCGACCACCCCGCGCATTGCCTCGGCAGCCTGGATCGCCGACAGGCTCTCTTTGAACTTGTCTGGAGCAATCACCACCCGCATTGTCGCCGGCGTCTCCCAAGTGGATCGGGCTTCGCCAGCTAAGCATAGTCGATCCTCCGCAGCCCGTCCAATAACCGTCTGCGACTTCTGGAGCAACGAGGCACGAGCGGTTTACTCATTCGTCAGGAACTGCTCAATCGCTCCCAAGAAAGATTCTCCGAAACCTTAAGTTCAATCTGGACAGAATGTTCGGATCGGATTCCATGCCCATCACGGCAGAGGTGCTTGACAAGTCCGCGACACACTGTGCAATATAGATAGATTAGGGATTCTGCGCGCTCAGGGTGCTTCACGGACCGGCAGGTTACCACGCCGGTCTCGGAAGAACGAAAGAGTGACATCGAGATTGAGGATCCGGCAATGCCGATTGGACCGAGAAATCCGCGTCGAACGCGTCATACCAATCCGAAGGGCGAGTCCGTGTCGGCGGCAACTGTACCGACCAGTTCGGTGATTGGTCCTAAACTCTTTCTTGCCTTGGAGATCGGCGACGAAGACCTTCGGAAACGTGGGCATGGTTCAAAAACGCCCAATTTCGGGTAACACTTGGGCCCTCGCGCGACCTGAACGGTCCCGCGTTCGAGCGGGTTTAGGCGACTCCGTGGTTGACGTGCTGAGGCCTAGCTCCGCGCGAACCGCGTGTACCCAAGGTGTTCCCGCTTCGTCGGAGGAACGCTGTGGCCAGGTTCTGAGGCACGATCGAGAGGTCTACCATGAGGATCGATTGGTCGCCCGAGACCGGCAGCCTGGACCTCGGGACGTTGAGCAGACTGTATGCCGCCAAGATGTTGAAGCCGTCGGACGTCGTCCGTGCGGTCTATCGGCGGTTGGATCGTCACGACCATGTGTGGATCAGCCGCGTGACCCTGCCGGAGGCGCTGGCCCGAGCCGAGGAAATCGAACGCAAGGACCCCAAGCTGCCGTTGTATGGGATCCCCTTCGCAGTCAAGGACAATATCGACGTTGCCGGCATGCCCACGACGGCGGCCTGCAAGGAGTTCGCGCGGCGGCCGGCGAGGTCGGCGACGGTGGTCTACCGGCTGATTCAGGCGGCGCGATCCTGGTCGGCAAGACAAACCTGGACCAGTTCGCGACGGGACTGGTCGGCATCCGGTCGCCGTACGGGTCGGTCGGAATCCGTTTGACCCCCACTACATCGCTGGCGGCTCGAGCTCGGGCTCCGCCGTGGCGGTTTCCACGGGCATGGTGAGTTTTTCGCTGGGCATGGACACCGCGGGTTCCGGTCGCGTGCCCGCGGCATTCAACAACATCATCGGCTTGAAGCCGACGCGAGGTTTGCTGAGCGGTTGGGCGTGCTGCCGAGCGTGCCGGGACTTTGTCGGTAACGTCTTGATTAGAATCTCATTGGTTTTTACTATTTTTTAGGAATCACGAAGTCCCTCGTGGACGTTTGGCCCTCCTCAGGAGAAAAAAATCGTGTGTTGGTCTGATCTGCAATCCAATCCGATTCCAACATCGACAGAAGGCTGGCGTCGCACCACCTTGAAGGGTCGCCCATTGACTTGAAGAGAGAGGACTTTCCCACGTCTATACTGGGCAGGATTGCTCTTGGTGACCGCAATGACCACATCACCCAGAGCAATCGTCTGATTTTCTAGATTTACACATAAAATCTTATTATCAATTACCTTTATCGCCTTTTTGAGTGTGATGGCACGATGTTCCACATCGAACTTCAAGACCTGCTCGATCAGGATTGAATGAAGACCGACCGCGAAGGCATCCACGAAGTCGATCAACTCCCGCAAAATCGGTCCGCTTAAAATCTCAGAAGGCATGCCGTGAGCGATCTCGTTGCGGCGTGACGCGATCTCCTCCAGTGGCTCGAAGACGGATGTATCGAGGGCATGGTCGAGATTCAGTTCCGGCTTCGTGCTACCGAGGAATTCCCGGAAGACTTGATCTCTTTTCAGTTCATGCGACATCGAAGGTAAGCCCACCCGCGAAAAGAAGTCGTTGACCGGTCCGATGCGGAAATTCGCGCTGTGATCAATATAGGCGTCAACGTTCAACCTGTACCGCGTCCCCGAGCCTGAACAGGAATGCAGATTCTTGACGATCTCTTCTTTCGTGATGACATTGTTGTATTTAGGTAATCTCAAATTCATTATCAACTGAGCCGACATCTCGGCGTGGCTGTCCCGGATTTTTTCGGGGAGGCCGCCGAAGGAAGGGACCGCCTATTCAAATAACGAAGATAACCCTTCATGCAGTCCTCGGCAAACCGCTCGATCAACCCATAAAGTAAGATGATTATGGCAGAGTAATCGATTATGGATTTGCGCGTTGCGTACTCCAGAAAGAAGTCACGGAACTCCTGCACAGCAGGATGAATTGGCGGTTGATCGGTACGACTGAGTTCGATGGAGAGCAGCCGATTGTGCTTCTCCAGCCCGTCTAGGTATCCCCTCAAGTCCTTTAGGCCGCGTCGAACAGACAATAACTGCAGTGTCCATAATATTAGTGCGTGAAGGAATCCAGAAACTCTAGAAATAATTTCTTTCGCTCAATGATGTCCTGATGATTAGTACTTTGTCCCTCGAACGCAAGTGAGTCGTCACGATAGAAGTCCTCGAGAGAATCCGTGATCTCACTCCGCCTCGCCTCGATCTCCTTGCGGTGCTTGAGATGACTACTGAAGGCGTACATGACTGGGTGATATAGCACTTTTGTCGACCGATCGTACCAGCCCCAGGCGTCCCTCTTCGCTGAATCCTTCGTCTTTTTTGGGATGCATAAGGTGGAGTGCGTTCTCCCCGAGGACCTCGGAAACGAAGTCACTCGTTTTCGACGAATAGTTGCCGGTACTGTTCCAGCAACTTCGATTTGAATTCATTCCCATTTCGGAGAAATGTGTCCAGGTAAATCACGGAGACGGCCCTGGTCGACAGACTCGATCCGCCCGGAAAGCGAAGAACCTAAGGACCAGCTCCGAATATTCCCCCTATCTTCCGATAAAGCTTGTTTTCGAGAGCCTCCACTGGTTCGGCATCGCCCGGGCAGTGGTTCTGGTATCTCCCACATGCGACAGAACCTGAAGGAGTCCTGGCCAGCCCACTCGATGCAGAGCTTGTTCAGAGGGCCGTTATAGAGGGCGTTGCGAACTCGTGCGCTCGAGCTTGTGCCGCCACCACCGCTGTTGATCGTTCCAATACCAGTTGCTCCAGCCGTCTGGCCTCCTCTGGCACCTTGGCCGTCTCTTGCAACAAAATGATCGATGTAAGATAGCGGCGATCAATCCCCCGCCGGGACTTCGTCCGGGGAGGTGTGAGTAATCCATCCCGTTGAGCTCTCCCCGACTCCTCCAGACCCTGGAGACGGTCAGTTGCCCTTGTAAAATTCATAGATTGCAGTCAATCTTTGGAGCCCATCCATGACTTCAAAGGAAGCAAACTTCACTTCATATAGAAATATAGGAGGAATTGGAAATGTTCATGATAAACGATTCCATCAGCCGGGATTGCTTTTCGTCACTGTCCAGCGATGCCGCCGCTGGAATTCCGGATTGAGCTTGTAATTCCCGCCGTCCAGCATGGCCACGATCGTGTTCAGCGGATATCGCGCCTGCTCGGTCACGATTCTCACGTCGCCTCGGACGTACTTCTCGTTCATTTCCTCCGCCGTTCGAGCGACCTGCGCTCGGGCGGCCACGTCCTCGAAATCGATCTTTTCTCCGGGAAGCAATCGCACGAGATTATCCTTTATAATGGAACATGATATATCTGTAATTGAGGATCTGCCAATCAGGACCTCGGCTGGCCACAACCCCAGGCAACCGCGTTGCCCCTACGACTGAAGACACGCGATGCCATGAAACGAGTGTAAGCATTCCTTGCCTGGTCGTAAATCCCTAGCAATCAGTAACTTGGGGTCACTTCAGAATAGGCTCGACCGGGTAATCGGTAGTGACCCCCACGTCCTCAGCAATACGTGTGTTTTATCCAAAATACACTAAATATATATAATTATAATATTATTAAAGATTAAATATACGTTTATACCTAATGTCACCGCCGTGGGCTGAGGAAAAACGGCAAGGAGCCGGTTCTGATTAATGGATCCTGCCCCGAATGGCACTAGCTTAAGCGCAATCCTTTACTATTAAACGACTTGCAACTCCTGCCCACTGGTCAGTTCAAAATCTATATAGATATGTGCTGTAGTATACTTAACTATGAAACTAGTGGATTTCGCATTATTGCAATCATGTACATTAATGTAATTCTCGCATGCGTCCACCCCGGGATTAGGCGTAAAGCCATGCTATATAGAGGTTTTCGCTTGAGCCGAGTGCCATTCGATCCTGCCCCCTTTTCCGGTCCGGTTCGTTGATGTTGAGCCGGAGTCGAGGCGTCTCATCGACGTCTCTCCCGCACTTGCGAAGGGACTTCTGGCGGAACGGGCAGGTCGGGGAAGGTCGGGCGGTAGGGATCCTCGGGAAAATACTGACGCCACTCGTCACGAGTGAAGTTGCGGTTGGCAACCTGGCCGGCAATTCGCTGCCATGATTCGAGATCGACGTCCCACAACACCACGCCGCCGCTGTCGCTGCCGACCTCGCCGATGCGAACGACGTCGCCGACAATGCGCGCATCCGGCCGCGATGGTCTTGCCGTCGGGGCTGAAGGCCACGCTCAAACGTCGCCCTCGTTCACGGCGAGCGGCTCCTCGCCCAGCCGCTTGCGCGCGGCCACGTCCCACAGCACCACACCGCCGATGTGGCCGCCGACGCGTCGAATCCGGCCGCGATGGTCTTGCCGTCGGGGCTGAAGGCCACGCTCTTAACGTCGCCCTCGTTCACGGGGAGTGGCTCGTCGGCCAGGCGCTTGCGCGCGGCCATGTCCCACAGCACCACGCCGCCGACGTTAGGGCCGTCGAATCCGGCGGCGATGGTCTTGCCGTCGGGGCTGAAGGCCACGCTCCTAAGTGCCCTCTTTCACGGGGAGGGCTCGTCGCCGACTAACTGTTGCGTTTGCGAGCCCTCCACGGCAGCCGCTCGTCCGCCAGGCGATGCCACGGCCGCCCCACGCCGCCCCGAGCCGCCACCAAAGTATCCGGCCGCGATGGTCTTGCCGTCGGGGCTGAAGGCCACGCTATGTAACGTCGCCCTCGCTCACGGGGAGTGGGCCCTCCGACCAGCCGCTTGCGTGCGGCCACGTCCCACAGCACCACGCCGCCGCGACGCCGGGCTGACGCTGGTATCCGGCCGCGATGGTCTTGCCGTCGGGGCTGAAGGCCACGCTCTGGACGTAGCCCTCATCGTTGTGCAAGAACGATATTGAGTTCCTGGTCGTATCCTGAAGGGCTTTGTAAAGACTTTCTCGTGCCTCGAAGGTGTTCTCGGTCCGGAGGGCCTCAACCGCCAGGAGGAGCGAACGGTCAGCGCTTGTCTCGCTCCGCCACCGAGAGAGCGGCGAGCTGGCGTGAGGTTGCGATCTTTGGCTTAGGGCACTTCGCTTGTTTGGTTGCTTCTTCCGCAATCATCCGCTGATTTTTCTCCTTGGCCTCGGCCTGAGAGCATCCTGTCGCTTCCCACAGTTCGGCTTTATCGGCAGCCTTGTTGGCTTCGTTTCGTTGAATGAATGCATAAACACCGAGCAAGGAGGCCATGAAAGCCGCGACCGCGAGGCAGCGAGCGAGCCAGCGGAGCTTTTCCTGCTGGGCGTGCTCACGGGCGATCCGCCCATCCTCGGCGGCAATGCTCGCCGTGATGAACTCGGATTCCGGGCCAGGAAATTCGTCGGCGTTGCTGGCCAGCCAGCGCCGGCCTTCGGCCACGCGTGCTCCGCTCAAGAGATAAAGCGGCGAACGGTCGTGGGCGATCCAGTCCTTCACCTCGTTCTGGAGGTTCTTTCTCCAGAGCATCAATTCCCGGCCCTCGTCGAGCCAGCCGGCCAGCTCGGGCCAGACGCGGAAGAGCGATTCGTGGGTCACCTCGACCACGTCGCCGTTGGAGCTGAGCAGCCGCGCCTTCACGAAGGCTTCGAGGACCGGCGCGGCCAGGTCGGGCAGGTCGGCCCAGCGGCAGGGCTGGCGCAGTGAACTGGCCCTCGTCGTTCACCCGGACGAGCTTGAGGAAGGCCCGCCGCAGGGCGCGGCCGACCTCGGGCGTCCACACCACCTCGGCCTTGATGCGATCGACGACGCGGGCGACCGCCCCTTGGATGCCGCCCAGATCGTCGCGGTACACCTTGAGGGTCAATCTCTCCTGATCGCGGCATCGCTCGTACATCTCGCGGAGGGTGAAGGCCAGGAGCGGCAACGCGTCATCGGTCCGCGCGTCGGCGATCATCGAGCGCACGAGCCCTGGCTCCAGCGCGATCTCCGCCCGGTCGGCCGGGCCTTCGATCACCTGGGGGAAGTTCTCCACCGGCAACAGGCCGAGGGGCAGGTCGGCGAAGGCGAGGCCACGGAGGGCGGGGTGGTTCTGGAAGCTGCCCAGGAAGTCGGAGCGGAGCGTCAAGAGCCCGAAAACCCGGCCGCCGGGCCGCTCCGTGGCTCGCCGGAGCACGTTGAAGAAGGCCGAGGCTTCGTCACTCGGCGACGCTCTGGAGTAGCTCCTCGGCTTGATCCACAACCAGAAGCACGGACGCCTCGCGGCGGCCGAGGAGCATGGTCAGGTCGTCGGCGTACTCGGTCAGCGCGGAGGTCGCGATTGCGGCGGGACCCTCGCCCGGGTTGGCCGTGCGGGACTCGTCTCGGAGGCGATCGCGGATGGCCTTCCAGTCGGGTCGGCCCGGGCCCTCGGGGAATGCCGAGGACAACGATCGGGCCAGCTCGCCGATCGGCTCCGCCCCGGGACGGAACGGGGCGACGACGCGCCCAGCTGCGACCGGTCCTTGCCGAGCCTCGGCAAGACTCCCGCGCGGACCAGCGACGATTTGCCGCTGCCCGACGAGCCGACCACCACCAGTAGACGCGGCTCCCCCTGGCGCTGCATCCGCGTCAGGGTCTCGATCACCTGGCGGACCTCGTCCTCGCGGCCGAAGTAGATGCCGGCGTCCTGGGCGTCGAAGTAATTCAGGCCGGGGAAAGGGGGCCGCTTCGGGTCCCAGTGGAAACTGTCCCCGGGATCGAGCCCCGCGGCGCGGAGGCCGTCGAAGAGTCGTCGATAAGCCTCGTCCGCCCCGACGGCGGTCAGGTCGATCACCTGGCGGTCGGTCAGGATGTTTTCGACCCGGCACGGACTGATGGTGATCGGGAAAATCGCCTTGCCCAGCGCCTTCGCCTGGGCGATCTCGACGAAGCACCATCGCGAGGCCATGGAGCTCGGGCTGCACAGGACGATGACCGCGCGGGCGAGCTTGAGGTTTCGATACAGCTCGCGCTCCCAGTCACGCCCTGCCTTGATCCCGGAGTCGGGGTCGAAGTCCAGGAAGAGCGAGTCATAGCCGTGTTCCTTGAGCCGTCGGGAGAGATCCCCGGCGACCTCGTTATCCTGACTGCTATGGCTCAGGAAGATGCTCGCCATCGCGTGATCCCCAAACGATTCGACCAGTGCGTCATCGCGTCCACGACCCCCATGAGAATACACGATTCGATTCGTGACGGATACATTGCCGAGTTCGAATGGCTCCGCCAAGGCCCAAGCAATTGGCCCGGCTTGCCGCGGCTTCATCGAACTGTATAATCTGGAGGTCGAGGAGCTTCGCACGTTCTTCATCCGGGTAGGCGGGGCCGCCTTTGTTGTGCGCGGGTCTCCTGACCCCGCACCAGTGCCTGACCGCAGGTCTCCTTCCTTCGGAGTGTGCTCTGGGGGCAAGAATGCCTACGAAGCCAGGTCCGACGCTCGAGCGCGGGAGACCTTCGGTCAGGCACCCCGGCGGGGTCGGGAGAACCGCGCCGAACACCGGAGCGATTGTCTGGGTTTTTGCTGTGCTGGGCGGGCTCGCTACTGGCGGCCTACCTGGCTTGCGTTCACCGTCTCCATCGGGTGAGAGTACGTTGCCTTTGAGATTGCGGCCGGCCGATCGCCCGAGCTCAACCCTTGTCGGAAAAACGCGGTGGCCCAGTTCTGAGGCACGATCGAGAGGTCTACCATGAGGATCGACTGGTCGCCCGAGACCGGCAGCCTGGATCTCGGGACGTTGAGCAGGCTGTACGCCGCCAAGATGTTGAAGCCGTCGGACGTCGTCCGTGCCGTCTATCGGCGGTTGGATCGTCACGACCATGTGTGGATCAGCCGGGTGGCCCTGCCGGAGGCGCTGGCCCGAGCCGAGGAAATCGAACGCCAGGGCCCCGAGCTGCCGTTGTATGGGAGCCCGTTCGCGGTCAAGGACAATATCGACGTTGCCGGCATGGCCACGACGGCGGCCTGCAAGGAGTTTGCGCGGCGGCCGGCGAGGTCGGCGACGGTGGTCTACCGGCTGATTCAGGCGGGCGCGATCCTGGTCGGCAAGACAAACCTGGACCAGTTCGCGACGGGACTGGTCGGCATCCGGTCGCCGTACGGGTCGGTCGCGAATCCGTTTCGACCCCCACTACATCGCCGGCGGCTCGAGCTCGGGCTCCGCCGCGGCGGTTTCCACGGGCATGGTGAGTTTCGGCTGGGCACGGACACCGCGGGTTCCGGTCGCGTGCCCGCGGCATTCAACAACATCGTCGGGTTGAAGCCGACGCGGGGTTTGCTGAGCTGTTCGGGCGTGCTGCCGGCGTGCCGGACGCTCGACTGCGTCTCATCCTGGCGCTCACGTGCGACGATGCCCGGCGGGTCTTGCAAACCGCCAAGGGATTCGATCGGACTGACCCGTTTTCACGACCCGAGAGCGATCGGCTCAACACCTCTTCGCCACGGCCGCAGTCCTTCCGATTCGGTGCTCCCAAGCGTGCGGATCTCGAGTTCTTCGGCGACCCGGAGTCTCCCGGACTGTTCGCCGCCGCGGTCGCGCTGCTGGAACAGATGAAGGGCCGGCCGGTCGAGATTGACTTCACCCCATTCCGTGAGACCGCCCAACTGCTCTACAGCGGTCCGTGGGTGGCCGAGCGGTTGGCGGCGCTCAAGGAGTTTCACGCGGCCCATGCCGATGCGTTCCTCCCCGTCACGAGGAGAATCATCGGCGGTGCCGCGCGGTACTCGGCGGTCGATGCATTCGAGGGGATCTATCGCCTGCACGCCCTGAAACGACAGGCCGAAGCGGAATGGGCGAACATGGACGTCTTACTGACCCCGACCACCGGCACGATCTACACCATCGAACAGGTCGAGGCCGATCCGATTGCCTTGAACAACAACCTGGGCTACTACACCAACTTCGTGAACCTGCTGGACCTGGCTGCCATTGCCCTGCCGGGTAGGTTTCGTCGAAACGGGCTGCCGTCGGGCGTGACTCTGATCGCGCCCGCCTTGGCGGACGGGCTGCTCTTGGCCCTGGGGATGGAATACCACGCCCGGCTGGGCGCCCGTTTGGCGCGACCCGAAACCAACAGCCCGCGACGCCTCAAGGCTGACGGGAGATCAGGCAGCCGTCCAGATTGGCGCGATCACCGTCCCCCGGAGCGGGCCCCGTCGATACCGGCACGAGGCAGACATCGCTCGATGCGCCAGAAACGCCGCATCGCCATAGCCAGCGTGCCAATCAGGCAGCTTCCAGCTTAGCGGTGATCGTGCTTCGATCACGGGCTTAGTTTCCCAGAATTGTCCAGAACAACGGTTCCTCCCATCATTTCCGGACCAATAGCGGCGGCTCCTGAGCCCTTTTCCGGTTCCGTAAACTCCCGGTGATCGGGGACCATGCACAGATCCTTCCACTGATCCATCGTCTCAAAGAGGCGGGTTTGGGGCCAATGATTTCTGGGCTCGGGTTCTCCTCGCCATGTCAAATGCACGCACGGCGTAGCGAGGTTCCATCCCCTCTAGCCGGAAGAGAACATCGTCGGAGTCCGTCCGCTGGGCGACCGCAGAGGGTGAGGAGCCATGAAGCGGGTGCCCCTCCGATACCTCACGTCGTACCTCTGCCTCAAGGTTGGCGGCATGACTCGTCACGGCCGCCCAGGGTTCGAGGAAATTGCAGTCCATGTCCGGACCTCATTGCGAAGAGTGGGGTGTCAGGCGTCCCACTGAACGGGAGCGGCGGTCGTTGGTTGCTTGTTCGGTGAGCCAAAGCCTCGCCCCAGGTTTGAGCACCACCGAATCTTCCGAGCATCGACTCAGGAAGCGGATCTGACGGTAAATGTACTTTGACGGGGATCTCCTCGATGCCAAGTTCCCGTGCGATTGCGACCCGTGTGTTGTCGATCGACACGACCCCCTTGGCAGTTTCGACGGCATCAACGGCAGGGCCGTTCCAACCACCCATCATGGACTCTCGCAGCGAAACAGCACGACCACGGCCCCCGGCGCTCTCTGAGAGAAGCGGATTGCATTGGGGTCCATTCTCATGAAGGACCCGCTGTTTGGAACACCCTGCGGTGGTCCTACGGAGCCAGAGACATTATGCACGAGAAGCTGGCCTCCGCGACGACGAAAGTGTGCAGCCACTCGACGTTCAGGTTGCACACCGGCATCTGCACGTTACGCTGCGTGACCCTCCGAACCGTCCCTGGCCCACGAATCATTAAGAAGATGATATCACTTTCTCGCAGTTCGTGGTACTCGGCGGTCGATGCATTCGAGGGGATCTATCGCCTGCACGCCCTGAAACGACAGGCCGAAGCGGAATGGGCCAAGATGGACGTCTTACTGGTTCCGACCACCGGGACGATCTACACCATCGAACAGGTCGAGGCCGATCCGATTGCCTTGAACAACAACCTGGGCTACTACACCAATTTCGTGAACCTGCTGGATCTGGCTGCCATTGCCCTGCCGGGCAGGTTTCGTCGAAACGGGCTGCCGTCGGGCGTGACTCTGATCGCGCCCGCCTTGGCGGACGGGCTGCTCTGGGCCCTGGGGGTGGAGTACCACGCCCGGCTGGGCACCCGTTTGGCGCGACCCGAACCAACAGCCTCCGACGCCTCAAGGCTGACAGGAGTTCAGACAGCCGTCCAGATCGGTGCGATGATCAAGTCGCCTTTCGCGGTGCGAAAGGGCGTGCTTTCGCGGAGCGAAAGCCGACACAGGACCCTGCCCTTCGGCGGGTGCGCACCCGCCAGAGGGCAGGGTCCCCCAGGGCGTCGACTAGCCATCCGGAACTGTAACCTCCTCTTGAACCATGCCGAATAAAGGACCCACTCGCGACGAATGGCTTGCTGGCGTATATATAATGAAGGCGATTGACCCCGGTGCGACGAACCGCGTTGCCGAATCCGGGCAACGTCGCAGTCGGGCCCTTCACGAGCCAGTGACCGATGACGATCTACAAGAAGACCTCGACGCTCGCCGTCTGGCATGTCCTCGATCCCCAAGTCGTGGGCAGCGTGGCCGAAGTTGTCGTCAAGGATGGCGCAAGATCCTGGGTCATATCGCCGAGGAGACCGCCGGCAAGCTCGCAGGCGACTGGGTCAAGAAGGCGGTCGAGGGGGTTCGGAGCCACTTCACCGACCACAGCGAGAGGTTGACCAGGGCCCTCGCCCAGTCCAATGAGAGGGCGTGGAAGACGATCGAGATCGCCCTGGGCGGTCAGCGGTTTTGGGACCGGTTTGCATCGGCCGAGGACCAGGCCCTGCGCGAGCAGGTCAAGTCGTTCCTCGAATCCGCCGTGCAGGAGGACGATCCCGGTTACCTGGCCGCCTCCCTGAAGGAGCTGCGCCAGGCCAGGGCGAAGGGTCATTTGACGACAAGCGACGGGTTCCGTCCGGAGGCTCTCGCCGAGGAAGTCGGCCCTTTCGCCCGGTTCGACGATCCCGAGGCGCTGCTGGCCGCCGAGTGCTCCCTGGTTGAGGAGATCGCCGCGAGATCCAGCGCCTGGGGTATCGCCATCTCGGCGGTTTGCTGGCGGTGACGCCCACGCGGGGCCAGCCGTTGCTGGCGATGGCCGTCCAGTATTACTTCCGCCGCGCCGTCGGCGAGGACCCGGTCCTGGCCGGGAGCTGACCTGGGTCAAGCTGACCACGATCGACCGGCGCGTGCAGGACGGGTTCGCATTCCTGGCCCTGATGCAGGAGCGGCACGGCCAGCGCTCGAAGAGGTGTTGGACGGGCTGGCCCGTATGGAAGGCGTCGTCGTCGAGACCCGCGACGCTGTGTTGAACCTGCACGCGGACGTCCACGGGCTGACCGATCAATTCAAGCTGCTTCGCTGCGAGCTGACGGCAGGGCACAGCGTCTCCTATCGCGACGAGCACGAGCGGGCATTGATCGAGGCGGTCAAGCGCCGGTATCGGGCCCTCCCCGAGGACCAGCGGAAGCGGTTCCCGCAGCTCGGGCTCGACGTCGCCCGACTTGAAGTCGTTGCGGGCGACTTCCGACGCCCTGGCCACCGCCCGGGAGGCCGCCGAGCGATTCGATGACCCCGGGGCGAAAGCCGAGGCCCACCACGCCGCCTACCGGGCTGCCCTGGAGATGCGACCGCGAGGACGAGGCCCTGGCCGAATTGCGGCGGGCGGTGGCCGCCGATTCCCGGTTCGCCATCTGGCCGACGACCAAGTACCAGGTCGAGCGGATCCTGGGCGCCGGGGCGTTTGGCGTCGCGTTCCTCTGCCATCACCGATACAAGGACCGGCATGTCGTCATCAAGACCTTCGAGGCGGCCGGCATCGACCGGGACGTCACCACCATCTTCCGGGAAGCCCAGATCCTGGACCGCCTGGAACACCCGGGAATCGTCCGCCTGCTCGACTGTGGATTCGCCGACGAGGACCGGCAGCGGCGGCCGTACCTGGAGATCGACACATTTCTCCGACAGCCTCACCTTGGAAGACCATGTCAGTCAACGTGGTCCGCTGACCCCAGACGACCTACTGCCGGTCGCCGTTCAGACGGCGGAAGCCCTCCAGGCGGCCCATGAGGCGGGTGTCTTGCACCGCGATGTCAAGCCAGCCAACCTGCTCGTCCGCAGGACGGCGCGGGGCTGGGAGGTCAAGGTGATCGACTTCGGCCTGTCCCTGCGGCGTAGCCTGGTCCAGGTTTCGCAGGCGCGGGCCGCCAGCTTGAATCGGTCGATGATCGGCAGCGCCGTCGCGGGCACGCTGCACTATGCGGCCCCCGAGCAACTGGACCCGGATCGGTCACGGGAGGTCGGTCCGCACTCCGACGTCTTCGGCTTCGGACGGACGTGCTATTTCGCCATGTTCGGCGAGCCGTGCCCGACCAGGAGGACCTCGATACGCTGCCACAACCCTGGAAGGACCTTCTGGGCCGATGCACAGCGAAGAAGATCGACCGCCGCCCGAAGGACTTCGCCGCCGTGCTGGAACGGCTCGCGGGCATCCAGGAGCCGCGAGCGATGGTCGCCACGCCTCCGCCGATCACCACCCGACATCGGCTCCGGCAGCACACGACTGGCCCCCGCGTAACCTCACCCGCAGCCAAGACGACGCCGAAGCCCGCTCCCGTCGCCCTGGTTCGTCGAGTCCTTCGGCATGACGATGGTGCGCATCGAGCCCGGCGAGTTCCTCATGGGCTCGACCAAGGCGCAGATCGACAAGCTGATGAAACAGTTTCCCAATCTCGAAGCGCGAGTGGTTCGACGACGAGCAGCCGCAGCATCCGGTCAAGATCACACGGCCGTTCTATCTGGCGGCGCATCAAGTCACGGTGGGGCAGTTCCGCCGGTTCGTGGAGAGCAGCGGCTACAAGACTGAAGCTCAGAAGGCGGGCGACAAAACGACACTGGCGAAACCCGAGCTTTGCCCAGGGGGACGATCATCCGGTCGTCTGCGTGAGTCACAACGACACCGTGGCGTTTCTCGGATGGCTGAACGAACAGGAAACGGAGAAAAAGCGCGGCTACCGCTTGCCGACCGAGGCTCAGTGGGAGTATGCTTGCCGGGCCGGTACCGGGGGCATTTACGGGGCCGACGACGACCCTGAAAGTCTGGTCCGCATCGCCAACGTCCCTGACGCCTCGTACAAGAAAGTGTTTCCGAACTCAACCTGCATTCGGGGAGATGATGGGTTTGTCTATACGGCACCGGTGGGTTCGTTCGAGCCCAATGCCTGGCATTTGTACGACATGATTGGGAACGTCTGCGAGTGGTGCGACGACTGGTTCGACCCCAAGTTCTATCAATCGTCGCCGAGGGAGGATCCGCACAACACGGCCCCGGCCTCGTTCCGGGTGATCCGGGGCGGTAGCTGGTGCGTCGACCCCGGGGTCTGCCGCCCGGCGTTCCGCAGCAGGCGTGCGCGCCGGAGGCTGCCGGGGTATCACGATCCTGGGGTTCCGCGGGCCGCAGTCCAGGAATAGGGTCAAGCTTTGTGAGTGGATCAGGCAGTTGGTGCCCTGAAGCGGAGGCCGGTCGGGGTCGAGGCGGAGCCGACCCCGTACCGAGCCGGAGCGGAAGGGCATGCTGGCGGGCGGCGGGGTGATTCCGGGCCGTGTGGGATTGGGATGCGGCGTCGCGGCTGCAATTTCAGGGAAGGGGCCCGGATCTTCCGCGCCGCCGGTGTTGTCACCGGCCGACAACCGACATCAACGCCAGTAATTCAGGACGTGGATCCCGTCGGCGACAGCCATCCTGGAGGACGCCAGGTTCCCAAGCGCGGCGTAATTGCTCGCTCGGTCAGATTGTGCCGCGGGGCGTTGTCGAATCGGACGACCAGGATAGGATGCCCGGGTGGTGACCGCCGATTTGAGCCCATGAACCTCACGCCGGTCGCCGACCGGCACCCTCGCGTAAAAGCGTCCATCGGCCGAGCGGAAGGCCCGCGCCTGGCGGCCAGTCGAAGCAAGACTTCAAGCGAGCCTTCGCCCTCCGCA
This sequence comes from uncultured Planctomycetota bacterium, assembly GCA_963720335.1. GTDB lineage: Bacteria > Planctomycetota > Planctomycetia > Isosphaerales > Isosphaeraceae > CAVRFS01. The sequence goes on along the minus strand of CAVRFS010000147.1, from coordinate 40,128 downwards.
GGTATGTCGAAGATCGCATCATCGGATGAAGGTGATGGGGAGCTCATTGTGTTTTGCGTTCCGGATCAAGGATTATGTGTTTGTTCGCCAGGGCACGCGACCACGCCCGTGGCCTTTCGGCGGCTGGCCGAGGACGCCGGTTCGCGCTGGATGCGCGCTGTTGGTCAAAAACCCGAACAAAGGCCGGGAGCTGACGCCGCGATTGTTCCATCACAATCATCGGCACTATCAGCTTGTTGGTTGTGTCTATTTAAGCGATTTCAGGCTTTTTAAAGTTGCGGAGGAGACTTGAGCCGATCACCGAATCGGTCGATGCTTGGGAAGGGGGTCTGCGCATAGCCGCAGAGATTTCTCCTGTTCCAATTCAAAGCGCCGGAGAGCGGGCGACGGATGCGTAGCCAGCGTTCCTGGTAGATTCGTCCTGGCGCTTGCATCGGGCGGACAGGTTTGAGACTATACTTTTGTAGATTGCCGTGCAGATAATAGAGGACGTCTGGAAAACTTAAGCGATTTGGGGGTTTGGAGCGATTGTTTGGATTATTTCGTGATCTGCGTGGTTGGTCGGTCGATTACTCCTGAATGGTTAAAACATGATTTGGGGACGGCCAATCCGACTGAGACCATGGCAGCGCTTTCGGTAAGGGCTCACCATGCTGCTTGAAGAGGCGAGTGCGAAGTTCTGCTGGCCGGAACGTAATCAGATCATGGACCCGCGAGGTCCGGGGACGAAGGTCTTCGCGCGCCTTGTGCAAAACAAGATCGCGAAAGCCCTTCATCTGCTTCCTGACGCAAAGGATGCCTCGTGCGGAATTCTCACGGCAAACCCCAACTCATCTTTGACTGAGCCTCCGATCGCGATCGTCTGCGAGTTCCCTCGTAAAGTCACCGAGAAGGTTCTGAGGGAAGCCCAGCGTCTCGCGTGGAACTTCTCGCGCTCTCGGCTTCTGATCACCATTGAGCCGCATCTCATCCGGTCGTGGACATGCTGCGAGCCCCCACCTGATCTGGAAGCAGGCGATGAGGGTTCAGCGGAGATAGAAGACGCCCGGATTGATCGAGAGACCTTGATGAGTCCTTCGGACCAGGCCGCTCACGCGCTCCAATGGGTGAGACTTGTCTCGGGCGATTTTTTTCGCCACCGCCCGCAGCGTTTCCGTCGAGACGGCTGCGCCGACCGCACGCTCCTGAGCGAGCTGTCCAGGGTACGCGAAGCCCTGCGGAAGAAGAAGCTGGATGACGACACGATCCACGACCTGCTGGCCCGGGTGATCTTCATCCAATTTCTTTGGGATCGCAAGGATGCGGCAGGAAGAGCTGCTTTGAATCCCGACGTTCTCGTGTCGCCTTCATGCGGAAAGCCACCTCACGTCGCCCTATAGCGATATCAGCTCGGTACTCCGCGATTACCATGACGCCTATGAATTCTTCCGGTGGTTGAATGGTCGATTTAATGGGGATTTGTTCCCGGGCAAAGGAGACACGGAGGAGGTCAGGGAGGCCGAATGGAGGGAGGAGATGGGCAAGGTTCGGCCGGAGCACCTGGAAGAGTTATCCGACTTCGTCAGTGGCGGCGTGTCCGAAGGACAGCGATGGCTTTGGAGGCTCTACTCTTTCGATGTCATCCCGCTCGAATTCATCAGCAGCATCTACGAGGAGTTCGTAACAGAAGACGGCGCTGATTACACCCCGGGATTCCTGGTCGATTATATCCTGGACGGAGTGCTCGGTTGGGAAGGAACCGATTGGGACGTCAAGATCCTCGATCCTGCGTGCGGCTCGGGCGTTTTCCTCGTCAAAGCGTACCAGCGATTGATCGAGCGATGGAAGAATGCCCATCCCCATGGGAAAACAGAAGCCTCCACGCTGCGGAGAATACTCGAGCATAACATCTTTGGCGTCGATCTCGACCCGCACGCCGTCCGGGTGGCCTCCTTCAGCCTCTACCTGACGATGTGCGATGAACTCGATCCCAAGGATTACCTGGGTACGCTGAATTTCCCCAGGTTGCGATACCGCAGGATCATCGAAGCGGACTTCTTTGAAGAAGACTGTCCTGGATTCCGCACCAAAGAGGACGCCGGAGGATATGACCTGATCATCGGTAACGCGCCTTGGGGCAAACATGCGACAGCGCTGGCGAGAGCATGGGCTTTCGATCCCGATCACTGCTGGCCACTCTTATACAACGATATCGGCACGTTGTTCTTGCCGAAGGCCGTTGCATTGACGAAGCGGACGGGAACGGTCAGCATGATCCAACCGGCTTCCTCTCTGCTCTTCAACATCACCGGGCCGGCGCTGGATTTTCGGCACAAACTCTTCTCTGAATATCGCGTGGAAGAGGTTGTCAATCTGTCGGCGATGCGCTTCACCTTATTCGAAGGAGCGAAATCTCCGGCCTGCGTGATCACGCTGAGGCCGGAGGAGCCAAACGGGGAACCGCTGGCATATGCAAGCCCGAAGCCTGATCTGGGTTCGCAGGGGCTGCAGGGGAAGAAGGAGGCGCTCTACGAGTTGACGATCGACCAATCCGACGTGCATCTCGTGCTGCCCGAGGAAGCTGGGACCAATCCCATCATCTGGCCGGCGCTGATGTGGGGGTCGCGTCGAGACCTGGAGCTCATCCGTCGGCTGAGAGAGTTTGCGACAATCGAGTCTCTGCAGAAAACGGGGCGGGTCATCACGCGGCAAGTGCCAATAGGGGCAATAGGGAGAAATACTTGCCGGCCACACTGCGGATGCCGATCGTCATTCAAGACGATGAGTTGGATCGTTCCTTCGTGTTCCTCGACGCGAAGATGCTCCCTTGTAACATCGATGGGTATGTCGATAAAGCGGCCGGCGTGTCCATGGAAGCGTTTCAGCTTCCTCAGATGATTGTCAAACAGAGCTGGCAGCAACGGCCGTTCCGCTTCAAAGCGGCCATCGTGGCATCCGATCAGGAGACAGGTCCGGTTTATTGCTCAAAGAGTTATTTCAGCGTACATGCCAAGGAAGGCGGACAAGAGCTTCTCGAATCCATCTGGTTGGGATTGAGCAGCTCGGTGGCCGGTCTACTACCTCGCGCTTACGAGCGGTCGATTCGCTTCCGCGATACCCCAGCCCAATAAGAACGAGATCATCAGCGTACCCATTCCGGAAAACGGTGAGTCGCTCATGAACGGCATAAAAGAAGGGGATTACGATGAGATCGACCGCCAGGCATTCGAGGCGTTCAAACTGGACGAGGTGGATAGGACGCTCGTCTCCGATCTCTTCCGGTACACGCTACGAGACTATAAGGGCTCCGGCATAACGCCGGGAAGAAAACCAACCATCCGAGCCGAGACTTCCGGTGATGTCCCCCACCTCGAGCCGGAACTTCGTCTTTATTGCGATTTCTTCGTGAGGGTGCTCAAGGCCGGATTCGGCAAGGAGAAAGGAATCAAGGCACGGATCTTCCAGGAGGAGACCGACGATCCGCTGCCGGTGCGCCGGTGGCGTTCCATTTGAACTGGCGCGGCGAAGAGGGAACCGAAATCGAAACGATCGCCTCCGCAAGCCTGACCTCGACGTTGAGGGACCTCGATGGATTGAGCGTAAAAATGCACGGCAGTGAGCCGGGCGGGATCTATTTTCAGCGCATCGCGAAAGTCTGACGGCCCGTATCGCCATGGCGGGATAGAGTTCCCAACGGTCTATATCGTCAAGCCGGATCGGATTCGGTATTGGATGCGCTCGGCGGCCTTGCGGATGCCGACGAAGTCGCGGTTGACGTACGGACTTGGCTTCGCAGCGTAACCGAGGCTTCGGAAAGTCGGTAAAACATCGTGGCACGCGGCACCTATTTACAGCGACTTTTCCCGGATTCGACCGTATTCCAGGATCTGGCGAAGGAATGGTGTACGGATCAGTCCGCGCTCTCCTGCGCCTGGTCTGGGACGCCTATGATCGGCTAGAAGCGGCCACCATTTCGATCGAGAGCCGATCCGTGAAGAGGATGAGCGGAAAGAGGAATCCCTCAACTTCTTGGTGTTCCTCTCCATCGATCGTTGCAAGGACAGGTTCGCCCCATTCAGCGTGATCCACGAAGTGCCGGAACAGACCGCAGGCAAGGGAGGCCGGGCACAATCTCCTCACCCGGACGTCGGGTTCTGCTTCTACGAGCACCCGAGAGCAGTATGGCCCCTGGAAGGGAAAGTCTTGGAATCGGAACAGGACGTGGCGGCGTACTGTGCCGAGGTGACGAGCAATTTCTTGACTGGCCGGTATGCGACCTTTTCGAGTGAAGGAGCCATGCTTGGGTACTTGTTATCCGGAGATCCGGAACAGACATTCGCGATATCAGCAAAGGAATCCGTCGTAAGCTGCTTAGACACGAGGTGATTCGCGACCGCCCTCATAGGGTACTCCAGCCACTCCCGCGAGGACCTGCCTGATCCTCGTAGCCCAATTGACTTCTTGTGTCACCATATGATCCTTGAGATCACCTCAGCGTATCCACCGACGTAGGCACTCGGCCGCTTTCCCGCTGCTACCCAGGCCGGAAACGGGGGTAAGGCGAATTACTGTTGCTGATTATTGGACATTATCAAATTTGGGGGGTGGATTCAATCGGACCAAGGAATCGATCGATGCTTCGGGTTGGCCTGCGGAAGAGCGAGGCTTGGCCGAGCCACATTTCGATCGGCGTTCACACCGCGTATCTGCAATCGATTGACGGCACACTCATCCATCCAAGTTTCACTATTCTGAAAAAGTATTGAGAATGGTGCGCCGCGAAGGGGCTGTCGTTCGTTCTTCCCCCAATGGAGAAGCGACCCTCCTGGTCTTAGCGATCGTCATTGGGGACATCCTGACCAGTCCAGGGTCGCTTCGACCTGGACAGGGGGTTAGTTATGAAGACGTTGAGCAAGATCGTGATCGGTACTGTGGTGCTCATGGTTGGGCTTGTCGTGGTCGCGGGTCGGACGTTGCGGACGCCGCGGGCTATGTCCGGGCCTCGGCCCAGACGACCGTTCACGGGTCGGCCGACGGCCTGCCCCGCGAGGTTCGCGACAAAAAACTTGACAACGACCTGGCCCAGGTCCAGGCCGAACTGGTCGAGACCGGTGAAATTGAACCAGTCGGCCCGCCAGATCGAGCAGCTCCCCAATGAGCTGAACACTCAGACCGAACGGGCTGAACGCGAGTGGGGAAGGCGAGCTCTCGATCCGCACCAACCCGCCAGCGGTTTTCCGTGTGGCGTTCACGAATCCTCCGGGTGAACAGCGGTCGAATAAACGACCCACTCGCGACGAATGGCTTGCTGGTGTTTAATAATGGTGCGATTGACCCCGGTGCGACGGACTGCGTCGCCGAAGCCGGGCAACATCGCAGTCACGGCCCATCGCGAGCCAGTGACCGATGACGATCTACAAGAAGACCTCGATGCTAGCCGTCTGGCATGTCCTCGACCCCCAAGTCGTGGGCAGCGTGGCCGAAGTTGTTGTCAAGGATGGCGCCAAGATCCTGGGTCATATCGCCGAGGAGACCGCCGGCAAGATCGCCGGCGACTGGGCCAAGAAGGTGGTCGAGGGGGTTCGGAGCCACTTCACCGACCACAGCGAGAATTGACCCGGCCCTGGCTCAGTCCAATGAGAGGGCGTGGAAGACGATCGAGATCGCCCTGGGCGGTCAGCGGTTCTGGGACCAGTTCGCATCCGCCACGGACCAAGCCCTGCGCGATCAGGTCAAGTCGTTCCTCGAATCCGCCGTGCAGGAGGACGATCCCGGCTACCTTGCCACCTCCCTGAAGGAGTTGCACCAGGCGAGGGCGAAGGGACACTTGACGATGAGCGACGGGTTCCGTCCGGAGACTCTCGCCGAGGAACTCGGCCCCTTCGCTCGGTTCGATGATCCCGAGGCGCTGCTGGCCGCCGAGTGCTCCCTGGTCGAGGAGATCGCGCGCGAGCTTCATCGCCTGGGTATCGCCACCTCGGCCGGTTTGCTGGCGGTGACGCCCACGCGGGGCCAGCCCTTGCTGGCGATGGCCGTCCAGTACTACTTCCGCCGCGCCGTCGTCGAAGACCCGGTCCTGGCCAGCGAACTGACCTGGGTCAAGCTGAACACGATCGACCGGCGCGTGCAGGACGGGTTCGCATTCCTGGCTCTGATGCAGGAGCGGCATGGCCAGGCGCTCGAAGAGGTGTTGGACGGGCTGGCCCGTATGGAAGGCGTCGTCGTCGAGACCCGCGACGCTGTGTTGAACCTGCACGCGGACGTCCACGGGCTGACCGATCAATTCAAGCTGCTGCGCTGCGAGCTGACGGCAGGGCACAGCGTCTCCTATCGCGACGAGCACGAGCGGGCATTGATCGAGGCGGTCAATCGCCGGTATCGGGCCCTCCCCGAGGACCAGCGGAAGCGGTTCCCGCAGCTCGGGCTCGACGTCGCTCGACTTGAGGTCGTTGCGGGCGACTTCTCCGACGCTCTGGCCACCGCCCGGGAGGCCGCCGAGCAACTCGATGACCCCGGGGCGAAAGCCGAGGTCCACCACGCTGCCTACCGAGCCGCCCTGGAGATGCGACCGCCAGCACTGGACGAGGCCCTGACCGAATTGCGGCAGGCGGTGGCCGCCGATTCCCGGTTCGCCATCTGGCCGACGACCAAGTACCAGGTCGAGCGGATCCTGGCGCCGGGGCGTTTGGCGTCGCGTTCCTCTGCCATCACCGATACAAGGACCGGCATGTCGTCATCAAGACCTTCGAGGCGGCCGGCATCGACCGGGACGTCACCACCATCTTCCGGGAAGCCCAGATCCTGGACCGCCTGGAACACCCGGGAATCGTCCGCCTGCTCGACTGTGGATTCGCCGACGAGGACCGGCAGCGGCGGCCGTACCTGGAGATCACACATTTCTCCGACAGCCTCACCTTGGAAGACCATGTCAGTCAACGTGGTCCGCTGACCCCAGACGACCTACTGCCGGTCGCCGTTCAGACGGCGGAAGCCCTCCAGGCGGCCCATGAGGCGGGTGTCTTGCACCGCGATGTCAAGCCAGCCAACCTGCTCGTCCGCAGGACGGCGCGGGGCTGGGAGGTCAAGGTGATCGACTTCGGCCTGTCCCTGCGGCGTAGCCTGGTCCAGGCTTCGCAGGCGCGGGCCGCCAGCTTGAATCGGTCGATGATTGGCAGCGCCGTCGCGGGCACGCTGCACTACGCGGCGCCCGAGCAACTGGACCCGGATCGGTCAAAGGAGGTCGGTCCGCACTCCGACGTGTTCGGCTTCGGACGGACCTGCTACTTCGCCCGGTTTGGTGAGCCGGCTCCCGACCAAGAGGACCTTGAGACTCTGCCACAACCCTGGAAGGACCTCCTGGGCCGATGCACGGCGAAGAAGATCGAGCGACGCCCGAAGGACTTCGCCGTCGTGTTGAAGCAGTTCGCAGGCATCCAGGAGCCGCGAGCGATGGTCGCCACGCCTCCGCCAACCACCAACCCGACATCGGCTCCGGCAGACACGACTGGCCCCCGCGTAACCTCACCCGCAGCCAAGACGACGCCGAAGACCGCTCCCGTGCCCTGGTTCGTCGAGTCCTTCGGCATGACGATGGTGCGCATTGAGCCCGGCGAGTTCCGCATGGGCTCGAGCAAGGAGCAGATCGACAAGCTGATGAAGCAGTTTCCCAATCTGACGCGCGAGTGGTTCGACGCCGAGCAGCCGCAGCATCCAGTCAAGATTACACGACCGTTTTATCTGGCGGCACATCAAGTCACGGTAGGGCAGTTCCGCCGGTTTGTGGAGAAAAAGGCCTACAAGACCGAAGCCGAGCAAGGCAACAAGGGAAGCTACGGATGGGACGGGAAGGAATGGAAGCTTGACCCCAAGAAGAACTGGAGGAATCCGGGGTTTGCCCAGGGGGACGATCATCCGGTTGTCTGCGTGAGTCACAACGATGCCGTGGCGTTCCTTGACTGGCTCAACGCACAGGAACCGGAGAAAAGCGTGACTACCGCTTGCCGACCGAGGCCGAGTGGGAGTATGCTTGCCGGGCCGGCACCGGGGGCATTTACGGGGCCGACGACGACCCTGAAAGTCTGGTCCGCATCGCCAACGTCGCCGATGCCTCGCTGAAGAAGGTCTCTCCGAACTTAACCTGCATTCGTGGGGATGATGGGTTTGTGTATACGGCGCCGGTGGGCTCGTTTGAGCCCAATGCCTGGCACTTGTACGACATGATTGGTAATGTCTGGGAGTGGTGCGACGATTGGTTTGACCCCAGGTTCAATCAGTCGTCGCCGAGGGAGGATCCGCATAACACGGCCAAGGCCTCGGGCCGGGTGTACCGGGGCGGTGGCTGGTTCGACGACCCCAGGGGCTGCCGCCCGGCGTACCGCCGCGGGTTCACGCCGGAGTCCCGGGACGTCTACCTGGGGTTCCGCGTGGCCGCAGTCCAGGAATAGGGTCAAGCTTTATGAGTGGATCAGGTAGTTGGTGCCCTGAAGCGGAGGCCGGTCGGGGTCGAGGCGGAGCCGACCCCGTACCGAGCCGAAGCGGAAGGGCGTGAAGGCGGGTGGGGGAACTCCTCGCGACCAAAATCGTTGCCAATGCATGCATTAATGTATGGCGTCATTTAGATTGGGCTCCGATGGCGTATCGGTTCTTCCAGGTGCCTGTGCATGACTGCGGCGGGTTTGGCGAGGGGCTGAATCGATTCCTGCGTGGGCATCGGGTATTGAGTGTGGACCGGCGGTGGGTGGACGCGGGGACGGAGTCATACTGGAGCTTCTGCGTCGATTACCTGGAACCCGCTACCGCATCGGGGCCGCTGGCGCGGGCGGCGGGGGAATCGCGGGGGAAGGTGGATTACCGCGAGGTATTGCCCCCCGAGGAATTCGCGGCGTTCGTGAAGCTGCGGGCGTTACGGGAAGCGATCTCGAAGGAAGCGGGAGTGCCCGTGTATGTGATCTTCACGAACGAGCAGCTCGCGGCGATGATTCAGAAGGGGGCCGCGAGCAAGGCCGACCTGGGGCGGATCGACGGGATCGGCGAAGCGCGGATCCAGAAGTATTTTGATAGTATCGATCACGCGATCTTATGTGGGCGGTTGGAGCGGAAGTTCAAGGACCGGCGTCTCCTCGACCTGTTCGGCCGGATCATCGCGAGCTACGAGGTCGCGCCGGGCCACAGAGTGCCGATCGGCAGCTTGACCTCTCAGCACCTCGCCAGCTTCTACCTGGGCTGGCTCGATCGGTTTGTCAAGGAGAAACGTCGGGCCGTCGGCTACATGCGGTAGATGGATGACTTCGTCGCCTGGGGGAAAGATCGTGCCTGGATGAAGATAGGTCTGACTCCCTTCGTTCGAAGGTCATCGAAATTCCGGAATGGTCGACGGGAGCCCGACGCGCATGAAAAACCGTGCGAAGGCCTGCGAGAAATGCTCCAGAAAGGGGGAGCTGAGCCGCCACCGGGGACCGAGACCCGTGGCGTAGACCGTCAGGTAGTCGTGGGGCAAGCTGTAGATTTCCCGGAAGTCGACGACGAGCGCTTGCCGGTTGTCCTCCGGCTCGGTCGGAGAAGCAAGTAGGTGCAGACCGTCGATTCGGCCTTTAAGGACCTCGTTTCAACGCCCCTTGCGGGCGAACGCCGGGTTGACGGCCTCAAACTCGGGGAGAGGGAAGATGGGACAGGTCGCCACGAGACGCACCTTGCGCTGCTCCAGGTCGCAACTTTGAGTCAACACAATCAAGTCGTATTCGATGGCCGTCCCTTCCCGCAGTCCCTCCTCCGTCGCAGAATCGAGCCCGGGGATCGGCACAAGGCAGTGCGGCAGGAGATCGCCCTGTCGCAGAGCCGGCTCGCTGACTTGGACCCAGAACGGCTCGATGGTCATTCCTCATCGTCCTCGATCGGGTAGGGAAGCGGCCGACCGCGGCCGAGGTGCCGATACTGAACCGAAATGGTCACGACCCGTCGGGGCGGGACATGTTTGTAATCGAGAAGATCGTCCAGTTCCGATTCCTCGGTCATGCGGTCAACGGGACCACCGTTGGCACCCTGAGCCGGCACGGCTTGCGGATCGGCTGGCTCGTCCCGGATGTTCGTATCCAGATTCTGCGAGTGCATGAGAAGATCCTCCGCTCCCTATTCTACCCGTAGGGCCGGATGGGAAACAGCCGGTGTCGGGTGTGGTCGCGAGCCGTTCCGTTCCGGTCCCGACCGACCGTTGTATCAAGCGGTGACGCTGATTACCCTCGCGTCCCCCGACATCAGCCGCTCCGGCCTCGCAGCGTCCGAATCGATCAGATACGTCGGCACCCCCGCCGCTATCGCCCGACGGGAGCAATCCTTCGTCCCCTTGCTCGGCGGGATCGCCCGGTGGAATGCGAGGCACATCTCCGCGCCGGTCTTCGCGAACTTTGTCCATGCCTTCGGTGGGCATGGTTCAAATCCCCTGGCATCAAGGCAACAGATCGTTCCGGCGAGCGGGGGCGTGAGCCCCCTGATCTCTAGCCATGACTGTGGGTTGCGTCAACAGCGGGCTCACGCCCCCCGCTCGCCAGTGTAACCCTAAGCTGAACCGTGTCCTAGAAATTGGCCGACAGGCGAACCGTTTAAAACAAAAGCGGCGGAAAAGTGCCGCAGTCCAAAGAAGTCCTGGGCTTTTGCCTCTTGTGGAGTGCGGCGCTTTTCCGCCGCTTTGATTTCTTGTGCGATTCCTGCTTGAATACCGCGAATGCGTTGGGCCAGGCGCATCGCATCGGTCTGCTGAAGCCGAATGATCTGGGTTTGTTCGATATACATGGCAACGTGTGGAAGATGCTCCAGCTTCGTCCGAAAAACGCCGTGGCCAACTTCCGAGGCGATCCGTATCATCTCATCTTGAGAGCCGTCGAGTACCCCAGGAGCCAAGGATGCCGCGCAAATCACCCGGACACGACTCGCGAGTCATCACCTACCGTACTTTGCCCGGCTCATCGCCCCAGTACCAGCGTGTGGTCGTCGGGGAATGCACGGCGTGGGTTCAGACCAATCTGGCGTTCGATCTGGAGGTGCGAGGCCCCGACGACACGACCGAGACCAAGCCGTACACCGTCGACACGTTCCGCGAGCACCACGGAGCGGTCGAGCCGACCTTGTACTTGACGCCGAGCGGAAGGTGGGTCCGGCGCGTCTCCTGCCAGGAATTACCCAGTCTCAAGCCCAAGCCTCCGCTCTACATCGAAGTCACTCAACCGTTCGCCACCAAGTGGCTGTGGGCCAATGGCTATCCGGTTCCGGGTGGCGCCGCGCGGTCGAGGCCAACGCCGGGATTCGCAATCGGCGAACCCCTTCGCCCGAGCAAGTGTATGCTCACCGTCTTTGGCACGAGGGCGACTTGTCCCAAGCGGAAATCGCGCGGGAGATCCAGCGGCTCTTTTGCACGCCGTTCATCCAATCCCAGGTGAGTCGCGCCGTGAAACGGGTCGATAATTGGTTGCAAGCCATCAAGGCCAACCCTCCGGTCCGGCGCGAAGCGGACGGTCGGGGCGGACCCCAGCCGGAACGAGCCCAAGCCCAAGGTGTCTGGCGGCGGCCAGCGCGTGGTCCGAAAAGTCGTCAACGATCGCGACGACTGACTGCGCCAACCAGCATAATCTTCGAGCATAACGGCCGCGAAAGATTTTTTATTGCCTTTCGCTTCAATGCTTTGCGCGATTATGCCAGTGCAACCTGGCATATGCGTTCGCATTGAAGTAGAGGGACATGGAACGCCGCGACATCGTCGCCGACGACCACGGCGGACCCCCATCCGGAACGAGCCCACGCCCAACATGTCTGGCGGCGGCAGTTTTGTGGTCCGAAAAGCCGTCGACCAACGCGACGACCGACCGCGCGAACCAGCATAATCTTCGAGCATAACCGCCGCGAAAGATTTTTTATTGCCTTTCGCTTCAATGGTTTGCGCGATTATGCCAGTGCAACCTGGCATATGCGTTCGCATTGAAGTAGAGGGACATGGAACGCCGCGACATCGTCGCCGGCAACATGAGTGCCACACAGCGCAGCGATCCGCCCTGAGCAATGTCCCGCGCAGAGACGCCCGAGTCCATCGCCAACGACATCGCCAACGGCGACTGTACCAACCTGTTTGGCACCCGAGTGCTAAAGCGTTTCTGGGTTTGGAGATCGGCGATGAAAACTTTCTGAAATGTTGCCATTTAGTGCCACTTTGTGCCATGTCCGCGCAGCGAGCCGTCGCGGGCTGTACCAACCCGTTTGGGAATAGGACCTAAACCGTTTGTGGGCTTGGAGATCGGCGATGAAGACCTTCTGAAATGTTGCCAACCAGTGCCATTTAGTGCCATTCACGGAGAACGACTCATGAATGCAATTCCCGAAGAACGACCAAGAACTCAGAAAACCGACCTCGCGCTCGCGATCGCCAACGGCATGTCCGTCGCCGCGTGGGCGCGCGGCCACGAGGTGCCCAAGCGGACGGCCTACAGGTGGTCCCGCGAGCCCAAGGTCCGGGCCGCGGTCGAGTCGACTCGCCGCCGCGCCGTCGATCGGGCCATCGGCCGGATGGCCCGGCGTGTCACCTGGGCGACCGATGAAATCGCCGAGCTCGCCAAAAGTGCCGCGTCCGAGTCGGTCAAGCTGGCGGCGCTGCGGGCCATCTTGTCCGACATGATGGCCGTCTCGCAGTTCGCCGGGCTGGAACAACGCATCACCGAGATCGAGGAGCAGCTCCATGAGCCGACTACAAACACGGGTTGTGCGGGCTAAGGCCCGCCTGGGCACGGCCGCGGTCGCGGTCGCGGTGACCGACCGCTCGCCCTGGGACTGGTACGCCGAATCGTGCTCATGCGGCATGCCCCCCGGCGCGTGCCCTGCGCATCCCCGTGCCCGAGAGAGCCAGCGGCCCCCCGCGGGTGACTGGCGGGTCTGGGGGTACGTGGCCGGACGCGGGGCGGGCAAGACGCGGGCCGGCGCCTGCTGGATCCAGCGCCGCGTCGAGGCCGGCATCATGAAGCTCGGCTGCCTGATCGCCCCGACCACCGCCGATATCCGGGACGTCATGGTCGAGGGCCCCTCGGGGCTGCTCGCGGTCGCGCCCCCTTGGTGCCACCCTCGATTCGAGCCTTCGAAACGCCGGGTGGTCTGGCCCAACGGCGCCCGCGCCGTCTGCCTCAGCGGCGAGGAGCCCGAGCGAGCCCGCGGACTGAACGTCGACACCCTCTGGGCCGACGAGCTGGCCTGCTGGCAGCGCGCCGAATCGACCTGGGACCTGGCGATGCTGGCGCTCCGGGCCGGCACCAATCCCCAGGCCCTGATCACGACCACGCCGCGCCGCCTCAAGGTCCTCAGACGCATCCTTACCGAGACGACCACCGTCCGGACGACCGATACCACCTACGCCAACCAGGCCCACCTGCCGCGGGAGTTCCTCGACCAGATCGTCGGCTTGTATGAAAATACCAGGCTGGGCCGGCAGGAGATCTACGCCGAGTTCCTCGAGACAACCGAGGGTGTCTGGTTCGCCGGCTTCGACCCGGCCCGCCACGTTTCGGTCGAGGCTGAGTTCCACCCCGGATACCCAGTCCGCTGCGCCATCGACGCCGGCACCTTGCGCCACACCGCCGCAGTGTTCTTCCAGGTCCGCTCCAATCCGACGTCCGACCGGCCCCGAGTGACCGTGTTTGCCGATTACCACGCCCTCGACGTGGTGAGCCAGAAGAATGCCATCGCCATCAAGGCGCTGGCCGATCAACTGCCCTGTTACGGCCGTATCGACCTGATCCGCCTCGACCCGGCTGCGACCGCGCGATCGTCACTCGGCCCGGCCGCCTACTCCGAGTACGAGCGGGTGTTCGGCTCGCGAATCCTCGCCCGGTGGCCTCAGCACCTGGTCCTGGACGGGCTCGACACCCTCGAGCTGCTCCTGGAAACCGGCAACCTGACGATCCACCCGCGGTGCGCGCGGCTGAAGGACGCGTTCCGAAACTACAGCCGGCAGCGCCGCGGCGGCCAGTGGATCGACTACCCGGCCGATGGCCATCCGGAAGAAGACATGATCGACGCGCTTCGCGGCGGCGTTCGCGATGCCCTACCCGCGGGCGGTGCGTCCGCGCCCAACCTTCACCGGGGCCGTGCTTCGGGGATTTTGTAATGACGCCGCGATGCTCAGGCCGACGCCTGGGACTGAAGCCATTCCTCGAGCCGCCGCAGTCCTTCGGTGATGCTTACGCAAGGCTCGTAACCCAGGTCGCGGCGAGCCGCGGCGTTATTGAACCAGTGCGTTGTCGATAGTTGCCGGGCCATGAACCGGGTCATCGGGGGCTCGTCGGTTCGTCCCGACAGGCGATAGGCCGCCTCGAGCACACCGCTGACCGCGACCGCCATGGGGCGCGAGATCGTTCGTTTGACCGGAGCCAAGTGTGCGGCCATGAGCATAGTGATTGATCATCTCCCAGATCGGCACGGTCTCTCCTTGTGTGATGAAGTAGGCCCGGCCCGCGACCGGCGAGCCGGGCTCGAGTCGCTCGGCGGCCTGGAGATGGGCCTCGACAGCGTTGTCGATGTAGACCGGATCGATGATGGGGTTGCCATGGCCGATCTTGAGAAGGCGGCCGGTCTTGGCGCGGGCGATGATGCGAGGAAGGAGATTATTGTCGCCAGGTCCCCAGATCAGGTGAGGGCGAATCGACATGGTCGCCAGGCTCGCCGAGTTGGATTCGAGGATCATCTGCTCGGCGCGTGCTTTGCTCCTGGGGTAAGGGGCGTCATACCGCTCCGAATACGGCAGCGATTCATCGGCGTTCTCCATATCCCGCCCAGTAAATACCACGCTGGGAGAACTCGTGTAAATGATCCGTCGCGAGCCCATGTTCACGACAGGCCGCGATCAGGTTTCGGGTCCCTTCCACGTTGGTCCGTTGGTACTCTTGCTCCGTGCCCCAGAGACCGGCTTTGGCCGCCGTATGGAACACCGTCGTCGCAGCCCTCGACAGCGCGGGCGACGACCCGAGGGTCGGCGATATCTCCCTGGACTTGCTCGACCTCGAGCTCGTGCAGATGAGGGTAGAACTGCCGGGCCAACGAGCGGACGGCCAGGCCACGCTCTCTCAGCGGTTTGATCAAGGCACTGCCCAGAAAACCGCCGCCGCCGGTCACCAGAACTTTGCCGAGCTCTCACGCTTCATGCCAGTCTCCTCGACGCCCACACGGCTAACTTTTCGCGAAAGATTTTTGCGTTATGGCGAATATCCACAGGGAATGAACGATGAAACAAGAACTGTTTGGATATTCTTTGTGTGTGCGAATGCAGAGCCTCGCTCGATCAGCTCGCCTTTCAGGCGTTTCCGTTCCGCGAGCGACAATCGCCACACGGGCTCGACGCACTCGACGCAGATGACGGGAACGACCTCGCCGCGGCGGCTCACACCGACCAAGGCCGTGCGTGCGACCGCGGGATGGGTATTGAAAATGGCCTCGCAAGGGATGGTGAACAACGTCTCGCCCGCCAGGATCACGCGGTGCGACTTGCGTCCGCAGAACCAGAGCCTTCCCTGGTCGTCAAAATAACCGACATCTCCCATCCGATGAAAAAACCGTCTCGCGCAGGGTCAACGATCTTGGCCAGAAGCGTGGCCTCGGGTCGATTGAAGTACTCTCGGGTCACGATCGGCCCGGCCACGACGATCTCGCCGATCTCACTGTTGGGCACGACCAACTCGTCAGACCAATTCGCGATCGGGTCGTCGCGGATCTGGATGATCTTGGCTTCGATCCCGTCGACCGGCCGACCGACGCAGACTCCTTTGCCACGATCCGTCAAACCGCGGGTTTCGCCCAGGATCTCGTCACTGCCGATCGTTGCGACCGGAAGCGCTTCGGTCGCTCCATAGGGTGTATGGATTTGAGCGGGCGGATCGAGTCGAGCGGCCAATCGCTCCAGGATCGTCGCCGAGACGGGCGCGCCCGCCGAGGTGATCCGTTTCAAGGTGGGAAACCTCATGGGAATGTCAGTCCCATCCGTCTGAACCAAGCGGCGGAGCAAGGCCGGCGAGCCGAAGAGGTTCGTTACACCGAAATCCTCGATGGCCTCGGCGATTTTCGCGGGATTGACCCGGGACGGCCGGGTCGGGTCCATATCGGGAACGATCGCGGTCATCCCCAACGCGGGTGCGAAGAGTGCGAACAGCGGAAAAGTGCAAAGGTCGATCTCGCCCGGCTCGATCGCGTACAACGAGCGGAACCGCTCCACCTGACCTTGGAAAATCGCATGAGTGTAAATGGCCCCTTTCGGCGGACCCGTACTGCCGCTGGTAAACAGGATCGCCGCCGGTTCCTCGACGGACAAGGGGGGCACCACGGCGTTGGGATCAAGTCCTCGGTCGAGTGCGTCTTGCCCGATGTGGCGCAGGTCATCCAGGGTCCTCGTACCCTGTTGACCCAACCGCGAGCGACCTGGCGCCACCCGGATGAGTTGTCGCACAGTCTCGCGCCCCAGCCGAGGATCCGTTGTGCCCAGAGGGCCTTGGGAATGCCGATGAAGACCTCGGGCGCGGCCTCGCGACAGCACCGGCCCAGATTTCGCAGGCCGATCCCCGGGTCGATCAGCACCGGCACAACGCCCGCCTTGAACAGGGCGAATACCAGCGAAAAGAAGTCGAGGCCAGGGCGGACCATCACCAGGCCCGGGTGCCGCGGTCAATTCCGATCGTCCTCAAGCCACAGGCGATTCGATCGCTGTCCTGATCGAGTTGTCGGTAAGTCAGATGCGTATAACGAACCCGGCCGGCACGGTTTCGTCCGTCCGGGACCACCACGGCCAACCGGTAGGGTTCGCGGCTCGGCCATTGTCGTCAGGTGGGCGGCGATGTTCCAGCGGACCCGACGAGTCGGGAGAGAAGTTGGAGTCAACCGACATGCTCCCGGACGACCTGAGTCTGAGGCTCTCGAGGAAAGTGCGCACCAGGTCATTGATCGCCTCGGCTTCATCCTCGTACAGATAGTGGCCGGCGTACGGAAAGCGATGCACTTCGGCCGAGGGAACCGACGCAGCCACTCATCGAGAAAATGGTGGTCGAAGACGAAATCCTTCATGCCCCAGAGGATGAGCATGGGGACCTCGGCCAGCAGGCCAAGCCGTTCCTCGGTCCGGGACACGAGCTCGTAGCTGGGGTCGCCGGGTCGCAAGGGGATGTCCTGGACGAAACGGAGAATGGCGATGCGGTTTTTCCAGGAATCGTAGGGAGCGACGTAGGCCACGCGGAGGTCGCGCGTCATCCGTCGTCGCTTGCAGCCGATCATGGCAGTCCCGATGCAGAACGCATTCAGCCCGCGGACCAGAAACGCCCCCAACGCCGAGTCACGACAGATCGCCAGGGCTGGTGGCAGCCTTTTGGTGGCGGGCTTGTGGAATGCCGCCGTGTTGCTCACGACCAGTCGCGCGATGCGCTCCGGATGTCGCGCCGCGAAGGCCATGCCGATCATCCCTCCCCAGTCGTGCAAGACCAGGGTGATGCCGCGGTCGATGCCGAGGTGGTCGAGCAGAAACTCCAGGTCGTCGACCCGGCTGGCCAGCCTGTAACGGTACCGTGAGTCGTCGGGCTTGTCCGACAGGCCGCAGCCGATGTGGTCGGGCACGATGACCCGACGCGAATCGCAGAGCTCGCCGATCAAGCCTCGGTACAAGAACGACCAGGTCGGGTTGCCATGCAGCATGACCACGGGATCGCCCGACCCTTCGTCGATGTAATGAAGGCGCAGACCCCCCCGGTCAACGTCCTTCCCCGGATGGTTCGCCAAAAAGGTTTGCAGGACCTGGCTCATCGTCGCGATCGCTCCGACCCCTCGATTCACCATTCCAGGCCGAGCATCATGCAGTTCAGCCCGCTGCCGATCCCCAGGAAGGCGACCCGGTCGCCTGGGTCGAAGAAATCGCGATCCGCGGCCAGGGCGGCCGTCATCGGCAGCGAGACGGTCCCCATGTTGCCCAGGTAGGGAAACGTGGAAAAATCCCGCGATTCGGGCACACCGAATGACCTCAGGATCGTCTCGCGGTGTGATGAACTCACCTGGTGGCAGATGACCTTGTCAACCTGGTCGCGATCCCAACCGAGCTCTTGCAAGAATGCCTGCCAGGTCAACGCACCGAGCTCGACTCCGTGGGTCAGCACGGCGGGCGCGTCGGTCGCGGTGAACTGGAGGTATTGATGCCGGGAGCGTGGTCCGAGTCGGCTCGATCCCCCATCGGCAAAGATCGTGAAACCGTGGAGCCGTGCGAATGGCACCGCCCAGAAGCCTTGGGCGGTTCGCGGTGGAGAAAGAACCGTCCGTCAACAAGACGGCGACGGCGCCCGAGCCGCCGGTCAGGGTCGCCAGCGACCGCTTGAAAAAGTCCATGTTCTTGGCCCGCAGCATCTGGTCGATCGCGATCTCGTTGATTTCGCGCGCCGTCTCGCATGCGACGACCATCCCCGCGCGGACCTGACCCAGCTCGATCCGGTTGGCGATCTCGACCATGCCGTTGAGCACGCCCAGGCAAGCGTTGCTGATGTCATAAACCGTCGTCTCGGCGCCCACTCCCAGAACCGAAGCCACCCGAGCGGCCGTGGCCGGCTCGAAGTACTCACGGCAGACTCCGCTGTAGATCAAGACCTCGATCTGCTCGGCACCGACGTTCGACGCGTCCAGAGCACGGTGAGCGGCTGCGATCGCCCCGTCTGACAGTCGGTAGCCCTCCTCCCACCATCGGCGCTCGACGATCCCCGTCAGCGACTCGAGCTGTCCCGGCGAAATATGGAGCGCATCGTAGAGGTCCTTCAACCGCCGCTCCATCTCCGCCGAAGTCATCACGATGGGAGCGATTTCATAGCCGAACGAATCAATGGTAAACTCTTCGAATACTTCATGGAACAAATTCGTGTCGATTCGCTAACCGTCAGCCAGCCGGACTGAGAAATCCTTCATTTGATAGATCGTTCTTCCATCGACGTCGAGGTGACCATCGGCCACGATTTGCCGCCGATGATCGTCACGGGCCTTGATCTCGGCTTGAACCGTCACGCGATGGTTCGCCGGGATGATCTGCCCGCGATAGGTCCAGTGGTGAGCCTGCTCCAGAGCGGGCGACTCGAAGACCGACCCGGGGTTCACGCCCCAACGACTCGCAGCCACGATTTTCAAGAGTTGAAGCAAGGATTCCAACCCCAAAGACCCTGGCCAGACCGGGTCGTGGAGGAAATGGGCCTTGAAGAACCAGGCATCGGGGTCAACCTGGGTGCTCCCGCGCGCGACTCCCAGCCCGTGCGGACCGCCGTCCAGGACCAAAGCATCCACCTGATCGATCATCCGCAACCGCGAATCCGGGAACGGCGGCGTCGGAGGGCATCACGAACGTTCGGGCCCGCGCCTGTTCCTCCGCCGTGATCTCGTAGGGCGCCGCGTCGCGGATACCGACCTGTTCGAGCAACAGTCGGGGATGGAAGAAACCAAACTCAGTCGAGCCGTCATAGACCAGACCGTCGCGGGAATGAATCGCGAAATCGTAGTTCTGGAGGATCATGCCGGCGGTGCTGGCGATCTTGGTGATTTTGACCCGCGTGGTGAGCGTGCCGGTCTGTCGCGTGACGGGCCGGTGCTGGCGGGCCGTGCCACCGAGGTTTCGAAACTTCATGTCGTGGTCGCTGGTGAGGGCCGATCCCATGTAAGCCGCCAGCCACCCGCACGCTTGCAAGGCCACTTCGAGCAAGAGGGCCAGCGGCATGCGGTCCTGACGATCGGCCGCGAAGAACCAGGCGTCCGGCAGGATGTCGTACTCGGCCTCGGCCGAGCCGCCAGCCACCATGATCCAGGGTTCCGCGTCCACCCGCACGATCCGATCGAGGAACTTGTAGGGAGGACCGGGCAAGCCGGGCGATGAATCGCCCGTCATCGAACGGCCGGTAGCGGTCGCCGAATGCGTCCGACGGCTTACCAACCGCGAAGGCGAGGACCTGAGCGTGACTGAAGAAGCCGCTGCGGGAGGCCGGACTTCACCGGCCCAGAGCCGCTCCAGCTCTTGTCGATTGGTCCCCGTGAACTGAAGCGCCATGTCGGTGATCTCGACGATCGGCTTGCCATCGGCATGGATCAGGGCGTCGGCGATGGCGTACGGTTCCGGCCGATAGCCGAGCTCCTTGATGGTCACTTCGTACGTGACAACCTGTGTCGATTCCGTGATCTGTCCCCGGCACTTGAGCCGGTTGGCAACCCCGAGCACCGGCTCGAAGACAACCTGGCCTCGCGGGCCGATCCAGCCCATCCGCAACAGGAAGATCCGCAACGTGTGCAGGCAGCACTCGTACATCAATGTCCCCGGCATGACGCGATCGTCGACGAAGTGGCAGACCATGAACCAGTCGCCGGGGTGGATGTCGGCCTCGGCGCGGATCAAGCCCGGCCTTGAAGGACCCACCGGTCGGGTCGAGGGTGACCACTCGATGCACCAGGGCCATCCGGCCGACTGGCAGCGTGAGCGGATCGTCGAGCTTGAGCCGATCGAATGGGGAACCGAACGCGGTCCGGAGATCGCCGTTCCGGAGTGCATCAACCTGGCGTTCGTCCAAAATGGTCGGCGACATCGGGACCAAGCGGGTCCGCGTCATCGCCGCGCGGGTCGTTTGCCGTGTCCGGATGTCGAGACCTCGGGGGACGATCCCTTTGCCGGCAGCCAGCTCCTCGGCCGTGAAGAAGCCTGCGCAGCCGTCGCGCATCGTCAAGAGCGGCTCACCCTCTGACCGTCGCATCGAACTGGAACCGGAACAGAATGGTCTTCCCCTGGCGGAAGAAGCCGCTGATCCGGATGTCGTAACGGATCACTTCGTCCGCGACCGGGAGACCGCGGTGGAATGTCACGGTCGCGTCGAGGAGCCGATAGACGGCCAGCCCCTTGGTCGCAAAGTCCACGCCCAGGTAGGCGGAGAGAAACGAGGTCCGCCTGCCCAGCCTCGATCGCGATGCTAGGGGCGATGCGATCGCCATCGAGGTACCACGCACCTTCGTGAATGAAGTGCTCAGTGACCACCCGCCCGCTCTCCAACGAACAAGGCCGGCCCTCGATTGTCAGGATTCCGGTCCACCAGCATCAGGGGTTCATCGGGCAGGCGGACCCGCGTCGGAAAGTGGTCAACCGCCGCGAAGTCTTCCCCTAATACCGCCGCGATCGATCCCACGGCGAACTCGAGACACTTCGGGCGATCGAACACGGCCAGTCTCGGATCGGGATCAGGCAAACGAGGGATCAGCGCGACGCCCTTTCCTTCCTCGATCAGCTTGAGCTGAAATGCAAGGTGCTTGCCAATCAAGTCGGCGGCGTCATGCGTGACCCGCAAGAAGGCGCGGTGGGCTTCAGCCGTGGCTCGTTCCGTGTCGGCGAGCAGCGGCAGCGACAGGGGTGATAAATCGTCGGATACCAAGCGAGCCGCGAACCAGCGCGGTGCTTCTCCCGATGATCGCTCACCGGTTGAAAGGATCGAGTCTAGCAATTGGTGTGGAACGCGAGGGGAGCGGCCGGGACGTGAAAGGCCCGTTCGCGCACGGGGATCCGGAGGTTGCGACGCTCGTCGTTCTGCGAGCGGACTGTTGAGCCGCTCTGCACGTCGTCGCGGCTATAGAGACTGGCGAGGTCGACCGGTATGCGATGAGCGATCAGTTCCCCGACAACGTCGAGGATAACTGCCAGCGGATCGCGGTTGGGCCGGCAAGCCGAGCAGGCGAGATGCGGTCGTTGGCCCAGGATTTCACCGATGAGCCGCGTACACGAGCTCCCCGGACCGACCTCGAGAAATATACGAACACCATCGTCGTAGGCACGTTCGACGACGGCGGGGAAATCGATATGTCCTGTTGCCTGCGCAGCGATCGCGTCGGCCGCCGATCGGCGATCGACCGCATAAGGCCGTCCCCAGACACCGCTATAAAACTCGACTCCGGAGGGCGTGATTGTTTCGAGATCATGGAGCGCGCGATAGTCGGCCTCAACGGCGCGGCCGATCTCGCAGTGCACGGTGCTGACGGTGGGCAACTCGATGAATGGGCACCGCAGTGCGTTCACAACCTCTTCGACGGCCCTCCGGTATCCGCCGATGACTGTTTCCCGGGCCGTATTGGTGATCAAGACGTAGACTCGGCTCGCGTCCGCAATCGCCTCACGGACCGCGTCCGGAGAGGACGTCACGATGCCGGCAACCCAGTCGACCGGCTCGCCAAGTGGGATTGCCCAAACCCGGCGGGCGGCCTCGCACGGGCCGGCCAGCTCGGTCCGGAACAACGGCGACGACCGCAGGCGGCTAGCAATCCCATCGCGGTTCGTCCACGCACCCAGAGCGACCAGGGCCGCTGTTTCACCCAGGCTGTATCCGATCGCCGCATCCGGAACCACGCCAAGACCGCGGAGAAGGTCTGTTACCAGACTTCCGACCGAGACCTGTCCGAGGATCGGAACCCGGTGGTCGGCGAACGTCCGGGGCAGATCGCCATTCCACCAGGTCTCAGGTTCAAACTGATCGCGAAGATAACCGTTTTTCGAGTCTTGAGCCCGGAGCAGATCCGGCCAGAGGGCGGACAACTCCCGGCCCATCCCCGCGAAATAACTGCCCAGGCCAGGGTAGACAAATGCCACGCGACCGGAAGTCGAAAGCAAGGGCCCTTGTCGACGAAAATGAATCGATTCACCACGATGCCGGGACCCTTCGAAAGTGTCCTGGGCCTCTTGCCCTTCAACTTCCCGACTTGCGAAGTCGAGAAGCTGCACGAGCGAGTCGATCCCACCGGCCACCACCGCCAGGCCCAGGCGCAGCCGCGGTTCGTTGGGATGACGTCGCCACCACTGTCGTCCCAGAGCGTCAATGTCCGCGGCGGACGACGCCCGCGCCATTCGGCCGAGATCCTGGATCCGCTCGATGAGTCCCGCTTCGTCCTCGGCCTCGATCGCAAACAGGGCGAGCGGTCGTGCGCCGAGCGGTTGCGAGGATACGATCGGGTCACCGGGAGGGCGAGGCACCGTCGGAACCGCTTCTTCGAGGATCACGAGCTGGTGATTGCCACCCAAGCTCGAGGCGTTGACCGCCGCGCGGCGGGGTCCTTCCGCACGATTCCTCAGCCAGAATTGAGGGCCGCTTGGCGTTGGCAGGATCTGATGGGCCAGACAAAGAGCGGTCTTGGCGACCGCCGCCAGCCCGGTCGCGGCCCCTGCGTGACCAAGGTCGCGCTGAATCGATTCCTGGCTGTGGCCGCCAGTTCGGCCCAAGTCCCACGCGGACCTCGACCCGATGTCGCGGATGATCGCATAGATCCGATCATTGTTGCGTTCGGCATCGTCGAACCGTTTCAGGACCAGAGAGACGGCCCCGTCGCAGGCGATGGGGATCGGGCCCTGGTCGGTCGTCTGGACCGGCTCAAGCTGCAGTCGATGTCTTGCGAGTACCGCACGAATATCGCCCGCGAAGTCGACAGCACCCACGACCGCGGCATCCAGCTCGCCTCGGCGGAGCCAGTCAACGGCAATCGCCATGGCTTGGATTCCAGACGTTTCATCACAGGAGACCGTGAAGCTCGGCCCACCGATCCGGAACTCGCGGCGATCCGGCTGGCGATCAAGCCGCCCAGTGACCCCATCGTTCGGTTGGCTGACAAAGCCGGCCCTGCCGCCGCACGCAATTCCTCGACCCAACGGTCAAGGTCCCGGGCGATAGGTCGAACCCCAGCGTCCCGTTCCACTCGCGCGCCGATCGGCCAGCGACCAGCGAAGGTGGAAGTTGGTCGCGTTCAAGTCCAGCCCGATCCCGATCAAGACGCCGGTTCGGAGCGCGAGCGACGGGTCCCAGCGCGGCGTCGAGGATCGCCTCGGCGGCCAAGCGAAGCATCAACGATTGCTGGGGGAGCATCTCGCCCAGTTCCTTGGGTGGGATCCGGAACTGGCCGGCTCGGACTTCCAGTGATTCTAGATAGAAACCCGGGAACGAGCGGTCGTCCCATCCCTGGCGGCGATACCAATGGGTCTCGGTTGCTCCCCACCAGTTCCGCGGTCCAGCCGGCCTGTCGCGATTCTCCGCTCCCAGAACACGCTCTTGAAATGCTTGTCTCCCCACAAACGGCCCGAAATGGGCTGAGATGCCCACGATCGCGACCGGTGCATCGGGCGGCGGTCGGCCGGTCGGGCGGAGGATTGGTTTCTTCCGCTCCTCCTTCGGAGCCCACTCTTCAATCAGAACATGGGCATTGATGCCGCCGAAGCCGAAGCCGCTGACGGCCGCGCGGCGCGGTTGACCGGGAGCGCGGGCCGGCCAGGGCTCGGGCTGGGACAGCACTCGGAACGGGCTATTTTCCAAACCCAGGTGGGGGCCGGACCGCTCGAAATTGGCGGTGGGCGGCAGCCGGCGATGCTTCGAGGGCCAGGAGCACCTTGAGCAACCCGGCCGCGCCGGCTGCGGTGAGCGTATGACCGATATTCGACTTGACCGAGCCGATCACGCATTGGCTGTTGGCTCCAGTCGATCCCTCCCAGAGCGACTTGAGGCTCTCGAATTCGACAGCATCACCGACGGGAGTACCCGGCGCGTGGCACTCGACCAAATCGACGTCGCCAGGGCCCCAGCCGGCTTGCTCGTAGGCCATCCGCATCGCTCGGAGCTGACCTTCGGAGCTGGGCGCCAGAAGGTCGCCGTGGATATCGTTGGACAGCCCGATGCCGGCCACCAGGCCATAGATGTGATCGCCGTGTTTTACAGCGTCTTCCAGTCGCTTGAGGACGAACATCCCCGCCCCCTCGCCCACCACGAGCCCGTCGCCGCAGTGGTCGAATGGGGCCGGCCGTCCCCGTGGCTGAAAGCGCGCGGAGCTGCGAGAAACCCATCTGGGTGTAGAGGGGATCGGGGCGCGAGACTCCGCCGCTCAACATGGCGTCGGCCCGCCCTGATCGCAGCTCGTCGACGGCCAGCTTGAGGGCGTAGAGCGACGAGCCGCAAGCGGCGTCGAGCGTGTAAGCGCCGCCCCCCAGTCTCAGAGCAGCGCGCGACCAAAGCGGCCGGCATTCCGGCCGGAAATGCATTCAACGGCTCGATCGAGCCGGGCTCGGGCGATGCGACGCCGAGCTCCTCCTCGAAGACAGCGCCCAGGACCTCGCGCGACAGGGCCGAGGCGGTCTCGGTCGGCAGAACGATGTTGCCGAACACCACGCCGACGCGGTTGCGGTCGACCTGCTCGGTCCGTCGCGTCGCACCACGCCTGCCGTGCGACGTGGAGCGCAAGATGAAAGACAGCGTCCAGCCGATCGAGGAGCGAACAGTCGAGGTCGAGTCCGTCCACAACGACCGTGGGCGTGGTAACGAAGCCCCCTCGGGTCGAGTACACGTGGTCGGCCAGGGCGATCCGCGGGTCGAAGGCTTGTGCCGGGTCGATCAGCCAGCGGCCGACGGGAACGTCGCTCGTGGCATCGACCGATTCCAGGATGTTCGCCCAGAATCGCTCGGGTGTCTCAGAGCCCGGGAAAAGGCCCCCGATGCCCACGATCGCGATCGCTTCGACTGGTTCCTTCATGGGATCGATTGACATCAGTCGACTCGAGACATCGTGATCGCTCCGCCCGGACCAAAGTCCGGCGGCTTCAGGGCAAACCCTCCTGTCGGAGAGCTCAGTGGTCCATATCACAAATAACGGTAGGGTTGAATCGTCAGGTGGGCCTTGCTTCTGGCGAAACGCGAGCAAAGAACAGGCAGACTATACCCGAGTTTATCCGGACTTTCAACGGTGTCGATTCATTTCGACGACCCGATAACTGGCACTCAAGTCGGTCCTGAACCGATCACAAATCGGAGGCTCGAGGTCATTTTGGTGAAAATACTGTACACTAGGTCGTGGCGTGAGCCGTGCGGCACATCGATTCGCTCAGCTCGGAAATTGCCTCGTATGTTGCGCAAAAGGCCGCACCTTGTCTATCCCGGCAACGATGGTAGCATGGCTGAATCCGACGCAAAGACGACCCCCCAGAGTGTCGCCGCATCCGCCCGAATGCCGCGAGCCGATTGGGCTGACCCCATTGCTCCATATTGCTCCAGCGGTGGCAACTGGCCGACATGGCAACCCAGGCAGTTACGTCGATCAGCCGCGTGACCGCGTCGTTGATCCGTCCTTGGCGTTCCGCTCGTGTCAGAGCGTGTGCGAGTTCCGGGGGGAAGACATCGGGGGCAATCAGTTCGTGGACCGCGGCGCGGAACTCATCTCGCAACTGACAGCCCTGGGCGTGTCGATCTCAGGGACCACCCGATCTCGAAGGCTACGGACGAATCGAGGACGTATTTCATTCCGGAAGCTCACCCCGGAGCTCACGGATGGCCGGGACGCCGATGTCGAGGAGGCCGTGTTGACGATACGTCTCTTCCCGCAATCTGTCCATCCGCTCAGATGCTCTCCGCATCGATTCGGGATCTCGCGTCGAGGACATGGCTTGACGGATCGCCGCTTGGAATTCGGCTTCCAGCTCCGGGGTGATGGTCGAGTTCTTCTCGCGATGAATCATGAGTACCTCCAGAAGACACTGTCGCCGTCTGTGTCGAAAAGGACGCGAAGTTCCCGTGGCCGACATCGAGGATTGACAGCTCTGCCAAAGCCATTCTCCTAACGCGGCGGAGCCGCAACCAAAGAGAGTTGCACGGCGCACGCCCCGAACCATCCGAGATTCACAGATACTGATGTAATTCTGTGTGCTGTTCACCCGGCGGTTGAGGCTCAAAAGAGCAGTTCGCTGGGTCATTCCAGCGGTAAATACGGGTGCAGGACTGTGGCCTGACCAGAGCGGGAGCCATTGGGCAATCAGGACTTATCTCGGTGTTCGTCCTGTCAATACTGTTCAGTCGCAGCTTACAAGTGCGATCTGAGAGGCTGTGAATAATTAGTCGTTTGTCCACTAGGTGTGTCGAAGCGAGTACGCCGAACCTTATTCAGATTAACGACTTACGGAATTACGGTTCGCGGATCAGCGCACATCCGTTCAATTCATTCACAGCCTCTGAGAAGGCGCTTTCCGCAACATTCATTAGTCTACCGGGATGTCGAAACGAATTCCACAAGGATGCGCCACAGGGCAGGAGATCCTACGCAGGTAGATTCTAGACCGGGTGCGGCACGATTGAAACCACGGAAACCCCCTGCTCGGCGTCGGTCTCGCCGAGATTGACATCGGCTAAAAGCCCGACTCCCGGCGTCAATTGAGGCTGGATCTCCATGGGTAGGATCGACTCGCGGAACCGAATTCGTTCGAGCTCGGTCTGAATGTGAGAAATAACGCGATCCTCGTACATTGATTCTACGCAAGAAAAAGATCCAAGGCCAAGGACGTCGCTGGAAAGCCCATCGAATCGACTGACCGAGAAATTGAAGATCCCATACACCCCAAGCACAGCAGTTGGCTGAACATGGCGGAGAGGGAACCGGGTGTTCCCCCGGCCGATGGTGTGACGGATGGCGATTTATCCGTCAAGTGTGTAATCCCAGAGGAAGAAAAGCGTGGTAGATAAGCTCGGCCGGGAAATTGCCTCGCAGTGGCGCAGAAGCCCGCACCTTTCTATCGCGACAAGGATGGTGGCATGTCCGATCCCGACGCCAAGACGACGGTGCTGGTCGAATTGCTCGAACGCATGCAAGGCGGCGATCGCGCAGGCGCGCGATGAACTGGTCCGCGCCTTCCAGACCCGCCTCGAGCACCTCGCCGGCAAGATGCTCCGGCAATACCCGGGCGTCGGCCGATGGGTCGAGGTCGAGGACGTCCTCCAGGGCTCCCTCCTGCGGCTGCTTGCGCGCCCTGGAGTCGGTCCGGCCCGACTCGACCCGCGCCTTCTTCGGCCTGGCCGCCGAGCAGATGCGCCGCGAGTTACTGGATCTGGGGCGGCACTTTTACGGGCCGCAGGGCCTCGGCGCGAACCACGCCAGCGTGGCAGCCGACCCGGCGCGAGCCGGCCCGGGCTTCGAACCGCCGGATCCGGGTATCGACGAAGGCGACCTCGATCGTTGGTGCCGATTCCACGAGGAAGTGGAAAAACTCCCGGCGCAAGAGCGTGAAGTCGTCGGCCTGATCTATTATCATGGATGGACCCAGGCGCAGGTGGCCGAGTTGTTTCAGGTCAACGTGCGGACAGTCCGGCGCTGGTGGGAGTCGGCCCTCGTCAAGCTGCACCGGGAGTTGAAGGACGGGACGAAGCAGCCAGCCGATCGTGATGGGACGTCGCGCATCGTCCCGGGGGAGCCGGAGATGAAATCCGTGGAACGCCAGACGACCGTGGAAGACCTGCTGCGACGCTGGGAGCGATTGAAGGAGCAGAACAAGGCCGCGACGATCGAGGACCTCTCCGCGGATCGTCGAGGAGGATCCCGCCGAGATGAGGGAACGCCTCCAGGCCGTCGCGTCCATGATGTCGTTCCTCGGGATCGACGCCGAGTCGGGACCAATCGAGACCGTCGACGTTCGCCCCTCCGGCCGAGGGGTCCTCGACACCCTTTCCGCGGGCGTCGGCTCGGTCCCTCGCGTCCTGCTCCGCGACACCGACGGCGGCCCCGAACCGCCGCTCCATCGCCCGAGCGGTGGCGACGATTCGGGCTCCGGCACGCGCTACCGGATCGACGGCGAGATCGCCCGAGGCGGCATGGGCTCGGTGCTCAAGGGACGCGACCCGGACCTCGGCCGCGACGTGGCCCTGAAGGTGCTCCGCGAGGATTTCCGCGATAACGCCGACATGGTCCGCCGGTTCGTCGAGGAGGCGCAGATCGGCGGCCAGTTGCAGCACCCGGGGATCGTGCCGATCTACGAGATGGGCACCTTCGGCGATCGCCGGCCGTTCTTCAGCATGAAGCTGGTCAAGGGGGACACGCTGGCCAAGCTGCTGGCCGGCCGCCAGAATCCGGCCGACGGCCTGCCCCGGTTCCTCTCGATCTTCGAGTCGATCGCGCAAACGGTCGCGTATTCCCACGCCCGGGGGGTGATCCATCGCGACCTGAAGCCGTCGAACGTGATGGTGGGCTCGTTCGGCGAGGTCCAGGTGATGGACTGGGGCCTGGCGAAAGTCCTGCCTCGCGGCGGGATCGTCGGACGACGCCGAGGCCGGCAAGATCCCCAAGGAAGAGACGGTCATCGCCACGGCCCGGAGCGGCTCCGCCGATTCCGACCTCTCGCAAGCCGGGTCGATCCTGGGCACGCCGTCCTACATGGCCCCCGAGCAGGCCCGGGGCGAGATCGACCGGGTCGACGAGCGGGCCGACGTCTTCGCGCTGGGGTCGATCCTGTGCGAGATCCTCACCGGGCAGCCGGCGTTCCTCGGCCGAACTTCGGGCGAGATCCAGCGCAAGGCCGCGCTGGGCGACCTGGCCGACGCGTTCGCCCGGCTCGACGCCAGCGGGGCCGATGCCGACCTGATCGCGATGGCGAAGGATTGCCTGGCCCGCGAGCCGGAGGACCGGCCGAATCGGCGGGCGCGGTGTCCGATCGCGTGACGGCCTACCTGGCCGGAGTGCAGGAGCGGCTGCGCCGGGCCGAGCTGGAGAGCGTCGAGGAGCGGGCCCGACGGCGGCTGACCACGGTCGCGGCGGCGGCCCTGATCCTGCTGGGCCTGCTCGGCGGCGGCGGCTATCGCCTGGAACCAGCGGCAGAAGGCCGAGCGGGTGGCGAAGACCGCGCGAGCCGTCGACGAGGCCCTGGCCGACGCGTCGCGGCTGCGCGGCGAGGCCCGGTCGGCGCCGCCGGGCGACGCGGGCCGGTGGTCGGCGGCGATGGCGGCGGCGAAGCGGGCCGAGGGGCTGCTGGCCCAGGGCGAGGCCGACGCCCCGCTCAAGGGCCGGGTGGACGCCCTGATGGCCGGGGTCGAGCGCGAGCGAGCCGCCGCCGCCGAGAAGGCCCGGCAGATCGAGATCGACCGGGTCTTGCTGGCGGAGCTCGAATCGGTCCGGGGCAACCGGGTCGTGCACCGTCGACTTGAAGCGGACCGACGCCGAATATGCCGACGCGTTCCGAAAGGCCGGGCTCGATCTCGACGCGACCGGCCCGACGAGGCGGGCAGATGGCTGGCGTCGCGAACCGACCCGATCGAGCTGGCCGGATACCTCGACGACTGGGCCTTCGTCCGGCGAGCGGCGGGCCGGCCCGAGGCCGACTGGCGGCGCCTCGTGGCCGCGGCACGCGGGGGCGACCCCGACCCGTGGCGCGACGCCCTGCGGGCGAAGCTCGGGAGCAACGACGCCGGCGCGGTCGCCGAGTTCCGCCGCATGGCCGACGACCCCGAGCTGGAGGACCAGCCCGCCGCCGGGACTCCTGTTGCTGGCCCGTCAGCTCAAGTTCGGCTGCGGCGACGGCGAGCGGGCCGCGCAGGTCCTGCGGCGGGCCGCTCGCCGCTATCCGGGCGACTTCCGCATCCATTTCGAGCTGGCCTACGCCCCCGGCCCGCCGGTGGAAGGCCGTCGCCTCCGTCGATGCGACCTCTTCCCCGATCCCGAGGAGGCGGTGCGGCACCTGACGGCGGCCCTGGCCATTCGGCCCGCGGAGCGTCTCCACCCACCTCGTCCTCGCCGACTCGCTGAGTCCAGAGGAAGCTCGAGGAGGCCGTGGCCCGAAGCCGCGAGGCGGTCCGGCTCAAGCCCGATGACTCCTCGGCCCACGCGACCCTCGGCAATGCCCTGCGCTGGCAGCGGGACGCTCGACGAGGCCGAAGCCGAATGCCGCGAGGCGATCCGACTCAATCCCGACGACTGCGCAGCTCCACGAGCATGGCTCAGGTCCTGGGACCAGCAGCGACGAGATGCGACCGGGAAGATCGACGAGGCGGTGCTCGAATTCCGCGAGGCGATCCGTCTCAAGCCCGATTACGCCGGACGTCTACCTCGACCTCGCCGAGTGCCCTCCAGCGGAAGGGAGACTACGCCGGGGCGCTGGCCATCATCCGCAAAGCCCAGCGAGCATGGGTCCGAAGCTGGTCGCCGATCCATGGCACTCGGCCGAGTGGCTCGCCAAGATCGAGCCGATGGCGGCGCTGGCCGGGCGGCTGCCGGCCATCCTGAAGGGGAAGACCGCCCGAAGGACGTCGCCGAGCGGCTCGACCTGGCCCAGATCTGCTACAACAAGAAAATGTATGCCGCCTCCGCCCGGTTCTGGGCCGAGGCCCTGGACGAAGACCCGAAGCTCGGCGACGACCGCCGCGCCCAGCACCGCTTACAATGCCGCCTGCTCCGCCGCGCTGGCCGCCGCCGGACAGGACAAGGACGAACCGCCGCCCGACGACGCGGCCAGGGCCGACCTCCGGCGCCGGGCCCTCGGCTGGCTCAAGGCCGAGCTGGCCGCCTGGTCCAGGCTGCTCGCATCCGGCCCGCCGCAGGACCGCGACCGTCGTCCTCGGACCATGCAACACTGGCGGAAAGACGCCGACCTGGCCGCCGTCCGCGACGCCGACGCCCTGGCCAAGCTCCCCGAGGCCGAGCGGAGGGACTGGCTGGCCCTCTGGGACGAGGTCGATGCCCTGATCCGCAAGGCCGGCGAGGCGAAACCCCGGTGAGTTCGGACGAGGTTGCGTGTCGACGCATCCCACCGGATGCCGCGAGATCTTGCCCGCCGAACCGACGGGATATACCATACGATAGATAACACCAAATCGCGGAGGTCGGTCATGGCGGTTGCCAAAGTGTTCCGGACAGGTCGCAGCCAAGCGATCCGGCTTCC
This sequence comes from uncultured Planctomycetota bacterium, assembly GCA_963720335.1. Taxonomy (GTDB): domain Bacteria; phylum Planctomycetota; class Planctomycetia; order Isosphaerales; family Isosphaeraceae; genus CAVRFS01. The sequence continues at coordinate 8,447 of CAVRFS010000147.1, read as the reverse complement.
GAAGGAGTTTCGCGTCGAAACGGACACGGTCCACCTCAAGCGCACAAGCGAAGGATTCCTCGTGATCACCAGAGACCCCTGGGAGATCTTCTTCGAAGGCGTCCAGAAACTCTCCGACGAGTTCGTGCAGCCGCGAGCGTGTCCAGCCTGAGCTGGAATCACGGGACTGATCGTCGTGCTCTACATGCTGGACACGGACATCCGCGACCTCGGCGTGGGCCGCGGCCAGATCCAATGCGTGAGGGGTGAAGTCCGGCATGAGTCGGCTCCTCCGCTCACTTGACCGCCGCGTACCGCTCCAACGTCTCGTGACGGACGATGCCCGCGACCTCCGGTTCATCACCCTCGCGAGCGAAAATCAGGACTCTCAGGCTATCATCCACGGGTACGACGTAGAGTGGCTCAGCTACGTCCGGTCGTCTGGCGATCGGCTGGCCCAGTCCCGCGGGGGTTCACCCGAGAGCGATTCCAACGTCTCCACGATTGCCGACTGGTCGACGGCCGAGCATCGACCCAGCTCCATGACCGCCCGACGGTGTAACTCGAACCGACCGACCTTCATCTTCGGGCCTCCTCCGCGTCGTTCCGAAGCCACCGCACCTGGCTGGGTACCCTGACCAGAGCTCATACGGCTCCCCGGAAAGAAGATGCCCCTTCCTGGTAGGGCCGTCCATGTCGGCCAAGACTTCGGCCGGCACATCCGACCCTACTACGAGGGGATCCGAATCAGAAACAAAAGCGGCGGAAAAGCACCCCACGCACTCCACATTCGGCAAGAGCTCAGGACTTCTTTGGAGTGCGGCGCTTTTCCGCCGCTTTGTTTTTCTCAGGGCGGTCCGTATCGGCCAAGGACTTCCTCCAGCACATCCGACCCTATCACGAGAGGAAGGAACTACCTGGGATCCGTATCAGAAGCTTCCATTTCATTATAGATAGGCTATCGCCATGTTGTCAGTCGGAAAAATGGACCTTTTGTCAGGCACTCCGCCAAGGTCGTGAGAGCCGCGCCGGACAGAACACCGGTCGAGCCCAATTTCGCGTCAGCCCAGGCCGGCCGAGGCTCCCCCAAAAAAATCACGGGCAGGCATGCCCTGTTTGGAGACTGGCTTACGCTCTCCAATCAGGCACTTCTCGGTGCCATGCCCTGGCCGAGCCGAGATTCGTGGGTTTCTTGCCTGCGGTTTCTCGTTCTGATCAGGAGTCACATCGATGCGAACCGACCGAACCACGACCCATCGTCTCGATGACCGAGCCCGAACGAACCCGCGGGGACGGCGACGATCGTCCACGACGCGGAGGGCCCCGCTTCTCGAATCGCTCGAAGACCGCACGCTGCTCAGCTCGGGCCAGCTCGACCCGACGTTTGGCTACCAGGGCGTCGTGCCGATCATCGGGGCCCCATCGAGAACATCGTCAGCGATCCGGAGGGCGGTCTGATCGTCGCGGGGGCCTACTCGATGTCACGCTATAGCGCCGACGGCCAGCTCGACACGACGTTCGGGTCGCTGGGCACCGCGACGTTCCCGGCGGCGACGCCGTCTCCGGCGGGAATTACATCGACGATGTGGCCGTCGAGCCCGACGGGAAGATCGTGGCCATGATCGGGCGGCGGACTCGCTCGATCCGCTTCTACCCCAACGGCTCGATCGACACGACATTCGGGACGAATGGCGTGGTCCAGCCGCCCATCATGATCAACGTCGGCGGGCAACGCCGACTGCTTTCTAGCCGGAAGCGTCGACGGCGTATCGCGGGCTTCGAGTCGCACGTCCTCCCCGACGGGCGACATCTTGGTCGCCGGCATCGGTCATCACGGTGCCCAGTCGTCGGCGAGGTAGACGGCGCCTGGCCATGTTCCTCCCCGATGGGCCGCTCGATCACCTCGTTCAACGGGACCGGGACGCTGCTGCGCTCGAATTCGGCAGTCCGACATCGTCCAGGTACTGGCGGTGATCAATGGCGAGATCCTGGTCTTGACCAGTACCTTCGCTCCGACCCGGATGTCGTCGATCGTCATGCGTATCAACTTCGATGGGACGCTGGAATAGCTCGTTCGGAGTCGAACGGTGATGATCACGCCACGCTCGTCGGAGCCGGTGATCAGCTTCGATTCTCCCTCGATGGCCGATCCAGCCGGACGGGAAGATCCTCTTCGGCTACCTGAGCACGTCGCAGAGCCTCCTTTCGGGCAACGAGATCATCTACCGATACAACGCCGATGGCACGCTCGACACCAGCGTTCGGGACCGGCGGCGCATGGCAACCGTCGCGACTGGCATCTACACCTCAGTGGCCTTAGCAACAACATCGCCGTCCAGCCGAACGGCAAGCTGATCTGACCAGCAACACCGTCAGTCCGACCAATCGACGGTTCGCTGTACGATCCGTACCTGTACCGGCTGAACGCCGACGGGAGCCTGGACACGAGCTTCGGCGACGGCGGGGTCACGGCGTCCCGATTGCGTCCGCGACCGGACTCAGCAGCCCGGCGCTGACGACCGTCCAGCCGGACGGCCGCATCCTGGTCGCCACCGGCAGTGGGGTTCTTTACGGCATCGTCGGCGATCCGGTCGTCTCCTTCGGGGGCGCTACCAGCTATTCAGCCGCGAGCGGCACGCCGACCGCCGAGTATGACGTCTCCGAGACCGCCGGATCGGCCACGATCACCCTCACGCGCGGCGGCGACCTGACCCAGCCGCTCTCGGTGCCGTTCTCGACCGACGACTCGGGCGGTCGTGGAGGAGTGAACTACACGCCCGTCAACACCACCGTCACGTTCGCGGCCGGATCGGCCACCGCGACGGTCTCCATCCCGATCCTCGTCGATCCCGACGCGTCGCCGGCCGTCGACATCCCGCTTGTACTCGGCACTCCGAGCGGCGGAGCCATCCTCGGAGCTTACGCCGTCGGCGACCTGCATATCGAGCCCACCGAGGGAATCGTCATCAACGCGACGCAGATACTCGAGCGTCGCCGAGCAAGGGCCGAGCTCGACCTTCACCGTCGCGCTCCAGACCGTCCCGGCCGGGCAATGTCACCGTGCCGCTGTCGATCTCCGCGACGAGCCCGGCGGCCTCGCTCTCGGCCAGCTCGCTCGTCTTCACGCCCGCCGACGCCCTGACCCCGCAGACCGTCACGGTCACGGCGATGAACAATTCCGGCTCTCAAGGATCGACGCCCGCGATCGCGACGGTCACCGTCGGACCGGCGACGAGCACCGACCCGAAGTACAACGGCCTGGCCGGCGGCACGGTCCAGGTCGGCGTCTATGACGACGGCGCCTCGACTCCCGGCTTCATCGAATTCGCCGCGCCGAACTTCACCGATGACGAGACCGACGCCTCGGCCACGATCACGCTGGAGCGACTGGGCGGAAGCAGCGGGAGCGTGACGGTCCATTTCGCCACCTCCGATGGCAGCTCCAACGTGAACGGCGACTACACGCCGCTGTCGGGCTCGATCTCGTTTGGCCCCGGCGTGACGAGCCGGACGTTCTCGATCGCGCTCACCGATCCCGGATACAACCTCGACGGCGACCAGACGGTGGACTTGACGCTGAGCGACCCGTCCGGCGGTGCGCAGCTCGGCGTATTCCCGACGGCCACGCTGACGCTGCACGATCCTTACACGCTCGCCGCAGGCGATCTCGACCCCGCGTTCGGCGACGATGGTGCGGCGGTGCTGAGCGAGGCGGTCCCCAGCAGCGGCCCATCAACGCAGACAGCAATCAGGCCGTCCCCGACGTCTTCGCCGTGCTTCCCGACGGGAACGTGATCCTCGCGGGGACCGGGACCTACCTCAATGGAATTCAGCTCTGGGAGGTGACGCAGGCCGGCCAGCCGGTCGCCAGCTTCGGCCAGGATGGGCTACTGGACATCCCGCTGTCCAACGTCCCGAGTCTGAGACAGATCGCAGTTGAATCGGACGGGTCGTTCGTCCTGGCGGGCATACTCTCGTCGACCGGCTCCGGCGGCTCTGTCATCGCAGATCTTCCTCATGAAATTCAATCCTGACGGCTCGACTCGACACGCAGCTTCGGGACCGGCGGCGAGGTGACCGGCGGCTTCACGGCGGGCGACGACACGCTGAGCTCCGTCATCGTCGAATCCGACGACAGCCTCCTCGTCGGTGCGACGCTCGACACGGCCAACGACGCTTCCGTCCACGGCGGCCCTGATCCACTATCGAGCCCGACGGCAGCCTCGATATCGGCTTCGGCACCGGCGGCGTGCTCGATCTGCCGTCGGTTGCCGGCCGGCTTCGGCGACATGGTCCAGCAGCCGGACGGGAAGCTGCTGTTCCTCGTCGGCGGCGGTTACAACGGTGGCGACTACGGCACGCGGCGAAGTCGTCCGCCTCGACGCGGACTTCAACCCTGACCCGACCTTCGGCACGGACGGCGTCGCCGCGTTGAGCTGGGCCGACTTTCAGTACACCGCGATCGTCCAGCCGGATGGCAAGATCCTGATCGGCGGCGGACAGCGATCTCCAGGCGACGCTCGGACGGCTCAATCGCCGATGGCTCGCTCGACACCACGTTCGGCGACGACGGCAGCGTGACGCTCGACGAGTCGGCACTACGATAGCAATCTTCAACTCGCTGATGCTGCTGGGCGACGGCAAGATCGTGGCGATCGGCAATGTCTTCGATCCGTTCGGCTCCGATGGCGGGACCCTCGAGGCGTGCTTCCTCCCCGACGGCACGCTCGACCCGTATTTCGTCAACGGCGGCAATCAGGTCCTCAACGGCTATCGAGAATCTGGATAGCGGGATGGAGCTGCCCGACGGCGACATCCTCGTCGCCGGCGGAGTGAACAACGGGGTGGCCGTCGAACCTGTCATGGAGGCGATCTTGACCTCGGTACCCGCGAGCAGCCCGGCGCCCGGCCAGGAGCCGGGACAACTCGCCTTCACCGCATCGACGGCCACCGTGACCGCGGGTCAGACCGCGACGATCACCGTGAACCGGACGGACGGCAGCGACGGGACCGTGTCGGTCGCCTACACCACCCAGGACGACACCGCCGTCGCCGGCACCGACTACACGACGACCTCCGGGACGCTCACCTTTGGCCCCGGCGTCACCAGCCAGACGATCTCCGTCAATACGCTGGTCGATCCGAGTGCCTCGGGAAGCCTCTCGCTGGACGTGGTGCTCGGCACCCCGACTGGCGGCGCGACACTCGGTACGACGGATGATCTCTCATTGACGATCACGCAGCCCACGACGCCACCGCCGCAACAACGCCGACGATCACCTGGGCCAACCCTGCAGGCATCACCTACGGCACGCCGCTATCGTCCACCCAGCTCGACGCCACCGCGAGCGTGCCGGGTAAGCTTCACCTATTCTCCGCGCGGGCACAATCCGCGCCGGACCTTCATCCTCGGACACAGGCGGACACTGCTCGTACAGCGCCTCGTCGCGTGCGCAGGCGACGCTGTGCCCGACACCAACCTGACACGACAGCACTGACGACGTCCGACCGGCGGATCAGCCCGATCCGTCCGTATCCAGAACGTACGCGGCTCCGACGCGTAGGCCTATCAGCCCGGGAGTCTATAACTCACGGGCACACTGACAATCACACACGCGCACGCCGACCTCGACCACGCCGACACAAACTGTGGTCGTTGGCGAGCAACCGCTCTTCCAGCGCAAGCTCAACAAGAAGGGCAAGCCCACCGGCAAGGCGGTCCTGACCGGTTTCACGCTCGACTTTGGGGTCGCGCTCGATGCCGCGGCCGCCGCCAACGCCGCCAATTACCAGGTCGACACCGTCACGACCAAGAAGATCAAGGGAAAGAAAGAAACAATTCTGCATCCGATCACGAACTTCGCGGTCTCGTATCTCGCGGCGAGCGACGCCGTCCAGCTCACGCTCGGGTCCAAGCAGACGTTCCCGACGGGGGGTCAGATCACGGTCCTCGGCGGCCTGACGACCGCCTCGGGCGGCGCGCTGACCGGGCCGGCGGTCTTCACCATCGCCAAGGGCGGAAAGAGCGTGTTCCTGTCGTGAGCTTTGGATCGTGTTGCCTCAGCCCGCAGATCCGCCCGACTGGCTCGCCGGCCTCTCACCCACATCGCGGAGCGTGACATTTCCGATTATTCTGAGCTCGGGAATGAAGGCCCTTTCTCCGGGGAACGCCATGGCAACGGCACCGACTCTCACGACCGCCCTTCCGTCGGCACAAGAATGGAAGGACATGCTCGAGGAAATACTCCCGCCCCAGGGTCGATGGAGCGAGGACGAGTATCTCGTTCTGACCGACCACCGCAACCGGCTGGTCGAGTTCACCGACGGCTTCCTGGAAATCCTCCCCATGCCCACGGACAAGCACCAGGCGATTCTGGGGTTCCTGTACCAGGCTTTCCTTCGGCTTCGTCGGACCCTCGAGGTGGGAAAGTCCGCTTTTCGCCGTTGCGGCTACGAATTCGGCCGGGCAAGTTCCGTGAGCCCGATCTTCTGTTGCTGCTTTCCGCCGCCGATCCGCGCCGGCAGAACCGTTTCTGGCTGGGCGCCGACCTCGCCCTGGAAGTGGTGAGCGAAGAGAAGCCGGAACGAGATCTCGTTGACAAGCGGGGCGACTATGCCGAGGGCCGCGTCCCGGAATACTGGATCGTGAATCCGCAGACCGAAACGATCACGGTGCTTCGCTTGCGCGGGGATGTTTATGAAGAAGCAGGCATCTACCGGCGCGGGGAGTCGGCGGCTTCGACGATCTTGGCGGGCCTCGCGGTCGCCGTTGCCGCGGTTTTCGACGCGGATTGAATCGAAGGTGGTGCCCCAGGCAAATTGAAATGGAAACGTAAGCGCTTGGGATCGAAAGGATTTGTCGCTCCGGGTTCGATTCTGCGGAAGTCCTTTTGACCCAGGAAGTTGTGTCCGCTTTTCAATTTGCCTGGGGCACCACCCGGTGTTCGATGATGGCCTTAAACGACTCCCGACCCCTTGTCCTTCAGTGCGGAAATGCAAGTAGAATGATCATGAGGCTTGCGGTGGCCGTTTGTGGGGGGGGCGAATTGGAGCAAATTGGAACAGAATCCGAACGGCTTGCCCAGGTACGCTTGGCTGAGTTGCGCCATTCGGAAGCCGATTATCGCCGGCTCCTTGCCGAGCAAGCCAATCGCCCGGATCTGCTGGGGCAGCTAGCGGCGCTTCTCCATCAAACAGGCAGAACGGAGGAGGCGATCGCCGCCCTGCACCGCGCGATCATTCTTGAGCCGCGCTGCCCGGATTACCCGTACGCTCTGGGCATGCTCCACTCCGAGCACGGGAAGGTCCGCGAGGCAGCGACTTGGTTCGAACAGGCTCTGGCACTCGACCCAAGACATGCCGCCGCCTGTTTGCAACTCGGCGACTCTCTGATGGATTTGCACGAATACGACCGCGCTCTGGCGGCGTACAGGCATGCGCTCACCCTGCGGGTTCCTTTTCCCGAGGCCCATAACAACCTGGCGGGGGCTTTGCTGCACCTTGGCGATGCTCATGCGGCCATCGCCGAGTGCCGGCAGGCCCTGGTCGAGCGCCCCGGCTACGTGCTGGCGTAAACACACTGGGAGCCGCTCTGGGGAAAGTAGGTCTGCTCGAGGAGGCAATAGCCGTCCTGCGGCAGGCTATCTCTCTGAGCCATGCTTATGCCAACGCTCATCACAACCTGGGCAACGTCCTGGATCAAGCCGGCCGCGTTGCGGAAGCCAAGCAAGCCTACCACGCCGCACTGACGATCAACCCCACACTGGAAGAAGCCCAGTATAATCTGGCGGCCCTGGGCGACATGCCGCCGCCCCCTTCTACGCCCTACCCTTATTTGCTGCGGCTGTTTGATTCTTATGCGCCGTCGTTCGATCAGCACCTGGTCGAAGCACTCAACTACGTGGTTCCCGAAAAACTGTATGAGGCGGTCTTGGCCGCCAGGCCTGGAGCGGCGGCATTGGACGTTATCGACCTGGGTTGTGGGACCGGCCTGGTTGGCCAGCACTTTCGGAGGGTCGCCGGCCGACTTACCGGGATTGACATTTCGGCCCGCATGATGCAATGGGCCAAGCGCCGCAAGATCTACGATCAGTTGGTACTGGGCGACTATGTTCACTATCTGAACGCACGCCAGGAGCCGTGCGACCTGGTGCTGGCAGCCGACGTATTCATCTATGCCGGAGACCTGGTTGCAGTCTTTCAGGCCGTTGCCCGGTTGCTGCGTCTCGGCGGTCTCTTCGCCTTTTCCCTGGAAGCCGCCCCGCAAGCCGATTACGTCTTGCAGCCGAATCGACGCTATGCCCATTCTCTTGGGTATATTCATCGACTGGCCCGACAAACCAATTTCCACGAAGTGGCGGTCAATTCTGTCAAGCTAAGGCGCCAAGGGGAGGAACACGCCGCGGGTTTGATCATCGTACTGCGGAGCGATGGCTCTTACGTTTGACTGGGCCCAACTGTCGCCGTCG
>CAVRFS010000146.1:0-17868 GCA_963720335.1 uncultured Planctomycetota bacterium | reverse complement strand
GAATCCCCCGCTCAATCGCCTCGGTTACCACATTGGTCGACTGCTCCCAGAGCACGAAGCTGGACCTCGGGCCGACGTGCCCACCGCACTCACGCCCCTCGAGCACGAATCGGCGACAGCCGTCGCGGAGGTACTGGTCGAGCAAACCGGGAGACGGAACATGCAAGTAGGTCGCGATCCCATCGCGCTCCAGACCGGCCGCCTGGTCGCGGCGGCCGCCGGCGATCAGGGCGAACGGCGGCCGAATCTCACGGACGACGGCCAGTTGCTCGGCGCGCAGCTCCGGCGGCACAAAGCCCAGAATGCCCACACCCCAGGGACGGCCAGCCAGCCGGTCGGCAGCGTCGGTTAACAGCGTGCGGACCTCGTGTTGTCGCAAGAGCGCCAAGGCCAGAAACGGCAAGCCGCCACCATGCGCGACAGCCGCGGCAAATGCCGGCACGTCGCTGACCCGCGTCATCGGCCCCTGAAGGATCGGATAGCGAGTCCCATGGGCCAGCGCCAGCGGAGAAAACTCGTTCAGCGGACGAGCAGCCCTCGCGGCGAGGACGCCCTCGGTGATCGCCCGATCAACGGCCTGGACGATCCCACCGACCGTGACGAACTTACGGGCCAAGTCGCTCGCAAACGCCGCGTCTTGACCGACCGGCAGGCACTGGCTATTCTGCCAGCCGACTTCGCGATCGACGGCGTTTTCCCACGCCGCGCCTCCATCCGCCGCGGCATCTCTCAGGCGTGCGAGGGCGCTCGAACCGGGCAGCGCGAACACCCGAAGTTTCGCTTCCATCGTCGGACCGACTACCGTGGTCTCACTGCCGTCCCACCGGGCGATCCGATTGCGCCATTCATGATCCAGAGGGGATTCTCGCGCCAGCAAGAGCGCTCCCATCGAGCACGACCCCCGCCGCGCCGGCTGCCACGCAGCCCGCTGCGACTGTTGGCCCGACCCCACCGCGCACCCAGACCGGCAGAGCTGCTCGCGGCCAAGGCCCGTTGTAATAAGACGAAGGAAGACTCTGCTCCTCCCCACCCACCCGCTTCGTGACCAGCCACGATAAGCCCCGACACTCCGGCGGCGATCGCTCGCAGCGCCTCGTCGTGCGTTGTCACTTCGCCGATCACCGTCCGGTCCGCCTGCCGAATCGCCTGGACCGCCGCGTCGAAACGTCCATCGGTACTGCGACACACCGGGATACAAACGACCGCCGGCTCGATGGCTTGTCGCGTAACCCATGATTCATCAAGGACTTGCGCTGCAAGGACGCGAACACCCCACCGATTCGTTTTCAACCGGTCGAGCCGCGCGAATACGGGAAGTGGGTCCGTACCGGGATTGGCACAGAGATCGACTATCCCCAAGGCGGATGCCCGGCAAGCAGCCGCGACAACTCCAATCCCCTCAAGACCTTTGGGTGCGAGGGCCAGAAGCCGTGGTAGGGTTGGATTTGTCACCGTTGCATGCTCCTTTAGTTACCGTAATCTGAAGGAAATATATCAGATAGAAGTGAGTGGGGAAGACTTAAGCAACGTAGACTACAGAAGTCGTGACGATTAAATGGAGAATGACGAAGATTTAAAATAACTGTCCCGGATCGCCGAAGTGGCACGGAATTCGCCTGAGGCACGCGACGTACCAGTTTTCCGAATCCGCACGATTGTTCAATTCTCATGCCCAACAGCCGATCCGCGAGCTGCTGGTGCGGCCGGAAGTACAGGGAATGACAATTGCACGGAATCTGCCGATGAGCTTTACGACAAAAGATGGTAAGGTCCCTCCGCGTCGAGAGTTTCCGAGAACACTAGTACATGGATTGACAGGGCCGTTCACAAGGGAGGAACCTATGGCGGCGAACGCAGGACGGATCAACGTGTCGCTGCAACTCCTTTTTTGCATGATTCTTACGCCCATTGTTTTGTTAGCCGGCGCGATCGGCGCCCGTGCGGGATCGGAGCCGGGGATCGCGGTCCTGCTGGCAAATCATGCCGTGGGGTGGACCCAGCCCAAGCTCGTTATGCTGCAACCGGGCACGCGGGTGACCAATAAGCCACCGGAGGCTTGGAGTCATCTGGTTGTCAAATCGCTTCCGCGCCTCGCCTCAGGCGATCGGGAAACTCTACCGACGGGCGCGTCGAAGACCGCGACGTTGTTCCGAACAGTCATTCTCGCCGACGTCAAGCCGTTGGACACGGATGAGAAAGACTTTGCGCTGAAACAGATCGGGCTGGGCATCTGCGTTCCCGAGGATGAGGATCACGACATGGTTGTCACCGGGAATCGTCTGGATGCACTCGGGCTTCGGTTCACGACCGTTCAAAAAATGGTGCTCGATGCCGCCGAGGCCGAACTGGCGGAAGGCCGGATCATCGCCCGGACTGCCACATTCGCCCTGTTTCGCTCCCCGACCACTCAGCTTCTCGCAGGCAAGCACCGCAGCGTCGACATCTATTACGCCTTTTGCGTGGAGCGAACGACCGGACGCCTTCGAGTCGGCGTTTGGTCCATACCCTCCGATTCAGGACAGCGACAGGCCCCGGCGCGACTGGTCAGGCTTGGCGCGAATCCCGTCTATCATTGTGACGTTGACGTGCACGCGAAGCGGATTCTGGGTACCGTCCCCTATTCGTGGTCGTTCGCAATGAAGTCACTTCCGCCGGGACGTTCCCTTCGCGTTCCCGCCGCAGCTCGGTGAGATCATCGCGACGACGGCCCGCCGCCCGAAGGACGCCGACACCGAAGAGCTCGAACGCCTGCTCATGGAAACGCTGTCCACAGCCCCGGATACCGAGAAAGTCGGCGTCAGAACCACGGCCCCTCCGAGGTAAGCCGCTCGCTCATTTTTTCTGGGTTCGAGCGAGCTCACGTCGCAGGCTGCGGATTTGGTCCTGGGCGGCCACGCTAAACTTCGAGGCGCAGGATCGGTGCGCCCTGGAACCACTCATTGGGTTCGTCGAAAGCCATGTGCATTTCGACCAGGAGGGCACCGGGTTTGAAGGCGACGCGACTCATCTTCGCATAGCTGATTCCACCCGGATATGGCTTGACAGAGGCCCCGCCTTTCGTGGCTCCCGCTGTCGTGAGCTCTTTCCAGCCGTTGCGGTTCGGCCCCTCGTTGGCGAAGGCGGGGTCGGTCTGTGAGGCGATCACAATCGACTCATTCGATTGCGACGCCACAACCTGGTTCGTCACCTCAAAGTCGATGCGGCCGAGTAGGCGGGCGTGCACGTGGGCGTACCAGGCTTTCTGATCGGTCGCCGTGGCCGCGGGCTCGATTCCAGCGCGTCGGAGTTCGTCGGGTTTGAGGAGCCGAGTCTGGAACCACATATTGCCCACCTCGACTTCTTTCTGGTCGGTACGAGCCGCCTCTTGGGCGAGATCGGCCTGCTTGAGGTCTGAGTAGACCACGAACCAGAGGTCCACGGCCCGGATCATTCCGCCGGACGTCTTCACATCACGGACCTTGATGATGTATGGCGCCGTCACCGACGGGCGACACAGATCCTCCAGTGCTTGATCGGAACCAGCCAATTCCCGCAGGGCGGCGCGCTGGGCGTTGGCATCCTGGCCGTCCAATATTCGCGGAGGCGGCAATAGGAATTTCTCGCCGCCGACCTTGAAACCTTGATCGAGCAACTGCGCATACACCGCGTTGTGGCTGTGGGCCGCTTCGATCCGAGGTTGGCCCGACAGGCACGCCGCGAGAAGAAGTGTGATTATTTGCATGGTCGTCGTTCAGGTTATTCCGCTTACAGCGGTATTGCCGACAAGTTTGCCAGCAAGTGAGTCGATACCTAAGAGAGTACCATCGCCACGGGCCTGGGATTAACTTTGCAAAACAGGTGCCGGCATGCCAGCTTTCGACGAGATCGACCGATTCCGACGACGATTCGTGTCATATCGGCTCGTTGTTGATTGCACTGCTGGTATTGGCTGGCTGCGGCCATGTGATCCCGGTGGCAGCCACATTCAAGGGCGATGCCGGAATTGTGGCCGATGCGAACGTTCGTGGCGCGCTCGAGGTGAAGATGCCGTCGGCCATCGAGGTGAAACTTCCCTCAGCCGTCGACCCCGGCGAGATGACGGCTACGGTTGTTCGGCCGGGCAAATCGGCCGCTCGGCATCGCACTGATCGATGTGGACGGCCTCTTGCTCAATCAAAACTTCGGCAGTCTCTATTCGGTCGGCGACAATCCGTTGGCCTCGTTCCGCGACAAGCTCGAAGCCGCCGCGCACGACCCGCGGACCGTCGCGGTCGTGCTCCGGATCAACAGTCCCGGCGGAAGTGTCACGGCCTGTGATATCATGGCCGAGGAGTTGCGTCGATTTCGGGTCGAGACACACAAACCGGTCGTCGCCAGCCTGATGGATCTTGCCACGTCGGGTGCCTATTTCATCGCCGTCGAGAGCGATCGGATTGTGGCACACCCGACGTCACTGACCGGTGGTCTGGGGGTCGTGTTCAATCATTTCAACCTCCAAGACGCAATGGCCCAGCTCAATCTGGTTGCGAACCCGGTGAAGGCTGGCTCCAAGATCGACATGGGTACGGTGACCGCTCCCTTGGACGAGGAAACGCGAAAACTCTTTCAGCAGATTGCGGATGCCTATCGGGATCATCTCCAGCGTCGCGTCAAGGAGCGCCGCGCCGAAATGACGTGCCCGCGACCACCAAGCCGTGCAGGATGGTCGAGTCCTTCTGGCTTCTCAAGCTCAGGTTCTCCACTTGGTCGATCGGCTCGGTTACCTGCACGAAGCAATCACCGAGGCCGAACAGCTCGCGGGCATCGCCGGCGCCGAAGTCGTGCTCAATCACCGCACGGGCTACCCGGCGCATTCGGTCTACGCGATCACCCCGTCACCGGCTCCCTTGACGGAAGCCATCCCGTTCAGCTACCCTGGGCTCGATCGTTCCAAGCTGCCGGCATTTCTTTACTTATGGCAACCCGATCCAACCTTGCCACGCCTGGGCGCACGCTGATGGAGGTCGATCCCTGGAACGGACGCGAGCCCGCAGCCATCCGAGTGGCCGGTGCTGGTAACCGGCGCCGGTGGTTTCGTGGGCGGGCACGTGGCCCGTGAGCTGGCGAGTGCGGGACATGCGGTACGCGGCTTATTGCGTCGTCCTCCGCAAGTCGAGGACGCTGATCCACCGATCGAGTGGTTAATCGGCGACCTCTTGGATGCCGAAATGCGGCGGCGGGCTCTGGCCGGCGTCCGCGCGGTCATTCACACGGCAGGCTGGGTTTCTCTCGGCGCCGATCACGACAACGTCAGCCAGACCGTCAACGTGGACGCCACACGCCAATTGCTGGCCGAATCCGTCCTGACGGGCGTCGAGCGATTTGTGTACACGTCCACCTTATATACCTTGGCTTCAGGCACTCAGCAGCAACCAGCGGATGAGTTCTCAGCCGTGGAATCTTCAGTCGGTCGACTCGGCATATACCCGGACGAAGCGACAGGCCGAGCGCCTGGTCCTTGAAGCCAGTCAGCCGGGCTTCTCGACGATCGCGCTCTGTCCGGGAATGGTTCTCGGACCACGGGACACCAAGCCGACATCAACCAAGATCGTTCGAGAGTTGTCGCGCGCGCTCGTCGCCCCCTTCCCGGTGGCGGAATTCCGATCGTCGACGCGTGCCTGCTGGCCGTGGCACATCGCCGAGCCGTGGTGGCAGGCGGAGTCGGCCGGCGTTACGCCGTGGTCGGACCCGTACCTGAGCTATCGCGACATGGCCGCTCTCGTGTCATCCATCACGGGCCATCCGCGATGGGTCCTTCCGCTTCCTGATCGGCTGGAACGACTGGTTTCTTCTCCGGTGGATTGGGTCGCGCCCTTGGTCCGAAGAGCATGGCCCGACCTGTCCCGACAACTCGTCGCGGGTGGGTTCCTGGGACTACACGTGAGCGGCGAGCGAGCCAACGTGTGCTTCGGCCTGGTACACCCGCCGGCGATCGACTCGATCTCGAGAAGTCTGTAGCGACTAGACACACAAGCAAGAGTCGTGCGGCGGGCGCCAATGTGGACACGCAGGACGTTGCGACTGCGCGAGGAAGTCCAGAACTCCCGTCGACACGTACGCGAAAAGAACCCTCTTTTATCCGACCGAAACATCTGTCAAGATTGCACGACTTGCGGGCGAACGTTGCAAATCGGCAAAAAACAAAATACGTTCAAGCGACTTTCGTACCCGTGACTTTTGCAAAAGTCGCCCGCGATCGTCGTGTCATCGCGACTCGGACCTGAATTCGCAACTGGCTTTGGAGACGAACCTGATGCTGCCCAAGAAACTGATCGTGGAGTTTATCGGTACGTTTTTCCTGGTATTCACGGTGGGAATGACCGTCAAGGCCCCGGACGGAGCTGGAGCTCTCGCCGCGCTGGCGATCGGCTCTTCGTTGATGATCATGGTTTATGCTGGCGGCCACTTTTCTGGCGGCCACTACAACCCGGCGGTGACGCTGGGTGTGACGCTGCGGGGCAAATTGCCCTGGTCGGAAACATTTCCTTACTGGGGCGCCCAGTTCTTGGCCGGAGCCGTGGCGGCGGCGATCGTGTTGTTCATCAAGGCCGTCGACGGACCGGTGCCAGCCTCCTGCCGGCCCGGCCGTCGAATACGGACTTTTTCGCCAAGCTGCTGGTTGAGTTCCTGTTCACTTTCGCGCTGGTCTATGTCGTCTTGAACACGGCGACGGCCAAGGGGACCGCGGGCAATTCGTTCTATGGACTGGCGATCGGGTTTACCGTCGTGGTTGGAGCGTTCGCGGTCGGACCGGTTTCGGGCGGGGCGTTCAACCCGGCCGTCGGGCTCGGCGTGACGGTCATGGGCTTAGCGGGCATTGCAAACCTGATCATCTATCTCATCGCCGACTTCGCGGGTGGTGCCGCGGCCGCGCTCTTGTTCAACGCACTCGACATGGGCGGCGACAAGTCTGACCGAGCAGGAGGGCGAGGCTCGATTCGAGTCTCGTTCCGGATCGATGCCTGATCTCGCGATCGATTGCGATGACGGTACCGGGCTTTCCGATGACCCTTCGTTCGACCGAGCGATGATGGGACGTGCCCTCGAGCTGGCGGGAGAGGCACGAAACCTGGGCGAGGTTCCGGTCGGCGCCGTGGTCGTGCGCGGCGGCCGGATCATCGCCCAGGCTTTCAATTTGAGGGAAACGCTTCACGATCCGACGGCCCATGCCGAGCGGCTGGCCCTGGCCTGGGCCGGTCAGTCGCTCCAGTCGTGGCGACTCGATGATTGCGTGCTCTATGTGACGCTGGAACCGTGCGCGATGTGCGCCGGCGCGATCGTTCAAAGCCGGATCGCTCGATTGGTCTATGGCGCGGCCGATCCCAAGGCGGGCGCTTGTGCCAGTCTGTATCGCCTGGTATCCGACCCTCGATTCAACCATCAGGCCCGGATCACGGCCGGTGTGCTCGGCCGGGAATGTGGCGAAATCCTTATAGAATTCTTCCAGGATCGCCGAGCTTTTCGTAAGCTAGACGCAGGGTTCGCCCGAGCAGCCGACGGAGGGGTGCCTGAGTGGTTGAAAGGGCCGGTCTCGAAAACCGGTGTACCGGTTCCCGGTACCGTGGGTTCGAATCCCACCTCCTCCGCTGATCAGTCCGACATCGCTGTATGAGCTAAGGCTGCTGTCGTTTTTGACCGATCCGGTCCTTTCTGGGTTCCACCCGCGTTCGCACCGTTCTGTTATTCCAGAACGGACAACACAGGAGTCTCCGTGCCGGCCGAGATTCTTGATGGACGAGCCCTGGCGCAGCAAGTCCGGACGCAGGTCGCAGTTGAGGTCGCCGAACTGACGTCGCGCACGGGCGTGGTACCGGGCTTGACCGTCGTTCTGGTGGGCGACGACCCGGCCAGCCAGGTCTATGTCCGCAACAAAGAGAGCGCCGTGCAAAGCGGCCGGGATGAAGGGGACCGTGCTGCGGCTGCCGGCCGTGACCACCCAGGCCGAGCTCCTGGCCACGATCGATCGCCTGAACGACGATCCGACGGTCCATGGCATCCTGGTCCAGTTGCCTCTGCCGTCAGCGATCGACGAGCCGCCGTCGTCGAGCGGCTGTCGCCGCTCAAGGATGTCGACGGCTTTACATCCGTTCAATCTCGGTCTGCTCGCGGCAGGGACGCCCGCGATTTGTGCCGTGCACGCCGCTGGGCGTCCGCGAACTCTTGATCCATTGCCGGGGTCGAGACGCGGGGGGCCACATGCCGTCGTCCTGGGCCGGTCGCAGCTCGTGGGTAAGCCGATGGCGCTCTCGTTGCTTCAAAAAGGCGAAGGCGGCGACGCGACCGTGACCGTTTGCCACACCGCGACCCGCGACGCCCCGCCGATCGCCAGGCAGGCCGATATCCTGATCGTGGCGATGGGCCGGCCCGAGCAGGTTACCGCCGATTGGGTCAAACCCGGGGCCGTGGTCATCGACGTGGGAATCCACAAGCGCGACAGACGGCAGGCTGTGCGGCGACGTCCATTTCGAGAGCGTCGCCAAGGTGGCGTCGCGGATCACGCCGGTGCCCGGCGGCGTCGGGCCCATGACGATCGCCATGCTGTTGCGAAATACACTGCACGCGGCACGACTGGCGTTGCGGCGACCCTGTCGCCAGTCCACTCCGCCATTGAGGGACGCACACCGTGATCAAACTGGGAATCTGCAACGAGCTATTCGAAGGATTGGCCGTTCGATCGCGTCTGCCGGACCGTCAAGGAGATCGGCTACGACGGCCTGGAGATCGCTCCCTTCACCCTGGCGCCGCTCATCACCGACGTGAGTCCCGCGCGGCGCCGCGAGCTCAAGGCGATCGTCGAGGACGCCGGTCTACGAGACGATCGGTCTGCACTGGCTGCTGGCCAAGACCGAGGGTTTCTATCTCACCTCGCCCGACGCCAACGGTGCGTCGCGCCACCGGCGATTATCTGATCGCCCTGGCCGAGGCGACCCGCGACCTGGGCGGCACGCTCATGGTCCTGGGTTCGCCCAAACAGCGCAGACCTGTTGCCGGGCGTGACCTACGATCAGGCGGTCCGGCTATGCGGTCGAGGTTTTCCAGCGCGTGATGCCCGCGATCGGCGCGGCGGGTGTGATCTCTGCCTGGAGCCCTTGGCACCCAATGACACCGACTTTCTCAATACGTGTGCCCAGGCGATGGAGGTGATCCGCGCAGGTCAATCATCCTCATCTTGAAGCTGCACCTGGACGTCAAGGCACAGAGCAGCGAGCCGTCCGCGACCGTCCCCGAGCCTGATCAAGACGTTATGCCGCGTTCGCCGGCCACTTCCACGCCCAAGACGTGAACCTGCGTGGCCCCGGGATGGGACGAGGTCGATTTTGAACCAATCATGCAAGCTCTGGTGGATGCCAATTACGAAGATGGGTGTCGGTCGAGGTTTTCGACTTTTCCCCGGGAGCCGAAGAGACCGCGAGGTTGAGCATCGAGTGCTTGAAACAGGCAATTGCGCGTTGGCTCAGGGCGTCGAGCGGCCTGAGGCAAAAGACGTCCGGACTTGCGAGGAGTTTTGGGGTGCTCTAAGATACATGAAGGTTGAGTGAGAGATGGGTGAGAGAAGAGCCTCCACCGAGTGGTGCCGGAAGTTATTGCCGTTGACCGTGTCCGTCCGGCGTTGGGGAAACTCGGTCCTTCTGAGTGACTGGCTCGTCGCTGTCGTTTCGAGATTTTTTCTCTTCTGTTTCCCCATGGGGCATAATGTGCGCCGACTGGCGGAGAGTCTGGCTCGCTTGACGCGAGCGTCCCGCCGGCAGCGCGAAGTCATTGCCTCGGTCCCGCGGAGCCTGCTTATAATCCCCTCGGGGGATGAAAGGATGAGGGATGCCATCGGGTAAGGACGGTACGGGCGGTGGCTCGGGGAACGGGGGAAAACGGAATGGTGGTGGCAATATGAGCTCGGGAACCACGAGCGGCGCCAAGAAGAATGCGTTTTGCTCGTTCTGCCGCAAGAGCTACCGGGACGTGGGCCCACTGGTGGAAGGCCCTGGCGACGTTTACATTTGCGGCGATTGTATCGAGCTTTGCACGCGGATCCTCGACCGACGAGCGTCGGCGCCGCGGCGTCCCCAAGACGCTGCTTCACGGATATTCCGATCCCTCGCGAAATCAAGGAACAGCTCGACTCGTACGTAATCGGCCAGGAGCGGGCCAAAACGCGTTTTGTCGGTGGCCGTGCACAACCACTACAAGCGGCTGGTTCATGCCGAGGATTCCGAGACCGAGATCGAGCTGGACAAGTCGAACATCCTGCTGATCGGGCCGACGGGCTGCGGTAAGACCCTGCTGGCTCGGACTTTAGCCCGAGTCTTGAACGTCCCGTTCGCGATCGGCGACGCGACCACGTTGACCGAGGCCGGCTACGTCGGTGAGGACGTCGAGAACATCTTGCTCAAGCTCCTGCACGCGGCCGATTTCGATCTCGAGTCGGCCCAGCGGGGAATCGTGTATATCGATGAAATCGACAAGATCGGCAAGACCACGCACAACGTCTCGATCACGCGCGACGTCTCGGGTGAGGGAGTCCAGCAGGCCCTCTTGAAGATGCTTGAGGGCACCGTCGCCAACGTGCCGCCTCAAGGGGGACGCAAGCATCCCGAGCAGCAGTATATCCAGATGGACACGACAAACGTTCTGTTCATCTGCGGTGGAACATTCGTGGGGCTGGAAAACATCATCGCTCGCCGGGTGGGCCGCAAGACGATCGGCTTCGGCAGCCAGACGCAGGCCGAGCAACACACCGATCTGGGCGAGCTGCTGGGCAAGGTGACTTCCGACGACCTGCTCGAGTTTGGCATGATCCCCGAGTTCATCGGCCGCCTGCCGGTCATCTGTCCGCTGATGCCGCTGGACATCAGCGCCCATGCAGATCATGACCGAGCCGAAGAATGCCCTGGTCAAGCAGTACCGCCGGTTCTTCGAAATGGAAGGGGCCGACGTCGAGTTCACAGTCGAGGCCCTGAACGAAATCGCCAAGATGGCCAAGGCCAAGGATACCGGTGCTCGCGGACTGCGGTCGATCGTCGAGGACATCATGCTCGACATCATGTTCGAGCTCCCCGACCGTGCCGCCAAGGACAAGGGGAAGTTCGTGGTGACACCGCGAGGTCGTCCGTAAGGAGAAGAGCCTGTTCGACACGCCTCCTGGCCATCACGGCCAGTCGTCCTCGTCGGCAAGTTCCGCGGCCGCGAACGGGAAGAAAGAGAGTGCGTGAGCCGATCGGCACGCTCATGGCTTCGATTCGAGTCGAGCGATTGTGATCGGCATTCAATCTCAGGTCGAACATCATGAGCACTGTCGAACGCACCGAGCCCAAGACCTCTTCCGCCACTGGTGGCCGGCCAGCACCTGACCAGCCCACTTTCCACGAGCGCTATGAGGCGATGCCCGACGGCACTTGGGCCGAGCTTGTGGGAGGAAGAGTCTACATGCCGTCACCGGTCCGCAATGAACATGGGGAATACGACGAGGACGTCGCCTTCTGGACTGGTCTTTACAAGACGATCCACCAAGGGATTGCGTAGCGGAAAGAACTCGACGGTCATCCTGGGTCGCTTCGGCGAGACACAACCGGACGGTCACCTGCGAATTCCGGAGGAGCTCGGAGGCCAGACCCGACATCGAGCGCGGTTTCATCGTCGGTGCGCCGGAGCTCGTCATCGAGATCGCCCGTTCCAGCCGATACTACGACTTGAACGAGAAGAAAGCCGAGTACGAGGAGGCAGGAGTCCAGGAGTATATCGTCGTCGAGCTGGACCCTGATCGCGTTCATTGGTTCATCCGCCGCGGCGATCACTTCGAGGACCTATCGCCCGGCGCGCGACGGGATCTATCGATCGGAAGTGTTCCCGGGCTTATGGCTTGATCCTGTCGCGCTCTTTAACGAAGACCTCGACCGATTGATGAGGTCCTGGAACAGGGCCTGGCGACTCCCGAGCACGCGGACTTCGTGGCGAAGCTCGCCGCCGCCCGCGAGGGGGGGAAGCCTCAATGAGCACGGTCGACCGTACTCAACCGAAAACCCTCCTGAAACCGCTGGTGGCCGGCCAGCGCCTTTCCAGCCCACGTTTCACAAGCGCTACGAGGCGATGCCGCCAGAGACTCGGGCCGAGCTGGTCGGAGGAGTTGTGTACATGCCGTCTCCCATGCGCTGGGACCATGGAAAAGAGAGCCGAATCGTGAGCGGGTGGTTGGATCGGTATGAACGATTCACTCCGGGCGTTGAAGGAGGCGATGGTCCAACCGTCAAGCTCGATGGAAAAGGAGAGCCTCAGCCAGATCACCTTCTGCTCATCGCGCCCGACGCGGGCGGCAAGTGCGCTTTGGATGAAGACGGCTATCTTACGGCGCCCGCCGAGCTGATCGTCGAAGTCGCTCGATCCAGCCGCAATTATGACTTGAACGCCAAGAAAAACGACTACCAGCGGGCCGGGGTTTTGGAGTACGTCGTGGTCGAGTTGGATCCGAACCGCATCCACTGGTTTGTCCGCCGCGGCGACCATTTCGAGGACCTACTCGCGGGACCAGACGGGATCTATCGTTCCGAAGTCTTCCCGGGCTTGTGGCTCGACGCCGCCGCGATCTTTGCCCGAGCCCACGACCGCCGTGACGAAGTCCTCGAGCGGGGTCTGGCCTCACCCGAACATGCGGCCTTCGTGGCGAAGCTCGCCGCCGCCCGCGAGGGGAGGAAGCCCCAATGAGCACGGTCGAACGTGCGCAACCGAAAACCCTCCTGAAACCGCTGGTGGCCGGCCAGCGCCTTGACCAGCCCACGTTCCACGAACGCTACGAGGCGATGCCGCCGGAAACCCGGGCCGAGCTGGTCGGAGGAGTTGTGTACATGCCGTCTCCCTTGAGTTATGATCACGGCGAAGAAGACAATGACGTCAGCGGATGGTTGTTTCATTACAAGCGTATTCACGCCAGGGGTCAGCGGTGCGAATAATGCGACCGTGAAACTCGACCGCAAGGGCGAACCTCAACCCGACTGTCAGCTCCGGATTCCGAAGGAACTGGGTGGACAGACCTACGTCGACGATGAGGGTTACGTTGCCGGTGCCGCCCGAGTTGGTCGTCGAAATCGCTCGCTCCAGCCGCCATTTCGACTTGAACGCCGAAGAAGGCCGACTACGAACGGGCAGGAGTCTTGGAGTACGTGGTCGTCGAGCTGGATCCGGACCGGATTCACTGGTTCATTCGCCGCGGTGATCGCTTCGAGGATTTGCCGCCCGGTCCGGACGGAATCTATCGTTCCGAGGTCTTCCCCGGTTTGTGGCTCGATGCGGACGCCCTCTTTGCCGAGGATCGGCGACCGGCTGATCAGGGTCTTGAAACGGGGCCTTGCACACCCGAGCATGCGGCCTTCGCGGCGAAGCTGGCCCAGGCTTAAGGCCAATACCGTTGAATTAGCACCTGAGCTGTGCAGCGCACGGATGTAAATCGCTCCCCCCTTACCGTTGAATCAGCCCTAAGCCGTGCAGCGCACGGATGTAAATCGCTCCCCCTTACCGTTGAATCAGCTCTAAGCCGTGCAGCGCACGGATGTGAATCGCTCCCCCCTTACCGTTGAATCAGCCCTAAGCTGTGCAGCGCACGGATGTAAATCGCTCCCCCCTTACCGTTGAATCAGCCCTAAGCTGTGCAGCGGCACGGATGTAAATCGCTCCCCCCTTACGAAGGGGGGATACAGGGGGGTTCTTCGTCCGAGTCCCAGCGCCCTGGCGATGGCGTCAATCACGCCATCCAGGTTGTCACAAACCTCGACGTTCATGAATCGCACCAGGCGAATCCCAAATGCTTCGATGTAGACGCTGCCGCTGGGCATCATATCGCTTTGCTTCCGGGGTGAAATGGGTATCCCCATCCACTTCAATCGCCAGTTTGGCCTGGACGCAGTAGAAGTCGACGCAATACGGTCCGATGCTGGTACTGGCGGCGAATACCGGTGCCCGCGCAACTGGTCCTCGACGCAGGCGAGACCACAACTCGGACTCGGCCGGGGTCAGCTCGTTGCGGAGACGTCGCCGCAGGTCTTTCTCGGAGGATCGGTTGAAGAATTCGGTCATTGTGGAGCCTCGCAAGTACGATCCGAGAACCCGCCCTGTATGCCCCCTTCGTAAGGCGGGGAGGATTTCACAACCTCCCCGCTTATCAGGGGTTTGCGACTCATTCAACGGCATTGGGCGTAAGGCCTTCACAGGAAGGAAAAAAACGAAGGAAACCCGAGAAGGAAACAATCGTAGCGCACTCAGTATTGATAAGTTTAATCTGTTTTTCTTTCGTCTTCCCTCCCCTTCGTTTCCTCCTGTGAAGGATTATCTCGGCTCGTTCCTCAAGATCCGAGCTTCTTCCTCGCAGCATTTTCTGGACCCGGTTCTTGGCCACGAAGACGTGGGCCACCGGCATCTGGAGCTTTCGAGCGGCGTCGACTCCGGAAAGTCCCTCGATTACGGTGAGCTGGAACGCCTGCCAGGTCGCGGGCTTGACTCGCTTCTTGACGCGATGCATCGCCAGCTCGAGCAGCTCCGCGTCGAAGGCATCCTCGATCTGGCGTTCCAGATCGGACTGGGCCGCGGACGAGTCAGCGATCAGCTCGATCGGCCCCGCGTTCCGGCCGGGGTCTTTGCGCTGGGCGGCGAGGAAATCGCACCACGCGTTTTTGGTCACGGTCTTCAGCCAGGCACGGAAGCTGCGCGGGATCGTACTGGAACTTGCGAAGCGCGGCGAACAGCTTGACCAGGACCTCCTGCGCCACGTCGTCGGCATCGGTGGCTTGCAAACCCCAGTTCAGGCACCACGCGCGAATTCGCGGCTGATACCGCTCGACGAACAAGCCCCAGGCCTGCGGGTCGCCGGGGTTGTTCTGGAGCCGCTCCAGCAAGGTCATCGAGGTGTCGGCTTCGCGCTCCGCCGCCATCGGCGCGCCCTCCCAGGTGTCAATTCGGGACAGGGCACTATAGCACAATCGAGCACGCGCGGGAATCCAGTTGCCTGCAAGCCAGAGCGGTTCACTGATGAGTTGCACACAACGCGGCAGCAAGGGTCGTCATACTCCCCATGAACGGTCACTGCGATTTGAGTACCACCACGGGAGTTAACCCCAGGCAAGCGCGAATTCCGGGGGCGGCCACCTCGCTGACGCTTCGGGTTAGTATCGCTCGTAAGCCATCTATGGATACTAACCCGAAGCGTGAGCGAGGAATCTGGGGGCGATCGCCTCTTAAGCACCCGTTCACTGGCCGTGAGGGCGCCGCCGAAGGCGGCTCGATGGGTTAACCCAAAGGCAACTTTGAAGTTGCGGCGAAGGATCGATTCCGGCGGTCCTCCAGCCGTCATCCAACAATTCACTTGCGGTCACGAGTGCTTTCGGGCTTTCCTGGTTGCCGTGCGCTCCCCAGCCGGCTTTCCACTCGTGACTCCCAATCGCGCCTCGACTTCCGCCAGTGGAACTGACTTGCCATTGGCCCGCCGCAGGCGAATCATGCCGCCAAAAATCCCCGAGCTTGCAAGCCTCAGATTTTCCGCGTCGTAGTCTTCGATCCCAACCAGCACCGCGCAGGGCTTTCCACGCCGGGAAATCACGATGCGTTCGCTCTGCCGCGGGTCAAGGTCGAGTCCAGGTTTTGTTGCAGTTCTTTTTCCGGGACGTGACTCATCTGATATCCTCCGTTCGCTGCTGGGTTTGTTTGGCGGTCATGGAGTGGTGCTGTCAGGGAGCTGACGCTCCCCGCTCGCCTTCCTCGTTCGGGGCTACCGTGGCGAGCGGGGAGCGTCAGCTCCCTGTCTTCTTGACCTTCTATCCGGGAAGCTATTTCGAGCCTATTCCCAACGACTACGGAAGTTCAACCCAACGCGGAGCCCGTCGAGCCTCGCGCCGGCCCCGGGCGGCCACAATCGCCCGTTCCCAGGTCATCGACATCGCCATCGACGCCGCGGCGATTCCCATCATTGCCTGAACGGCGCATCACTCTGCTCATCAATCGCCGGCGGCACGATCCGGAGCAACCGGTTTGCGCGCGGCACCGACTCACCCAGCTCCTCGAGCGCCGCGTCGACCGCCGCCAGGACCGGCGGGAAGCCGGCTCGGCTCGACACGCTCACGCTCACGCCGGCCCCAGGCTCACTTCTCCAGACCCCGTTCGTCGCCGCGCCGGCGGGCTCCTGGCTCTTGGCTGGGAGTGGAGACTGGTCCCGTCGCGCGAACCGGAGCGGGATTTCGTCTCGGACCGCGACGGATCGGCCTGGGGAGCAAGGCTTGGAGGAGCCTGGCTCTGGATTCGTGGCGGGCCGGACCCGGTCGCTGTGCCATTCTCGGCCGCGCCGGGAACCAGCCGGGTGCGAAGCTCCTGCCACGCCTCGTCCAGACCGACGGCGAACTGCGCCCACGGGGCCAGCCGATCCACCGGGGTACTGGCCTGGCCCGTGCCGCCGGGACCGGACGCGATTCGCCGGATTCGTGACCTCGGGCTCGCCACCGCCGATACCGTCGTTGCTTCGACTCAGGCCCATGCCCTGGCCCAACCCGACCGATCCGCCGGGAGAAAACGACGCCAGCAGCGCACCGCCGCCGCCGGACTCCAGCTCGCTTTCCAGGTTCTCGGGCAAGATGGTCAGGGTCACCAGCGTGGCGAGCAGGTCGAACGCCGAGCCGGTCACGTCCCCCAGCCGCGCGACCTCGAAGATCGTCGCGCCCGGGACCGCCGACAAGCCGAGCGATGGCGCCGTCCCCGGCCCGATGATCGCCGCGGACGCGCTCAGGTCGAACGCCATCTCCAGCGCCGCACTCGTGACCCGCGGTGCTGACATAAAAGCTCAAGACGCCGTCGGTGACTCCGCCGAAGCTCACGGCCGTCGGGTTGGGCGCGGCCGGGCTGCTCAGGCTCTGGCTCAGGCTCAACCCTTCGCTTCCGCCCAGCAACAGCGCCAGATTCCCGTCGCCGTTATTGCCGACCACGAGGTCGGTGAAGCCGTTGCCGCTGAAGTCGCCGGCAAAGCCGGTGGTCGGCGAATTGCCCCCGGTCGCGAAGCTCCGGATCAACGGGTTTGCCGAGCCCACGTTGGAGATCAAGGTCCCGTCGTTCGAGCCCGGCATTGAGCGTGGCCAGGCCCAGTCCCTGCCCGGTGAAATTGCCCAGGAACAGCGCCGCAGGATCCTGGCCGACGGAGTAGGTCGCCGCCGGCTGGTCGTTGAAGAACCCGCTGCCGGCACTGGGGAAGACCTGGACGTTGTCGGCCCCGCTGTTGGCCACGGCCAGGTCGAGGTTATTCCCTCCCAGCACGTTGCCCACGGCCACGGCGACCGGTCCGGCGTCGGTCTGGACCCGCGCACCCGGAATCATCGTCCAGCTCGACCCGCTGCCCTGACTCAGCAACACCGAGACGTCGTTGGAGCCGGTGTCGGCGACCAGCAGGTCGGCCTGACCGTTCAAGTTGGCGACCGTCAGTCCGGTCGGGTCGGTGCCGACGGCGAAGCCCTTGGTACCGCTGATCGGCGGGCCGAACTGGCCATTGCCCAGGCCGGGATAGACCAACACGTTGTTGCCGCCGCTATTGGCGACGATCAGGTCGGGAATGCCGTCGCCGTTCATGTCCGCCAGCAGGACGGCTCCCGGGGCGAGCACGCCGGTGGTCTGGTTGCCGATGACCTGGGGACTGGTCGAGTTCTGGCTCGTGGAGCCGTAGACGACCGAGACCTGGTTGAGCGACTGGTCGGCGAAGACGAAGTCGAGGACGCCGTTGCCGGTGAGGTCGGCGACGGCCAGGGCGATGGCCGCCTTCACCGGCTCGAACGGCCGGAAGGTGCCGTCGCCGTTGCCGACAAGGATCAGCACGTCGCCATAGGCGTTGCCGACCAGGAG
>CAVRFS010000145.1:0-67305 GCA_963720335.1 uncultured Planctomycetota bacterium | reverse complement strand
CATGTCCACGCCGGTCATCGATCGCCGGGCGGGTTCGCTCTATGCCTGTGCCTGGATCAGCACCGACAGCAGCGGCAAGTGGCAGACCGGCCAGCATTTCGTCGCCGCGCTGGACCTAACCACCGGCGCGCTCAAGCCAGGCAAACCGCTGCTGGGCCTGGAAGGCGCGACGTACGATCCGGGGCCGGCCGGGACCATGCAGAGCTTTCAACAGCATGGAACGGAAACAGCGGTCGGCGCTGGCGATGGTCAATGGCGCCGTGATCGTCTGCTTCGGCACGATCCAGGAAACGGCGAAGTCGGCCCGGGGCTGGGTGATCGCCATCGATATGGCGAAATGGGCGATCGCGGCGACCTGGTGCTCCACGGCTCGCGGCATCGGCGGCGGCATCTGGATGTCGGGCGCCGGGCCCGGCGATCCAGAGCGACGGCTCGATCTGGGTGGTCACGGGCAATGGCGATTTCGACGGCAAAGTCGACTTTGGCGAGAGCGTCGTCCGCCTGCGATACACGCCTGCCACGGCCAGGGCCGTGGCTCGCTCAAGGTCACGGGTTGGTGGACCCCCTGGACCGATCGACGGCCGCACCGGAGGCAATCCGAAGGCGAAGGCCGCAGCGACGCCGCCGAAAAGTGGCCGATGCTGACAAGCCATCCCCGAGCCAATCGAATTTCCGCAGCGTGCCGCACCTGGCGCGCCGGGCGTCAGGCCGAGGACATGGGCGCGGCACTGGGGCGACCAGGATCTCGGCGCCAGCGGCATCGTGCTCCTCGAGTATCTGGGAATCGCCCTGGTGTCGGGCAAGGATGGTATCTTTATACCATCAAACTCGGCAACCCGGGCGAAACGGCCCCAGCCGACCTGGCCCCGGCCGCGGCCCCGGCGAATTACGCGAAGCTGGCGGCCCCGCCGATCCTCTACACGTACTACGATCCGACCATGAACCCGGCCACGACCAACCCACCACCCTCAACCGGCTTGCCCGGCAACGTCACGCACCATCTCCACGGCACGCCGGTTGTCTGGCACAGTGCGCCATGGTCAGATGCACTTCTGCGGCGGCGAGAACGGCAACCTGCGCGCCTGGACCGTCAACGCCGACAGCTCATCCACCTATCTTGGCTGATTCCGCTGGCATCGCCGCAGGCCGTGGGCCCAATCCCAACGGCCCGGCGGCATGCCGGGCTGGAGCATCTCACTCTCAGCCAACGGCAACAATGACGGGATCGTGTGGGCGATGATCCCCTACGGCGATGCCAACTTGGAGCTGACCAACGGCCGATTGCTCGCCTACGACGCGGCGAACCTCGCCCGCTTCGCGGATGGCTCGGCGAGATCGTGCCCGTTGTGGGACAGCCAGGACTGGAATTGGAACTTCCTGCATCCCAAGTTTAACCGTCCGATCGCTGTCGGCGGCAAGGTCATCGTGCCGACCTACGATGGTCGAGTTCTCGTGCTCGGCCTCGCCTGACGTCGCACCGTGGTCAGCGCGAACCGCCCGGTTTACACGTTCGGTTGACGGGAAATGGGGCCGGTGCGAAGAACGACGACGAATTGTCAAGGCGCGCACGATCCGATCGCGCGCATTCGCTTCTCGCCCGTCACACTCCCGATCAACTAAATTCATAGTTCAAAGATTATTGGAATTTGCTTGATCAGGGTCTAGCATTAGCGGATTGGATCTGGTAGATTCATCATTCCAGATTTCTCAGGGCCACCTCGAACGTCTCCTGGCGTCGTGCAATTGAACCTAACCCACGACTCGTTCTGAGGTTATCGGATATACACCGATAGTCGCCGGGCCCGACGTTGCGTGTCCCATCTTTCGCATCGCCCATTCAGAAGTTGTCGCGGCTTTGTCGACGTCGGTAAAGCGTCCGCGGCGAGCATTGTCGGCATTTCATCCAGATTCATGGTCTGGGTTCTCGCGTAGGGCATATCCCCGGCGGAGGCTGGCGACGAACCCTGGACCTCATGCATGTCCGAAAGGGGGTTCCCCATGTACGCGTACTTGCGAGTTGTGGCCGGTCCCGATCAGGGTCGCATCTTCAACCTGGTCGAGGGCACGACGCTCTCCATTGGCCGGGGTGAGAAAACCGACACCAAGCTGGCGGACACGTCGGTGTCCCGGCTTCATTGCGAGGTGCGGTGCCAGGGGGGCGAATTCCTGCTCACTGATATGGAGAGCGTCAGCGGAACGCTGGTCGGCGGACAGAAGATCGAGGGCACTCCCTGAAGCATGGGGAGGAATTGCAGGTCGGCACCACGCGCCTGAAGCTCTACAGCTCGGCAATCGCGGATACCCAAAACCTGGTGGAGGCGCCCAAATCGGCCTACGCAATGAAGGTGCATACCGACGAAGGCAACCTCACCGGCAAGACAATCTCACACTACGAGCTCGGACCGGTACTGGCGCGGGGCAGCATGGGAACCGTTTACAAGGCGAGCGACACCCGCGCCGGCAAGGACGTCGCCGTGAAGGTGTTGTATCCCGAGTTCGCTCAGAACGAAGAGGGCTCAAGCGATTTATGCTCGTGATAAAGACCGCGGCCGGCATACGCCACTCCAACCTGGTCGCCCTTTGTGGTGCCGGAAAGCAAGGTGAGAACTGCTGGATCGCCACGGAATTCGTGGAGGGCGAGTCGCTCGTCAAGGTGATCGAGCGGCTCGGGACGCGTAAGATGATCAACTGGCGTTACACATTGTCAATGGGCATGCAGATCGCCGGGCGCGCTGGGTGCCCTCCACGAGAAGCATGTTATGCATCGCAATGTCGCGCCAGAGAGCATCCTCGTCCGCTCCAAAGACAAGGTTGCCAAACTCGGTGACATGATGCTAGCCAAGGTCTGTGATGGTACCGAGGCCCCTCCCGCGACTCGCCAAAAGGAGCTCGTGGGCAATGTCACCTATATGGCACCTGAGCGAACCCGTGGCGACGCCGACATCGACACCCGGGCCGACATATACAGCCTGGGGGCGACCCTCTACACCGTCCTGACTGGCAAGCCGCCGTTTGAGGGGAAAACCCTCGTCGATCTGGTTGCCAAGATCCGCCAGGACGATCCCGTCCCTCCCAAGAAATACCAGGACTCGATTCCCGACGAATTTCAAGACGCTGTGGTGAAGATGTTGGCCAAGCGGCCGGAAAGCCGCTTCCCGACCGCTGCACACGTCGTTCGAGCACTCGACCGGGTGGCGAAAGCTCAGGCCGCCGCCTCCGATCCGAGCAGGTCCGCCTTCATCCGGCTACCGAGCCAGCCCGGTTCGATGGCAGGGACGTAAGCGGCGTAGGCGTGGCGCGACGGTTAGTGACCAACTCACATCATGTCGCCTTTGCACGCGGGAGGCCCGGGCAAGCCTCGACGGCCGCCCAAAGTTCTTGCACGCCGAGCCCCTTGCTCGAGCTGACGCGCACGACCGGGACCGGCCGGCAGCCAGGCAGGCTGAGCAGCTCTCGGAGCTGCGACTCGACGCGCTCGGCGCTCGGCAAGTCGGCCTTGTGGACCACGACAATGTCGGCGATTTCGAGCTGACCGGCCTTTTCCCATTGCAGATCATCTCCGGTCTCGGGCTGCACCAGGACGATCACGACGTCGGCAACCTCGCGGACGGCCGTGTCGCCCTGCCCGGCACCGACGGTCTCCACGATCACCATATCGAACCCAAAGCGGCCAAAGAGATCGATCATGCGATCAACGTTCGGCGCAACACCCGAATGGCCGCTGGGAGTGGCCAGACTGCGGATGAACACACCCGGGTCGTCGGGCCGGCTCGGCATGCGGATGCGATCGCCGAGCAAGGCTCCGCCGGTGAGCGAGCTCTGCGGATCGCACGCCAGCACCGCGACCGTCTGACCCCCCGACCGAATCACCTCGATGAGCCTGCCGATCAGTGTGCTCTTACCCACGCCGCCACTGCCCGTGACGGCAATGACCCGCGGCTGATCGGCCGGCGCGACCCGCGGCCGCGCCGCGCCGAGTATCTCCACTTCTTCCCCGCGCGCCGCCAACGACAGCAGCCTGCTCAGTGCGTTGCGATCACCTGCCGCGAAAGGATTCACCGGGCCGCGCGGCACGCTGTCGCCTGTGCCGGCGGAGAAACTCCGCGATATCGGCGCAGTGGCGTCCCCGGGCCGAACACACGCGCGACGCCCAGTTGAATCAGCCCGGCCACATCGTCCTCCGGAATGATTCCACCCACGATCAAGCCGACGTCCGCCAGACCGGAATGCCGGAGCAACTCCAGCACCCGCGGCACCAGCGTCATATGTGCGCCGCTCAGGAGGCTCAGGCCCAACCAGTCTGCATCCTCGTCGGCCACGGCCTCCGCCACGGCTTCGGGCGATTGCCAGAGCCCCGCGTAAATCACGTGAAACCCCGCGTCGCGCAGTCCCCGCGCCACGACTTTGATGCCGCGATCATGGCCGTCGAGGCCCACCTTGGCGAGGACAATCCGCTCTGGCGTTTCATTGCCCATCGAGGCTCTCTTGCTGCATGAAGGATGCTCAGGCGATCTTGGCCTCATGCCGGCCAAAAACGTCTTCAAGGGCGTTCATGATCTGGCCGATGCTTGCCCGAGCCCGGGCGGCCGCAAGCAAGGGATCAATCAAGTTCTCCGTCGTGGCGGCGGCACGACGGAGCTCGGCCAGACATCGCTTGATTTCGCCGGCATCGCGCCCGCCCGCCTCGCGCGCAGCGCGGCGATCTGGTCTTTCTCAACCTCGCCGTCAACGATGAGCGTCTCCATGGGCTTTTCATCGGGCTCGACGAACGCGTTCACTCCTACGATCAGCTTCCGCCCGGCATCGAAGTCGCGCTGAAATGCGAACGCGGCATCGGCGATCTCTCGGCGGAAGAAGCCGGCCTCGATCGCGGAGATCATGCCTCCGGCGGCTTCGATGCGGTCGAAATACTCGTTGGCGTCGTCTCGCATCGCGCGCGTCAAGGTCTCGATCAAGTAGCTGCCACCGAGCGGGTCGACCGTATTCGTGACGCCGGTTTCGTGCGCGAGAACCTGCTGCGTGCGCAACGCCAGCGTGACGGCGTGTTCCGACGGCAGTGCCAGCGTTTCGTCCATGCTGTTGGTATGCAACGACTGGCAGCCGCCGAGGACGGCGGCGAGGGCCTGGTACGCGACGCGGACCAGATTGACCTCCGGCTGCTTGTTCTGAAGCGAGCAGCCAGCGGTCTGGGCATGGCAGCGCAGCTTCCAGGACGCCTCGTTGGTCGCGCCGTAGCGATTGCGCAGGGCGTCGGCCCAGACCACGCGGGCGGCGCGGTACTTGGCCACCTCTTCGAACAGGTCGTTATGCGCATTGAAGAAGAAGGACAGGCGCGGGGCGAAGTCATCCACTGCCATACCACGGGCCAGGCACTGCTCGACATAGTGGAAGCCGTCGGCCAGTGTGAAAGCCAGCTCTTGCGCGGCGGTCGAGCCGGCCTCGCGGATATGGTAGCCGGAGACCGACACCGGGTTCCATTGCGGCACGTGCCTGCGCACAGTATTCGATCACGTCGCACACCAGCCGTACGCTCGGCTCCGGCGGAAACACGAACTCATTCTGTGCATGGAACTCCTTGAGGATGTCGTTCTGGATCGTGCCGCGAAGCTTTCGCCAATCGAAGCCGCGTTCCAGAGCGGCGGCCAGATAGAATACCATGACAACGATCGCGGGCGCGTTGATGGTCATCGATACCGAGACCCGCTCGAGGTTGATGCCGTCGAACAATTCGAGCATGTCGTCGATCGTGTCAACCGCGACGCCGAGCCGGCCGACCTCGCCGGCCGCGCGCGGACTGTCGCTGTCCAGACCCATGAGCGTGGGCAGGTCAAACGCCGTTGAAAGCCCGGTCTGCCCTTTGGCGAGCAGGAACTTGAACCGCTCATTCGTCTGCCGCGGCGTTCCGAACCCGGCAAACTGCCGCATCGTCCACAAACGCCCGCGGTACATGGTCGCGTGCACGCCGCGCGTAAACGGGTACTGTCCGGGATAACCGAGGTCTGTCTCGTCGTCGAAATCGTCTCGTGTGATAGGGGCTGAATCGGCCGGCCGCTCACCGTCGTGGGCGGCTGCTCAGGGCTCGGCGACCTGGCCTGCTCTTGCTCCCAGCGTTCCCTTGCCGCGTGATCGGTCGCCAGCGTCGGATTCATGTTCGAATCCTTCCACGCAAATAACGATATGAGACGAGATGCACGAATCAATCAGTCCCAGCTTTGACTCGCATTTTCCGAGGAGGACCGAGGCCGCGCGGCCAACCTCTTGGCGGGTCGCGCGGCCACCTCTCGTCACCTCCACATTATATGGGATTTTAACGCTATCGTAAAGAAGAACGCTGATGCGGATGAGCATCGAACGGACGGGCTCAAGCAAATTATCGAATTGATTGCGCCGAAGATTACCGGCTGATGAGCGACCCTCGCTCCGCAAACTGCTGGTTCAGTGCGTTAGCCATTTGGCGGAAGACTTCGTCCCAATTCCTCGCGGTCGACTGGCGGAATAGCCGCATCGTGGGATACCAAGGCGACCGGTCTCGTTCGAGCTCCCATCGCCAGTCACTGATATGGGATAAGGCGACCCAAACTGGCACTCCCAGGCTGCCGGCTAGGTGTGCGACCGCTGTCTCCGGCGTTACCACCAAGTCGAGCTGGCTCATCACAGCGGCCGTGTCCAGGAAGTCGCGATCATCGTCGACGCTTTGACGATCACCGTTCAGATCCGCAACGGAAAATCGCCCGGCAAGTTCTTGGAGTTGATCGGTCCCATCTCCTCTCTGGAGGCTCATGAGGGCCACACCCGGCACGCCGGCCAAGGGGGCCAGATGTGCAAGTGGGTAGGATCGCCAACGGTCGACCCGATTGAGCGGGTTTCCCTGCCAGGCGATCCCAATCCTCAATCGTGGTGCTTGGCAGCCATCGTCGCGTACGAGCGCTTTGTCGACGATCGGTCGCCATTTTTCGATCGTCCCGCGATCGGCCGACAGATAAGGCACCGTCTTGGGCAAAGTAGCCAGAGTGGTCCCGAGGATTGCCGGTAGACTCATCAAGGGAGCATGAACGTCGAAATCGGGCACGTCGTAGCCGTCGGTCACGACCCCATCGACGCCCGGACAGCTCCCGATCAGTCTGGCGAGGGGCGCAGGAGAGTAGAACAGCACCTGAGGTCCACCAAATCGCTTAACCAGCGCGGCGAAGCGGATGAATTGCAGGCTGTCGCCGAGACCTTGCTCGCCGTGTAAAAGGATCGTTTTGCCGGCCAGATGATCCCCGTTCCATCGCGGACGGCGGACGGCCATTCCTCGGTGTTTGCGGCACTTCAGTCGCCATTCGTACTCCGGCCAGCCGCGTTCGAAGTCGCCCTGAGCCAACCATGCGAAGCTTCGGTTCCGATGCGCCTCGGGGTAGTCAGGCTTGAGACGGAGGGCTTGCTCGTACAGGTCGAGTGCGGCGTCCCACTTTCCCTGGCGGGCGAGCGTGGAACCCAGGTTATCGAGTGCCTCGTGCGAGTCAGGCCGGAGCCGAAGCGACTCCTGAATGCAGGCGATCGCCTCGTCATATCGGCCCAGATCCGACAGAAGGACCCCCAAATTCATGCGGGTCGCCGAGGAATCCGGCTGGAGTTGCAGGGCTCGCGTGTAGTGTTGGGAAGCCTCTTCTAACCGACGTTGATCCCAGAGGATGTTTCCAAGGTTGTTCAGAATTGCAAAGTCGTTGGGATTGAGTTGAAGCGCTCGGCGGTAGTAGTCCTCGGCTTCCAAGAGCCGCCCTTGACGCCAGATCGCGGTTCCCAGGTTGTTCAGCGCATCGGCATAATCGGGGCGGAATCGAATCGCTTCGCGCAAACAGCCTTCGGCGTCGATGAATTGGCCACGACGAAGGAGCTCCGTCCCCTCATGGAATTGAATCGACGCCGCCAAATCAATCGCCGTAGGGAACCTGGCATCAGTCGAATTCGCGTCGTGAGCTGTTTGATTGAGAAACCCATCCATGGCTTAATCTCCATCCTGGGCCGGTCGTCGCGTGGAACGGCATCTCAGAAGTGAACGGAGCAGCTCTCCTCTCCTCGCTTTTCGAGGTATCTCTGATGATACTCCTCGGCACGGAAGAAGGGCGCGGACGGGACGATTTGCGTGGCGATCGGCCGGCGAAAGCGCCGCTCGACTCGAGCTTGGCCTTGGACGCCTCGGCCTCGGCAAACTGTTCCTGATCGTGATAAAAGATAACCGACCGGTACTGGGTTCCCACGTCGGGCCCTTGTCGATTGAGTTGGGTTGGGTCGTGGACCGACCAGAAGACGTCGAGCAGTCGCTGGTACGATACCTTGGCCGGGTCAAATTCGACCAATACGGCCTCGGCGTGGCCGGTCCGGCCGGTGCAGACATCCTTGTAGCTCGGGTTTTCGAGGTGCCCTCCGGTATAACCGACGGTCACGTCGATCACGCCGGGGACGCGTCGGAACGCGATCTCGACACCCCAGAAACACCCGGCCCCAAAAGTCGCTTGCTTCATGTTAGTCGCCTCCGTGGTGGGCTTGGGCCAAATCGAGCGAAAACGGTCGGTCGCGCTTTGTCGACATTAAAGCCTTGTCCTGTCGGCGGCAAGACCGAACGATGGGTACGGCCGAATTTGATCGTCGAGCTGAACGAATCGCGCATCCAAAGGAGCGGGCAGGTCAGCTATGCGCTCCCTTAAAGTCTCACGTCGGTTCATGCTGAGCGTAGATTCGCTCGTAGTTCTCTTGCGCCGACCTACCCAAACGCGCCGCCATCTTCCGGTAAGCGTCCTGACGATAGTTCCACTCCTGTGACCGGGGTACCTGTTCCAGCCAGTCAAACAGGTGCACGCGACACAGGTCGTCGAAGTCCTGCCGCGAAAGCTTGACCTCTTCGCCATTGATGCGGTCGAGGATCCGATAGGACTCGACCACCTGGTCGATGACGCGGTCGAAGGATGATCGATCCATGGCACAATTCAGGTAGGCGAGCCACTCGGCCCGGTCGCCGATGAGCGCACGGACCTCGCCCCGGCGATCGAGGGGCAAGGTGAATCCCTGAAACTTCTCAGTTCCATAGATCGAGTGATACATCCCTGCCCGGCAAACGTCCTCCGGGAAGCCTTGCGATTCCAGCAAACGGTATACGGCGATCAAGTGCGCCAGATAAGATTTATGCGTGTGCGCAACCTGCTCGACGCCCATTTCGACCAAGAAATTGGTCAGTCGCTTGAAGTCCTTATCCATCGTCCGCACCTCGTTCAAAACGTTGGTCTGTGGCGGAGGCGATCATCCAGCGGTTATTCTACCCTCATTCCAGTGCAACGAACTACGATCTTTGTCGTGCGGAGACCATGATGGCGAGCCAGCACCCTTCGGATTGAGCGGCGTTCGCACCAGCCGCGACGTGGCTCACCAATGCTCGAAAGGGGTTCACCATGCCTCGACGATGGCGCGTGTGGTCTGTTTACCGTGATAATCCCGGCACTTTCTTTGCTAGGTACCACGACCTCGGCCCAAGACGAGAAGCAAGCAGCGGACACGGTCGTTACCATCAGAGGCAATGTGCTTTGTAACCGAGCAACGGACACCAAGGATTGGTTCTGGGACCCAAAGGATGGCGATCACACGCCGGTGATCTACGCGATGGAGGGCACATCCGCGATCGCTAAACAGGTCCACACGATCATGGCGAGCTACCCGGACCGAGGCCTGGACGTTGATGATGCGCTCAAGATTCAAGACGGATTCACCAGGCAGTTGAAGTACTTCATCGTTCCCGGTCCGATCGCCGACAAGATTCACAAGGAGGTGGAGGCGGGTTCGGGACTGCTGGCGTTGACCGGGCGAATTTCTGAGGAAGACGGAAAAAAATGGATCACCGTCACCAGGTATCAGCCGGCCAAAGTGAATTACCCCGCGAAGATGCTCGCCCCGGATCAACCCTTTGCCACGGTAGCGGAGAAACCGCTTGTGCTCAAGATCAACGGCGAGCTCACCTTGAAGTGCCTCCCGCTGCCGGCAGGCCGGTTCCTGCAAGGATCCCCGTTCTACCAGCGTCGCTATCAGGATGAATACCCTCACGAGGTCGTGCTGACCAAGCCTTTCTTCATGTCAGAGATCCCCGTCACTCAGGAGATCTACGAGGCGGTCATGGGCAAGAATCCGGCTCTGAGCCGAGATCCGCGTTTCCCGGTCGAGCGAGTGCCATTCGCGAATATTTTGGAATTCTGTCGGCGCCTGTCGAAGAAGAACGGCGTGACCGTACGCCTGCCAACCGACGCCGAGTGGGAATACGCAGCACGCGTCGGTACGTCCAATCCCTGCTTTTCCGAGAAGTACAAGGACCAGATCAGCGAGGCCGGCGGCCGGCCCAACTCGGCGCCCGTCCAAAGCAAGAAGCCCAACGCCTGGGGGCTCTACGACATGCTCTGCGGCGGCTGGCACGTCACAAGCGACTACAAGTCCGACAACGTCAGAGTGAAGCAAGTGGATCCCAAAGGCCCGGGCGCGAATGACAAGCACGTGCATCGAGACGCCACGGGACGCCTGCACAAAACTCGAGGTGGTCCGCATTACGACCACATCCGTCCGAACATTCACGGCGCCGCGGGTGAAAATGGTACGATCTGGGAAGGTGGATCTCCGATCTTTCGGATCGTCGTAGAGACTCGCGAGGCGACAAATGCGTCGAAATCGGGGTGATGCTTCGAGTCGATCCGGCAGCGATCGACCTACGCGCCACCCGTACCCGAACCTCCTTCCCTTTTCACATTCGCAATTAACCTGTACATCCGCAATCAACACGGAAAGGATCAGTCCCATGTCATTCGGTTCCGCTCTTTCGATGGAAAAGCCCGAGAATGGTCTCGCCGGTTTGAAACACTGGCGTCACGACTTGCTCGCGGGGCTGGTGGTTTCGCTTGTATCGGTGCCGTTTTCGATTGGGATCGCGATCGCGTCGGGCGCTCCCCCCATAACCGGATTGACCTCGGCGATCATCGCCGGGTTGGTTCTTCCTTTCCTCGGCGGGTCGTATGTGACGATCAGCGGACCGGCCGCCGGACTGGCGCCCGCGCTCTTGGCGGGGATGCTATTGCTCGGCCGGGGTAATAAGGAGATCGGCTATCCTCTCCTGCTCGTCGCCATCTGCTTGACGGGGGTCGTGCAGATCGTTCTGGCCAAATTCAAGCTGGCGCGATTCGCAGCAGCTTTTCCCCACTTCGGTGGTCGAAGGTATGCTCGCGGCGATCGGCCTCTTGATCATCGCCAAACAACTGCCGCTCATATTCGGCACGAAGTTCGTGGAGCATGATTTCTGGCCCATCCTCCGCGAAGCCCCTTCACAATTTCTGCGGATGGACCCCAAGGTATTCTGTCTGGGGGTTTTCTCCCTGGCATTCATCTTCGTCCTGGCATCGCTGAAGGCGCGGTGGGTGAAAATCGTGCCACCGCAGGTGATCGCGGCCGTGGTCGGCCTTGTCCTGGGGTGGTTCATGGGACTGAGCGGGAATCAATTGATCGCAATCCCCGAAAACCCGTTCAAACACGGTATCACGATGCCGAATTTCCAGGGGGCGTTCGGCGATCACAAGTTGTGGTTCGTGCTCTTCACGACAGTCCTTACATTGACGTTGATCGATGGCGTGGAGTCGCTGGCGACCATCGCGGCGATCGACAAGATCGACCCATTCAAGCGGAAATCCGATCCGAACAAGACGCTCAATGCGATGGGCGTATCGAATCTCTGTTCGAGCTTGGCCGGAGGGCTGACGATCATCCCTGGCGGGGTAAAGAGCACGACCGCGATCCTGAGCGGCGCGCGGACCCAGTGGGCCAACTTTTACAATGCGTGCTTTTTGATCCTCTACCTGGTTCTCGGCCGGAATCTGATCAACATGATGCCGATTACCGTCCTGGGCGCGATCGTGCTGTACACCGGGTACAAGCTCTGCGCGCCCAAGGTCTGGAAGCACGCGGCGCATGTCGGCAGCGAGCAGCTCTTCGTGTTTACAACTACGGTACTGGTCACAGTCACCACCGATCTGCTCTGGGGCATCGCCGCCGGCGTCCTGGCTAAACTCGTCCTGGAATTCTTGATCGTAGTGAGGTGAAGCAAGGCCAAACGGACGGCCGAAAGTCCGCGGTTTTGGTAGTCAAGGCGATGGCTAGGTGAGACGGCGGAACTCTTCCGAGACCCCGTCGTGAAAACGGCGACCGTCGACGACACCTATCACATGTATTTTGGACGGCCGATGGTCTGTTTCAATTTCTTACATCTCGACTCGCAATTGGCACGGGTTCCCAGCACCGTCAACGGGGTCTGCCTGCATATCACCGACCTAGTCACGCTGATCGACCATACGACGGCATCCGCACTCTTCGAATTTGTCGACAGTTTCAAGCGAACCGGCCGCGGGATCGCCACGATTGTCGGGCTCGATAGACTGAGAGCGCGCTCCCACGCCGAGGCCGCAATGCGCATCAGCGCGCCGATCTCGGCTCTCGAGCGGATCGAAGCACTGAACACGCTCGCCCGGATCAGTCTGACTGATGTTTCTCCTGAGGCGCCGGATCCCGTCGACCTACCTGGAGCAGCCTTAGCCGCGTCCAGCGCACCAGTACGCCTCCGAGCGAGATCGACAAGCTCAGCCGATCCTCTAGAGCGTTTGCGCACGGGTTGTCATCCACCCGCTCGTCGTGGAGTCGGCCTTGATCGAGCCGATGCATCAGGCGATCCGCCAAGAGGTGGCCGACCACCCCGGCGTCCTGCTGGCCATCCACGACTGGTCGACGCTCAGCTTTGCCGACCATCCCTCCAAGACCGACCGTGCCACGCTGACCCATGCCGATGACGTCGGCTATGACCTCGCCACCGTCCTGATGGTGCGTGGCGACGACGGTTCCCTGATCGCCCCGGCCCTGGTCTCGTTGACCACGGCCGACGGCGTGCTCAGCACCCGCGGCGGCGACCCGGCTCCCGACATCTGCCACATCGATCAGGTCCGCGGAGACATGCAATATGTCCAGCGACCTGGATTTGGGCACGACCCTGGTCCATGTGATCGACCGCGAGGCCGATTCGGTCGACCATTGGCGGCAGTGGAGTGTCGATGGCCATCTGGCCTTGGTCCGCGGCGACGACCGCAGGGTGCTCTGCCAAGGGAAAGAGTCCTCGTTGGTCGCAGTCGCCGAGGGATTCCGTCAGGGAGACGCCTTCCAAGACGCCGGGACGGCGCTGTTTCACGGCCGTGTGGCGCGGCTGTACGTCGCCGAGGCCGAGGTCGTCCTGCACCGGCCCGGCCGACGGAACGTGGGCCAAGAAGAAGGTCGACGTCCCCGGGGCGCCGTTGCCGTTGCGGCTGGTCGTCACCGAGGTCCGCGACACGAAAGGACGGGTGCTGGCCCGCTGGCTGTTGCTGACCAACGTGCCGGCCGTGCCTGGCCGACGCGGCGACGATCGCGCGGTGGTACTACTTCCGCTGGCGGATCGAGAGCATGCACAAGCTGCTCAAGAGTGCCGGCTGGCAGTTGGAGGGCTGGCTGCAGCGCGACGGCCATCGGCTCCTGATCAAGCTGCTGATCGCCTTCGGTGCAGGCGCCTTGATCTGGGCGTTGGAGCGCCGGCACGACGACGAGTCGGCGGCATTGCAGCGGCTGCTGATGCAACTGAGCGGTCGGCAGACCAAGCGGCACCGAGCGATCACGA
Source organism: uncultured Planctomycetota bacterium (assembly GCA_963720335.1). GTDB lineage: Bacteria > Planctomycetota > Planctomycetia > Isosphaerales > Isosphaeraceae > CAVRFS01. Next base: position 53,609 of record CAVRFS010000145.1, on the reverse strand, counting down.
CCAGCGGCATGCTGGCCGGGCTGTGGGTCTTGCAAGCCGCGGTGGGCCCACTGCGCGCGCTATGGCGCCGACCGACTCAACGCCATGCTGGAGAAACACTTGCCCCTCTTTTTTGCTACTGTAAAAAAAGTGTGCATTCCCTTGTAGAGACCAATGCCCGAGGGAGAGGGAGCCAGTAATGACGAAACCCCCTCCGTCTGAGCCTTCTCAAGGGGGGACGACGCCAACGGGATGCGGATGAACATGAAGCGTGTGCAAGCCCAGCTTTTCATCACCCCAGGGCTGGGGTGAGGGCGCGATCCACCCGGCCTTCGCGGTTTCGCTCCAGCAAACCTGGTGGTGATCTGCGAGAAGTGCTCGTTCACACGTCCGCGATCAAAATATCGAGACCGTCCGCCTGGCGTTCGAGTCGTTCGAGGATCGACGGGCGCCAGAAGCGGCGGTATCGGGGCTGGCGACTTTTGCCCACGACGATGATCTTGATGGCGTACTCACGGGCGAATGACAAGATGGTCGAGGCTACGTCGGGCCCTCGAAACGTCATTGGGACGCCGCCAAGCTGCTGCGCCAATTCGAGGTGGTTGCTGATGATTCGCTGAGTGCCCGCATCAATCCGGGTCAACTCCTCGGCGGGGATCTGGATGTACACCGCGTACCAAGGGGCGTTGAGCCGGTCGGCGATCCGCGCTGTCTTGCGCAACAGTGCCGGCGCATTGGGACTTCGACTGGAAAGTCCGACCATCACGCGGTCGGTCGCGGATACCGGATACTGGTCCGCCTCGGCGCGTCGATTGCGGCGATCAATGAGATGAGCAATCTCCGTGAGGGTGATCTCGCGCAAGCCGCGTCAAGTTCGGCGGCGTGAAGAAGTTCTCGAGCGCGGTCTGATTCGTTCGGCCGGGTAAATCTTGCCGCTACTCAGTCGCTCGATCAAGTCCTCGACTGAGACGTCCACGTTCACGATCTGGTCGGCCTCCGCGAGCACTCGGTCGGGAATCCGCTCCTTGACGCGGACGCCGGTCACTCGCTCGATCTCGTCGTAAAGACTCTCCAGGTGTTGAACGTTCACGGTTGAGATGACGTGGATGCCCGCTCGGAGCAAGTCTTCGACGTCTTGATAACGTTTGGGGTGACGGCTTCCTGGGGCATTGGTATGGGCGAGCTCGTCGACCAAGCAGACGATCGGCCGGCGCGCCAGGATGGCATCCACGTCCAGTTCATTGAGATTGACGCCTCGGTACTCGACGGCCCGCGGCGGGATTCTCTCGAGGTCGCCGATCTGTTGATCGGTTTCGACCCGGCCATGCGACTCAACCAGACCAATGACGACATCCACGCCCTGCGCCTTCAGTCGATGCCCCTCGCGGAGCATCGCGTAAGTTTTGCCCACGCCGGCCGCCGAGCCGAGGTAGACTTTCAGTCGTCCCCTCGTCTGCCGGCGGATCAGGTTGAGAAACTGCTCAGGAGTCGGACGATGGAGTTCCGTCGAGCTCAGCATGCGGCTTTCCCTCAAAATCGATTCTTGTAAACGCGAGGTTGCGGCGTTAACTCCGACGAGTTCAATGGGTCAAGCCCTGCTCTTTGTCGAGAGCGAGGTTCAACTGCAACACGTTGACGCGGGGCGGAGCCCCCAAAACGGCTCCGGAACGATTGGTCAGCCCATCAATCACGGCGCGAACCTTTTCAATCGACAAGCCGCGCTCCGACGCGATACGGGGGGCCTGATAAAGCGGCACTCTCCGGACTGACGTCCGGATCGAGACCCGAGCCCGACGCTGTTACCAGGTCGACGGTCACCGGTCTCGCCGACGTCGCCTTGAGTGACTCGACTCGGTCGGCAATCGTCTTTCGCAGGTCGGGGTGGTTCGGCCCGAGGTTTGAACCGCCGGCCGCGTCCGCCTTGTAATCGACGGCCGAAGGCCGAGGATGAAAGTACAGGTCCGACTCGAACCGCTGCGCGATCAATTCCGAGCCGATCACCGTCCGGCCATCCGCGTCATAGATCAGGCTCCCCTCCGCTTGAAAGGGGAATAATAGCTGGGCAAAGCCCCAAACGACCGCCGGATAGGCGATCGAACAAACGGCGAAGGTGAGCACACAGGCCTTCAAAGCCAGAATCAATTCGCGTTTCATTTCACAATTCCTCGAAAAGTAGGCAGTAGGCAGTAGGCAGTGGGCCGGAGGAGGCAGTTAGCAGCGAGTTCACATCGAGTGCATTCGGGTATCGTCTCTCGAAGCCACTGCCCGCTGCGTATCATGACTCGCCATGCTGCCTACTCCTACTCCTTACTGCCTACTCCTACTGCCTACTGCCTACTCCGTACTGCCTACTTTTCAAACGAGCAATGCAAGAAACGGATCAATTGCCATATCAATGATCTTGATGCCGATGAATGGAGCGATGACGCCACCGAGGCCATAGTAAAGGAGGTTGCGCCGCAGGAGCGCAGCTGGCTCCGACTGGGCGGTATGTGACACCCTTCAAGGCGATCGGAATCAAGAGTGGGATAATGATGGCGTTGAAGATCACGGCCGAGAGGATCGCCGATTGCGCCCCTCCCTGGCTGGCCAGACCCATCAGGTCGATCGCGCGCAGCGAGGCAAGCGACTCGAATCCGACGAACATGGCGGGGATGACCGCAAAGTACTTGGCCAGGTCGTTGGCGATCGAGAAGGTGGTGAGGGCCCCGCGGGTCATCAGAAGCTGTTTACCGATCTCGACGACCTCGATGAGTTTTGTGGGGTCGCTGTCGAGGTCGACCATGTTGCCGGCCTCCTTGGCGGCCTGGGTCCCCGAATTCATGGCGACGCCGATGTCGGCCTGGGCCAGAGCCGGGGCGTCATTCGTGCCGTCACCCATCATGGCGACGAGCTTTCCGCCCGCCTGCTCGTTGCGGATATAGGCGAGCTTCGCTTCGGGTGTCGCCTGGGCGATGAAGTCGTCGACGCCGGCCTCATCGGCGATGGCCTTGGCTGTCAGGGGATTGTCGCCGGTGACCATCACGACCCGTAATCCCATCTGCCGAAGCCGGGCGAATCGCTCGCGGATGCCGGGCTTGAGAATGTCTTCAAGCTTGATCAGCCCGATGATTTCCTCGCCAGTCATGACGGCCAGCGGTGTCGCGCCCTGAGAGGCTATCGAGTCGACGGTCTCCTGGTATCCTTCGGGAATTGCGCAGTCCGGCCTCCTGGACCGACTTGGCGATGGTGTTGGGTGCACCTTTGCGAATGCTCGGCCCGTCGGGAAGGTCAATGCCGCTCATGCGAGTTTGGGCAGTGAATTCCACGAAACGGCTGCCGCGAGGTGCTTCGAGCTTCATGCGTGTAGAACTGCCGGGCCAGCTCGACGATGCTCTTTCCCTCCGGCGTCGAGTCGGCCAGCGATGCCATCGCGGCCAGCCGCGCCAGCTCGCGGTCCGACACGCCCATGGGGACGAACAACGTGGCCTTCCGGTTGCCCAGCGTGATGGTGCCGGTTTTGTCGAGCAAAAGTGTGTCGATGTCGCCGGCAACCTCGACGGATTTCCCGCTCTTGGCGATGATATTGGCGGCCAGAGCGCGGTCCATCCCGGCGATCCCGATCGCCGCGAGCAAGGCACCGATCGTCGTCGGGATCAAACAGACCAGAAGAGCAATCAAGGTCGGGATATCGAGCGTGATACCGAAGTAGCGAGCCATCGGGTAAAGGGTCGCGGTGACAATCAGGAAAATGATCGAGAACGCGGCCAGGATGATGGTGAGTGCGATCTCGTTCGGTGTCTTTTGTCTCGAGGCGCCCTCGACGAGTGCGATCATACGGTCGAGAAAACTTTCGCCGGCGCCCGCGGTCACCTCGACGATGATCCGATCCGAGAGGACCCGAGTGCCGCCGGTCACGCCGGACCGATCTCCACCTGCCTCGCGAATCACGGGGGCACTCTCTCCCGTAATCGCCGACTCGTCGACCGCGGCCACTCCTTCGACGATCTCGCCGTCCGCCGGGATGATCTGGCCGGCATCGACCACCACGCGATCACCTGACCTGAGCTGAGTCGAGGGGACCTCGACCGTCTCACCGGTCGGCTCGCGACGATGGGCGATCGTATCTTGTCGGGTGGCTCGAAGGCTTTGCGCTTGTGCCTTCCCTCGCGCTTCCGCCAGCGCCTCGGCGAAATTGGCGAAGAGCACGGTCAAAAGAAGCAAGACCGCGAGAGCACCTTGGTAAACGATCAGTCCGATGGCGGCGTGGTTGACGATCGACTCGATCGTGACCAGCGTCGTCAGAATCCACCCCGCCTCGACGAGGAACATGACCGGGTTCTTGGCCATGTTCCGAGGATCAAGCATGATAAACGATCGGATCGTGGCCATCCGTACCAGCGCGGGCTCAAATAATTGGAGTCTGGCGCGTTTGGCGTCGCTGCAACTTCAGCGCCTGTACGTCGTCCGGAGTGCGGTCCGGTTCCAAGGTCGGAGTCACAAGGCTCATCGCGGATTGGTCCTCGGGAAAGATCATGTTCGGTGCAGTGTTCGGTAATGAGGCATTGCCAGCTCACTAGCAACAAAGTGAGTCCAATCCCCTGACAGCGGAGCAGAATCGGAATTTGCCCGAACCGACCATGGCCTCGCCTTCTCGCCACTGACACCGAGTAGCGGCCGCAACGGCATCGCCGTCGAAAGATGATCTGCGATTGGCCCCAGAACGACGGCCGGCATGAACGAGAGTGCACCGACCAGGAGCACCGTTCCCAGCAGCATCGCGGCAAATGTCAGATCATTGGTTAACAATGTCCCCGACGTTTGCGGTGTTCGTTTTTTCTGGGAGAGGAAGCCGGCGATTGCGATCGGCAACAGGAGCGCGGGGAACCGGCCGAGCAAGAGCACGATCCCGGTCGCGATATTCCAGGCGGGATTGTTGTCGGACAGGCCCTCGAAGCCCGAACCGTTGTTGGCCGACGCCGACGTGAACTCATAGAGAATCTCGCTGAACCCGTGCGGGCCCGGGTTGGCCACCGTTTTGGGCCCCCATTCGGTCGCCGAGAAGAGGGCCGTCCCGCAGGTCACCAGGAGCGGATGGATCAAGACGACAAGCATCGCCAGCTTGACCTCCTTGGCCTCGATCTTCTTACCGAGGTACTCGGGAGTACGACCGACCATCAGTCCCGCGAGGAACACGGCCACGATGATGTACATCAGCATATTCAGAAAGCCGGCACCGATCCCGCTGAAGTCGACGTTGAGCATCATCAAGGCCATCGGAACCAGGCCGCCCAGCGGCTGGAAACTGTCGTGCATCGCATTGACCGAACCGTTGGAAGTCGCTGTCGTGATCGCGGCCCAGGTCGCCGAGGCAACGGGCCCAAGCCGCACTTCCTTCCCCTCCAGATTGCCGCTCCCGGTGACCGCCAGGCCGGCCGTCGCCGCGCTGGGCTGCGTTTCCGCATGGATTGCCACGGCAGTCCCGACCAGCAGCAACACCATCATCACGCCGAAGATCACCAATGCGTGGGCCCGATCCTTGATCATCCTGCCGAACATGACGATCGAGGCCATCGGAATGATGATGATCGAAATGACCTCGATCAGGTTGCTCCACGGGCTGGGGTTCTCGAACGGATGAGACGAGTTCGGCCCGAAGTACCCGCCGCCGTTGGTCCCAAGCTGCTTGATGGCGACCTCCGCCGCCACGGGTCCAACCGCGATTGTTTGTTCGCTGCGCTCGACCGTGCTCGCTGTTGGATTGGCCGCGAACGTCATCGGCACTCCCGTGGCCACCAGCAAGACGGCCACGACCAGCGAAAGTGGGATCAATACCAGCGTAAGACCTCGGATCATATCCAGGTAGAAATCGCCCAGATTGCGGTCACCGCGCAGGCCACGAATCACCGCCAACATGGCCGCCAGTCCGCAAGCGGGCGTGACGAATTGGAGCCAGACGATGGCCCCGAGCTGGCTGAAATAGGAGAAGATGCTGCTCTCCGGAATAATGCTGCTGATTGGTGTTGGTCACGAACGAGCAGACCGTGTGGAAGATGACAGCCGGGTCCGCTCCGGGATGATCCACGCCGCTGAAATCCTTGAAACCGAGGGCCGATCAGCGGGCCTCGGGCATTCGGGTTCAGCAAGGGAAAATAGCCCTGCGAGAGCAGGATCACAAACGAGATTACGAACAGCGCCGCGTTGAAGGCGAGAAGCGAAAACGCATATTGCTTCCAGCCCATCTTCGCCGGCTCGCTCCGACCGAGCAGCCTCAAGAGCGCGAGCGGCGCGGCGTCGACGCCCTTGACCGACTCGATCCTCGGGTGGGTCCAGAGCGCGAGCCATCCACCAGCCCAGAGGCAGAGATCCCGCTACCGGCAAGCCGATCGCCCAGAACGGATGCAACAAAGAGAAATCCAAATGAGATACTCCGTATCAATAATTTATGCGATCAGAATCTCTCTGGTCTGATCATCACGTAAGTCGAGGTAAATCAGGGCGGCGATCGTCAAGATTCCAGTCAGGTAGAGCACGGGCGGCTTCCTTGAATCAAAGTCTGGTCGCAGGCGGCGACCATCGCGAAGAACAGACCGAACAGGCCAGGCCCAGAGCGAGCGTTCCAAGCGACATCATGATAGTCAGCCTTTGTAATGCAGTATTTCTGTAGATAAATACGGTCAAATCACTGGAAAGAATCCCGCTTAGATCGTCAGATAAAAACTTGAAGCGTCAGCACTAACACTCGACTATCCTCGTCTGACCTTCGGTCGCACTTTTTCCGCTGTTGTCGCGTTGTGCGTAACTCACGATGAATTGCTCTAGATCTTGCCATGCGCTCGTCCGCCGCCGCTGGGGAACCAATTGCGAAGAATTCGAAATGGCTCGCGCCGCTCCTGCTCTTTGAGAGTCAGCAAGTCGATCGAGTAGCAGTGTGCGCATCGGTTGACTTCGGGTCGAGTGCGATGACCTCGCGGAGCAACAGCTCCGCCTCACGGAATTCACCGCGATTCAAGGCACGTTTCGCCCGCGCAGATCGAACGCGATTTGATTTCGAGTGATCGGCCGGCTTCGGGCTCGCGACTTGGCAGGCGTCGGGGTTGTCACTTTTGGGCGGAGCCGGCTCGATCGACATGACGCGCGATCACCTCGGCGACGACGCGCCGCAGGGCGTCAGGCGTGATCGGCTTTGCGAGGAAATCGATCGCACCGAGCTTCATGGCCCCGACCGCCTCGGGAATGCTGCCGTGCGCAGTCAAGATCACGGCGGGGACGGCATTTCCGTCTCGCGAAGACGGCGCGAGCAACTCCATGCCATCCATCTTGGGCATCAGCAAATCCAGCAGGATCAAGTCGCACGATTCGACGCGGAGTCGTTCAAGCGCACCGGACTCCATCCTCGGCTTCGACGACCTTGTAACCGACGGATTCCAACGTCGTCCGAAGCATCAATCGTACGTTCGGCTCGTCATCGACGATCAGGACGCACTTCGTTGAATCCATTTGGCTGCCCCTTCCACTGATGTTCCTTCGTTGGCCGCGGAGTCGCCGGGAAGTGAGAACGTGAATGTCGTTCCCTTACCCTGCTCGCTACTGACCGAAATCTGTCCGCCGTGTGCCGTGATGATTTCTTGAACGATCGCCAGCCCCAGCCCCGCACCGCCCGAATGACGGGTCGTGGGGATCCGGTAGAATTTCTCGAAAATCCGCGAAACCTGTTCGGGCGGAATTCCCTCGCCGTTGTCTCGAACGGCGAAGCGGACGAACGGACCGTCGGCTGTCGCCGAGACCTGGATGGTTCCCCCCCGGCCCGTGTGCTGGATCGCATTGATGATCAGGTTGTCGAACACGTGTTCGATCCGATCTCGATCGACCATGACGGCGAGGATGTCGCTATCGACCTTGGTCGCGAGGGAAAGACCGGCGTTATTCGCCAAGGATGCGAAGCCGGGCGACGGCTTCGTCGACCAGGCTCGGTGACCGAGACAGGCTGGAGATCCAGCTTGACTCGTCCCTGTTCGATCCGGGTCAGATCGAGCAAGTCGTTGATCATCGTGAGGATCCGGTCCGCGTCCTGGCGGGCCGCCAGCAGCAATTCGACCTGCTTGGGGGTGAGGGGACCGACGACTTCCTCGAGCAAGAGATGAATGGCCATCTGCACGCTGGTAAGCGGCGTTTTCAGCTCGTGGCTGACGGTCGAAACCATGTCGCTTTTCAAGCCGGTCGAGGAGATGGAACTTGGTCACATCCACCAGCGCCACGGCAGCGCCAAGTCAACTCCTCATGCTCCGCGCGGATTGCCAGCACCCGAGGAAGAAAGAATCGCTCCTGGCCGCCATCGGCGAGTGGAATCGCTTGTTCGAGACTGACCGGAAGATAATCGCCCTGACCGGAGAGCACCTTATCGACCAGTGATTTCAAGTGGCGGGGCCGGATACCAAGGAACGGGCGTTTCGGCCGCCGGTACCACGCTGAGCAGACGACGAGCCGCAGGATTGGCCTGTTCGACCGAGCCCATTGGATCGACCACCACCACGGGTCGGGAAATGAGTCGATCGTGGCCTGGGCGGTCTTCTGTGCGCGGAGCAATCGCGCACTGCCAGCCTGCCGATAGTCACGAAGTGTCCGGGCCATGTCGTTAAAGGCGTTCGCGAGCTCGCCGAGCTCATCGCGGGTCGCGGCCGGCACGATCTGATCGAGCTCGCCGCGAGCCAGGGCTCGCGCCCCGACCGTGACCGCCCGGATCGACTTGAGGATCGACCGGCTCAGACGGAGCGATGCCCCGACCGTGAGGACAATCGCGGCGATCAGGGCCGCGATCATCAGCCGGATCGAAGTCGCGGCGTTCGTCCTGGCGCGACGGTCCATCGCGGTCATGTTGTCTTGATTGAGTACCAAGATCTCGTCAGCGCGGGTCTTGATCGCCTCGAACGTCGGCAGCAACTCGCGGAAGTACAACTCGCGTTCGTCGTTCCGATCTGATCGGCGGGGATGGCGAAGAAACGCTCGGCAGAGGCGATGTAACCGCGGAACAGACTGTCCACCGACTCGGCCAGACCGCGTTCACCGGCAAGAGTGATGTTCCCTTGCTCGATGGCCAGGTTCTCCTCGAAACGTGGACGATTTGCGAGGAATTGCTCGCGACCGCGCTGATCGCGACCCCCCACGGCGAACAACAGACCGGAGTCCATCCGTTCGACTGCTTCCTTCATTCGTTCAGCCGCCAGGATGCTCCGGTAGTTTTCCCGCAGGATCACATCGATGTTCCCACCAAGATGGTAGAACATGATGATCGCCCACAAGCCGAGCCCCACGAGGATCGCCAGCGTCGGCAGTAGCCCGATCAAGAGCTTGGTTTGCAGTGTCTTCACGTTACCCATTTCTATGAGAATCTTCAAGCGAATGCCATGCCACCGAGCTATCGGAGTCCTAAGTCTTCCGCCATCATGGTGATAGGATTTCTTGCTCGCTTAAGTGCCATTCTCGAACGCTCTCTTCTTCGTGCGATTTGCACGATTGTCCAGCCTTTGGGGTGCAAAATGCAAGACTGGCAAGGTCGAAGGTCATTTGATGTTGTAGGGTCTTTGAAAGACAGCCGAGTGCGGGGGTCGAACCTCTGCCCAACGCGGTTTCGCTCCGAAAAACAACGGTGGTGTTCGACGAGGAGTCTTGAAAAATCTTGGCTTGAGGCTTGACTGAGGGTTCCGATGCGGGTTAGCTTTTCACGCACACGCGGAAGGGATCCGTCATCTCGCCAGACCTTCGGCCAAGGAGGGTTCCAATGCCCACGCGGCACTCGAAACGACACATTTCGTACTCTGGATTTTCCGGACGCTTTCGAGGACTTAACCGGAGTGATCGGTTCCGATCTGAAGGTAATCGTCAAAGCACTGACACAGCGCGCAAGAGAACGGATGCTGCTCTCGCCACGACAGACCCAGCAGCTCCAATGCACGCTCTGGAACAAGTTGACCGGGGTCCTCAGCGAGACGATGGACCCGCTCCGCGTCGAACGGCACTGAATGCCCGCTCGTGATTTCTCACGGTTGGGGTTAGCATACGCGCCATTGTGGTCTTGGTGTGAGTCATTCATGCGTAAACCGCTGTAGAACGAGAGCTCCGTTGTCAACATGGCTCGACTCATCCTCGGTGTCACGGGCTCTGTTGCCGCGATCCGCACACCGGCCTTGTTCGCCAATCTGTCCGCCGCGGGACACGCGGTTCGCGTGCTGGCAACTGAGCCGGCGTCTACTTCTTCGATCCCGCCCAGCTCGTCCGAAGTGATGGCGATTCGTCGACGAATTCCGCTGTTGGTCCTGTGTTTCGTGACGTCGATGAATGGCCGTCACCGGGCTATTCTCGCGGTGACGCGGTCTTGCACATCGAATTCCGCAACTGGGCCGACATTTTGATCGTCGCGCCCCTTGATGCCAACACATTGGCAAAGTTCGCGCTTTGGGCTCTCGGATAACTTCCTGACCTGCGTCTTCCGTGCCTGGGATTTCTCCAAGCCCGTGATTCTGGCTCCCGCCATGAATACATTGATGTGGGAAAGCCCGGTCACCCTGCGCCATCTGCGGCAGTTACTCGATGACCGCGCGACCGAGCCAGTTGCACCGGACTGGTCGCTGGATGATGCCCCGATCATTTTCGCGGCGCATCGCCGCCGGATTGTTCTGGTACCACCCCAGGCGAAGCGGTTGGCGTGTGGAGATGTTGGTGTAGGCGCGATGGCCGAGGTCGTCGAGGTCGCCGAGGTCGTTCGACTCTGGACCGAACAGATCGATCCATCGGCGGACGCCTGAGTTTCCGGCTGGAGCTTACAGTGGCGATCGGCGGACGGAGCCGCCTCCTACACCACGACCCGCGGATCCGTCCCGTTGTAGGAGTCGGCTCTGTTCGGCGACCACGCCAGCCGTGTGTCGGGTCATTGAAAAAAAGCATCACTGTACGGCTTTTCCGGTGAGCGTTCCGGTCAGCCGATCGATTTTCTCCTCGAGACGATCGAATCTGCGATTGAGCTCGGTCAGAGGAGCCGACGCATCGAGGCTCACGCCGAATGTTTTCGAATCTCGGGCGATCTGGTATTTGAGCAAAGTCAGTTTAATCTTGTTCTTCCGATAGCTCTCCTTATCGATCGCCAACTGCTCGCTCGCTTTTTGGAAAGTTTGCTGCCAATCATTGCCCCCAACTCGATCTTGCACGGCATATCGCGAAACTCGACCGGCGAGGAATTGCATCGAATGCGAAATACTGCTTTTTTGCCCGTCCAGGGTGATTTCCAACAGGTCGGCGTCCGCTTGAAGCTCAGCCAGCCTGATTAGGTCCTTCTCGATGTCTCTGGGTTGAATGTCGGTTGGCGATGCCGGCTTGGCTTGCGGAATTTGGCGAACTTTCCGAAAGCCCTTGCGCGGTTTCCGGTATGGGCAAGCCGGGCGTTGCAACAACTTTCGCTGGATATGCCAGCAGAACGCTGGTGGCTGAGACGAGTCCGATCGCGGTCAGAGCCGCGAACAAGACCGCCAGCCGCGGATTCGCGCTGAACATGGTGGGAAAAGCTCCTTCGCACAGGGATCGTGGATCAGGCGGACGTTTATCGTCCACAAGATTCCTTTTCCATGATACCGGCACAAACCCGATGGGACGAGCGACTCGTCAGCGCCGCACTCATGATGGATTGGCGCGCTTCATGGACACGCCCGATTCGTGGTATGGCCGCTTTTCTCGGAACAGTGCGCTCAACTCGCGGAAGCTTTCCGTCCTGGGATCTCCCGGACGAAGAAGGGCGGTGGCTTTCTCGATCGTCGTGAGTGCGGCGTCGAAATCGGCGAGCTCGGAATAGACTGCCGCGAGTGTGCGCAGGCAATCGGCGTCCTTCCAGGCGGTGAGCTGGCAGGCCTTCTTGGCCGATGCGACGGCGATCACCGGATCGCGCAGTGTGGCATCTCGCGCAGTTGCGCGAATCCAGGCCCGCCGCTGGTAGGCCTTGTGATTGGCCGGCAGGTCCGGGCCGCGGCGAATGGATTCGTCGAAGTCGCTGAGCGCCTTCTCTTCCTCCTGACGCCCAGACCAAATCTGTGCCCGCCCGTAGCAGGCAAACCAATCCTTGGGATTGAGCCGAATCGCCGCGCTTAAGTCCGACAGAGCCAGGTCGGAGCGCCCCTTCCGCATCCAGGTGAAACCACGCAATGAGAGAGCATAGGCATCGTTCGGAGCGAGCCGGAGCGCTTCGTTCAAATCGGTCAGCGCTTGATCATCCTGCCGCAAGTCGCTGTAGATCGACGCTCGCGACAATCGACCCGATAGGTCGTTTGGGTTCAATCGAAGGGCCTGCTGGTAGTCCTCCAGCGCCCGATTCAACTGTTGCGTCGCGCGCAGACCGCAGCCCGATAACGATAGACCTCGGCGTAGTTGGGATCGAGTCCGATCGCCCGATCAAAGTCACTCAGGGCCTTGCTGTAGTCCTTTTGTAGGTAACGGACATAGCCTCGGCGGTTGTAACAGGCCGGATCGTCGGGGGCTCGCCGGATCGCCTCATTGGATTCGATCAGGGCCTTGTCAAGCTTCCCCTGCCTGGAGCAGACCACGGCTCGGTCAAAGTAGATGTGATAATCATCAAGGCCGAGTTTGAGTGCTCTATCCAAGTCGGCCTGTGCCCGGGCGAGATCGCCTTGAAGGACAAATACGTGCGCACGGTTGGCAAATGCCCGCGGCTCCTTGGGATCGAGTGCGATGGCCTGGTCAAGGTCCGCGCGAGCCTTGTCGTAGGAGCCGATCAGTCCGAGATAACAGCCGCGGTTGATCAGTGCGTCGATGTTTTTGGGGTCGAGCTGGATCACTTGGTTCCAATTCGCCATGATCGGGTCAGAATCGCTCAACGTCTTCGCAAGTGTATCATGCTGGCTCATGGCAAAACTGATGACGGCGCGATCGGGAGCTTTCCCGCTCTCGAACGCGACGGCCCTCTTCAAGTCGAACGGAGCCTTGGCTTGTGCCTGCTGCAACATGAGTATCCCTGACCGCGCGTTCAAGCGCGCTGGCATTTGCCGGATCGATTTGGATCGCCCAATCCATGTCCGCCAGCGCCTTGGCCAGATCACCCATAGATAGGTGGAGCGTCCCGCGGATGACGACAGCATCGACATTCTTCGGGTTGAGCTGGATAGTCTGATTCAAGGCGGCGAGCGCTCCCTTGGAATCCCCTCTGAGCATTAGCAGTCCGCCCAGCAAGAAGAGCGCATCATCATCGGTCGGGTCGAATCCAATGGCCTGATTGACGTCGTTCAGCGCTTTATCGAAGTCCTGGCGTTCATGATGGCAGGCTGCCCGGCCGAGAAAGTGCGCTGGCATTCTTCGGATCGAGCCGGATCGCGATGTTGAAATCCGCCAGTGCTTGGGCAAGATTACCTGTCGAAAGGTAGAAACTCCCGCGCGCGACCCTGGCGGCGGCGTCCTTGGGATCGACCTTGATCGCCTCGTTCAAATCGGCCCGGGCTTTGTCGGGCTGTCGCTGGTCAGCCTCAACCATGGACCTCATCAGATAACTAAAGACGTCGCGCCGGTTCCTGTTGATCCGGTCGGTGAAATAGGCGATTGCTTGATCGATTGGGATGAGGTCCGAGGCTTGCGCGTAACATTCCCGTCCTCCGGTGGATAATCTGACTCTGTCACCCTCGACTCGTTCGACGGTGTAGAAAGTGAGGTATCTCTTCAGAGGAATCACTTGATCGGCGTCCTTCACCGCATGATTGGGCGACTTCAGGAGCACCTTCGTTCTCGGCGCAAGCGTCGCCTCATCAGCGCGGGCGAGACCGGTGAGCAGACTAAGCACGATCAACCGGCCGATGAAACGAGAGACATCAACCGTCGCCATCATCAAGACCTCCTGCGATCTGTCGCTTTCGGGATCGAAATCCTTTCGCGGGATCGGCCGCAAAGGCGCCGGAAATCAAACACTCGGGCCGGACGCGAAATGAATCGGCAAGCCCGCGGCGAGGCGGAGCCGGGGAAATCCCGGACACCATCCCGGAACCGTGCGAATTCGTCAAGTCGAAATGGGGGCGTCTCGCCATGCTCGTGCGTCCAAATCGCCCCAGAACTGGACTCGGCCGTCACCGTGTCTCCTGGCGTGTTATCGAGGCTTGACTGGGGCGTCGGCGCCACGCGGCACGCCATGGCCGATCTCATTATGCCGATCTCCCACGGCAGCCGAAGGGATCGGAATGGCCTCTTGATCGGCAGGGCCAAACTCCGAAACAATTGACGATGGCAATGCCTCCGGTTTTGTCGTGTGCCGAATTCGAGGAATGGGTGGGGAATCATGAATTTGAATCGGTGCTGCATCGCCTATCTGTTCCTGACTTTCACATTCTGGCTGCCTCTACCGGCGTTCGTCCGCGCCGATGGCCCACCACCGGGTGAGCAGAGGAAACTCATCCTCCCCGAGCTCAAAGTCGAGAAGTATTCGCTCACGAACGGCCTGACGGTCATCCTCCATGAGGACCACAAGACGCCGCTGGTCGCCGTGAACGTTGTCTACAAAGTTGGCTCGAAGGACGATCCGCCGGGCCGCGGTGGTTTTGCCCATCTCTTCGAACATCTCATGTGTGCAGGCTCACAACACAGTGACGAGTCGATTGACAACGCGGTCAATGAGTTCCAGAGCGAGGTCAACGCCCGGACCGGCAGGGATCAGACGATCTACTTCGAAACCGTGACGACCAACGCCCTCGAGCGGGTCCTCTGGCTCGAAGCTGACCGGATGGGGTTCTTGCTGCCGGCACTTACGCCCGAAAAGCTCGACGCCGTGCGCAAAGTAGTCCAGAACGAGCGCAGAAGCCGTTTCGAGAACGTGCCGTTCGGCGCTGCGGAGGGCGTTATTCTGGGCGAATTGTATCCCGCGGGCCATCCTTATCAGCATCTGATGATCGGCTCGATGGCCGACCTTTCGGCCGGTCAGGTCGCCGACGTTTCGGCGTTTTTCGCGCGGTATTATGCGCCGAGCAACGCTTGCCTTTGCCTGGCCGGCGACTTCCAGACCGCTCAGGCCAAACGATGGATCGAGAAGTATTTCAGCCCGTTACGTCGGGGAGTCGAGATTGCGCCATCCAAACCAAACGTCCCGACCTTGACCAAAGCCAGACACCTCACGCTTACGGATCGCGTGAATCATGCTCGCGCGGAACTGGTGTGGCCCACGGTACCGGCTGACCACCCCGATGAGGCCGCGCTCGACGTCTTGGCATCGGTGCTCGGCGGGCTTGCCAACGAAAATCGCCTCTATCGCCGGCTCATGCTCGATCACCACCTGGCGTTTCAGGCTGATGCGTCGCATCCGACTCTTCAACTGTCGGGTGAGTTTTGGGTCACTCTGTCCGCCCAGCCCGGCCAGAAGCTCGCGGAGTTAGTTCGGATCGTCGACAGTGAGATACGGCGGCTCAAAGAGGAAGGGCCAACTAGAACCGAGGTGCGCCGGGCTCAGAACGAGCGGGAGAGATCGACGATCAACGCGCTCGAAACACTCAGTGGTAAGGCCGAGGTTTTCTGTCGGGATACGGCCGCGACAGGCGATCCGCTTCGGTCCCTCACTGCCCTGGAAAGGGTTTTTGCCGTGTCGCCGCTCGACGTCCAGCGC
This sequence comes from uncultured Planctomycetota bacterium, assembly GCA_963720335.1. Classification (GTDB taxonomy): domain Bacteria; phylum Planctomycetota; class Planctomycetia; order Isosphaerales; family Isosphaeraceae; genus CAVRFS01. The sequence goes on along the minus strand of CAVRFS010000145.1, from coordinate 38,020 downwards.
GTGGCACGACAGTATCTTGGGCCCTGTCGAATCGAGGTCGACGTCGTTCCCGGCGCCCTGGCGTGCCAAAGGCAAGAAGCGGAGGAGAGGCCCGCCGAAAAAGCCGCTCAGGTCAATCCCCTGCCGCGGCCGATCCACGACGATTTCGACCGCTCGGCCATGCCCGCACTGGACCCGACTCCTCGATTCACCCCCCCCGCATTTGCGCGGCGAAAGTTGTCCAACGGACTCGAGCTACGGATCATCGAGCGGCACGGAGTGCCGCTTGTGACCCTCGAGCTGATCGTCCGGTCGGGAGAGACGTCCACTCCTTCGGGCAAGGAGGGGCTGTGCTCGATCACCGCCTCGTTGGTGGACGAGGGTACAACGTCCCGCTCTGCCCTACAGATCGCCGGCGAACTCGCCGATATCGGCGGATCACTTTCGGTTGGTGGCTTCCTGGAAGCGATCAACGTCGAGATGACCACACTCACGCGCCACCTCGATCAAGGCCTCGATCTTTTTGCGGACGTGATCATGAACCCGTCATTTCCTGAAAAGGAATTACAGCGTCTGAAGTTGGAGCGCCAGGCCGAGATCGAGGGGGGGTGGAGCATGCCCACGATCCTCAGTGATCGCGTCTCCGACCGCCTGATCTACCCCGCGAACACCTTTACGCGCGGCCCTACTTGGGAACGATTCGATCGATTCGATCGATCATGCGGGACGACGCCGTCGATTTTCACCGAAAGACCTTTGTGCCGGGAAACGCGGAGCTGGTGATCGTCGGCGACGCGGACGCAGAGAAAATTGTGCCCGCACTCGAAGCGCGCCTTGGCAAGTGGCGACCTGGACCGCTGCCGGGTTTTCCGCGCGTGCCCGACCATGTGCCGCCGGCGAATCAGCCACTCTATTTGATCGATATTCCAGGTGCGACTCAGTCGGTCGTCACGGTCGGACGGAGCGGCTCATCAGCCAACTCCGCCGATTGTGAAGCTCTGATCACCCTCATCATAAATCTCGCGCGCGGATCAACTGGAAACTTCGGGATGAAAAGGGCTATACGTACGGATTCGACGCCAGGATTCCGTACCGCAAAGGGCCGGCTCCCTTCAGATGGACCGGCGCCGTGCAGACATCCGCGACGAAGGAAGCGCTGGTCGAGATCATCGAGGAGATAACCGAAATCACCGGCCCGAAAGCCGTCACGGAAGAGGAGCTTGCACAAATGGCTGCCAGAATTCCCATCGGCCTCGGCCAATTTGAAACCATCGCCGGTACCGCCGCGCAAATCCGGTACCTCGTCACTTACAATCTCAGCGACGATTATTATCATGCCAAATTTGATGAATTCAACTTCCCCTCAAAGGCCGACGTTGACCGAGTCGCCAAAGAGTATCTTAAACCTGAGCTGATGACGATCCTGGTGGTCGGCGACCGGTCCAAGATCGAGGGACCGCTCAAGAGCCTCCCGTTCGTCAAGAGCATTCGCTTTCTCGACACGGAGGGTAACCCGCTGCCCGAATCGGCGGCCGTGAAATCGGCGGTCAAATGAAGTGCCGTGGGGCGAGGTGCAGAGGTTGCGTTATTCGAAATGCGAACTTCCTCGATCGCGCATCAGTCCTCACGCCCCTCGCCGAGGTACCCCCATCCTCCTCCAAGCCGTACGTCCAAGACGCCCTCGCCGATCGGGTGCCCTCGTCGTGCCGGGCTTGTACCGGGACCCAGTCGGACGAACCCGATGGGCCCATACGGGTCCGGATCGACCAACAGGCCGACGTTGCCCGTCGCGATGTCCACGGCCGAGCCAGCCACACGGAACAAACCGGCATGTCGGGGAAACGAGTGGGACTGCCCTCCGGCGACCTGGTCGGCAAGGCGTTCCAGGGTTGGCCTCGAAAAGAAGAAGGCCAGGCGCAACGGCCAGCAGGTCAAGACTGTCACAAGGGGCATGATGCTCAGGGCGATAACCGGCAAACAAGCCCACCGTAGAAAGCGTCGCCAGACTGTGCCCTCTTGTGTCGACACAGCGGCGCAGGCTGCCCCGAGGAGGCTGATCGCCGGGCCGAGAATGACCAAGCATCCGAGCATGAGCGGAATGCGAAGGTTGAGATCCGGGGCTATGCAATAAGCGGCGAACAAGACATTGACAAAGGTCGCGGAGACGCAGAAGTCGAACATCGTTCGGCGCCGGTTGGCCCCTAATACGAGCCACGGCAGGCCGAAAAGAGCGAGGCACGGCGCGGCTAAACCGATCAAAATCAGAAGCCATCCGGTCGGAAGGGCGAGCGGGCACGCAAAGACCAAGACCGCGATCATCAGACTCCGGATCGTGAACGGAACGCGAGGAAGCCGCATTACACAGGCCCTCGAGCCGCGAGCGGCGGAGATCGTGGTTACACTCCGCTTTCGAGTGTACCAGTTCGTTCGATCGACACAAATTTACCGAAGAATCGAAATCGATCAGTTTTCGCGGCAATTGTAGTGAGTTCTGTCGTACCGATCGCGCCCATGTGGATTCGGGGACCGGAGAAATATTGCCGGACCTGGCCCGAAGTCATCGAGTATCTTCTATGCGGGACGATGTTTCGTGCCTCCGTTTTGGGAACAGGGCACATTCTCCGTCACCGTTTCTGAACGCACGGCGAAGTCCTCGGGCTCAATAGATGACACTTGGTCCCGAAGTCGTTTTTGCGAAGCGAGACCAGGTAAATCTCCTTGGGGTTCTACACCTCGCGCTGCGAACACGAGAACTGCCAAACGAAGTGGGCCATGTGGGAATTGACGAAACGAGGTTTTTGACACTATGGACGGACGTTCCCTAGGCCCGCGGGCAAACGCGGGTGCGTGGTTGCATCAGTCCCTTGGTGGATCTACGGGCCACGAGCCTTCTCTGCCGTTGGGGATCACGTCTCGCCTTGCTGGTATCAGGGGAGGTCCCCATGGGGCCGTATCCGACGTTTGTGATCCGACAGAGCGCCTGACTTCGTTCACGGCTTTGCGCCTTGCCAAGTTTGCGACGTTGTACGGCTCACAGCCCGATGCCGGCTCCACTCAGGGAGTCTCCCCTGACAAGGTTGATTCTATCCGCTTTGCGATGTCACCTCCTACTAACTTGTGGAGGACTGCCGGGAGAATTTGGTTCAAGGGCTTGGGGCCGCGTCCCTGGCTAGCACGACCCGCCGCCGGCTGCGCCTTGGACGCCGCGCGTGGCTGCGTCTTGGGGCCGCATTTCTGGCCACCCGGAGCCGCCTTCCGCTGCACGTCCAAGGGCGGGTGGTTCCGCGACGGCTTGGCCGAGGGGAGTTGGGCGGCGGCACGCTGGATATTTATTTTAGTTATATCTTTATCAATAATATGTACGTTATGAAATTCGTTCAATTTCTCAATTATATAGGGTGGATCCTGGCAAGCGGGATGATCAAACCCCGCATTGCCGGTCACCACCTGGAAGGCAATCCGAGCAAACCGCCCGGCCACTTGCACATGGACGCCGCGGGGATCCGTGCCCTGAGCGGTCCATTTCGCCGCCAGCACCCGGAAGTGGTCATTGCATCGAATCAGGGTGTCGGCGGCCAAGAGCAGGGCCTGGCGGAGTCGGCGGTTGCCGCGGCGGGCCAACCGGCCCGAGGCCAGATCGACCTCATCGCTTTGATAGCGCTTGGGGTACATGCCCGCACGACCGGTGATGACCCGCGGGGTGGCGTAGTGGACCATCGGCCCGGCTTCGCCGGCGAACTCGCTGGCCAAGACCACATTGATGCCCGGGAGTGCCAGCAGGCGCACGTAGGGGGTCTGCACCAAGTGATCAACGAGTTCTCGTTCAACTAACTGAATATGTTTCACTTTAATAATGCGATCGTCGTCCAGGGAGCCGAGCAGGCGCGGTGCAAGACCGCGTCGCGGTCGGGGGTCGGCGCGTCCTGAGCCCAGGCCACGATCCGGACCAAGGTGCGGGAATGGACCTGGACCCGCGCCAGGCGTGCCAGTTGAGTCAACCCTTCCAATCCCGCTTGCGCGACAGCCGCCGGTGTCGAATAACGACGTGCAATGACCAAAGCTATCTTAGATATAAATATGTCGTCAAAACATTTTGCGTAGCCGGGCAGACAGGCTTCGAGGTGCTCCTGGATCTGGCAGCGGAGCAACGAGGACTTGGAAACCAGGTCGCGGCGGTGGCGGGCCAGGAGTTGCAACTCGGTGTACACCTGATCCCAGGTGGGTTGCTGAAGACCGAAGCCCATGACCGCGGCGAGAAAGATCCCCTCCAGGTCGGTGGGGTCGGTCTTGTTGTCGTAGGCGCCGGCCTCACGGAAATGACGGGAGATGGAGGGATGAACGATCCGCGTCTCAAAGGCGGCGGCGGCGTAGGCACGCTGGATCGGTTTGTGATAGATACCGGTTTGTTCGATGGCGACGACGAGATCACGGAGGCCGTGGGTGGTCATCGCCTGACGCAGCTCGGCGATGGCCTTCTGGAAGCCGTGCTGGGTGTGCTCGACGACCGTGACCGGGATGAGGACGCGGCCGTAGAAATCGGCGAGCAAGGTGTAGGAACGGGCCTTGGCGGGGTCGACGGCGAGGATGCCGAAGTGCTCGGGACCGACGGCCTGAACGCGTGGACCGAGGATGCCGTGAGGTTTGCCGAGGTGGACGGACTGCTTGTGTCGACGGGAGCGACGCCCTTTGGTTGCACGCATGAGTGGGTTCTCCGGAATGGGGTTGGGGGATACCTCAACACCCAGCATGGGAGTCCCACTGGTCCACGCAGAAGAGATTACTTTTCTTTCTTTCTCTTACTTTGCCAGATACCAGCCATCTGCCATTTTGGCAGGAATCGGGGACTTAGAGCGGTTCACTTATGCGTCGCGCATTCGCGACGGCAACGGCGATCATACCAACCCGAAGCGCAAGCGAGGATTCCGGTCGCTGCCCCCTCGCTTACGCTTCGGGCTAATATGGTCCGCGCGCCATCCGAGCGTGAACCGCTCTACTTCTAGCGTGTGTCGCGTGCAGAAGAATCCAGAAGACCGTCAGAGCCGATCAAGACGGACTCAACTCCGAACCAGCGGGATTCAAGTCGCATCTGCATTCGGAGAACCGCATACGGAAAACTGCATTTTGTCGCGGTTCACCCTTGACTTACGACTGAAGCGTTGGTTAGTATCTGATTTTCTAATAACGTTGTGGGTCTATTATCGAGGAAACGCGAATAGCGGATCGGCGGAGGAAATGCAGCTCGAGTCGCTCAAGATTTTCTGTGATGTGGTTCGATGGGCGAGTTTTTCGCGGGGGGCCGCGGAGAACGGGATCTCGCAGTCTTCGGCGAGCCAGGCGGTCCACCACCTCGAGGTGCGCCTCGGGACCAAACTCATTGATCGATCGAAGCGACCGCTGGTGGTCACGCCGCAAGGCAAGTTGTATTACGAGGGCTGCCGGGAACTCGTCGATCGCTATCTGGATCTCGAACAGCGAGTCCGAGCGGTGGAGGGCGAAGATTCCGTCGAGGGCACTGTCGGAGTCGCCGCGATTTACTCGGTCGGGCTCAATCACATGAGCCGGTACGTCAAGATCTTCGAAGAACGTTATCCCAGGGCAAACGTTCGGGTCGAATACCTGCACCCGAGCCGTGTGCTCGAGCGGGTCACGGGCGGAGAGGCTGAGCTCGGTCTCCTCTCTTTTCCCAAGAAATGGCCCGACTTGAACGTACTCACCTGGCGCGAAGAACCCATGGTGTTGGCCGTGCACCCGTCCCATCCGTTCGCGCGCCGAGCAAGCGTCCCAGTCGCCGAGCTCGACGGTGAACCGTTCGTAGCCTTTGATGCCGACCTATCGATTCGGAAGGCAATCGACCGATATTTGCGCCATCACGACGTGCAGATCGAAATTGCTTGCGAATTTGATAATATTGAGAATATCAAGCGCGCCGTCGAGATTCCCTCCGGTATTTCCATCCTTCCCGCTCCGTCGCTCGTGCAAGAGGTCAAGGCGGGAACCCTCGCCTCAGTCGCGATCGAGGGTCATGACTCCAACGATCGTTTGACCCGCCCGCTTGCCATCATCCACCGGCGCAACGTCAACCTGGAGCGCGCGGCGACCCGGTTCTTGGAACTCCTTAAGAGCGAGGATGTTACGACCCGTAGGTCGAATCCAGCCGAGCCGAGCCAACGGGTTCCGGCCATCACCGCGACTTGACGCGAGGCGCGGGTCGGTCGCGATCCGTGACTCGGTCTCTAACACACCTTTCCGGATCGACGCAATCACTACGAATAGGTTGGAAAGACGGCGCTCGGACCGCATCACCCCGAGCACTTAGATATGAAGCGAAAATAGGTTTATGAAGGAAGAATATTGATGATTCCAGGTCAAATGCCGCCTCAAGGGTTATACGACCCTTCTCACGAACACGACAGTTGTGGCGTGGGCTTCATCGTCGACTTGAAGGGCCGGAAGTCGCATCAACTTGTACGCGACGGCCTCACGGCATTGTTCAACATGAACCATAGAGGGGCTTGCGGCTGCGAGAACAATACGGGCGACGGCGCCGGGCTGTTGATTCAAATTCCGCATGATTTCCTGATATCACGATGTGCTCCCTTGGGAATCGATCTACCCGAACCCGAGCGCTATGGCGTGGGTGCGTTCTTTACCTCGCGAGACTCCACGCAGCAGGCCTTCGGGAAAGAGTTGTTTGAACGAATCGTCGTCGAGGAAGGGCAGACTTTGCTGGGCTGGCGGATGATCCCGACCGATGCATCGTCTCTGGGTGAGTCGGCCAGGGTGGTCGAGCCACTGATGTGGCACGCGCTCGTAGGCCGCGGTCCGAAGCTGAAGTCGGCCGAAGCTTTCGAGCGAAAGTTGTACGTGATTCGCAAGCGGTTCGAGAGTGAGATCGAAGCGTCCGGGCTCGACGATCATCGCTATTTCTACTTCGCCAGCCTGTCGTGCCGGACCTTGGTTTACAAGGGTATGCTCACCACCGAGCAGCTCGGACGCTACTTCGCCGACGACCTGGGAGACTCATTGCTCACGAGTGCTCTCTGCATGTTTCACTCGCGATTCAGCACCAACACGTTCCCGAGCTGGCAACTGGCCCACCCTTATCGCATGATCTCTCACAACGGTGAGATCAATACCCTCCGCGGCAATATCAACTGGATGAAGGCACGCGAGGCGCTCTTCGCCTCGGACCTGTACGAGCCTGGCGACATCGCCAAGATCAAGCCAATCATTCGCGAGGGCTTGAGCGATACGGCCTGCCTCGACAACGCCCTCGAACTGCTGGTCCGATCGGGCTACAGCTTGTCGCACGCCATGATCATGCTGATCCCGGAAGCCTGGGAAAACCACGACTCGATGTCGCAAGAGATGAAAGACTTCTACAAGTTTCACAGTTGCCTGATGGAGCCGTGGGACGGCCCGGCGTCAGTGACGTTCACCGATGGCAAGTCGATTGGCGCGGTGCTCGATCGCAACGGCTTGCGACCCAGCCGCTACGTGGTGACCGACGATGACCGTGTGATCATGGCGTCCGAGGTCGGTGCGATCGAAATCGCTCCGGAACGGATCGTGAAGAAAGGACGTCTCGAGCCCGGTAAGATGTTCTTGGTGGACATGCGAAAAGGCCGGATCGTGGGCGACGACGAGATTAAGCACGAATTGGCCACCGCACATCCTTATGGTGAGTGGCTGCGCGAGAAAATGGTGACACTCGCCGACCTTCCGCCGGCACCGAGCTTCCTCCTCCCGATCATGATGGGTTGCTTCAGCGGCAGATCACCTTTGGCTACACGCTCGAAGACGTGAAGTACATCGTGGCGCCAATGGGGTCCGCGGGTGAAGAGGCGATCGGTTCAATGGGTACCGACACACCATTGGCGGTGCTGTCGGATCGCGCCAACCGCTGTTCAACTATTTCAAACAACTCTTCGCTCAGGTCACGAATCCACCACTGGACGCCATCCGTGAGGAGCTGGTCACGTCGGTATTCACCGGTGCCGGCGGTGAAGGCAACTTGCTGGAGCCGACTTCCGAAGCTTGCCGGCAGATCGCGCTGGAACTGCCGATTCTAGACAACGACGAGCTGGCTCGGCTCAAGCAGCTAGAAGGTTGGGGCGGGTTCAAGTCTGAAATCTTTCCCATGTTATTCGAGGCCGCAAAGGGCGCGGACGGCTTGGAGCGAGCCCTCAAGTCGTTGATCGACCGGGCATGCCACGCGATCGAGCGGGGTTCCAACCTGATCATCCTCTCCGACCGCGGGACAAGCGCCGACTTGGCGCCGATCCCATCGTTGCTGGCGTGCTCCGGCCTGCATCGTCGATGGTCCGCAGAGGTCTGCGCTCGCGGGCGGGCCTGGTCATCGAATGCGGCGATGCACGCGAGGTTCATCACTTCGCACTTCTCCTGGGATATGGTGCGGGCACGATCAACCCTTACGTGGCGTTCGAGACGCTCGACGACTTGATCCGGTCCGGATGGATCACCGGGATCGACCACGACGAGGCGGTTTACCGCTATCGCAAAGCGATCAAGAAAGGGGTCGTCAAGGTGATGTCCAAGATGGGCATCAGTGCGATCCAATGTTATCGCGGTGCCCAGATTTTCGAGGCGATCGGGCTGAACGAGACGTTCCTCACCGCCTATTTCGACAAAACGGCGTCGCGAGTCGGCGGCGTCGGCCTCGCCGAGATCGCCGCCGAAACGCTCTACCACCACCATCGGGCTTTCGCCACGCCGAGACGCCCAGCCCGCTTGGCTTCTGGAGGGCGGCCAGTACCAGTGGCGCCGGGATGGTGAGTTCCACCTGTTCAACCCCGAAACCGTGTTCCGGCTTGCAGCACGCGACCCAGTCCGGCCGATACGATATCTTCAAGAAGTATACGAGCATGGTCGACGAGCAGACCGAGCGGCTCTGCACGCTGCGCGGCCTGTTCGAGTTCCAGTTCGACAAGTGCCAGCCGGTGCCGATCGAGCAAGTCGAGCCGGCCGAGTCGATCGTCAAGCGGTTCGCGACCGGCGCGATGAGCTACGGCTCGATTTCGGCCGAGGCCCACGAGACCCTGGCAATCGCCATGAACCGGATGGGAGCGAAATCGAACACCGGTGAGGGTGGCGAGGATCCCGAGCGGCTTCAAGCCACTTCCCAACGGCGACAGCAAGAAAAGCGCGATCAAGCAAGTTGCGTCGGGCCGATTCGGCGTGACCAGCGAGTATCTGATGAGTGCCGACGAGCTTCAGATCAAGATGGCCCAGGGCGCCAAGCCGGGCGAGGGGGGACAGCTCCCCGGTCACAAGGTCTGGCCCTGGATTGCCAAGGTGCGGTACTCGACCCCCGGTGTGGGCTTGATCAGCCCGCCGCCGCACCACGACATCTACTCGATCGAGGACCTCGCCCAGTTGATCTACGATCTTGAAGAACAGCAACCCGCAGGTGCGGCATCAGCGTCAAGCTGGTGGCCGAGATGGGGGTGGGGACGGTCGCGGCGGGCGTGGCCAAGGCCCATGCGGACGTCGTTCTGATCAGCGGCCACGACGGAGGCACCGGGGCCAGCCCGCTCACGTCGCTCAAACACGCCGGCGTTCCCTGGGAGCTGGGACTGGCGGAAACCCAGCAAACCCTGGTTTTGAACAAGCTGCGCGACCGCATTATCGTCCAGACCGACGGCCAGTTGAAAACGGGCCGCGACGTCGTGATTGCCGCCCTCCTGGGCGCCGAGGAGTACGGCTTCGCGACCGCGCCGCTCGTGGTGATGGGTTGTGTCATGATGCGGGTCTGCCACCTCGATACCTGCCCGGTCGGGATCGCCACACAGAACCCGCGGCTCCGTGAAAAGTTCCAGGGTAAGGCCGAGCATGTCGTCAACTTTTTCATGTATATCGCCGAGGAAGTGCGTGAGCTCATGGCCAAGCTCGGCTTCCGGACTGTCGAGGAAATGATCGGTCGCGGCGACCTGCTCGAGAAGCGCCGGGCGATCGAGCACTACAAAGCCAGGGGCCTCGATTTCAGCAAGATCTTCTATCGCCCCGATGATCGCTCCTGATGTAGCCGTACGCAAGGTTCGCGACCAGCAGCACGGGCTCGAGGAGTCGTTGGATTGGACGACGATCGTCCCGGCTGTGCGAACCGGCCCTGGAGCGAGGCGATAAGGTCGTCCGTCGACTTGCCGATCCGCAACGTCAACCGGACGGTCGGCACGATTCTCGGCAGTGAAGTGACTCGACGACACGGCCCGGCGGGCCTCGCCGACGATACGATCCAGCTCAAATTCAAAGGCTCGGCCGGCCAAAGCTTCGGCGCGTTCGTTCCTCGCGGTATCACCATGACTCTCGAGGGCGATGCCAACGATTATATCGGCAAGGGATTGTCGGGCGGCAAGATCATCGTGTTCCCTCCCAAGACCGCCGCGGTTCGTCGCCGAGGACAATATCTTGATCGGCAACGTCGCCCTCTACGGCGCGACCAGCGGGCAGGCGTTCTTCCGCGGCCGGGCCGGCGAACGCTTCTGCGTCCGCAACAGCGGCGCGATGGCCGTCGTGGAAGGCGCCGGCGATCATTGTTGTGAATATATGACTGGCGGTGTTACGATCGTGATTGGCTCGACCGGCCGCAACTTCGCCGCCGGCATGAGCGGCGGCCGTGCATTCGTATGGGACAAAGACGGTGATTTTCCAATGCGATGCAACCAGGAGATGGTCGACCTCGAGCGACTGGTCGAGCCGAGAGGACCTCGACCTGGTTCGCGACCTCCTGATCCAGCACGCCGCGTACACGAGCAGTGCCGTCGTCCGCCCGATTGCTCAAGAAATGGAAATCGACGGCCGCCAGAAGTTCGTGAAAGTCATGCCTCGGGATTATCGGCGAGTTCTCGACGAACAGAAAGAGGCCGCGCGTTCCCTCCCGTCGGTCGCCGTGCTCCAGACGATGGAGGTCGAGCCATGGGTAAGCCGACCGGTTTCATGGAGATCCCCCGGGAGCTGCCGACTCGGAGGCCGATTTCCCAGCGGGTTCAAGACTTCCTCGAGGTATACAACCCGTTTCCCGAAGACAAGCTGCGCGCCCAGGGGCGCGCGGTGCATGGACTGCGGCGTTCCGTTCTGCCATCAAGGCTGTCCGCTCGGAAACCTGATTCCCGACTGGAACGACCTGGTGTATCGCAACCAGTGGCGGGCCGCGATCGAGCGGCTCCACTTGACCAATAATTTTCCCGAATTCACGGGCAAGCTCTGCCCGGCTCCTTGTGAAGCCTCGTGCGTATTAGGGATTAACAGTGATCCCGTTGCCATCAAGCAGATCGAGGCTGGCATCATCGAGCGCGCCTGGAACGAAGGCTGGGTCGTCCCTCAACCACCCAAGATCACGACCGGGAAGAAGGTGGCGATCGTCGGCTCGGGACCGGCGGGACTGGCCGCCGCCCAGCAACTCGCCCGAGCCGGCCACGCGGTCACCGTCTTCGAGCGAGATGACCGCATCGGTGGGTTACTCCGCTACGGCATCCCCGACTTCAAAATGGAGAAGCGGCACCTGGATCGTCGACTCCAACAGATGGAAGCCGAGGGAGTCGTCTTCCGAGCCAAAGTCAACGTCGGTCTCGATATCCAACGCCCAGCAGTTGCTCGACGACTTCGACGCCATCTGCCTTTGTGGAGGCTCGACGCAGCCTCGCGACTTGCCGATCGAGGGACGCGAGCTCGATGGGATCCACTTCGCCATGCAATTCCTGACCGCCCAAAATCGGCGGGTTGCCGGCGACTCCCGATCGACGACTCCGCGATCTCATCTCGGCTCGCGGCAAACATGTCATCATCATCGGCGGTGGCGACACCGGCGCGGATTGCCTTGGTACCGTCCATCGACAAAAGTGCAAGAGCGTTCATCAATTTGAAATCGTGCCACGACCTAAGCGATACCAGGGCACCCTCCAACCCTTGGCCCCAGTGGTCCAACATTTTTCGCGTCTCGTCGGCCCACGAGGAAGGCGGTATTCGCGAGTACGCGATCAACACCAAGAGGTTCCTTGGCAAGCACGGCAGGGTCCGCGAACTCGAGGCCGTCCGGGTCGAGATGAAGACGATCAACGGCCGTGCTCAGTTCGTCGAGATCCCTGACAGCACGATCGTCTTCCCGGCCGATCTCGTCCTGTTGGCGATGGGGTTCGTCGGACCTGAGAAGAAGGGCTTACTCGACCAGTTGGGCGTCGAGCTCGACCAGGCGGGCAACGTCAAGTCCGACGGCGACAAACGAACGAGCGTCGACAAAGTATTCACGGCGGGGGACATGACCCGCGGCCAAAGCCTCATCGTCTGGGCCATCGCCGAGGGACGACACGCCGCTCATGCGATCGACGTCTATCTTATGGGCTCTTCCGACCTTCCCGAGCCGCTCGACCACGATCACGGCAGACGCCCATTCAGTTAAGCGAGTTGTGCTTTCAATAGAGATGTAGTTTTCACACACCTCTGTGAGATTTGGAGAGCTGAGATGAGTCGGAGTCCTCGGATGGGTCTTGCGGCTCGAGCAGAGCATCTCCACGATCAGTGTGGCGTGCTGGGCCATGATCGGCGTTGCGACTGTACAGGCTCAAAACTTCGTCAGCCGGCCTCCGAGCTTTCAGGCCCCGGGCCAGCGGTCGCTCCAGAACGAGATCCTCGACCGATCTGACAACGACAGGACAATTCCAGCCCGATGATTTGCCGCGCCTGGCGCGGTTGGTGGTCCTGAATTCGATCGCGATGCTCGTCGATGTCCGCGCCGATCTCAACCAGACTACGATCGGCAACAATCTCGGAGCAGATATCATCGACTTGTCAGAAGCATCGGAGCTATATTATGAAAGCGTCAGCGCCACGTCGCTGGACCCGCCAGATATCGCTCGCCGCGCTCCAATTGTACGAAGCCGTGGAACAGAGTTATCGCCAGGTTGATTCAACCTTGGGTGAACTCCCGGGCCTCTCGATTCAGGCGGCAGTTCGATTGCGTGATGTCAGCCGATTGCTCGACGTCTTGAGTCCCGTGAATGCACAGCTCCAAGCGACCTTGCCCCCGACGGTTCCGGTTCCCGTCACACGCTCTACAGGGCCAAACAAGGTTCAGAGGCAAGCGCGTCTCCTGGGCATCGATCTCCTTGACCTGATCGTAAGAGTGGCCAAGAGCGGGAAGAAAGCCATGGCTGATCAGGGTGCGCTCAAGACTCTCGAAGCTCTGTCGGATGAAGTTCAGAGATTCGAGTACAAACTCTCGCTCAAGCCTTTAGACACAGACGTCACGGCATCACTTCAACTACTACGCAGACAGCTCTGGCGAGCAGAGGCCACGATCAATCAGCTCGATTGGCCGGCCGAACTGCGAGGTCGGTGGAGGGCCGTACGGGAACGGATGAACGCGATCTCAGATGATGTCGGCATGCCCCGAGTGATAAGTCTCGCGAAAACGGCCCAGACTGTTGTTCAGCCGACTTCGGTCACTTCCGAACGACGGATCGCACGAATCTACCGGGGCTCACCGAGCGTTCGGTCCGGGACCATGTCGAAGTAATTGTCGCAAGTCCCGAGGGATCGTCGGTGAACAAACCATTGACCCCGATCTCGGTAAGGTGCTGTGCCAGGCCTCCCGGTCGGTGGTCATTAACTGTGTAGACCAAGGTCGGGATGCCTTCCGTTTCAAGTCCTCTACAACGCTTCCAGCGAGCATGAGCCAAGATGGGTGTCGCCGATAGTTGATCGATTGCGAGCCGAGGTACTCAGCCGACATGTTGACCGTGTCGGCGCGGACAAATTGCGATACGTACTTGTGAACACAATAAAGCGGAGTGTCGACGAGGATTCCCAGAGCGTATTCACGACCGCCCTCATTGGCATCCTCGACGACCGTGTGATCAAAGGAAGAGATCAAGACCTTGTCCGCTGTGCCGGTATCCTTGATGAGATCGAGTACGCTGTCGAGCAGTCCGGATGGCTGTTCGGGAAATGACTTGATCTCGATGTTCACCAGCCAATCCAGCTCCTTGGTTAGGCTCAGGGCCTCGGCTAGCGAGGGGATGATGACGCGGCCGGATCGGCAGTGGTCGATCCAGTCCGGCTCGAGCCGATCGAGTGTCCCGAACGCACGAGCGGAACGCGGAACGCCCAAGCCGGCGACGAACCACGAGCCGGCATCTAGGCTGCGAATCTCGTCGTAGTCGAAATCGCGAGACCCGAAACCCGTCACGACCGCGCGGGTCGTCCGCGAACCGAACGGCGACATTGGTGGTTCGGGTTAGACAATCATCATGAATGATGATTGGATCACCATCTCGGGTCAACCGAACATCCAGCTCCCATGCATGAGCACCGGCCTTCCAGGCCATGCGGGCGGCCTCGAGCGTGTTCTCCGGTGCGTGGAACGAATCACCACGGTGAGCAATGATCGCCGGCCCATCTCGGGCCGATTCCAGAAGCGTCAGAAACCGGTTCCTCGCGTGGTTCACGGTCGAGACTCACCGTGGCAGGCACACCATGAAACGGGCGAGCTTGTGTCGCGAATTTTGACTCCGGACACGAGCTCGCAGCGCTTTCGATCTTCAGTCCCGCGAGCGGTCCAAATGTCGCTCGGCGGGAGCTCTCATTTGAGGAACAGCATTTCCTGGTATGTTGGCAGAGGCCAGAGGTCGTCGGCAACCAGGACTTCGAGCTGGTCGCCCGCGGTTCGGACGAGATTCATGGCGGGAATGATCGCGTCCCGAGCATGCTTGGCGTGGGCGAGTGAATCGCCCTCTGGGTGTTCATCCATCACCGCGCTAAGCCCGTCGATCGATGCCTGAAGTTCTTCGATCGCCTTGACGAGTTCATTGAGATGGGCCAGTTGAACCTTGGGCACCGTGGCACCCGTGGCCTTGAGACTGTTGATGGCGCCGGCGATCTCGGCCTGGTAGCGAAACGCGGCCGGCAAGATCATTCGCTTGGCAATATGAATCGTCAACTGGGATTCGATATTGATTGTCTTACGATAGCCTTCAACGAAGATTTCGAAACGGGAGTGGAGCTCGCGGTCGTTGAAGATTCCATACTTTGCGAACAGTTTGCTGTTCTTCGCCGAAATCAGGTCCGGCAGGCTGTCGACCGCATTTCGACGGTTGGGGAGACCTCGGCGTTCGGCCTCGACGTGCCAGGCTTCGTTGTAGTTGTCGCCGTTGAAGATCACGTGCTTGGACTCCTTGACGGCGTCCTGGAGCAACAACTGGATCTCGGTGTTGAGGTTCTTGCCGGCGGCGATCGGCCTGCTCGAGGTGAGTGGCGAAATCGTCGAGGCTCTCGGCGACGATCGTGTTCAGGACCACGATCGGGCCCGCGACCGACTGACTCGACCCGACGGCGCGGAACTCGAACTTGTTGCCGGTGAACGCGAACGGACTGGTGCGGTTTCGGTCGCCCGGATCGCGAGGTAAGGTCGGCAGGATCGGAAACTGCCGATCTTGAGCTCGCCACCGGCCTTGGCCGTCTTGGCACCGCCCTTTTCGATCTGCTCGACAATGTCCTGGAGCATATCGCCCAGGAAGATCGAGATGATGGCCGGGGGAGCCTCGTTCGCCCCAAGGCGGTGATCGTTATGAGCCGTCGCGACCGAAACGCGAAGCAGGTCTCCGTGCCGCGCGACCGCGCGGATGACAGCGAGCAGAAAGAGCAGGAATTGCGCGTTCTCATGGGGCGTTTCGCCGGGCTTGAGCAGGTTGTTTCCATCATCATCGGCCAGCGACCAGTTGAGATGCTTGCCCGATCCGTTGACACCCGCGAACGGCTTCTCGTGCAACAGGAGCTGGAGGCCATAGCGGTCGCCCACGCGCTTCATCGTCTCCATAACCAGCATGTTATGGTCGGTTGCGACATTGGCGTACTCAAAGGTCACCGCGATCTCGTACTGCGCCGGAGAAACTTCGTTGTGGCGTGTTTTCACTGGCACGCCGAGCTTATACAGCTCGGTTTCGGTCTCGAGCATGCAGGCCAAGACTCGCTCCGGAATGGCCCCGAAGTAATGGTCTTCCAACTCCTGTCCCTTGGGCGGTTTGGCGCCGAACAGAGTCCGTCCCGCGTTGATCAGGTCCGGTCTCGCGAAGTAAAAGTGCTTGTCGATCAGGAAGTACTCTTGTTCGGGCCCGGCGGTGCTGTCGACGCGGGTGGCACTCGAGCCAAAAAGTCGGAGAATCCTGATTGCGTGCTTCGACAGTGCCTCGTTCGAGCGGAGCAAGGGGGTCTTCTTATCGAGGGCCTCGCCGGTCCACGAGCAAAAAGCGGTGGGGATGCAAAGGGTTGTGCCGTTCGGGTTCTCGAGGATGAATGCGGGGCTCGTCGGGTCCCAGGCCGTGTAGCCGCGTGCTTCGAACGTGGTGCGGATGCCGCCCGACGGGAAGCTGGATGCGTCCGGCTCTCCGCGGACCAGTTCCTTGCCGCTGAATTCCGCGATCGCCATGCCGTTTTCGGTCGGGACCAGGAACGAGTCGTGTTTCTCAGCGGTCAGCCCGGTCATCGGCTGAAACCAGTGAGTGTAGTGGGTTGCGCCATGTTCCATCGCCCATTCCCGCATCGTCGCGGCTACCACGTCCGCGATCGATGGATCGAGCGGCGCCCCCTTCTTGATCGTGTTTCGGATCGCCTTGTAAATGTTTTCCGGTAAGCCGTGTCTTCATGACTTCGTCGGAAAAGACGTTGATACCGAAGAGGACACGAATCGGCGTCGCGGGACGCGGAGCCCGACGGCCGTGGATCGGCCAAGACGTGATGGCTTTGATGGCGGACTCACGGGCAGGGGATGGGTTGCATGGCATCTCTCCAAGATACGTTCAGGTGATTCGTTCGCGTGAGGTCTCTAGGGGCGTTCAGGACTCGAGAATCCCGCCGGGACAATCACGGCCGATTCCGAATCGGGCGTTGCAAATCGGCACGATCTGCTGTGTGTTCGCTCCCGAGTCATGGTGCCGCTTGGGAATAAAAGTATAGCGAACCTGATGTCTTGCTGCCATATCCGAACGTACCGAGCAGCCACGTCTTGCTCGGTAGATTCGATCCAATGACGAGAGGGGCTTAAGTGGTCGCGAGGATAGAGGGCGGCGAGCAGCGGTCCTCCTCCTCGGCAACCCACGTCCGCTACACGTTCCCTCCGCTCTAATCGAATCAGGGTCCAGCGTTGGTTACTTCTTGTCGTCCTTCTTGTCAAGCTTGGCGATGAAGGCTTTGGGATCGGCTTTGACTTCAGGTTCGCACGACTTACAGCAGAGATAGAACGACCGCCCCTCGTAGGTCACCTTAACGGCTTTCCCATCTCGCCGAGCGAATCGCCAGCTCACTGGACAGACCAGTTGCTTAAGAGCCACTGCCTGCTCAGCCTCAGGGAGCTGTTTGATCGCGGCGAGTTCTTTCGCGGTCGAGGAGCTGGCGCCGTCTGTCGACTTGGAGTTGTCGGCCTTGGGTCCCTCGACCTTGGGTGCCTCGTCGCTCTTCTTCGATGGGTCGGCCTTGGTGGCGTCCGGTGCCGTTTGCGAGGGCATGTGCCCTTCGCGGTCAGGTCGGAGCGCGATTTAACGCCGGGCGCAGGCGTCGCCTGCGCCACCAGGAGCGGGTGCGGCAGGCTCGTCTCCGCCATTGCAACCGATCATCGCCAAAAGCAGCAAGTTCGCGGCAGGTCCATTTCCAGGTCAGTTTCATCGTCACTCTACGTAATGAGTATCAATCGATCGGGATTCGCCGTGACGCTCACGGTGGCATCCAGGATTAGCTGTCGATTCTAACCGGTTTGAATCGTGAGACGCCAAGGCAGCGGCGGAGACACGGCCGAGTCGGTCGACGATCGCCGGCGTCGTCAACTTGATGCCGAATCCGAGGCCGCTGGAATAGGCCTCTCCCGCCACGCCCTTGTAGAACCGCCGATTATCGAGTGCGAAAATACGCTCCGTGAATGGGTCCTCGGTCTGCGATTCCATGCTCTTGCGAGCGACCATGTTCAGTTTAGAATCCAGATCATCGATATACGAAACGATCAGGGCTTCCAGGGTCAGAGGTTGAACCGGGCGAGCCGAACTCGAGCTTGCCGTGGTGCGCCAGGATCGCATGTTCCAGCAGGAGGAGCAATTCCTCGGGGAAGCCGTCGATCCGGCTCGCCGCCTCGCGGACGATGTCCCTGCCCATCAAGATGTGGCCGATCAGGCGGCCTTCCTTCGTGTACTTGGCCTCCACCGGGTGATACTCCAGCTTGCGCAGCTTGCCGATATCGTGCAAGATCGTGGCGGCGATAATCACGCCGCGATTGAGAGGGGGGTTCAGCTCGTCATAATACTTGGAATAATGATCGGCGAGGAAACTTGCGATCCGCGTCATACTCCAGACATGCTCGAGAAGTCCGGCACGTGTAGGAATGGTGGAAGTTCTGGGCGGCCGGCATTTTTTGGAAGAGCGGCAGATTCTCCTCCAAGATCATCAGGACCAGGCGTCTGAGACAGGGATCGTCGATCTGGCGATCGATGATCAAGCGGATCGTCTTGAGCAAATCTTCCGGGTGGATACTTGCTACTCTCGACCAAATCGGAAAAGTCAAAGCCTTCGCGAACGTCGGCGTCAGTCGCGGGGCGGATGCCAAGGATTTCCAACTGGAGGCCATACCGCAGCCCGAACTTGCCTCGCACCATCAGGCGATAAGCCGCCCCTTCGGGCCATGCGTCGGCTTCCCGAAAATAGCGATTGTCGTGCCACAAAGGCGCCTCGAGGGTCGTCCGTTTATCGCGGAAATAACATTTGATGAAAGGCTGATTGGCCTGGGTCGTCCCTCGCGTCTTCTTGACGAGCGCCGCGAAGCAGACGGCCTCCTGGCCGTCGACCAGGTCTGAAAGCTTGATGACCACTGGCTCGATCGCCGCCATGTTTCGCCGCCCTTTCCAAACTCCGGCTTCTGGTCATGCCCGTTGCGTTCTTCGCCAGTCCCAGTTTACAACATCCTCGGGTGATTCGTCTGAATCACCAATAGACCATGTTCGTTTGTCTCGTATACGTGTGTCGAGAGCAGCCTCGACGCAATTTGGCCAATCGCTTCGGGACCGATCGATCGCGCGATGCAGAGAGTGAACGGTGGAGAGCCAGGATGACCATGACACGCCAGGGCCATGTACCCGCCGTGGCCACGCTGGGAAAATTGACCTCACCCGCGCCGATTGAAGAGCAATTGCGTGCGCGATGGGATGTCATTGTCATCGGCGCCGGACACAACGGCCTGACGTGCGCCGCCTATCTGGCACGTGCGGGCAAGCGTGTGCTGGTGCTCGAGGCGAGGAAACGAGTCGGCGGCGCATGCACAATCGACGAGGTTTGGCCGGGCTATCGAATCTCCCCGTGCGCGTACTTGGCCGGCTTGCTTCACCCGCTGGTGATCGATGAGCTCGACATGGCCGGCTACGGTTTCCGATTGGCTGCCGGCCCGAGCGGGGATGTTCGTTCCCTTTGACGATGGCGCCAGCATTCAGCTTTGGGACGACGATGCGCTCTGCGACGCAGAAATCGATGCGACTCGCACCGGGAGATCTCCCGGGTTGGCGCGCGTTCTGCGACGTCAAACGGCGGCTTCGCGACGCACTTCGGCCGACCGGCGGTGAAGATCTCTGGATCGGCCGCGCGCCCATCCCGCGAGCAACTCGAGCGACGGCTCGGTGACGACGACGAAGCCCGGAAGCTCCTCTTCGAGTGGTCGATGGTCGAATGCGTCGAGCATTACCTGAGAGACGAACGTCTTCAATTGGCCTATCTCGGGCAGGGCGTCATCGGGACCAACGCCAGTCCTCACGACCCCGGGACGGCTTCCATCCACTTCCACCACCAGTCAGGCCGAATGGGAGGAATGGCCGGGCATGTGGGGTTACGTCCAGGGAGGGATGGGCATGGTCTCGTTCATCCTCTGTGACATCGCGCGCGACGCGGGAGCGGTGGTGCTCACTGGCGTTCCCGTCGCCCGGATCCTGCCGGGCGTCGGGGTCGAGCTCGAGGGCGGAGATCGGATCGAGGCACGCTGCATCGTGTCCAACGCCGATCCTCGAACGACGCTTGCATCTTCTGGGCGAGCATGGCTGATCCCGCATGGCGCGACCGGGTCGAAGCGATCCCCCAGGTCGGCTGCACCGTCAAGTTGAACGTCGTTCTCAAGGAACTGCCGAGCTTCAACGGCACGACCGGGGACACAAATGCCTCATCATCTGGGCCAGATCAATACGCCATTGACAAAAGACGAGTGGCGAGTCGGTCCGGTGACAGCACCGCGCTGGCGAGCTACCGGATCGGCTGTGGACCGAGCTCTATTTCCAGACGGCGCACGACCCGAGCTGTCGCGCCCGAGGGCGTACACACGATGAGTGTCTTCGCCCAGTACGTGCCCCACGAATTCGCCCGCGGCGATTGGGAGAGTCGTCGCGACGATGTCAAAGACCTCGCGCTCCGGTCGATCGCCCGTTACTGCGACAACATCCCCGAGGCCGTGCTTGATGTCCAGGTGCTCGGCCCGCCCGACATCGAGCGGGAAGTCGGGCTGACGGGCGGCCACATCTTTCAGGGGGAGTGTCTGCCCCCGTACATGTGGGATCGTCGACTTGAACCGCGAACACCGATGCCAGGCGTATTCCTGTGCGGGGCTTGCACCTACCCTGGTGGCAGCGTGATCGCCATCAACGGGCGCAACGCGGCGATGGAAATCCTTTCCGGCGAATGAAGACCGAGCCCGCTCAGCGATCGATGTCGAGGAATCCGCCAGCTCAGGAACCGGACTCGTCATTTCCAGTCGGAATCAATCCGATGTTCATCCGACGCCATACGAAAGTATTCGAGCGAACGTTTCAAGCCCTCGGAACGATCGATCGCCGGTTGCCAACCCAGTAACGACTGAGCGCGACTGATATCCGGCTTTCGCCGCTTCGGATCATCCTGGGGCAGGTCTTCGTAGACGATCTTGCTTTGAGTCCCCTCGACCAGGGAGAGGATCTCCTCGGCAAGTTGCATCACCGTGATCTCGGCCGGGTTGCCGAGATTGACCGGCTCCGCGAAGTCGATATTGAGCAGTCGGACGATTCCCTCGACCAGATCTGTGACGTAACAAAAACTTCGAGTCTGTTCGCCCGCGGCCGAAAATGGTCAACGGCTCCCCCCGGAGAGCCTGCCTCATGAAGTTGGGCAAGACACGGCCGTCGTTGAGCCGCATCCTTGGCCCGTAGGTGTTAAAAATGCGAACGATATGAGTTTTCACGCCATGATAACGATGATAGGCCATGGTGATCGCCTCGGCGAACCGCTTGGCTTCGTCGTAACAGCCTCGAGGCCCGATCGGATTGACGTTGCCCCAATAATCCTCACGCTGAGGGTGAACTTCGGGATCACCATAGATCTCGGATGTACTGGCCAACAAGAACCGCGCATCCTTGGCTTTGGCCAAACCCAGCGCATTGTGTGTGCCAAGTGATCCAACCTTCAGAGTCGGGATCGGATGAGCCAAATAGTCGACCGGACTGGCCGGACTCGCAAAATGTAAGACGTTATGGACCGGACCGTCGATCTCAATCGGCTCGGAAACATTGTGCTCGATGAATTGAAAACGCGGATGATCGACAAGATGTGCAAAGTTGCGGCGGCTTCCCGTTAGTAGGCTATCCACGCAGAGGACGTCATGACCGTCGTCCACGAACCGTTCGCAAAGATGCGACCCGATGAACCCGGCACCTCCCGTAATGACTGTCCTCACGGCGACTCCCCTTAAAATCCACAGCCTGATCGGTTGTTGGTAATCATCCAACGAAATACCACCAACCGCCCACGATACATTCGCGCCGGAACCCTTGGCAATCTCATCGGCGCTTCAGAACGAGTTCGAGACGCCTGGACGCCCCAACGCGAAGCGCGGCGCGAGGTCCATCCGATTCGAGTCGAAGGGATTAGTTTGAAAGTTTGACCAATTAAGAAGTCGCGTAACTGCCTACCCTCGCCGGACTACGATGCTCATCCGCGCACGTAGGACCAAAGGGATTGCAACCGGTCAAACCATTTCTTCAGAGTGTGCAATGGGGAGTTGGCGCGATCGACATTCTCGCTTTCATTCGGCTCATTAGCCGCAAAGAGTTCGGCGAGATCGACACCAAACGGACGGAACTCCGCTTGATAACCACTTTCGCGCATCTGGAGCACCATCATCAGACCCGCCATTGTGTTGTGCGTGTGGACGAAAAAAACAGTTCGTCGCAGATGGAGGCGCGGTTCCTGGCAGAGCCATCGGATCACTTCCATTCCGCAATCATTCGCACTGGTGTCGACGAATTGTTTTCCCCCAAGATCGTGGTCAAGATGAACTTCGTCCCACGGCTCGACCAAACGAACAACGCAATCCGTCACGGTTTTTACCCAAACGGCTTCTGGTTCTTCTACCAGAAACGCCTCGGCCCGAGCGGGATCGTCGTCGAGAAACAAGAGGCGTCGCGATTCGCGCTGCACTGTCCGCCTCCCCAGACGCTCTAACACGTTGCGCCAGTCGATCGAAATCACACTTCGCGATCGGTAGTAGCGGTTTCCCCAACGCTACGAACACCGACTAGCGGATACTCCGTTATCGCGACTTTCTCCGTCGATAACGCCACCAGTCTGAGATACCCGCTCGTGATCCGCTTCTCTTCGTCCCTGACAAACTCTGGATCAAGAAGAGCTTTTGCGAACAATCCATTGACTATTACGGGCGGAAAAGATTCGGTGACGATAAACTGAGCCAAGCTTGGATTACAGCGAATGTGTCTCTCAGGCAATCGATTGAGAAGGTTGCCATCCACCTCGCCCAGTACGTAACTGAGATAGAGTTCTGATTCGGTAATCTCCTCCACATCCTGACCGCAGACCGAGCACAAATAACCCTGCTCGCAACGGGCCATGCTCAACCTCCCACGATTCTCAGAATGGGTCTCGCTAAACGCATCCTTTTAACAAGCAGACAAACCAACATTGACGGACGTCCGTGACGACCTGGCTGTCGCCTCATGCGATGACATCCTTCATCGAGTAGAGTCCGACTGGCTTTCCCGCGAGGAACTTGGCGGCCTCGATTGCTCCCCTAGCAAAGCCGTCGCGGTTGATAGCCCGATGACTCAACTCAAGCGTCTCTCCCAAGAAACCGAAGATCACCGTATGTTCGCCGGGTGAGTCGGCGATCCGAAGCGCATGGATATCGATCTTGACTTGAGCTGAAGCATCAGGACGGTCGATTCCGTTCGTGGAACCACGGTCAGAAATGCACGCCTGCCGTGCGATTTCGCCCAATCGGAGGGCAGTCCCGCTGGGTGCATCGATCTTGGTTCGATGATGACGTTCGATGATGGCAATATCCGTCGTCGTACCCACCGATCGCGCCGCCTCACCCACCAGTTTCATCAGTAGATTGACTGCTCGACTCATGTTGGGAGAGATGAGGAGTGGTATCCGGATCGACGCCGCCTCGAAGTCGCGAAGCTGAGCCGGATCAAATCCGGTCGTGCCGACCACCAGCGGAATACCGCAGTCGGCACAACGTTCGGCAATCTTGAGAGACGCGAATGGGAGCGAGAAATCGATGAGGACGTCCAACTCTAAATCCTCTGGCAACGAGTCGCGCACGACGACTCCGACTGGTGCGATTGCCGCCAATGGGCCGGCATCCTTGCCGACGTGCGGATGACCAGTACGCTCGAGGGCAGCGGCCAGTCTGAGTTCTTTATCTTCAGCAACCAATTGAATCAATCTCTTCCCCATGCGCCCTGAGGCACCATTGATGCCGACCGAGAGAATGTTGCCTGGCACGTCGACAAGCTCCTTTTTGCCATGGAAAGGTGCGAACTGGCCTGGTGTTCACGATCGAGAAACTGGAAAAACTCGGCCCCGTACCGCTGGTGAGCGGCGGGTCAAAGGCCAGGTGACCGCCCTCATTCACAGCGGTCAGTCAGCGCTCCGGGCACCGGAAGACGGCCCTGTGGCACCCCGCAACGCGGCGGGTGCCCGCTGGAGCGTCGTCAGAGAGGGGGTTCACCTGGACGGACAACAACAGGAGGAGTTGAGCGCACACACGCATGCGAGGAGCGAAAAACATCCCAATCACCGGAAATCCTTACTGCGACGAAACTTACACTTGACGCCGGCACAATCGGCATTTTCGACACAGCTCTAATTCTTTACAGCCATTCGTTTTACACCCGGGATTGGTTGAATCCTTACTCGATTCTTACCGCGGCGGTTGACGAGTCGGTTTCCGAGTACAGGGCGATCGTTCGAATAATATCGTCAAGGTCATTGGCAACAACGACCGGCCGATTGGCGAACCCTGCACGCCGGACCCCCCGACTCCCCAAGATCTTGTCGAATTGGTCTTGATCGATACTGTGGTAAGCGACGGTGGCCGTCGGATCCTTGAGCTGATGGCCGGTCAACACGCAGACGACGCGATCGGATGGGGCGATCACTCCCTCTTCGCGTAATTGCTTGGCCCCAGCGACGCTGGCGGCACTCGCTGGTTCGCAGCCCAATCCTCCCGCTCCGACGCGCGCTTTCGCATCCATGATCTCCTGGTCAGAGACCGTTCCCACGATCCCTTGTGTGAACGCCAAGGCCCTCAAACACTTCTTCAGGTTGACGGGACGATTGATTTCGATTGCCGATGCAATCGTGGATGCTTTGATTTGGTCGACGTCGAGTTGGCGGTAGTATTGGTCGACTTTCTCCATCTCCGGAAGTCCATTTCGCCAACGCAATTCGCGAGCGCCGACGAGTTCGTCCAAGGTACGGGCCCCCGCGGCGTTAATCACAGCCAGACGCGGTACGCGATCGATCAGACCAAGATGCTTCAACTCGATGAACGCTTTCCCGAATGCGCTTGAGTTACCCAGGTTTCCACCGGGCACGACGATCCAGTCCGGAACCTCCCACTTGAGCCCCTCTAGGATGCGGAGAATGATGGTCTTCTGTCCTTCAAGCCGGAACGGATTGACCGAATTCATCAAGTAGATGCCCAGCCGGTCAGCGACTTGACGCACCCGGTGCATGGCGTCATCAAAGTCGCCGACGATCTGAATCGTCAGCGCTCCGTGGTCGAGAGCCTGCGCCAACTTGCCGTAAGCGATTTTTCCCGATCCAACAAAAATGATTGCCCGAAATCCAAGATCTGTCGCCGAACAGTAGACAGAGAGAGCCGCCGAGGTATTACCGGTGCTCGCGCAGGCGACCCGACGCGCCGAAACCATGCGAGCGTGAGTAAAGGCCGCTGTCATTCCATTATCTTTGAAACTTCCTGAAGGGTTCATTCCCTCGTATTGCAGCCAGAGAGATCCGGGATCGACACCGACATAACGACCGACTTTGTCGGCTCGTTGCAATAAGGTCTGCCCTTCGCCGATCGTCACGATCATTTCGGGCGGGGCGAACGGAAGCAGGTCTCGAAATCGCCAAACTCCCGAGAAATTCAAGGGATCGAGACGACAAACCCACCTGGCTTCGAAATCGCTGAGCCGGCTGGGAACCGGCAGGCGATCCCAAGCATAGACGACATCGATGAGATCACCGCAATAGGGACACGCGAACCGCGCGCTCCTGAATTTCGAACGTCGACGAACAGGATGGGTTGATGCACTGTTGGTACGCCGCGGAGCTCGACCGGGCCGTTGTTGTGGGTGAGCTGCTTTGCTTTAGCATCTGTCAGTGTGTATCCTTCCCGCACCCACTCGCGGAATACGACCCCGGTCTTAATTGGTACCGACTCGTTGCGACCGTGCCGTCCGAGATGGCCAAGTCTCCGCCCACCGGAAACGCGGGCCGTAATCACGCCACTGTAACGGCCGAATGAGGCAGGAGACAAGCGAAAACGTTCGGCTCGACGCGGACTCCTGGATTTACGGCATTTCGTAGAACCGAATTCATTCCGTTTGATCCCGGTCGAGTCCGTTACTCGATCAAACGCAATGGAGCGGCGAAACGGAATCAATACTGTTCTACGCAAGTTCGATGGCAACGTGCCCTGAAACCAGGCCGACAAAAATGACATAAGCTTAGACCGGATTTACGTTTATGACATGAATTCTGGAATCGGTGTCGACGATCGAACGCACCTCATCCTATGCGTGCATGGTTTCGTCGCGTCGGACGCGTTCGGGTTGACAAACGCATTCGCATCGCCTGTCGAAGTGATGTCACCCAGCGAATATTCATTAACCTCAGAATTCAATTGAATGTGCGGTCCAAGAGGGGTTGACGAGATGTAGGGATGAATCTATCATAAGCTGTAGCGACTCTTGAGTGCCTCATTGAGGTCAGCACTCGGAGGCCGATTTGACCGAAACCAAGACAGCTCTTTCGTTTGAGGGACCAGATGGCAGCTACAACTACGAAATCGATCGGCGCTTCCAAGACCGCCAAATCCGCAAGCGCAGCGCCTGCGCGACCGACGGCCGAGATCCGTCGCGTCGCGGAATTATTAAAGCAGGTCTCCGATCCGACTCGCCTGCAAGTCTTGATGCTCTTGAGTGAGAAGGAACGGAACGTGACCGAGCTCTGCGCCGATCTGGGAACTCAGAGCCAGCCCGCTGTCAGTCACCACCTTGCTCTGCTTCGCCACGGCCGTCTCATCGAGCCGAGACGCTCGGGAAAGCACAACTTCTATGCGCTGACCGAAGCGGGCCGCGAGCTGGCCCATGTTGTCAATTCCGTGGTGAATTGAGGTCACGCGATGCCGCCAGGTGAGAATCTTGAACGATTTTCTGCTCTGTGAGTAGAACAACCGCCCTTCGCTGACTAAGCACAATGACAGCGTCGGGCGGTTGTCGCGTCAATTCAAAGCCGGGATCGCATCGAGCGACGGACGTTCAGGAACGCACCGATCTTTCAAGCGTTTGACCGGCTCCGGCGTCAGTTCTCGAGACATTCACGAAGGAATGCGAGACCAGCGGCGACGTCTCGGAGACGGCCCGCTTGATCGCCAACTTCGCGCTCGATCACGAGTGGTCCCGTATAGCCATTTCGCTTGAGCGCCTGAACGAATTCCGGGATGTTGACTTCTCCTTGTCCGAGGGGCACTTCCTCTCCCCAATGGCCCGCGGGCCTTGGGACGTCTTGCGTCCTTGACGTGCACCGAATGGATGTCGGGTCCGAGAATCTCCACGGCTCGAATCGGGTCACCCATGTCGTAGAGCAGCATGTTCGCCGGATCGAAGTTGACCTTGAGGTTGGGCGCGTTGAGCTCATCGAGCGTCAACCGCAGCAGATCGGCGGTCTCCTGTCCGGTCTCGAACGCGAGCGTAATTCCCATTTCATTGGCGAGTCGACCCGCCTCCGCCAGGGTCTGAAGAATCGCCGGCCGGCCCGAATCACTCGGGCTCGGCAAGAACCCTGCGTGCAACGTCACGGACGTCAGGCCCAGCGCCATGTGTCCGTGCAAGTCCCCACTTCAGTCGTTCGATTCGTTCGAATCGGAGCGCGGGATTTCCGAACCCCCCGGTCTCCTTGATGGTCTGGGGCGTCGTGTAATCCTCGCCCGGGAAACCCAGCATGGCACCCGCCATGACAATCCCCGAGGCCAGCGCTGCCGCCGGCATGTCATCCCCTTCGTCCCAGCTCGCGTGGTGTGGGTCCCCACATGCGATCTGCACCAGGTTGATTCCCAGTCGATCGAGGAAGCCCTTCAACTCCGGAATATTCTTGACCTGCAAGACTCCAACTGCAAACGCCCAGGCTGAGTGGTGGTAATGCGGAACTCGACGATTGCAAGTAGACTTTGACACGACGACATCTCCCCTTCATCGCTTTGAATTCATGGCTCTGGATTGTGCGCCGACGAGCGAGCGGCCACTGATTTTATCCAGGCGGAAGGGGCTTGACGATGAACTCCTCTCGGACCTTACCATCAATCGCCGAGTTGAAGGGGAGTCAGGCTTCCTCAGAAATGATTGATCAGCCGGCGGAGAGAAATTCGGCCGACTCAGTTTTTCCATTGGCCGTCAACAGATCGGGATGACTGAAGATGACTCGATTACGACCTTCGGCTTTGGCCTTGTAGAGCGCCTGGTCGGCCCGCACGATCAGTGTTCGATCGTGATGACGCGGTCGACCGGGAGGACCAAAAGCCAGGCCGATGCTCGCCGTCACGCGGACCTGCGCGGAATCAGTCCAGACGGCGCGTTCAGCCAGGTTCTGCCGGATTCGCTCGGCACGTTCGAGTGCCAGTTCCAGGCAGGAAACGGGGAGCGCGACGACGAACTCCTCGCCTCCATAACGAGCGACGAGGTCCTCGGAACGCGTCGATTCCCGGATCACGGCGGACACTTCCTTCAGGACTCCATCGCCGGTGACATGACCGTGGTCATCATTGACGCGCTTGAAGTGGTCGATATCAATCATGAGGATCGCCATTCCGAGTCCAAGCGACGAATACCGCTCGGCGAGTGGTCCGACTTGATCGATGAAATAGGCTCGGTTGTAAAGTCCGGTCAGGCAATCTCTGACGGTTCGTTCGAACATCTCCCGCTGAAATCGCTCGTCACTTGCGTCCAGTCGAACCAGCTTGAGGAGGACGTTCGTCCCCAGTTGAATACGGTCTCCATTTTCCAACTGCCTGGAAGAATGTGCGGGGATCGGTTGCCCGTTGAGGAAGGTGCCGTTGGTGCTCCCATCGTCACTGATTCGGATCACTCCAGTTGAATCAATCGAAATGAATGCATGGCGACGTGAAACCGTGATATCATTTAATACCACGGCATTCTCGACAGACCGGCCCAAGCTGGTCCCTCGTTCATCCAACGGGTGCATCGTGCCGGGAATCCCGCCACCCACGACGATGAGGTAGGCGGAATGGGGCTTGGACAGTCCAGGGTCGTCGTCAATCGGCGTGATCGGTGTGACACAAAAACGGGTGCTGGCTTTTGCGTCCATTGGCTGTCTCAGGGGTAGAGGCGAGCCGTACTCACCGTTGCGGATTGACATTCCTTTGACTCCTCGGCCCACCAACGAACGGAGTCGCGTGCGACCGGCGGCGTCAAAAAAGAGAGACGCGACTCCGGTGCGATAGTCCTCTAGCCGGACTTCATCGTTACGATAGGTCGTGATAATTCTCGTGTCAAATCCGCGCAAACCGCCTGACTGCGGACCAGACCCGTTGGAATGTGGGAGGTCGAAAGGTCCTCGGCGCTGACAGAATTGAGACGACCTCGGTGGCTAATGAATGTGCGTCGAGTTGAGGAGTGAGAAGCAGCCGGTCGCGCGGGCAATCAGTCGACTCCAACAGCCTGTTCCACCTAGACGCGTACATATTGAATTACTGTACAAAATCTGTTAAACAAAAGGCTGAACTTTGGACTTCAACTGATCGTCCTGAATCGGGTCTTGCCTGAACCCGAAAGGTCGACGCGATGGCTCGACTCGCCGTGTCAGTTCTTTTGCCTGTTCTGGTTCTCCTGGGCTCGGTACGGGCCGACGACGCGTCTGACAGCTTTTTCGAATTGAAGATCCGGCCTGTTCTGGTCAACGAATGTTTGCCCTGTCATGGCGGCAAGAAGACGAACAGCGGGCTCACGGTTGATTCGCGGGAGGCGTTACTCGAAGGGTGGCGAGCGTGGACCGGCGGTCGTGGCCGGTCATCCCGAGCAGAGCCTGCTCATCCAGGCAATCCGGCAGACGGACGACGAGTTGAAGATGCCGCCCAGTCGACGCCTTTCCGACGAGGTCAGCACAGCGTTCAGTCAGTGGATCGCCGCCGGAGCGAGTTGGCCGAAGGCCGTTGCAAAAGCGCGTCGGCGTTCAGGATACGCCGTGGCGGGCGACACTGGGCGTTCGAGAGAGTCGAGCGGGTTGAGCCACCGCTCGATCCGAGCCAATGGTCGGAACGGCCCGTCGATCGGTTCATCGCGGCCAAGCAACGAGCCGCCAAGGTCACTCACGTGCGGCCTGCCGACAAACGGACGCTCATCCGGCGCGTCACGTTTGACTTGATCGGATTACCCCCCTCGCCCGATGAAATCGCCGATTTCCTGAGCGATACCGCGGCCGACGCGTTTTCCAAAGTCGTCGAACGACTGCTCGCCTCTCCTCATTATGGCGAGCGATGGGGACGGCACTGGATGGACGTCGTCCGTTATGCCGACACCGCGGGCGACAATGCCGACTATCCGGTGCCCGAGGCGGCACTGTACCGGGACTATATCATTGATTCGTTCAACAAAGACAAGCCCTTCGACCGCTTTGTTCGTGAGCAGTTGGCCGGCGACATCTTGTCAGGGCAAGGTCCCGGAGCCAGTTACGCGGATCCGATCATCGCGACAGGTTTCCTTGCCCTGTCGCGCCGATACGCAACCGCCCCGTTCGAGCTTTGGCATCTCACGCTGGAGGACACGATCGAGACGACCGGCCGCGCATTCCTCGGCTTGACGCTGCGCTGTGCGCGTTGTCACGACCACAAATTCGATCCGGTCACGTCAGCGCGACTATTACGCACTCTACGGTATTTTCGCAAGCACGACGTTTCCGTACGCGGGTTCCGAAGAGTTCCAATCGAAACATTTCCCTCGGATGAATTTTGTCCCTCTTGTCGAGCGTGAGCGAGCTGAGCCGATTCTGAATTCCTATCGGCTGCGGATTGCCGACCTGGAACGCATCGTCCACTCATTGGCATCAACCGAGGATCCCAAAGACAAGCGCCGCTTGGCGGCCCTGAATTCGGAGCTGACGGCGCTGAAGCGACGGTCACTTCCCGATCATTTGCCAGGCGCTTACGCCGTGACGGAAGGAAAGCCGGTCGATGTTCCTGTTCAGCGGCGAGGCGATCCCGACGCGCCCGGCGGCGTCGTCCCGCGAGGAACGCCTCGTTTCGATTTTCTGGCCGCCAAGCCCCCTGCCCCGATTTCGGCTCAAAGCAGCGGCCGCCTCGAGCTGGCGAACTGGTTGACTGATCCCGCGCATCCGCTGACGGCCCGAGTGTTAGTCAACCGAATCTGGCAACACCATTTCGGCCAAGGGATCGTCGCGACGCCATCCAACTTCGGCGTCAGAGGCGAGCCGCCGAGCCATCCGGAGCTCCTCGACTGGCTGGCGGCCAGGTTCGTCGACCGCGGTTGGTCGATCAAGGACCTCCATCGAGAAATCGTCTTGTCTCGAACCTACCAACTTGCGAGCGATATCGACGCTCACAATGTCGCAATCGATCCGGGCAACCGCTGGCTTTGGCGATATCCACGACGACGCCTCGATGCGGAGTCGATTCGGGACGCGATGCTTGCCGTTTCGGGTCGCCTCGATTCGCGTCGACCTCAACCTCATCCGTTTCCGCCAATCGAGGCGTGGCATTGGACCCAGCACGACGCATTCAAGGCGATCTATCCGACGAACCAACGCAGCGTCTACCTGATGACCCAGCGCCTGGTGAAGCACCCGTATTTGGCAATCTTTGATGGGCCCGACACGAATACGTCGACTGACGTCCGCACGCACTCGACCGTCCCCCTTCAAGCCCTCTATCTCATGAATAATCCGTTCGTCCAGGAGCAAGCGCGCGGCCTCGCGAACCGTTTGATTGCCAGCTCGACCGAACCCGCGTCGAGGATCGAGCTCGCGTACCAACTCGCGTGGGGAAGGCTTCCCGAACCGCCGGAACTCGAGCGAGCGAGCCAATTTCTCCATCAAATGCTCGCGGCGCAATCGCCAACCAATACACCGCAAGAGTCCACACAAAGCGATGCTTGGACGAGCTTGGCGAAGGTCTTGCTAATCGCCAACGAATTCCTCTATATCGACTGAGCGAACGATGAACAAAGACCGCTTAAAACATCAAGCGATGGGCCGCCGGGCTTTTTTGAAAGCATCGGTGTCCGCGGCAAGCCTCGGCGCACCATTGCTGCTATAACGCACTGGCTCGTGAAATAGACCGGCAGGGCGGCGGCCTTCTGGTTCCCCGGCCAACCCACCATGAGCCGAAGGCCAAGAACCTGATCATAATCTTCTTGACGGGTGGGTTTTCGCACGTCGACACGTTCGATTACAAGCCAGTCTTGAACACCTATCATGGAAAACCCGTTCCCGCCTTCGGCCTCCGTCCCGATGAAACGCACGATCGCCCGTTGCTGGGCTCGCCGTTTCGATTTCGGCCGTATGGAGAGTCGGGCCTGATGATCAGCGACCTGTTCCCGAACCTGGGAATGATGGCCGACGAGCTCTGTGTGATCAACACGCTGCACACCGACATCGTCGAGCATTTCCAGGCGGTTCTCGCGATGCACACGGGTTCGGCGACTGTCCCCATGCCAGGGATTGGTTGCTGGATCAGCCATGGTCTGGGCACATTCAACCCCAACCTTCCCTCTTACATGGTGCTCTGCGAACACTTGCCGTACGCGGGCACTCAGGTCTGGGACAGCAGCTTCCTGCCTCCGATCCATCAAGGCGTGCGTATCATACCAGGCCCCTCGCCGATCCCTGACCTCCGCCCGCCGTCGCAGGCGACGAGTCTGATGGAACTTGAGCGCATCATGCTCCGGGACGTGAACGAACGCCATGCCGCTCTTCGGCCGGGTGATCCGGACCTGAGCGCGCGGATCGCCACGTTTGACGTCGCCCGAGGGATGATGCGGGAGGCGCCCGAGGTGCTCGATGTCCGTCACGAATCGACATCCACTCGTGGCTTCGTACGGTATCCCCGACGGAGATACGGCGTCGTTCGGATATCAATGCTTGATCGCCAGGCGGCTGGTCGAACGCGGTGTCCGCGTCGTGGAAATCATCGACTCGGGCTCGAACAGCAACTGGGATGCCCACGGCGACATGCAGGACCATCGACCGAAGGCCCTCCGCACTGACCGCGCGATCGCGGCCTTGCTCAAGGACCTGAAGGAGCGGGGCCTGTTGAGCCAGACTCTGGTGGCGATCTGCACCGAATTCGGGCGTACTCCCTGGACCGACACTCCCAACTCCAAGGGTCGAAATCATTATGCCAAGGCGTTCACGGCGTTACTGGCGGGCGCGGGGTGAAGGGGGGATATGCCTTCGGCGAGACCGACGAATTCGGCATCAACATCGTTGCCAACCCGGTTCACGTCCACGACTACCACGCGACCATCTTGCACCTGATGGGCATCGACCATACCAAGCTCGTCTACCGATACGCGGGCCGGGATTTTCGACTCACCGACGTCGATGGCAACGTCGTGACCGCAGTTGCTGAGCTGAGCGAGCCGGCCACACGGGGCTGTGCGAAAGGGCTTCAATCGGCGATAATGGATAGTCGACGGTGCCGAGTACCCAACCAAACCGGGCCGCCGATACAGCCCCTTTTCTCACAGTCGATCCATGCGCATTCTGATCGTCGATGATGAACCAAACATCAGGAAGACCCTCCGTCTCGCTCTCAGCTCGGTAGGGCACTCGGTCGAGGAAGCCGCGGACGTTGCGGAGGCCATGAAGCGAATCGAGCAGTCCCAGTTGGACCTGGCGTTCGTGGACCTTCGGCTCGGCCAGGAATCGGGATTCAAACTGCTCGAGACGATTCCTCAGCTCTCACCTCGCGTTGTTGTCGTGATCATGACCGCCTACGCCACCATCGACAACGCGGTCGACGCCATGCGTCGTGGCGCATTTGATTATCTACCTAAGCCATTCACGCCGGCCCAGATCCGAGCCGTCGTGGAGCGGGTTGAGCGAATGCGAAGCTTACGTGATCGGCTCACCGACTTGGAGGATCAGCTTGGCAGAGAGATCCCGGAGGTGTCGCTCGAAAGTCGTCGACCCACAAGTTCGGGCTGTTTTGGATCAAGGTCGCCAGGTCGCGGCGACCGACGCGGCTGTCCTGATCCGTGGAGAAAGCGGGACGGGCAAGGGCGTGCTTGCGCGGGCCATCCATGTCTGGAGCCGGCGAGCCGGAGTCGCTCTTCGTGACCGTGAGTTGCCCGAGCCTTAGCGCGGAATTGCTCGAGAGTGCCCTCTTTGGCCACGCGCGAGGTGCATTCACCGGCGCGGTCGCCGACACCGAGGGGAAGGTTGCCGCGGCCGAAGGGGGAACGCTGTTTCCTGGACGAAATCGGCGACCTTCCCTTGCCACTTCAGCCGAAGTTACTCCGCTTCCTCCAAGAGACGGCGCTACGAACGAGTGGGTGAGACCCGGACGCGAAAGGCCGATATCCGGCTCGTGGCCGCTTCCAACCGCGACCTGGACCAGGCCGTCTCAGCCGGCCAATTTCGCGACGATCTGCTGTTTCGACTCAATGTCGTCGAGCTGATCCTTCCTCCCCTACGCGAGCGTAAAGATCGGGTCGAGCTGGCCGAGCACCTGTTGGCGTTCTTCGCCCGGCAGCTCGGCAAGAAAGTCGATGGCTTCACGGCGGAAGCCCGCCAAGCGTTGCTCCGTACACCTGGCCGGGCAACCTCCGCGAGCTCCGAAATGCGGTCGAACGAGCCATCATCTTCGCCAAGGACCGTTTCATCGGCGTGAGCGATTTGCCCGGACGCGTCGCCCGCGTGGGCTGGCCGAAGTCGAGGGAACTGTCACTCCGACCGAGATCGGGCAGGCCGTGACGCTCGAACAACTGGAGGCCCAACACATCCGCTTGGTCCTCGAGCGATCGCCCAGCCTCGACGAAGCGGCGCGCATCCTGGGCATCGACCCCAGCACGCTTTATCGCAAACGCAAGCAATTGGGACTTTGACCAACCGCTGGCGGGATCGTCGGAGCGACCAGTCGGGGGACGGAGCTCCCTCCTACAAAGGAATGACCCCTGACGGATCGTCGTCTTTCTGTAGGAGCCGGCTCCGTCCGGCGATCTTTAGCTCGGTTTTCCGATGAGTTGCACACGACCCATACGAACCCGACGCGCGAGCGAGGGGATCGGCTGCGCGTCTGGCGCCGGTCTAGGCCAGCGTCCCTCGCTTGCGCGTTGGGTTAGTATCATCCGACATCGCGGCCTACTGTGTGCGAGCTCGCGTGTCAAACGCTCTAACTGCTATGAAACCAGGCTGGCTCTGGCTCGCGGTGAGCCTTGGGTCCGATGGCTTCGGTGACCAGCTCGACCAGCCGGGTTCCGTCGACGAGCTCGATCGGATGTTCGGCGGCGAATTTCTCCGCCGACAGGGAAAACGTGCTGGTCGTGACAAAGAATCCCTTGTGGCTCCGAGTGTGGTGGATCGTGCCCAGGAACTTCTGGAGCTCGGGCGAGCCGACCACGCTTTTCTTGTGATACTTGCACTGAACCACGGCCAAGGTCCCATCGCTATCGCCGCAGCAGGAGGTCGGCGCCTTCGTCTCCGGTACCGCCGACCGGCTCCACGATGTAGCCGATCGCCTCGAACAGTTCGGCGACGAACTCTTCGAATGATTCGGGAGTCAAGGATGAGAGTTGGGCCAGTTTCAAATCGGCGCGACGAGCTTGACGCCGTTGTCGCTCCAATTGCTCGCGACCCTCGCGAATCGCGTCTGCGCAGCGATTGCACTTCGCCTTCGTGACGCTCAGCCGAGCTGCCTCCGCCCGAAGCAGATACCGATCGATCTTGAACAGCGCGTTGTCGATGGTGTTGTCCAGCCGAGAACGCTCGGCGCGGGTCAACTGGTTGTTGTATCGCCGAAAAACCGCATAGTGGAGGTGCTCAATCGCACCCGACAGCTCCGGCGCCGTCGTGATCGACGGGGCCTCTTCCTGATAGGGAACCAGCTTGAAGAGCGAACCCTGGCTCAAGTTTGGTCCCGGCGTCGACGGGATTCGGCTGGCGCGGAACCGGCGGCCCGCGCCCGCAGCCATTCCAACACCATCGACGCACATTGTGGGCCCAGACACTCCGTCATTGTCAATCTCCTCTCCGGCGAGCCGCCTGATCCATGTAAGCGCATCCAGCATGGCCAGCCCGAGTCGGGATGGCAATCGAATTCCGCGCCGCGAGCGGGTTCGGCGATCGATGAGTTGACACCTGGGCGCGACCGGATCAGAATCAGGGCAGATCTTCGATGTCGCCCGGATGCGAAGGATGGGATACCATGGGCCAATTCGCTGTGATCATTCCGGCCGCGGGGCAATCGTCGCGGTTTGGCGACACAAAACAGAAGAAAATCTACTGCTGACCTACTGGGACGAGCGGTCTGGCTGCGATCCATCGAGCCGTTCATCAACCGCGAGGACGTGAGCCAGATCGATCCTGGCCATCGCACCCGAGGATCGCGAGCTGTTCGACCGCCGGTATCGCGCCAATGTGGCGTTCATGAATATCAAGGTCATCGAAGGGGGAAAAGAACGGACCGACACTGATCGCCCGCGCTCTCGAAGTGGTCGATCCCCAGTGCGAGTATATCGCCGTCCATGACGCCGCCCGGCCCTGTTTGAGCACCGAGCTGGTCGACGCCGTCTTCGCGGCCGCTCGCCAGCACGGCGCGGCGCTCTTGGCCGTGCCCGTCGCCGATACGATCAAGCGGGTCGACGCCGATCAGCTCATCACCGAAACAATCTCCCGCGACGGCCTCTACCTCGCCCAGACACCCCAGGTTTTTCTTCGTAGCTTGCTCTTCAAAGCTTACGCTCAGCGATCGCGGATCGGCCACAAGGTCACCGACGACTGCCAGCTCGTCGAAGCCTCGGGCATCGCTGTGCCGTCGTCGAAGGCTCACCGCTCAATATCAAGATTACGAAGCCGATGGATCTCAAACTCGCCGCGGCGATCCTGCCCCTGCTGGAGAAGCCGAACCGCGAGGCGCCGGCCCATCCTTACCCGGACCAGCAAGCGATCTGGAATGAACTGCCGCGGCTGAAGCCTTCGGACCTGTTTGGTTCTTGATTTCGTGTTTCGTCACCGATCAGCAGTTGAAAACTTGGACTTCCTCGCGTGTTCATCTTCGCTCTAGCCGTTATCGTCCGGCGCAGTCCACCGCCGGCCGGAGTATATGACCGCGGCATAGTGGAACAAGCATCGAGGGCCCGATGTGATTAATGTTCATATAGAATCCTCTACAACGCTTGTGAAGGAATCGATGTCACTATTGATCGACGCTCTCCCACTTCCGCAAGGACTTCGACCAGCTCCAAGAGGTTCCGGGGCACGTCAATTCAGTGCTCACTCGACTGGCTTCAGCGTCCTGCCGATGTTGAAGGTGCGTTCGGTCGTCGGCATCGTCGAGGGCGGATCGTCTCACGCTCTGGACGTTTGGTTCGACGAGAGATGAAAAAAGCGAAGGTGGCCAAGCCCCGGCCTCACATCCGCATTCGGCGAGTCGCGGATTGATGCACTCAACGAGGCTCGTCCAGCAACGACCAGAGTGTTGGTTCCATGGCCTCGGCCCAGATGCGGTAGCCCTTACTACTCAGGTGCAGATAGTCGGGCATGATTTCAGCGGAAATGCTTCCATCCGGGTTGAGGAACGACCTGGCCGATGTCGAGGAACTTGACATGCGAGCCATCGTCGAGCTTGGCAATTCTTTCGTTCACGGACTTCAGCCGGTCGCGGACCGATGATGACGGCTTCTCGCCCCGGGGAAAACGCCCAGGAGCAGAATCTTGGTCTTGGGTTTCTGGCTCCGCAGTTCCTTGACGATCGCCGTTATGCCTTGCGCGATCTCGTCAGGAGTGCTCTCCGAGACGTTGTTGGTCCCAATCATCAGCACCGCGACCTTGGGCTCGATGCCTTCTAGCTCGCCGTGTTGAAGCCGCCACAGAACCTGCTCGGTCTTATCGCCGCCAATGCCGAAATTGGCCGCTTTGCGAGGTCCGTAAAATCGCTTCCACACGTCGTTGTCATTCCACCCTTGCGTGATCGAGTCGCCAAGGAAGAGCAGGTCGACGTTACCCTTCTTCGCACGCTCGAGGAAGCGGTTGTGCATCTCCATCCACCAGCCTTCTCGCGGCGTCGGCACCACAGTCGCCGGGCCTTGCGCAAGCGAAGATTCCAGTCGCGACCAGAAAAACCAGTCCCATTGATCGGCTTACAACCCTCTTCCAACCACCGCGGACCAACGTCGTCGTCATCAGTTGAATCTCCCTGGTTAAAGAATCAGTCTCATCCGTGTTACTCCGTGTTCATCCGTAGCCGATAATCATCCCTCTTAGG
>CAVRFS010000144.1:0-13943 GCA_963720335.1 uncultured Planctomycetota bacterium | reverse complement strand
CGAGCGATCGCATCGACACCGGGACTGCGGAGCCCGGCCACACTAACCCGACGCGCAAGCGAGGGACGCTGGCCAAGGCCAGCGCGTGACACCGCCGGTCCCCTCCTTTGCGCGTCGGGTTGGTATGGCCACAAGCGCCGCCTGGTTGTTTATTTCCCGCCGGTCGCCTTACCCATCACAGAAAACGTGCGCGTCGCTCGTCTAAGCCTCGTGAAACGCAGTGCACACAAACCGCGCGCCGAAAAGACGCCCAGCAAAAACGGATTCGTCCACATCTCGCAATGCCGCTTCGAGTTCCGCTTGGGCGCCGGAATAATCGGAAGTTCGAAAAATCGCTCTAACCTTATGCGGATCATCAACTTCCATCTGGGCGCCCGTATAACCGGCACGATCGAATATTTTGTCGTATCTCTTGAAGCACCATCATATTACGGTTGGGCGCCCGCATAACCGGCACAGTTTAACAATCTAACGTACGTTGAATGTCCACATCGAGTTGTGCTCGGGCGCCCGACTAATCCGCATAAAGCGATCCGTGGCGGAGCATTGCCATATGCAGTGATTTACTATGTGCTTACGGCTGGGCGCCTGGATAATCGCGGCGAGCGTTAAAACCGCGACTTTCTCATGCGTTCGGCTTAGGCGACCGGCGGGTGGCAACTTACCCAAGGATCGGTCGCTTCCGAGCGATCGCATCGACACCGGGACTGCGGAGCCCGGCCACACTCACCCGTCGCGCAAGCGAGGGACGCTGGCCGAGGCCGGCGCGTGACACCGCCGGTCCCCTCGCTTGCGCGTCAGGTTGGTATGGCCACAAGCGCGAACCTGATCGTCTATTTCCTGCCAGTCGCCATAGCGCAATCGGTCGAGGCGACCATCGCAATCTTTAATTGGCCGCTTGCTCGCCCGAGTGCATGTAACGAAGGTTCCGTCGCAGGAACCTGAGCAGTCGTGGCCCCGGCAAATCCTCGGGGAAAGGCGACCCGCTACTCGCCGACGGGCCATACCACGTCGGATAACCCGTGCCGGGCCATCCGTTGCCTCGGTAGAACGTCCCGCCGCTCGCGTAACCTGTTGAATGACCACCGCCACCATGGCCGCTGCCACCATGGCCACCACCGCCGCCTCCGTGTGCGTAAGCCTGGGCCGATCCGAACGCGGAAAACAGGCAAAGTGTGAGGACGACTGCATTGCGCAGCGCCGTATTACGGGGAACATCCTTGTCCCTTTCATAGAGATGGTTGGTTGCGAAGAGAATTCGCTGGCCTCACTACGACATTAATGTCGGACTGGTTCGTCCTGATTGAGAAGTTTGATCGAGTTTCCACTCACTCAGACGGAAACTGAGTCTGGTTCTACTGGACCGGTCTCAGCGCGGCGGCCGCGACGGCGCGAGCATAAGCCAGCGCCTGGGCAGCACCGGCCCCGCGGAACCGCCGCGCCACGACCCACGCCACGCAGAAGACGGACTCTGCCACCGACGCGTTCACGTTTCCATCGCCGATCGGGGCGATCTCCCACCAGGCATGGTCAGCCCAAAGCAGTCCGCGGCTACTGAAGGCTGTGATCGCGAATTCGCCAGGATCGCCCTGGAGCCGGCGGAGCCGCTGCGCCAGGATGCCGATATCGCTGGCGCCGGCACCCAGTGCGCGGGCCTGCTGATGGCTCATCTGGATGTACTGGAATCGCCGGGCGACCTGTGCGAAGCCCGGGTGGACGATCAGCTCCCGAGGGGGGCGGAGAGCACGATACGCCCCGCCGGCCAGGTCCGCCACGTGCGGCAGCAGGCCGGGCGAGTTGGCGTCATCCGGCGACAACGGCCCGGCGATCACGGCGTCGGCGGTCCGAAGCGCGACGATTGCTTCGGCAATAGTCTCGCGGTTTTCGCACGAGCCCTCCTCTTGATCCAGCACGTGGAGGATCCCCGACATGTTATCGGGCAGGTCGTCCGTGCGACCAGGCGCCGCACCGATCGGGTCGACGAAGCGGGGGGTCACCCGGTTCTGGCGACTCCGCCGACGGCACCACGCGGCCGAGCCGGTCATGGTGTCGGCCGCAACCCGGGTACAGCAAAGGCCGTTGGGCCCGGCTTTGGCTGGTCGGGGTTGGCTCGGCCCAGTGCGCCCGCCCCTGCCCAAGACACCGTCGCCGTGGCCTCGCGACGGTTCACTGGCCACAAGCACGAGGTTCCGGAGGGTACCATGTGCTTGCTTTGTGTTGCGTTGGTCGTTTCGGGTTGGGGCGACCGCGAGTTGAGCCATCATGAGGATTGATCCTTTCCTGGAGAAACGATTTGCGAGTCGATCCTGACACCGGGCTAGGCGGGCGTCGCAACCCGCACAACCGGTGGGCTGAGGGATTTATCAACGCGGATGCGCCAAAGCCGACAAAATTCTTTTGCCTTCAAGATCCGTGTCCTTTATGCTCGTGTAGATTCTGCGGAACCGCCGTTCGGGGGTTCGTGAGCTTCTTCCGACAATCCCGAAAAATCCGAGATCAGGTGTCGGGTAGCCGGTCGGGGTGTTGATCAAACAAAAAAGCAGGGTATCCGGTGACGTTCGCCGCGATCTCACTCTGACCTTTGGGAACCCACCATGGACCCGCACGGCTCGATGACCAAGCTCACCCACGACCTGCGCTCCGACGACCGTGCCGTACGCGAAGCTGCGGCCCGTCAGATCTGGGAGCGCTATTTCCGCGACCTACTGACATTGGCCCGCAAGAACCTCGACAAGCGAATCCGCCTCCGCACGGACGAAGAAGACGTGACCCAGAGCATGTTTAAGAGCTTTTGCCTGCGCCAGCAGCGGGGCGAGTTCGACCTGGCCAGCCGAGACGACCTCTGGAAGCTGCTGGTGACGATCACGATCCGCAAGGCCCGCAACGCGGCCAAGGCACAGCGGCGGGACAAGCGCGACGTTGCCGCGAGCAAACTATCTCGGGTGGCGACGAACAGGAATCGGCCTTCTGGACGGTCGAGCAGATGGAGGCCGCCGACCCCTCGCCCGTGGAGGCCGTCGTGCTCAACGAGGCGCTGGAGCGCCGTCTTCATGCACTGGCCGATCCGG
Source organism: uncultured Planctomycetota bacterium (assembly GCA_963720335.1). GTDB lineage: Bacteria > Planctomycetota > Planctomycetia > Isosphaerales > Isosphaeraceae > CAVRFS01. The sequence goes on along the minus strand of CAVRFS010000144.1, from coordinate 10,875 downwards.
AGCTCCGCAAAATCGCACTCTGGCGGTTGGAAGGATACACGAACAGCGAAATCGCTGGTCGCCTCGACTGCACCGAGCGGTCGGTCGAGCGCAAGCTGGCGGATTCGCAGCTGTGGATCGTTCGCGCTGAGGAGGCTAGTAAACTGTGGACGTCATACAATGACGGCGGATCCTGATGGGAGGTATCCGTGGCTGATATCCCGACGGCAGACTGGTCCTGGATCAACGATGTCGCCGAGCACTTTGAGCGGGCCTGGAAGAAAGGCCCACGTCCGCGGATCGAGGACTTCCTGGCAAAGGAGCCAGAGCCTCGGCGGCCGCCATTGCTCAGTGAGTTGCTCCGTGTCGAGCGCGAGCTCCGCGCGCAGGCTGGCGAGAAGCCGACCGCAGAGGAATCCCGCCGCCGATTTCCAGAGCACGACGTCGTCGTCGCGTCGGTCTTCGCGCCAGTGCCCCTTTCGTCGGGCCAACCCTCAAAGTCGTCAAAGGGAGGCGCCACAACCACGGCAACCAGCAGCCAGGTGAGCACGTTGCCCGCGGAACTTGCCAACCATCCCGATTACGAGATCGTTCGTGAGTTGGGGCACGGCGGTATGGGTGTCGTCTTTCTCGCGCACAACCGAATCATGGCGCACGACGAGGTGCTCAAGGTCATTGGACCGGACGTCATCGAGAGCCCCGGAGCGTTCGATCGTTTTGTCCGCGAGATCCGGGCTGTCGCCAGGCTTCAACATCCCAATATCGTCACCGCCCACTCCGCGTTCCGCTGCGGCGAGAGCCTTGTCTTCGCGATGGAGTATGTCGAGGGCCTCGATCTGGCCCGGATGGTCGAGGCCAAGGGACCGATGCCGGTAGGGCACGCCTGCTACTTCGTGCATCAGGCGGCGCTGGGCTTGCAACACGCGCACGAGTCGGGCATGGTTCATCGAGACATCAAGCCGGGCAACTTGATGGTGTCGCACAAGAATGGCAAGCCGGTGATCAAGGTGCTCGACTTCGGGCTGGCCAAGGCGGAGAGCGACCAAAAGATGTTCGACCTGGTCCCTGCCACGGCGAGCCGCGAGCGGAGCGCGGATGGCGTCCTGACGGTTCCGGGGCAGGTGCTGGGCACGCCCGACTTCATCGCGCCGGAGCAGATCGCCAACTCACAAGGCGCCGACATTCGTGCGGACATTTACAGCCTGGGTTGCACGCTGTATTACCTGCTCAGCGGCCGCCCGCCGTTCCAGTCGGCGTCGATCCGCGACACACTTCGTGCGCACCATTCGTTGGCCGCCCCGATGCTGAACATCGTGCGGCCAGACGTCCCTGCCGATCTAGCGGCGTTGGTGTTCCAGATGATGGCCAAGGAACCGCACAGTCGTTTTCAGACCCCGCGTGATCTCGCCGTGGCTCTCGCTCCCTTCTTCAAGAAGCCGGCCACGGCCGCAATGTCTCCGATGCGCGGCGTCGACCGGGCTCGCGCGTTGGATGGCGGTCACGCCGCGTCCGATACAACCCAGTCCGGATCTGATGGCATCTCCGCTCCCGCCCTCACACCGAGGGTCGAGACGGATTTTCGCATGTGGTCGAGCCTGATCGATTTCCAGGATACCGGGGACGATACGGATGTCGCTACCAACGATATGAATCCGGTCCGACAACGACCGCGATGGCTTTGGCCGACGGCGGCGGGTGGAATGCCGCTCTGCGTGCTGGTCGCCGCGTGGGTGGCCGGGGTCTTTAACGACAAGGCCGCGCACGAAAGGAAGCCGATCCTCGCTCAGCACGAATCGCTGGTCGCGTTGGAGCCGAAGTACAGGTCCGCGCCAATCTCCAAGGTCTCCGGGCGTTCCCCTGAGTCTAAACCCGCGACACCGCCATCAAACGTCACGGAACCTGGCGCGCGAACAGACGGGGCCTCGGGGAAGACAACCCCGCACGTCGCCGAGCCTTCACCATTGAGCAAGCACCAGACACCGAAATCGGACTCAAGGACCCCTGCCGCGCGGTTCGGCGAGATCGCGTCGATCAAAACGTCCGATCCAGTGATTCAGGCGCGTCTGATTCCCAACGCGCCCCAGGTCCTCTACGAGACAGGTCGCGAAGATCGCGCGCTCTGGATCTGCGATCTTGCAGATCCAGAGCAACCGCGAAAACTCGAAGCCAATGCCCTCCGCGGTTGGACCCACCTGGTTTTCGCCACGAATGGCCGGTTCGCGATCTTGGCCGGTAAGGATAGGGCCCTGTGGAGCTGGGACCTTCAAACCGGCGAGGCGCATCACCTGCGGAACGGGAGAACCGATATCACGGCGATCGCCGTCTCGCGTGACGACCAACTTGTCGCATATGTTCGCGACGGAGCGATTGAACTGTGTGACGCCAGCACGGGCGCCAGGGGCAGAAACCGAGAGTTCAACGGAAGAATGGGCGAAGCGACGGATCTGATTGCTTTCTGCCCGGATGGTCGTCGAATCGCTTCCACTCACGCCGACCGCTCGATCCGGATCTGGGACGCTAAGACCGGCCGGGAGATCGGTCGGCAAACGGAGACCGGGAAGTTGGTCACCGGCCTGTCGGTCTTCCCCGGCGGCCGCCGTGTCCTGGCCAGCTTTTCGGGCCCGACTTTCGTCTGGGATCTGGCGACGAGTCCACAGCTTCGGCGAGTGCCCGGCTTCGGCGCCTCAATCTGCGCGTTCAGCCGACGGCCAGCGTGCTCTGATCGGCGGCGGCAATCTGATGCAGCTCTGTGACCTGGAGACGGGCGAGCAGCTATTAACCAAGTATCATGAAAAGGCGGTGTTACATGTCGCCTTCTCGTCCGACGGCCGTCGCGCGGTCTCATGCACGAACGATAATGTCCGCGTCTGGGAGCTGCCGCCCGTTCGCGGCGTTGGGGAGCAGACCCCGGTCGTCGAGGTCGCCCAGTTTCCCGGTGGTGGGGGTATACACAAAGCTGTGGTCGTCTCTCCTGACGGCCGGTGGGTTTTGAGTGGCGGCTGGTCCCATCCCATGACGCTTTGGGATCGTGAAACAAAACAGTTGATCACAAAGTTCGGCGAGGGTGGAAAGGAAATAAGATCTCTCGCATTCTCGCCTGACGGTAATCCACTTGCTCTCTCGGGCGGCGATGATGGCGTTGTGCGGCTCTGGGACCTCGAGTCGGGCGAACACCGCGAGTTCCCTGGGCACTTGAATAACGTCATGAGTGTGGCCTTTTCTCCCAACGGCAAACTAGCCTACTCCGCGGGCGGCGCAGTCATTCGCGACGGACCAATTGAGGACAATGACGGGACGGATTTCGCTGTCCGGGTCTGGGACCTGGAAACAGGGCAGCAGGTCCGCCGCTTGGAAGGACACAAAGGACTGGTCTGGAGCTTGGCAGTCTCGCCCAATGGCCGCTACGTTCTCTCTGGTGGAAACGACGCGGTAGCGATCCTCTGGGATTTACGGTCCTGGCACGAGAAACACCGCCTCCGTGGTCACACGGGTAGAGTCGAGTGCTTGGCATTCTTACCAAATGGCCAGCGCGCAATTACATCGGGCGTCGACGGCACGATTCGCCTCTGGGATGTCGAAAACGGACAGGAAGTCTTGCATCATTTCAAGGGCCCAGGAGGCCGAAACGGCTACTTGGCCGTCTCGCCGGACGGCAAGAGACTGTTCTGTGCCGATGGGGGCGGAGGCGAGCTGCGGTACTGGGATGTCGAGTCCGGCAAGCTGATTCAGAGGCTCCGTTGCGGGACGTCTCCGATGAGCGGCTGCTTCACTCCCGACGGCCGTTTCGCCGTGTGGGGCGGATGGGACGGGATCCTGCGCGAGTATCGCTTGACGGATACCTCAACCAGGCAGGTTGCCCCCCCGCGGCGATCGCCGAATATAAGGAGGCGATCCGGCTTAGGCCCGGTTTCGACGCCCAAAGCAACCTCGCCGAGGCCCTGAGCGATCAAGGTGAGCTGGACAAGGCGATCGGCCACATCCCGCGATGCGACTCGGCCCAAGCCCGACGAGCACAGGGCCTACAACGGTCTGGCCTGGCGCTGGCCGTCTCCTCCAATCGCCCGCGGCCCAATTACGACGAAGCGCTCCTGCATTCCCGCACGGCGGTCCAGCTCATGCCGGACTATAACTACCTGAATACGCTGGCGCTGCTCGAATATCGTTCCGGGCACTGGACCGAGTCAATGATCGATTGCGCAAACTCGATGGCGCGGCAAAAAGGTGGTAGAGCCCACGATTGGTTCTTCGTGGCCATGGCGCGCTGGCAGAACGGCGACAAGTATGAGGCCCGCAAATGGTTGGACCAAGCGGTCGCGTGGACCGAGGCGAATGAGCCCAAGAACGCGGAGCTGCGCCAGTTCTGGGCGGAGGCGGCCGAGCTGCTGGGCCAGCCGGGACCGGACTCGCCCGCAGCACCCGCAGCCGAGAAAGCGCATTGAACGGGCGAGGCGAAGATGTTTTTGAGAATACGAAGAATCGCCCCCTGTGTCGAGCCGACTACGGGTATAAGGGTCTCGGCCGTGTAAGCACAAGCCATTTATCAGCAGCGGTTTGCGGAATGGCGGCACTTCTGGCGCCTTGCGTCATGTTCTAGCGGCGGCTACAATGATGAATGGACTTTTGACCGTCGGGGTTCTCGGCGAGGAGTTGTTGGTCGCGGATGGCGCGGGGGAACCCGAGCGTGCCGAAGCGTCTCTTGGATAGGTGGCGGCCGGAATGCATCCGGGAGTTCCGAGCGACGGCCCGCTTGCGTTACGACGACGGCCTCTCCCTTGCCGGGCAAGGGAGGAGAACCGGGGCAATCTACATGTGGGGATATTGCGCGGAAATGTCCCTCAAGGCGGCCTACTTCTCCCTGACGCTACCGGATACGACCCCGATCACTTGGGGAGGTCATCTCCAGCCCGCGATTCAACGCGGGCGGACCGTCATGATGATCGCGTGGCCGCACCAGGGGGCGGGCCACAATGTCCGGGCATGGGCCGAGCTGCTGGTTGCCGAACGGGCGGCCACCCCCGGGCGGGCGTACGCCTCCGCAGTCGCCCAACACGTGCAGGCGTGCGGCCAGCGGATCGGTCAGCTATGGAACGAGTCGCTACGGTATCACAATAACCTGGCCTATCAGCACGAAGTCACACAGGTTCGCCTCGCGACGGAATGGCTCGTGGTCAACCTGGCCTCCCTCTGAGGGCAATCACATGCCGCGAAGAAAAGTCGAGGTGCAGTCAGCGATGACCTCGACCAATACCGGCCTAGCTGCGAAGCTGGCCGAGGAGCTCAAGAGCGGACGGGACTTCGGGCAACCGCTGGTCTACGAGCAGGAATTCGCCACCAAGAAATCCCGAGTGACGGTGATCTGGGATGAGTGGGCCGACACCTCCTTGGAGAGGCGATCCGCGATCATCTTGCGGGCTTACGAGCTGGCCGAGGGGGCGAACGCTCGTGAGAAAATTGCGCTCGCTAGCGGGTTAACTGTACCCGAGGCGACAGCCGCAGGGATGCTGCCGTATCAGATTATCGCCGGGTTGAGGTCGACAGATCCGGTCAACCCCGAGGACGTTAAGTCGGCGATGCTGGAACAGGGGGCATCCGAACTGAATGAAGAAGACGGCCTCCAACTTCGATTCGCCACGCGGGAGGAGGCCGAAGCCTGTCGCCAGCGGCTTGTCGAGAAACTGCCCGCCAGCGAGCCGATCTGGATCATCAGCCGCGATGTCCACGTTCACGACTACCTGACCGTCACCGATTCGGTGGGCGCTGAAGTGGAGTGAGAGCTTGTTCCTTAGCCTTTCCTTTGCTTTCTGGACACTTGACCCTTCCCCGGATTCCCGACCGGTTCGTCCGGCTCGACCTTGGTCAGGACCAGGCGGCCGGATCCCTGGGTGTACTTGAAGTCGAAGCGATCGAGGAAGCTCCGTCCGAGCAAGGGGGACGACGTCCCCTTTATCTTTGGGCATGACGACGCAGATCACGTCCTTGACGGTCAAACGGCCGACCGAGGCCGTGCGAATGACCATTTCCTTGGCCATGACCTTGGTCCCGTCGGCGACCACGCACGGGACGCGTGCGGCCGGTCGGCTTGAGGCCGAGCGCGGAGGCGAGCTCGGCCGAAAGCGTCGTCGGCCCGGCCCCGGTGTCGAAGACCATCCTGACCGAGCTTTTTGCCGTTGAGCATCACATCGACATGGTCGACGCCGTGCTCGCGGTGTAGCTCGACGGTCTCGGTTTGAACCGAACCCTCGAGCTTCGCCAGCCAACTGATGGCGCTTGTGAGGTCTTTCGATGGGCCGAGCTTCTGCTGGCTCTTCGAGTCGATGCGGAAAGATCCTTCAGGGCCTTCGAAACCTCTTCCTTCTCGCTTGAGTTCGGCGTACTTCGCCGTGATCGCGTCGACCGACTTGCGCAGGTCGCTGACTGCCTGCATGTATGACTCCCGCAGCCGGGCGACCTCGGCGTTGAACTGTTGCTTCAGTTCCTGGAACTGTCCCCTTTGATTGGCGAGATTGTTGATCAGCGTGCTCAAGCGGCGCTGCTCGAGGACAAGCGCGTTCCGCTCCTGGACGAGCATGTTGTGATAGACGTCGACCGCCCGGTTGCCCATTTGCGGGCCCAGATTCGCGAGCTCCTGATCGTAGGCGGTGATCCTCTGATCCAGCCAGTCGATCTGCTGGCGGTAGTTGTCAATGAAGACCTGGGGATTCTGGTTCCCCATGTCGAGTGCCTGCTGTTGCTCTTGGGCGCTTCTCAACTGCATGGAGAGGCTTCTCGCTCCCCTGACGTTTTTCAGGATCACGGCCTCGCCCACGAGGATCCAGGTTGAGCCCGGCAGCTGCCGCTTGAGGCCATGGCCCTTGAGCACCTCGCCGGGTTGCTGTTCCTTGGCATGCGACACCGTGGTGTCCATGGCACCCAGGAACAGAGTCAGGGCGGCGAACCACGCAATTCGAGTCAGATCGGCTTGCATCGGACAATTCCTTTCACCAGAGTTCCGCTTCGATTCCCAGCTCGCGACGGACGAGCCTAGAGCGGTTCACGATCGGGTGGCCGACGGGCCATACAAACCCGAAGCGTCAGCGAGGAGCAGGCGACCGGAATCCTCGCTGACGCTTCAGGTTAGTATGATGGCCGTTGCCGTCGCGCTGTGCGCAACGCATGAGTGAACCGCTCTAATAATTGAATCAACGCGGAACCGCCCAAGCCGACACAGAATTCTTTTGCGTTCAAGATTGTTGGGATCTATGCTCCATGGCGTCCAAAAAAACCGCGCATGGTTGTCGGGTTGCGGGTGGGCTTGGAGAAGACGAGGCTTCGTCCGAGCCGGTTCCGAGAAAATCCGAGGGCGGCTGTCGGGTCGAACGTCGGGGTGTTGATCCAGTGAGGAGAGAGAGCGAGTACTACCCGGCGATGAGGCCACCGGCCATCGTCTCGACGGAAGGATTTCGTGCTCGGGATGCAGACTGGCTTGGGCGAGTTGGTGTGTACGGACTCCGTTTGGTCGGTTTGTTGTGTCAAAGTCTTCGCTTGTTTTGAGGGTCCCTCTTCGAATACCGGAGTCAACGATGGACATCACTGTGGCGTGCCCTCCTGCAAAATCAGATACCGAATCCCCGAAAGTCAAACTCGGAAAACACGTCTGCCCGGTTCATCACGCTGTGACGGTCGTGCCGGGGGCACCAGCGAAACCGGCCCAACCGGCCCAGCCGGCGGCCCGCTCCCTTCACCGCACCCGCCTCCGACGCACGTCTCCGAGTCCCGACTCGGCACAGCAGCCCTCGACCCCTTCACCGCCCATTCGAAAGGAGTTCGCGACACAGATCTCTCAATCGGACTCCTCGCGCCTCCCGACGGAACCGGCCTGCTCATGTCCATCGAAAAAGTCCGCGCGCAAGAAGTCGTCAATCGGCCTGCTCGCGGGGGCGGAATCGGCCTGCTCGTACTCATTGCGGTCGTCGCTATCGCGGTCGTTCAGCATAATCGCGGACGCGAGCGAACAGAACTGCGACCGAGCACAAACTCCCACCACCGAACCAACGGACCAAAACTTAGACAGACGAAGGACAGCCGAACAAATCTACGCCGACTGTGCCGGGTCGGTTGCCCTTATCAAGGGGAAGTTGGGGAGCGGTTCGGGATTCGTGGTGTCGCAAAACTTGATCGCTACGAACAGCCATGTCATCGGGCTGGAATTCGATCGGAGCCTGGAGATCCACTTCCCGTCGGCTTCCCGCAATGGCGATAAAGGGCCTTTCCACGCTGAATTGGTCTTCGAAGATGCGAAGCGGACCTGGCCTTTTTGGCCGTACAAGACTAAACTGCCTCGGCTGAAAGGGGCTGAGTCGTTTGAGTTCCGCCCCGCTATGTCGATCACAATTATCGGCAGCCCGGGTGTGGGGACGGGGTCGTGAAGAACGCGGTCAACACGGGGTGCTGAGCGCAAAAGATCATCGAATGGGTCAGGACTTTTTCCAGCTTTCGCGCGTCGGTCAATCCGGGCAACTCCGGCGGTCCCGTCTTCGACAAGTATGGCGAAGTCATCGGGGTTGTAACCCTCAAGGCGAATACACTGGAAGGTATCGCTTGGTGCATTCCGGTCGACGATCTTCGATCGGGCATCAGTCGGTCAGCTCGCAGTCGCAGGAGACAGCCAGTGAATCAGGAAGCCGCCATCGTCTGAGAGTCCTGTGCCGGCTTCTGACCATGCTGGATCAGTGATGGCCCAGGGGATGGACGGATACACCCAGGCGATGCTTGACTCCATCAAGAATAGTCAAGACCCCACAGAAGGCCTCAACGCCGCGGCCAGCAAGGTTCCTTCCCTTTCTCAAGCGACTTGAAGACAAACTCACGGACATCGGTCTGAAGGACGAGATTGGCGAACTCTCGAGCAATCCGGCCACAGACCGCCGAAGCCGAGAGAGCTCCTCGCGATGTGGCAGACGATCCAGCAGATGAAGAAGCTCCTGGACCGACCGACCTCGCCGCCACTGGCCTTCGTGAACGATGCCGGCAAACTCAAGACGATCTTCGTCCACCAGAGTCACATCACTCAATTTCGCCTCGGTATCCCTGCTGATGAAGAGTAAGAGTCTGTCTCGAAAGCGGCGTTGGCCTTAGCGTAGGGTGCTCTGTGAGCACCGAGTTCGGCAAAGCACCCCTGATCGGTGCTCACAGAGCACCCAGCCCTTCCAACATGCAGACAGAGTTACGATAACCTCTTTGAGAAGGATGGTTTGAGATTCCTAATCACGGAGGTCCGGGTTATGTCCCCCCAGCTTCTCGATTCCAATCGCAAGCTGCCGAACCGCGGCCGAGCCGCCCAATCGGTCCCGCCGAGCCGGTTGGCCACGAACTCCTCTTCAACCGCGGTTCCCGGCCCCTGTTGGAGCTGCCGATGGTCCTCGACCGCTTCGTCGACAAGAACCGGCCGTCGTGATGTTCCGCATCGCCACCGATTGGATCATCCAAGGCACCCCTTCGACCAACTCCTCGAGGAGACCGCCGAGGGCCACTACACCCGCGAGTTTACCCTGGAACATCTGGCCCTTGTCATGCTCGACGTCGTCTGCGGCTATCAGCCTTCGGTCGCTCGGCTTTCCTGGATCGCCATCTCGAGCTCATCGCCTCGCTCACGGCCTTCTACGGCAAGCTCAACCGCATGGAGCTGGGCATCACCGCGCGACGTCGTCCGCCGCACGGCCGATGCGGCTCGCGAGCTGATCGTCGCGGCCGGAGGGCTCCTGGCCGAGCCGATCCCGGGCTACGCCGCCCGGATCCTCGACGGCAACGTGCTGGCCGGCAGCGAGCACCGCCTCAAGCCGACGCGGACCACTTGGTCGGCCTGCCTGCCCGGCAAGTCGCTGGCGGTTTACGAGCCGGCCAGCGGCCTGATCGTCGACCTCGTCCTGCGAGGAGAATGCCCACACCCAGGAACGAGCCTACTCGATCAGGTTCGCGATCGCCCCCGGCGAACTCTGGATCGTCGACCGCAACTTCTGCGTCCGCACCTTTCTGTTCCGCATCGACCGGTCCGGGGCGTTCTTCCTGCGCGGCAGCATCTGCGACGCTGCCGTTCGAGCCCGTCGAGCCGCTGGCGTCCAAGGGGCGATGCGCACCGGCGAGGTCTTCGAGCAGCAGATCCTGGTGGACGACCCCCACCTCCCGGGCGTGCGCTACCGGCTGCGGCGGATCGTCTTGCGGCTGGACCAGCCGACCCGCGACGGCGAGGCGGAGATCGCCCTGGTGACCAACCTGCCGACGGATGTCGACGGCGATCGTCTGCTGCGAGACCTATCGGGGTCGCTGGTCGATCGAAGGCCATTTCCAGATCTTGACCGAGTTGCTTCATTGCGAGATCCCCTCGCTGGGCTACCCGCGAGCGGCGTTGTTCGCCTTCGGGATATCGGCGATGGCCGGGAACGCGCTGGCGGTGCTGAAGGGGAGCCTGCGTGCGGCACACGGACCGGAGATGGCGGCAGCGGTCTCGGACAACGCCGTGACTGTCAAGGAGATGGCGTAGGTCTACCCGGGGATGATGATCGCGGTCCCGCCGTCGCTGTGGCCAGAGCTGGTGGGACCATCGGCTTCCGAGGTGTCCGCAATGCTTTTGGACCTGGCGTTGCGGGTGCCGATGGAGCGGATGCTCCGGGACCGGCGCGGACCCAGAAGCCGAAGCCGCGGCGAAGCAAGGGGGAGACGCAACGATCATCTGGCCACCAAGAAGCTGCTGGACAAGGCCAAGGGGGTGCGCCCTGCGAAGGAAAACGAGTGGAAAACCCCTTGACGACAATAATTTATTTAGCATGATATCAGCATGTCGCAGGGCTGTCACAGAGCACCCTACAAAGACCGTCCGGGGCAGCATCGTTTCGTTGATGTCGAGGGTACGACCGACACCAA
>CAVRFS010000143.1:0-167565 GCA_963720335.1 uncultured Planctomycetota bacterium | reverse complement strand
TCTCAAGGGGGGGACGTGCTGGCTAGGCCTTTAAACCCCCCCTGCCCCCAAGAGGACTACCCCTCCCTTCCTCCCCTCCGATAGGGGAGGAGAGTTCTCAAGGGGGGGACGTACCGATGACGCGCAACAAAAACATACGTCTTCAATCCGCCCTTCGAATTCGGCAAACCCCAACTTTTCAACACCCCAGGGGAGCCGACGCTTCGGACCAGTCCAGCCGGCATCGAAGCAGCAGCTCCCCACCCTCGCTAAGAAGCAGTGATCAGGACGGCTCTCAGAGCGACCACTTCATCGACTGGCCGGGGCGGACAGCGATTCCGCGGGGTCGCAAGCTCAGGCCCTCGCCCAACACCGCATCCACGGCGCCCGGGTCGATGGCCGACGGCCTGGATGTGACGACAACATTGGGCGTGCTTCCCGTGCCTGCCGTTTGCGTCGCTGGGCGGCTCGTGGCCGTTGGGGTGACCGCTGAGGCCGTGCCCGCATCCGCCAGGACGCTGTCCAGCGCCATGAGACCCGTGCTCGAACTGGACGGAGCGGGAACCGCGGAGGGCGACACCGGATATGCCGAGGTTCTGCGTCGTCACGGTCTGGCCGACGACGTCCGAGTGCACGTTCCGCAGCAGGATATCTTCGATCCCGGTGCCGCTGAGTATCATGGTATCGACAACGACCGCCGCGTTGAGCTTGCCACTGCCACTCACCGTGAGATTTGCCGACGGTGCGTAGATGGCACCGGTCATGCCCGATGCCGCGCCGCTGACCGAGATACCGCTGCTATTATCCTTGGGCTGGAAGAACAAGATCCCGGCGTAGATCCCGGTCGTCTCCGGGCTCAAGTTGTAGGAGCCGGATGCGGTCAGGCTGATGCTGCGGTACGTGCCACCCGTACTGGGATACTCAGTACTTCCCGAATGAACGAATTCAGTGAGCTAAGTTGCAACCGATTGTGGTATATTTCTTTCGGTTGCTATCGTGAGAACCAATCCATACAACTCCGCGGCCACTTGCTCCAGCCACAACAACATCCGATCCACCCGCAGGAGGTCCCAGTTGTACCGCCGGCAACCCCGGCGCGGACTCGACAGGACGACGTGATGCAGCCACACCCACAGGTTCCTCAGCAGCAGACCAATCGCCACGTACAGGAACCGGACATTGAACTTCTTGGTTGTCGTCCGGATCCGGCACTGGTTCATCTGCCGGTAGCTGGTCTCGATCCCGAATCGCTTGCGGTAGGTCGTCTTGACCCAGTCGGGACGCTTGGGAGTGATCCCCCAGTAGGCATACACCCAGGTGTCCCACTTCTTCCGTCCGTGCCGATCCGTCAACCGGGTGCGCTTCACGCAGATCGACACGGTGGCTTTCTTTTTCTTGGCGTCCTGGAGCGTGTGGGTGAACCACCCGCTCTTCTTCATCAGTTTGAACTGGTTCGACCCGCTGGGTCCTTTGGGATGGTTGGCCTTGCGGCCGTGGCAGACCACCGGCATCAAGAACGGCCGCCGGGCCTGCTGCAGGTAGCGGATGATCGCCACGCTGTAAAAGCCGCGGTCCAGGAGCAATAAGCCGGGTTTGAGCCCCGCCTTGCTCACCAAGGCCAGCAGCTCTTGGAGCACGTCCTTGAGCAACTCGGAGCGGGTCACCGGGGTCACGGCCAGGGTGAACCGCTGGCCGTGGAGCATGACGTATGCGGTGGCGTAGGCGAAGAACGAGTGGGTGCCGGCCTTGGCCTTGGACCGGTAGATCTCACGGCTGTCGAGGGGATGCTTGCCATAATAGGGGAGGAGTGTCAGATCGATGGCGATGCGGAGCGGTCGCTTGCGGCGGCGGCGCAGGGCCCTGGGCAAGTCGGCGCGGAAGGCGGCATTGACCTTGTGCTTGAGCTGCTCGAGACAAAAGAGGTTGGCGTAGAGGGCGTTGGCGTAGGTCTCCTCGCAGGGGACGCCGGCCAGGCGACGGCAGGTCTCGGAGATCGAAGAGATCCGCGCCGCGGCGGCGAACAAGACCGTCAACAGGATCGCGGCGGTGACTTTGCCGGCCGGTTTGAGGTCCAGGTGCGGCTGGCAGAAATCGACCGCGAAGCGGTAAACTTGGGCGGGTGTCAGTGGGGTGGTGGACTTGCGCATAGTAGCCTCCGTGATGAAGGAACTGGGCACAAGTCATTATCGGAGAAGTGCTTGAGTTGGCCATCCCTTGCCACCCTTATAATCCCCAGATTCGGGGAGTACTGATACTCGCACTTCCCGAAAGGCTGAGTGCACCGCTCGCCTTCGGGTCGAGGACGATCACCAAGTTGTTCGTCGCCATGGTGACAGTCAGAGTGCCCGAGTTGAACGTGCCGATCGTGTAGTTGCCGGTCGCAGCCAGACTTCCCTCGGTGATGGAGTAGCTGCCGACGTTGCTTGATGATGTCGCCGTGGTCGCCAGGCCGCCGCTGAAGGTGGCGCTGGTATTGCCGTTGACCAGGCCGGTGTAGGTGTAGGCCAGGGCCGGCACCGATCCGCCGTAGTTCATCGACTCGTTGCTGGCCGTCACGGTCAACTTGGCCGCGTTCACCGTCAGCGTGCCCGCGTTGAACGTGCCGATCGTGTAGTTGCCGGTGGCGGCCAGATTCCCTTGCGTGATCGAGTAGCTGCCGACGTTGCTCGACGACGTGGCGGTGGTCGTCAGGCCGCCGCTGAAGCTGGCACTGGTGTTGCCGTTGACCAGGCCGGTGTAGGTGTAGGCCAGGGCCGGCACCGTGCCGCCGTAGGTCATCGACTCGTTGGTGGCCGTCACGGTCAACGTGGCCGCGTTCACCGTGAGCGTGCCCGAGTTGAACGTGCCGATCGTGTAGTTGCCGGTCGCAGCCAGATTCCCTCGCGTGATCGAGTAGCTGCCGACGTTGCTCGACGACGTGGCCGTGGTCGCCAGGCCGCCGCTGAATGTGGCGCTGGTATTGCCGTTGACCAGGCCGCTGTAGGTGTAGGCCAGGGCCGGCACCGTGCCGCCGTAGGTCATCGACTCGTTGGTGGCCGTCACGGTCAACGTTGCCGCGTTCACCGTGAGCGTGCCCGAGTTGAAGGTGCCGATCGTGTAGTTGCCGGTCGCAGCCAGAGTTCCCTTGCGTGATCGAGTAGCTGCCGACGTTGCTCGACGACGTGGCGGTGGTCGCCAGGCCGCCGCTGAAGCTGGCGCTGGTGTTGCCGTTGACCAGGCCGGTGTAGGTGTAGGCCAAGGCCGGCACCGTGCCGCCGTAGGTCATCGACTCGTTGCTGGCCGTTACGGTCAACGTGGCCGCGTTCACCGTCAGCGTGCCCGCGTTGAAGGTGCCGATCGTGTAGTTGCCGGTCGCGGCCAGAGTTCCCTCGGTGATCGCGTAGCTGCCGACGTTGCTCGACGATGTGGCCGTGGTCGCCAGGCCGCCGGAGAAGCTGGCGCTGGTGTCGCTGTTGACCAGACCGGTGTAGGTGTAAGCCAGCGCCGGCACCGTGCCGCCGTAGGTCATCGATTCGTTGGTGGCCGTCACGATCAGCTTCGCCGCGTTGACCGTCAGCGTGCCCGAGCTGAAGGTGCCGATCGTGTAGTTGCCGGTCGCAGCCAAACCTCCCTCGGTGATGGAGTAGCTGCCGACGTTGCTCGACGACGTGGCCGTGGTCGCCAGGCCGCCGCTGAAGCTGGCGCTGGATTCGCCGTTGACCAGGCCGGTGTAGGTGTAGGCCAGGGCCGGCACCGAGCCGCCGTAGGTCATCGACTCACCCGTAGCCGTGACGCTCAGCGGAGCCGGCGTGACGCTCAGGTCGCCGGCGACGTATGAGATGGTGTAGTTGGCTGCGGTCAGGCCCGAGGCCGTGATGGCGCCGGTGTAGCTGCCCACCGCGGTGTTTGTGGTGGGATCGGCGTCAACCTCGGCCAGAGTGCCGCCCAGGACGCTCGGGTCCTCACTGTTGACGAAGCCCGAGTACGAGACCCCAAGTGCCGGGTCGGCCGCGCCATAAACGCGCGAAACGCTGCTGGCCGTGACAGTCAGCGGAGCCGGCGTGACGCTCAGGTCGCCGGCGACGTACGAGATGAAGTAATTGGCTGAGGTCAGGCCCGTGGCCGTGATGGCGCCGGTGTAGGTGCCCACCGCGGTGCTCGTGGCGGGGTCGGCGTCAACCACGGCCAGCGTGCCGCCCAGGACGCTCGGGTCCTCGCTGTTGACGAACCCCGAGTACGAGACCCCGAGCGCCGGGTCGGCCGCGCCATAGACTCGCGAAACGCTGTTGGCCGTGACGGTCAGCCGGGCCGCGTGTCGGTCAGGTCGCCGGCGACGTACGAGATGGTGTAATTGGCCGAGCTCAAGCCCGAGGCTGTGATGGCGCCGGTGTAGCTAGCCCACCGCGGTGCTCGGGGCGGAATCCGCGTCGACGACGGCAAGAGTTCCGTCCAGGACGCTCGGGAAATCAAAGTTGACAAGCCCCGAGTACCAGACCCCAAGCGCCGGGTCGGCCGCGCCATAGACTCGCGAAACGCTGATGACGGTGATGGTCAGCGGGGCCGGAGTGACCGTCAGCGTGTCGGCGTTGAACGTGCCGATCGTGTAGTTGCCGGTCGCGGCCAGATCTCCCTGGGTGATCGCGTCAGTGCCGGCCCCGCTCCACGACGTGGCGCCGCCCAGGCTGCCCGTGAAACTGGCGCTTGAGTCGCCGTTGACCAGACCGGTGTAGGTAAAGGTCAGGTCCGGCGTGTCGCCGTAGGTCATCGACTGGTTGGGGTCGGCCGTCACGGTCAGTGGCGCCGGAATCACGGTCAGGGCCGTGCTGGTGTCGGTCACGGCGGGATTAAATCCCGTGTTCCCCGCAAAGGCGTAGGTGACGGTATAGGCCGCCCGACGTCCAGGCTGCCCGTGCTGAACAAAGCGCTGAGAATTGCCGCTGGCATCCACCAATTCGTTCTCGGTGACCGAGTTGAGCGTGATCGATACGGTCGATCCCACAGGATAGTTCGTGCCGGAGCCGATATCGCCGGTGAGCTCGATCAGGGGCGTGCCGTAGACGATGGTCTGTGAGGCGAGCGCGCTGAAGGCTCGGGGTCACAACGCCGTCGCCGCCGTTGTTGGCGGAGTTGCCGCTCACGGTCGTGGTCGAATCCTCGTTGGTCGTGCCGCCATTGCTGTATACGCCGCTGCCTTTGTTGCCGGCGGAGTTGCCGCTGACCGTCGTGTTATCAGAAAGTGTGGTCGTGCCGCCATTGTTGTATATGCCGCTGCCGTTGATGCTGGCGGAGTTTCCGCTGACGGTCGCGCCGGTCAGCGAGGCTGTGCTCGTAGAGCCGGTGATGAACACGCCGCCGCCGTTGAGGGCGGAGTTGCCAGTGATGTAGGAGGGGTCGCTGGTCACCGTGATCGTGCCGCCATTGCTGGTGAACAGGCCGCCGCCGTTTCCCGAGGCGGTGTTACCGCTGACGGTGCAGTCGGTCAGGGTGGTCGAGCTGCCGGGGCCGGAGTCGGCAATGCCACCGCCATTTTCGTGGCCAAAGTTGTCGCTGACGGTGCAGTCAGTCAGCGTGGTGCTGGCGGGCGTCGAGTGGACGCTGCCGTCACTGGTGAGAACGCCGCCGCCGGTGCCATTGGTGGAGTTGCCGGTGATGGTGCAGTCTGTGAGCGTGGCCGTGCCCAGGTTTCCAACGCCGCCGGCACCGGTCACGGCGAAGTTGCCGCTGATGGTGCAGCCGGTCAAGATCATGGTGCCATAGGCGTTCTGGCCGACGCCGCCGCCGAAGGCCGCGCCGACGTTGCCGCTGATGGTGCAATCCGAGAGCGTGGTGTAGGACGTGTTGCTGGAATTGGAGCCCCCGGTGAACAGGCCGCCGGCTTGACCTACCGTGGCGAAATTGCCGCTGATGGTGCAGCCCGTGAGCGTGGCCGTGCCGTTCTGGATGGACACACCGCCGACACCGCTCGCGGTGTTGCCGGTGATGATGCAGTCGGTCAGCACGGAGGTGCTCGTTGTGCTGTCCACACCGCCGCCGTACTGGCTGGCGGAGTTGCCGTAGATCGTGCAGCCGGTCAGCGTCACCGAGCTGCTATAGGCCGTGTGCAGGCCGCCACCGTCGCCGTTTGTTGTGGAGTTGCCGCTGACGGTGCAGTCGGAGAGCGCGACGGTGGCGCCGTTTGAGGTGAGCAGACCGCCGCCGTTGGCGAGGCTGCCGACGACGATGAGGCCGGCGGTGTTGCCGCTGACGGTGCAGTAGCTCAGCGTGGTCGTGGCGTTGCTCGTATTGGTCCACAGGCCGCCGCCGCCCTTGCCGGCGGTGTTGCCGGTGACGGTGCATTGACTCAGCGTGGTCGTGCCGTCTTTATTGAAAATGCCGCCGCCGCCATTGCCGGTTGCGGAATTGTAGCTGACCGTGCTGTAGCCGTTCAGCGTGGTGCTGCCTTCGCTAAAGATTCCGCCGCCGCTGGTGGCGGCGGTGTTGCCGGTGACGACGGCCTGGGTCAGCGTGGTCGTGGTGCCGGGCTCGGTGAAGATGCCGCCGCCATCCTGTGTGGCCTTGTTGCCGCTGACGATCACGTCGTAGAGAGTGGCCGTGCCGCTGTTGTCCAGGCCGCCGCCGTACGTGGCGGAGCCGCCCGAGATGGTCAGGCCCATGAGCGTGGCATTCGTGCCTGTGTTGGTGACCTTGAAGACGCCCACGGTATTGTCGCCGCTGATCACGACGCCCACGGCGGGGCCAACGATCACCTCCGGCCCGGCCGTTTCGCTGAGCTGGAGCGTGCTGGAGAGCCCGATGGTCTGGAGCGTGGCGAAGGCCGTGGGGTCGAACTCGATCACGCTGCCGTGCGTGTTGGCGTTGGCGTTGGCCTGGGCGACCGCGTACGGCAACGAGCCCGTGTCACTGGCGCTGTTGCTCGTGTCCGTCACCGTATAGTACGTGGCCAGCGGGTCCAGCGGCGTCGGCGGGTCGGTGTATTCGTAAGCGCCGATGTCCACGACGGTCGTGCCATGGGCGCGTGGAGGGATGGCCACGTACTTGTAGGTGCCGCCAATGGTCGCGGGTGAGTTCCATGTAACCGTAACCCCGGTCAGAGATTCGGCACCGGCCGCCGTCGGAATGCGCCGAGAGTGCTATGAGTTCCTCCCCCCGAGATGCCCGTGATAAACGTTCCGGCCGGGATCCCCACTCCGGTGACATTCTCCCCGGGAAACAGCCCGGTCAAACTGCTGACCGCCGTTACTACTACCGATGTGGTCGACAGTGTGCCGCTGAATACGGTGGAGGTAATCGTTCCATACGCGACGTGGTTAGGGTCGCTGGGGACGGAAACGGGCTGTCCGGGGGCCAACCCTGCTGTGCTGGAAATCGTCAGTACGGTCGTGGATCCTGCAACGACCGTGCACGTGAACGTGATGGCCGCGCGCTGGTCGGTGGCGACGCCGGAGGGAACGAGCGTGTAACTACCCGCGGCGATGGCGGGGCTGCCCGCGAGCAGGGCCATGGTCTGGGTTGGCCCGCCGTTGTTCGCCAGGGCACCGAGCTGCGGGTCCGCGTGGACCGTGTTGGTCAGCCCGGCGATCGCATAGGTGGTATCCGAGATCAGGTTGTAGCCGCCCGTGAGCGTGCCGACGGTGTTGACGATATCGCCGCCGGTGTTGGTGCCCAGGATGGTGTTATTCATGGTCGCGGTGCCGGCGAGGATCGCGATCCCTCCGCCCCAATTGGCAGAGGCGTTGACGTTCGCGATCGTGCTGTCGCTGACCGTGGCCGTGCCAGCGAAGAGCAGGAGGCCGCCGCCCTCGCCAGCGCCAGAGCTGCCCTGCGCGCCGACAACCACTGGGGTCAGATTGGGCGCTGCGCCGCCGGCGCCGCCGGGGCCGGCCGCCGCGGAGTCGCCGGAGAGGGTCGTATTGGTGATCGTGACCGAATTGCCGCCTGCCCACACCGCACCCCCAGAGCCTGTGCCGCCACCGCCGCCGGCAATGGTCGGGGCTGGAGAGGAGGTGGCGTTGTTATTGCCGCCCTGGCCGCCTGTGCCGCCCGTCACCGTATCAAGGCTGAAGGTGGTATCGAGGACACTGGCCGTGCCGGATCCGAGCACCGCCAGACCGCCGCCCTGCCCGGCGCCACCGGTGCCGCCCGTGCCGGGGGTCAGCGAGCTCGAGGTATTGTCGCCGCCCCGACCGCCGGTGCCGCCGGTCGCGATGCTGGAACCGAACGTGGTCGTCATGATGGTGACGGTCATGTTGTTGACCAGGAGCGCACCCCCATAGGCCTGGCCGCCGGTGCCGCCGCTGCCGGCTTGACCCGACGCACCCGTATTGGCGCCCCCGGCGCCGCCTTGGCCACCCAGCGCCTGGTCGGAAGTGAACGTGCAACCGGTCAGGCTCTCTGTCAAGGCAGAGTCCGCAGCCATTGCGCCCCCCAGGCCATTGCCGCCCGCGCCGCCGCTGCCCGCGGTGCCGCTGGCGGCCGTATTGGCGGCGCCGGCGCCGCCCTGGCCTCCCTGGGCCGTGTTCGAGGTGAATGTGCAACCGGTGAAGTTGGCATTCGAGGTGGTCGTGTACTCCGCACCTCCCATGGCCGTCGCGCCACTGCCGCCCTGGGCTGTGTTCGAGGTGAAGGTGCAACCGGTGAAGCTGATATTATTCGCACGGCTTGAGTAAACGGCGCCTCCCTCGGCGCCTGCGCCACTCGCCGCCCTGGGCCGTGTCCGAGGTGAATGTGCAATTGATGAAACTGACCGTCCCGCCGGCCGTGTAGACGGCGCCTCCCATGGCGGCTTGACCGGCGCCGCCCATTGCACGGTCGCTCGTGAAGGTGACATTGTTGAAGGTGAGATTGTTGCCGTTGCTGAAGTTGAGATTGCCGCCGTTGTTGACGATGGCGCCCCCGAGAGCGGCTGTCGATCCGGCCGCGGCCCCCGCGACTCCGTTGTCCTGGGCCAGGCCCGCGGTGATGGTCAGATTGTCCCATTCGACGCTCATCCCGGAAGCCGCCATCTGGAAGACCCGGCTCGTGCTGTTGCCGCTGATCGACACTCTCGCGGCGGGGCTGGCGGGGCCCGTAATGGTCAGCTTCCCGGACGTGTTGCTCGGCGTGAGCGGGCCGGCCGTGAGCGTGATCGTCTGGGCGGTGGCGAAGACGGTCGGGTCGAACGTGACCGCCTGGCCGCTCGCGACGGCGCTGGCCTCCGCGATCGCCTGGCGAAGGCTGGTCACGCCGGTATAGAAGCCGGAGAGGTCCAGGATCGTGTTGACCACGAAGCTGGGGGCAAGCACCGTCAAGGTGACGCCGGCGCTCGTGACACCGGCCAGCGACGCGGTGATCACGCTCGTCCCGGGGGCCAGGGCCGTGGCCAGACCCGTGCCGCCGATCGTCGCCACCGCCGGCGTCGCCGACGCCCAGGTCACCGAATTCGTGATATTCACAATGATGCCGCCGGCATAGGTGCCCGTGGCGGTGAACGGCGCCGAGACGCCCGCGGCCAGCTTCGGATTGGAACTGTTGTTGGGGGTGACCGCGATCGACGTCAACACGGTGGCAGTTCGATAGGCGCCGATGTCCACCGCATTGTTGAAGGTTCGGACGTACCCGCGCTGGTCGGTGGTAGCGCCGGAAGGAACGAGCGCCAGACTACCCGCGGCGATCGCGGGGCTGCCGGCGAGCCGGGCCATGGTCTGGGTTGGTCCGCCGTTGTTCGCCAGGGCACCGAGCAATGGGTCCGCGTTGATCGTGTTGGTCAAATTAGCATCATTTAGATATGTAGAGTCGTCTATCAGATTGTACTGGCCTTGGATACCGGAGCCATTGAGGTCGCCGCCAATGTTGTTGGCCAGGATGGTGTTATTCACGGTCGGTTTGTAGAACGCGTCGATACCTGCGCCAAAGCCAAAATTAGCCGACTCGTTTGCGATCGTGCAGTCGCTGATCGTAAGGGTATGACTAGCGGAGTAGATGCCGGCACCGGCGCGAGTGCCGCCATTGGTCTGGTCGCCGGATAGGGTCGAATTAGTGATCGTGGACGCGCCGGCTACAAATATCGCACCCCCAAAGCCATCGCCGTTACTACCGGGGGCATTGGGCTCTTCATAGCCGGGCAAGCCGCGGCTGCCACCGTCGGCGTCGTTCGAGGTGAAGGTGCAGGCCTGAACAATGGCCGCACAGCCAATGTACAACGCGCCACCCTCGCCTGAGGCTCCATCGCCGCAGGTAGCTTTACTGACACTTCTAAATTGACTCGTATCAGCGCCGTCGCTGCCGCCGGAACCGCCCCATGCGTTGCAGCCGTTGAAGGTGGTGTTGCTGATGGTGAGGGAGCCGCCAAGGCAGTAGATACCGCCCCCGCGCCACCCTCACCGTCAGCGCCGCTGCCGGCGTAGCCTCGGAAAGGCCAGATTGCGGACAGCCCGGGATGTTGGACAGTTACGGCGCTGCCGCCGGAACCGCCCCCCGCGCCATGGGCCGCGTCGCCGACAAAGTTGCTGTTGCTGATGGTCAGGGAACTGCCAAGGCAGAAGATACCGCCCCCTTCGGCACCCCCACCGTCACCACCGCTGGAAGCCGGCCAGGGAACGCCTTGGTCGTCGACGCCCCCGAAGATGCCAGGGCCGCCAGGGCCGCCATTGGCGAGGTTGGAAGCGAAGTTGCAATTCTGGAACGCCATCGTGCCGCCGGAGCCAAAGACCGCACCGCCAAAGGCATCGCCACCAATTCCACCGTTCTGACTGTAGGGGGACTCGCCATCAGAGCCGTCCGGGCTTAGAATTACAATGTGGCCGCCAGACGCACCGAAGTTACCTTGTGAATTGTTTAGGCTAAAGATAACGTTTGAGGCCGTGAGATTGCCCCGGTTTAAAATGCCGCCGCCCTCGTACCAAAGGATGTGTATTGCCGTGTTTTCTATTGAATCTGGGGCATAAGGAACGTCGGGCATGCCGGTGTCGAACCCAGAAGCGCGGCCCTGCGTGATGGTCAGGTTCTGGATCGACGCGGTCACGCCCGCGTCGACCTGGAAGACCCGGGTGGCGTTATTGCCGCTGACCGTCACGCCCGCCGTCGGGCCCGTGATCTGCACAGTCCCATTGCTCAGCTCGAGCTGGCCGCTGGTCAGGGTGATCCTCTGCGGTGTGCTGAAATTCGTCTCGCCCGCAATGGTAGCGGTGTTGAACGCGATCGTGTTTGTGCCCCCGGCCGCATTCGCCAGGCCGATCTCAGCGCAATGAGCCGGTGCCACTGTCGGCGGTGTTGGTCACGGTGAACGTGGAAAGGAGTGTGCGTTCCTCCAGCACCATCAAGTTCGGCCGCAGCCGCCACCGTTTCTGTTGCCGCAGCCGCTGCCGGGCCTCGACCGTTCCTCGTCCGCCTGATCGCTGGTCTCTTGCTAAACTGGTACGCATGGTGGTGCATCTCCTTTGGTGATGAACAGATTCCGGTGACTCACGGATGGAAAAGGAAAATGGAACGGAAAGAATTCGGTTCTACGGGTTCAAAAGGCAACGGAATGAATTCGGTTCTACGAAGGTCGAGCCGACCGCGATGCGCCGGGCTGGCCGCGTGCATGCTTCCGGGCGAGCGGGCGGCGTGAGCCCCCTGTCCCAGAATTCGCGGCGAGCGGGGGGCGTCAGCCCCCTGTCCCAGACGCACCCGCTCGCCCCTCGTCGACGACCGCTGATCGCGGACAGGGGGCTGACGCCCCCATACCGGTCAATTTAGGTCGTAAGTCTTGCTCCGAACAACAATTCGCGCGTACTTGGGCGTCGGCGGCTCTTGGCCTGGCTGGGCATCCGCCGCAGCCGGGCTGCCAATTGCCCGACCGCCCGCAACAACGCCGCCGGGTCAGTCTAACACCGCGGCGATCTTGGTGGCGAATCCATGGACCTGCTTGGCACGCTGGTACACGCTGATCCCACTCAGCCGGCCCCCGTACAGCGTCCCCCAGTGCTGCACCAGGCAGCCCACCAGTTTCGCATAGGTTTCACACAGGACCCGATACCCCCGATGGCCACGCGATTGCCCCAAGCCCGCCAGGCTCTTCCACCGCTTGAACAGGAGCTCGATCTGCCAGCGAACTCGGTAAAGGATGAAAATCTCTTCAAGGCTAAATCGATCCGCTGCCAGGTCGGTGATCAGCACCAACCACTGGCACAGCACCCGCTGGCGGTCGCTGGGCGTCCGGCCTTTCTTCTTCAGGTTCTTCTTCAGCCCCCGCAGCCGCTGTTGGGCGACCTTGCAGGGCAACCGCATGGCGACCAGTCGGCAGTCCAGATGCTTCCGCATCCCCAGGCGGACCGGTTGGTCAATCCGGTCGATTCGTTCCCGTTGGAGCCAATCGGTCAAACCCTCGATGGTGCCATCGTCGGTTTCTTTGTCCAGCATCGCCGGCACTCGGCTAATCCAACAGCCCCCCTGCTGCGTGATCTTGGCCAGCTCGTCGTAGTCAAAGAAGCCCAGATCGGCCAGGTGCAAGCTGCCCCGGATACCGCGGCAAACGCCGGACCAGAGTGCGTTCCGAATCCCGCGCCGCGCCCCGTTCCATCGCCTGGAATTGGCCGGTGGTGGCCTCGAACCGGACCAGCAGTTTCAAACCGGCTTGGCCGGCCTCGGGTCGGAACCGCCGCAGCCAGGGAACTGCTGGGCCAGTTCCGCCGGCATACCCAGGCTGGTGCAGTCATCGATCACGACGCCGGAAAACCGCCGCAACAGGGGGATGGTCTCGGGGCTGGCGGCCAACAGTTGCTGCATCGCCGTGGTCACGACCCGCCAGAGGCAATCGGCGGCGCGGGTGTCGAAACGTTCATCGAGACCCTGCTTGGGAGACACCGCAGCTCGTCCCCCAGGGCCAGCGCACACTAAAGTTGTTCCGCCACAGTTAGTACTTCCAACATGAAGTTTTCGCCCCACCCGCAACTGCGACGTTTCATCGCGATGCTGTCTCTGCCGGGATGTTGCTTCAGCAATGATAACGTGAGTCGCTTCAGCCACGCCATGTTCTCCCGCATATGTTCATTCCGTATCCGCGATTCGTCCTCCCGGTAGGTGATATCCAAACTCCAATGACAACTATTTTCAATCCCCCAATGACTGCGAACGGCATGAGCGAATCGTTTCACCCCCACCGTAAGACTGCTAATGTAATAACGCATTTCCATTGTCTCTTTGCCGTCTCGAATGCACTACGACGTCACGATCCCAATCGTCTTCATCCCTTTCCACAGTTTCAACCCCTGTAGGTCTTCGGTAGCCGGCAGCTGAAGGTACGTTCGTATTTCTTCACGTCCATGACCCTCTTCAATCGTCATATAACTCTTGAACTTTTGATAGGTCTCTGTCCAGCTGCTCGTCGATATGATCGATCACCTCCTGATGCAACGTCTCATGGTTTCCTTTCAATGCCAAAACATAATCCGCTTCGCCATCGATGATCGTCTCGGCGATCGCTTTTTGTGTCCCCATGGCATCGATCGTGATGATCGCGCCTTTGATGTCCACCAGCCTCAACACCTCGGGAATCGCCGTGATTTCGTTCGATTTCTCGGCGCAAGCCACTTGCCCCAACGACAGTCCGAATTCGCTGGCCCAGACGCTGACCGAATGCAAAGCGCCCAAGCCCTTGCCGCGATCGTGGCTCCGCCTCGCGGTCTTGCCATCGACCGCCAAGATCGGTTGTGTCACGCCAGTCTTCTCCGCGGCCGTTGCACGTAACGATTGCAGCCAGTTCGCAAAACAGGCTTGAAAGGCGTTTGGCTTGATGAGCATCAAGACACGACGAAAAACGTCTTTGCGCGGGATCCCGTTGGGCAAGTCGAGCACCTCCAAGAGGCAGGGCCAGCGCAACTAAAGTGTTGCTCCAGTTAGTACTTCCAACATGAAGTTTTCGTCCCAACCGCAACTGCGGCGTTTCATGGCGATGCTGTCTCGGCCGGGATGCTGCTTGAACAACGATAACGTGAACCGGTTCAGCCACGCAATGTTCTCCCGCATCTGCTCGTGCCGTATCCGCGATTCGTCCTCGCGGTAGGTGATGTCCAAACACCAATGACAGCTGTTTTCAATACCCCAATGACTGCGGACGGCATGGGCGAATCGTTTCACGCCCACGTCCAAACTGCTGATGTAATAACGCGTTTCGTCGGTCTCTTTGCCGTCTCGAATGCATACCGACGTCGCCACGCCGATCGTCTTCATCCCTTTCCACAGTTTCAATCCATGCAGGCTCTCGGGACCGGCAGTTGAACGTAGGTTCGTTTTTCTTGACGTCCATGCCCCTTCCTCGTCGTCATGTGCTGATGAGCCTGGGCAAAGTTCTCTTCGATCTGCTTGTCGATATAATCGATGACGCCTGATGCAACGTCTCTTGGTTACCCTTCAACGCCAACACATAGTCCGCCTCGCCGTCGATGATCTCCGCCGCAATGGCTTTTTGTGTCCCCATCGCATCGATGGTGATGATCGCGCCTTCGATGTCCACCAGCCGCAACACCTCGGGAATCGCGGTGATTTCGTTCGATTTCTCGGCACAAGCGACCTGGCCCAACGACAGACCGAATTCGCTGGCCCAGACGCTGACCGAATGCAAAGCTCCCAAGCCTTTTTTGCGATCATGGCTGCGCCGGAACGTCTTGCCGTCCACCGCGAAGATCGGTTGCTCAGTGCCGGTGGCCTTGGCGGCCGTTGCACGCAACGACTGCAACCACGTGACGAAGCAGGCTTGAAAGGCGGCGGGCTTCAGGAGCCATCAACACCCGCCGAAAGACGTCTTTGCACGGAACGCCGTTGGGCAAGTCGAGCGCCGCGACGAGGAACTCTGCTTTCAAGGCCGCCCACTTGGCAATCGCGGTCGGCCCGTCGGCGCCGGCCAACACCGCCATCAGGGCGATGACGACGACACTCACCAGGGATGTTGCCGATTGACGGTGGAACGCGGATCCTCCAATTCCTCAAAGTGCCGTGTGACCTCGTCCAAACCGATCCGCCGAATCTCCGCCATCGTTCACTCTCCGTGGGCTGCTTCAAAACGAACGACACAGAGAATGGTACAAAAGATACACGTATAGCGCAAGGCGTTATAAATTACCAGGATTACCTAAAATGTGCGCTGGCCCTGCTCCAAGAGGAACTCTTCTTTCAAGGCCGCCCACTTGGCAATCGCGGTCGGCCCGTCGGCACCGGCCAACACCGCCATCAGGGCGATGACAACGACACTGACCAGAGGATGCAGCCGATTGACGGTGGAACGAGGATCTTCCAACTCGTCAAAGTGCCGCGCCACCTCGTCCAAACCGATCCGATGAATATCCGCCATCGTTCACTCTCCGTGCGGTGCCTCAAAATGAAACAGCACAGAGAATGGTACAAAAGATACACGTATAGCGCAAGGCGTTATAAATTACCAGGATTACCTAAAGTGGCGCGCTGGCCCTGGCTCGTCCCCCAGATCGTCAAGGGTGGCCTTGGGGTCGTCGAGCCAGCCGAAGACCAAGGTCTGAACAAAACCGGCGCCGGTGATCGTGCGCCGGCGCTGGATCATGCCCGAGTCCTTGGCGGCCTGGTCGGCCGTGGTGGTGAACAGGGTTTGCAAGCTATCGGCGAGATTGTCTAAGGTGATAGTCATGGAAACCTCCTTTGGTACCGGTTGTACCGACTAAGTCCATTATACCAAAGAAGTTCCTTCTTAAGTTGACCGGTATGGGGCTGACGCCCCCCGCTCGCCCTTCCGGAACAGACTCTAAGTGATGTCCCCCGGTGACGTGCCCGCTCACGATTCCGGCTCCTTTTCTTTGGTCGCTGTATGGAATCGGTGGGTTTCACCCACCCTACGAATTCATTGATGTTGGCTCACGCCCATTCACGGATGCCGCCCGCAGCGCTGGCGATACATCGGCCAGCGCCGCATCGGGCACCACGAATGAGTTCTCCAGCAATTTCTCGTCGTCGTTGATCAGCTCCGGGTACCGCCGGCCCGGCAGCACCGTCACGGCGAAGACCTCCTGCACGGCGGTCTCGAACCGCAAGAGCGCGATCACCTGGCCACTCCGCAGGTCGATCACGCAGACGCCGCAGGTCCGCTCTTCCTCGGTGAGCCGCTCGGTGATCGCGATGCCGCTGAACACGGCGCTCTCGCGCACCTGCGACAGGCCGACGAAGGCGAGGTTGCCAGCAAAGTCGACCCCGCGGGTGAAGCCCGGCACCTCGGCGATGGCCACGTACTTGCCGGTGTTCGGCTCGATGTACCCGAACGTCCCCGCACCCGACTCGCAGACCCAGAGCCGGCCGGCGTACCAGCGCGGCGAGTGGGGCATCGACAGACCGCGGGTGATCACCTCGCCCGAGTCCACGTCCATCACGATGCCGCCCCTGGCCTTGTTCTCGCGCCAGCCGGCCGGCTCGTCGGTCTCGCCCAGCGCCGTCGACGTACCGCGGGCGGCCGTCCACCATCCCCAGGCCGTTCAGATGGCAGCGGTCGGTGGGCTCGAGCGCACTGACAAACGGCGGCCGCCACCGCGGCGCGAAGCTGGCCGAGCCGTCGAGCGTGCAGAGGCACGAGAACCGGGTGTTGACGACCCAGAGCTCGTTGCCGGCGCCCCAGGCCATCTCGTGGATCTGGATATTGCCCGTGACGTGGCACGAGCGGGGCAGGAAGCAGGCCGTCGTGCCGCCCGGGCGGTTCCGAGCTTGGCGGTCACGGCCGGGACGTCGACGAATTCCCAGACCTGGATCTTGGTGCCGACGGCCAGCCGGTCGCCGGACAAGGCCATGCCCATCGGCGCCTGGAAGCCGCGGAAGTGGGTGTTGAGATGGTCCCCCTCATCGCGGACCATCACCAGCTTGCCGGCCTGGTAGGTGGTCACCAGAAGTGACGCGCCGAGCTGCCGCAAAAGCGACGGGAAGTTCGGCGTGTGCACCGCCCGCAGCGGCTGCCGGGTCTTCGGTCTTGGGCGGTTCGAGGTCCAGAGTCGGTTCGGCCGGAGAAACGGCTGTTGTCATGAATTCCCCCGATCCGCACCTCGTATGGGCGTCATTCGCATTTGAAGTTGCATGAAACTGACTCCTGGATGGAGATCCCCGGTGAGAGTCGAACGAGGAGACTGCGGCGCCGGGATCGACGGACGGATCGACCGACAGGGCTCGGCCGCGGCGCATGGAACGATCATTACGCGGCCGGGACGATGCCCGGCGACGGGGGACACGGGACACACGGGACGACACCGACAGAGTCGGCCTTCAGCGACCTTGGGGTTGTCTCGAGGCCTCGGACACCGATGGCTCAAGACAGCGCGTTTATTTTGCTGTCGTCAATGCGACAAACGCGCGCGAAACCCCTCACTCCTTTTGAGATAATTCTCAAAATTTCTTGGAATTGCCGCGGTCTGTGAGCTCGGCAAAGCGCCAGGTGCGGACGTAAGTCCAATGGCGCTCGGCGGTTGCCAGCGAGATCTTGAGCATCTGGGCGATTTCGGGAACGGTCAGACCGGCGAAGAAGCGGAGCTAGACCAGCTCGGTCTTCGCCCGCGCCCATGCCCACGCCGTCGCATCGTAGAACGGAATTCATTCCGTTTCTGCGTTTTGGTTGGTTCGCGCGAGAAATGTGACCGCCGGGGGACGAAAGGGAATGAATTCCGTTCTACAAGCGCGAAATGCGTCCAGACTTCACGTGGACCGTCGATCTTGCTAAACTCAGCTTATCGATTCACTCCGCTTGGAGACCTCATGACGACGACCCTCTCCGACAACCTCCGGCAGGCCCTCGAACAGGCAGGCGGCACTCCCGTTCACCTTGTTGATGCCGTGACGAATGCGCACTATGTGATCATGCGGGCTGACCAGTACGAGCAGGTGAAGGCCCTCTTCGAGGAAGAGGAAGCGGAGTTCCATCCTCGCGAGCTGGATCCCCTCGTCGCGGAAAGCTTCGGCAGGGCCGGGTGGGATGACCCAGAAATGGACGTCTACAACGACTACGATGCTCACCGGCCGAAACCATGACCGTGAAGCGGGGAGATGTCGTGCTTGTACCGGTAGGCTTCACGTCTGGGGCCGGAGGGAAAGTCCGCCCTGCGTTGGTCGTTCAGAGCGATCACAACAACAACCGCTTGCTGAATACAATCGTCGCCATCATCACGACGACGACGCACCGAGCAACGAAAGAGCCCACGCAGTTCCTCATCGACATCGCAACCCCGGAGGGCAGGCAGTCCGGGCTCATCCACACCTCCGCGGTCAAGTGTGAGCACCTGGCGACCCTCGATCAAGCGCGGATCATCCGCGTCATCGGCAGCCTCCCGGCGTCAGCGATGACTCAGGCTGACGCCTGTCTGAAAGCGGCTCTGGGACTGCCGTGACTGAGGGATGAAACTCGTCCGGGGTCATGCCGTGTCGCTTGAGCCACTGTTGCTCTTGCGGAATGAATTCCGTTCTACTGGCTGCGCGACACAGAGGTTAGAGATCGTGACTCGGGCCTATTCCAACGGTATTGCCCCTAACCCCAAGAGGACTACCCCCCCCCGCTCGCCCTTCCGGAACAGACTCTGACAAGTATGAGACCGGTCGGTGTGAAGGATCGAACGATGGACGAGACAAAGAATCGGTCCGAGACGAAAGGCTCGATACAGCCCGTTGAGGGCTCGCGTAGCTCCTCGGATGAGGCGAAAAACCTGCTCCGACGCCAAAGGCTCGCCGTTTACTCCGTCGCAGGTCGAATCGATTTTTTCTGCCGCGCTTGAGAAGAAAACGGCGGTGGAGCGGGCGGATTATCTGGAACAGGCCTGCGGCTCCGACGCCGCGCTGCGGCTCCGGGTGGAACGGCTGCTGGACGCCCATCCGCAAGCCAAGGATTTCCTGGCCCAGCCCGCCGTCGATCGCCCCGATTTCGACTCACACGATGCGAGCGAGAAGTTCACGAATACGTCGGCTGACGTGACCGTCGGTGCACCACGCAGTCTCTCCGCGGCCGATGTTTCCGCGACCATCGGCCGCTATCGGGTGATCCGCCTGCTGGGTCGAGGCGGGTTTGGGACGGTCTACCTGGCCCAGGATGACGACCTCCGCCGGGCGGTGGCGATCAAGGTACCCAACCCCGAGCGGGTCGCCGGCCCCGAGAACGTCGCGGCCTACCTGGCCGAGGCCCAGATCCTCGCCCAGCTCGACCACCCCAACATCGTTCCGGTCTATGACGCGGGCCGGACCGACGACGGTCTGTGCTACGTGGTCTCCAAGTACATCGAGGGAACCAACCTGGCGGAGCGGCTGGATCAGGGCCGGATGTCGTCTCGGGAATCGGCCGAGCTGGTGGCGACCGTCGCCGAGGCGCTGCACCACGCCCATACACGGGACCTGGTCCATCGCGACATCAAGCCCGCCAATATCTTGCTCGACTCGGCCGACAGGCCGGTCGTGGCCGACTTCGGGCTGGCGCTGCGGGATGAGGACTTCGGCAAGGAAGCCCGGCTGGCGGGGACACCGGCCTACATGAGTCCCGAGCAGGCCCGAGGCGAGGGGCACCGGGTCGATGGCCGCTCGGACATCTTCAGTCTGGGCGTGGTCTTCTACGAGCTGCTCACGGGGCGTCGTCCCTTTCGGGGCGACTCGCATTCCGACGTCATGAATCAGGTCACCACCGTCGAACCCCGTCCACCCCGGCAGATCGACGACACGATCCCCCGAAAGTTGGAATGGATCTGTCAGAAGGCGCTGGCTAAGCGGGCGTCGGAGCGATACAGCACGGCGCAAGACCTGGCCGAGGACCTGCGGCACTTCCTTGGGACCGAGGCCGCGGCCGGGTCATCCGCGCCGGCCGCGAGCACGGTCGGCCCGGTGCGTGGCTCGACTCAAGAGGCGACCTCGGATGAGCCGGTCAAGATCATCCCCAAGGCACTGCGGTCGTTCGACCAGCACGACGCCCACTTCTTTCTCGAGCTCCTGCCCGGCCCGCGCGACCGAGACGGCCTGCCCGAAAACCTCCGGTTCTGGAAGACCCGGATCGAGGCGACCGACGCCGACACGACTTTCCGCGTCGGGCTGATCTATGGCCCCTCGGGTTGCGGCAAGTCGTCGCTGGTCAAGGCGGGGCTGCTCCCCCGGCTGAGCAAAGAGGTGCTGGTGGTCTACATCGAGGCGACCGCGGGGGAGACCGAGGCCCGGCTGCTTCGGGGCGTGCGCAAGGCCTGTCCGGAGCTGAGCCCCGGGTTGGGCCTGGTCGATTCCCTGGCCGCGCTGCGGCGGGGGCGGACGTTCCACCCGGGCCAGAAAGTGCTGCTGGTGCTGGACCAGTTCGAGCAGTGGCTCTTCGCCCGCCGGGGCCAGGAGAACACCGAGCTGGTCGCCGCCTTGCGGCATTGTGACGGTGAACACCTTCAGGCGATCGTGATGGTCCGGGACGATTTCTGGATGGCCGCGACCTGGTTCATGCGCGAGCTGGAGATCCGCCTGGTCGAAGCCGAGAACTCGGCCGCCGTGGACCTCTTCGACCCGTTGCACGCGCGTCGGGTTCTCGCGGCGTTCGGCCGCGCCTACAAGATCCTACCAGAGCGCTCGTCCGACCTCACCGCCGACCAGCGCGGTTCCTGGACCAGGCCATTGCCGGCCTCGTCCAGGACGGCAAGGTGATCTCGGTGCGGCTGGCGCTGTTTGCCGAGATGGTTAAAGGGAAGCCCTGGGTCCCTGCGATGTTGCGGGCGGTCGGCGGCACGGAAGGGGTGGGTGTGACTTTCCTTGAGGAGACCTTCAGCGCGGCAGCCGCAGCCCCCAGCACCGGCTGCACCAGCAAGCGGCCCAGGCGGTGCTGAAAGCTCTGCTTCCCGGGACCGGTACCGACATCAAGGGGCAGATGAGGTCCGACGCCAGGAATTGCTCGAAGCCTCCGGTTATGCCAGCCGCCCCAGGGATTTTGATGACCTGATCCACATCCTCGACCCGGAGCTGCGACTGATCACGCCCACCGACCCGGAGGCTATTGTTCCGAAGTTCGGTTGCTTCGCTAGGTGGTCGCGCGGTCACGCGGCGTCTTGGGGCTTGGTGTTGCAGTGCTCGTGGCAGGCCTTGATGAGGTGGTCGATGAACTTGTCGTGACGGAGCAGGCGACGGGGCAGTTGGCCTACGAGGCACGGACGACGGCGCTTACTCCACGCGGCGTAGCTGCCCGCTTCGCGGCTCGCCTCGGCAAGCCGAGCTGGCAGCGATGCCAGGCTACCGCCCAAGACCAGCTCTACCCACACCGGGTTCTCAAGGTTTGGGATGAGTAAGTACTCCTCCGGTAACGAGAGGAAGTCGCGAACCAGCTTGCCACGCCCATGACCCCGGCGACGGACCCGTTTCATACCACCCCAATGCCGCTCCAATTGGTTGGTCGTCCGCTTCCAACTTGCTCCGTCAGCCGGCGGTGTCTCCGGCATCAAGTGGGTCCAGTACTTGTCGAGGTGCTTGAGAACGATCTCGGCGAGCCCTCCGTCGACATCGCATTCATCCGCGCTCTGCCGCCGTAACTCTTGCCGCAACCGATCCAGGGCCGTCTTGATCTCTGGTTGCTCGCCGCCGGGCAATTCGTGGAGTTGCCGCAACTGGTCCATGTCCTCCGGTGTCAGTCGCAACGCCCGCCGCAGCCGATCGAACATCTTGAATGCTCGCTCGTACAACTCTGCCGCCGCCTTGATCTGGGCATCGCTGCGATATTCCCGCAGCAGCTTCTGGAAGTTGACTAACACGATCGGGGCCTGTCGTGCCAGCGAGTCGTTGCTCAGCAGGCGGTCAACGGCATCGCTCGCTCTGACCACGCGGCGATGCAAATACAGCGTGTAAGGATCGAAGGGAAAACCGCGTCGGCGCCCATCGCTGTGGTAGTCCAGAATCCAGTAGTGCAACGCCAGCAGGACTTCACGGCCCAGCGTCTCGCTGAAGGAGACTTGAACGGGTCGGCCGTTCAATAACTCGGAGAGCACGAACTGTGCTTGAGGGTTGGTTGAAGCGCGCAGCAATTGGGTTTGGCCCTTGCGTTGTTCATGTAAACGCGCTGCAGCTTCAAGGACCGGAGTCGCTGATTCAGTGCCGATTGGGGTCGGTCATAGAGGTCCTCGCCGACGTCGCGACACAGGTGATAGTGGCAAACGAAGTGCGGCACGTCGGGCAACGCCTGGTCGCATGCGCCACTCATCGCGGCGCTCAAATCATGGAGCAGGTGCGCGGGTTGTCCGTAGCACTGAACCGCCTCGTTCAAGCAGGAAGCGATATCGTCGACGTTTTCGCTGGGCACCTTCCAGCCGCCCAACAGCAAGCCGGAGGCCGCATCTTCAATCCCCAGGAACACCGGAGTGCCCGGTTCGACGGTGCCGTCAAGCAACCAAGTCGTCTCGCCTTGGCCGGCGAGGTACTTCCGGATCGAGACCGCGGCCTGCTGGTGCAGATGACCAAGGTAGAACAGGAACTTCCGCTGCAGTTCCCAGAGCGTGCTCAAGGGGACCTTCAGCGGGTTGGGACGGCTCGCCAGATCCCTGCGAATGTCCTGCAGGCTGTGGCCGCGCAGAAAACTCTCGACGGCCACGTGGGCGATCAGGTCGAACCCATAACGTGCTCCCGGCGGCACAAGCCCGGCCAACTGAGTCGAATGATGCACTGGCTGGCCCTCCTGGTGGCGCACGATTTCACGCGCCTGAAAACACCCGAGTTCGAGGCTGACCACGGTGCGGCACGACGTCTTCAGCACGTGGCCCGCCGCGGCGCCGACGCCAATTCGTGCTTCGTGGGCGACGTCGAAGTTCAAGGTCGTCTGCTGGGGCAAGGCCAGCGCTCGCTGAAGTTCCTCGGTCGAGGTTTGAACAAGTTGGCCGATGAGCTGGACGAAGTCTAGCGGCGTCGTTTTTTTTTGAGTGCGTAATGCGCCGTCACTTGGCTGACCTGGCCGGGGGTGATGTGCAGACCCCGCGCCGTCAGTTGTCGCGCGAGCGCTTCTGGGCTTGCCTTGGGGGAGAGCACCAGGGCGCGGAGGATTTCGATGACCTCGGTGGTTGAGCATCCTTCGGGCAAGCTCTGCTGTGGGGCAGGCAGTTGCGTGAGAAGCTGTTGGCGGAGTTGAAACTGCTCTTCGGCTTGTCTCGGATCGCTCGCCAGGTAGACGACCAGCCGTCCCTGGAGACTCCGCTGGGTCAGCCGTCTGTCGCGCACCAGGCGACAGAGAAGGTTGGCGGCTCTGGTTTGCAGGCGTTCTTCCAGCTCCCGCACCGTCTGCCCCGCTGTGGCGTTTTCCACCAGTGCGACCATGGTGTCGCTGAGGCTCCCGTGGCGGGAGAAGCGGATTCCGCGATAGGCCCAGAAGCCTGCCGGATCAAACTGGGGCACGTCGCGTAATGCGTAGAACGCCGCATTGCGGTTGTAGCTGGTGTGGTAGCCGTATTCGCTCAAGATTCGAAAGACAGTCATGTGCGAAATCTGAAACTGATGGCGAAGCGCCTTCATGGTGGCGACCTTTCGCGTCTTCATCCAGGCGATCACCTTTTGATGCCGATCGGCGGTCATGTCGGTCCTCTGTTAGAGTATGTGAAATAAGTCGCCGGAATTAGTCACATAGTATAACAAAATTGGCCGAGACGAACCGCCAAAATGCCGAGAAAAACGAGATGAGCCGGGCGCCGGCGTGTTAGACTATATGAAATGCCGAATTCGCCGAACCCAAGTCGCGGCCAGCATTACGGATAGGGCACAACCGAATTTCGGAACAATAGACCCGGAGGGGGTGGCGGGT
This sequence comes from uncultured Planctomycetota bacterium, assembly GCA_963720335.1. Classification (GTDB taxonomy): domain Bacteria; phylum Planctomycetota; class Planctomycetia; order Isosphaerales; family Isosphaeraceae; genus CAVRFS01. Next base: position 143,882 of record CAVRFS010000143.1, on the reverse strand, counting down.
GACGGGTGACGGGTGGCGGGTGAAGACAAGGAAGCCGCCTCGTCCTTTCCCGCCACCCGCCACACACCACACGCCACACGCTACTATCAACTGACCCACGACTACCTGGTTCACTCGCTCCGTGACTGGCTGACCCGCAAGCAGCGCGAGACCCGTCGCGGCCGGGCCGAGCTGCGGCTGGCGGAACGCGCCGCCCTCTGGAACCACAAGCCGGAGAACCGGCACCTGCCCTCGGTGCTGGAGTCGGCCAACATCGGGCTGCTGACTCGTCACAAAGATTGGAGTGAGTCGCAGTGCCGGATGATGCGGCGGGCCGGGCGGGTGCACGGCTTGCGGGGCCTGGGCCTGGCGATCCTGATCGCCCTGGTGAGCTGGGCCTCCCTCGAGGGCTATGGATCGCTGCAAGCGGCGCATCGGATCGACTCGCTGAGGACCGCCAATCTCCGGGATGTCCCGGCCCGGATCGAACAGCTCCGGACCTATCGCCGGTGGGCGGGCCGTCCCCTGGCGGGATTGCTGGCGAGCACGGAGAATGACCGCGATCAGCATCTCCGAGCCAGCCTGGCCCGCCTCGCCTTGTGGCCCGGCGACCGAAGGGAGGCCGGCTACCTGTACGACCGCCTGCTCGGGTCTTCACCAGCCGAGCTCCCGGTGATCTGGGGCATCCTGCGGAAGCACGATCCGGCAATCGAAGAGCGGTTATGGCCCTTGCTCGACGATGCCAAAGCCGACAAGGAGCCACGCTTCCGCGCGGCTTGTGCCCTGGCCAACGCCGATTCCGCCCAGACTAAAAACCGCTGGGACAGCGTCTCTTCGTTCATCACCGACCAATTCCTCACAGCCGCGATCAAGAATCCCGGTGATTACGCGACGCTGACCGATACCCTGCGACCGATCCGGAAGGCTCTGCTGACTCCCCTGGCGCGTGTCTTCCGGGACGCCGGCCGATTCGAGAGTGAACGAACCTTTGCCGCCACCATCCTGATCGACTACGCCAGCGACGATCCCCGTCTGCTGGCTGACCTGCTCATGGACGCCGGCCCGACGGCGTATGCCAGCCTCTTTCCGGTCGCCCAGCAGCAGGCGGCCGGGGTGCGGCCGGTGCTCCAGGCGGAGATCGCCCAGAGCTCGGCGAGCGTGAACGAAGGGGATCGGAAGAGGCCAAGGACCGGCTGGCCGAGCGGCAGGCGCGGGCGGCCATCGCCTTGGTCCGGATGGGCGATGCCGATCTGATCTGGCCCTTGTTGCGGCACAGCGCAGATCCCCGGCTGCGGAGCTTCATCGTCAACTGGCTGAACCCCCTGGGAGCCGACCCGAAGGCGATGGTGGCCGAGCTCGATCGGCTGTCTTCACCCGCCACCCGTCACCCGTCACCCGCCACCGCAAAGATGGATTCCATCCTCTTCCACCCCGAGACCTCAGTCCGTCGCGCCCTGATCCTGGCCCTGGGAACCTACGGGGCCGATACCTTCTCCCCCGGTGACCGCCAGCCCCTGATCCCCAAGCTGCTCGACCTCTATCGCAACGACCCCGACGCCGGCATGCACGGCTCAGCCGAATGGGTCCTGCGCCAGTGGAAGCAAGACGACGCGCTCGAGGCCGCCGATGCCGAGCTGAGCCGGCTCAAGGATCCGGGGCAGCGGCGCTGGTTCGTCAATAGCCGGCGACAGACCTTCGTCAAAATCGAGGGCCCGGTCGAGTTCCGCATGGGCTCACCCGAGGATGAGCCGGATCGGTCTTACAACGAAACGCCCGCTCGCCGGGTCATCGCCCACCGCTTTGCCATCGCTACCAAGGAGGTGACCGTCGAGCAATATCAAGAGTTCGTCAAGGCGAACCCCGGGGTCGATCATGCCCGCAACGACCGGTACAGTCCCGATCCGAGAGGCCCAATGAATCAAGTGTCTTGGTATCATGCCGCGGCCTACTGTAACTGGCTCAGCGAGGAGGAGGGCCTGCCCAAGGAACAATGGTGCTACCTGCCCAACGAGCAGAAGAAGTACGACAAGGGGATGAAGGTCCCCGCTGATTTTTTGCGACGCAAGGGTTACCGCTTGCCAACCGACGCGGAATGGGAGTATGCGAGCCGCGCCGCGGCTACGACCAGCCGGCATTATGGCCTCTCGGTCGATCTGCTGAAGCACTATGCCCGGTATGACGCCAACAGCCACGGCCATGCCTGGCCTTGTGGAAGCCTGATGCCCAACGATCTGGGCTTATTCGACACGCTTGGGAACATGGTTGAATGGTGTCAGGAGTGTGCCACAAGCCCCCAGCAAGGGAAAGCTGCGTCGCCCATGAGCGATATCATCAATGATGACCCTCGTATGGCTCGGGGCGGGGCGTTCCTCTTTCCCCCGGCGTACAGCCGCTCGGCCATCCGGGCCTGGTTCGCGCCGTCGCACCTGGACCCCACCTACGGTTTTCGCCCCGCCAGGATCCACAACGTGAACCCATTGATTTCAATACTGATCGGAGCTGATGACCTCGCCGCCGTTGATCGAGCCGAGCTGGATCCAGGTCGGCCCGTTGATCGAGTTCTTGATGAAGTGGACGGAGCCGTCGCCAAAGAGGCACTCGACCCCACCGGGGTGGCGGGACCGCGTCGCCGCATACGTGCCCGAAGTGATCTGGTCGTTGCAGCCCAGCATCTGGGCGGGCTGGCTGTCGCAGAAGGAGCCGGGATTGGGGGGGCTGGAGCCCAGCATCGGAGCACCGAATGAGCCGATGTTGTCGTAGTTGTCGAGGGCCAGGGCCCCGCTGATGTCCGCAAAGGCCGCAGGGTTGTACAGGGACAGCCAGATGGGCAGAAGGTCCTGGTATCCGTTGGGGGCGAACCGCGTCATATAGGAACCACCACCTGCGTGGCTGTCCCAGATCGTCCCGCGGAAGTCGTCGGGCACTCCTTGCAACAGCTCCGCAACGACGTGCGTATTGCTGGTCCCGTCCGTGAACGAGGCAGATCGGATCGTGATGGGGCCCAGGCCGGTTGTGTCGATGCCAAATGGCGACTGCACGAACAGGTTGCGGGTCAAGATAGGACTGACAACGCCCTGGCCAAAATCCAGGTTTCCCCAATTGACGCCGTAATTCCCCATCGAGAACATCCAAGGATAGGCCGGGACCAACCCGCCGGTGGCCTTGCTCAAGGCCGCCATGCTGAAGGTCTGGATGTTATCGCTGGGGCATTGGAAGGAGGCGATCCTCGACGTCATGACCGTGCTGTTCGTGACATAGCCGAGTAAGGCAGGCCCTTCGATACCGATCGAGGCGTTGAAGGCGTTGTAGAGCGGCGCCTGCTCGATAAACGGCGGCATCAGGACGAACCAGGGCGTGTTCTGGCAGTTGGCGCCGCAGGGCGTCTCGCAGATCGCACCAGGCATGCCGCTGACGCCATTGACTGCGTAGACCACGCCAATCGGCAGGCAGTCGTTGGCCGACTCGTAATTGGCGATGGCCAGGCCGAGCTGCTTCAGGTTGTTGCTGCACTGCGCCGCGCGCCGCCTCCCGTGCGGCCTGCGCCGCGGGCAAGAGCAAGGCAATCAAAATCGCGATGATCGCGATGACGACCAAAAGCTCGATGAGCGTAAAGCCACAATGTCGTTTCAAGATGGCCGCACCTACTCCTTTAGTCCTATTGATTCGCGGAATCGACCCGGTCTTGGAGCTCGGCAAAGAGCCAGGTGCGGGCGTAAGTCCAGTGGCGCTCGGCGGTTGCCAGCGAGATCTTGAGCACTTGGGCGATCTCGGGCATGGTCAGGCCGGCGAAGAAGCGGAGTTTGACCAGCTCGGCCTTCGCCGGGTCTTCCGCCGCGAGCTTGTTGATGGCCTCGTCGAGGGCCTCGAGGTCTTCGGATGGTTCCTTCGACAGGAAACCCACTGCCTCCAGGTCGACACGCCGGCGACCGCCGCCGTACTTGACACGTTTCTTGCGGCGAGCGTGTTCGACCATGATCCGGCGCATCGCCTCCGCGGCCGCGGCGAAGAAGTGAGCGCGGTTGTCCCACTGCGTCTGGGCGTCTTCGCCGACGAGCCTGAGATAAGCCTCGTGGACCAGATCGGAAGACTGGAGGGTCTGGCCCGGGGCTTCGCGAGCGAGCTTCTGGTTGGCCAACTTCGCAATTCTCCGTAGACCAGGGGTAGGAGCTGCTCAGCGGCCCCCGGGTCGCCCTTCTCGATCGCCGAAAAGATATGCGTGATGTCGCTCATCGCAGGGAATCACCCACGACCACCAAACCCTGCCCCCTCGAATCGGACCCGAACGCCATCGCTCGGATCGCCCTCAAGCCCGCGCTGGTCCAATGAGGGATCTCTTCAGAAGATTAACGCCCGCGCATGCAAAAAGAAAGAGGCCCCCGGTGCCGAGCGCAAGGAATGGCTGGCCCTGCGGTCGGTTGGTATCGCCTACCCCGCGATCCGCGAAGTGCATGAGCAACGTGCTCGTTGGTTAGCCCGAAGTGTCGCCGCACCCAACCAGGCACCAGCAGCGAGCAAATGCATCGTCGCCAGGCAACAGGAAAGCGAGTCGCGCCAGTCGTGCCGATGGAAGCACCGAAAAAAAGCGGGGATTCTTGCAACCCAATTGCGAAAATCGCGCATTGTCTAACATGTGCGATGCTCTCTTTTTCATTCATCGATAATGGGCGGGCGCGTCTAAACCGAATCGCGCAAACGCGGGACGTTGTCGGTGCAAGGAGAAACCGAACCAGGCGTCGGGGCAGCAGCGCACGCCGCCAACACGAAAACGGCGAAACGAAGTGGGCCATGTGGGAATTGACGAAACGAGGTTTTTGACACTATGGACGGACGTTCCCTAGGCCCGCGGGCAAACGCGGGTGCGTGGTTGCATCAGTCCCTTGGTGGATCTACGGGCCACGAGCCTTCTCTGCCGTTGGGGATCACGTCTCGCCTTGCTGGTATCAGGGGAGGTCCCCATGGGGCCGTATCCGACGTTTGTGATCCGACAGAGCGCCTGACTTCGTTCACGGCTTTTCGCCTTGCCAAGTTTGCGACGTTGTACGGCTCACAGCCCGATGCCGGCTCCACTCAGGGAGTCTCCCCTGACAAGGTTGATTCTATCCGCTTTGCGATGTCACCTCCTACTAACTTGTGGAGGACTGCCGGGAGAATTTGGTTCAAGGGCTTGGGGCCGCGTCCCTGGCTAGCACGACCCGCCGCCGGCTGCGCCTCGGACGCCGCGCGTGGCTGCGTCTTGGGGCCGCATTTCTGGCCACCCGGAGCCGCCTTCCGCTGCACGTCCAAGGGCGGGTGGTTCCGCGACGGCTTGGCCGAGGGGAGTTGGGCGGCGGCACGCTGGATATTTACTTTAGTTATATCTTTATTAATAATATGTACGTTATGAAATTCGTTCAATTTCTCAATTATATAGGGTGGATCCTGGCAAGCGGGATGATCAAACCCCGCATTGCCGGTCACCACCTGGAAGGCAATCCGAGCAAACCGCCCGGCCACTTGCACATGGACGCCGCGGGGATCCGTGCCCTGAGCGGTCCATTTCGCCGCCAGCACCCGGAAGTGGTCATTGCATCGAATCAGGGTGTCGGCGGCCAAGAGCAGGGCCTGGCGGAGTCGGCGGTTGCCGCGGCGGGCCAACCGGCCCGAGGCCAGATCGACCTCATCGCTTTGATAGCGCCTGGGGTACATGCCCGCACGACCGGTGATGACCCGCGGGGTGGCGTAGTGGACCATCGGCCCGGCTTCGCCGGCGAACTCGCTGGCCAAGACCACATTGATGCCCGGGAGTGCCAGCAGGCGCACGTAGGGGGTCTGCACCAAGTGATCAACGAGTTCTCGTTCAACTAACTGAATATGTTTCACTTTAATAATGCGATCGTCGTCCAGGGAGCCGAGCAGGCGCTGGTGCAAGACCGCGTCGCGGTCGGGGGTCGGCGCGTCCTGAGCCCAGGCCACGATCCGGACCAAGGTGCGGGAATGGACCTGGACCCGCGCCAGGCGTGCCAGTTGAGTCAACCCTTCCAATCCCGCTTGCGCCACAGCCGCCGGTGTCGAATAACGACGTGCAATGACCAAAGCTATCTTAGATATAAATATGTCGTCAAAACATTTTGCGTAGCCGGGCAGACAGGCTTCGAGGTGCTCCTGGATCTGGCAGCGGAGCAACGAGGACTTGGAAACCAGGTCGCGGCGGTGGCGGGCCAGGAGTTGCAACTCGGTGTACACCTGATCCCAGGTGGGTTGCTGAAGACCGAAGCCCATGACCGCGGCGAGAAAGATCCCCTCCAGGTCGGTGGGGTCGGTCTTGTTGTCGTAGGCGCCGGCCTCACGGAAATGACGGGAGATGGAGGGATGAACGATCCGCGTCTCAAAGGCGGCGGCGGCGTAGGCACGCTGGATCGGTTTGTGATAGATACCGGTTTGTTCGATGGCGACGACGAGATCACGGAGGCCGTGGGTGGTCATCGCCTGACGCAGCTCGGCGATGGCCTTCTGGAAGCCGTGCTGGGTGTGCTCGACGACCGTGACCGGGATGAGGACGCGGCCGTAGAAATCGGCGAGCAAGGTGTAGGAACGGGCCTTGGCGGGGTCGACGGCGAGGATGCCGAAGTGCTCGGGACCGACGGCCTGAACGTGTGGACCGAGGATGCCGTGAGGTTTGCCGAGGTGGACGGACTGCTTGTGTCGACGGGAGCGACGCCCTTTGGTTGCACGCATGAGTGGGTTCTCCGGAATGGGGTTGGGGGATACCTCAACACCCAGCATGGGAGTCCCACTGGTCCACGCAGAAGAGATTACTTTTCTTTCTTTCTCTTACTTTGCCAGATACCAGCCAATCGGATTCGACGGCTGCAACGCCAATGACGAGTCGTGGGTCCGACGATCGTTCGGGGTCAGCGAAGTGAGATCCTCGTGCTTGGGAACCTTCGCTCGCAAGAGACGGGTAGTGCGACGGACCGCTTGGCGCGGTATCTTCTAAGCCGATCGGACAGGTTTCAATCAATCGATATTCCAGTCGATTCCTCAGGCCACGAGCGTGGTGAGAGATCGAAAATCATTGAGCCCGGCTTTTCCGTTCATCCTTGCGGCGCGTTGGGCGCGCTGCCAAGGGGGCGAGCGCGAGCCGGCCTGAGGGTGGTTCATGAATCCGGTTGTATTCGCGATGCGGCACCCGGTCACGACCTTGATGCTGGTTGTGGCGTTGATCGCCGGCGGGTTCTTGGCCCTCTTCTCGATGCGCGTAGACATCTTCCCGTCGCTGCACACTCCGAAGATCTACGTTTATCTCGATTACGTCGGCATGAGTCCCGCCCAGATGGAGGGGTTCATCGTCAACCAGCTCGAGTTGTATTTTCAGTACGTCGACGGTATCGAGGACATCGACACGCGGAACATCCAGCAGGTCGCCTTGTGCGAGCTCTCGTTCTTCCCCGGCACCGATATGGGCCAGGCGATGGCACAGGTCGTTGCGATGTCCGACCGGGCGATGTCGTGGATGCCCAAGGGGACCTTGCCACCGATGATCATGCGGATGGACGCCGGCAGCGTCCCCGTCGGCTACCTCGTGATGGAGAGCAAGGAAACCTCGCTGGGGAGGATGGGAGACCTCGCGAAGAACATCATCCGGCCGTTGGTGCAGAAATACGTGCCCGGCACGGTCGCGATCTCGCCGTTCGGCCCGAACATGCGGTCGATCCTCGTGAACGTCGACCCCGACAAGCTCCGCGCCTACAACCTGACTCCAGAGGACGTAGTCACCGCCCTGAGCAAGGGGAATGCCGTGGTCCCGGCGGGCAACATCTACATCAAGGATTCGATGCCGATGGCCCCCACTAACGCGACGGTCGTCGACATCAAGAACTTGGGCAAGATCCCGCTCAGGCTTGGCGAGAACGTCTACCTCCGCGACGTGGCCACCATGCAGGATGATACCGACATCACTTACGGGTACGCCCTCGTCAACGGCAAGAAGTCGGTCTACCTGCCCATCATCAAGAAAGACACCGCCTCGACCTTGAACGTGGTCGCCGATATCCGCCAATCGATGGAACTCTTCCGCGACGTCGTCCCCAAGGACGTGACGGTCAACTTCGAGTTCGACGAGTCGCCGACCGTGTTGGCGGCCGTCAAGAGCGTGGCCTCCGAGGGCCTGATCGGCGCGGTCTTGACCGGACTGATGATCCTCCTGTTCCTCGGCGACCCGCGGAGCGTGATCGTCGTTGTGGCCAACATCCCGCTCGCCCTCTTGGGGTCGTTATTCGGGCTCTGGCTCACGGGCAACACGACGAACATCATGTCGCTCGGTGGCCTGGCGCTGGCGATCGGCATCCTGGTCGACGAGGCGACGGTGACCGTCGAGAACGTGCACGTGCAAATGAAGCGGTCACCGAAGCTCGCCACCGCGGTGCTCCGGGGCAACAACATCACGGCCGTGCCGCGGCTCCTGGCCTTGCTCTGCATCCTATCGGTGTTCATCCCGGCATTCATCATGGGTGACCCGCTCCGGTCGCTGTTCATGCCACTGACCCTGGCGGTCGGGTTCGCGATGATCTCGTCGTACCTGCTCTCGAGCACGTTAGTGCCGATCCTGTGCGTATTCCTGCTCAAGCACACAAGGCGAGACCGAGGAGTCGAAGGGTCTTTTCGATCGCGTCCAGCACATCTTCAAGGGGGTGGTTGAACAGTTGGTTCGCTGGCGATGGATCGTGGTGCCCGGCTATCTGACGATCTGCGGGCTGGTCCTCTGGCTGGTGGGATTGCAGTTGGGTAGAGAGCTGTTCCCCCAGGTCGATTCGGGCGAGTTCGTACTCCGGTTCCGACCTCCCGCCGGGTCGAACTTCGAGCTGACACGAGAGATGGCGGTGAAGTGCCTCGAGGAGATCGAGCGCGAGGCGAAGCCGCAAAACATCGAGATCACGATGGGTTACGTGGGCCAGGTCGCCCCCAACTTCGGGATCAACAACATGCTGCTCTTCATGCGCGGGCCCGACGACGGCCAACTGCGCATCGCGCCTCCGCGAGAGCAGCGGGATCAAGCTCGCCGAGTTCCGCGAGCGGCTCCGCGAGGTCCTCCCGAAGCGGGTGATCCCCTGGATGGCGGCGCGGCTGGAACAGGGAGGGTTGTCCAAGGAGAAAGCGGAACGGCTCGCCAACACCTCGACCTTCGGTTTCGAGCCGGGCGATATCGTGACCGAGGTCATGAGCTTCGGCTCGCAGACGCCGATCGCGGTCCAGGTCGTCGGCACCGATCTGGGCCTGGTCCGCCGGCACGCGGAGAAGATCGCCGGCGAGATGAGGCGCATCCCGTTCCTCCGCGATATCCTGTTCGCGCAGACACTCGACTACCCGACGGTCGACGTCGACGTCGACCGTGAGAAGGCGGGGCTGAGCGGCGTCACGGTCGAGGATGTGGGCAAGGCCTTGATCCCGGGAACGGCGTCGACCCGCTTCGTGGCGCTCAACTACTGGGTCGACGTGACGACCGGCTTCGACTACCTGGTCGAGGTGCTGATGCCGCCCGTGCGGATGACCAAGGCGGCCGACGTCGAGACCTTGCCGATCGCGCCGGTCAACAGCCTGGTCAACCTGATGGTCCGAGATGTGGCGACGGTCCGCCAGAGCGTCCAGCCCGGCGAGTTCGACCGGTCGATGTCTCAGCGCTACCTGACGCTGACCGCCAACGTCGAGGGTGAGGACATGGGCCGGGCTTCGCTCCAGGTCGAGCAGGCGATCGCCGCCGCCGGCAAACCGCCCCGAGGCGTGCGGGTGATCCCCTTGGGCCAGCTCGGGCCGATGATCGAAATGTTCAAGTCGCTCTTTATCGGAATGGCGATCGCGGTATTCGTGATTCTCGTGCTCTTGACCGCCTATTTCCAGTCACCACGCCTGGCCTTGATATCGATCGGCGCGGTGCCGGGCGTCTTTTCCGGGATCGTGACCATTCTCTATGTGACTGGGACGACGCTGAATATCGAGTCGTTCATGGGCTCGATCATGTGTTTGGGCGTCTCCGTGTCGAACTCGGTGATGCTCGTGACGTTCATGACCGACCACTGGATCGACGGAAAACCGTCGGCGGAGGCGGCCGTGATCGGGGCGAGCGACCGCTTGCGGCCGATCTTGATGACGGCCTGCGCCATGACCGTCGGCATGGTGCCGATGGCGCTGGCGCTCGAGCGAGGGAGCCAGATGCAGGCCCCGCTCGGCCGGGCGGTGATCGGCGGGCTCGTGATGTCGACCGTGGCTACCCTGCTTGTCGTCCCCTCGATCTTCGCCTTGGTCATCGGCAGAAGCAAGGTCGCGCACACCGTCGATCTACCCCAACGATCCCGAAAGCCCGCATTACGACCCCCTGGTCTTCGCCGAGGAGGACGCGTCCGGCGAAGCGGTCCGTCCCATCGACCGAGACACGGTCTCGCCGCGCCCTGGGAGCCGCCCCCCTGAGGAAACGCCCTTGCATGGAGAATCCTGATGTATCGCGCCCTCTGGCTCACTATTCCCGATCGTTACACCGGCTGCCGCCAGTCATTGCTCTGGCTGCTGGCCGCCTTCGTGCTGTCGGGCTGCGGCGCCGAGCCCAAGATCAGCTTCACGAGCGTCTCGGACCCCCCGACCGTCCGGCTAATTAATCCCCGGTCCAAACGATTGTCCGGGTCGTCGGCCAGCCGAGTTTCATTCAGGCTTACGAACATACGTCGATCTATGCAAAACTGCCGTCCTATATTCAAAAATGGAATGTGGACATCGGCGACAAGGTCAAGAAGGACCAGGTACTCGCCACGCTGTTCATGCCCGAGCTGGTCGAGGAATTCCGGACAAAAAAGGCGGATGTCACCGTCGCGAGGGAGCTGATCGACCAGGCGCTGAAGATGGAGGACGTGGCCAAGGCCAACGTGGAAGCGGCCGCGTCACGCCTTGTCGAGGCACAGTCGATACTCGCCAAGTTTCAGGCGGAGGTCGACCGCTGGGACACGGAGGTCAAGCGACTCACGGTTGAGGTCCAAAAACAGGTGGTCGCCCCCCAGATTCTCCTCGAGTCAACCAATCAGCTCAAGTCGAATACGGCCTCACGCGAGACGGCGAAGGCGACCATTACCACGGCGCAGGCGGACCTACTCGCCAAGCAGTCCGACGCGGCCAAGGCCAAGGTCGACGTCTCGGTCGCCCGCGCCCGGTTGGTCGTGGCCGAAAGCGATGCGAAGCGGCTCGAGGCGCTGGTGGGCTACCTCACGCTCACCGCACCATATGATGGCGTGATCGTATCCCGCAACGCCAACACCGGCGACTTCCTTCTACCCCAGACCGGCGACCCCACCGCCAGGTCCCTGTCTCCCTATCAGTCACCCGATCGCGCCGCCCCGGTCTATGCGGTGGACCGTACCGACGTGGTCCGAATCTTCGTCGACATCCCCGAGCAGGACGCCAACTACGTCCAGATCGGGACCAAGGCCACCGTGCTCGCAAAAGCGTTTCGCGACAAGGAGCTGCCGGCCAGCGTCACGCGCACATCGTGGGCGCTCAACGTCAAGAGTCGGACGCTCCGCGCCGAGATCGATCTTCCGAATTCCGGCACAGATATCCTGCCCGGGATGTACGCCTACGGCAACGTGATTATCGAACGCCCCGGCGTACGTGCGCTGCCGCTCGACGCCCTGGTTTATAGCGGCGACCAGACCTTCTGCTGGCAATACGACAAAGGCCATGCGGTACGAACCGAGATCGAGACGGGCGTCAGCGACGGCGACTGGATCGAGGTCACCAATCGCCGCGTCCCGAGCGCTTCGGCAGGGCCCGCGGCAGAAGTACCCTGGACGCCCATCGATGGCTCGGAGCAGGTGATCCTTGGCGACCTGTCGGTCCTTGTCGACGGCAGCCCCGTGCAAGTGGCCCCGGCGACGGGCGAGTCAAAGGTTGCAAGCGCGACCCCTGACCCACACGCCGACCCGCACCCGCTCAAGCGTCCCGGAGCAAACATTCGTCGATTAACTTAATATATCCTGGAATGACGTGTTTAGCGCACGGGGCCTTCAATTCTCGTGTTACAAAGGAAAGCGTCCTGTGCACCTTCAAGGCTCGTCTTCGATCTCCGCCAGGAGATCATGAGTCCGAGCCTCGCAGCTTGCTGCCGCAGGCTCGCGCGGTCCAGGTCCTCGTCGCGACATAACATCATCGTCACATCGTGCCGGGACTTGTGACTGCCCTGCTTGATCCAGAGAAGCTTGGACAGGATGGCGTCCTCCTTGCAGACCAGCGGGGCCACCAGCCCCGGGAGGATCGTTCGACGCGTGCGTTCGTTCCAGCTCGTTCGGGGATCTTTTCGCCGACATGAAAGTCGATCTTGATCATCGACGTCTCGTCGATCGCCTGAAAAATGCCGTTCCGCTTGATCGCCGCGAGCGCTCCGGCCTGTCGATGATGTACCCCGCGGAGAGCCGGTCGAGAATGCCGCGGTTTCCGGTCGACCGACGGCCAGTTGGATCACGATGTCCAAGTCCTGGGTGAACTCGGGCGTCTCCGTAATACGAGGACGCCACGCCGCCGGTGAAGGCGAAACTTGAGACCCAGCTCGCTCGAGGATCGCCGAGATTCGCTCAATGGTGTCCCGGAAATCGAGACTGGCCACGTGACTTCTCCTTTGGCGTCATCGAGCAAACGCCGTGCGCCGCATCGTCCGACATATACATCCGCTTGGACTTGCACTTTCGAGGTCTCGATCGCTGAGGCCGGGCTGTTTGGCTCTTGATCTGGTGCTCGATCATGCCGCGGATGTCGGCGTGGAGCGAAACGGTGCGGCGGAGTCTCCCGACCCCGCCGACCTTCCCCAAAGGCGGCGATACTCCTGCTCGACGAAGGATATCTCGGCCATGGAAACGCTCAGATCTCCCACCCCTTGCGGAAATAGGGCTTGAGGTAGCGCGAGGCGGACTCGCTGCCGGATATCTCGCCGGACTCGGGATTGTAGTCGATAGCCTGGCCCGAGCGGACGGCGACGTTGCCCAGGAGCATCGACTCGGTGAGGTTCGAGGCATAGTCGAAATTGGACAGGGCGATCGACGGCTTGCCGGCGCGGATGGCCTGGACCCACTCACGTTTCTGGGCGTTGTCGGTGTCAATGCGCGCTGATCGCGATCCGAGGCAGCATGACGTCCTTGAACCGAGGTTCGGGCCAGAGAACCTGCTCGGATCCATAGTCACTGGGCGAATACATTTGACCTTTGGAACCGATCAGGAGCGAGCCGCTGTCGGAGGGCTTGAAGCCGTCGGGGAAGAGCGAGGCCGGCGGCAGGTTGCGCTGGCCGTCCTTGGCGCCTTCGTACCAGGTAAGCTTGACCGGCGGCTGGGTTGCCTCGGGCCGGGAACTCGTAGGTGATTGTCGCCCAGGCGGGATAGGTCTCGGGGTTGATCTCGCCACTGTGCGCGGAAACCCGCACGGGGAGTCCGAGCTGGAGCGCCATGAAAGTCAAGTTGGCCGTGTGGCAGGCCATGTCACCCAGCGAGCCGGTTCCGAAGTCCCACCACCCTCGCCAGTCGTGAGGATGATAGATCGGATGGTAAGGACGCTCCGGGGCCGACCCCAGGAACAGGTCCCAGTGCAGGTAGGATGGAACCGGCGGCGTCTCCTTGGGTCGCGCGACGACGTCGGGCGCTTGCTTCCAGTACTTGAACGGCCGATTGGTCCAGACATGAACCTCAGCCACGTCACCGATGACACCGGCGCGCACCAGCTCGGCGCCGCGGCGGAAGCCCGGGTCGGCGGTGCCTTGGTTGCCCATCTGCGTACAAACCTTCTTCTGGCGGGCTGTCTCCCGCATCAGCCGGGCTTCCCAGACCGAGTGGGTCAGCGGCTTCTGGCAGTAGACGTGCTTGCCCATCCGCATGGCCATGACGGCGGCCGGCGCATGTGTGTGGTCGGGCGTCGAGACGACCACGGCATCGAGCCGCGAGTCAAGCTCGTGCAAGAGCTCGCGGTAGTCGACGTACTTCTTGGCGTCCTTGTGATTGGCGGCCATGGCATCCAACCGCTTCTCGTCGACATCACACAAAGCGACCAGCCGGCCGTGATTGGCGGCGTGGCCCGTGTCGCTCCGGCCTTTGCCCCCGACGCCAATGCAGGCGATATTCAAGGTCTCGTTCGGGCCGACGCCAGCGGCCCAGCCTCGGCGGCCCTGGGCAAAGATGCCAAAGCCCGCGACCGACGCCCCAAACAAGAACGACCGACGGTTGGTGGTCAAGCTCATGTGTCATGCTCCTCGGGATCAGTCAGTTGGCGCACTGACCGGATGCAGTCAGCGATCAGATCAAGGCAAGGGGTGGGACGAACTCATACGCATCGACGGTCGCCGGAGCGACCTCAACCCCCATTGTGGCCGAACTCCTCACCAATTGCGAGCGGGTACCGCGCGTTATCTTCCACCGATGCGAGAATGCAATTGCGGGTCCTCGATTCCGTTCTGAGAACGTTCCCACCTGGATCGAGAATTCGTCCTTGTATTTGAAAAGGCAAAGGCGATAGGGTATATTCGAGTTTGCGATGAGTAACTCCCAGGGGAAGGTGTCCGCGCCACGATACGATGGATAAAACCATGAAAAACATCGGGCGAGTTGGCTTGATCTTGGTGCTGGCGGTGCTGGCTGACGGAACCGCCGCGCTCGCTCAAGGGTACGCCTACTACAACCGCCTGACGAATGGCAGACAGGACGCCACGCCCTTGTCCTCGCTAGGGATTCCCGTCGCTCGCTCGGGAACGAGTCCCGCCGTGACCAAGACGGTTCGCCAGAGCAATGAGCGCCTTGTTAATCGTGCTGGGCAAGGGAATCGTATCGCTCGGTCAGACACGAACACCACCGTGACGAAAACGGTTTACGAGACCGATGCGCTCCACCCTTTTACTGCCGAGTACCGTGCCCAGGCTCAGGCTCCGCGCTCGGAGATCCCGGCGGGTTCAACCTGGGAGCAACAGCCCGTAAGTTCTCCCCAGCCCCAGGTCGTCGCCCGGTCCCAACCACGCGATTACTTTCCGAATATGCGGACCGGCATGACTGCACAGCCGCTGGTTACGCTCACGGCCAATCGGAACGTGTTTTATCCCGGATGTCACTGCACGCCCAGCCGTTCCATGGCACTGGGTGGCGGCGGCCATCACCGGTGATGTGGAACAGCCGCCCTCGGCTGTTTGACTTGCCAGCCGAGGGCGGCTGGCCCACGAACTCTGGATTGTTTGTCTGACACCGCCTGCTATGATAGGGTCGAGACGTTGGCCCGGCGAGACGCGGCGCCGATGAATCCGGTCTCGACTGGTTCATTGCGGTGTCACTCTCGATTGGCCGGCCGGCTCCTTGTTTTGGAATCAATGGGCCGAGCGACCCGTTCCACTCGGGGTCGCGCCTGGAGCGAGCTTTTGGAGGAGGCACACGGGCAGCGACAGCGCCATGATGGGTCATCATCTCGCCGGGCCATCAAGCTCAGTGAGACTCGACCTCGTCGGCGCCCCCGCCCTTGGTTGCCGTGCCCGTCATGAAGCGGAACAGCGAGATCCAGAAGATTGCGTTCGTCGGCGATTACCTGCCGAGGAAATGCGGCATCGCGACCTTCACCTACGACGTGTGCACATCGGTCGCGACCCAGTATCCCGGGTCCGATTGTTTCGTGGTTCCGATCAACGACATTGCTCAGGGTTACGAATATCCGGCGGAGGCGCGGTTCGAGATCGAGGAGCAGGAGCTCGATTCGTATCTGCGGGCAGCCGACTTCCTCAACTTCGCCAATACGGACATCGTGTGCCTTCAGCACGAGTTCGGCATCTTCGGCGGTCCAGCCGGTAGCCATGTCGTGCGGCTGTTGCGCGACCTGCGAATGCCGATCGTCACGACGCTGCACACCGTGCTCAAAGAGCCATCGACCGAGCAGCACCGAGTACTTCGCCAGGTCGCCGACCTGTCGGCCCGCGTGGTTGTGATGTCCGAGCGAGCCCGGACCTTTCTCGGCGATGTCTACCGCGTTCCGGACGCGAAGATCGACTTGATCCCTCACGGCATCCCCGATATGCCGTTCGTCGACCCCAACTTCTACAAAGATCAATTCGGCGTCGAGGGCAAATTCGTCGCGCTGACATTCGGGCTCTTGTCGCCGAACAAAGGGATCGAGCTGATGCTGCGGGCGATGCCCGCGATCCTCAAGCAGTTCCCCAACTTCGTCTATATCGTTCTGGGGGCGACGCACCCGAACTTGATCCGCGAGCAAGGGGAACGGTATCGGATCAGTCTCGAGCGACTGGCCAAAGACTTGGGCATCAAGCCCAACGTCAGCTTCTACAATCGGTTCGTGGAGATCGACGAGCTGATCGAATTCATCGGCATGGCCGACATCTACATTACGCCCTACTTGAACCCGGCCCAGATCACCTCGGGGACCTTGGCGTACGCGTTTGGCTGCGGCAAGGCCGTGGTCTCGACGCCCTACTGGTACGCCGAGGAGCTGCTGGCCGACGGCCGGGGCGTGTTGGTTCCCTTCGGCGACTCGGGAGCGCTGGCCCGGGAGATCTGCGAGTTGTTGCGGGACGAGCCCCGTCGGCACTCGATGCGCAAGAAAGCGTACATGCTGGGCCGTGAGATGATCTGGAGTCACATCGCTCATCTCTACATGGAATCGTTCCAGCGCGCGAGGCGGAGCCGGCTGGACACGCCGTATAAGCCGCTGGCGGTTCGCACCTTGGCGGAGCAGCCGATCGACCTGCCGAGCTGGCGGTTGGACCACCTGGTCCGCATGTCAGACTCAACCGGCATGTTGCAACACGCCACCTCGACAATCCCCAACTTCGAAGAGGGCTACTGCAGCGACGACAACGCCCGCGCTCTCCTCTTCACTGTGATGTTGGAACAACTCGGCCATAGCTCCGCACAGGTCTATCGCCTCGCGACAACCTACGCCGCGTTCTTGAATTACGCCTTTGATCGCACCAAGAACCAGTTCCGCAATTTCATGAGTTTCGACCGGCGCTGGCTGGAGGACGTCGGCTCGGAGGACAGCAACGGCCGAGCAATCTGGGTGCTCGGGACTTGTGTCGGCAGGTCGAAGCGTCGCGACCTTCAATTATGGGCCTCACAGCTCTTTGACCTGGCGCTGCCGGCAATCAACGAAACCACCTCGCCGCGCGCCTGGGCGTTCAGCTTGATTGGTGTTTGTCAGTATCTCCAGCGGTTCAGCGGTGCCCGGCCGGCCAACCAGGCACGCGACACTTTGACCGAACGGTTGATCGAGCTTCTGGACAAGACGGCGACCGAAGATTGGCCGTGGTTCGAGGATAGCCTCAATTATGACAACGCCAAGCTGCCGCACGCTCTGATCGCCAGTGGCCGGTCCGGCGGCAACCCCCGCGCACTGGAACTGGGCCTGAAAACCCTGCGCTGGCTGGTCGACCACCAAAAGTCACCAACCGGGTTCTTCCGCCCGGTCGGGTCCGACGGCTTCCACCACCGCGATCGCGAACCGGCCCAGTTCGACCAGCAGCCGCTCGAGGCCAACGCCACGGTGTCGGCCTGCATCGAGGCGTACCACGCGACCGACGACCAGGCCTGGCTCCAGGAGGCTCGCGTGGCATTCGAATGGTTCATGGGTGCCAATGACCTGGGTCTGGATCTCTACGACGCGAAGTCCGGCGGCTGCTGTGACGGTCTCCAGGAAGACCGCGTCAACCTCAACCAGGGGGCCGAGTCAACCCTGGCCTTTCTGCTGGCCCTGGGCGAGATGAAACTTCTCGAAAGCACCCTGGCGACATCCCGCCAGCTTCAGGTCAATTAGACGATGTCGTGCACTTTCTTGATTGGGTTCTTCTCTGGTTTCGGAACCGACGCTTCTCTTGACACCGAGGTCAGGAGCCTTCTCCATGGATGCGAACGGATCAATGAACACTTACGGATTTGGCACCTCGAGCCCGACCATGACGACTACGGTCGAGGAACCGGTCAGGCGTTCTGTCAGGTTGAATGTCCGGCGGACCGGTATCGTCTTGAAGCCAAATAACAGCCGGGTTGTCATCCGGCCCTTCGAGCTGACCAACGAGCATCGCATCGAGCGGATCATCGCGCGGATCATGTCGGTCTCGGAGCAGGAGGTCGACTTCCTGCTCGCGGATGTGATGCGTGAATTTCACAGCCGCCATCAAAAAACGCGCCACTTCTTTCTGCACCGGTTTGAGCAGGTCAAGAAATACCTGTTAACCAACCAGACTTTGAGCGAGAATCGACGGATGCTGATCGGCGCGTATTTCACTCAGGAGTACGCCCTGGAATCAGCGGCGTTATTCAATCCGTCGATGGTCTGGCACCCCGACCAGTCGGGATTGCAGCCAGAAGTGCGCCGATTCTTGCTGAGCCTGCGCGCCACCGGCGAGGGTCATATCTCGTCGATCACTTTCCGGAGTGGCACGATCGATGCGAACAACCGCATCCGCATGGACGAGCCGACCCGGTTTGTGACGGCGCCCGAACAGGTGCCGAACACGCTCTACGATAAGACCTTGTTTTTCCGCAAGTTGATCGAGCTGGGAGTCGAAGGGCCTTTTGCCGGCCAGATCCTGGCCACGCTCAACGACCAGTTCACGCTCGAAGAGCTTCAACGCGCCATCAATCGAGCCGTGCAACAGAGCCGGCCGCGGCAACACGAGAACCAGCCGGTCGTGCAGGGAATGCTCACGCTGGCCATGGCCAACTATGAGATCGGCTATTCTCCCGAGCAGAACATCTCGGAACGGGTCGTCTTCCCCGCTTCGCCCACCGAGGCCAACGGCATCGAGGACGCCCGGTTCGTCCAGTTCCACGAAGACGACGGATCGGTGCGCTACTACGCCACCTATACAGCCTTCGACGGCAAGGTGATCTTGCCCCAGATCCTCGAGACCGATGACTTCCTGCACTTCAAGATCAGCACCTTGAACGGTTCCGAGGTGCGGAACAAAGGGTTCGCGCTCTTCCCACGCAAGGTCAATGGGCTCTATGCGATGCTCTCGCGGCAGGACAACGAGAACATTTACCTGATGTACTCGGACATGCTTCATTTCTGGTACACCAAGGAGCTGATCGCCAAACCGACCTATTCCTGGGAGTTCGTCCAGCTCGGCAACTGCGGCTCGCCGCTGGAGACCGAGGCCGGCTGGCTGGTCTTGACGCATGGTGTCGGCCCGATGCGCAAGTACGCGATGGGAGCATTCCTGCTCGACCTGGGCGACCCTTCGCGAGTGATCGGCCGGCTCGAGGTGCCTCTGCTGGAGCCCGACGCCAACGAACGCGAGGGCTACGTCCCCAACGTCGTCTACAGTTGTGGCGCAGTCATTCATAACCGCGAATTGATCATTCCCTACGCCATGTCCGACTACGCCAGCACCTTCGCCACCGTGTCGGTCGACGAGGTCTTGAATGCGATGGTGCGAGATTGATCGCGTAGTCCCTCGACAACGCCAAGCAGTTCCATTACGGTATAATACTTGTCTTGATCTGTCTGGTTTGATCTGATCGGCCGGAACAGCCATCATGCGGTCCTGGATCATCGGCAACAGCGCGGACTGTGACGTCGTCGGTGGACTCGCGTCTGGCGTCGTCGCGGCATTGCCAGTTGTCGCAGACCGCCGACGGCTACGTATTGGAGGATCTGGGATCGACCAACGGGACCTACGTCGATGGCCTTCGAATCACTTCGCCAACGCGCGTCACGCCTGCCAACCAGCTCACGCTGGGCCGCACGGTGCCGATGCCGTGGCCCGCTGAAGTGGTGAGATACATCCAGATTGGCCGTGTCGCCGGCAACGACATCGTCCTCAATGATTCAAGGGTCTCCAGCCGTCATGCCCGCCTGATCCTCGTCGCCGGTTCCGAGACGCTGATCGAGGACCTTGGCTCATCGAACGGAACGTTCCTCAATTCGCCGGATCACCGAGTGATCGGCGCCGTCCCGCTCAAAAAGACGGATATCGTCTGCTTCGGCACGTTCACGGTACCGGCCGCTCGACTGATGTCGAGCGTGGTCATCCCGGAGCCGGCTGCACAAACTCCGCGTGCGGCATCGCTTCCAACGCCCCCTGTTTCTGGAGCCGCAACCGGAGCCAACTTATGCGCGGCCAACGGTCGCTCCCGGTGCGGTCAACCGCTGGTGGGCTGTCTTGCTGGTCAAAACCTTGGTACTCGCGGTTCTAGTCGTTTTGATTTTCGGCCGGAACATCGCCTCGACGACCTTCGCCCTGGGTTTACTAGCGATATGGCTAGGCTGTTCCGTGGCTGCTTGGGAATCGGCGGCAGGACGATCGCTGCGGATGGTCGCGGGCGTCGACTCGACCAAGCAGTTGCTTGCTCGATAGCGCGAGGCTGCTGGTGCTCATTGCACTTTGCGCCGTGGGCTTGCGCCCTGGTCCTGGCGATCGTCTACTGGTGGTGTGGGCTGAGAGGCCCTTGGCTGGCGATGTGGGGCTTAATGGTGATGGCATCGTCCGTGGCTCTGCTATTCGGTCTGATCGTCGCGGCTGTCAGTCGAGCCTGGATAACAACCTCGTTGGTTTTACTTTTGAGTTTCCTCTTAATGCTCGCTCTCGGTGGGTGGCTCTGGCCGGCACCGGCGCCCAGCCTAACCATCCGCTTCGCCATGTCGGCGATGCCCTCGCGCTGGGCGTTCGAGGGCTTGCTTCTGATGGAACGAGATGCCATTCCCCCGATGGCGGATGATGGTACCGCCCCGCCGGAGCTACCGATCGACCTGGCGGAGCCCTACTTTCCGGCGGCGACGGAGCGAATGGGCACAAGGGCAGATGCGATGGCGCTGGGGTTCATGGTGGTCGGCCTCACTGTCGCGGCGGGATTCATTTCGTTGTCTTCGACGCGTTCTCCATGAACTCCTTCAAGTGCTTCAATCGATACCGGGCGGCTGTCTTGGCTCGGTAATGGTTTTCCAGCGGCGAGGCATTGGCATTCGGTTTGGCGTGCCCGCTTGAGAAGCCATGTTTATTGGCATAGTCAGTGAATCGCTGGAGAAAAATGAGAATCTCACGCCGAGTCCTGCCGAACTGCCCCATACGCCTGGCGACCCATTCGTCGGCTTCGAACTCGTGGTTAACCTGATCGCTCTCCAGGTAGCCCGCTTGGATGATCCACCAGTAGAGCTTTTGCAATGTGCCCATTTTCATCTTCATGAGATCCGGATCTTGCAGGCATCGGGTCGCATGTTGAAGGTCGACGTGCACAATTTCGTGGCCGATCGCAAACTGAAGTACGTAGTCCTCGTCCTCGGCGATCAAGTTGAAGAGCCCTCGGCTGAAATAAACGTAACCGCCGGGATGCGAAAAAGCGTTGACCGCGTCGGAATCGACGATGAAGAACCTGTACTTGATTTCTTTCCGACGAAGGGTCTTGTAAAACGGCTCGGCGGCATCTTCAACACGAGCGAGCAAGGATCCATCATCGACGAGTGGGTTGAACTGCACGATGACATCGTGAAGCTCAGCGCCTAGGCGGCGTTCGTCGTCGGGCTTGAGGGAAGCGACGTCCCAGACCTTTGTCAAGTGAGGTTGGTCCCAAAACCCAATCTTCGCGAGCGGATTCGCGTCAGCGTTCAGCACAATGGCGGGCTGTCCGGGCGCCCGATCTTGAGGCGGAAGCGCCACAGGCTTTGCCTTGGCCAGCTCGGCCACCGGCTGCGCGGTGGGGTCCGGTTTGAGTGCTGGTTTCGCCGAGGAATCCGCAATCGCCGTTGCCGGTTTGACCCACGGTGGTTCCGGTCGCGGAGATGGAACGCCCACGGGGGCGACTGTCTGGACAGCCTTGTCCGTTGCTTCCGGTGGAGGGGAAGATGAGTTCTCGATTTCACCCGCAACGAGTTTCGTCTTGCTCAGGCTGCTCCGATAAGCCTGGCCCTCGCTGCGCACGGCCCAGATCGATCCAGCCAGGTAAATGCAACCCAAGGCCGCGGCGATGATGTACCGGACCATTTCAGAAACGCCCTCGTCTTACTTGATGGGTTTTGTGTTGGGGATCTCTACTCTATTGCGAGTGCTGAACCAACGCCGCGTAAAGTTCCGGGAACAACTTGATTTCCTCAGGTGTTCGAGCGGAGCCAAAATTCAGGCGGTGGGTCTGCATGAATATCTTGAGGTCGTTGACGCTCGTTCCAGAGTACTTATCGATGTCGCCAATCGCCCGTTCGATCTTCTCTTTCTTGAGCAATCGCGCGGTATCTTTCAGCTCGGTCAATCGTTTCTGGGCTTCTAAAAATAGTGGATCCCTGATCCGGCCGATCACTTCATCGAGCCGGCGAGACAAGTCGTCAGCCGCATCCTCCAGGTCTTTGATGGCCGACTGTTGCATCTTTCCATCGATCGCTTGCTCCAGCACTTTGTCCAGAACGCGTTCGTATGCTTTCTTTACAATTTGAAACTTGTCGTCCTGCAGCCCGACCGGCCACTTGTGCTTCCCCTTGACGGACAGCCGATCCATCGAGAACTTTTCGCGCTCCTCGTTAAGCGTGAACGGTATATGGCGGATAACATCCGCCGAGAGGGGGACCTGGAATTCACGAGAGCGTAAGGTCGACTCGTCGACTCGTGAGTCCTCCAACTGCTTGAGCACGGCATTCAGCGCAACTCCCGTTTCGATGTCGCGCGCCTCCGGGCTTTCGAGGATGCGTTGTCGTTCCCGCTCGTATAGCTCCTTCTTTTGCGTCGCAATGGTGACTTTACGCGCCACGTAATCCTTGGTCTGTTGCTTGGCGACGGCGGCAAAGTATTCATTCAACGTCATGAACGTATTGGCGTTGGTCGACTCGGCAACGGCCGTATTGTAGTTGTAAGTACCCATCCCCCAAGCGGCGATCCCCACTCCACGGAGATAATCGCCCTGCAGTGTTGAGCCGGGTCCAACCGCAACGTACTGCGCCTGGGTGCCAGACCCTAGCAGACCCACGACAGACGCCGTCAACAACAATCTTCTGAGCATAACCAGTGATCTCCAGATGGGTTCCGTTTGGTCAAGATTCACAGGTGGGTCAATAATCGAATTCTTCCGTGTTTTCCGTGCCTTCCGTGGTTGAACGTATTCTCTGTAATCTTTGTGGTAAATCACCATGCGTGGTTACTTCACCTTGAGTTGAAATCGTTGTTCGCCGATCTGAAACTGGGCCACCGATTCGACGGTGATCTGGGGCATTCGTAGCCAGAGACCATTGGGCGTCTTGTGGTGTTCGGCGTGCCAGCCTCCTTTTGAGCCGCCGCGGTACAAGCCGCACGTGCCGCGGCTCGCAGAACGGGTCGTCCGGCCGGCAGATCGGACACGAGGGATCCGAGCCGATCCAGTATTCATTCTTGACGAGCAGGGCCCGGTTGCCGATCTCCTTGCCGAGCAGTTCGGTCAGTGCCGGCGGGCGGAATGCGCCAGGACCGTCGGACAAGCCTTGTGTTTCGCTGAAGTTTCCCGCGTTCGTGGCCTGGTCGGCCGTCTCATCGGCGCCGGCCTGGGGATCGTCGAACCGGTATCGGCCGTTGCCGACCAGGAACTCAGCCTTGTCGGCCAGGACCGTCCGGCTGACCCGGACGAACATCCCGTGCATGCTCTGGAGGTCGGTGACCACCCATCGATGAAGTCCGCCAACGAACTGGTGCGTGATCTCGACATGCTTGCCCGAGATCCGGCCATCGAGCGGAATGCACAAGGTCCCCCTCGGTTCGGCCGATCGTAAACCGGTGGTCGCGGATGCGAATCATCTCGCCATCGGTCTTGCCGTCATCAAACACCGTCAACACGGCGACCGGCGGCCGCACCGTTGGTCGAAACGGCACCGCGGGACGCGCCGCGACGCTGCATTGGCACCGGGGCAGGAGAGAGTTCGGACGGGCCCGCCGGGCCACGCGGACGACCTTTCTGCCCGGTCTGCAATCCCAGGCGGACGTCGTCCTCGGTCTCGATCAAGGTGCCGAAGCGCTCGACGGGTTTCGGTCGTCCAGGTTGCCCGGAAGGCGGGTTCCCGCCTGGCTCAATCAAGGTTCCGGATCGCTCCGTGGGCGGCTTCGGCTGAGGCGATTTCGCTGGTTGGTTCATAAAACGTAAATCCTTCCGAGGATATGGCCGGTCAAGTCATCCGGATAATCAATACGAGCTTCGTGTCGAGCGTCCTCCGGATGTCACTGATTCTGGGGCGGCCTCGGTCCTCATCCCAAGATCGCCATCTAGGCCGTCGATTCGTGCGTTGGTTGTAATCCTTCCAATGACCGCCTCCAATCAACTCATTTCACACCGAGCAGCTCGACCTCGAAAACAAGGCTGTGTTGAGAGCGACTACTCCGCCGCCGGCGTCTCGATCGCCGGCAGCCCGTCCCACAACAGTTTTCCGTCGGGAGCCGTTACCCTGATGTTCCTAAACCGATAGGACGACTGGTACGTTCCAAAGCCCACCTGGCCGCTGGGGTGATCGTCGTCGTTGGCTTCGAGACGCACGAATCTGTTCGTGCCGTCGTAGAGTGTACACTCGATGTGGCTACGGCGCAACGCGGACACGTGAGCGGTATACCACTTGTGGCCGACTAATCGAATTTGATCAACTCCCAGATTGCGTTCCTTCCCATTCGTATAAACTGTGATGCCGCAACCCTCCTCCCCTGGATCGCCCGCGGGAATCTCGAATTCCAGAAGATTCCTGTTCCGCGCAGGCGCTCGCGGAAGCGCAACAGGGCACCGCCGTTTCCTTTTTCTCGCAGCAGGTCGACAGTGAAGTCATAGTCGGTCCAGTGAAGGTCGCCAAACGACAGTCCAGCTTCGGCGTGGAATCAGCTACCGAACATGCCATAACTACTAACGAAAGAAATGTCCGCTCGTTGCGCAACCTGTCTCGGGTCAGACGAATTATTTGAGAAGGTCGCCCGCTTCTTCGCGTAACCGCTTGAGGATGCGTGACTTGGCCAGGGTCACGGCGTTGACGGTCAGGCCCAGTTCGGCGGCCACCTGTGCCGCCGGCAGCCCTTCGATTGCGAACCGGCGGAACGCCTCCCAGGTGGCTGGGGCAAACCCTGGCTGCACGGCTGCCTGCAACTGCTGGAAGATATGACGGTCGTGGTCGAGGTCCCACTCGCGGGCGAGCTCGCTGTTCGGTTCGGCCAGCCGGTTGAGGAAAGCATCGCAGGCGTCCATCCCGACAACGCGCCTCCTGAATTGTCGCTTCCGATGATTCCGCAACACGTTCACCGTGACCTGCCGCACCCACGCCCGGAATGATCCTTCCCTGCGGCGCTCGAAGCTGGGGATATCGCGGACCATGACAAGGAAAACCTCCTGGGTGAGGTCGGCGGACTCGTCACCGAGCCCCGGGACACGGCCGAGCCAGCGCCGGATGAGCGGTTGGTAGATCTCCTCCAGCCGGAGCCAATCGGGGTCGTCCGGTCTCGCTGCCCTGAGCCGATCAAGGAGGCTGACGGAAGTCGGGTTCACGGGCGGTTCATCGATGGAGGTTCAAGCAACTTCATCGCTTTGCATGGACGAACGTATTCTAGGCAGAATCTCAAGACGTTACAACGAGGGAGTTTCCCGCTTGATGACTTGCGACTTACGCCCAGTAAAAAATCCACGTCAAATCGCTGCCATCGACGATCACGATGTCCGAAGCCACTCGTTCCAGTCATGGACTGCCCGGGTCGCATATTCGATCGGCCAATAGGTCGATCCGCTCGAGATCCCGAATCGCCTCGATGGCAACAGGATCGTGTGGTCGGGTTCTCCGAATCGTTTGGTACCCAGATGAACCGGAGCCGCTGTGCTCCGCTGACGCGGCCTTCATTGCGGCCTTCGATCAGTCCTTTGTTGCGGCCTTCCCTGAGAATCGCCTGGTACGTCGTCGAATCCCGCCAGTCCACCGCCATCAACATCGCTCCTTCCGCGTAACACGAACCCAAGAGCAGGGGGCCGTGTGAATCGATCGCCACAACCCCAGGTCGGTCGGGCTTTCCGGGTGTTTTCGCCATTACGCATTTCCGAGCAAGCTGTTCCAGTCGTGCACGTCCGGATCAAGTAATCGCTCACTCAATTTTTCGAGCTGCTGGACATCCCGGATCGCCTCGATGGAAGCCAGGATCGTGTGGTCGGGTTCTCCGAATCGTTTGGTACCCAGATGAACTAGAAGCCGCTGTTCTCCGGTGATGCGGCCTTCATTGCGGCCTTCATTGCGGCCTTCGATCAATCCTTCGTTGCGGCCTTCCCTGAAGAATGGCCTGATACGTCGTGGATTCTCGCATTTTCGCTACTCCCTCCAGTAATTGGGAAACCACCTCTTCCGAGTAACTCAGCCCCATCAGCAGATAGGTGGCTGTCCACAGCATCTCCGCCCGAGGCCCTGGCTCGGCGTTGATCCGCTCGGCCATCCGCCGCACCAACTCCGGCAGTGCACTCTCTTCGACGTCGGTCAGCGGAGCCAGCGGCACCAGGTTGACCGCGGCGGTCAAGTACGCCTCGGGATTCTCCTCCCACAATCGAACCACCCGATAATTGTACAGATTCGTCTGCCAGCCGTCTGGCATCTGGATTTCAAACTTTCCGGTAATGGCACGGGCATTCGCCTCTCGGCGCAACAGGATCAGGACGGTCAGCACCGGCAGCCGATGGCGGCGATACAGGGCCGCTTGACGAAACCAGAGGTTCACGACCAGGTCCGAATCATAGCTCGACTGTGGCTCCAGGTTGACCAGGTAGGGTTCTGGACCACCGACACGGAGCACCTTGTCGGCCACGGCGGTCAAGGCGGTGATATCGGAGTCAATCACGTCGACCGGGCCGAGCGGGCCCACGCCGAAGCGTTCCAGACAGGCGGCGGGGTCGTCCCAGATCAGCTCCTTTGCCGACACGTCGAAGGGTTTGAACTCCACGGCACGGACCTCCGTTCGCGTGTGACTCCTCCTGGGTGGTCATTTCACCTTGAGCTGAAACCGTTGTTCGCCGATCTGGAACTGGGCCAGCGATTCGACGTTGATCTGAGGCATCCGCAGCCAGAGCCCGTTCGGCGTCTTGTGGTGTTCGGCGTGCCAGCCGCCGCTTGAGCCACCGCGGTACAGCCGGACGTGCCGTGACTCGCAGAACGGGTCGTCCGGCCGGCAGATCGGGCACGACGGGTCCGAGCCGATCCAGTATTCATTCTTGATGAGGAGCATCCGGTTGCCGATTTCCGAGCCGATCAACTCGGTGACAGCCGGCGGCCGGAAC
This sequence comes from uncultured Planctomycetota bacterium, assembly GCA_963720335.1. Taxonomy (GTDB): domain Bacteria; phylum Planctomycetota; class Planctomycetia; order Isosphaerales; family Isosphaeraceae; genus CAVRFS01. The sequence goes on along the minus strand of CAVRFS010000143.1, from coordinate 116,696 downwards.
GGACTGGCGCCGTCATCCAAGCCATGCGTCTGATTGAAGCCCCCTTCATCGGCCCCATGAGCGACCGTCGGCCCGACGTCGGCCTGAGGCGAATCGAACCGATATCGGCCGTTGCCGACCAGGAACTCGGCCTTATCGGCCAGGACGGTCCGGCTGACCCGGACATACATCCCGTGCGTGCTCTGGAGGTCGGTGACCACCCATCGGTGCAGACCTCCGACGACCTGATGCGTGATCTCAAGATGCTTTCCCGAAATCCGGCCGTCAAACGGGATGCAAAGGTCCCCCTCGGTCCGGCCGATCGTGAACCGATGATCGCGGATGCGAATGACTTCTCCGTCGGTCTTGCCGTCGTCAAACACCGTCAGCACGGCAACCGGCGGCCGCACCGTCGGACGGAACGCGACCGCGGGCGCGCATCGGCTGGATTGGCGACCCGACCGGCGGCGCCGGGGAGAGCTCGGCCGCAACCGCCGGCCGAGGCTGCCGCCCCTTCTGGCCAGGAAGCAATGCCTGGCGGACGTCGTCCTCTGTCTCGATCAAGGTTCCGGACCGCTCCACGGGTTGGGGTCGTCCCGCTTGCCGAGGCGACAGGTTGGAATCCGGCTCGACCAAGGTGCCCGAGCGCTCCACGGGAGGGTTTTGCTGACCGGGCTTTGGGGACTCAGGCATCATTCGTCTCCTTCCTGTGGCCAGAGATTTTGAATCAAGACCTGCTCATCGTACGGAAGACCGCAGTCGGCTTCGCGACGCCCGCCGTCGTGACCAGGAGACCAGACATCCCCTCGATCTCAACTAGGCCGGACCGATTCTGCGATCAGGGCGAACGTCTCCAGATCTGGAAACAAATCCCGCCCGTGCCCCGTTTGGTTGTGAATTCCGTCGGGCGCTCTTGGCCTGCTATGGTCCAACAAATCTTGAGGCTCTCCCCATCAAATTGATAGATGCCCACGTTCGTTTGGCCTGCGTCCGGGCCTTGGGTGACCTCGACGTTGATCGCCTTTGGGCTCCGCCCAGGTTTCAGGCTGAAGGTGAGATCACGGATCGCTTCGCCGTTTTCATCCCTGATGAACGACCGATTTCCTTCGATGGTCCTGGTCCATCTCGGCCGTTGGTCGTTGAAGATAACATCCTGGCCTTTCCATTCGCATGTCGCCTCGACCCAGGTTCCCTGAAGCTTTTCGAGATCCGTCATCCCGGCAGGCTCGGTGAAGACCTGGCACGCCGGATTGATCTTCTTGAACTCTTCGGCATTTGCCGCGCTGACATTTGTGTTCTTGAGGTGCAGTTCCTTGAGCTGAGTCAGTCTCTGCAGATGCGCGAGCCCGGCGTTTGTTACACTGGTCCCCTCCAGTCGAAGGTCTTTGAGCTGAGTCAAACCGCTCAGATGGTGCAGGCCGTCGTCCGTCACGAGAGTCTTATCGAGGTTGAGTTGGCGCAGCTCTGTCAGAGCAAGGAGATGCACGAGTCCGGCGTTGGTCACGCGCCCCCCGCCCAGCCCGAGAATCTGGAGTTTTGTGAGCGTCCGCAGGCGCGCCAATCCGACGTCGGTCACACCTGGCCCTGACAGCGCGAGGATCTCGAGCTGCCGCAGGTTCTGGAGATGCTCGAGGCCGGCATCCGACACCTGCGTTTCCCACAGGATGAGTATTCGCAACCTGGTCAGACCGGAAAGGTGCACGAAGCCCTCGCCCGACACGCCAGTCCCTTCCGCACCAACGCTTTCGAGTTCGGACATGCCGCGCAGGTGAATGAGTCCTGCGCCCGTCACGCGCGAATGTCCGATACCCAACCGCTTGAGTTGAGTCAGATCCGCCAGATTCGCGAGCCCGGCGTCGGTCACGGCCGTAGCTCCGAGGTACAGCTCCTTGAGCGTCCGCAGATCCTTCAGGTGCCTGAGCCCGGCGTCGGTCAAGCCGGTACCGTCCAGCCAGAGCCCCTCGATCCGTGGCAGATTTCGCAGATGCGCGACGCCGGCATCCGTGACCTTCGTGGCCTTGCTCAGGTGGAGTTCCACCAGATTCGCCAGACCTTCGAGGGCGACGAGTCCGGCGTCGGTCATCTCGGGTCGATCGCCAAACCGGACGAACGTCAACTGGAAAGCCTCGGCCGGCAGAGCCATACCGGGCTCGATCAGCACCTCCTGGCCGCGCAAGCGAATCTTGACGGTGGCACCAAGCGACAACATCGACCCGGCCGCCCGCCGATCCGCTTCGAGGAGATTGGTCTCGGCTGGTGTTGACGGTTTGCCAGACGGGGCCTCACTTCGACTCGCAATCTTTTGGCCAGATTGGACCAGAGCCACGCGGAAGCCGAGGGCGCTGAACCGGTCCTTCACCGCCGAAAAGCACCAGCGATCCGCCGGTCGGCTCGCCCTTTGGTCGTAATACCACGCACCGCCCCGGATCGCGCGACGCGAGCCCGAGGCCGGGCCCGGCGGGTCGCTCGCTGGTGACGCGGCATCATACTTTTCAGCATACCAGTCGCCACACCATTCCCATACATTACCCAGCATATCATAAAAGCCCCAGGCGTTTGCTCGTTTCCGTCCGATTGGGTGAGTCTTTCCTCCCGAGTTGTTGTTGTACCAGGCATATTCGCCAAGCTCTCCCGCATCGTCGCCAAACGGGAAAACCGTCACGCTACCCGCGCGACAGGCATATTCCCACTCTGCCTCGGTGGGCAGGCGGTAGCCGTCACCGTCAGCAATTGAGACCTCCTGGCCGGCGATCGTATAGGATGGTTTCCGGCCCTCCCGCTCGCTCAACTTGTTGCAGAACTTGATCGCGTCAAGCCAGAATACGTTCTCAACAGGCAGCTCATCCGACCCCTTGAAAACACTTGGGTTTTCGTTCATCACCGCCCGGTACTGGCCCTGCGTTACCTCGTACTTCCCCAGGTAGAACGGCCGGGTGATCCGCACGAGATGTTGAGGCCTCTCGTCCCCGTCCGCCTGTTTGTAACTGTCCGGTGAGCCCATCTTGAACTCACCGGCTGGAATCAAGGTGAGTTTCATGTCAAGCGTATTGGTGACCGTTTCAAAAGGCTGGGTCGCGGATGATTCTGCCGACACGCCCTTGATCGCCGGCGGCACCATTTTTTTGACCTCGATCTTGCGAAACTGAACGTGTGTGGCCGGATCGTTGATCTGCAACGCGATGCGCCTGCGCAGGGGTAATCCTATCGGGTCGATCCAGTCGGCATACAGCTTTCCGTCGACAAAAACGCGGAGGCGACTGCCGATTGCCTCGATATCGACAGTGGACCATGTATCTGGTCCCACAGGGCTCGGCTCGATCGGAACGATGTGTTCGACCCACGAATGGCCCAATTGAATCCTGTTGAGGCTCCCGATTTTGGGGCCCGGAGTGAGCTTGACCTCTGCCTCGTAGCCCTCCGGGTAAGGGAGATGCTTTGAGGCGCGGACGAAGAGGCCTGAATTGCCTCCTGCGTTGAGCTTTACCTCGGCGCGGACCCGAACGTCAGCGTAATCGTCGCGAATCGTGTAGATGTGGAGATGACGACCGTTGGCTCCGCCGTTCCCATGGAGGACGCCATCCCGAACAGTCCAGAATTGCGAGCCGTTGAATCCGTCGGCGTCGACAGCGGTCCACCCGGCCAGATCTCTGCCATTGAACACCGCGGTCCACTCACCGGCCGGGTTTGCTTCCTTGGCGGCCGCAGGCGGGCCCGCCGCGACTGAGATTTTGTCGGGCGGTGGTACACTCCCCTCGGTCGATCTCGCGCTGTCGGTTCTCTCGGTACCTTGGCGTGAGACTGTGACAACGGCTTGGTCTCCCCGCTTCAGGGTGAACTTTTCCATGGAGAGCCGCAGGCCAGGCTTGTCCCCCGAGAGTTGTAGCTCGTATTCTCCCGAGCTGAGCTCGACTCGTTGCCTGGTCTGCGTGTCGACGATCGTGACCTGGTTGCCCCTTCGTTTCACGATCACCTCGATATCCGGATCCTCGGTCTGGATGATGAGTTCTCCGTGATCGGTGGAGATTCGGTAAGTGACGACGGCGACCAGCAGAATCGCCGTGAGCCCCACAGCGACGGCAACCGCGGGCCATAACCCACGGATCGAATTCCGCATTGGCTTGGGACCAGCGACAGAGGCTGCGAGAGGTGGGATGTGCTCGGGTTCGTTGACGCCGATCAGGCGTTTCCACGGCTCCTGCGTTTGGTCCTGGGAGCGAGCTGTCTCGGACGTTGGTCCGGATGCCGGAATCGCGGCCTGCCGGGTGGGGAGTCCGAGCGGGTCGGCAAGTGAGGGACTGGAGCTCGGAGCAAACGGAAGTGTGCCACCCTTCTTGAAGAAAGGCGTCAGCGCCTGAGCGATCTCGCCGGGTGTCTGGAACCGCCTCGCCGGGTCCTTGGCCATCATCTTGGCAACTAACGCGGACAACTCGGCCGGGACGTCGGGACGTATGATGTTCAACGGCTCGGCTTCCATCGAGAAGTGGGCCTGGTACAGGTCCCAGAGGCTATCGCCCTGGAACGGCGGCCGGCCGGCGAGAAGGAAGTAGAGGGTGCAGCCCAGGCTGTAGACGTCGGCGCGGATATCCGCGGCCTGGGCGTCGCGAATCTGTTCGGGTGCGATGTAGTCGGGCGTACCGAGCATCTGGCCCTCGCCCGTCAATTCGCTATCGACACGGCCCTCGCTGGTGACCTTGGCCAGGCCGAAGTCCAGCACTTTCACCAGGGCCTTCTTTCCCTCGCGTGAGAGCATCAAGTTGCTCGGATTGATGTCGCGGTGGACCATGTTGTGCTCATGTGCGTGCTGAAGGCCCAGTGCTGCCTGGCAGACGAAGTTGCACGCATTGGCGATTGGTAGCGGTCCCTTGGACTTCACCAGTTTGGCCAGGTTGAGCCCCTCGACATACTCCATGGCCAGCACGAGGTTCTCTCCGAGCCGGAAAGCCGCATAGGCGGTGACAATGTTGGGATGGCGCAGTTTGGCTGCGAACCGGATCTCGCGCAGGAATCGATCCAGCACAAGCGGACGATGGATCATCTGACCGCTGACGACCTTGAGCACTTCCGTGCGGCCCATGAGTTCGTTCTGGGCCAGGTAGGCGACGCCCATGCCGCCGCGGCCCAGCTCGCGCAGGACCTTGTAGTCGGGATGCTCGGCCAGGCCAGGAGGGAGCGTGTGTGCAGGAGTTGCTCCCAGGGTTCCCGTGCCCCTTTGGCTTTGCGAGCTGTCGGGTTCCAATCCGCCAGATGGGGAATGCCCTGCTCTCTTCGCCTCGCGGACCCGCTCCAGAAAGCTGTCAGCCGGCATCTCCGCAACCCGTTTCCGACAATCCGAGCACTGCTCCAGATGCTCGTTGATCGCCTCCGCTGAACGGTCGTCGAGCTTACCAAGGCCGTACGAGCTCAGGGTCTGGTCGGATGGATGGAGGGAGGGAGGTGCGTTCATCGGGCGGTCTCCGGGAACGGGTCAAGTCACTGTTTCTGAAGAGGAAAGGCCGGTTCCGCATCGAACCTGTCGCGAAAATCATAATTTACTGCAAGAGGTCGCCGGCTTCTTGCCTTAACCGCTTGAGAACTCGAGATTTGGCGAGAATGACCGCGTTCTCGGACAGGCCCAGTTCCTCGGCCACTCGCACGGCCGGGATGCCGTCGACGGCGAATCGCTGAAAGGCCGCCCAAGTCGTCGGACTGACGGCCGGTTGCACGGTCGCCAGCAGATGTTGAACAACATGCTTGTCGTGATCTCGGTCCCACTCCCGAGCGAGGTCGTCATTCGGGTCGGACAGGAGTTCGAGAAATCCGTCGGCCGGATCGAGCCCGACAGCGGGTCGGCGCCGACGCTTCCTACAGTAAATTCGAATTCTGTTGACGGTCACTCGCCGGAGCCAGGCTCGGAACGAGCCTTCGCGGCGCCGGTCGAACCGGGGAACCTCACGAAACACGATGATGAGAACCTCTTGAGCCAGGTCGGCTGACTCATCTCCCAGGCCAGGAACGCGACCGAGCCACCGTTGAATCAGGGGCAGATAGATCCCTTGCAGCCGGTTCCAGTCGGAAGCATCCGGCCGGGCTGCCTTGAGCCGATCCAACAGGCTTACCGAGGTCACGCTCATGGTCCCTCACCAAGTCAGGTATTGGGGAGTCACGCGACCATCATAATTGGATTCGGGGAGAGATGCACCAACGTGGCTTTGCTGAACAAATCAAATAGATCAGAGGCCCGAGAGATGCCTAGAAATGGCTTCGATCAAAACGGATGTTTTTCAAGTCGCTCATCCTGCGGACTGAGGCCCGATCAGCGGTTACGCCTGCTCTCCCCAGTACGTTTTCCGGCGGGTCAATCGCGCGTCGTTGGGATCCGGTCGCTCTTCGATGAGTTCGTCTTCGGGGACCGTGTGAAATGACACGACGACCCAGTCTTGTTCGGGAACCACAACCTGATGCCAGGTCCCGGCCGGAATGGAGGCCCATCGACTTTCGATCGGTCCATCCGGATTCGTCACAAGTGGAACGGAACACCACTGGTCGTTGGACCAAACCTGGAACTCACCGAAGCCCCGGTAAGAGATGGCCCTCTGGTGACTATTCGGATGTCGCTCCGCGCCGGTTGTCGCACCGGCGCGAAGGATGAACACCCAGCTCGATCGGATCATCGCGGGGAGGCCGCCGTCATAAACCGTCAGCGGAATCGGCTCCCACGCCATCGATGCCGACGGATCACGCGCCAGTTTGAGTGCAACGCGCTCCACAATCGGATCGATGCACGTCCGGGCCGAGCTTCGGGCGAGGCTTTCTTCAAGTTGCGCGAGGATCTCTCGATCGTCACTCACAGTGGTCATTCACGGTCTCCAACTTTTACGGCCGAACAGGACTGCGGCCGTGGCCTATCAGAATTCCTGCGCGAGTCGCTCGATCCCATCGGCTTCCAATCGAACGCATCGGATGTGGTGCTGTATCGTCGCGCCGTGGCGCCGTAAAAAGCAATGCCCCGGTCGTTATTCGATGCGACGGTCCACTCGATGCGACCGCAGTTCAGCCCCTTGGCGGTTCGGGCGAGGGCCGCCAGCAAAGCCTTGCCGACGCCGCGACTCCGGTATCCTTCCCGGACGTACAGGTCGTCGAGCCAGATCCCCGGCTTTGCCAGGTATGTTGAGAACGTTGGGAAGTAGGTTGCCAGCCCGATTGCCTGTCCGTCAATCACGGCGAGAAGAACTTCGCGCCTTGGGTGAAGTCGAGAAGAACGCTTGACGGAGTTGTTCCTCTGTCGCCACGAAGGCATCCCGGCAGCCATCGAACTCGCCTTTCAAGGCAAGCATTTCCATGACCGCGGGCAAGTCCGCTTCGGAGGCGACGCGAATGATTGTTTCCATTGAACCGATCCTCCGCCGTGCTGTTGAGGATCGGGCATTCTGGTGGCGACACGGCGGATCGGGCGGTAATGATCGCGCATTTGGGAGATAGCCGCTGGGTCAGTCATTGGCAACAGCGATCGAATCGACCGAAAGCCCGCTCGATTCCGCGCGCAACATCATCGAAACCGTTTCGCCCACCAAACCTTTCAAACGATCCCAATGGAACGGCAATTGATTGGCTGAGCTAGGAAAGACGAAGGACGCGAGAATCCTGACACTCTCCCCAAGCGGCAGGTTCGCCACCTTGATGCTCCGATCCGGCTTGCCGAAACGCACGGCGATCGTACGATGGTCCTGGTCAACTTCCTCGAGCGTCACGTTCTTGACCTTGAACAACACCGCCTTCTCGTCGGCGAAGATCACGCTTTTCTCGTCAGCCGCCTGCGCGGGCGTTGTGAAGAGAGACGACCCGGACAAAATGCCGAGTCCGATCGCTCCACGTCTAGTCAGGCTTTCCATGGGCTTGCTCCTTTCAAAGATGAGGCTCTCAGACGCCTTCCACGGGTGACGCTTACTCGACTGGCCAAGCGTCCCTACGGATAGAAACGGTCGACCAGGTCGAATCCTTAGGGGATTTTTGCGTCCGGAGCGTGGACACTATGGGAAATGAAGCATCCTTAATCCACGTTCGGTTCGCCTCGATGATCCCCCTTGCCGGCTTCACGGTTTGTCAGCAACGACGTCAGACGTGACCAGCGGTTGTTTGAGCGGCTCGGTGATCAGTCGCGCTCCTCGGTCGAACGTGACGAACAACCAGGCCCACTGGAGTAAAACGAGGAGCCGGTTGCGGAAGCCGATCAAGAAGAGGATGTGCACGAACAGCCAGAGCAGCCACGCAAACAGGCCGGACGCCTGGATCGGTCCGACTTTCGCGACGGCCGCGCCTCGGCCGATGGTCGCCAGCATGCCTTTGTCCACATAACGGAAGGGCAGACGCGGCTGGCCCTTCAGGGTGCGGATGATATTCTGGGCCACGTGCGAACCTTGTTGCATCGCGGCAGGCGCGACGCCCGGGACGAGCGAGCCATCGGTTTCGAGGTGAGCCAGGTCACCGATGACGTAAACGTCGTCAAGGCCGGGGAGGGTCAGGTCGGGCTCGACCAAGACCCGGCCCGCACGGTCGAGCGGGACGCCGAGTGTTCGGGCCAGCGGTGAGGCGGCCACTCCCGCGGCCCAGAGGACCGTCCGCGCGTGGATTCGCTCGGGACCGATCCAGATCCCTTCGGCGTCAATTCCAGTGACCTGCACCCCGGTCCAGACCGTGACCCCCAGTCTCTCGAGCTGCGTGCGCGCCGCGGCGGACAGGTCTTCGGCGTACGCGCCCAGGACTCGAGGGCTGGCTTCGACCAGGATCACGCGGGCCGAGGCCGTGTTGATGTGGCGGAAGTCCTTCGCGAGTGTCTGCCGCGTGACCTCGGCCAGGGTGCCGGCCAGCTCGACGCCGGTCGGCCCGGCACCGACGATCACGAAGGTCATCCAAGCGCGGCGACGAGCTTCGTCCGGCTCGCGCTCGGCGACCTCGAACGATATCAACACTCGGCGGCGGATCAGCAAGGCATCGTGCAGGGACTTCAGACCAGGAGCATGCTCGGCCCATTCGTCATGGCCGAAATAAGCATGAGTCGCGCCGGTCGCGACGATCAGAATGTCATAATTGATCGACCCGTCGGCCAGCACCACGCGTTTGGCGGACGTGTCCGCGGCCGAGGCGTCCGCCAGCATGACGGCGACGTTTGGTTGATGCCGGAAGATCCGGCGGATCGGCGCGGCGATGTCGGCCGGGCTGAGAGCGGCGGTCGCCACCTGGTAGAGCAACGGCTGGAAGAGGTGGTGGTTGGAGCGGTCAACGATCGTGATCTGAACGGGCGACCGTCGTAACGATCGGGCCGCGGTCAGCCCTCCGAAACCTGCCGCCGATGATGACCACCTTGGGTCGTCGTTGGTCTTGCAGCGGTTTGCTCCTCGGAAAAAAGAAGTGGAACAGCCGCCCTCGGCTGTCTCGGCTGGTAAGGGTGCGCAAAACAATAACTTACCGAATTTGGCGTCGTGAGTTGCGGGGGTGAATCTCGTAATCCAGTCGCCGTGGGATGTGTTCCTCTTGATAGAGAGTTCGGACATTTCGGCGACGGGCCGCTGCTTCAGGCTTGGTTCTCACGCTTCGTTCCCTTCGTTTCCTTCTGTTCAAGGCTTGTTTGCACCGGCCAGGACTAGCCTTGAGATTCCGTCAATCAGTTTGACGTCATGGAAGTTGAACAGGAGCCCCAGCGGCGCGTTTAGCAGTTTCATGTAGCTCAGCACTGTGCCTTGTGGATCGGCAGGACCTCTTGGACGGCTTTTAGCTCAACGAGAAGACAACCGTCGGCGAGCAAATCGAACTTCAACTTCTCCTTGAACACGGTGCCCTTGTAGTCGATGACGACTTCCTCTTGGTTGAGGACGGGAATGGCTCGAAGCTCGAGTTCCCGCAGTAAGCACCGCTCGTAGATGCTCTCCAACAATCCTGGCCCCATGATCCGGTGCACTTCGATGGCGGCGCCAATGACCTCACCGGAGAGTCTGTCCACTTCGGCAAAGAGCGGGTGCATAATGTAGATCTCGTCTTGGAACAGAAGGACACCAAGGAAACGAAGAATTCGCGAGGGAAACAGCGTCGTGATTCGCTAAAAGTCGGTGACAGTCACCGGGGCGGCAAACGTAAACAACGTCCAAGACCTTTCCTCTTGCCCTCGACGTTCCAGCCACTCGCGTACAGTCAGGAATTCGGTAATTTATTGTTTCGCGCGCACTAACAGCCGAGGGCGGCTGTCCCACATTCAAGACAATATATCCACTTATTCTTTCGCGCTTCCCAATTTGAGCCGCCACGTATCGGCCATTTTGGGATTACCCCACTTCTCGTAGAATGGGACGATCCGCGATGCTGCGGCGGTCAGATCCTTCTTGAAACGGGGCGGGATCTTCGCCTCGCGGGCTCTCAGCCCTTCGTATCCATCGATCAGCATCGGTTCGGCGTCGGCATATTTTCCCAGGCCCGCCAAGGAGGCGCCGAGTTGGCTCATGGTGTGGAAACGTCGCCAATCGTCGGGCTGTGTCTGCTCGCGGAGTTTCAGACAATCTTGGAGCACGACCTCGGCTTTCGCCCATTGCTGCGTATCCAGGTAAGCCGCCGCGAGGCTGTTCATGCTGGCCAGGGTATCGGGGTGGTCGGGTTTGAGCTTCGCCTTCCGGAGCGTTACGGCCTGCTCGAACAGCGGGATGGCCTCATTGGTCCGGCCAGCCTCTCGATACGACGTGGCGAGGTTATGCAGACTCCTGAGCGTGTCGGGGTTATCATGCCCCAGTTTAATCGTCCGCAGCGCCAGCACCTTCTCGAACAGCGGGACAGCATCGCCTGTACGGCCAGAGATTTGATACGCCGCAGCCAGATTGTTCATGGTGTTTAGGGTGTCGAGGTGGTCGGGTCCCTGCTGGACTTTGCGGCGATTGAGCGTTTCCTCGAGGAGCAACACCGCGTCGTTGAGCCGGCCGACTTCCAGATACGTACTGGCCAGGTTGTTCATGGCGGTCAGGGTGTCAAGGTGATCGGGCCCCAATGTTGCCCGAAAGCCCTCTGAAAGCCTGTTCCAGTAGCGGCAAGGCTTCGGTGATCCGGCCGGCGGTGTAATAGGCTACGCCGAGATAGTTCGTGGAGTTCAGAGTGTCGGTGTGGTCGGGCCCGAGCGTTGCCTTCCGCAACGCGAGCCCTTCTTCGAACAGCGCGATGGCCTCGGGGAGTCGGCCGGCTGACTGGTAGTCCGTGGCCAGATTGTTCATAGTCCCGAGCGTGTCGGCGTGGCTGGGTCCCAACGTGGCTTTGAAGATTTCGAGAGCCCGCTTGTGCAGCGGAATCGCCTCGTCAATCCGGCCGACCGCCTGATAGGCGACCGCCAGGTCATTCACGGAGGTCAGTGTTTCGACGTCATCAGGACCGAGTTCACGAATGCGGAGCTGCATCGCCTGCTCGTACTGCCGGATCGCCGACTTTGGCTCGCCCAGGTACAGGTACATCACACCCATGGTGTTGCGAATGGCGGCTTCGACGCTGGGACGGCCGGCGAAGTCGGCGGTGATACTCGGCTCGGCTGCGTCGACCGCCTCGCGAAGCGATACTTGACGCCCGGCGCCTCGCCCCTGGCCGCGTGGCCGTGTGGCGGCCAACATTTTGTTGTAGAAGTCCAGGACTGTCTTCGCCTGGTTCTCCGATCTGGGTGGCGCGGATCGCCTGCCAGGTGCTGACGGCCGTGGCGGCGACTAGTACCGCGGCGAATGCCACTGCTGTCAGCAGGGGCGCACGATGCTTACGGGCGAACTTCCTCATCCGGTAGATCGCCGAGGGCGGCCCCGCGTCCAATGGCTCGTCGGCCAGGTATCGTTGCAGGTCGCGGGCCAGGTCGTTGGCCGTCGCGTAACGCCGATTGCGGTCTTTCTCCAGCGCCTTCATCGCGATCCAGTCGAGCTCTCCGCGCACCAGCCTGGCCAGCTTCGCCGGCTCCATTTTGCGGCGCGCGGCAATCTCAGGAAGCTGCTCGAGCCTCGAAAGCCGCGTGCTCAATTTGGGTGGCTCCTCCTCGCGGATCCGGCGGAGGATCTCTGTATATCCGACCTGCCTCAGTCGATGCCGCTCCAATGGCGTGGTCCCGGTCAGCAGCTCGTAAAGCAAGACACCCAGAGCGTAGACATCGGTGCGGGTGTCAATATCGAGCACGCTGTTCTCGGCCTGTTCGGGGCTCATATATTCCAAAGTGCCGACGATCGTACCCTCGTGAGTGAACAGCGTCTCTGCGGTCAGCTTCTGCTCGATCGCCTTGGCGACGCCGAAGTCGATTACTTTGGGTACCGGCACGCCGTCGTAAAGCGCCACCAAGACGTTCGATGGTTTGATGTCGCGGTGAATGATCCCTTTCTGGTGAGCGTGCTGAATCGCCAGGCAGACCGGCACAAGGAGTGCCAATCGCTCGTGTGGGGTCAACTGGGCCTGGTCGCAGTATTCCGTGATCGGGACTCCCGTGACCAGCTCCATGACAAAGTAGGGCTGGCCCGTCGCGGTAGCTCCCGCGTCGAACACCTTGGCGATGTTGGGGTGTTCCATGATCGCCAGGGTCTGGCGCTCGGCTTCGAACCGGGCAATCACCTGGCGGGAGCTCATCCCCGGCTTGATGATTTTCATGGCCACTTTGCGGCAAAGCGGGTGCGTCTGCTCGGCCAGGTAGACGACTCCCATCCCCCCTTCACCGATCTTTTGAAGCAGCTTGTACGGGCCGATCACCGTGCTGGGCTCGTCGGATCGAGGCGGCTCTTCCAGGATGATCGTCGAGAACATGGGGTCTTCCACGAAGTTGCCCGTGACCGCGTGTGCCCTGAGCAGTCTCTCAATTTCGTCACGCAAGCCGGGGTCGTCGGCGCATGCCTCTGCCAGGAATCGAGCGCGTTCGCTGGTCGAACCGAGTTCGAGCGCCCGAGCGAAGATCAACTGCAAGTCCAGCGCCGGCTTGCTCACGAAGGTCACCGCGGATGGCTGATCCCACGACTCGGTATGCCGGGCCTCACAACCCGGAGGCGTTCAGTACAATTCCGGCCCGCGTGGGTCGGACCGGAACTGAAACTGAAAGTATTCTAACTCTTGGCCAATCAAGTAGATAGTCTTGACCCCAACCTGTCGACGAGCTGAACCCCGATCTGGCCGCCACCCTCGGTAACGTCCAACCTCTCGACAAGTTGAACCCCGATCTGGCCACCGCCTTGGGTTACGTCCTGGGCCCCGATACCGTCCACGGCACCGGCTGGAACCGAGGTATGGACGTTGACGACCGGCGCCTGGGTGCTGAAATGACCGCCGGGCCGATCAACCTGGGAGGCGGAACAACGATCGTCGGGCCGAGATTGACTTGACTGAGCATGGCCCTGGCTTCCAGTTGCTCTACAAGTGAACCTCGCCTCGCCCGCCCGGGACGCGGCTTCCGGTCCGTCTTCGACTCGACGTGACGACTCAATTGCTCATAACCTTGCGCCAAAGATTCATGGTATGTCTCCACATTTGTTAGGTTCCACGAGCGGATTTCGGGCGCGGGGCGGCCCTTGAGCTCGGGGCGACGGCTCTCATCCCTCGCCGGCTCGCGGTTTTTTTGTTGTCCACGCGATCGCCGATGACCCGGGACGGGGCGGAAACGATGCCCGCCACCTTGCCAAGGCACACGACCGTTGCGGTCGGTGCCCGGAATGTTTCACCGAATGTTCGAGCGGTTCATTTCGACGCTCGGACTCGGTCGAAAGTGGGTGGCCTTCTCGCGTCCCCTCTTTCCTGGGAACTAACGGAGCGACACGAGCCCACATGCGCCGGGATTTAATTTTTTTGAACAATGAACCGAGACACGGTTAGATTGGTGGAAGCCGACGGGTTAGCCGCGGGGTGCGGCTTGAAATGATCGCGAGCCGCGCAAGTCGCCAACAGTTCGTGCGTCAATAGGGAAACGGGTGTGTCGCGGTCTCCAGAGATGGTGAACCACCTACCGACCTTTGTGTGGACCCAGAAAGGTGAGATAAGTCGATGGACTCATTCGTGGCCGACGATAGGATGACCAACGATGGCGATCTGGCCGATTGGCAGGCGTTCTGTCTGGCTTATAACGACCCGATCCTGTGCGCACTCCGGCTGTTGCGAGTCCCCGACGGAGAGGTCGAGGACCTGGCCCAGTCATTCCTTCTCAAGGTGGTCGAGAAGAACTTCCTTCAGAGCTACCGCGCTTTTCAGGAGAAGGAGGCTCGGGAAGGGCGACGGGCTCGATTCCGCACCTACCTCTACCGCTCGATTCAGCACCATGTCTATGACTTCCACCGTCAGCGCGGCAAGCAGGCGCGGACATTCAGTGTCGCAACCGACGCGTCCCAGTTATTCGATGTCGAGGGATCGGACTCGACGCTGGAACCGGATGCCCTCTATGCCCTTGACGTGCTCCACCAGGCAATCCAGGCGCTGCGGCGACACTGCGAGCGAACCGGCAAGCCTCAGTACTGGGTGTTTTTCGAGGAGACCTATCTCGCCAACGAGTTCCGCGGTCGTCGCGGCAAGAGCCGCGCCGAGCTGCTCGAAGCCTATCCGGGTCTTTCCCCGCAGCGTCTGGACAACGGCTTGACAACCGCCAAGCGGCGCGTTCCGGCGGTTCGTCGAGGAGGTCATGCCGCGCGGCCTGCGTGACGAGGACCAGCCCGCGGAACGGTTCGAAGAGTGGATGGCAATCCTCCGCGACTCGAACGCCTCGCAGTTCAATCTGCTGCACCTGGCCTACCGGGTCATGCCTTTCTTGGGCGCTGACATGAGCCAGACCGGTTCGACTGCGATGGTGGTTGATTCCCATCACGCCGTGCGCCCGCGTGCGGTTACGAGGAGCCGGCGCTGGTGCTGGACGACGACGAGCTCAGTATCCTGCTCGGTTTCCACCTGGAGCTGCCCTTGACCGAGCTGCTCGACGCCGCCGAGCTGACGCGGTACATACCGCTATCGAGCAGCCTGTGGTCTCTGCCAAGGGCGGGGGCGCAAGGGCGTGCGGGCACGGGTCGCAGCTCGGCCCGCCCGCGACGCCCGGTCTGCCTTCTGACGCTCATCGATCCAACGCCGGCCGAGGCCGACGCACTCGCCAAGTCCGATCTGCTCGGGCTGCTGGAGCGCCTGAAATCACTGGCGAAGCAACTTCGGCACCGGACCGACCACACTGTCCCCGAGGTGTTCGCACAGCTCCTCTATACGCTCGTAAACGTGCTGGCGACGATGCGGTATGGCGTCGATCTGCACACGATCGGCCCCGCCACACTCGCCCGGAACGTCCGATGGTTCCTCCAGCAACCCTGGCTCGACGATCGGATCCGCCCCGTACTGGCCGCCGGCCTCGATTTTCTCAAGCGATCAGAGGTGTCGGGCACCCCGGCCGCACCCGCGTAGCGATCCGGCTCAAGGGTTGTGCCACCGGTCGCCATCGGGCACAAGACGATTGGCTTCGGGAGGTCCCCAGCTTCCCGGCTCGTAGAACGAGAGTGGCGCGGCGTTGCCGAGCACCGGCTCCACGATCTCCCACTGGGCTTCGACGACGTCCGCCCGGCCAAAAAGGCTGGGGTCGCCGTTCATCGCCGATTGCAAGAGCCGTGCGTAGGGCGGCACCTCGTCGACCGACTGCCGGCTGACCGTCAGCTCGACCGGCAGCAGGTCGTCCTTCTCCCCTTCCTTCCGGGTCACGGCTCCCAGCGCGATGACTTCGTCGGGATTAAAACGAATACGAATATAATTATGAGAATGGTCTAGCGACTGGTTGGCGATAAACCGTTGGGGCGGGGAGTGGAACCGGACCAGCACCTCCGTGGCGGTTTTGGCCAGGCATTTGCCCGCTCGGATCAGGAAGGGCACATCGGCCCATCGCCACGAGTCGATCTCGAGTCGCACGGCGGCGAATGTCTCGACCTGTGAGTCTTTGGCAACGCCTTTTTCATCGAGATAGCCGCGAAACTGGCCGCGCACGGTCGTTTCAGGGTCGAGGGGTTGAACCGCGCGCAGGACCTTGACTTTCTCGTCGCGGATGCCGTCGGGCGAGTTGCTGCCGGGGGGCTCCATCGCCAGCGTCGCGACCACCTGGAGCATATGGTTCTGAACGACGTCGCGGATCGCGCCGGCTTCGTCGTAGAACAATCCACGGCCCTCGACACCGAAACTCTCAGCCATTGTGATCTGCACACTCTCCACGCAGTTTCGGTTCCAGATCGGCTCGAGGAACTGATTGGCGAACCGGAACGCCAGGATATTGAGGACCGGCTCTTTGCCCAAGTAGTGATCGATGCGAAAAATACTTGACTCCGGAAACGTCGCATGGAGGATTTTGTTCAGCTCTCGGGCGGTAGCCAAGTCTCGGCCGAATGGTTTCTCGATCACCACGCGGGCGTCTTCAGCGCAACCGGATTTAGCCAGATTCTCCGCGACGTCGTCGAACAGACTGGGTGGGATCGCCAGATAGTGCAGAGGACGGGCCGCGCCGTCCAACACCTCGCGCAACTGGACGAAAGTGGCGGGATCTTGGTAGTCGCCATCGACGTAGCGGAGTTGTTTGATGAGCTTGGCGAAAGCCGCCTCGTCGACTCCGCCGTGCTTTTCCAGGCTGTCTCGAGCCCGCGCCCGCAACTGCGACAGATCCCAGCCCGCCTTGGCGACGCCGATGACGGGTACGTTTATATGACCGTGTTGGACCAAGGTCTGGAGCGCGGGAAAGATCTTCTTGTAGGCCAGGTCGCCAGTCGCCCCGAAGAAGACCAGGGCGTCGGATTGGGTCGGGGATGTGGTGGACATGGTGATTAATTCCGATATCTCAAGCCTTTTTTTCCAGATGGCCGCCGAACGCGAACCGCATCGCCGAGAGAAGTTTGTCGGCGTAGTCGTCGGTGCCTCGCGAGCTGAACCGCGCGTACAAGGCCGCGCTGAGCACAGGGGCGGGAACACCCTCGTCGATCGCCGCGCTGACCGTCCATCTTCCTTCGCCCGAGTCCGAGACGCGGCCCGAGAACTCGGTGAGCTGCGGGCTCTTCAACAGGGCTTGCGCAGTCAGGTCGAGAAGCCAGGAAGAGATGACGCTGCCGCGCCGCCAGACTTCGGCGATGTCAGCGAGGTTGAGGTCGTATTGGTAGAGCTTGGGATTGCGGAGCGGCGTGGTCTCGGCGTCCACATCGCTGGTTTGCTTGCCCACGTTGGCGTGATTGAGGATATTCAGGCCCTCGGCATACGCGGCCATCAGGCCGTACTCGATCCCGTTGTGCACCATCTTCACAAAATGTCCCGCTCCGTTTTGTCCACAGTGCAGATAGCCTTGCTCGGCCGTGCCACCGACCTGGTCCCGTCCCGGTGTGCGCGAGGTCGTCCCCATGCCGGGAGCGAGCGCGGCGAAAATCGGGTCGAGATGTCGCACCACATCATTCTCTCCGCCGATCATCATACAATAACCGCGCTCCAGGCCCCAAACACCGCCGCTGGTGCCCACATCCACGTAATGGATCCCTTCGGTCTTGAGGGCCTTGGCATGACGGATGTCGTCGTGATAGTACGAGTTACCGCCATCGATCAGGATGTCTCCCGGCTCGAGTCGCACAATCAGTTCGTCGATCATCGCGTCGACAACGGCCGCCGGGACCATGAGCCAGATCGCCCGCGGAGGTCTGAGCTTGCCAATGAATTCCTCCAGGCTGGCGCTGCCCACGGCCCCTGCCCCGACCAAAGGAGCGGCCGCCTCGGCATGGACGTCGTAAACCACGCATTCATGCCCCTTCTGCATGAGGCGCCGAACCATGTTCGAGCCCATCCGTCCCAGACCGATCATCCCGAGCTGCATGGCACTCTCTCGATCAAAGCATGAGGATGTGAATAGCGATGGCCAAGCCGACCAGCGCCAGGATTCCCGCCAGAACCATCGATGCTGTCACATTTAAGTTTGGGTTGGCGACTCCCTGCCGCAACGCGTTAACGTATTCGTGATGACGGCCCGCGGCAATGACACACACCAGAATTCCTACACAAACCATGCCGAACCCGAGCCAGGTCGAAATATGGGTCCGGGCATGAATGGTCTTGGAGGCGGCGAGGTCGTACTCCCTGATTAAGAGGGCGAACCGCGCAATCAAGAACCCAAACCCCATCAAGGCGATCGAAGTGCGTACCCAGGCGAGAAACGTCCGCTCGGCCGCCAGGTAAATCCGAGGGTCGTCGATCGCTCGGGCCGCCGGCTGTGGGGCACTTGCCGCAACTCCAGGCTCGGTCTCGCTCTGGTGCATGAGTCGATGGCCATACGCCGCATACTGTCTTTCAACTCTAGACCAAAATATGGACGGACCACGGTGCGTGTGTCAAGGCGTTCCGCCGGTTGATCCGTCACCAGGGTCCGCTCGGTTTACTCTTGTCGCGGGGGCAGCGTCGCACCCCGGACTGGCAGCGCGTGCCGTCGGGGGCGGAGCGTCGCCCGCAACAGGTCGCGATTGAGTCCGGCGATGAACTCCAGCGGGATTTCCTTCGGGCAGACGGCCTCGCACTCGCCGTGGTTGGTGCAGCTTCCGAACTCCTCGCGGTCCATGGCCGCCACCATGTTCAAGGTCCTTTCGTCGCGCTCGGGCTGGCCCTGCGGAAGCACATTCAGGTGGGTGATCTTGGCCGCGGTGAACAGCATGGCCGACGCGTTGGGGCAGGCGGCCACGCAGGCCCCGCAGCCGATGCACGCGGCGGCGTCCATGGCCGTCTCCGCGGCCTCTTTCGGGACCAGGATGCGTTCGGCGTCAGGCGCACTGCCCGTCGGCGCGGAGATGTAGCCGCCGGCCTGGATGATCCGGTCGAACGCCGACCGATCGACCACCAGGTCCTTGATGACCGGGAAGGCCTTGGCACGCCACGGCTCCAAGGTCAAGGAATCGCCATCCTTGAAGAATCGCATGTGGAGCTGGCATACGGTCGTGCCGCGTCGCGGACCGTGGGCCACGCCGTTGATCAAGAAACCGCAGGACCCGCAAATGCCCTCGCGGCAATCGTGGTCGAACGCGACCGGCTCTTCGCCGCGGCCGATCAGCTCTTCGTTGAGGACGTCGAGCATCTCCAGGAAAGACATGTCGGCGGTCACCCCCTTGACCTGGTAGGTGACGAGCTGTCCGGCCGTGTTCGTGTCTTTCTGCCGCCAGATCTTCAGAGTCAGGTTCATGATTACTTGTAGCTCCGCTGTGACAGGTGGACGTACTCGAATGTCAGCGGCTCCTTGTGCAGAGTCGGCGCCTGGCCCGCGCCGGTCCACTCCCAGGCCGCGACGTAGGAGAAGTTTTCGTCATCGCGCCTGGCCTCGCCCTCCGGGGTCTGGCTCTCCAAGCGGAAGTGGCCGCCGCACGACTCCTTCCGGTCCAGGGCGTCGGTACACATCAATTCGGCGAAGCTCCAAGAAATCGGCGACGCGGCCGGCCTTCTCGAGCGACTGGTTCAAGTCACCGTCGGTTCCCAGCACGCGGACGTTGTTGCGGAACTCCTCGCGAAGCTCGGGAATCTTGCCGAGCGCGTGCCGCAGGCTCGTCTCCGAGCGCGCCATGCCGCAGTTGTCCCACATCAGCTTGCCCAGCTCGCGGTGGATGCTGTCGACCGTGCGGCCGCCTTGCGACTTGAGGAGCGAGTCGACGCGCTGGCCGACCTCGACTTCGGCGTCCTTGAACGCCGGGTGCGAGGTATCGACCTTGTCCAGACCCGTCGAGGCCAGGTAGTTGGGCACGGTGGCCGGCAGGATGAAGTAGCCGTCGGCCAGGCCCTGCATGAGGGCGCTGGCCCCCAGGCGGTTGGCACCCTGGTCGGAGAAGTTGGCCTCGCCGGCGACGAAGAGTCCCGGGATGGTGGACATCAAGTGGTAGTCGACCCAGAGGCCGCCCATCGTGTAGTGCACGGCCGGGTAGATCCGCATGGGAACTTTGTAGGCATCCTCGCCGGTGATCCGCTCGTAGATCTCGAAGAGGTTGCCGTACTTCTCCCGGATTTTCGCCAGCGCCTTGCCGCTCGATGGCGTCGCGGAAGTCGAGATAGACGCCGTATCCGCCCGGCCCCACCCCGCGGCCTTCGTCGCAGACCTCCTTGGCGGCGCGCGAGGCCACGTCGCGCGGCACCAGGTTGCCGAAGCTCGGGTAGCGGCGCTCCAGGAAGTAATCGCGCTCGTCTTCGGGAATGTCGTTCGGGCCGCCGGGTGTCTCCCTTCTTCTTCGGGACCCAGACGCGGCCGTCGTTGCGGAGCGACTCCGACATCAGCGTCAGTTTCGACTGATGGTCGCCTGTCACCGGAATGCACGTGGGGTGAATCTGCGTGAAACAGGGGTTGGCGAAGTACGCGCCGCGGCGATAGGCCCGCCAGATGGCGGTGCAGTTGCAGGCCTTGGCGTTGGTGGAGAGGTAGAAGACGTTGCCGTAGCCGCCGGTGGCCAGCACGACCGCGTCGCCTGCGTACGAGCGGACCGCGCCGGTTCGAAGGTTGCGTGTGACGATGCCGCGGGCCTTGCCGTCGACGACCACGAGGTCGAGCATTTCGGAGTTCGGGTGCATGGTCACGCTGCCGGCGGCGATCTGGCGCTCGAGCGCCTGGTAGGCACCGAGCAGCAACTGCTGACCGGTCTGGCCGCGGGCGTAAAACGTTCGCTCGACCTGGACGCCGCCGAACGAGCGCGTCGCGAGCAGTCCGCCGTATTCCCGGGCGAACGGCACGCCCTGGGCGACGCACTGGTCGATGATGTCGACGCTGATCTGCGCCAGCCGGTAGGCAGTTGCCCTCGCGGGAGCGGAAGTCGCCCCCTTTGATCGTGTCGTAAAAGAGGCGGTAGACGCTGTCGCCGTCGTTGCGGTAGTTCTTGGCGGCGTTGATCCCGCCCTGGGCGGCGATCGAGTGGGCGCGTCGCGGGCTGTCGTGAAACGAGAAGCAGTGCACGTGGTAGCCCTGCTCGCCGAGCGTGGCGGCCGCGGCGGCCCCGGCCAGGCCCGAGCCGACGACCAGGATCGTGTGCTTCCGCCGGTTGGCGGGGCTCACCAGCTTCATGTCGAAGCGGCACCGGTCCCATTTCTGTTCAATCGGTCCCGACGGGACCTCTGCCATCGAGCATCTCGACACTCCTTCAGCGTAACCAGCCGGCCAACACGGCAACCGGCACCGAGATAAAGCCGGCGAACACCACCAGCGCCACCACTCGCGACAAACCCTTGCAGTGCCGGCGAGATCCGGGCATTGTTCCAGCCGAGCGTCTGGAACATGCTCCAGACCCCATGGTCCAGGTGCAGGCACAGGGCGGCCATCGCCAGCGATGTAGAACAAGGAAACGTACCAGACCGAGAAGCCGGCCACCACGTTATTGTAGACCTTGAGGTGCTGGAACTGACCGGGACTGAAGCCGACCACCCCGACCGTCAAGTGAAGCAGGTGGTAGACGACGAACAAGGCCAGATCACGCCGCTCCAGCGCATGGTCCGGGCCGCGTACGAGGTGGCGATCGATTGCTTGGTGGCGTAGCCCGCGGCGCGCGGCCCAGTTCATGCAGGGTGAGCTGGACGGCCGCCACGATGTGCAGCACCACGCTGACGAGCAGGATGATGCGGGCCACCCACAGGAGCAGTCCGTACGGAACCAGCGGCTCGCCCATCGTGCGGAGGAAGACCGCGTAGCGAGTCGATGGCTTCCTCGCCGAGAAAGATCTTGAGGTTGCCGAGCATGTGCGCGATGACGAATCCGACCAGCACGACGCCGGTGACCGCCATCACCACCTTCTTGCCGACCGTGGTGCTCCAGAGCGTCAAGACCGGATTGCCCGACCATGTGCCCTGCAGCCTTCCAGACTATCCTCGGCCTTTTTCGATTCGCTACTTGTTCGCTGACGAGTGGTTGCGCCATGTATGCTGTCCTCAAAAGGGACCTGGATCGGGCAGGGTCCGTCGGTGTGCCAGGGCCCGTTCCCTGGCTTTGACCGGCTCCGCGACCGTCGCGGCGCGCAGACCGAACCCCTTGCCTTCCCAGGCGTTGAAGACCTCAAGGAGCCCCGTATGCTGCCAGTTCTTGATTAGGTTGTACAGGCTGTTGTGGATCTCCGCCTTGATCGTCCGGCCGCGGTTGGTGATTAGCACGATGGTGGGCCTCAAGCCGTAGCGGACGATAGTCGAGATTACTCGCTCGGTCAACTGGGCAGGATCCGTCGCCGATCGTCGCGATGCCTCCGTCGGCGTCCTGGAGACCTTAATCCTATACATCTTGGCTAGGAGAGGCTAGCCGATCGAGTGCCGACCACCAGGCTGTTCCCTGCCGATCGATTGGCGTAAAATCCAAGGATTGAAATTTCTTCTAACTTGACGGCAACCCGGTCGAGCCCCTGTTGAGGATTACTGGCATGGCGTGGTATGGAATCGGTGGCCGCGTTGGCTTTTTTGCTTTTGCCGTCGTCTGTTGCGCATCCGGTGTGAGCGCGATGGCGGGCGAACCACGATTGAACCAGATCCAGGTCATCGGCACGCACAACTCGTACCACATCGCACCGGCGCCGACTGTTCTGGGGTTGATCGCTGCCGGCGGCCGTCGCAACGCCGAGGCCCTCGATTACACTCACCGGCCATTGGCCGAACAGTTCTCTCAGTTGGGAATCCGCCAGATCGAGCTGGATGTGTTCGCCGATCCCAAGGGGGGCCTGTTCGCTTCGCCATCAGCGCGAAAGACGCTGAAAGGAATGGAGAAGGAGCCCGGGCCTGACCCGAACGCCGACGGCCAGCTTGCCAGCCCTGGTTTGAAGGTGCTCCACGTTCAGGACGTTGATTTCCGCACCAGAGCTTCCACTTTTGTCGACGCATTGAAACAGATCCGCGCTTGGTCTCAACGGAACCGGCGACACGTGCCGATCTTCATCTTGGTCGAGCTGAAGGATGACGCTGATCCGGGTTTTGTCGACCCGCCCCGTGAAATTCGATCGTGAGCTGATCGACACAGTCGACGCGGAAATCCTGTCCGTCTTCAAGCGATCCGAGATCCTCACTCCCGACACGGTGCGAGGCCGGTTCGCGACCTTGCCGGAAGCGATCAAGGCTCAAGGCTGGCCGGCGCTCGACGCGGTTCGAGGCCAGGTCATGTTCGCGCTCGACAACGAGGATTCCAAACGAGACCTCTATCTGGAGGGACATCCCGCCCTCAAGGACCGGCTGATGTTCGTCACGGTCGAGCCCTCACACGCCGCGGCCGCCTGGTTCAAGATCAACAATCCGATCAAGGACTTCGACGAGATTCAGCGTCTGGTCCGCCAGGGTTTCCTGGTACGCACCCGGGCCGACGCCGATACCGTCCAGGCCCGATCCGGCGACGTCACCCAGCGCGACAAGGCTCTCGCCAGCGGCGCCCAGTTCGTCAGCACCGATTATCGCGAGCCCGACACTCGGTTTTCGAAGTACCAGGTCCAATTCCCCGGCGGCGTGGTGGCACGGAGCAACCCTGTCAGTGGCGATCCGGCCTGGGACAAGATCGACCTGGAAAGCCAGAAGCCCGGGTCCGGATCCCGTTCGAAGTGAGCGTTAGCTGACCTTCACGCTCCCGCCGTGGAGGAGCAGGAACAAGAGGACGGCGGTGACGAACGCCAGCCCGACCAAGATCATGATCCCCTGGAGCAGGAAAATACTGCGCAGCCGGGAAAAGCCCTGCACGAGATAGGCCTGGTCGGCCTCGTCGGTCGTGGCGACTTTCTTGAAGGCCGTCGCGGCTTGGAGGCACCAGTATCCCAGCAGGAAGTGGATGATGGCGTTAACGATCTGGCCGGCATTCGCGCGGGTGTCAGGAGATCGATCAGTTCGATGACGCCCGCCACGATGCCGACCCACCCTACGATGCTCAACCAAAAGGACAACGATTTGATTTTGGCCTCGGCTGCGACCGTGAACGGGATGCGGCTCAGTCCGGTTTTCTCGGTTGTGATTTCGCCTGCTGACATGATCGCCTCCGATCGCTTAAGAGATCGCCCCGTATTTCAACACCAGACTAAGGCCAGCGGTCATGGCGACCAAGACCGCCGCGAACGCGAGCAAGATGCTGACCTTGAAGTAGGTCTCGAGTTGAGTCAGTCCGGCGGTGATGTAGTCTTGATCGGCCTCGTTGGTGCGAACGACCCGGTCGAAGTCCTCGGCCGCTTGATACAGCACGAACCCCATGAGCGTCCCCACGAACGCCAAGATCAGCGTGAAGACGCCCAGACTGAAGAACGTCAGCTTGTTGTCGGCGATCATTTGCCCCACCTTCCCCAACGCCGCCGGATCCGACACCATTTCGCCATGCGGCGTAGATCAAGGCGACAAGGGCGACGAACAGCACCAACAAACTGCCCACGATTTTGACGACGCCGATAAATTTCATCCACCGCGCCATGCTGTGGATCATCAGCTCGTCCTTGAGCTGGAACGGGATGTGCGATAATGCCTGTTCGCTCATATCTTCAATTCCTCCCATTTGGCGTTTCGCTTCAGCATGACACCGACAAAGATTCCCACGGCGGTCATGGCGGAAGGCCAATGCCGGGCGAAGTCGCGATTTTCACATGTCGGGACGATCGGTACAAGCCCTCCGGACGCTGCTGGCCGCTCAATTCGCCTGGTCCCGATAGGAAATCATCGGGTTCGTCCTGACGACACGCCCAAACGCACTTGAGCGTCGCGGTCCTCTGGCGCCGATATGCGACGTCAAAGCTCGGCGCACTCAGCCAACGACCGGGCCTCTCCATCAAGGGACTCGCGACGGTTCCGGCAAAGATGGACAACTCGCCGGTCGCGGTCGGACCGGGAACGGTGCTCGCGGCAGCGATCCTCGCGGCCGGTTGAACCGGAGGCATTGTCCGTAGAAGCTATCGATGACGTGTCCGTCTTCCAGGCTATGGAACGCGATGATCTCGATGATGTCTTCCCAGCTCAAGGAGCGAACCTCGATCCGCCGCCAGGTCGGTTCGAACCAGTCGCGGAACCAAGCGTCGCGCTCACCGGCGTAGTCCTCGACGCGGCGGCGGACTTTGCGGCGGATGGCGTCCGGCGCCACGTCCCACTCGAAGATCCCGTCATCGAGTCGGGCCTGGGGGCGCCAGGACGATGAACGCCAACTCCTCAAGTTCCTCGGGTGATCGCTCGGCGCGGCGGAGGGTCTCGGCGACGCATGCGACGCTCCGCGCCGCCTGGTCGTAATAGGGGGCGTTCCGCACTCCGGCCGAAAGGCGGGCGAACAGCTTGGCTTCCACGTACGACGAACTGGCACGCTTGCGGCTCCAGCGAGAGCGCCGCCGTGCCGGGATCGCCGATCACGAAATGGCCGAGAACACCGTCGGCATGCGTCCGCGCCTCCGCGAGTCGGTCGCCGCGAAATCGAGGCTGGAATGCCGACGGCAGCCACGCCTGCGAGAACCAACGTGCACCGGGCAACGAGGACAACGGGTAACGGTCGCCGCCGCGTCGTGAGAACCAGTCGAGGATGATCCGCAGCAGCCAGTCTTCGTTGTACAGCTCGGTTGGCGGGAACGCGGCCAGTCCGGCCTCGCACGCTTCCAGCATGGACTTGATGCGCTCGATAATCATGGGCCTGACCCCTGCCCCTCGATCCATCTTGATCCTGGCATCACCCCGCGGTCGCGGCGGCCTCGCCCGGGCCTCGGCCCACCCGAGGAATGGCCTCCAGCCCAGTCGCGTCAAACTTGCCCGCTCCTGATTCAGCCTAATCTTACTCAACCCGAGTCTCGCGTGAACTGCACGAGTGTCGAGTACGAACAGATTTCGCCACAAGCCCTCGGCCAAGGCGGAGGTAGGTCAACGCGGCGACTTCTCGGCTGGCGAACGGCAAGGCGAGCGGGGAGCGTCAGCTCCCTGGCTCCTTCACCTCACACCGTGAAGTTATTTCAAGCCTAATTCCTCAGCCTCAACGAGCTCGGCTCCTCGGCTGCGTGAGGAAGGCGAACGACTTGAGCAGCTCGGTGACGGCCTGGTCGTTCGCTTTGAAGCCGGTGTCACCACCCAGGTTGGTTGCGACCAGAATGGCGAAATCGCGGACCGGCGCGATCCAGATTGTCGCGTACCATGCGGTGTTGCTGCCGCTATGGTTCAACGCCAGACCGTTGGCCCAGGATCGTTCGAGCACGAGTCCAGCCGCCGGCGTAGTTATTTCCCGGCGGGGGCGTGTGCAATGCCCGGAAGGTGCTCGCCTTGAGTAGCTTGGGCTTTCCCTGCGCGCTCGCTCATGTGGAGCGAGGCGAATTTGGCCCAGTCAGGCACGGAGCAATGAACGGTTCCGGCCGGTCCCATGACCGGGGCGTTGTCCACCTGCGTTGGCCTAACCTCGCCTCCCGAGTCGCGATGGCCCCACGGCTGGTCGACCTTTCCCGGATGGCCCGGCGATCCGAAGCCCGCGGAGGTCATCCCCAGCGGCTCGAACAATCGCTTGTTCATCAGCGTTTCCCAGGACTGCCCGCTGACATGTTCAGCCATCAGCCCGGCCAAGACGTAGCCAACATTGGAGTATGCATAGGTCGAGCCAGGCTTGGTGAGGGGAGCGTCCTTGAGCATGGTGGTCAAGAGCGTCCGACGTTTCGCGGTCGTCGTCTTGCCGGGAAGGTCCCACCAGGAAGCATTGGCGGGCAGGCCAGCTCGGTGGGTCAGAAGATGGGACAAGGTGACCGATCGAAAGTCACGATGGATGCTGCGAGGCGGCCTGGGAAAACACGTCGCCGATCTTCGACCCCCACGACAGCTTCCCCTCATCGACCAGCGTACCGATCATGGTGGCCGTCATCGCCTTGGTGTCCGAGCCCAGATGCACCTGGTCTGTAACCCGGATCGGGTCCGTGGCGCCGATCTTGCGGATTCCCAGGGCCCCGATCGCCGCCAGCTTGTTGCCCGTGAGGATCGCGCCGATCAGGCCGGGAAGGCGGTGCTCGTCGCGAACCGGGGCGAGCACCTGGTTGACGCGCTCGTCGGCCACCACCGGAGGCTGGCTCGGGCGTGGCCTTTTTCTTTTCGGTCCCCTTGGTCTGGGCGAACAAATCGCGGGAGCCAAACGCCAGCCCTCCCGCGGCGGCCGCTCGAAGAATGTCACGTCGCCCGATCATTGAGATTCGCTCTGGCACTCGGCCGATCGGATGCCCACCTGGTGTCGAGACTCAATCGACTATTCCATCTTATTCCATCGCCAGGCAGGTTGCAACTTTTGCCTTGACCGAATGCAGTCTTCTTCTCGCGACGCGATCAGGATCGCCTCGTGATCGAGCAGCCATTGCTTGCGGTCGAGACCGCCGCCATAGCCGGTCAGGGTTCCATTGGCGCCGATCACTCGGTGGCAGGGAACCACGATCGAAATGGGGTTGCGCCCGTTGGCGGCTCCGACCGCGCGGGCCGCGCCGGCACGTCCGATCCGCCGCGCCTGCTCGGCATAACTGATGGTCGTTCCGAACGGGATATTCGATCAGCTCCTTCCAGACGCAGCCGCTGAAACTCGGTGCCCTCCAGTGCGAAGCGGGAGCTCGAATTCGTGCAGCTCGCCCTCGAAGTAGGCTTGCAACTGGTCGCGGACATCGCGAAATTGCGGCATCATCCCGCAGCCATCCGGGTTCCGGACCAGGCGCGGGGCGATCGTCGTGCTGGGGCAAGTAGAGGCCGGTCAGGGCGTCCCCGTCGGAAATCAATAACAATTCGCCGAACGGGCTGGGACAGGTGCTATAGATCGAACGCGCGTGCTCATTCGTTCATCATGGATCTCCGTTTCGATCGGGTGTTGTTGCTTTCCCACAGGTACATGGCCGCGTAAGCCCGCCACGGCCGCCATGCTTCGGCCGCGGCGAGGAGACGGTTTGCGGACGTCTCACCCGACGCCTTGAGCAGGACCAGGTCGGCGGCGGGGAAGGCGTCCGGCCATCGCAGGGCACGCATGGCAATGTATTGGGCCGTCCAATCCCCGATCCCCGGCAGCTTCTTGAGCGCACTGGTCGTCGGAACTTCCGGATCGGGGCCGGGCTTCGAGATCGATCTCTCGACGGGTCACGGCTTGCGCGAGGGCCCGGATGGCCGCGACGCGGGTCGCGATGATCCCCAGCGCCCTCAGCTCGGGCTCCTCGGCGGCCGCCAATCGTGCCGGCGCGGGACTCAATCGGTTCAGGCCGGGATATGGCGTCTCGATCGGCTCGCCAAAACGGTCGGCCAGCCGGCCGGCGAGCGTGGTCGCGGCCCGAACCGAGACGCGCTGGCCCAGGATCGCGGAACGGCCATCTCGAAGCCGTCGAACGCGCCGGGCACGCGCAAGCCCGGGCATCGACTGACGACGCTCGCGATCCGAACATCGGCGGCGAGTTGAGACGCGATGACATCCGGGCGCGCTCGCAAGTCGAACAGGTTCTTCAGGCGGCCGAGGACCTCGGGCAAGACCGGCATCAACGCCGTGGCCAGCTCGACCGCCAGCGCGTTCCGTCCCGCGATCGGCTCGACCTTGATCCAACCTTGGTGCTTTCCGACAGCGGCCGTTCGGAGGTAAGCCTGGTCGACGACCTGTTCAACTCCGGCTGTGGAACGGCCCGAGAGGAATCGCAACAGGGCGTTCCAGGCCAAAGGCGGCCGGTAAGCCAGGGTGAGCCGTACGGAGTCTCCCCCGTGCGGCGTTCGTGACGACCGCCGCATGCGCGAGGGAGTCAGGCGGTAATGGGACCGAAACAAGGGCGTTGAATCGCCGCACGCTGTCGAAGCCGCTCGAAAACGCGACCTCGATGATCGGCAAGTTCGACTCGGTGAGGAGCTGCTTGGCCAGCAGCAGGCGCTGGGTCTGCGCCAACTCGATCGGCGAGACGCCAAACTCTTGCCTGACGGCACGGCGGAGCTGGCGCGAGCTCAGCCCGAGGTCTCCCGCCAACTGCTCCAAGCTGCCCCCATCGTTCAAGGCGCCCGCCTCGATTCGAGACGCGGCCGCGCGGGCCGTTCGACTCACCGGATCGACCGGTGCGAGGCCGGGAGCCAGCTCGGGCCGGCATCGCAGGCAAGGCCGGAATCCCCCCTGCTCCGCCAAGGCCGAGTTGCCGAAGAACCGGCATCGGCCGCGGCCGGGCGTCCGCGCCGTGCAGATCGGCCGGCAGTAGATCCTCGTGGACGTGACCCCGACGAAGAACAAGCCGTCGAAGCGGGAATCACGCGCGGCCAGGGCTCGGTAACAGGTCTCGTCGTCGATTCTCATGACCGGATTCTAGCCGCGCGGACGACGAGAATCTCGCCATTTTCGGACATCGAGATTTTATTTCCGACTCGTTGTAAACCACGGGTCTGGTAAAATGAACCGCGTGGCGCCGCAACTCCGGGGGAGACCGTGGCATGCCGGTTCATGATTGGACCGAGTTTACCCGGGCTATTCACCACTTTCATCTGAATTGGATCTCGAAACTTTATGACCATCTCAACATGGGCGAATTGCCGCCGGGTTATTATGCCCTGGCGGAGCAAGTGGCCGGTGGCCCAGCCCGATGTCGTCACACTCAGAGCTGAAGGGTCAAACTACTCAACGTTCCGACTCACCTGGTGGGATTGCTGGCCACTGCTCTATCGGCTCGGACCGTCGAGCAGTACTGAAGGCATGCAAGCCGCCGGTATCTCTCGAAAGTGAATACGGATCACAATGTCGAGTTGATCGATGGAATGATTGGTTGCGAAATTGAGATGACCAGGAAATAAGCGCAGTCGGGTGGCTTGTGAGTTGACCTTCGTGGGCGATCCACGGCATCTTGCCGACGCAGTGGCGTCCACCGGTTGGAGTCATCCGGTCCGCATTCCGCAACGGCGCGAGCCCGAGCCGGACATCTCGCGTGGTCATCGGGGTGAAGATCCCAGGAGCGAACTACGTTCGAGCTGCCACCCTGGATCCAGCGACTGACCTGGTGTCCTCTTGGTCGAGGTCGCTCGAGAAGTTCCTATCTCGAGCCTTTGACCGCCGGGCGATATCTGCCTGACATGCTACTCTCTTGCCGCCGGCATCCCCTATGTCCCGGATCGTCAACCTGGTCGACCGTACCAGGCTACATGAGACGTCTATTCAGAACCGCATTCTGACAGAAGCTATCGATCGCGCCAAGACCGTGCCCGATCGAGCGGTGAAGCTTGAGAATTGATGGGGAGTAGGTCGGCCGGCTCAACGTGGCCGACCTTCTCCCTTGACCGATCCTCATTTAATTCAACTCACGGATCTCGACCTTGAGCAGCCGGCGCGCCTCGGCGATGCCCGGCGCGGGGAAACCGTATTCGCTGGCGGTGACGCGGGCCAGGGCGGCCAGTTGGCGCCAGCGGAAGGCCGGCCGGGTGGTGGCGAACTCCTCGGTCACGGTGCGGTAATACTTCTCGGCGTGGAGGGCGCCCTCCTCGCTGATGGCGTAGCGGAGCATCAGGTCGAAGACGGGCCGGGCCGGGCGGCCGAGCTCACCGTAGCGGTGGACCAAGGCGCAGGCGCGGGACTGGTCGTTTGCCTTGATGGCGGCCTCCGCTTCGTGGAGCAAGGCGTCGGGCTCCACGTTGCGGATCTTCTCGCGGTGCTCGGCGAACGGGTACCCCTGAGGGTTGAGGCCCGCCGACTGCCCGGCCGTGTGATAGGCACCGACGATCAGGCTGGCGTAGGTGTTGCGGCGATCGCTCACGCGGGCGATGTTCCGCCAGGCGTTCGCGGAATCGCAGGCGTGCACGCCGACTGACGCGCCATGAACGCTGCCGATGGGCTTCTTGGACGAGTCCGCCTTGCGACGGCCCGGGTCGTGGAGCACGAGCTGGTTCGCGGCCATCGAGATCGCCTCGCCAACGGCCTCGGGAGCGATCCCATCGGCCAGGGCTTCCGCCACCGCCTCGGCGGCCTGATCCCGGCGGGAGGCATAGATCGTCTGGCTCATCTTCTCGATCCAGGCGTCGTCCGGCTGGCGATCCCCGGGAGCGCGGCTCGCCAAGCCACGGCGGTCCAACAACTTCGGCAGGAGAGCCCGCAGCGCCTCTTCGGACTTGTTGCGACGGATACCCTTCTCCTCGTCCACGCAGAACCGCACCGACTGGCGGAGCAGCGTGTGAGCGTGCTCCTTGCCCGTGAAGTCGAGCAAGGCCCAGGAGCGCCAGGCGAGCACGACCCGATGGACGTCGATGTAGTCCTGGACGACGAGCTGGAGGTCGTTGTAGGTCTCGTCGAGCGGCCTGCTCGCCAGCCCGGCGAAGGTCCGCTCGGCCGCCTCCATGTCTTGCCGCCGGGTCGCCTCGCGAAGGGCTTCCGCCCCCGCCATGCCCGCGGGCACGGTGGCTGGCTCGACGTGATGGAGAGCCTCGTGGTTCAGGGCTCCCATTTCTTGAATGTGGCTGGTATTGCGGTAGAGGACTTTCAGGACCGGCAGTGCGCGCTGCGCCTCCGGCAATTCGCACGCCATATAGTACGACGGCACCAGAGCCATGATTGCGTGGTAGCCATCGTAATCCTGGCCGCCGAACCTTCGGGCGTTGGCCAAAGCGCCGGCCGCCACCAGTTGGCGGAGATCGGTGCCGGCCTTCATCCGCTCGAGGATGGCCGGCAAGAGCCGATCCGCGGGTGTCTCCTGCATCAAGGCCACCAATGGCTCCATCGAGCCGAACGTCAAGCGTTCGGCGCCTTCGCCGGCCAGGGCGAGGCTGGCCGGGGCCAGGCCCAGATCCTGGGCCATCGCCGAGCCCACGCTGGCGACCAGCATGCCCCGGCCCACGTCCAACAGAAACTCACGGCGGTGATAGCGACTCATTGAGATGTCTCCCTGGCGGCAAGGCGCCTCTTGAACCGAGATCGATCTTCGCTTTTCGCACGATGCTGTCCGTGGCGGTCCCGAACCAGCGCCGGGACGGTTCCTCCCATAGACACTACTCCTAACGGGCGAGTATTACACGTCTTTTCTTCGGATGGCGAGTCGCGGGCTCACTTGAGCCGTCGTGGCCAGACGACCAGGACGAGCCCGGACAGGCCCAGCAAGGCCCCGGAGACCGCCGCCATCAGCAGGAACGTCCCGCGCAGCCCTTGGTGAGTCCGGGCGATGTCGCGGTCCAGAGGGCGGATGATCTCCAGGACTCCGCCGACATCCCCCACCTTCCAGTCGCGCTTCGTGCTGTTGGAGTCATTGTTGTGACAGCCGATGCAATCGGCCTGCATCTGCCGCGCCGTCGCATAGCGGAGCGACGGGCGGCCCTGGAACACTTCGAAGCGAGAGAACGGAGTGTCGGGGTTTCGCCGCAGGTCCGCCAGCGCGACGCGCTCGAAGTCGTCGTGCGGGCCGCCATCCTCTCGCGAGCGGAACGGGGTGTCGCTATAGAGACGGAACAGCATACCGGTCTGGCTTCGTTTGCCAATGAGCTCGCCCGACTCGATGGTGAACGTCGCGGGCAGCGGTATCGCCCCCTTCTTGCCCGCATAATCGTGCGTGACGACGATGCCGTGTGACTGCACGCGCTCGACGACCTGCGATGTATAGAGTGCGTTGACGATGTCGAGCATCTCGGCCTGCTGGGCCGCGCCCTCCAGGGCCGTCGATTGCACCAGTTGCTGCGTGAGCCGGGACAGGTGCCACAGCCCGACACCCGACCCGAGCGAGACGGCGATGAGAAGGCTCGCCGCCACGGGATTCCGCTTGCACCAGTGCCGGAGCCGTTCGATTCGCCCGGTCGGACGAGCGCGGATCGGCTCGCCGCCGAGGTAGCGTGCCAGGTCTTCCGCCAGTTCGCGCGCCGTGGCATAGCGGCGGGCGGGCGACTTGGCCATCGCCTTCAAGCAGATCGTCTCCAGGTCGCGCGGGATCTTGTCGTTGAGCTGCCGCGGCGGGCGCGGCTCATCCTCGAGGACCTGGAGGATCAGCATGCGCCGGTTGCCACGAAAAGGGCGCTCGCCGGTGAGCAGCTCGTAGAGGATGACTCCGAGGCTGTAAAGATCGCTCCGGGCGTCGACCCGGCGCGACTCGCCGCGCGCTTGCTCGGGGGACATGTAGGCTGGTGTGCCCAGCACCTGGCCCTCCTCGGTCATCGAGGTCTCTTCCGCCTCCCGCTTGGCCAGGCCGAAGTCCATCAGGTGGGGCCGGCCCTCCGCGTCGACCAGGATGTTGGAGGGCTTGATATCGCGGTGGATCACCCCATGGCGGTGGGCATAGTCGATCGCGTCGGCCACCGCGGCGATGAGTTCGGCCGCCTGTTGAAACGTGAGCCGATGATCGCGTTCGCCAAGGACGCTCGCCAACGTTCTCCCGGGTACGAACTCCTCCACGAGGTAGATCGTCCCGTCGTCGGCCTGACCGGTCTCGTGCAGCGAGACGATGCCGGGATGTTTGAGCTGGGCCGCGCTCCTGGGCCTCGCGGAGAAACCGTGCGGCATCTTCCTTGCTGGCCAGGCTGCCCGCTCTGGGGATCTTGATCGCCACCATCCGGCCCAATTCGAGGTCACGCGCCCGGAACACGAAGCCATAGGAGCCAGCCCCGAGCCTCTCCACCACCTCGAACTTTCCCAGGCGATGATTGCAAGGCTCGGTCGCGAACCAGGCAGCCGCGCCGCCTCGGACGCGGGCCAACCGCGCCGCCTGGATCAACTCGTCGGGAACCGGCTCCGCTTCGGAGCCATCCGGTCCGCCCAATCGGCGCAATTGTGTGAAGAGGGGGTCGTTGAGATGATCGAGTACCTGAAGAACCGATTCACAATCCGTGCAATGCTCGACATGGGCGCAGACGCGCAAACGACGGACCAGCAAGACTGCCGAGGGCGAACCCTTCCAGCTCGGTTCGATCAGGACAGTCCGGCATGCCCATTGGTTCCACCTCGCGACCGTTGACTGAGCTTAGTGATCTAACGCGGCGGTGTTACACGTTGTTCTCCCGGCTCCTATCCTCCTTGCTCTCGTCATCGAGATCCGTAATCATTATCGTTGGGCGGTCTGCCCGTGACCAGAGTCGACAACCGATCGGGGGCCCGCGACATGAGTGATGCCTCCGAGCCCACCCCGAGTCGTGGAGAGCCTCAACCCTCCTCGGCAACATCTCGTGACTTGCTGGACCGGCTCAAGGCGGATGACGCCCAGGCGTGGGACCGGTTAGTCCTCCTCTATGCGCCGCTGGTGTACCGCTGGTGCCGCCGCTGGGACCTCCGCGACCAAGATATCGCCGATATCCTCCAGGACGTCTTCCAGGCCGTGACCGCTCACATCGCGACGTTCCGCAAGGAGAAAGCTGGCGATACGTTTCGCGGGTGGCTCCGGACGATTGCGCGCAACAAGGTCCAGGACCATTTTCGCAGGCTCGGTCGCGAGCCAGGAGGGGTCGGCGGCACCGACGCCCAGATTCGGCTCACAAACCTGCCAGCGGCCGGACTGGCTGATGACGAGGAATCTTCCGACGAGACCGCGGAGCGGCTCCTGCTCCGTCGCGGCCTCGACCTGATTCGCGACGAGTTCGAGGATCGCACCTGGAAGGCGTTCTGGGAGACCACGATCGAGGGCCGTGACACCAAGGACGTCGCGCTCGATTTACAGATGAGTCCTGGCGCGTGTGCGGGTGGCCAAATCGCGAGTGCTCCGGCGGCTCCGCGAGGAGCTCGGTGAATCCGCCTAGCGATATCGGTCGAGGCGACGATTCGGAATCGTTAAGTGCGCAAAACAATAAATTACCGAATTCCTGACTGTGTGCGAGTGTCCGGAACGTCGAGTGCAAGAGGAAAGGTCTTGGACGTCGTTTACGTTCGCCGCCCCGGTGACTGTCACCGACATTCAACGAATCGCGACGCTTTGTCCCTCGCGAATTCTTCGTTTCCTTGGTGTCCTTCTGTTCCAAGACGAGACGTACATGATGTACCCGCTCTTTGCCAAAGCGGACAGACTCTCCGGTGAGGTCATTGGCGCCGCCATCGAAGTGCACCGGATCATGGGGCCAGGATTGTTGGAGAGCATCTACGAGCGGTGCTTACTGCGCAAGCTCGAGCTACGAGCCATTCCCGTCCGCAACCAAGAAGAGGTCGTCATCGACTACATGAGCACCGTGTTCAAGGAGAAGTTGAAGTTCGATTTGCTCGTCGACGGTTGTCTTCTCGTTGAGCTAAAAGCCGTCCAAGAGGTCCTGCCGATCCACAAGGCACAGTTGCTCAGATACATGAAACTGCTGAACGTGCCGCTGGGGCTTTTGTTCAACTTCCATGACGTCAAACTCATTGACGGAATCTCAAGGCTAGTCCTGGCCGCTGCAAACAAGACTTGAACAGAAGGAAACGAAGGGAACGAAGCGTGAGAACCAAGCCTGAAGCAGCGGCCAGTCGCCGAAATGCCCGAACTCTCTATCAAGAGGAACACTTCCCATGGCGACTGGATTACGAGATTCGCCCCCGCAACTCAGGACGCCAAATTCGGTAAGTTATTGTTTTGCGCCCGCCTAATTGGCCGCTTGCTCGCCCGAGTGCATGTGAGGAAGGTTCCGCCGCAGGAATCTGAGTAGTCGCGGCACCGGCAAGTCCTCGGGGAACGGCGATCCGCTACTCGCGGACGGGCCATACCACGTCGGATAACCCGTGCCGGGCCATCCGTTGCCTCGGTAAAACGTCCCGCTGCTCGCGTGACCTGCTGAATGACCACCGCCACCATGGCCGCTGCCACCATGGCCGCCACCACCGCCTCCGTGTGCGTAAACCTGGGCCGATCCGAACGTGGAAAACAGGCAAAGTGTCAGGACGACTGCATTTCGCAGGCGCCTTTCTCGGGGAACATCCTTGTCCCTTTCATAGAGATGGTTGGTTGCGAAGAGAATTCGCTGGCCTCACTACGACACGAGTGTCGGACTGGTTCGTCCTCATTGAGAAGTTTGATCGAGTTTCCACTCACTCAGACGGAATCTGAGTCAGGTTCTACTGGACCGGTCTCAGCGCGGCGGACGCGACGGCGCGAGCATAAGCCAGCGCCTCGGCGGCACCGGCCCCGCGGAACCGCCGTGCGACGACCCACGCCACGCAGAAGACGGACTCTGCCACCGACGCGTTCACGTTTCCATCGCCGATCGGGGCGATCTCCCACCAGGCATCGTCAGCCCAGAGTAGTCCGTGGCTGCCAAAGGCTGTGATCGCGAATTCGCCAGGATCGCCCTGGAGCTGCCGGAGTCGCTGCGCCAGGATGCCGATATCGCTGGCGCCGGCACCCAGTGCGCAGGGCCTGCTGGTGACTCATCTGGATGTACTGAAATCGCCGGGCGACCTGCGCGAATCCGGGGTGGACGATCAGCTCCCGAGGTGGTCGGAGAGCACGGTACGCCCCGCCGGCCAGGTCCGCCAGGTGAGGCAGCAGGCCCGGCGAGTTGGCGTCATCCGGCGACAGCGGACCGGCGATCACGGCGTCGGCGGTCCGCAACGCGAAGATCGCTTCGGCAATGGCCTGGCGGTTGTCGCACGAGCCTTCCTCTCGATCCAGCACATGGAGGATCCCCGACATGTTATCGGGCAAGTCGTCCGTGCGACCAGGCGCCGCACCGATCGGGTCCACGAAACGGGGGGTCACCCGGTTCTGGCGACTCCGACGACGGCACCACGCGGCCGAGCCGCTCACGGTGTCGGCCGCGACCCGGGTACAGCAAAGGCCGTTCGGCCCGGCTTTGGCCGGTCGCGCCTGGCTCGGCCCAGTGCGGCCGCTCCGTCCCAAGACGCCGTCGCCGTTGCCTCGGGACGGTTCACTGGCCACGAGCACCAGGTGCCGGAGGGCGCCATGCCTTTGCTGCCTGTCGTGTTGTTCGTTTCGAGTTGGGGCGACCGCGAGTTGAGCCATCATGAGGATTGATCCTTTCCTGGAAGAACGATTTGCGAGTCGGTCCTGACACCGGAACGGGCAGGCATCGCAACCTGCACAACCAGTAGGCTGAGGGATTTATCAACGCGAATGCGCCAAAGCCGACAATATTCTTTTGCGTTCAAGACCCGTGGCCGTTATGCTCGCCTACAGCGGTTTACACACGAATCGCACAGAGGTTGCCAGTGAGGTCAATCGATACTAACCCGAAGCGTCAGCGAGGTTTCCGGGGCGGACCCTGCCCATGGGCGGGTGCCCCTTCGCTGATGCTTTGGGCTAGTATGTTCGGCGTCGCTGCCGTGGTGTACGCAGCCCATGGGTCAACCGCTGTAGAGTCTGCGGAACCACCGTTGGGGGGTTCTTGGGCTTCTTCCGACAATCCCAAGAAATCCGAGAGCCGCTGTCGGGTAGCCGTTCGGGGTGTTGATCAAACAAAAAAGCAGGGCATCCGGTGACGTTCGCCGCGATCTCACTCTGACCTTTGGGAGCCCAACATGGACCAACACGGCTCCGTGACCAAGCTGACTCACGACCTGCGCTCCGACGACCCTGTCGTACGTGAGGCGGCGGCCCGGCTGATCTGGGAGCGCTATTTCCGTGACCTGCTGGCACTGGCCCGCAAGAACCTCGACAAGCGAATCCGCCTCCGCACGGACGAGGAGGATGTGGCCCAGAGCATGTTCAAGAGCTTTTGCCTGCGCCAGCAGCGAGGTGAGTTTGACCTGGCCAATCGAGACGACCTCTGGGGGCTGCTGGTGACGATCACGATCCGCAAGGCCCGTAACGCGGCCAAGGCCCAGCGGCGGGACAAACGCGATGTCGCCCGCGAGCAAGCTCTATCAGGGGGCGACGAGACGGGTTCGGCCTTATGGGCGCTGGAGCAGATGGAGGCCGCCGGACCGTCGCCCGCGGTAGCCGCGGAACTCAACGAGGCGCTCGAAGCGCCGTCTTCAGGCCTTGGCCAAGCCCGACCTTCGTCAGATCGCACTCTTGCGGTTGGAAGGATATACCAACAAAGAGATCGCGGCTCAGCTCGACTGCGTCGACCGCACGATTGAGCGCAAGCTGGAACATATTCGCAGTTTGTGGACATCGTACGATGACGGGGGAAGTTCCTCCTAGGGTTGGCGACATACACCATCATATGAGTGTCCGTGTGTTTCACCCACCTTGCGGGAGGTGTCCGTGGCTGAAATCCCGACGGGGGACTTTTCCTGGATCAACGACGCCGCTGAGCGCTTTGAGCGGGATTGGAAGAAAGGGCGACGGCCGCGCATCGAGGACTTCCTGGCCAAAGAGCCAGAGCCTCGGCGGCGGCCACTGCTCAATGAATTGCTCCGTGTCGAGTGCCAGCTTCGCATGCGCGGGGGCGAGGGGCCGGCTGTTGAGGAATACCACCGCCGCTTTCCGGAGCACGACGACGTCGTCGACTCGGTGTTCGCAACAATTCCTCCGTCACCCGCGCGGCCCTCGCTCGCACCCACAGGACCCGCCACGACCACGTCAGTCAGTGACGAGGTGAGCACGCTACCCACGGAGCTTGCCAACCATGCCGATTACGAGATCATCCGCGAGCTGGGACACGGCGGCATGGGAGTTGTCTTCCTCGCACACAACCGCATCATGGGGCGGGACGAGGTGCTGAAGGTCATCGGGCCGGAAATCATCAAGCGGCCCGGGGTGTACGAGCGCTTTCGTGGCGAGATCCGCGCTGTGGCCAGGCTCCAGCACGCCAATATCGTTGCCGCATATTCCGCTGTTCGCTGCGGCGATAGCCTGGTTTTCGCCATGGAGTACGTCGATGGCCTCGATCTTGCCCACCTAGTCAAGGCCAAGGGGCCAGTGCCAGTAATGAACGCCTGCTACTTCGTGCACCAGGCTGCGCTGGGCTTGCAGCACGCCGCACGAGGCGGCCCTGGTCCACCGCGACATCAAGCCCGGCAACCTGATGCTCACGCACAAGGGCGGCAGGGCGGTGATCAAGGTGCTCGACTTCGGGTTGGCCAAGGCGGGGCGCGAGCAAAAAGTGGTTGATCTGGTCCTGACCGGGTCGAACCGCGAGCTGACGGGGACGGGCGGCCTGACCACGCGGGGCAGATGCTGGGCACGCCCGACTTCATCGCCCCGGAGCAGATCGACGACGCCCAGGGCGCCGACATCCGGGCGGACATCTATAGCCTGGGTTGCACGATGTATTTCCTGCTCAGCGGCCGACCGCCATTCCAGGCCGAAACGCTGTACGACATGCTCCAGGCGCACCACTCGATGGACGCCCGGCTGCTGAACTTCGTGCGGCCGGAGGTCCCGGCCGAGCTGGCGGCCATGGTGGTCAAGATGATGGCCAAGGAGCCTCGCCGCCGATTTCAGACGCCGAGTGAAGTCGCCAAGGCGCTGGTTCCCTTCTTCAAGAAGCCGACCGCGGCCTCGGTGTCTCCAAGACTCGAGATGACCCCGGTCGTTGCCCCAGATGTCAGTCGGGCCGCGACTGAGCCGACCCAGAGCGGACCTGACGCCATCGCCGCTCCCCCTCCCGCCCCTGCTCCAGAGGCCAAGGCGGAAGGCGTGATTTGGGAGAGCTTGATCGATTTCAAGGAGACTGAGGAGGACACGGAGGCCGTCGCAAACGAAGCGAAACCGGCCCGAGAGCGACCGCGATGGTTGTGGCCGGCCGTGGCCGCCGGCGTGATGCTTGTCGGGCTGATCGCCGTGTGGGCTACCGTAGTTTTGAAAATGAAGACCGCGAACGGATGGCTGGTCTTCGAGAACCTCCCCGAACAGGCAGACGTGCTGGTCGACGGGGAAAATGTGACGGTCCACCTGCAGAGACGTAGGAGCGGGTACGAATTCTCGGTGACCGCCGGCAAACGCACGGTGCTCGTGAAGCAGGACGGGCTCGAACTCGCTGGTGAGGACGTGAGCGTCGAGGCAGGCAAAAGAATTCCGATCCACGTGTGGGTCGAGCCTCCTCCTAACGGTGGACCTCGGCCACCATTGTCGAAACCCACCCGCTCCGCCCCAGAGATTCGAGAGATCGCGTCGATCAAGACGGCCGATCGAGTGATTCAGGCACGTCTACTCCCCGACGTCCGCCATGTCCTCATCCTTTATGAAACCGAGGGTAAGAATCGTGCCCTCTGGAGCGGCGATCTTACTGATCCTAAGAAGCCCATTATGCGTAAACTCGAGGCCAAAGCCCCCTCAGACTGGGTCCAACTGGTCCTTTCGAGCGATGGTCGCTTCGCGGTCTTGGCAGGCAAGGACAAGACCCTGTGGAGGTGGGATATCCAGACCGGCCAATCACGACTCCTTCGGAGCGAGAACGCCGGCCTGACCGCTCTGGCTCTTTCCCCCGATGGCGGTCGCCGCGTTCTACGTCTGCGGTGACAGCATCCAGTATTGCGACGTCATCACGGGGGAGAAGGACGACGTCGTGAACCGGAAGCTTCGGGAGCAAGCCGGCAGCAAGATCAATCATCTTGCGGCTGCCCTCGGACGGCCGCCGGGTCGTCACCACTCATGCCAACTACGAGATTCGGGTTTGGGACTTGCACAAGGCACGGGCAGGCCCTGGCTTGGCGGGCGAGAATCCCCTGACGAACCTCGCCCTATTCCCGGACGGCCACCGCGTTCTGGGGAGCGATTGGAAGGGGTCGATCCGCATCTTCGACCTAGACACGGGCGAGAATCGCGAGGTCGAACACGTCAAAAACCTAGCCTCCCTTTCCATCTCCCCGGACGGCCGCCGAGCTTTGTTCGGGGGGCCCGATCTCGTGCTTTTCCACGATCTGGAGACGGGTGAGGAATTAAAACGCATCGAACA
This sequence comes from uncultured Planctomycetota bacterium, assembly GCA_963720335.1. Taxonomy (GTDB): domain Bacteria; phylum Planctomycetota; class Planctomycetia; order Isosphaerales; family Isosphaeraceae; genus CAVRFS01. The sequence continues at coordinate 76,130 of CAVRFS010000143.1, read as the reverse complement.
TCAGGGGCTCGTGGATCACGCCACCTTCTCGCACGACGGGCGTCGCGCCGCTTTCAGTTCAGGCAGGGCCGTCCGGGTCTGGGCGCTGCCAACCGGTCGCCAACCGGGCGAGCAGCCCTCAGTCGTTGAGATCGCGCGGTTCTTCGGTCACACCAATGGGCTCTCGTCGGTGGCGATCTCGCCCGACGGCTTCTCCCTACTCACCGGGAGCCGCGACGGAACTGCAAGGCTCTGGGACGTGCGATCCGGACGCGAGTTGCACGCCTTCGCGGAACACCGCGACCATGTAAATTGTGTGGCTTTTCTGCCCGATGGCCGTTCCGCCCTATCTGGCGGCGATGACGACACGGTACGCCTGTGGGACCTTGAGACTGGCGTCCAGCGACTATGCTTGCGGGGGCCCGGGAACGTACAGTCGGTCGCAGTCTCGCCCGACGGCCTCCTTGGCCTCTCTGGTGACGAACAAGGGAAGGTCAGGTTATGGGATCTGAAGGTTGGAGGAGCAGAGCTGTGGACCTTCAGTGGGCACACAGCCATCGTCAGCCAGGTGACTTTCCTGCCGGATGGCCAGCGGGCGCGTGTCGTCGAGCGCCGACGGGACTGTCTGGCTGTTGGACCTGAAAACGGGTCTTGAGCGCGGGAGCTTTGTGCCATTCTCCGGCCCGATCCACTGTCTAGCGGCTTCGCCTGATGGCCGTGCCGCGCTCGTCGGTTGCGAGGACCACACCGTGCGTGTGTTGGATGTCCAAAGCTTGAGCGAGATCGGGCGCCTGGAGGGGCACGCCAACCCCGTCATCTGTGTGGCTGTCACGCCTGACGGGCTCCATGCGTGGACGGGTGCGGGTGACGACGTCCGGGTCTGGGAGATTTCGAGTCGCCGGCAGGTCAATTATCTTGCATGGGTTCCCAGGCGGTGTCACGCACCTTGCGGTCTCAACAGATGGCCGTAAGGTCGCTGCGGCCTTCCGAGGGGTTCCAGCCGATCTCGGAGAGGGCGCTCGTGTCTCAGCAGATGGCCGCATGCCCGCTGCGGCCTACGGCGGCGGAGCCGCCAGACTCTGGTATCTACCCGGCCGCGACGCCTATGGCACTGCGCAACTGCCGATCACGCCGCTGCGCCCCGGGACCGAGCCGACCGAGTCTCCCCCTCAGTGACAGATTTCGAGCTTCGAGGCGCTTTTCGGGTTAGCCGCCGCAGGAACTCTTCGTGCGTTACTGTCGCCTCTGCGTTCAACCTGCGCCGGTATGCCGTACAGATGGTATCCTCGGCCTTCTTGTTGAAACCTGGAATGTCCGCCCCGGTGGGCACAAGCCATTTATTAGCAGCGGTTTGCGGAATAGCAGCACTTCTTGCGCCTAGTGTCATGCTCCAGCGGCGGCTAGGATGATGGATTGAGGTTTGACCGTTCGGGTTTTCGGCGAAGAGTTGTTGGTCGTGCATGGCGCGGGGGAACCCGAGCGTGCCGAAGCGTCTCTTGGAGAGGTGGCGGCCGGAATGTATCCGGGAGTTCCGAGCGACGGCCCGCTTGCGTTACGACGACGGCCTTTCTCTTGCCGGGCAAGGGAGGAGAACCGGGGCAATCACCATGTGGGGATATTGCGCGGAAATGGCCCTCAAGGCGGCCTACTTCTCCCTGACGCTACCGGATACGACTCCGATCACGTGGGGCGGTCATCTCCAGCCCGCGATTCAACGCGGGCGGACCATCATGATGATCGCGTGGCCGCACCAGGGGCAGGCCACAATGTGCGGGCATGGGCCGAGCTGCTTGTTGCCGAACGGGCGGCCACCCCCGGGAAGGCGTACGCCCCCGCAGTCGGCCAGCAAGTACAGGCGTGCGGCCAGCGGATCGGTCGGCTATGGAAAGAGTCGCTACGGTATCATAATAACCTGGCCTATCAGCACGAAGTCACACAGGTCCGCCTCGCGGCGGAATGGCTCGTGGTCAACCTGGGCTCCCTCTGAGGGCAATCCCATGCCGCGAAGAAAAATCGGGGTCCAATCAGCGATGACCTCGACCAATACCGGCCTGGCTACGAAGCTAGCCGAGGAGCTCAAGAGCGGACGGGACTACGGGCAGCCGCTGGTCTACGAGCAGGAATTCGCCACCAAGAAATCCCGAGTGACGGTGATCTGGGATGAGTGGGCCGACAACTCCTTGGAGAGGCGATCCGCGATCATCCTGCGGGCTTACGAGCTGGCCGAAGGGGCGGACGCTCGCGAGAAAATTGCGCTCGCTAGCGGGCTAACTGTACCCGAGGCGACAGCCGCGGGGATGCTGCCGTATCAGGTCATCGCCGGCTTGAGGTCGACAGATCCGATCAACCCGGAGGACATTAAGTCGGCGATGCTGGAACAGGGTGCTTCCAATCTGAATGAAGAAGATGGCCTCCAACTTCGATTCGCCACGCGGGACGAGGCCGAAGCCTGCCGCCAGCGGCTTATCGAGAAACTGCCCGCCAGCGAGCCGATTTGGATCATTAGCCGCGATGTCCACGTTCACGACTACCTGACCGTCACCGATTCGGTGAGCGCTGAAGTGGAGTGAGGGCTTGTTCGTTAGGCATCGGACAGTACCTTTCAGCAGAGTTCCGCTTCGGTTCCCAGCTCCCGACGGACGAGCCCAGAGAATTGATCAACGCGGAACCGTCGAAGCCGACAGGAATTCTTTGCGTCCAAGCCTGCTGGGATTTGCGCTCACATCGGCGCAAAAAAGGGCAAGGTTCAGCTTATGGTTACGCCGGCGAGCGGGGGGCGTGAGCCCCTGATGACGCAACTCAGCGTCATGCCTAGAGAACAGGGGCGGACTCGCGGTGCTTCCATGCTTTTCGACTCACCCTGATGACGCAACCCAGCGTCTTGCCTAGAGAACAGGGGCGGACTCGCGGCGTTTTCATGCTTTTCGACTCACCCTGACGACGCAACCCAGCGTCATGCCTGGAGAACAGGGGGCTCACGCCCCCCGCTCGCCGGAACGACCTGTTACCTTGCTGCCAGGGAAATTGATCCATGCCAAAAAAAGAACGCGCATTGCTGGTGCTGCTTGGAGAAGATCGGGGCCTCGTCCGAGCCGGTTTCGAGAAAATCCGAGAGCCGCTGTCGGGGCGACACTCGGGGTGTTGATCCAGTGAGAAGAGAGCGCGAGTACTCGCGGCGATGAGGCCACTGGCCATCGTCTCGACGGAACGATATCGCGCTCGCGATGCCGATCGCCTCGGGCAGAGTTGGTGTGCAGCCTCAGCCTGGTCGGTTTGTTGTGTTAAATTCCCCGCTTGTTTTGAGGGTCCCTCTTTTCATACCGGAGCCAACGATGGACATCACCGTGGAGTGCCCTCGATGCAAAAGGAGATACCGCATCCCCGAAGGTCAAACCGGAAAACACGCCTGCCCGAAATGTCACGGGGTGACGGTCGTGCCGGCGCCACCAGCGAAACCGGTGACAGGCCCTTCGAAACCGTCGGCTCCGTCCCATAGCACCGTGGCACCCGCCCAGTACAGGGTCACTCCTCCGCAGCCCAAACCGGCCCAGCAGCCCTCGACCCCTTCACCGCCTATTCGAGACGACACGACTCCGACGCACGTCGCGCCTCCCGACGAGAACGCGCTCAAGTCCGCGGAAAAGAAGTCTCTGCTCAAGAAGTCGTCAATCGGCCTGCTCGCGGGTGGTGGAATCGGCCTGCTCTGCTCATCGCAGGCGTTGCGTTCACACTACATCGACGCCCGAACGTACCACCCGAACCACCGGTGTCTGCATTCGAACCCGAACCACGTCCGAAGAAGACGAAGGACAGCGAAGAAATCCACGCCAACTGCGCCGCGTCGGTGGTATTTATCAAGGGGAAGTTGGGGAGCGGATCAGGATTCGTGGTGTCGCAGAACTTAATCGCTACGAACAGCCATGTCATCGGGCTGGACTTCATTAGGAACCTGGAGATCCAATTCCCATCGGCTTCCAGCAATGAGGATAAAGGGCCTTTCCACGCCGAGTTGGTCTACGAAGATGCAAAGCGCGACCTGGCCTTTTTGTCCGTCCCGACCAATATGCGTCCGCTGGAAATGGCTCAGTCGTTTGAGTTCCACCCCGGTATGCCGATCACAATTATCGGCAGCCCGGGCGTGGGGGACGGGTTCGTGAAGAACGCAATCAGCACCGGGGTGCTGAGCGCAAAGGATCGTCGAATGGATCAGGACTTTTACCAGCTTGGCGCGATGGTCAATCCGGGCAACTCCGGCGGTCCCGTCTTCGACAAGTATGGCGAAGTCATCGGGGTTGTAACGCTCAAGGCGCGTGAACTGGCTGCTATCGCTTGGTGCATTCCGGTCGACGATCTTCGATCGGGAGTCAGTCGCGTCAGCTCGCAGTCGCAGGAAACAGCCAGTGAATCAGGAAGCCGCCATCGTCTGAGAGTGTTTGCCGGCTCTTGACCATGCATGGCTCAGTGATCGCGCAGGGGATGGACGAATACACCCAGGAAATGCTTGACGCCATCAAGAATAGCAAGACCCCGAAGAAGGCATCAACGCCGCGGCCAGCAAGGTCCTTCCCGTTCTCGAGCAACTTGAAGGCAAGCTCGCGGACATCGGTCTGAAGGGCGACATTGGCGAACTCTCGAGCAATCCGGCCACAGACCGCCAAAGCCGAGAGCATGCTCCTCGCGATGTGGGAGACGATCCAGCAGATGAAGAAGCTCCTGGACCGACCGACCTCGCCGCCACTGGCCTTCGCGAACGATGCCGGCAAACTCAAGACGATTTTCATCCACCAGAGCTATCTCACTCAATTTCGCCTCGGTATCCCTGCTGATGAAGAGTAAGAAACCATTTCGGCGAAACGGGGATAAGTCTGATTACTTTCGACAAGTTAAGCCTGATTATTGCACGTATTCCCATTCTTTCGTCAGGGTTCGGTCGTTCAATCATCGTTTCGTTGACGTCGGGGTACGACCGACACCAACTCGATCACCAAAACACCTTGCTCGCCACCCATGCCAGGATGAGAGCGATGGCAACCAGTATGGTCGAGCCGACGGTCCACACAATTCGGACGGTGCGCTGGGTCTGCACGCGGAACTCGACGGCATCATTCACGTGGGGGAAGGGCTTGCCCGCCGGAACGGGTACACCCAGGAACGAGCAGAGCGGCCCCCAGCCCTCCTGGACCTGATAGACCAGCAGTCGGTCGGGCGGCACGACGCGCTGGACCTGCTCGTTGAACCGTTTGAAGACCTCGATGGCGAGGGGTTTGTCCTCAAACCTGCCGTGGAACATACCGTCCCAGACCAGCCGATCAAGCATGCGAGTGAAGTGGCGCATCCGGGGAACGAACAGCCTCACCCATCTCGGAAATGCATGGCGGACGTGATAAATGGTCTGTCGCGCGCTGTCGTACCATCGCTCGGGGTCTCGCACGGTCAAGATCACCTTCGCCTCGGGATAGCGCCGCATGAACTCCTCAAAAAAGTTACAACCGGGCCAATCGACGGTCGCCTGATAGCCCTGGAACAGCGTCTCCCAATCGACGGGCTCCCCGCGCAGCGGCGTCCCAGACCGCGACGTGCTCGGGATGGGCAAGCACCTCGGTCATGTGATAGCACCTGGAGAAGCCCAACTCCTCCAGGGCGGTTTTCAGCGAGAGGGTCCCCGTTCGTCCCAGGCCGGCCCCGATCACTCTTAGTGCCATGGCACCCTCTGCGATGGAAAGCCGCTTCGTACCCACACTCATGATCGCCGCGGGGACGTCGATTCGCCATGCCCTGGCGATCGGAGCTTGCTGAATCTCCCCCTGATGTCCTTAATCTCGTGCCACTGACCCTGGCGTGGGTGACTGATTCGAGCTATGGTGGCGATCGTGAGACTCATGGAATGCTTAGTAGGGACCCGAGTGTCGAGGCCACTTGACGACTCCACGATCTCAGCAACGCAGAAAGGCACCAGCCATGCCACTCGACTTGCTCATCGTCTACGGTTCGGTGCGCCGCGATCGCCAGGGGATCAAGGCCGCGAGGTTCATCCTCGACGCTTGCCGCGGACGTGGTCACCAGGCGACCCTGATCGATCCAGTCGTTGACCAACTGCCGCTCCTGGATCGAATGTACAAGGAATACGAGCCGGGCCATGCCCCTGAGGTTCTGGAACGTCTGGCGGGCCTGATCAAAGCGGCCGACGCATTCATCATCGTTTCGGGCGAGTACAACCATAGCATCCCACCGGCGCTGTCGAACTTGCTCGACCACTTCCTGGAGGAGTATTTCTGGCGACCCTCGGCGATCGTGTGCTACTCGGCCGGCGCCTACGGCGGGGTGCGAGCCGCGATGCAGTTGCGGGCCATGCTATGCGAGCTGGGGACACCAAGCATTCCTTCAATTCTTCCAGTGCCCCACGTGCAAGACGCCTTCGACGACGACGGCCGGCCGCGCGACGACGCGTACCATCGGCGCACAGCCCGCTTTCTCGACGAGCTGGAATGGTACGCGAACGCTCTGAAAGCCTGCGCGAAAACTGGGCGTGCCGTATTGAGTCGGCCGAAAATTCTCCGCGCCAACGGCAATTCCGGCTCGACGACGGGACTGCCGAACGCTGAGGACCCGTGTCGCGACAGCCCCACGCCATGAGTCGCTACGGGGCAGAGATTGGAGACGATTTGAGCCTCAGAGGACCTTCCATTTCCAGGATGCGTCGTCGATCTTCTCACTCCCACTGACCGTGAGGAGGGCTTTCAACGTCTCACGACTGACATCGGTCCGAATCCTCTTCACAACTCCATCCGCAAAGAGGGCGTTGACGAAGCCCGAGTGGTGACTGCTCAACCCGGAGGAGAGGATCTCGTCGAGAGTCGGATCCTTCGGCTCCATCCAGTGGATCCGCGAATTCGCAACCTCCAGGACGAGAATCGTGCTCGCGGGATCGTCGGTGATCTCCGACCGCTTCAGACCTCGCTCGGCGGGCCAAGCGGTTTCAACACCGACCACCGCAACGTAATTCGTCATCTTGGTCGCACGTCCGTCTCCGCTCGGACACCACCAGAAGTTCCCAGTCGTGTCGTCGTTGATCAGTGACGCATTTTTCGCGTGGTTCCAGGGAACCTTGAGGTCATATCGGCCATTGAGTGGGTTCTCTTTCGATGCGAGAACGGCAGCAACCCGCCAGCTATGAATCGGAGTGCCGTCCGGATCCGTCATGGATGCGGGTGGAAAGCATCCGTAGGCCGCCTCAAAGCTGTCCAGTGCCAATCTCCCCTGAGCCAGGTGCTCGACGCAACCCGCAACCATCTCCGCTTTGTGCGCTTGGTTAGCGACCTCGGTCGCCAGCGTCAGAAGACCGAAGATGACGATGAAAAAGAGGCCGAGAATGACGAACATGGCCATCACTGTACGAAAAGAAAATCGCATCATGGTCCTCCTTCGAACGCCTTGGCTACGCGCACGCCGATCGACAAGTCTGATTGACCCAGTACAACTTCTACGGTTGTAATTTCGATCTGTCTCACGGTCGCTCGGTGTACCCGGCGATTGGCAACCTCAAAGGAGTGTAGCCGAACTTCGTAACGTCGTGCCGCAAGTCCCACTCAGCCTAAATGGAATTCGGAACGGTTCAACGAGCCGCTCAGGCAACCCATTACCGATGATTGTGTGATTCCGGCCGTCAGTGCGCAACACACGGAGCGATTTGTACGCAGGAAACTGCCTGCGTACTTCGGAAAGAATTCCAATCATTGCTCGGAGAGAACGGTCCATGTATCATTGACGCGACGCATTAAATATCAAGTTGCTCGCCAGATCAACTCGGTGGTACGTTCGGCCGAATCTGGGGCTCGAGCGGCTGCTCGTTGCGGTCTTTTTTGTGAGCAGCGAAGTTCGGCCAGATCTCAACGTTCTTTGTTCTGGATAGAAAGGTCGCGATTGTTCGCGGAATCGGTTCCGAGCAGACTGCAATCCCTGACGTTTGTAGAAATCTTTTAATTCGATGATTCGACAGACGGCTAGGTTGGTCGCCGGAAAGAGCCGGCTCCTAGCGGATTTGTAGGAGGGAGATCCGTCTCCCGATCCCGATTCTCGTTGCGTCGGGCAGTTGCTTTAGTTAGCTGGTTTTTCAGAGGCGTGGAATGGGGGCGTCGTCGCTTTCCATCTCATCGTGGCGCACGATCGTAAAACTGAGGTCAACTCTGATGGCCAATTTGCCGCTGGCGACTCTGTTGCAGGAGACACCGCTAAGTCGTGCGGTGACATGCCCACATTGCTGGCATTCTTTTCCGCCGGAATCGGTCCTCTGGATTTCTGTTCATCACAAGTTGGCGGGTGAACCGCAGTTGCCGCCGACGTTGGCTGGTGGTCCCCAGCAGCGCCGTTTTATTCCCGAGCGCTTCGATGTGGAGGGGCGTGCGCTGGATGCCGAGGGTGCGCCGTCCACCCAGTTGGCATGCCCGCGCTGTCGGCTCCAGATCCCGCGTGCTTCGCTGGAGATGCCGAGTGTTGTCCTCTCGGTTCTCGGAGTGCCGGGCAGCGGCAAGTCGGTCTTTCTGACATCGATGGTTTTCACCATACGACAGCAGGCGGCTCGCCTTGGCTTGCGATTTCAGGACACCGACTTGGTCATGAACAAGCATCTGATCGAGGACGAGCGGCGGATGTTCTTGGATTCCGAGGCCGAGACTTTCCGTCCCATCGGTTCAGCCGTCGAGAAAACGTTCGAGGATGATCATCGCTATCAGACTTCCCTGATCGACGGCCATCCGGCGCGGTTTGTGCCACCATATACGTTTCTGCTTGGTCCGTCGGAGGGGCATCCTCGATTTGAAGAAGGCAGGGCTTGTCGCGATTGTTGTGCCTTTACGATAATGCTGGTGAGCACTTTCGACCGGGGGCGGACGCCGCGGACATGCCGATGACCCGCCATCTGGCCGCATCGAAAGGGTTGATGTACACCTTTGATCCAACCAAGGATCGGCGATTGCGCGGGCGTTTGGGGGACAAGTCGACGACCGGAATGGGCGTCGACCGCCAAGATGTCGTTCTGATCGAGGCGGCAAACCGCATCCGCGAACATTCGGGACTCGCTCAGACCTCGCGGATCCCCCAGACGCTCGTCGTGGTGCTGACGAAATTCGACGTCTGGCGGTCGTTGGTGCCGGGACTCCAGAACTCGAATCCTTTGCGGAATTACCCGGGAACCAAGATCGACGCCCTTTCATGGGACGACGTTGATGACGTCTCCACGGTGTGCCGCGACATGTTGTGGGAATCCTGCCGTGAGATTGTAGCCGCCGCGGAGAGCATCTCGGAGAACGTGATCTACGCGCCGGTCGCGGCGGTGGGATGGGATATTCGCACCGATGCATCGGGTAGTCCGAGTTTCCAGGGGGCGAACTGCGACCCGCATGGAGTCCTCGTTCCGTTTCTCAGTTTGCTGAGCAGGAGCATCCCCAAAGTCGTGCCTTCATTAAGACGTGTGTTGAAATGAATCGGCCTCCGTTTGTTTTAGAGCGGTTCACGTTCGTATGGCGTACGGGCCATACCAACCCGAAGCGCAAGCGAGGCGACAGCCGCCGGAACCCTCGCTTGCGCTTCGGGTTAGTATGATTGCCGTCGCTGTCTCGCTTTGCGCAACTCAAGAGTGAACCGCTATAGCCCCGACCAGGTAGGACAAAGCCTCGTCCTTTTGAAACATCCGTCGTGAGATTGAGACTTTGATGTTCTTTGGTTAGGCATCGATCGCCGAGTTTGTCGATGGCCAAGCACGGTCGACACGGTGAATTCCGATGAGCCGTCGTGAGGTTGCGAGCGAGTGATAGGTAATGATTGCTGAACTGATTTATACGTCTGCCCCAAAAACTCTGGACGGGCCCGGCTATGGCGTGGTCGCAAAGTCAGAGGATTTGCCTGAGCGACTCGCGACATTCATACGGCGGCTCAATCGCTATGACTTCGCGCTGTTGCCGGAAAATGGGCCGTCCCCCGCGAGCCCTGTCGTGTTTTCCCACACCACCCTGAGCGACGCTTCGGAGGTCTGGCACATCATGTCGCGGGTGGGAAACGGGGGTTATGACTACACTCAGCGAGCTGTCTTTTTGCGCATCATGTGGCCGTCACGAGCGATGAACTGCGGAACATTTCCGTCGCTGAGTTGATCCAAGAACCATCGATGTTCGAGTCGGCGTGGAACGGCCACGTGGGAATCCTTCCGGCCCGATCGATTCCTGTTGCCCGCCGGCGGAAACCGCCTCAGGGTTTGTGGAACGCACTGGCTGGACATCGTGACTGGGCGAAGGTCTGGATTGACCGGTGGGCGCGACACGACGGCCAGTCGAGTTTTGTGATTGTTCCCGGAGAGGCCGATGTCATGGCCCTGTTCGCCGAGGCTCTGGCGTTGTTGCCGTCGCATAAGGCGGAGCAGGTTACGTTCATCACGCGATTGAATGCCGATCGGGCCGGTGTTCACTTCGATTGGGTCGGTTTGACGGCCGGGAGCGAGTTGGCCGGTTCCATCCTGGCCCGGCATCCGGAGCGGACTTTGGACCTGACCAGGCCCCTGGGGCTCGTTCCCAGCTCGGCCGTTCCGAAGCGGCAAGCGACGGCTTCCAGTCCGCATGCACGGCAAAATCCGGAAATACGACAGCCTGTCGTGCCCGGCTACGACGATCCAGCGATCGGCTCCGGGAGGGACGAGCCCCGGCACTCGCCCACAAAAGAATCGCCAGTCCCGCGTCCAACTTCCCCGTTGGTTCCGCCGCCGCCTCCTCCCCCGGAAGGGTTCTTCAAGCGGAACCCCGCGGCGATCGTCATTGTCGCGGGGATCACGCTGGCAACTGTCTTGGGTTTGTCGGCCGCCTGGCTGTGGTTATCCAGACCTCGCCACGAAGCGTCTGCCGACACTCCGCCCAAGGCTCTGGCCTCGGGAATCCCGGTAAGGGAACCGTCGCCAAATGGGGGTCAGCCCCAGGGAAGTGGATCGACTGACGATCGTAATCGTGAGCGGCGCGAAAGTACGCCTGATGAAGGGAATTCGCACGAAACGAAACCCAAACCTACGGCGACCGTTGGCTCCCAAAAGACCCCGCGCATCGTCCACTTGAATGGATGGCTCCCGGAGATCGCGTCGAAGTCGAACGGGAAGCCCGGGGATTGGATTGAAGGGTACGACTTACGTGAGCTCCGAGTTCCCAGCTTTTCCCAACTCAAACTCCTCTCCCCCAGTGAATTAGATCTCAAGGCCGTCACGCTGACCAAGGACGATGGCAAATCCGTGATTGAGGTCGGTTTGACGACGGACGATCCCAAGATCAAGGCCAGGAACTCATCGATCGCGTTCCGGCTAGAGGGCCAGAAGCTCGAGGTGCAACGACCATCGCAACCGAGTGAAGACCTTTTGGACCGGCTGCAATTCTGTGTTGTTCAGATTGACGTTGTTCAGATCGACCCTTCTGTTGACGCGGCGCCATCGATGTGGGTCATGTTGACGCCCCTTCTGCCGGTGCCGCCCCTTTCCGACTCGGAGACCATGCCCCGAGAGTGGACGGGCGCCACCGGCTTTTTCGCGGCGGCCCACACGTTCCGAGAACGACTGTACGCCCGGATACGAGTCGACCGCATCTCCTTATCGATCCTTCCTCGGGAGAACGGCGGGTGGCAACTCCTCAACCCCAAAGCGGAGGCGGTTCTCGGAACAGAGTTGACACACCTCTTCGAGATCACCTTGCCAAAGGGCCGAAAGTGGCCAGCCACGCTCAAAGTCTGGACAGACTCCAAGAAAGCGGAATCGGCAGACCTCAAGAATGATGACACGAGCGAGGGACTGGCAGACTCCAAGAAGGACGACAAGAGTTTCCGCCCGTTGGTCGCTCGAGTCGAGCCGTCGCCGTCGGCAACGGATCCTCCGACAAAGAAGAACGATACCCAGAACCCCAAGGGATTGGGTTCGCTTGAACCGTCCACGAAGGCGAAATTGAAATCGACCAGGAAAAAGGCGGGGTCTCGTCTCACCGATACGTCCGAACCGAAAAACTCGGACGAGAATCCAACAGAGGCCATTGAAAAGACCGACGACGGCGCCTTGTTGGTCGAGCTGTTTCGCCGATATGGCCGCATTCACGGTTCGGTTGTCATCACCGTGAAGCAAGGACAGTCAAACCAAGACATCGAAGTCTTGCGATTCGATAACGTTCCGGACAACGCACGCCCGTAACATCCCGGAGTGTCAGAGGCCATGAACTCGGAATCAGAGACCTTCGATTTTCGAGAGTTCCTCGAGCATTTTCGCAATATGTTGCGTGCTCAGGCTCCCGAGGCTGAGAACGACTTATTCGAATCGCTGCTCAAGTACGGGCAGTTCTGCGAGGAGGCCAATCAGCGGTTGCGGGATTGCTTCGCGCTCATCAAGCGAGGCCAGTACTCCAATGCCATCGCTTTGTCCGAGCGCGAGCCGAACTTGCTCGACCGATGCTCGCAGCTCGACATACCAGAAAGCGGCGTCCTCCCGGCCGTGGCACAGTCGCTTGGCGCGCAAGCCTCCCAACCTTCTCAACCGCGACCTGGTCGAAGCACTCCAGGACGCCTACCAGAAAGGGAGTACGGCTGCCGAGAATATGAGGTCGCTCCATCGGTTGACGCTTGCAAGGGCACCTCTACCGACACGACTGAACATCATGCGTCGTTTGCTGGTCCAAGACCCGAACCATCCGTTCATGGACACGGATATCCGTACGTTCGAGCGGGCCTGGTTCAAGCAGGCTCTCCCGTTCGCTCAGCCGTTTGTCAAACAGGGACGAGTGGAATTGATCCAGGAGATTGTTCAGGATCTTCAGCAAGGCGGCTATTTCGAGACTGTACCACCCTCGCTCATCACCAACCTGCAGGCGCAGATCGCGAAAGTGCAAGCAACGCAACTCCCGATGCTCGCCGAGCAGATCCGCCAGGCGTACTCGGAGCGGTCGATCTCGGCGCTTACGCAATTGGCCGAGCGTTGGAATTCGCTGGTGGCCGAGGCCGGTTTACCCGACGCGGACGTCAGCTTTGGTGTGGCTGATGCGCTCGATTGGCTGCATCAAACCTGGGATGAAGAGCAGCGGAACCGGCAGCGAAACGAAGCGCACGCCAACCTGTCGAGGTTGTTGCAGTCGCGCGACACCAAGCGCCTCGATCTGGAGATCGCCTACCAGTCCGCAAAGACTTTGGGCGCCGTCAACGATGCCTTGGAGCAACAATTTCGCGCGTGGTTGGAAAACGCAGGTCGCCGCCGGACCACGATGATCGCCGGCGCGGCCAGTGCGGCGATGGTGATGATCGGTATCGCGGCCCTCGCCTTGGTCCTGGCCACTCGGTCTACCGAACCTGGCCCGTCTGCCGGCAATCTCGCCGACGCCGGGTCTGCCGCCGTCGAAACCAGCAAACCCTCCGCCGCGCCCGCGATCAAAGCATCTCAGACCGCGAGCGTGTCGGAGCCGAGTTCGCGGGCAGAGCTGGCAAGCGATCGTCCGGTGCAAGTTTCGAAGGCACGGAACGAGGACGACGAGCGGACCCCGAAACCAAGACTCGACAAGCCGATTGCCGCGTCAACGGAGGGATCCCAAAAGCTCCTGGGTGCGGCTGTGGAATGGTCGGAGATCCTGCGGCAGCGGAATTCGTCGATCAAGGAGAGCGAGGCTTGGAAACTGAAAGAACGCCTTGCCCAGAAGGACATTGTCAACCTCTGGTTTATTCGGCTCGTTGGTGGAGATTCCTTCTTTTACACGAGAGAGGAGCCGCCCCCCGGCGATAACAAGCTGATTGCCAACGTCTTGCGGAGCGTTGACGAGCAGGAAAAAGTCCCGTTGCTTGGCAAACGGCGGGTTGGGAGAGCCCCGCAATCGATCTTCGCCGAACATGCGGCGAAACTCTGGGAGTCACCCCAACGAGACGATTGGGACCAGTGCTTGGCCGCCATCTATGACGAGCTAATCGATGCGAAAGACATGGACGCCATCCTTAAGCTGGACCTTCTCCGCGGCTTCCTGAATTTGGCGGTGCATACGAGCCCCGGCTACCGCGACAAGCTCCAGGACCTGCCCGAATTCAAGAAGGTCGCGGAACGACCGCCATCACTGAAGAGCGACTGGCTTGATCCCGGCAAAGATCTGGACAAACAGCGTGAAGACGCCGAGGCATTGATCAAGCAGGCCCCTCGTCTGCGCGACTTTGTCGTCGGCGCCGCGGAGCAAGACAAGCAACGCCTGATGGCCCTCACGCAAGGTTCGATCATATTCGGCTGGATCAGCCGAGAGGGGGCGGCTCGCCCCGCGTAGCGACGTTTGAAGGGCCGCGGCCGACGGCCGGGAGTCGCCTCTACTCGGTCGACAAAGGCGAACGGATCGATCTCGGATCGGTCTCAACGGCTGGGAAGGAAATTCCGGTCAACCCAGCCGCCGAGCGGTACGTCGGCTGGCCAGTGTTTGCTATCGTCGTTGCAACGGAGAAATTTGGCGGAGTGGAGATCGGCGCCAAGGGGGTCAAGGCGTCAGCCGTCGAGGTAGGCGCGGCAGGCTCCTCGCCGAGTCTGAGAGTCCTGGAGCTGCAGCAGCGGACGGTGGACGTGACGCTGAGCCGGCTCAAGGGCAAGCGATTTGATGCCGTGCTGGTCGACGACGTCGCCAGCGTTGTCGAGGATTTCATCAAGGTGCTGAAATCCGAGCTGGGAGTACCGGAAGCGAATATCCAGGTGGTTGCGAGCAGTGGCGTGCCGTTCGCCAACAACTTCGCCGACCTTGTGACAGCGGTCCGCAAGCAGACGGGTAAGGATTTAGACAAGATCGACGCCACGGAGGAGGCGACGTTGACCGCGATCGCACTCGTGCCCAAGGAGCTGCGCACCAGGGCGGTCGTGATCGATATCGGCTCCGGGAATACCAAGGGGGGAGCGTTCCTGGACGAGTCCGGATCGCCGGAGCGGTTCGCAGCGCTGGATGTGCCGTTCGGCACAACGACGCTCGCCAAGGCCATCGACAAGAACGCCGCCGAGGTTGGGAAAACGCGGTCCGAGGTGGCGCGGGAGGTTGGTTCGACGTCGTTCGGATCGCCGTTGCGGGAGCGATTGACTGAGAAACCCGAGCTTGGCCAGCGGAACGTGGTCCTGTTCGGCGGGGGAAGCGTATGGGCCTTCGTCACGATTATGAAGCCTGAGACCGCGCTGGAACCGTTCCCCAAGGTGACGGCGGCCGACATCAAGGCGTACCTCGAGCGGATTACTCAGACGCCAGGCAAGTATCCCGATGTCGACTTTGGCCTCGTGACGGATGCCGCGGTGCGGAAGGCCGCGGAAGCCGACTACGATCGGATTCGCGGAGCGTCGGGAGCGACACCCGTTTTCAAGCCGGAGGAGCTACAGGCCGGTGCGGTGCTGCTGGAACAGGTGAGCGATGTTCTGACATTCTCGAAACGGACGGTGTACTTCGATCGTAAGGCGGTGACGGCCTGGATCACGGCGCGGATCACGCCCCCCGAGTTCCGCCATCTGTTGCCGCAAGCGCTGGGGCGACGGCTCCCGCTCCCGCTTTCCCCCTCGGGCGAGCCGGTCTCAGCGGCCACCACGACAGTGTTCCCGGCGCGGGCGCCGCCGCCGTTAATCCTGTTGAGTTCACATTGATAGAGGTCAACCATGTGGTTCGTGCGTGCCGGCACTCAAATTAAAGGTCCGTTTAGCGAAGACCAGTTGCGATCGATGCGCCGGCGGAGAGTTCTCGCCAATTCATCAGATATCGACCGATCGAATACGCTGGGACTCCGCCGCGCAGTTGGTGCAGTTGCTAGACGGGCCGCTTCCCGATTGGCAGATCCACCGCCAACCGTTGGTCTCAACGGCGGACCGAATCCAGGACCCGACGGAAGAGTCGAGATCGGAGCCATCGTCGACGGCCTCCGAATGGTGTTATGTCGACTCGGCCCACCAGCAGGTGGGGCCTGTTCCCGAGCAAGTCATTCGTGAAATGCTCCAAGACGAAACAACTATCCCGAAAGTCGCTCGTTTTCAAGCTGGGCGGGACACAGTGGGAGCAGGTCGGCTCAACATCCCGAGCTCGCGCGATTCGCCCGATCCGGATCTTCGGGATTGCTTGCCATTGTCGCGTCGGCCGCTCTCGTGATCGTGATGCTCGTAACCTTACTCTACGTGCTTCTGTCGCGAAAGTCGGTCCTCAGAGACTGGACTAGCGCGACGCCGCAAGGCAAGGCTCCGTCGAGCTCCAATCCGATCCAATTCGGCAATGACGGCGACAGAGTGATTCAATCCATCAGTGATGAGGAACACCTCAAGAAAGCAGTTGGCCTGGTGGTCTGCGGCTGGACAATCTCTTTCAATGACGGTGACAGGGAGGACGAAACCGAAAGCACGGGTACCTGCTTCAGCATCAGTTCAAGCGGGCATCTCGTAACCAATAAGCACGTCGTCGAGAGCGCCGAGAAACGCCAGCGAATGGCAAAAGCATTTGTTCTCAAGGATTATGCATTCGCGCTCGTGATGCCGAAGGCACGTACGTTGGTACGGAGTGAAATCGAGAAGGGGACGATCAACCCGCCCCCCCGAGACGACGAGCAGTTCGAGAAGATGAGCCGGGCAGTGGCTGAAAAACAACTGATCGAACCGCTGATGCCTAAGCTTCAGGCCCTCGTGAAGGAGATCGTGCCCAAGGTTTGGGTCTTCCTCGGCAGTCGCGATGACCTTTATGTCGCCAAGGTCATTCATATCAGCGAGAGCCATGACATGGCTGTTCTAAAGATCGAGAATCCCGGGATGCCCTATCTTCGTTTGGAGTCTGAGGCCGACAAACTCCCGCATCCTCCCAACCACGTTTTCGCCCTGGGCTTCCCCGGCACGTCTAGGGTGGCAGCCTCCCAGGAAGAGCGAAGTCTCGATAATGTCAAGGAGCGCACAAACGATCAAGTCGAAGTTTCGCGATCGCGACTTCATCTTCGATGTCACCGAGGGGGCCGTCAGTAAGATCTTCAGAGAGGATGGTGGCAGTCGAGAGTGGATTCAACACAAGGCTGATTTCAACCCCGGCAATTCCGGTGGTCCACTCGTCACGAGCGATTGCAAGGTCGTCGCGATCAATACCCAGTACATCAAACGAACACAGGACGCGTCGGCGACGCTCCAATCATTGGCGATTCCCCAATTGATTCGGGAAATTGCTCCGCTCCTTAATGCACGATCGAGCCGGGATAGTTCTGCCGTCACGGCGCAGTAACCGATCTCGGCGACCAGAAGCGTTCTAATACGTGGCAGGCCGATCGAGATCACGAAGCATCAGGATAGAGAAGGACCGGGTCTGATTCGCCGCCTTGTGAAAAGTCGTCGGTTTACCGATCGTCCGGCAGTGCTCGTCAACCGCACGTTCCGAACGAATGTGCGGTCAAATCTCGAAGCAAACGGTAATCAGGCGTTGCAACGACAGAATCGACTCTCAAGAAGCTGGAGGAAAGTCATGAACCGAATGCGGTCTCACATCGGAACACTCTTCGTAAGAACGGCTACAGAACGGCATGCATGTCATGTTGGGCCGAGACGGAGGAACTCCTGGTTGCGCAGACTCGGAATGACGCTGTTCCTCGTCTCTTCCGGTATCCTAACAAGTGGCGGCGCCGTGGCCTCCGAGAAATACGGCGGAGTGGAGATCGGCGCCAAGGGGATCAAGGCGTCAGCGGTCGAGGTGGACACGGCAGACTCCCCGGCGAGTCTCAAGGTCTTGGAGCTGGAGAAGCGGACGGTGGACGTGACGCTGAGCCGGCTCAAAGGGAAGCGGTTTGATACCGTGCTGATCGACGACGTTGCCAGCGTTGTCGAGGATTTCATCAAGGTGCTGAAATCCGAGCTGGGAGTACCGGAAGCGAATATCCAAGTGGTTGCGAGCAGTGGTGTGCCGTTCGCCGCCAATCTTCCCGATCTCGTGGCGGCGATCCGCAAACAGACGGGCAAGGATCTGGACAAGATCGACGCCACGGAGGAGGCGACGTTGGCCGCGATCGCACTGGTGCCCAAGGACCTGCGCACCAAGGCGGTGGTGATCGATATCGGCTCGGGGAATACCAAGGGGGGAGCGTTCCTGGACGAGTCCGGATCGCCGGAGCGGTTTGCCACCGTGGATGTGCCGCTCGGCACGACGACGCTCTCCAAAGCGATCGACAAGAAGGCGGCCGAGGCTGGGAAGTCGCCGGCCGAAGTGGCGCGGGAGGCTGGATCGCGGTTGTTCGGGGCTCCGTTTCGACAGCAATTGACCGAGAAACCCGAGCTTGGCCAACGGAACGTGGTCCTGTTCGGCGGGGGAAGCGTATGGGCCTTCGTCACGATCATGAGGCCCGAGACGGCGCTGGAACCGTTCCCCAAGGTGACGGCGGCCGACATCAAGGCGTACGTCGAGCGGATTAGTCAAACGCCTGGCAAGTACCCAGAGGTCGAATTCGATCGAGTGAAGGATGCGGCGGTACGCAAGGCAGCGTCAGCCGACTACGACCGGATTCGCGGGGCGTCGGGAGCGACGCCCGTGTTCAAGCCGGAAGAGCTCCGGGCCGGTGCGGTGTTGCTGGAACAGGTGAGCGACGCGTTGGCGTTTTCAAAACGCACGGTGTACTTCGATCGCAAGGCGGTGACGGCCTGGATCACGGCGCGGATTACGCCGCCCGAGTTCCGCCATCTGTTGCCGCAAGCGCTGGGGCGACAGCTCACGCTCCCGGTGCCGGTCACCGGTGGTGTCGAGCCACAACCGAAGCCTGTCCCGACTCCGCCCTCAAGCTCTGCGACGGTTACCCGCGCCATCGATGAGAGTGCGGCTGAAAAGGCCTATGGGGAGGGATGCGATCTGTTTTGGTCGAATCGATTTCCCGAAGCCCTGGCAGCTTTCAAGAAAGCCATAAATTCCTCGGACGGCGATGCGCATTCTGTTACTTCAAGGGCTTGGCTGAGGATGGCGCTCGGCGATGCGAAGGCGGGTGAGGCCTCGATCTCGCAGGGAGCGCCGATTGGAGTCCCAGAAAAAACCGGACTCTCGGGAGATCGGCTTCGCCCTCGTCCGCGTACAAGGCTCGACGAGGCGTTATCTTGAAGGGTTCAGAAATCGCATGAAGGCCGCCGCGCCTCCGAGAGTGAGTCAGCCTTAGCTTCTCTTGATGTTGCGTTTGTCCATCCCGCCCGGAAGGGGCAGCCACAAACCATTTGGCCGAACTGCCATGCAGCGCCACTCCAAAAGGTTGAAAATCAGCGAACATCAGAACATCGGGAAGACATTGTCGTTGTTACGTCATCATACGTCCTCCCCTTGAGAAGGGGGGGGCAGGGGGGGTCAAGAGGCATAGCCAATACGTTGGGCCGATGCGACAATTCCGCGGAGGACAGCGGATCCCGGAATCTCGCGCACCCAGGCTGTGGTTACGCGGGGAAACCCCCCCTGCCGCCCCTTCTCAAGGGGGGGACGACGCGGAACGGAATCCGGATGAAGACAAGGCTTGTACAAGACCAACTTTTCAACACCCCACCCGCATCCCTCCGGGGTGGTTGAAGTCATTCCCGTGTCATTCCTTCGACCCCAAAGTCCGGAGGTTATTTTCGTCCTACTCCTAAGGTCCGGACCCGACGGTCAGACGCTCATGGAGCACATGGACCAACGCCCCGACCGAGCCGCCGATGACTGTGAGCGTGATCAGGGCCGCGAGCAAGAAGGAATCGACGGTGAGGGCCTCGATGTACGGCCCAGGCCCCGAAAGCGACCAGGAGCCAATGGATTTGATTGATGCGGTTGGTCGAGACGAAATGGGCCAACAACTCCGCGCCGTGCCGGCGATTCCTCCGATCAAGAAGCAAAGGCCCAGGTTGCACTGCCGGGAGAGGAGCAGTCCATCGACGGCCAAAACGGTTCCTCCCACAATTGCCCCCACGAGGCCGAATACGCCGGTCTTTCCTAACGCGACGCCGACACCTGCACCCGCGCGCCCCGACCAGACCGCCAGTAATCGCCCACACCACGCTGAAACTGTGCGAATCACCGGGGAATGGCAGGGCCGTCCACCCGCAGATCTCTAGCACAAGCCATCCCAGCAGCGCCCCCGCGAGAATTCCGCGCACGGCCGCGTACCGCCTTGGTCCCCAGAATTTTTCCAGTGCGGCGAGGACCGTACCGGCTGTCCCGCCGAGAATCCCACCGAGGATCAGGGAAATATCACCCTCCCTCTGCGATCCACCCAGGGGATAAATCCCAGAGCGATGAGTAACTTTCCGACGAGGCCGCCCAAATTCCCGCCCACGGCCGCACCGCCTGTTGCCCCGATCACCCACCAGGTGAGATTCCGACCGAAGGTATCGAGGCTCCAGAGGTCCGGAGAGGGTGTCGGTGCGGGAGGCGGGACTCCGACGAGTGGGTGCAGCCCCGACGAAGACGATGAAGACACATACAGTGGGGGCATCGCCGCCGGCCTGCCAGAACGCCGTGCTGTCTGGCTCGGCCCCGGCTGTGGCTCGACTCGGGCTCTTGATGTAGGCTGGGCGCTCGAGGCCGACGCCGGTTGCTGCGGCGACGGGTCCTGCTTGGTTTCGACCCCCTTGGGTCGGTCCTGAGTCGCATACCATTCGACAATCGGCAGCACCTGCATAAGCGACTGGTGCACGTCCGACTTGGTCACGACGTCGAAGTCGTGCGCCCCGACGTTGCCGAGCTTACGAATGGTCTCGGTGTAGGCTTCCATTTTCTTGGGGAGATGTCCGTCCTTCACGAGTCGCTGGATCAGGTTCTCCAGGGGCCTGGTGCCGGCGGGCTCGCCAACCCGAAACTCGAATACGTCTTGTATGACGTATTGGAGGACTTTTCGAGCCCCAGTGAGCGCCATTTCGGGATATTGGTCGGAAATTGTCACGGTGCGACGAAAGTTCTCGCGAATTTCAGCCGAAAGGTTGGGGATGCGGTCGATTCGATCAAGCAACTCTTGGAACGAACTGTCGATTGAGCCCGCACGGCCGGACGAGTCGTCAGACGATCCGCTCCGGAGGATTCTCGGATCGCGAGTCGGTCTTGGGGGTGGCGGAGGTGGAATATTGAAGGTCTGGCCCTGCACGGGCGGTGCGGGACTCCCAGCCGTACCACCCGCCAAAACGCGACGGCGACAGACTGGGCAAACCACTCCCTGACCCGCCTGATCGGCTGGCACCTGGAGTCGTTTGCCGCAAGCACACTGGACCACAATCGCCATTGTCTCGGTTCCCCGTCCGAAAGGAAGGGACTCAATGCCTTCCGCCAATCGCCACCGAATTATAACCGGCTTTGTCGCTGATGTCCCCTCCTGATTCCACCCGATCGAACGTGAGTGCCGCGCGACGCCGTTGTCTTCTCGATGATTGTTTGAGCCGGTCCAGAAACGTAGCCGTGATCCGTTAGCTGGCCTTCCCTTCGACGTCCCAGACCGGCTGCTCGCCGAGCTCCTCCAGGCCTTTGGGGCGGATCGACCTCGGGCAGCCGTCGCGGTAACGGAAGCGAGCGCGGACCTCGTCGTAGGTCCGCCGGCTGATGCAGGGGAACCCCGGCACGGCCTCGCTCTCCAGGCGGGCACCGAGGTTGACCGTCGTGCCGATGGCGGTGTAGTCCATCAAGTCGTAGGTGCCCACGTTGCCCAGCATGGCTTCGCCGGTACTGATACCGACTCGGATGGCAAACGGCCTGAGACCGAGGATCGTGCGCGGCTCGTTGAACTCTTCCATCCGCTGGCAGAGCTCCAGGCCCGCGGACACAGCCCTGGACGCGTGATGGTGCCCGCGGAACATCGCCATGAAGCCGTCGCCGCGGAAGACGCTCACCAAGGCGTCGTGGCCGCGGAGCGTGGCCACCATGTCGGCCATCATTTGGTTGAGGGTCATCATGACCACCTCGGTGGGGTATCCAGAGCAAACGACGTCGAGCCTTTGATGTCAAGGAACAAGACGGTCAGCGGCTCCGTGATCCCGGAGATGAGCGAGTCGGTCTCCTCCGGCATGCCACGACCACGGACTCGGCGAAAGATCCGGGCGTAGTGGGCCTTGGCGTTGACGACCTTTAGCTCCTCACTGATCCCTCGCACCAGGTGGGCGCGGCGGCAGGATTCGGCCAGGTCGAGTGCCGCCAGATATTCGCGTGTGACCAGCGGCCGCGGCAAACCCGCGGCACGGGAAAGCCGAGCAATCTCCCACTGCGTGCGGGTCTGCTCGGCCCGTTCCCGCGAGCGGGAGAAGGGATCGAGCGCGGCGCGTAGCTTCTGCTTGGCCTCGTCAAAGCGACCTTGGTGACGTCGGATGATCCCCCAGGCATGGTTGACGTGCGCAAGCCCTCCACGAACTCGACCGTCCGGAAGAGCTCCTCAGCCTTGCCGACCTCGGCTTCGGCGTCAGCGATCTGGCCCTCCGCAAGGTGGAGCAACGCACGATCCTTGCGGGCGAAGCCCTCGCTGATCGACCAGCGACCCGTGGCGGCGCGGATGCTCGCATCGAGCCAGCCGGCTGAGTCCACCCAATGCTCGCGGGCCTCGCTCGGACGTGCGACCGCGGCGGCACGGTTACCACGCTCCAGGGCGACCCGACCGAGGAAATTCTGCATCAGGGCCTCACCGCGCACATCATGCATGTTCTGGGCGATGGTCAGGTCTTCCAAGAAGCACTGCTCCGCCTGGTCAAGATACCCCCAGTCGAGATGAAGCCGGCCGAGGTTACCGTAGCTGACGGCCAAGCCAGCCTGGTCGTCCCATCCCTTCTTACGCGCGATTGCCTGCCGGAAGAACTCCTCGGCGGCGTGGAAATTGTCCCGAGCGGCGTAGACCATGCCGAACGTGTCGAGGATGCGGCCGGTGCCATAATGGTCCTTGCCCAGCAAACGGAGCGACTCGCGCAGCTCGAACAACGCCCGGTCAGCGTCGCTCGCATGGAAGAGGTTGGCTCCGCGGCATGTGGGCCACGGCCGCGCGGAGGAGGACGCTTTCCGGCTCCGGCTGGATCGACGCCAGCAGTCGATCCGCCTCCTCGAAACGACGCTCGCGCATCGCGAGGAACGCTTGAACAAATCGCGACCATTTCTGAACGACGGAACTGTCGTCGGCGTCTTGCAGCAGCCTTCGAGCCTCGTCGTGGGCACCGCGCTCGGCCGCCATCCAAGCGGCGAAGAAACGCATTTCGTTTCGGCGCGTGGCATCGGACGTCGCGGCAATCTCTTCTTTCAGCTTCTGCATGCCCATCTCCCAGCCGTACTGGCGTAGCAGAGAGAGGACTTTATCGCCGGTCTCCGGCTGATTGAGCATGTGCTTTCACCCCATCTGCGACTTCGCGCCGAACCTCAGGTCCCGCCGCGATACGCCGGGCTGAATTCTCGCTCGCGTTGGGCAGAGCATGTGTGTGTTTCACGCATTTCTCCGCGGGTGCGAACATCGAAGTGTCAACACCGGGAGGACTCGCGCATTTGCGATGTTACCACATTCCGTCGGTCGTTGCAGGTGTGGGGCGGGTTGTCTCCTAACCCGCCTGGATGCGTCAAGGAGGGAACCAGCGGGTTAGGAAACCCGCTCCACGGGTTTTTGCTTTCCACGGCCACGGACTAGAATATTAGCCAGATCTCATGCCGATCCCTCGCAAATCTCGTGCCGCACATATTCAGGGTGCGGGGGCTGACCGCAGTGTGCCCAATCCAATCGCTAACGCTCTCGTTTCTTGCCTGCACGTCAAATGTTCCGCGGCCGATTCTGTTGAAATACTTGGCGTGATCGGTTGGAATACTCGATCGGACCAAAGCGAGTGGCGATCCAGGCAGCGACGACGACCGATAGCTGGGATATCTCTGTCATGGTCGTCACTCTCATTGAAAAACGGATTCGCCCCCGCGGCAAATTCACTATTCTCGTAGAGCAGAACGCGGACGCATCATGAAGCCAGCGGATGTCGCAGTGATCGGCGGTGGGATTGTCGGGCTCGCCACGGCTTACCAGTTGACACGAGAGCACCCCGGCTGCCGGGTCGTGGTACTGGAGAAAGAGGCCGACCTCGCCCATCATCAGACCGGGCATAACTCGGGCGTGCTCCACTCGGGGATATACTACAAGCCGGGCTCGCTCAAGGCGATCAATTGCCGGGCGGGCAAGAAGGCGATGGAGGAGTTCTGCGCGGCGGAAGGGATTTCATATGAGATCTGCGGTAAGGTGATCGTCGCGGTCGACGACACCGAGCTGCCCGCCTTGGAGCGGATCTACGAACGAGGTCAGGCCAACGGCGTCAATTGCACAATGATCGACAAATACCGCCTCGCCGAGCTCGAGCCATACGCGGCTGGCGTGCGTGCGATCCACGTTCCCGAGACGGGCATCGTCAACTATCGACAGGTCTGCCTGCGCCTGGCCGAGCGTGTCCGCGAGCGCGATGGCGAGGTCCTCACGTCGACTCGCGTCACCGGGATGAAGATGAACGCTTCGAGCGTCGTGCTGACCACCACCGTCTGTGACCTGGAGGCAAGCCAGGTCGTGACTTGCGCGGGGCTCCAATGTGACCGGGTCACGGCCATGAGCGGCGACAAAATGGGGGCCAAGATCATCCCGTTCCGGGGCGAGTACTTCGCGCTCAAGCCCGAGGTCCATCACTTCTGCAAGAATCTGATCTACCCGGTGCCCGACCCCAACTTCCCGTTTCTAGGCGTGCACTTCACGCGGATGATCGACGGCAGCGTCGAGTGCGGGCCGAACGCCGTGCTGGCCATGGCTCGCGAAGGGTTACCGCAAGACGGACATCAACATCGCCGACCTGGCCGAATCGCTCACTTACCCGGGCTTCCTCAGGCTGGCAGCCAAATACTGGAGGATGGGCCTGGGCGAAATGTGGCGGTCGATCAGCAAGGCCGCGTTTGTGAAAGCGCTTCAGCGCCTGCTGCCGGAGATCATGGCAGAACACCTCGAGCCCGCGCCGGCGGGCGTGCGGGCACAGGCGGTCTCGCCAGACGGCGGCTTGGTCGACGACTTCCTCATCAAGGTGAACGACCGCGTGATCAACATCGGCAACACCCCGTCACCAGCCGCGACGGCGTCGCTTAATATCGGCAAGCTGATCGTCGAGCGGCTGGCACCCCGGTTGTCGTGACGATCGGATCGCGAGTCGTCGTGGCTGTGAAGTCGACTCACCGATGGTCCGAGGGCTGCCAGTGCGGCCACATGGCCGCGTGCCCCTTGTCGAGATGAGTGATACGGGATCTCAGACCGGTCCGAGAGGCGCATTACGTAAAGTTGGCGGACCCCATCGCGCTTCGATCCGTACGCCAGCCAGAGGCCGTCCCGTGAAGGCGTCGGGTGGTAGTGCAGCGAGCCGTTCGGCGTTCGCGTGAGCCGTTCGGGCTGGCCGTCGAGCGCGACGCGGAAGAGCTCGACGTTGTCGCCGATTTTCGACGTGAAGAAAACCGACGTGCCGTCGGCCGACCAGGCCGGGATGTCACTGCTGCCGCCGTGGAAGTCGGGCACGTCGAGGAACTCGACCACGCCCCGGTAGCCGGCCCGGTCGGCGAGTTTGCGGAGGCCAGTGCCGTCCGCCAGCACAACGTGCGGGTGGCAGTTGTAATGCTCGCCGGCAACGAACAGTAAGTGTCTCCCGTCGGACGACCACTGGGGCGCGAAGTTGAACGGCTGGCCGGTCGGAATCCTTGCGTGCGTTCGAGCCATCGGCATCGGCCACGTACACCTGATAACTCTTGTGATACGCGATGCGACGGCCGTCAGGCGATGCACTGAAGCCGTAGGCGAACTCTTTCGAATCTTTCGTCAGGTCGCGTTTGTTCCTTCCGTCCCGATCCATGCGGAAGGGGTGGGAGTCGCCGCCGACGAGTGCCTGAAACCCAAGCTTGGTCGGGTCGCCTGACCAGAAGAACAGACCAGTATTGTGGAAGCTCACGCGGTCGACCGCCGTGACGTTCGTGGCCATACCGGTTTCGAGGTCGACCAGGTTCATATCGTAAAGCCAACCGTCCGCCGTGAAGCGGAATTCCTTGTGCTCCTCTTCCCATCGGGCGTTCTCCGGGCTTTCCCAGCCTCGTCCGATGATTGCCAGGCGTCCGTCGGGCGACCAGCCCGCGAACTGTGTCCAGGTGTTTGGTTCGTGGGTCAGGTCCGCGGCGACGAACTGCTCGCCCGGTACCATCAGCCCCGACGATCGCCGCGCGCATCGTGACGACGTTCGCATGTCGTCCCCCCGGCAGATTCGTGCGGAACTCGGTGTAGCCGATCTTCGGGACACGCGATGCGCCATCCTGGCGCAAGGGAGAAGTCAGGACGCTCGCCGTTGATCCGCGTGGGTGGTTCGGCGGAGGTAACCCTCGCGCCGAACAGCCAAAGCGTGACGAGCCAGCCCAGCGCGAACGATGAATGTCTTTTCACGAATGATCTCGCCATGGGATTGCCTTGATATGGGGCCTGCGGGTATCGGAACTCGAAGCGAGGGCGTGCACGAGCGCTCCTGGTATGACAGGATTATGACGCAGTCGAGGCAAAGAATATAGAAAGTGCCGGTCGACTTATGGTCGTCGTCTGCGCGCCGGGGACTCGCAACGTGTCGCCGATCGTGGTAAGACTCGGAGTTGTCGCGACGTTCGCATTCTGTTGCCTCCCTCCTTCGGTCCTGTGACATCCGGCCGTTACACCTTTATTCAAGGACCCCGAATATGTTCCGACATCTGCTGATGATCGCCGTGTTGCTGGCAATCTCGATCGGAGAGTCAAGAGCGGCCGAGCCCTTGAAGGTCGGCGTGTTCGCGGTAGATGCCTCTCCGCCGGTCGGCAGTCCGCTCGCTTATGACCCGACCAAGGGGGTCGTTCATCCGCTAAGCTGTCGGGGTGTCGTCCTGATCGGGTCCGAGCGGCCGATCGTGCTTTGTGCCGTCGACTGGATCGGGATCGCCAACGACGGACAGGTCGAGTTCCGTCGAGCCCTGGCCGCGGCCGCCGGCACCGTTCCGGAGCGGGTCGTGGTGCATACGCTCCACCAGCACGACGCGCCGGTCTGTGATTTCTCGACCGATCGTCTGCTCGCCGATAAAGGAATCAACCGCGAGATCTACGACGCCGGCTTTGCCCGCGACGTAATCAGCCGGGCCGCCGCGGCGGTGCGTGTCACGACGGCAAAGGCCCGGCCGGTTACTCACTTGGGCCTGGGTCAGGCCGAGGTCGAGAAGGTGGCCTCGAACCGCCGCGTGCTTGGTCCCGACGGCAAGGTCAAGCACGTGCGCTGGAGCGCCACCAAGGATCCAGAGGTCCGGGCCGCGCCGGTGGGCACGATCGACCCGATGCTCAAGATGATCAGCTTCTGGAACGGAAACGAGCCAGTCGCGGCTCTGACTTATTATGCCACGCACCCGCAGAGCTATTACCGGACCGGCCTGGCCAATCCCGACTTTCCCGGCATTGCCCGCGACCAGCGTCAGGAGGCAACCAAGGTCCCGCACATTCATTTCAACGGGGCCGGCGGTAACATCACCGCGGGCAAATGGAACGACGGAGCACACGAGAACCGCCAGATCCTGGCGGACCGAGTCGCCGAAGGCATGGCCAAGGCCTGGGCCGCCACCGTGAAGAGTCCAATCACGGCGGCCGACGTCTCGTGGGAGTCGATATCGACCGCACTGCCGCCTGCCGGTCACCTTGACGAGGCTCGACTCCAGGCCGTCGTGGACGACGCCTCCAAGCCGGTCCGCGTGCGAGCCGAAGCCGCCAACGACCTGGTCTGGCTGCGCCGTTGCCATGCGGGAGATCCGATCGACGTCGCCTGCCTGCACCTCGGCAAGGCCCGCGTGCTTCATATGCCGGGCGAGTTGTTCGTCGAGTACCAGCTCGCCGCGCAGAAGTTGCGGCCCGACCTGTTCGTGGCCATGGCGGCCTACGGCGACTACGCCCCTGGCTATATCGGCACGGCGATCGCCTATTCCCAGGGCGGCTATGAGACCGAGCCTCGCTCCTCCCTGGTCGCGCCGAGTGTCGAGCGAACTTTGATGAATGTCGTCGAACGACTGCTCCGCAAGTAAAGCACTCAGGCCAGGATGCCCTTCACCACCTTGCCATGCACGTCGGTCAGCCGGTACTGGCGGCCCTGGTAGCGGAATGTCAACCGGGTGTGGTCGATTCCGCAGAGGTGGAGGATCGTCGCCTGCATGTCGTGCACGTGAACCGGATCGGCGGTGATGTTCCAGGCGAAGTCGTCGGTCGAGCCGAAGACCGTGCCGGGCTTCACGCCGCCGCCGGCCAGCCACCAACTATAGGCCTTACCGAAGTGATCGCGTCCGTTTGGGCTCGACGGATTGCCTTGACCGAACGGTGTGCGTCCAAACTCGCCGCCCCAAACGACGAGTGTGTCGTCGAGCATTCCGCGCTCCTTCAGGTCGCGCACCAGTGCGGCCGAAGGGCCTTCGGTGTCGCGGCATTGCATCTCCAGTTGCGTGAAGAGATTGCTGTGCTGGTCCCAACCCGAGTGCATCAACTGCACGAACCGCACGCCTCGCTCCAGCAGTCGCCGGGCGATCAAACAGTTATTGGCGAAAGTGCCTTTCACGAGAGCATCGGGGCCATACCGTTTGAGCGTGTCTTTCGATTCGCCGGAAAAGTCGACCAGATCGGGCACGCTCGATTGCATCCGAAACGCCATCTCGTACTGGGAGATGCGCGTGTCGATCTCGGGGTCGCCATAGTCGTTCAGATGGGCGGCGTTCATCGCGGCCATGTCGTCGAGCAGTGCCCGCCTCGCCTCGCGGCTCACGCCAGGCGGGTTGGCCAGATAGGGCACAAGGTCGCCCGTATTGCGGAACCGGACGCCCTGAAACCGGCTGGGCAGGAACCCGCTTCCCCAGTAGTAGTCGAAGAACAGTTGGCCGCAAGTCTTGCCCTTGTCACTCGAAGTCATCACGACGAACGTCGGCAAATTGGCGGTCTCACTGCCCAGGCCGTAGGCCAGCCAGGCGCCCATGCTGGGCCGGCCAGGCACCTGAGATCCCGTCATGAAGAAGGTCACGCCGGGGGCATGATTGACCGCTTCGGTGTTCATGCTCCGCACCAGACAGATCTCATCGGCCATCGCCCCGACATTGGGCAGCATCTCGCTCATCTCGATCCCGGACTGGCCGTACTTCTTGAATGGTTTGATCGCCGGCACGACCGGCCATTTGCCGTAGCCGCTCGACATCGTTGATAAACGAGTCGTGCCGCGCACGGTATTGGGGATGTCCTTGCCCGCCATCTTCCGCATGAGCGGTTTGGGGTCGAAGAGGTCCACATGCGACGGTCCTCCACCCTGCCAGAGGACGACCACTCGCTTCGCCTTGGGCGCAAAGTGCGGTAATCCCGGCAGCCCGGTCCCGGCACTCGGTATCGCGCTGTTTCCTCCCGCACCCTGCGCGGTCTCAGCCCC
Organism: uncultured Planctomycetota bacterium; assembly: GCA_963720335.1. Lineage (GTDB taxonomy): Bacteria > Planctomycetota > Planctomycetia > Isosphaerales > Isosphaeraceae > CAVRFS01. Next base: position 46,750 of record CAVRFS010000143.1, on the reverse strand, counting down.
AAACAAGGAGGCGAGCGCAGCCAGTCCGACGCCGCTGGCCGCCGAACCGAACAATTGCCGGCGCGTGACTCGGGCGATGTTTTCGAGGTGGAGGTCATTCATGAGCAAGGATCTCCAGAGTGAAATACGATAATAAGTTTCCAGAATTAGATACCGTGCTGATGAATAGGTGCCGTGAGATGCTCGCTCCGGCGACGGAAAAACTGAGAAGAATTCAGGGATGGGCGTTCGGGTCGTCGACCAGCAGGCCATTGGCTATGCCGGCGGCATTAAGCTCTTGGTCGGCGGAGATTAACGTAATTCTGCTCAGGCCGGCGGCCTGCCGCTTGCGGTCTAACTCAAGCGACGCGGCGAGTTGCACGGCGTCATAGGCACGCAGCCCGTGGATTTCCGCCAACCGCTCGGCGTCGGCTAAGAGAGCCGGGGTGATCTCCAGGATGTTGTACTCGTGGGTCGCATCCTGGCGGAACTGGACAAGAATGGCCGCCACGGTCGAAGCGAGGGATCCGCCACGTCCCCGTCTGGTGATGGCTGCGGTCACTTCGACCCGTGTGATGCGAGTGAGGAAAACCTCGTTGGAAGCCGTTGGGTCGGCTAAGCTCCGAACCCAGCCCGTCCCGATTTCTTGAATGTAACGCTTAACGATTCCGCTCGCGTCGAAGATGAAAGCGGCCATCTCAACGCCGCTCTCGGATGATGGTTTCGGAGAGAGGTTCCCCGTCGATGATGACCGGCTGAAAGTCTCGGCGTTTGGCTGGGTCCAGCGGAGTTGGAAGACTGGTCATCAAGCCGGTTGCCAGTAACTGCTGCTTGAACTCATCCTCGGTGAGCGGCTTCTTGGCGGCTGGCTCCAGTTCGCTCTGATTGAGCAAACGCAATGCCGCATCGATCACGTCGCTTTCAGTGGCGAACCGACCGCTCTGGACCTGGAAGCGGATAACCCGTTCTGAGTCGTTAGAAATATGGACATTCATTGTGAAACCTCCGAAGCTAAGCTACGTTCAGCATAGCACAATCGCCTCAAGTTGCCAAGGCTGCTCATGTTGTGTTGGCGTACGACAATCGCCCGTACGTCGCTTTCAACGGTCAAATCACGGTTGCCTCATTCTCTGGTCAGCGCCTCATCCAGGTTGAGGATCGCCAGGCAGACGGCGGACAACGCGGCGTGCTCCGTGATGTCGAGTGATTCGTCTCGCCTGGCGGCGCCCACGCTCAACAACGCCTTTGCATTTTCGATGTCGGCTTTGTAAATCGCCGCCTGCTTGGAGTACGCGCGGCGCAAGATCTTCAGGTCATCGTCGGTTGGCTTTCGACAGAGGACGCGGCGAAACGCGTAAGTGAGCCGGCCATCGAGATCGTGGGAGGCTTTCATACTGTGTTGAGCGAGCATCCTGGCGGCCTCGACCCAGGTGGGGTCGTTGAGCGTCGTGAGGGCGTGCAGGGGCGTACTGGTTGTGGTCGATCGCACCCGGCACGTCTGCCGATTCGACGCGTCGAACATGTTGGCCGGGCTGACGGTGCGCCGCCAGAACGTGTAGAGACTGCGGCGATAGAGGTCGTTGCCCGAGGAAGCCGGATAGGTGAAGTCGCGTTCTTTCGTGATTGCGAGAGCCTCCCAGATCGCGTCGGGCTGATAGGGATAAACGGGCGGTCCGCCGATTCGCGGATCGAGCAATCCGGAGGCTGCGAGCGCCCAGTCGCGGAGGATGAGCGACGGCATCCGAAACCGGCTCGACGCGCGAATACAGCCGGTTGTCGATGTCGCGGGCGCGATGCTCGGGAGTCACGCGGCTCGACTGCCGATAAGTGGCACTGCGTGACGATCAGCTTATGCATCGCCTTCATGCTCCAGCCGCGGGTGCGAAACTCCACGGCCAGCCAGTCCAGGAGTGCGCCGTGAATCGGATACTCGCTTTGGACGCCGAAGTCTTCGGCGGTCTTCACGATGCCGGTCCCGAAGAAGTGTTGCCACATGCGATTGACCTGCACCCGGGCGGTGAGGGGTTGCTCGGGCGCGACCAGCCAGCGGGCAAACCCGAGTCGATTGGTCGGGCTACCCTTGGGCAGGGGCGGCAGAAAGCTCGGGGTTGAAAACGAGACTTTCTCCGCCGGCTTCAGGTATTCGCCGCGAGTGAGAATCGCGGTCTGGCGCGGCCTTGCGTCGCTCATCACCATGACGCGTGGGAGCTGGTCGCCGCGGTAGCTCGGCCAGTTGTTTCTTGAGTCCGTCGAGTTTGGCGATCGCCGGCAACTTTCCGGCCAGCCCGGGCCGCACCTTGTCGTCGAAGTGCTTGCGCAGGCCGGTGTCGAGCGACTTCCTTTCGGCGTCCGTGCGGTTGGCTTCGGGCTTGCGGAGAATCGCGGCCAGACCGTCGGGAAGACCTTTTCCCTCCGCGGGCTTGCCGTCGGCCAAGATCCCCGCTCGCCAGCCTTCAAAGGCCGAGTCAACGGAGAGTTTCAAATCATGTTCGGTCGCCGAGATCTGGGATTGGAACTCAGCAATCCGCGCCTTGTTTTCCTCGGTGGGCAGCTCGATGAACGGCGCGGCCACGCGAATTCGCGACGAGAAGAACTGCGGAGTGCCACTCTCCGGCACGCGGTTGAATGCGTCGAGCAAACCGTAGTAATCGCGCTGGGTGATGGGATCGAACTTGTGGTCGTGGCATTGCGCACGCCATCGTCAAGCCCAGCCAGGTCGTGGCGGTCGTGTCGACGCGGTCGAACAGGTTCACGAACCGTTGTTCTTCGGCGATCGCGCCTCCCTCGCCGTTCAACAGATGGTTGCGGTTGAACCCGCTGGCGATTTTCTGATCGATGGTGGCCTCCGGCAACAGGTCGCCGGCCAACTGCCAGATCGTGAATTGATCGAACGGCAGATCGTCGTTGAGCGCCTTCACCACCCAGTCGCGCCAGATCCATTGCCAGGTGTCGCCGTCCTGCTGGAAGCCGTTGCTATCCGCGTACCGCGCGGCGTCGAGCCAACCGAGCGCCATGCGTTCGCCGTAATGCCGGCTGGCGAGCAAGCGATCGACGAGCTTGTCGTACGCTTCGGGATCGCAGTCGGCGACGAACGCATCGACCTCTTCCGGCGTCGGCGGGAGACCCACCAGATCGATCGACAACCGCTTGATGAGTGTCGCCCGATCGGCTTCCGGCGACGGCGCCAGACCCTCGGCTTCGAGCTTGGCGAGGACGAACCGGTCGATCGGATTTCGCACCCAGCCGGCTCGCTGTACCGAGGGTTCGGCCGGACGCTGGGGCGTGACATAAGCCCAGTGCGGCGCATACACGGCCCCCTCGGTGATCCAGCGCTCAAGGAGCTTCTTCTGCTCGGCCGACAGCCGCCGATTCGATTTCGGAGGCGGCATGAGCTGTGTGGAATCATCCGCGTTGATCCGCTGGATCAGCTCGCTCGAGGTCGGGTCATTCGGGACAATCGCACCGGCCTCGATCGCGGTCGTCGCGCACGTCGAGTCGCAGCTCGGCCTGACGTTTATTGGCATCCTGCCCATGGCAATAGAAGCAGTTCTCCGACAGGACCGGCCGGATGTCGCGATTGAAGTCGAGAGCAGGAGGCGCAGCGTGCGTCGCGCCGGTCAGTCCCAGCAGCAGAGCACATCCTAGACCGCCTAACGATTGGATTGAGCACATGCCGCGGCCGGGGCAAAGCACCCCCCCGAACCCCCCCTTCGCAAGGGGGGGAAAGTGAGCCGCCCCTTTCGTCCCCCCCTTGCGAAGGGGGGGTTCGGGGGCGTGACCACGCGCGCCCAGTCCAAGCGTTGAGCGCTCTAGCCATAAGAAATCGAGCAGCAATCGCGGGAGGCGGTCGATCCTTGGGCTGTGGTTCGCTTTTTTCATCTCAAGCCTCATGCCAGGATGCCCCTAGCTCGCATCAAGCGCATTGTTGGATTAAACGCAACCTGCTGAATGTTAAACAAATCATACACTAACGCCGGATTGGTTGCATTGACATTTCCATCACGCCCGTGATGCCGTACCAAGTACGATTGACTCGAACGCAGCGGCGGACGTCGAGAAGGTGTTCTTCATCATCGGCGTGTTCCTCGCTCATCTTCCGAGTAGCGGCTGACCATCTGGCGGCAAAAAGCCTCGATCACCGCGCACCTGGTCAACCTGACGAATCCCATGATGATGAAAGGCCCATTCCGGGAGCTGATTCCCATCGGCGAACAGCAGGTCGTCGTCCGGCTGCCGGAAGGACTCAAGGCGAAGAAAAGTTCACATTCTTGTGGCGGAAGCGAGACCTGCCCATCACCCAAAACGGCGACCGCCTGACCATCGCGGTGCCGGTCGATCCGCGATCACGAAGTCGTGGCGATCGACTTGTGAGAAGCGGGGATTTCGAAACGTTCGCTTGGTTCTGGTGGTGCAGGAAACCGTCGCGCACCTCTCCAGATTGCGGAATTCGGCTCCTGGCCGGCAGCGAGTGCAACGAATCGCAAACATTGCTATCCTTAAGGATGGCGTTGGTCGCATTTCTGATCGTCGGACAAGTGCGAGAACAATGACAAGGAGCCATCTTTATGAGAAGACAAGTTCACTCGATTATTCTTCTGCCTTTAGCCCTCGGGACCATGGGCCTCGCTTACGGAATGCTTCAAACTGCGGAGGCGGGGAATAAGGACGAAAACGAGCAGCGGGTGATCGGGACTTGGAAGCTGGTCTCCGCGAAGTACGGGGACCAAGAGGTTAAGCCGGAAAACCTGGGGACCACCCTCAAGCACGTCACCCCGACCAGCTTTGTGTGGCTAAGCTACAACGATGAGACGAAGGTAGTCTCGCGGACGGCCGGCGGGACTTATAGCCTTAAAGGCGATCAATATGAGGAGACGCCGCAGTATGGATTCGGTGGGGACTTCGACGCCATCCGTGACAAACCGCAGTCCTTCAGCCTCAAGATTGAGGGGGATAAGTGGCACCACAACGGCATGCTCTCGAACGGTCTGAAGATCGAGGAGGTATGGGAACGGTCCAAAAGATAGTTGGCCCGGAGCACATCCATGAGCCTGATCCTACGCGGCACGCACGTTAGGCGCTCGCCTGGTCGCACGGAGGCTCGGCACCATACTTCGCGTCCGACGACCTTCTCCTATAAGCTCTGAGTCTTGGTATGATGCACTGATCGCCATAATGTGAGGCGTATTCGGCGTGCGCACCCTGATCGTGCGGTAAGACGCTGACTTCGCATTCGGTGCGGAGGGACTTGTGGTGCAAGACCTCTCGAACAGCCAAGCTCGAGTGGATATCCGGTGGGTTGCCGGGCTCCAATTGTTTCCTCCCAATGTTCGAGTGTTTATCGATCGTGAATTCGAAGGTGGGCTGAACACGAGGGACCAACGGGTGCAACCGTTTCTTGTCATGGCGGGTTTGCATACGGTAAGTGTCAGGTGCGGCTCTCTGGAAGTCGGAGACCATGGAGGTGAACTTATCGGCCGGTGAGAGAGCCACGTTCAAGTGCGGCTTTCGTGGAGAGTCGAAGCTTCGCTCTCAGTTGATTCTCGCGACGAATTTTGGGGGAATCTTGCTTTCCGCGGTAGGGTTCCCGCTCACGGGCTGGGCAGCTTTTGGGCTCGGATTCGTCGCGCTCTTGTTCGCCGGTTGGCGAGATTCAATCACGCCCGGGTCCTACCTAAGCCTAAGGCCGCAAGCTGAACTACCGTTACTGGAGCTCCCGGGCCCTCATATAATTCAGCGACCCCGCATGACAATTCGGGCGTGGATGTTCCTCGTGGCCGTGATCGCCTTTCTTCTTGGGATTGGAATCGAAGAGTGCTTGATGCAACGCCGGGCTCGGCAGGAGGCCCTGGATCGCGATCCGGCGGGATCAGTACCGGTCCTTCGCGAAGACACACGCCGACACAGAGAGCTTTTGGAGAAGGAGCGAAGCACGACGGGCAGACTTGGAAGCAGTGCTTCTCGAACGCATCGCAACTCTTTCAAGCATGAGCCGGTCCGAGCGAGAACGGGATCCGGGGAATACGGAACTTGAGGAGGTGAAGCAGCGTCTTGATTTGGTCCGGTCCCTGCGAGCAAAAGATGCTCAGATGGCCGCTTCCGCGGCTCAGTTGAAGAACAAGTATCTCGATGCGGCGAGCAATCCTTCGGAGCCCGTGAATGACGAACTTCCCCCTACGGGCATTCCACCGATTGGATCTGGAGCTGGGAACTCGCCTTGAGATATTCTTCTGCAAGGTGGACCAATGGGAACGTGGGCATTACCCCGCAAGCTTTTACCTTCGGTCTGGAGCACAACCATGAGCCTCACCTTAAGCAGCACGGCCTTTGCCGGCGGGAAACCGATTCCGCGAAGGCATAGTGGTGACGGCGAAGATCTGTCGCCGCCGTTGTCATGGTCTGGCGTACCCTCGTCGGCCCGAGAACTGGCCCTGATCGTCGACGATCCCGACGCGCCCACGAAGGAACCTTGGGTCCACTGGGTGATCTACAAAATACCGGTCGGGACCGAAGGGTTTGCGGAAGGTGTTCCACCAATCGGGCACCCGGGTTATCCGCCCACCGCCCTTCAGGGCAAGAACTCCTGGGGCTCGTTCGGCTACCGCGGCCCTGCACCACCGAAAGGGCACGGCGTGCATCGTTATTTCTTCAAGCTTTATGCTCTCGACAGGCACTCGACCGCGTCGAGGGCCTGGACAAGCCGGGCCTGCTCAACGCGATACACGGGCACATCGTGGCCGAGGGTGAGTTGATTGGGACTTTCGAGCGGTAGAATCCCGATTGATCGATCGAGGCCAGCCCGACGTGCCAGACAAGCGTGCCCATCGCGGCCCCGACCCGCGCGACGGCGAATCGTTCGGACGGCCGACCTGGCCGGCCTTGCGCGAGGCCGTGGTGGACCTTTCTTGGCTTTTCGGCCGGGGCTACACGGTGGTGTCCGCGCTCAAGCTGGTTGGCGATCGCTGGTCGCTGACCGAGCGGCAGCGACAAGCCGTGCGACGGTCGGCCTGTTCGGACGAGGCCCGAGAGCGTCGGAGAGCTCATCATGTCGCAGCCGGCTCCGTCGCCGGGAAGGTCTTGGTGATCGACGGTTTCAACGTCCTCACGACGGTCGAGGCCGCTCTTGGTGGTGCGGTCGTGCTCATCTGCCGCGACACCACCTGCCGCGATATCGCCGGCATCCACGGCAATTACCGCAAGGTCGCCGAGACTCTGCCAGCCCTCGAAAAACTGGTGACCGTCCTGGACAGGCTGGGCGTCCGCCAGGCCGTTGGCTGTTTGATTGCCCGGTCTCGAACAGTGGACGATTCGGAGCCTCGTGCTCGATATGGCCGCCGACCGGTCGCTGGACTGGTTCGTCGAGCTGGTGGACAACCCCGACCCACTCCTGAGCAGCTCTGACGAGATCGTGGCGACCTCGGATAGTGCGATCCTCGACGGCGGTCCAACGTGGTTCAACCTGGCTCGGCTCACGATTGAAACCACTTGCCCCGACGCCAACGTGGTCGATCTATCCTGATCACGACCGAGGTGTCTGAGTGCGCGTCTACGCCGGAGACGCCTGAAGTCTCAATGAGTCCAGTTCGCTCAGCAGCGCCTCGATGTCCGTGAACGGACGATCGCCGACGTAGGCCCAGCGGACCAGGCCGTCACGGTCGATGATGAAGGTGCCGTGCAGGGCTTCGCCGTCGTCCTATCCCCGCCCGGGACCGGTCTTCCAGACGCCGTAAGCCATGGAGACCGCGTGGTCGGGATCGCTCAGGAGCGGGATCTGAAAACCACCGAACCTGCGCATCCGTTCGCAGCGAGAACTCGGGCGCGTCGCCGCTGACCGCCAAGACCCGCGCGCCCCGCTCGCGGAACCGCGGCATCGCCACGTCCAGCTCGACCAGGTGGGTGACGCACGCCACGCAGGTCGAGCCCAGGTAGAAGACGACCACGACCGGCCCGTCCGCGAGCTCGCGTCGCGCAGGTCCCAGGTCTTGCCCCAGGCGTCCTTCGAGCACGAGCGCCGGGGCCGGGCGGCCGAGCAAGCGGTGGTCCTGGCTCGGGACGCGGTGTCCAGCGTCATCGTCCGGCACGATGGCCGGGGCGGTCGACCGCGCCGTGTCGGCCATGATCTGCCGCATCAGGTCGACCTGGACGATGCCCCGGGTGTGCCCGGACGCCGTCGACCTTCGATCGGTGGAATGACCCGGCGACGGGCCGGTGGGGCGCTGGCGGTAGAGTCTCGATCCCGGTCCAGGCCGACGGACAACGACGATCGACGGCGATCAGGGCCGGACGCAATGGATCCACTTTCTTCATCGGAGGACGAGCCTCCTTTCAGTTCACTTGAAAAACGGCTTCGACTCGCGGAAGCTCATAGGCCTGTTTCTCGGCCCCGGCCCAGTCGCCGGCCTGGGCCTTCTTGATGATCTCCTGGAGGTCCTTGTAGCGGCGTCGGAGAGCTCGCCCGAGGCGTGGCGGTCGTCGATCCGCTTGATGTCCCTGTCCAGCTCCTTCTTGTTCTTGAGCGAGATGGCCGTCAGCAGGGCCTCGAGCTCGCGGCGGTTCTTCAGCTCGCGGACCGACGGCTCGCCGCAGCCGGCGAGCGTCAACAACAGCCACCGCGAGCACAGGCTCGTCGCGACTCGCGGTGCGCGAGGCTGCCGATGATTCGCGCGCTCGCGGAATCGCTCAATAGGAGTCGCGCACTGATCACCTCCCCGTTGCTGCGGCTGCTCAGGGCGGCCCAGGTCAGCAAGTTGATCGCCTGCTTGATGAACCGGACCGAGCCGTCGCCCATCAGCACGTTGGCGCCGCCGGGGTGGAGCGCATACATCTCGTCGGTGTGCCCGAGCGGGCTGTTGGGCGGGTGGATCACCACCGGGTCCTCGTAGAGCGACGGCCCGCTGTGGGCCGCGAGGATGGCGTTGGCATAGTCGTAGTTGACGCCGAGGCCGCCGGTCCCCAGGCTGGCGAAGGCGTTGTAGGCGAAGTGCCGGTAGCCGGGGATGATGCCCACCCAGGTGGCATCCGAGAGGTACGGCGTCCGCTCGCCCGCGACGACCGTGTTGCTCAGGCCGTCGGTCACCCCGGCGTAGGTGATATGGCTGTTGCGGTAGATCGGCCCGTTGCAGCCCGTGACCGTGTTGTCGTAGTTGACGGTGATCGGCATGCCCGAGTCGTTCCAGCCGACGTTGTAGACGTAGTCGGAGCGGGCGAAGTACTGATTGGCCACGGGCAACAGGTTCAGGTTGGCGTCGACCATCGGGACCGTCGGCGTCGGGTTGTTCGCCGACGGGCAGTTGTAGACGTTGATCTGGACCAGGACCGCCGTGCCGTTGTCCGCCACCCAGGTGGGCAGGTTCACGTTGATCGCGTTGTAGAGCGGCGACTGCTCGATCTGAGGGCAGCAACAGGGCCAGCCAGCCCCACCCCGGCCCGTTGTCGCCCGTCTGCGGGTCCGGGTTGTACCCCGGCACCCCGAACGCGCCAGCGGCACGGTCGAGCTGATGTACCCCGAGACGATGCAGCCGCCGCTCGACTCGTAATTGGCGATCGCCAGGCCGATCTGCTTCAGGTTGTTGACGCATTGGGCCCGCCGGGCCGCCTCGCGGGCCGCCTGGACGGCGGGCAGCAAGCAAGGCGATCAGGACCGCGATGATCGCGATCACCACCAGCAACTCGATCAGGGTAAACCCACTTTGATCGATTCGTTCTTTTCGGCGAGCGAACATGGACCGTTTCTCCATTGAAAATCCGCAACCAGCGACGATCGGAAATCCTAACGACAAATTGTGCTTAGTTCAATAGAGGATTTTGGAATGCCAAAATATTGAGACCGGCGACCCAAATTCGTGACGTCGATCAACAGCCGGGACTATGGCTGGGCGTTTGCTTGGGGAAGATGGTCTCGGTGATGTCGGTCAGGCTTTCGAGCCGCACCAGACCTTCAGGCTGAGTACTCCCGAATCTGGGGATTATAAGGGGTGGCAAGGGATGGCCAACTCAAGCACTTCTCCGAGAACCACGTGGGCCCAGTTCCTTCATCACGGAGGCTACGACGGCAAGTCCACCACCCCACTGACACCCGCCCAAGTTTACCGCTTCGCGGTCGATTCCCGCCAGCCGCACCTGGACCTCAAACCGGCCGGCAAAGTCACCGCCGCGATCCTGTTCGACGGTCTTGTTCGCCGCCGCGCTTCGGATCTCTTCCTCCATCTCCGAGAACTCCCCGTCGCCCTGCCGGTGTCCCCGGCGAGGAGACCTACGCCAACGCCCTCTACGCCAACCTCTTTTGCTTCGAGCAGCTCAGCAGAAGGCCAATGCTGCCTTCCGCGCCCACTCGCCCAGGGCCCTGCGCCGCCGCCGCAAGCGACCGCTCCGCATCGCCATCGATCTGACACTCCTCCCCAATCATGGCAAGCATCCCCTCAGAGGCTGTGAGATCTACCGGTCCAAGGCCAAGGCCGGCACCCACTCGTTCTTCGCCTACGCCACCGCATACGTCATGCTCCACGGCCAGCGGTTCACCCTGGCCGTGACCCCGGTGACCCGCTCCGAGTTGCTCAAGGACGTGCTCCAAGAGCTGCTGGCCTTGGCGAGCAAGGCGGGGCTCAGACCCGGCTGATCGCCACTGGACCGCGGCTTTTACAGCGTGGCGATCATCCGCTACCTGCAGCAGGCCCGGCGGCCGTTCGCCATGCCGGGGCTGCCACTCGGCCGCAAGGCCAACCATCCCAAAGGACCCAGCGGGTCGAACCAGTTCAAACTGATGAAGAAGAGTGGGTGGCTTCACCCACACGCTCCAGGACGCCAAGAAACAGAAAGCCACCGTGTCGATCTGCGTGGCTTCTACCGGTTGACGGATCGGCACGGACGGAAGAAGTGGGACACCTGGGTGTATGCCTACTGGGGGATCACTCCCAAGCGTCCCGACTGGGTCAAGACGACCTACCGCAAGCGATTCGGGATCGAGACCAGCTACCGGCAGATGAACCAGTGCCGGATCCGGACGACGACCAAGAAGTCTCATTGTCCGGTTCCTGTACGTGGCGATTGGTCTGCTGTTGAAGAACCTGTGGGTGTGGCTGCATCACGTCGTCCTGTCGAGTCCGCGCTGGGGTTGCCGGTGATACAACTGGGACCTCCTGCGGGTGGATCGGATGTTGTTGTGGCTGGAGCAAGTGGCCGCGGCCTTGTATGGATTGGTCCTCACTATAGCAACCGAAAGAAATATACCACAATCGGTTGCAACTTAGCTCACTGAATTCGTTCATTCGGGAAGTACTGAGGCTTGAATCTGATGAAAACAGCTCAACGCTCGTTAACAATACTGACGGGGCTGGTCATTAGCAGTTCGGTATCGCTGGGAGCCGACCAAACCCGGGTGTTGAGCGAGCCGCAACTGGAGCGTCCGACGCTGCACAGCCTGGGCGTTTACTGGATCGTTGCGCGGCGACGACAACCGCAATGCCTCGGTTCACCTGGAATACCGCAAGGCGGGTACGTCGAGTTGGCTGCGCGGGTGCACCGCTGGTTCGAGTGGAACGGAGAGCCCATCTGATGGAACGATTTGGCAGCCAGCTCAAAGTGCCCGATGACGGCTGGTTGTTCGCCGGCAGCGCGCTGCTGCTGGAAACCGGGACGAGCTACGAGCTGCGGTTGACGCTCAACGATCCGGATGGAAAAGGCACAGGAGCGAAAGTGTCCCGGGTGCTGAAGGCGCAAACACGATCCGAGCCTCGCGTCTCGGCCAGCGCCGGCAACGTCACGTCGTGCCAGGATCCGGCGGGGGCACGGGAACGGCCGCTGACCCTTTCCGTGGACTGGCCGTTGCCAGCAAGGCCGCGGCTCCCGGCGATCTGTTCCTGCTGCATCCCGGCGTCTACGAAGGGCCCTGGGTCATCAACCGGAGCGGCACGCCGGCAAAACCGATCGTGTGGCGCGGGCTGGCAGACAACGGCAGCGGCCTTGGTCGTGATCGACGGCCAAGGTGCATCCCCCAGCCGGCCGGCGCACGCCATTGAGGTGTCGGGAACGCATGACGTCTGGATCGAGGATCTCACGATCCAGAACGCCATGCATGGGGTGACGTTTCACGACTCGGCGCGGATCGTCGTTCGGCGGTGTCATATCCAGAAAGTCGAATACGGCATGAACGCCGCCAGCAACACCCAGGGGACGCTCAAGATCACTTCATCGCGGACAACGTGATTGAAGGCCCGTCGAGCTGGCCGCGGACCAAGGGAATCGAGAACGCCCGCGGCATCCAGATCACCGGCGAGGGGCATGTAGTCTGCTATAATCGCATCCGAGGATTCGCCGACGCCATCGACATGTTTCCGTCTCCGCGGTGCTCGGCCATCGACATGCATAACAACGAGCTGAGCGAGCTGACCGACGACGGCATCGAGATGGACTACTCCGAGCGCAACACCCGCTGTTTTTACAACCGGATGACGAACGTCTTCCAGGGCATCTCGATGCAGCCGGTGTATGGCGGCCCGGTCTATGTGTTTCGCAACGTGATGGACAACGTGGCGGTCGAGCCGTTCAAACTGCACAATAGTCCGTCGGGCTGCCTGATCTTCCACAATACGTCGGTGAAGAAAGGCGTGCCGTCTCTCCTCTGGACGTCCGAGCCGGTGCGCCATTGCCTGTCGCGGAACAACCTGTTCATCGGCACGGCCGGCGACTATGCGTTTGACTCCACGGCCCCGATGGTTGACTGCGACTTCGACTACGACGGGTTTGGCGGCGGGCCGTTCCGGCTGTTCCTGCGCTGGAACGGCACTCGGTATGCGACGCTGGAGGAAGTCCGCAAGCTGCGCCGGTGTACAAGCACGCGGTCCTGGTGGATGCGGCCTCGGGATTTGCGTCGGGTGCCCTACCCCCTTTGGATATAGACAAGCCGAGATCGACTCCATCCGACTTCCGGCTGCGTCCGGCTCTGCGGCTGTTGATGCCGGGGCGGTGTTGTCGGGCCTAAACGATGGTTTTCGCTCGCGCGGCCGGACGTCGGAGCATACGAGCTAGGCGATCCTCTGCCCCATTACGGGCCGAGAGTGCCCGTCGGCACTGGTCCACCTTGAGTCTTACCCGACTGGGTTCCCTTTTTTGCGATCGAGTGGGCGGTGGAGAAACTGAATCGCCGGTGACGACGAGAGCCGTGCGACCGGTATAATGATGATTGATCGCTTACTTCTTCGGAGGGCGTTTGATGGCTGTTGTCAATTGTAAGGAATGCGGGGAGTCGCTCACCCCTGCACAACGCGGCTCGCCCTGCCCGAACTGTGGCAGCCGCAATGAAATCGTCATTGACGCGGACCAGGCGATTGCCTCGGAGGCGGCTGCGGCGGCTAGAGAACTGGCTAATCTGCACTACGAGGTGGAAGCTGGCCTGACTCAAGTTTTCCTGCTCGACGACAAGGCGGAAGCCCGGACGATCCTGGCCGATACCATCAAGCTGCTGGAAGTGAACGAGAATACCGTCGAATCCGGCATCATGCCCTTACACTTCGGGCCCGCGCCCGCCAGCGGTATTCCTTTCGCTTCGATCATCATCGAGGTAACTCCGAACGAGTTCAGGAGGATTCAGTCGAATGAACTGAAACTACCGAATGGGTGGAAATCGGGGAGGCATTGCCCAGACCAGCAGGTATCACTGGAGGGGTGTAATGCCAACGAATGCCGAGTGGCCCTCCGCCTATGCCCGGCAGGCGGACGCCGACTTCCAGACATTCGAAGCCATTCAGTCGCTGTCGATTCCGGAGTGCCACGGCTCAGTTCCTTCAAATGGCCTGCGAAAAGCTGGTGAAGGCCCATTTATGTGGAGGTGGAGCCGATTCCTCAAGCTTGCAAGCCAGCCATGCGTATATCTCAAAGAGTCTCCCGGTCGTGTTACGACAGCAGGCCGTCTATGAGAAGTTTCGTGGAGGGAAGGCGGAGGCCGTCTTGAAGCATGCGAAGCATCTCGCTCAGGAGATTGAACTTCTTGCTCCAGCCGTGAGACGTGACGGGCAACGTCCGGATAACTGCGAGTACCCCTGGGAGGATAGCGTCGGGAAATTGCACCTACCTCTGGACTGGTCTTTCAACCCCTCCCAGCTCACCGTCATGTCCTCGGGTCGAACAATTCTTAAGCTTATACGTGGAGCAATTGACCGTCTCCTGCGCTGAGGGCGTCTTTCCAAGTCGGGTTTCGCGCTACTTCGCCTGCCATTCCCGCGCGTACGGCAGCGTGACGAGAATTCCAAAATCGAACCGGGAAAGGGGATTCAAGGTGCTCCGCAACCGGGACAGACAGCTTTTCGGTTGACCGAGCTGCTGTGCGATCGCCCCTAGCATAGCCCGGACGCGGGGGGGTTCGGTCGGTGAAATCTTCAAAGGCGCTCTAGGCGTCCGGGTTCGCGGAAGTATCCAAGCAATTTGTTCAGGGTTTCCTCAGCAGGCAGCGCACCTGAAGTCCCTCGGTTACGAAGGAAGTCGAGAAGTGCGGCGTCCGTTTGCGATATCGCCAGCCACGATTCCGGCCGGCGGGTGTGGACGATCGCCTCCTTGCTATAGAAGAGCCGCGGCAAACTCACGCCATTGGTCGCCACCTCGATGCGAGTGGGACTCTGAGTCGTGAAACCCAGCATATTCGCGGCTCCGGCTCCTGCCGGGAAAACCCCCTCTGCCCAACGGTCAAGGATCGGATCTCAGCCATGTTTGGCCGGCTGGGTCCGAACGCCGTTTGCCTTGGCCGGTAGTAGAGGCCCCTCGCCAGCCGCTGGATTTCGCCTTGACGGTACAGTCGCGAGATCGCCTCCGCGATCCGCTTTGACCGGCATCTCTCGAAGTCGGCGAAACGCCAGATCCGTTCACCGCCGGACTCGATCCTGTGACGAATCGTCTCGGCAATGCTCACCGCGCGGTTCTCTCTCTGGTTGGTCATCATGCTTAAATTTATCTCCAGAGCGATCTCTCCCGGTCGGTTTCCAATCGACCGAAGCCTTTTGAAATCTGCGGATTAAGGTATCGAACTCCCGTCGCCCAGACTTGCTGCCCAACCCTGGGACGCGATGGAATCTCTGATATTTTTCGAAGAACGAACGCTGCGCCGTTTGTGGTCCGTGCTCCCGTTCCGCCCATTAGATTAAGTCACGGCTCGATGCCCAATCTTAAATTTTACTTATCAGAAAAGTCGCAAATCCGGGGCGATGTCGCTTTCGATCGACATCGATTATCAACCCCGCATTGACCGGCCGGCTGGTGTCACTGGCGTTGAGAATGTTGGATATCCTTCCAACAAGTGCCTTCCGGACGGGTTCCGGATGTGTTAAAAAAGAATTTAATATTTGCCTCCCGCGTCCGCACCAATGGATCGCCTTCGACCTTCATGGCCCCGCTGGATCGATGGCCCATGAGACTGACTTACCCACTGCTGGATGGATTGCCTTGGGTTTGGCTCTTTCGATCGTTCCGCGAGCGACCGCCGAGTCTCCGAAGGCGGATGTCAAGGAAAGGCATTGGGCTTTTCAACCTGTCGAGCGGCCCGATATACCGGCTGTGACCGACCCGGGCTGGTCGCGCAATCCCATCGATCGCTTTGTCTTGGCCAGGATGGAGGCGGAGGGGATCAAGCCGGTGGGCGTAGCCGATCGACGGACCTTGATCCGCCGGCTCTATTTCGACCTCATCGGCATACCTCCAACCCCCGACGAAATTCGTACGTTCGTCGACGACAGTCGGCCGACGCCCTCGCCAGGTTTGTCGATGACCTGTTGGCCAGCCCGCAATATGGCAGAGCGCTGGGCGCGGCACTGGCTCGATGTCGTCCGTTACGCCGAGACCAATGGGTACGAGCGCGACGGTGATAAGCCCCACGCCTGGCGATATCGGGATTACGTGATCGATGCCTTCAATCAGGATAAACCTTACAACCGGTTCCTGGTTGAGCAATTGGCGGGCGATGAGGTTGAGGGCTCCAACGCTGTCAGCTCAGATCGCCACCACATTTATGCGGCTGGGTACCTGGGACGATGAGCCGGCCGAGCCGATGGTCGACCGCTACGATCAGCTTGACGACGTGATCGGAACGGCCGCGACCGCTTTCCTGGGAATCACGCTGCGATGTGCCCGCTGCCATGATCACAAGTTCGAGCCGTTCTCGCAGGCCGACTATTATCGGATGCTCGCGGTCTTCGAGCCGCTGCAGCGGCCTCAGAACGATCGCGACGAGCACGATTGCGTCGGTGGGACCGAGGCCGAGCTGGCCGCCTATCACGCGGGTCATCGCCAAGGCCAACGCCGAGTTCCATCGGGTCTGGGAACGGATCGAGGCGCTGATCAGGCCGGAGATCGACCAGCTCTTGACCGACGTGGAGAAGCCGAAAGACGGAAAGCCGGGGAAGAAACGCACTTGGTTGACCCCACAAGTCGCCAACGCGTTCCGGCGAGCCGGCGAAGCGGACGCCCGACCAGTGGGACTTGTGCAGGCAGTTTGCGACAAGCTCGAGGCCGAGGTCGCGCGTGATCGCGCCCTCAGAGGTCAATCGGCTGCTCAAGCCGTTGAACGATCGGATCGCCGCCATCAAGGCCACACAGCCCAAGGAGCTGACTCGTGCTTATATCTGGAATGAGACGGGACCGAAGGCCCCTGTCACCTACGTCCTCAAACGAGGCGATCCCACGAGGCCGGGCGCCGCCGTTGAGCCGGGGGTGCCGGCCGTCCTGGCCGGCATCAGCCACACCGCCTCGCCCCACCGCCAGGACGACCGGGCGCAGGCTCTGGCTGGGCCGTTGGCTGACCAGGCCCGATAACCCCTTGGTGGCGCGGGTGATTGTCAACCGGATCTGGCAAGCCCACTTCGGCGAGGGGCTGGTCACGTCCGCGAACGATTTTGGCGTCATGGGGGATGGCCCCAGCCATCCCGACCTGCTCGACTGGCTGGCCTCCGAATTCGATGGCTTCGGGCTGGCGGCTCAAGCCATTGCATCGGATGATCGTCCTCTCACAGACTTATCAGTTATCGTCGGCCTTCGAGCCCCACGCCGCCAAAGCCGACGCCAGGGCACGTTGATCTGGCGGTGGCGGCCGCGGCGTCTCGAGGCGGAAGTCGTCCGCGACTCGATCCTGGCGGTCAGTGGACAATTAAACCCTCGGATGGGTGGCCCCGGTGTTTATCCCACATTCCCGCGATCGGTGCTCGAAGGCCAATCGCGGCCGGGCGAGGGCTGGGGCAAGTCGGATGATCGCGAGCAATCCCGGCGCAGTATTTATATTTTCGTCAAGCGAGCCTGGGCGTGCCCGAGCTCGAGCTCCTGGACGTTGCCGACAACACGAGTAGTTGCGAGCGGAGGATGGTCTCGACAACCGGCCCGCAGGCTCTCACGTTTCTTGAACGGGGCGTTCATCCACGAACAGTCGCGGCACTTCGCCTCCCGGCTGATTGCTGAAGTCGGACAAGCTCGGCGAGCGATCAGGTGGAGCGAGCATTTGAGCTGGCCATGGGCAGGTCGCCGCGGCCCGAAGAGTCACGCGGCCGCGCTCGAATTCCTCGAGAAGCAAGAGCGGCAGATCCAGGCCGATGCCGGCACGAGGAATCGCCATGGCCGGGCCCGAACCACGGACGCTCGCCAGAAAGCCCTGGAGGCATTTTGCCTGGTGATCATGAATATGAACGAGTTCGTTTACAACAATTGACGGACGCTTGGAAAGCAATGCCCGGGGAGGTTTCCGATGACCGATCAGGCTGGCGATGAACAGTTCCGATGGCGACTGGCCCCGACGCCGTGCGGGCGGACGCGACGGGAGTTCTTCTGGGAATCGGCCGGCGGCTTTGTTGGCACGGCACTGGCCACGTTCTGGCCGAGGATGGGTTCTTCGCTCGATCGGCCGCCGCTTCGGAGGAGAAATCGTCCATCTCTTCTCCGCTGGCCCCCAAGGCGCCGCAGTTTCCGGCCAAGGCCAAGGCATGTATCGTGCTTGTTCATGTACGGTGGGGTCAGCCAGGTTGATACGTTTGACCCCAAGCCCGCAGCTCGAGCCACACGATGGCAAACCGATCCCGGCCCGACAGCGACGCGCTTCTTGAAGATCCGCAACCCGGGGATGCTGCTGGGTTCGTCGCGGAAATTCGCCAGGCACGGCCAGGCGGGCACCGTGTTCTCCGACCTGTATCCGCACCTGGCGGGATGCCTTGACGATGTGGCGGTCATCCGCAGCATGTATGGCGACAGTTTCGCGCACGGCTCGGGCCTGCTGCAGATGAATACGGGCTTCCTCCGCCAAGGGTATCCGAGCCTGGGCTCGTGGGTGACCTACGGGTTGGGGACGGTTAATCAGAATTTGCCGGGCTACGTGGTCCTGCTCGATCATCGCGGCGGGCCGATCTCCGGGCCTCCCAACTGGGGCTCCGGCTTCATGCCGGCGACCTATCAGGGAACTCAATTCCGGACCAGCGGCGAGCCGATCTTGAACCTCCAGCCGCCGAAGGGCATCTCGGCCGCCCAGCAGCGCAACCAGCTCGACCTGCTGGCCAGCTGAGCCTGGCCCAGGGAAGCGACAGTCACGAGACAGCCGGAGCTCACGGCTCGAATCGCCAGCTATGAACTGGCCTTCCGGATGCAGGCGAGTGCCCCGGAAGCTGTCGATCTCTCGATGAATCGGCCGAGACGCGCCGGCTCTACGGGCTGGATGATCCCCGGACCGAACGGTTCGGCCGGCGCTGCCTGCTGGCGCGCAGGCTGGTCGAGCGAGGAGTCCGATTCGTGCAGGTGTACTCGGGCGGAGGCCACAACGACGAGAACTGGGACGCTCATGGCGACGTCAACAAGAACCACGAGCTCCATTGCGGCGAGACCGACCGGCCGATCGCGGCTCTCTTGACCGACCTCAAGCGGCGGGGGCTGTTGGATGAGACGCTGGTGGTCTGGACGGGCGAGTTTGGCCGGACGCCCACTGGCCAGAACGGCAAGGGGCGCGACCACAGCCCGCGCGGCTTCACCGCCTGGCTGGCCGGCGGCGGCGTCAAGGGGGGCCAGACCTACGGGGCGACCGACGACTTTGGCTACGCGGCCGTGGAGAACAAGGTGCACGTTCACGATTTGCATGCTACGATCCTGCACCTGTTGGGCTTCGATCATAGGCTCTTGACATATTTTCACGGCGGCCGCGACATGCGGCTGACCGATGTCCACGGCACAGGTCGTCAAGGATTTGCTGGCGACGAGCGGGAAAGCATGATCCAGCGGGTCGCTGCCGCTTCAATACTCGACGAAGGTCAAAAGCGCCGTGTCAATACTCGAAGAAGAGTAAGAGTAAGATTAAGAGTAAGAGTAAGATTAGGAAGAGGATTAAGAGCAAGAGAAAGATTAAGAGTAGGATTTTATGCAGGTGACTAAACTAGGAGCAGGATTTCATGCAGGTAACTGAGGAATGCTGGTTCGATCATGAAAAACTCGAGGTCTATCGAGAGGCGATTGCTTTCATCGGGTGGCTATCGGCGCTTTTGGAAGGAACGGTGCGAATCGGCGACGTCAAGGATCAGTTGGACCGGGCATCGACTTCGATCCCACTCAATATCGCCGAGGGCAACGGCAAATACTCGCCGAAGGATCGCTGCCGGTTCTTTGATATTGCCCATGGCTCCGCGCTCGAATGCGCCGCTGGTCTGGACATCCTCGTGGCCAAAGCGAAGTTAACGCCCGACGAGATCCGCCCCGGAAAAGAACGTCTTCAAAAAATCGTCCGGATGCTCGTGGGCCTGATCAAAAGAAACTCGACACGCGACTACGAGAAAGGAAATGCGGCGAATTGAGAGTTTATCATAATCTTAATCTTTATCTTGCTCTTAATCCTCTTCCTAATCCTACTCTTTATCTTGATCTTTCTCTTTTGTCCGAGTCCCTTCGGCCGGTGATCAAGGCACTGCGGGGCATTGATAGGTAATCTTAATCTTAATCTTTATCTTGCTCTTAATCCTCTTCCTAATCTTACTCTTCATCTTAATCTTTCTCTTTTGTACGAGTCCCTTCGGCCGGTGATCAAGGCACTGCGGGGCATTGATAGCTAATCTTAATCTTCATCTTGCTCTTAATCCTCTTCCTAATCTTACTCTTTATCCTAATCTTTCTCTTTTGTCCGAGTTCTTTCGGCCACTGATCAAGGAAGAGCCAACACGTTCCAAGCCAGAACCACTACAAAACCAAGGGCGGCTTCCTTTGATAATCCCTCATGACCGGCTCACTCGCCTGGTCAGCGACATCTTCGCTACGGCCGGCTGCAATCATCCGGAGCACGAGCGAATCGCGCATTACCTGGTCTTGGCCAACCTTGTCGGCCACGACTCCCACGGGGTCATTCGCGCTCCGACCTATCTCGAGTGGCTTCGCGCCGGCAAGGTTCTGGCCAATCAGGCGATGAAGATCGTCTTCGAGAACGATGCGATGGCTGTGGTGGACGGGCAATTCGGCTTCGGCCAGGTGATGGGTGAGGAGGCGATGAAGCTCGGCATCGAAAAAGCCGGTCGACAGGGTGTGGCCGTGGTGGCGCTGCGGAACTCGGGTCATCTCGGCCGGATCGGCGACTGGGCCGAGCTTGCGGCCGGGGCAGGCAAGGTCTCGCTCCATTTCGTCAACACGAACGGCGGCGGCATCCTCGCCGCCCCGTTTGGAGGAACCCAGCGCCGGCTCTCGGCCAACCCAATCGCGGCGGGCGTGCCGGTTTCGAACGGTCCGCCCATCATCCTGGACATCTCTACCTGCATGATCGCCGAAGGCAAGATCAAGGTTGCGTTCAACAAGGGGGTGACGGTCGCCGACGGTTGCATCCTCGACGGCGAAGGTCGGCCGACCAACGATCCGAAGGTGTTTTACGCCTCGCCTCCGGGAGCGATCCTCCCGTTCGGCGGGCACAAGGGTTATAGCCTGAGCGTCATCGCCGACGTGCTCGCCGGCGCTCTGACCGGCGGTGCTTGCAGCCAACTCGGGGTCGACCGTGTCGCCAACAACATGCTCAGCATCATTTTCGACCCTGCATTCTTTCAATCAACGGATGGATTCGCCGGGGAGATCGGTGACTTCATCGCCCACGTCAAAAGCTCGAAGACGGTGGCGCCGGACGGCGAGATCCTCATGCCCGGCGAGCCCGAGGTGCGCACACGCGCCAAGAGGCTTCGCGACGGCATCGAGCTCGACGACAAGACCTGGAACCAGATTGTCGCCACGTGCCAATCACTGGGAGTTGTTGCCATCCCCGTCGCCGAGTCACCCACATCATGACCATGACCATGCCCGAGAGGAATTCCGACGCATTCGCCAACCGAGTGGCCCTTGTCACCGGTGGATCACGTGGCATCGGCCGGTCGACGGCGTTGCGATTGGCTGGCGAGGGGGCCGATGTCGCCATCAGCTACGCCTCACGATCCAAGGAGGCTGAGCAAGTGGTCGCCGAGATCCAGGCACTGGGACGCAAGGCGGTTGGTGTGCCTTGCAATGTGGCCAAGCCCGACGACGTGGCTCGTCTGGTCGGTCAAACCCAGGAGCATTTGGGTCAAATAGACCTGCTCGCCCATTGCGGCGCGATCAGCAACATCTGCGACCACTCGGCGTTGACCTACGCGCTTTGGCTTGAAACGATCGACGTGAATCTGAACGGAGCGTACCTTGTCGTTTTCGCGGTTAAGGACGCGATGATCGCGCGCAACTTCGGGCGAATTGTCCTGGTGTCGTCGGTAGCGGCCCTCCGTCCGCGGAAAATGCAGATCCACTACGCTTCGGCCAAGGCGGGCGTGATCGCCCTGACGCGTTGCTGCGGCGAGGCGTTCGCACCCTTTAATGTCCGCGTTAATTGCGTGGCTCCCGGCCTGATCGAGACCGAGATGGCTCATGTCATCGCCGAAGAGACGATGAAGCGCATCATTGCCGATACGCCAATGGGTCGGATCGGCCAACCCGAGGAAATCGCCGCGGTCATCCGGTTCCTCTTGAGCGAGGAATCCAGCTTTATGACCGGCGAAACGATTTCCGCCAGCGGTGGACGTGTGACCTTGCCGTGAAGAGGCACTTCGACCGACGTCAAATCGAATCCTAGCGGGTCGGCTCCGCGGTGGGCGGTGCTTCTCCGGAACCCTTGGCACTGGCCGGTTCGCCGGGCATGAACCGGTTGCATCCGCTGTTTCCGGAAACCCGTAGCAGGAAGGGCTGGAGTTTCTCGTCGATGCACTGACCCATGGTCAGATTCTCGATCCGGGCGTCCATCTCGATTTGCCACCACTTGCAATCCTTGCACAGTCCCCATTCAGACTTCGGCATGACAGCACCTCTACTTATTTGTGTCGACAATGGTCCGTGATTTTGCCTCGACCGGAAAACAAGTAGCAAGTGACGTGCCGATCGCGATGGACACGCGGCACGTTGCCTGGCAAAATGGCGGACAATTGATTAACAATTGCGTAACAACCCGCCTGGTCCTCTCCTGAATCGAGGAGGCATTGCTCCATGCTTCGGATCAACGGACGTCGACGCGCTGCTTGCGATGAGATCACGCGTCGCACTCTGCTGGAAGCAGCCGGGGCCGGCTTGCTCGGCCTGGGCCTTCCCGAAGTGCTCGCCGCCGAGGCACGCGGGGGCCGACGACCTGGCGCGAAGGCGCGTTCAGTGATCTTCCTGTTCCTCTT
This sequence comes from uncultured Planctomycetota bacterium, assembly GCA_963720335.1. Classification (GTDB taxonomy): domain Bacteria; phylum Planctomycetota; class Planctomycetia; order Isosphaerales; family Isosphaeraceae; genus CAVRFS01. The sequence goes on along the minus strand of CAVRFS010000143.1, from coordinate 24,125 downwards.
CGGCGGTCCCAGCCAGCTCGAGACCTTCGACCTCAAACCGGAAGCCCCCGAGCGGATTCGCGGTCCGTTCCGACCCATCGCTTCGCGCTCTCCTGGGCTCTTGATCAGCGAGCGATTGCCCAAGCTGGCCGGGATCTCCGACAAGTTCTGCGTGGTGCGAAGCATGACGCATCCCTACAACGACCATAGTGGGGCTGGGCACTACATGCAGACCGGTCGGATGTGGCAGGTCCCGATCGGCGGCGGCTTCAACCCGACCGCGCAGGATTGGCCGGCGATGGGTTCGGTCGTTGAGTATCTGGCCCAACAGTCGCATGAGAAGAGGGCCCGCGACCTGCCGAGCTACGCCGTGCTTCCGAACTCGCTGGGACGGCTTCAGGAGGCCGGGCAATACCTTCGCCCTGGCGAGCACGCGGGCTGGCTCGGTCGTCGCTATAATCCCTTGACGACGCTCGTGGACAAGAAAGACCTCAAGGATAATCCCTACTGGCGGGATTGTTCCGACGATGAGCTGACTTTCGCGATTGAAGGACTCGGGTCGGACACCGGCCCGAAGCTGGCGGCATCCGTCGGCGTGCCTCGCTCCTGGAGCGGTTCGACCGGGCTCGTCGCGACCTCGACCACTCACGACGGGCCGTCGAGTTCGACCGGTTTTACGAGCGGGCGTTAACTCTGGCCACGTCGGAGGCGACTCGTCGCGCACTGGATATCCGCCAGGAGCCGGCACGGGTGCGCGATCGCTACGGCCGCCATCTCTTCGGCCAGTCGACCCTGGTGGTGCGCCGCTTGGTCGAGGCTGGCGTGCGGTTCGTCACGGTCCATTACGATGCCTGCGACGGCTACGGCTGGGACTCGCACGTTCACAGCGATGACGTGAAGGAGCATCTGCTGCCAACCTTCGACCAAGCCCTCTCAGCGCTCTTGATCGACTTGAACGAGCGAGGCTTGCTCGCGGAGACCCTGGTGGTCGCTGTTGGAGAGATGGGACGGACGCCGATTGCGAGCGCTCGGTGGGGACGCGGGCACTGGAGCACGCTCTTCCCCGCGGTTCTGGCGGCGCGGGCATCAAGGACGGTATCGTTTATGGCGGCTCAGACAAGGACGCGGCTCAGCCAATCGATGCCCCTGTCTCACCTGAGCGGCTCGCCGCCACGATCTATCACGCCCTGGGCATCGATCCCCAGATGCGCGTCACAGATCCCCAGGGCCGGCCGGTCCCGATCGTTGAACAAGCGGAACCGGTGTTCGATCTCTTTGGGTAAATCGCGACGGAGGAGCGCAGGATCGGCGTGGTAGCCGTCGCACGCACGCCGTTCGCTGCTCGCTTTGGGAGGCTGAACGGGGAACGCACCATTGATCTCGCTCAGACCCTCATTGAAGACGGACCATCACTTGGTGTCGACCTTCAACGATCCTGCCCCAAACCTCGCACCACGCTCCGCGCAACTCGGCCTCAGGATGGCAAACGGACAGCCACGAGCGCTCGGCCGTGACTGTTGGTTCAGGTGTGCGCCTTCTGCCTGCAAAGACGCACTGGCTTCGAGGAAACGCGCATCAGACCGATGATCGCCGTCCACGGTCACCTCTCGGAGAGGCGCTTGGGTCGATCAGACCAAAGCGTGCAACGACGTGACAATCCAAATGGATAAGAGTGACACCACCCAATGAGCCGCTGATGTTGCAGTGCCATTGCGGATCGGGCGTAAAGTCTGATTGCTACCTGCAGAAGGTCCCTCCCAAGAAGTAAAGAAACCCGTCAGAGGCCAGTCTGATTTGCCGTGGATTTCTTGCTTGGGTTTCTTAACAAACGAAAGAAGGACTTTATGGGAGCGAGAAGGGACGGCTTCCAGATGGTAGGAAAAAGGGCCATTTGGTTTACGACATCACGGCGAGCCGCATCGGCGACGCCGACGGTTGGGAGAGAAGTGCCCCTGACCAGACTCTGCCCCGCTTCGATCAAGGCCCTCGCCAGTACAGGTCGCCCTTCGGCTCCCCTCCGAACCGCCGGTAGAAGCCATCGACGATTTCCGAGAACCGCTTCCGATCCAGCCCGAACATGACGACTAGGCACCAGGCCGCACGCGTAATCGCTTCGAAGCCGCGCAACCCCGCGAAGCAGGTGAATGCTGGCTTGATCTGCTTCGCGGTCGCCGGGATGTCGCCCGACTCAGGCAGCGTCTCGGGAATTGCATATCCGGCCTGCATCAGCGCCCAGCCTTGACCATGCGCAACGCCGGAGAGCAGACGATACTCGACCTCGAAATCTCGCATCCGCTTGATAACCTCGGTCGATCCCGAAACTTTCTCAGGTTCGATGCCGGTAGTTGCAGATTTTTGCCTCGCATGCTCCAGCCTCGCGAGCGCATGAGCGAGCACCTCTTCCTCCTTGGCCGCCTGGGCGAACTTGCGCAACCCATCCAAGCCCTCGATTCGGCGGCCCATGCCGCGGCTAATGCGTTCAGTCGCACTGATCGCTGGGTCGAGCAGCCACACGGCGAATGCGCAGACTTCGAGCACGCCCCGAATGTTGAGCAAGCAGGCGATTGGCACAACTGGATCGTCCAATCCTTTAGCGAATAGAAGGAGATTTTCGCCGGCGCTCTCATGCAGCGTGATGGCCTGATCCAGGCGCCATATTGAGCCCGTCGGCATGATCGGGGGATGCGGCGAGCTCTGAGGCCGCCTGCGATCCGGCCGGAACTGGGCGGAGCTTTGCGCGGATCAGACCGCCCAGCTCCTCCTGAAAAACGCGAAGCGCGTCACGCATCCTGACGATGTCGGCGTTGGAGAGCTTGCGTTGATCGGCCACGGGCAGTCTCGATTCGGGTAGGGTGCGGCTCTTGGACGACCCTGTCGCGACCAGCGGACACCGGCCCAGGGTGATCTCAGCGTCTTCCGAGCCGTTCTTCCACTTAAAGGCGATCCGCTTGTTGCAGCCATCGACTTTCAGGCCAGCCGGTCGGTAGGAACCGAATCCCGTTCCAGGCGGCGACATTAGCCACCAGCAGGACGAAATGAAAGCTGAAGAACCAGGCGTGCAGACCGATCACGGTCTGATTGTCGACTCAAAACAAAGGGTGGACTTCGACTTCGCCGCGTCTATCGGATCCGAGCCCCTTCATCTCAGTCGGTTGCCAGAACAGGCCCTGGCCGCGGGGAATCTCCCTGAGTCCATAGAGCTCTTCGAGCCATTGAATCGGCGGTTGCTTCCCTTGCCATGCCGCGAGGTCGGGCCATCGCTTGCCGCTGTAGAGCCCCCCAGCAAGCGTCTTGAGCATCCAAAGCTCAAGGCGGTCGCCGTCGATCTGAAAAACTTCGACGGCCTGGTCGCCTGCGTTATCTGCGTTATAGACGCTCTCCGATGCTTCAACCATCGAAAGCGATTCATCATCGAACGCACTGAGCGAACTGTTGTGCGACGTGCAGAGAACCTCGGCTGTGAGCCGTCCAATGTCGCGCAGTTTCTGAACGCCGCGCTGCCGGACGTAAACCGACGGATTTCCCGGCACCGGGGCTCGCAGGTATTTCAAGGCTCCTTCAGAGACATAATGCTCGCGGCTTATGGGACCTGAACAGTTACCTAGCGCGCGTGCGTAGCATTCGAGATTTTGAGCTGGTTTTGTTTTTTTCGCCACGATCCGACCTCCGGCTCCATGATACCGGATTCAGACACGGCGGGTTTAACCAGAGTTCGGGCGATTTAGGGTTCCCCTTCGAGGTCGCCTATTCGGCTCTGTCCTTTGCGGGGCCGGCTTCGTCACTCTCCGGTCAACCTATCGCACCCTACGCGGGTCCGCAGACGCTCACCGCCGTCATTCCTTCGGGCGGTGTTTGCTGCGTTTGCCCTGGCCGATGCGGATGACCATCCGACGGCTAGCCAAACCTACGACCCCTCCGGGCTTGCGGCCAAGCGCGCACTAGTGGAATTCCGAGGGTCGAGAGACTAGACTGGCAAGATAGGATGCCTCCGATGGCGCCATGGCTGGGACTTCGAGACGGGTGGGCGATGGCGAAGAAAGCGGATGACGAACCCACAAAACAACGGACCAGAAAGCACGTCATCGCCTCCCCAAGCCTGAATCACGTCGAGAAATTCGTTTACGACAAAGGGCATACCGCAGAGCGAGTTGAGAGCGACTACGGCTATGACTTGATCGTGGCAACCTACGACCAAGACGGTTATGTAGAAGCCGGTTATATACTGCTCCAGTTGAAGGCCACCGACAAAATCCGGAAAATCGAAAATAGTAATTATATTAGTTTTACAATATCTATTAATCACTATCGCCTCTGGATGGCAGAAGGTTACCCGGTTTTCCTGGTCGTGTACGACGCGATTGAGCGCAAGGCATACTGGCTATATTTCCAAAAGTACTTCGACGAAGACAAGACACGTGAACCCAAAGCAAAAGCGACAACAGTGACTGTGAGAATCCCTATCGTCAACGTGATTTCCGAGACAACGATCGACGACATGCGTGCGAGAAAAGCCAAGTTTATGGCCCGCTTCGCGAAGGTTAACCACCATGATTAAGCAGCTTACCTTCGGAGACCTTGAGGCTACCCTCGAAGAGTTCGGCTACGTTCAACGAATGAAGTCGAACCATAAAATCTACGAGCATCCCGAGGGGAACCTGATGATTGTGCTCCCGAGGATGCATTCAAAAAGCGAAGTCACGCCGACGCATCAGAAGATCGTGGAAAAAACGATTCGGGACGATGGTGTAGTGAATTGGGACGACTTTAACTTCTTCTTGGAGCGTGGAAAGCGGAGGGAGGACTTCATCGTTAGGGGTGACCATCTCATCTGGACCGTCCCAGGTACTGGACGAGAGGTTAAAGCTGTCGCCGCTTCCGCAGAGGAGGACGGCATGGTGATAATCAAGCAGAATGGCGCATTTTCTCCGTGTCCAGTGACCCAACTTCGCAAGGCGGAAATCGTCGAGCATTGAGCAGTTCGGACACCGGCATGAGGATGGTCCGCGACCGTCATCTAAGTTTTCTAGCACTTGGTCCGATACTCCTCCCTCTAAATTGGCAAAAGCGCGGACCTTGATCTATGGACCCCGTCAACTGTCATCTCAGCGCGAGGTCAGTGATTGCGCCCGCGCCCGGCGGTCGGATCGACGGAACCGTCGAAAGCTGACTTCGGATTATCATGCTCAAACGCGACGTTTCGCTCCGCCGTTGGAACCGTCGCATAGCCGACGATCATGCCCCACTGGCTAGCCGCTAGAGTAAAGAAACCCGTCGCAGTAAGTTTTCTGAGATGAAGTCGCTAAGCGACAGGCGCGGTAAAGTAAACGGCCGTTTGCTTTACGGCCATCCGGCCTCTTTAACCCTGCATCTTGCGGATGCATTCAATAATCTAAGAACAACCATCGGAGGAATCGATGGCGGCAGCTCCCCGATCTCGACCTTTCGGTTTATCCGACGCTTTGCTCTTAGTCGCCGCAACCGCTCTCGGGTTGGCGCTCACTCGCAGTCTAAGCAGTTTTCTGGCGATTGATCGCTCGGAATCCATCATGTACAGAAGAACTGGACCTACTCCCATCGGGCATCGCACGACGTTGAGCAGGTCCTATGGCGAAATCGGCCCCCCGCACGCATCTCAAGTCGCTCAAGTCAGATTCTGGATCGACCGTGCTGCATTCTGGCCCTGTCCGCTTCTGATCACCTGGACATTAGCCGTCCTGGCAAAAGCCGTTCTGTCGCCGGGTCGCCCGAGATTCAAGTCGCTACGCCAACCGGGCATCATGGCTGGTGTCGCCTGTTTGGCTGCGTTTTGCCTCGCGGCTTTGGAATCACCCGGGATGCTCGTGACTTGGTGGCCGAAAACAGCTCCCCCGGAATTTCACTCGGAGGACTGGTGGCTTTTCACGTGGTTCGCCTTACCGCGAGCGGCCGGTTATTCCGTTGCTTTGACGTGGCTTGTGCTCATCCTGAGCGGCTGTTGGGCGGCTAGTCGGGGATGGCTCGACCGGTTCGGACGATTCCTGGGACTTTGCTGGATTGGCTTGGCATTACTTACCGTGTTAGGATCATGCTTGATGACTATACAGTAAAAAGGTTTATATGTGTTATCGCATGCCTGTCTGTCGGTAAAGAAAACGCTCGATTTCTTTCCCAACTTAAGAGCCTATGCTACGAGGAGTCACAGCGTACCGTTCGACGCTTCGGTCCGACGACACCGAAGCAGACAACCTTTACAAGAATTCGGTCGATCAGACCGGAGCTCTTTCCGAGGTCCTCGGGATCTCGACCGATTGTTCCATCCCTTCGGCGGGAATCGATATCCGCGAGACCACTTCGGCGGGCGGTTTCGACGTCGTTTCTTTCTCCGCGAACATCCGTTAATCTACGTTAGTGCTTTCGAGGTGTAAGGCTCCCGGAACGTGACGTAGCATCTGCAAGCGAGGCCAGCGTGGGAACGCGAGGAAGCCGCCGTTCGGGGCCTTGCCGTCTGGCGGGATGCTTCTCGATGGAATCCACGAGTTCTGGGAGAAGAGTGATGAGGTTCGCTAACCGCGTCAGGTGCACGCTGTCCGCCCTTCTCGTGTGCTCCGCGGTCGTGACGTCGTCATTCGCGTCCGACGCCTCGGCGGTACGGCCCGTTCCTCTCACGGCGAACCGCGCGACGATCGACGACGCGTTCTGGTCTCCGAAGTTGAAGACCTGGCGGGCGGTGACGATCAAAGACTGTCTGGACAAGTTCGAGAGCGATGGCGCTTTTAGGAATTTCGACCACGTCGCCCGCGATGAACTCGATGCCCCGCACGGCGGGCCGCCGTGGTACGACGGGCTGATCTATGAAGTCATTCGTGGCGCGGTCGACCTGATGGCGCAAGAGCCCGACCCAGCGCTCGAGGCGCGGATCGACGGCTACATCGACAGGATTAGCGCAGCGGCGGCGCGTGACCCTGACGGCTACATCAATACCTATACGCAAATGCGCGAACCCGGCCATCGCTGGGGCCAGAATGGAGGCAACGACCGCGAGCAGCACGACCTGTACAACATCGGCTGTCTTGTCGACGCCGGTATCCACTACTACCGCGCCACAGGCAAGACGAAGTTGCTCGCCACGGCCGTCCGAGCGGCAAACGGCATGGTGGCGGTGATGGGGCCTCCGCCGCGGAAAAACATCATCCCGGGGCACGCGCTGAGCGAGGAATCATTCGTTCGCCTTTACGAATTGTTCAGGCAGTGTCCTGAGCTCAAGCGAGACCTGGGCGTGCGGGTCGACGAGAGGGGCTACCTCGACCTGGCGCGCTTTTGGATCGATGCTCGAGGTCACCATGAGGGCCGACAAAACTTCGGCGAATACGGCCAGGACCACCTGCCGGTGCTTCAGCAAGCGACCATCGAAGGGCACGCCGTGCGAGCCACGCTTCTCGCCTCAGGCGTCGCGGCGTTCGGTGTTGCGGGCGCGCAGCCCCAGTACGTCGAAGCGGCCGAGCACTCTGGCGAAACATGGTCACCCGCCGCCTTTACATCACCGGTGGCGTCGGCGCAATCGCGCGAGACGAGAAGTTCGGCGGCGACTTCGTCCTACCGAACAACGGTTACCTCGAAACCTGCGCCGCCGTCGCGTGCGGATTCCTCGACTACAACCTGTTCCTCGCCACGACCGATGCCGCGAAGGTCGACGAGTTGGAACGCTCGCTCTACAACGGCGCGCTCGCCGGCGTCTCGTTGAAAGGCAACGCTTACTTCTACGAAAACCCACTGGACGCCGGAAGGAACCGCGCCGATGGTCCTGGCACCCGTGCCCATGCTGCCCACCGATGTTCCTGAAGCTCATGGGGGCGCTGCCGGGGTACATTTACGCGACGGATGCCGACGGCCTGTACGTCAACCTCTTCATCGGGTCGCGCGCACAGATCGGTCTTGAAGGCGAGAAGGGGAACCGGCTCTCCCTCACCCAGACGACGAATTACCCGTGGGATGGCGACGTTCGGTTGGCCGTCGATCCCGAACGGCCGGCAACCTTCGACGTCCGAGTCCGAGTCCCAGCCTGGTGTCGAGGCGGCGTGATGAACGGCGGCCTTTACACCATGCCGACGGCCGGGCCGGACGCGTTCCGCATCTTCATCAACGGCGAGCCCGTCGCCTCGCCGACGATCGTCCGCGGATATGCGGTGCTCCGCCGCCAGTGGCGCACGGGGGACAAGGTCCACATACGCATGGCGATGCCGGCGAAGCTCGTGAGGGCCGACGACCGCGTCGAAAGCGACCGCGGTCGCGCCGCCCTCATGCGTGGGCCGATCGTGTATTGCCTCGAGTCCCATGACAATCGAGGCCGAGTGCGAGACGTATGGCTCCCGGAGCGCGCGTCGATCACGTCCAACTGGCGTCCCGAGCTTCTCGGCGGCGTGACGATCCTCCGCGCCGCGGCCGAACGACTGCCGCTTGGAGGTGGAAAGCCGTTCGAGGCCGAAGTCGTGGCGATCCCCTACTACGCGAACGCCAATCGCGGCCCGGCGGAGATGATCGTTTGGGTGCCGACGACCTCGGCCGGCGCCACGCCCCGACGATCGCGTCCCTCTCCACCCCGACAGCCTCTCACTGCTTCGCCAACGACACCGTGGATGCGATGAACGACGGCGTCGCGCCGAAGAATTCGTCGGACGAGACGCGCAGGAGGTTCACCTGGTGGGACCGGAGGGGAACGGACGAGTGGGTACAGTACGACTTCGGCCAGCCGCGCAGGGTTGGCGGCACGAGCGTCTACTGGTGGGACGACAATCGACTCGGCCGCCACTGCGCCGCCCCGATGAGTTGGCGGCTGGTCTTCCGCAAGCCGGACGGCACATGGGAGCCTGTCCGAGCGCGCGACGAATTCGGGACCAAGCTGGATACCGCCAATACGGTCGAATTCGAGCCCGTCGAGACGACGGCACTTCGTATCGAGGTGAAGCTCCGGCCAAACCTATCGGCCGGAATCCTCCAATGGCAAGTGTCCGCGGCCGCGACCGCAGCGAGGCTGGGTTTGCCCTAGACCCTCGGAACAACACGCGTTCGGCTGGCGAAACTCCGATGATTCAAAAAGGTGCCGGGGGTCGCTCCAACCAAGGTTTTGCTTGAAATAACGTCCATTATGCTGTACGCTATACTGGGTAGTGAGCAGATTATTGGACACAAACGAAATGAAGACCCGATCGGTGACAAGCCTGCCGATCCCGGTGAAACGGGCGTTACACACTCTGGGGAGCGATATCCGCGACGCGCCGCGGCGCCGTCGGCTTCCGATGGCGTTGCTGGCTGAGCGCGCATTTCTGAGCCGCACGACTCTCACCAAGATCGAGAGGGGAGAGCCCGGGGTGTCCGCGGGGGCCTACGCGACCGTTCTTTTCGTCCTCGGGATGGTGGATCGTCTGGCCGACCTGGTTGATGCGCGGCATGACAGCGTCGGCCGTGCGTTGGACGAAGAGCGACTGCCCGAGCGGGTCAGGGTTCCGAAGGCCAGGAAACCGAAGGCTGCCGAGTGATGGAACGTACCGTCCTGGTGCATGTCGATCTCGGCGGTGTCCCGTACCTGGTAGGGCGTCTGTGGTCGCGCACTGCGCAAAGGCCGAGAGAGCGCCAGTTTTGAATACGATGAAGCCTGGCTCCGGCATCCCGAGCGTTTCGCACTGGAACCGGCGCTGACGCTCGGTCCCGGTCCGCACCACACCGGGCGGGGAAGTCGCTCTTCGGCGCGATTGGGGATTCCGCACCCGATCGGTGGGGTCGTGCCTTGATGCACCGTGCCGAGCCGCGGACGCGCGGGACGAGGGGAGGGCGCCGCGCATGCTTCTGGAAATCGATTGCCTGTTGCGGGTGGACGACGAAACCCGTCAGGGAGCGCTGCGGTTCGCGGAGCGGGACGGAGGGCCGTTTCTAGCGGTGGGCGGGCGGCGGCGCATCCCGCCGCTCGTGGAGTTGCTGAAGCTCCTCTTCGCCAGCGAGCGGATCGTCGGCGAGACGGATACGGACGAGGATCTGCGGTTGCTTCTGGGGCCGGGGTCGTCATTAGGCGGCGCACCCGCCGAAGGCTTCCGTGCGCGACCGCGACGGGAAGCCCTGGCGCTTTCACTTGCCAACCTGGCTGGGATTCCTGTCCCGGAATGGCGGATCGAGTCTGTGGCCAACAAAAATATTCTTCTGGTGCGCCGGTTTGACCGGGCCGATGGTTGCCGAGTTCCATTCCTGTCGGCCATCAGTATGCTGGCGCGGAGGATCACGAATCCCGCAGCTATCTGGAGATCGTGGACGCTCTCCGCCGATACGGCGCTGAGCCCGCGAAGGATATGCGCGGGCTGTGGCGGCGGATCGTCTTCGACGTGCTGGTCTCCAACACGAACGATCACTTGCGGAATCACGGTTTTCTTTATGAGCGGGGTCGAGGCTGGCGATTGTCGCCTGCGTACGATCTCAACCCCGTGCCGGTCGATGTGCGGCAGCGCGTGCTCTCGGTGGCGATTACGCTCGACGATCCGACGGCGTCTCTGGGTCTGGCGCTTGAGGTGGCTGAGTATTTTGGCCTTTCGCTACGCGAGGCCCGTGGAATTGCCCACGAAGTCGGTGTCGCCGTGTCGGGCTGGCGCCGAGAAGCCGCCCGTCTTGGCATCGCGCCTACAGAAATCGACCGCATGGCATCGGCCTTCCAGCACGAAGACTTGGCGCAAACGCGGACGATGCGTAGTTGATTCTGACACATTGGCGATAAGTCAAACATTTCGGTATGCCGTGCTTCCAGGTCGAAGCCGATACAGCGGTTCCGGCTGACGAGAATAGCGGACCTTCGTTTTCACGGTACTCCGCCTCGGATAAGGCTCCAATCAGTGCCGGCGATTTGACTCCGGGCAACCTTCGACGAGTCCGTCTCAGCACTCTTGATCGACCTAAACGAGCGGGGCTTGCCCGCCGAAATCCTGGTGGTGGCCATTGGCGAGATGGGTCGGACGCCATTGGCAAACACTCGGTGGGGTCGCGGGCATTGGAGCATGCGGTTTCCCGCCGTTTTGGCAGGCGCGGGCATCCAAGACGGCATCGTCTTCGGCACCTCGGACAAGGACGCGGCCCAGCCGATCGTTCACTCTATTTCGCCCGAGCGACTCGCCGCCACGATCTATTGGGCCTTCGGCATCGATCCCCAGATGCGCCTGATCGATCCCCAGGGCCGGCCGGTCCCGATCGTTGAACAAGCCGAACCGGTGTTCGATCTCTTTGGGTAAATCGCGACGGAGGAGCGCAGAATCGGCGGGGTAGCCGTCGCATCCTCGTCACGCCTCCCGAGTTGTAGTATGACTCGGTCCTGGCGTTCCTCCTTTTTCCGGCTGAACCAAGACACCGTTGGTCGAACACCCATCGTTCGAGCATTGGTTGCACCGCATCAGGAAGTCAGCCAGTCGTCGAGGCGCAGGCCGGGGATGTGCCGAAAGTGTCGGGTATTGTGCGTCACCACAGTTAGGTCATAGACTAGCGCTGTCGCCCCGATGAGTAGATCCATATCATCGACGCCGATTCCCTGCCGCCGGAGGTCCGCCCTCACTCGTCCGAACTCTTCGGCGCAATCGGCGTCGAACGGTATAAGGTTCACCTCGTACGTGAGTAGCCTCTGAACGGAAGCACGGAGCGGCTCGGGATCTCGGCGGCCGTTCACCCAGTCGTACAACTCCGCCAGCGACACGCCGGAGGTATAAAGCCGGCCCGAATGCTGGACGAAGCGATGGACCAGGCCGGCGGGTCGCTGGAGGTGCGCCGAGAGGATGTTGGTATCAAGGAGGAAGCTCACTCGGGGAGCTCCCGCGTCGAAGGCCGATGGCGATCTCGCTCGATCGCCTCGAGAATCCGATCATCCTCATCGGTCCAGTGCTCCGCCATCATGCCGGCGGCGGTCTCCGCGCCCCCCGGCCGCCATCCCGGGGGTGGGCCCGGCAGCCTTTTCTTCGGACCGATCATCCTCACCTGAACCTCGACCTCCTGGCCCTCAGCCACGCCGAGGTCTTCGTCGAGTTCGATGGTCTTGCCGCGGACCTTCCCGTACAGCGTCTTGGTCATGATTCCTCCTCGTTGGTTCGTTTCATGGCGTCAGCCAGTCTGCCAGTCGAAGACCGGGGATGTTCTGGAAATCCACCGTGTTGTGAGTGTCCAACCTGTATGGGTTCCGCGTGAATAAGAATGACTACCTCGCTTGCTAAGCGAGACGGTGATAAAAAAAACTGTGAATGGATTTATCGGTTTCCGGCCGATCCTGGGATGCGGTGGGGCATGCCGACCCCGTTCTTGGAATCTGGGCCGGCGCTCGCGTCGTGCGCCCGCGTTGCCCTATCCTCCGCCCAAGCCCATTCAGTGTACCTCAGGTCACATCCAGCGTGCAAATTACCTGCGCCACCGCTTGGGATGTCTCGCCTTGCCGGGCTTTGCTTTGCGTCTGACCTCGGCCTCCGCAAGCTTTCGTTTCCGCTCGGTCCAGATCGACTCACCATGCCCCGCCAGTTTGTCCGCCAGGGTCAGGTAGCCGACCGAGCCGTGCAGCCGAGCTCGAATATGGGCGACATTGCACAGTATTGACCGCATCTGGGCAATTTGGCGAGGTCGCCCTTCACCAGAGCGCGTGCCTTACCTCATTAAATAGCAATGTCCTTGCGCCAGGAAAGCTGACGCCTTGGCGATAAGTCAAACGTTTCGGTATGCCGTGCTTCCAGGTCGAAGCCGATACAGCGGTACCGGCAGGCGAGAATAGCGGATCTTCGTTTTGACGGTACTCCGCCTCGGATAAGGCTCCAATCCGTACCGGCGATTTGACTCCTGGCAACCTTCGACGAGGCCCTCGCATGCGCCTCTTGATCGACCTGAACGCGCGGGTTTGCTCGCCGAAACTCTGGTGTTGGCCATTGGCGAGATGGGTCGGACGCCATTGGCAAACGCGCGGTGGGGATGCGGGCACTGGCGCACGCTGTTCCCTGCCGTTTTGGCACTGCGCCGGCATCCGGGATGGCATCGTTTTCGGCCGATCGGACAGGGATGCGGCCCGGCCATTCGATCGCCCCTTCTCGCCGGAGCGCCTCACCGCCACGGTCTATCATGCCGTGGGCATCGATCCCCCGATGCGCCTGCTTGATCCCCAGGGCCGGCCGGTCCCGATCGTTGAACAAGCCGAGCCTCGTCGGGTAAGTCGCGACGGTGGCGCACCGGCCCGGATCATTCGCTGAGGTCAGCGACGACGAAAAACTTTCTCCCATCGACGGGATTCGATCGGTCAATGACCACTGCGGCGACGCGACCGAACACCTGCCGAACGTGCGATGTCCGCGGCGATCTGGTGTGAGCGATGCGTCAGGATGTCCCGAGGGGATCACTCACCTCGACATACTCGCAGGTCGATGCTGGATCGGGGATCGACTCGCCATGGAGTCGCATCCCTTCCAGGTGGAATGTGATGGCCTCTCGAATGAGGTCCAGGGTTTCTTCGCGGGTCTCGCCGGCTGCGACACATCCCGGCAAATCGGGGACGTGAGCACTGAAGCCGGTCCGGGTCGGTTCCAGGAGGATGGCGTATCGCATGTCACGTCCTTCAGGGCAAGCCCGCCTGTCGCCGGATACTCTTCTCCGTCTTGGGGTCCAGATCAAGCGAAGGTTTACCGGCAATCGTGACGGTTCCGGGTTTCGTCGGGTGGTGGAATTGGCGATGGCTTCCATTCTGCCGGATCTGAATCCACCCGTCCTTCTCAATGAGACGGATCGCTTCGCGGACCGATAACGGCATGTGGAGAGACTCCCAAACCAATCTACCAGTTCCGCGGGATACCTGTCAGCGCGGGCTACCGAGGTGATCGTGGGGGACTCACCGAAACCCAAGTTTGAGGAACCGCCAATGCGGCCTATAGCGGTTCACGCTCGTATGGCGCATGTTCCATACCAACCCGAAGCGCAAGCGAGGCGAGAGCCCCCGGAATCCTCGCTCGCGCTTCGGGTTAGTATGCTTGCCGTCCGCTGTCGGGCTGTGCGCAACTCAAGAGTAAACCGCTCTAATAAGTCCCAACGAGCGGACGTCGGACAACAGTCAAAGTGGGAAAATTAATTGTCGTCGATCGGTCGAACGCGATCAAGCCAAAGTAGGATTCACGGGACTGCTCTTGGCATTGGCCGCATGCGTGGCAGACCGAAATCAAGAGTTCGTCCATGAAACTTTCCAGAAAACCAGAACAAGCGACGTCAACGTGTGGATCAAGACCAAGTTCGGCGCCACCGTGGGATTAAAACGCCGAATTGCTTAGCAAGCCGCGAAGGCATCGCTTACAAACGCAAATAAGTCAAAAAGCGAAACAAATCTGACGGGAAACCCTTCGCCGTCTACCGCCTGATTTTCAACTGCGCCAGGTTCAACCACCCGTGTCGGGATTTCCGGATTTCACTTCGGGCTGCACAGGGTAACGATTGTTTCCACGAATGCCTTCAGCTCCGGACACGCGTCGATCGCCACCGAAAGGTCTTCGTCCTTGAGTATTCGACCGGCATCACGCGCCTTCACGTAACTTTTGGTCTTTGAGCCTGTCCGAAAGGTTTCCGCCAACCGATAGGCGGGAGAGTTTCCGTGGTCCACCTTCTCTGGGGCACGGCCAGGGGCTTTGCGGTTGCTTCCTGTGATTTTTTTGATTTTCTCCCAGTACGGCAGCAGCCACGCCTCGGAGTCGTGGAGTGCCACATGAGGATAGAAACGTTTCTCCGCACCAACCCATTCCCGCATCTTTCGCTTTGCGGCTTCCGCCGTTGGAAACTCCGGTGGTACCGAGCCGGTGTAGACGTCGGTCAAAGCAATGACGGCATCGGCTGGCTGCTTCTTATCGTTCAGGAGATTCTCGACGACTCAACTCTTATGTGGTCGACCACATAAGAGCGTATTTGACTAGACGCCATGTAGTTTCGGCGGCTCCGCCGCCGGTGCATGTTTTCTGCCGCCCGTCATAGTTCCCCGCCAAACTGTCCGCGCCAACTGTGGTTCATCCGTCACACTCCAATCTGTCACGCGGAGCCGGAGTCGACCTCTTCTCCGCCGTTTCAGCTTCGGCCGTGGCAGCCGATGCAGAAGCCGTTGCGGGCTAGGAGACTAGCCCGGCGCGCTCTTAACGGGCTACGCAAGGCGGCAGGCTGAGGTGGTACAGCGGCGAGAGCGCGATGAGGGTCAGGACCAGCGCCGCGACGATGATTCCCATCGGTTCCGAGATCGAGCAGCGAAGCCGCCGATATTCTGGAGAGTTGGTTCAGGTTCTGGCATCGGAAGCTCCTCAGAGGCACCCTGATTGGGACTCCGCGGGCGGAGAGGGTGAACCCTCGATGCAACGCGGCAGGCGTTGTTGCAGTCGATGCCGCGGGTCTTCAGCCACGTGATGGCCAGAATTCCCAAAAGCGCTGCACACGCCCTAGCCAGGATCGTGAGCTAAGTCTCACAATGCTGGCGGACAAGCCGCTACCCAAGATCAGCGAAGACCTGGCGCTACCGAGCTTTCCGGACTCAACGTAAAATCCGTAATCCAGGCAATCGCGTCTGCAAGGAGGCGGCACCGGCCTCCGATACCAGGGTTCCCCTCAGATTGAGTGTTTGCAGGCCCGAGAGCCCAGCAAGTTCCCTCATACCCGCGTCGCCGACCCGCGTCGCCGACAGATCGAGGAAGGTGAGACCGTTCAGCCCCGCCAGGTGCTTAAGCCCTACGTCGGTGAGCTTCGTTTGTCTGAGGCTCAGTCTCCGGAGCGCGGATGCGCCCGCTAGCGGCCGGACGCCGTCGTCGGCGATCGGCGATCCGTCGAGCCAGCAGCCGCTCAATCGCGACATCAGGGGGGTGAGTGTGCCGAGATCCCGGATCGAAGTGTTCCGGAGGCCGATCGACAAGACCCGCGGCATGCTCGCGATATGCGCGAGACCGGCCTCAGTGATCCCCAGGCCAGCCACGTCCAGGCTTGGAGCTGCGACAAGTCTTTGATTTGGGCCAGTCCGGCATCATCGACGGGGAGGGGAGAAAGTGACAGAATGGTTAGCTTCGACAAGTTGTGCAGCGGGCCGAGGTCGACTGGCGTGGATTGATCGTGTCGCGGACTAACTCTTGTATTTGTATGAAGGTCGATCCGCTCAAGGTCCTTCAATCCGCTCATCGCGGATAGATCCCCTACGTGGCACCCCGGCAGCTCGAGCCAACGAAGGCTCTTCAAGTTCGCAAGGTGCGCAAACCCCGCATCCGTAACGTTCCTGCCGTTGAGCAGCAACTCCTCGAGCCTCGTCAGGTGCGCGAGCCTCGCGAGGTCCCCATCGGTGACTGCGGCTGCTTGGAGCCAGATGCTCCGAAGTCGTGGCTTGTCGAATAGGTACGGTAGGAAGCCACTCGGATCTGTCATCCCCTGTACCCAAGATTGTTGCAGGCGTGGCAGTTGACCGATCCGTGCCATGCCCGCCGCGGTCAGCGACGGCGAGGTCTTTCCTGGCAGGTTGAATCGTTCGACGCCCGGCAGTGCGCCCACATGAGACATGACTCTGTCGTCCGCATTCGGGCCTCGCAGGTTAACGAAGATCACCGTGTCAAGCAAGTCGGGACCAACGATATCGCGCAGCCACTTGGGGCCGGGCGGCGACGCCTTCGGGTCGTATTTTCCCGAGACATACTGCCAATTGTAGTACACACCGCCCGCCGCACTGATCCCCCGCACCGCATCGCGTTGGATTTTGGCGCGTTGCGCAACCCACCCGATGCCCCCACCAAGGACCAGGACGAGGATCATCAGTCCTCGAATACTGAGCCGCGGCCAGAACCGCCGAGGAGCGCCGGGGGGGATTGTGCATCTCAGCAACTTCCTCCGCACGAATTGGGGTTGGCTCGAATTGGTCCTGAGCCTGCGGTCTGCAAACGCTCGCTCTTTGATCACCGTTTACGCTTTTTACTCGGCCCAGCGACCGACCGTCAAGTCTCAACAATGGTTCACTCGTGTCGCTCCGCTCGAGCCTGGCAAGCACGGGACCGCGTCGGACAAATCCTCGAAGTAGCCGATTTCGCCGATAAGTCCCCCAGGCTCAAGTTCTGCATATCCGAATTCGTCCTCGTCACCGGAGAAGACGAGAGCCCGCGTGCCGCTGACCGCGAGGGCGAAGAATGCTGCGCCCGGACCCACTACGACGAACGGCTCGACACGATGGTCGGACCACCATGCCCGATCGACGTCAGACAAGGCCGATAACTCGTCACTGAGCTTACGCTTGAGTTCCTCGGGCGTAATGTAGAGAGGTCCATCCATGTCGAGTCTCCCATGCTTGTATCCGAGGCTCTCCGGTATAGCTCCGTGCCAAATCTATTGAGCTTCTCCTCTAATTCAGACTCTCCACATCCCGGCATCGTCCCACCGCCGCCTGTCCGCGTCAACTATTACCCACCGTTTACGGCTCGGGCCTGGGCGGATCGGGCTCGAGAGGGAGCCAAGGGAAGGCCGCCGCTCGCTCGTACTTCGAGAGGTTGGGCTCCCAGTAAGCGATGTATGACCTCGCCACGTCCGGCCGAAGGGGTCTTCGTATCGACATTTGGGTGCCAATAATCCATTTGCGCTCCTCCTCCTCGATCCTTCGGCACTCGGCCAGCCATCGATCATGGCTCCAGCCCGCAGAGACCCGGGAATAGCCCACCGCACGTCTGGCATTAATCGCACGTCCGGCGTAATGGCGGCTAAGCGTCCTGAGCCGCACAAACGCAAGCGAGCCACCCAGCAACAGACCGACGACCGCCACCGCGAGCATCCACCGCCGCGTCGTCATCCGGGGCAATCGCATGGCCCAATCCTCGCTGATGGACTGGCAAGCCTGGATACTAATTCAGACTTTCCACACTCCGGTATCGTCCCGCTGCCCGACATGTCCGCGCCAACTGATGATTCACCCTTTGCGCCTCATTCCGGCTCGGGCCAGTCACCATCGTCTCATTGAGGTGGAGGCGAGGCTCGGAGTCCCTGGCACCAATGCCTCCAGCGGTCTCATGGCTCGGCGCCCCCTTCGCTCCACGGCTTGCCAGTGAATGGGTTAATTGCTCCCTTTGGTGGAGGCTCCGTGGTGATGGCACCGACGGTCGAGCCCGCCGGAACGCATCAAGGGCGGCGTCACTGATCTTGGTATCAATGACGGTCAACCCCTTAAGAGTCTCGAGGCGGGCCAGGTGTGCCAGTCCGGCGTCCCCGATGCTCGTATGACTCAGTTCGAGGCCCTCAAGAGCCATGAGGCCGGCCAGGTGTGCCAATCCGGCGTCCCTTATTCCCGTGTGACTTAGGTCGAGGATATGGACGTACGGGAAGTCGTGGAACAGCGACAGGTCTTCGTCGGTCACCGCGGTGCGAGCCAGGGACACAACGCACATATTGGGCTCCCAGACGCCGTGGCCGCCGAGCGCCTCGATGCGGGCCCACGCAGCCCTGCGCCCAGCGGTCCTTCGCAGAACGTGCCATCTGGCTCCTCCTGGACTGATGGAAGCCGAAGATCACAACGCCGATGACGACAATGTTCATCCATCGCCGCGGGGTCATCCGATGAAGTCGCATGGCTGGGACACTGTCAACTCTGGATACTAGTCCAGACTTTACATTGGAGATGTGACGTAACTTTTTATTTAACGTAGAAGCTTTCATGGGTCCATGGGGCATATTCACCCTTTACACATACGACATTTGTGAAGTACGTCTTCTTAGCAGTGGTCATGCGCTCCGATGCGCGACGATTGCATCCTAAGAGGATACCGCTCCTTACGATTAATTGCACCGTCCAAACACCCGCGCCTCCGGCGAGGAGCCGACGTAGTGCATCTCTTCGATCGGCTCGTCCCCCTTCTGAACTTATGTAGCGTTGCCGCTGATCGCGAGCTGAAATTCGAGGATTGTCGCGGCTGAACGCCACATAAGGAGGGACCACATAACGTTTCAAATTGTCGTCGGTAGGGATACGACCGTCCGAAGGTAATTAGTCCAGATTGGGCATCTTGCCAGTAAGTCGCTTCTGCAAATACAAGAGTCCGTATGATTTGATGGCTCTCTCGATCTTTCCTTCAACGATGATGGCAATTCTCATGGCCGCGCACCCATACGGCCCATTCGCCACAGTTCATCCAACGTGTAGTCCTCAAGCCACTTTTCCAGATCCAGTTCATCAGCCCGTGTCGCTTCCGCCGCACCTTCATCATTCATGCTGATCGTCACCACCTCAGATGGTATAAGAAATCGGATCAGCCGGTCGGCGTGCGTGGCCACGATCAACTGTGTACGTGCCGATGCCTCACGCAAGAGATCCGCCAGAAGAGACAGCAGTTCAGGATGCAAGCTGACCGCTGGCTCGTCGACCATCGTAACTGCCGTCAATCCCGGACATTGCAGCAGAGTCACCAGCCACAAGAATCGTAAGGTGCCTTCAGAAAGCTGGTGCATGAAAAAGGGATTCTTGCTCGTCTTGTCTTTCCACGTCATCGCCAAAGTGCCAGCAGCGACGGGCGGAAAATTGAGACGCTCGAAGTCGGGGAATCCCGCTCGCAAAGCGGCCTCAATTGTCTCAAAGCGATCGGGATCGATTTCTCGCAGCGTGTAAAGACACGATACAAGGTCCTCACCGTCATGCCCGGGCAACTGCGCGACCCGCATTTGTTGCGGCAGACGGATCGGTGCGCGAGGACCTACGTCCAGAACGTGATAATGAGTCGAGGAGGCCAGGCGATTGCGGAATTCTTCTGGCTCTTGAAACATTTTCGGAACCTGAGACAACGCCGATTCAGTCTGGTTGTAGTCCCAATTCGGTCGAACAAGCCCCTTCCTCGTCTTGGGCTGCTGGAAGTATCGAACATTGCCGTGATGTGCCTAAATGTGCTTGGACGGTTGCGGCTTCTTATCTTGCTGCTGCGTCAACGATTCGTCTGAAATCCTATACCCCATCCCCACTGGGGTCAGAGCGATGCGATACTCGATCGGGTTGTTTCCAAGAACCTCCATGGCCAGATCAAATGAAATAAACCTCGCCTTATCAGCCTTCGCCGCCAGTAGGTTCGTGAGATTCGCGTCGATCCCACCGAGATCGCTCATGGTTTCTTCCAGCCTGCCGGATGCAGACGCCGCCAGGAGTGAAAATACATCCAAGAGTGATGTTTTTCCACTCCCGTTAGCACCGATAACCACGTTGAGTGGTTTCAATTTCAGATCGATGTCGTACAGACGTCGGAAGCCCTTAATGTGGATGTTCTCGAAAGGATTCATATATGGGTTACCAAATTCGGGTGATGGCGTAGGCGTCGAGTTGAGCGTCCACACTGACGATCGGGATGTCCTCGCAACTGGCCTGGGCGATCAGCATGCGGGCGAACGGGTCTTTGTGGTGAAACGGCATGTCGATCAGCCCAGCTAGGTGTTCGTCCGCAATCGGCAGATACTCAAAGTTATTCCGTAGCGTGTGCATGTGGATAAAACCTCGATATGGCGCACCCAGGTCGAGCTTCTTGCGGCTCACCTTGATCGCGACTTCCCACGAGCTCGCCGGGCTGGTGAACTTGCGGTTGGCCGGGCCGCAGATCGCCGCAGTGGCGTTCACACTCAGTTGCGGGTCGGCCCACCAGAACCATGGAAGTGCATGGGTGTCCAGTAGCAGGGTCATTCCATCTCCGCGAAGTCTTCGAGTGGGGCGTCGAAGTCGGGGGCCATCCAGAACTTCGTGTCCTTCGCCGTGCCCGGCTGACATGGCCAGCTTGTCCGAGTGGGCTTGGTCACGACGGCTTTTGGCTCACCCTCCACTGTGAGCACCAGTTCCTCGCCGAGAACCATCCCTTCCACAAGTTGACGCATCGAACCGACAGCGACATCGAACGGTAATTTGCGTGGCATTTGTAATCTCCTTCAGTTTGGGTTCAACGAGGAGTCCCCAGACAACCAAACTTCCGCACGTGCGCTTCGGGTTGGTACGGCCGCCCGGCGGTCGCCCGGGCATGAATCGCTCTAATTCCCGTCACTTACACCCCACTCAAAGCCAATCGCGTGGATCCGACCGATCAGGTCGTGAACGGCCGCTGGCGATCCGGCGCTCAAGTCCGCTGCAAACAAGCGTTTCACGTCGTTGATAGCAGCAACTCCGGAGGCGTCGCCGGTGTGAAAGACGACTCGTTCCAGCCCCGCCATTTCCGCCGCGAGGATCTGGAGCGTGGTCATGAGGACGCGATTGCCGCCGAAGGCGCCACAGCCCCAGAATCCCGTGTGGACCACGACCGGACTTTCCGACCCGCGCAATCGAGCCGACTCCAGCACGGCCGCGCGAAACGCCGTGTAAGCGGTGCTGAGCACATACTCAATTTCGTCGATGTTGTATCGGCCGTACCCGCCCGAGATCGACGCCATCGCAATCAAGTTCGTGACTGTGGGTGGATCGATGCGCATTGTTGCGCACTGGATCGCCTCCGCATCGGCGCGGGCGAAGGCGTTGCCATAGAGGCCGTGCGGTCGTCCCTCGGCAGCGTTCGGGTCGGTCGCCACGCGGCAGCGACGCTCGACTCCCATCACCAAGATTGGTGTCGGCTGGTCCCGATCCACAGTCTCCGCACAAAGCTTTCGGGCATCCAGGGCTTCCTTGAGCGAGCCCAGCGCGGGATGCTCAGCCACCTGCATCTCGTCTTGTGCGAAGAGGCTCGACCCATAGGCGACGAAGAGTTCAGGGTCGGCGAAGTTGACGTGCCATTCCACGGCGTCAGCCCGATCGAGCGCCGGAGTGTAATCGAAGTATCCTGGCTGGTCCATCATGCGGCTCATGGCGGACAAGGTATCGACGCTCCCGGGCAAAGGCATCGCCGCCCACCGAGTATATTCGAGCTGTCCCTGATGCGCCGATCCCGGCGGGCAGGCAATCCCGTGAACAATCGTCTTGTTGCGGTGCCGCCAGCGAGGTGGATGCTCCAGGACGAGTTGCCGCGCCTCAAATTGCAATCTGTCGATTGGCTCTGGTCGATCACTCATCGGCTTCTTCCTCCTCGTTCGTAAACAGCCGCCTTGTTGGACACGCGGCTCGCCGCCCTCGCGGGCCAACGGGGCGATCTCGGGCCAAGTCAGCACCAGACCGTTGTAGGCCAGCGCTTCGGGCGCCCGCTTCTTCCGCATACACAGAAACTAAGAGCGCTTAACGATCGAATTGCACACGCCAGCGCAGGTCGTATGACTGGCGACGAGAGACCCTGGCCAGCAGAAGCGATCCGGCGCTACCAAAAACTAGCTCCCTCTCCTTGGGGAGAGGGCTGGGGTGAGGGGTAGTTTTGCGAGAATATGCCGCTTGCGATCTCACGAGTGCCGGGAACGCAAGTGCTTTGCGATCAACCGCGGCAATACGATCTTAAGAAAGGTGGCGCATCGGACGATTCACGTTCAGAGGGCTTGAGGTGGCGCTCGCCCCTCACCCCAGCCCTCTCCCGAAGGAGAGGGAGCCAGTAACAACGCACCGCACCGGCTGCTCGTCGGCTGTACGCGGCCTATAGCCTCTCTGCAAAACTTCAGTGAACCCCCTCCCTATTGGCCCTCGCGAACGGTGGGTCGTGGGTGATCTCGCTCCGTCACTGCCATGTGCGCAACCCGATCGTTCGGCGGTCTTAGAGCCGGTAGCAGAGTTCGTGGGAGTAGAAAATGGGTCGTTGCAAAATATTGACGCAATCCGAGCAACCCGGCATGTTCGTCGTTCACAAGAGTGCGTTTCTTACCTGGCCGATGGGTGAGATCCCCTTTCTCCGCGCTGGTCAGGCCCCGTGCCGACTCAACCATCGCCTCGTACCGGTCGACGGTCAATCGCACAAGTCGCTTTGAGATCCAGCTCGGTGGTCGCGTCGGCGTCATCGTGGACATGGTTGCTTACCGCGGGCTTCTTTCGGTTTAGCGGCCTGAGCCGGTCGCGCCGACCGGACGGCTGAGGGTCATCTGCGGCTTCAGAGATGTCGCCGCGCCCACGAGGAATTCGACCGACCAGACAACCGTCTTGTCGAGCCGCGCCTCCAGCCCGGCGGAGGTTGCTCGGGCGAATGCATATTGCCAGCGCGGACGCCCGTTTTGGCGAACCGCTTCCAGCATAAGGATCGCCTCCGGGTCAGTCCCCTGGACAAAGGCAAACACGCCACCGTCGATCCAGCCGGGTTCTGGTCCCGACGGCTCGCTAAGCTCGTCACGGTAGAGAAGTTTGGGGAGTAGGCGGAATTCCTCGCGGTCCGATCGGTCGGGCTTCCAACCGGTCATAGTGACTTGGAAGCGGTCGGCGAGGACCTTCATTTGCCTGAGCCGGGCCGCCGCGGTATCAGCGGGCGCGGGAGCCACGGGGATATCTTTGAACTCGACTCCGGGGGTCTCGGGCGACCAGATCACGCGTCCTCCCTCGCGCGCGACCAATGTCGCGCCGCGCAAAGTGACACGAATTCGTGGGCGACGGTCCCTTCCCACGGGTAGATACTTGCCGATGCCTCCGGCCGCCCCTTGTTGACCCACAACACAAGTACGCCGTCCGATTCCTGCGTCCCGCGCGTGACGTTGCGCCAGCGCAAGACGGGATGCGGCTTCATCGCTTCGGAGGCGCTCGCGTCGATAAACACCTGGTACCAGCCGATCGACTCCTCTACAATCGCCTTGATAGCCTTCGGCTCGTCCTTGCCCTTGTCAACAACCTGGGCGCGGAATCGAGCAGGGACCGACATAATCAGCACGCACGCCAGGGTGAGAATCCAATCAAGTCGATTTCTCATGGCGACAGCCTCTCAGCAGGGCGCCCAAACACCAAGTTGCCGGAAGGGACGAGGCAAACAATGCTCCGAACCCGCATTGTAACCCCTAGGCTAATCATCCGGAAGGGGAGCGGATCCCGTCTCGATGGGAAGCAGTCTTAGGCATTGGGGGCAATAAAAGGGGACATTCCAGAGAAAAGTGAAGCAATCCGTGCGCTTTGGCGAGGTCGCCCTTCGGCTGGGCAGTCTTACTTCACCAATGAGCAATGCCTGCTTTCCACACCATTTCCACGTCCCTGCGAGAATCGCCTTCCGATGCCAGGTAGTCAGACTCACACCCAGCCTTCTAGATCCTTGCCCCTGTTCCCGTTTTCCAATTCTCCGACAAGTGTAGTTGCGAGAGCAGCG
>CAVRFS010000142.1:0-48546 GCA_963720335.1 uncultured Planctomycetota bacterium | reverse complement strand
CCGCAAGGGGGGGAAAGTGAGCCGCCCCTTTCGTCCCCCCTTGCGAAGGGGGGGTTCGGGGGGCGTGCTTTGCCCGGCCGCGGCATGTACTCAATCCAATCGTTAGGGGCTCTAGCGAACGAGCTTATTCCGGTTTATTTATGTCGCGCCAGCACGTCCTGAGCGATCTCCGTGCCGAGATCGACGAAGTCGTCCGGGCCTCTCGGTACATCTCCAAAGATGGGGACGTCACCGGGACCGTGTGCGATGGCTTTGGCCGGCCTGGCCCGGACGTGCTGGTCGACTAGGTCAAAGACGCCGAAGACGACGCGGGGGCCAGCCGTTGAGGACGTCGACACGGCGCGTTGGACGTCATAAGCGGTGATACTCGCGTTGAGGTACACTGTGGCCTCGACCAGCATGGCGCGATAGTCGGGGTGCTCCACGATCGATGAGCCCCCGACCCCCTTGAGGGCCGTCGCGGCTCCGCGAACGGCGATGTGAATACGGTCGACGAGCGAGCGGAGGGAATGGGTGAAGGCGATCTCGGCGTAGTTCATGGGGGCCAGATAAGAGTCGACGGCCGCAGAGACGGCGCCGCACGTGCTGTGGCCAAGTACAACGAGGAGTTGCAGGCTCGTCTGGAAGCTCTGGACGGCGTACTCGATGCTGCCGAGGCACTCGACTCCCAGGACGTTGCCGGCGACCCGGATGACGAACAGGTCATTCGACGATTGATCGAAGATTCGTTCCACGGGGGCCCGGGCGTCCGAGCAGCCAAGGAACAGTGCGAACGGCTTCTGGACCGCCGCGAGTCCCGACCCGCCCGTGAAACCCAATGACAGCGGATCGGACTGGATAATGACTTGCCTCGCCGAGTGGTCGCCCATCAACTCGCGGCGCACCTCCGTGACGATGTGCCGATGACGGCTTTGCCCTTCCTCAAGAGCCTGGATCGCCCCGGCGGGGTTGTCGAGCTGCCGCGGGACGATCGTCTTATACGCGTCGTATCGATAGATGACGTCCATCGGAACGGCTCCGGGGAAACCAGGTGTCGGTCACCTGGAGGACGAAAACTGTTCGCTTGGATCCTACATCATACGTTCAAGGAACGCCTAAGGCGATAACGGGATCGAAATCCTCCCGCATGGCCGAACCCGAAGGTTCACTCAGGAATCGGCCTTTACTTCGCGGCGCGATTGCGTAAAATCAGGACGGTTGGAAAACGAAACGAGTCTTGCGAATCGATCCTATCGGAATCAGTTCTCGCCTCTCTCTCGCCTTCCCGCCTGCTTGGGCTGACATGTTGGCCCCTTTCACATCCGACCCGGAAAGCGAATGCAGGGTCGTCGCACACTCGTCCAGGAGTTTGACAGTGGGTAAGAAGTTGTACGTCGGCAACCTGACCTATCAGGTCAGCAGTTCCGATCTCGAGCAGTTGTTTTCTCAGTTCGGCAGTGTCCAGAGTGCGCAGGTCATCACCGACCGCGAAACTGGCCGCGCCAAGGGTTTTGGGTTCGTGGAGATGGGCAGCGAGGCCGAAGCCACGCCGCCATCCAGGGCCTCAATGACCAAGAGCACGACGGTCGTCGGCTCACCGTGAACGAAGCCAAGCCCCGCGAAGCGCGTACCACCAGCTTTGGTGGCGGCGGCGGAAATGGCGGCGGCGGTCGCGGACCGAGCAGCTACGGCGGTCAGCGCTACTGAGCAAGCAATTGCTCGAAAAACCATAATGACCTGACACACGGCTAGCGTGGTCGCCGGACGGAGCTGGCCTGCAGGATTTGTAGGAAGGGCCCATCTCCCGATTCCGTTTCTCCGCTCGTGCCGGGCCATTGAAAAACAATGCGGAGGCTGTGCGAATGGCCTCCGTTTTTTTATTTGCCCAATCGATTGAGAAAGACTCTCGGTCGCCTTTGAGTCATTCCGCTTCTCGCACGCCGTACGGTCGTCGCGTAATCTCCGATCTCCGCCAATCGTTCGAACTCGGATTCATCGATGACCGGGATCCCGAGCTGCTTGGCCTTTTCGAGCTTGCTCCCAGCCTCATCACCCGCCAGGACATAGCTCGTCATCTTCGACACCGAGCCGGCGATCTTGCCTCCCCGTTCCTTGATCAATGCCTCGGCCTCGGCCCGGGACCGCTTGGGGAGAGTGCCCGTCAGGACGAACGTCTTGCCGGCAAATGGCACCTTGCCGCCAACAATCTTCGGCGGCTGGACTGGCACCGGGTTCACGCCCACGGCGATCAGATCGTCGAGCAGAGCCTTGTTGTCGGGGTCCTGGAAGTACTCGTGGATGCTGGCGGCGACGATCGGGCCGACTTCGGGGATCGACTCGAATTCGGCGAGCGTCATGGCGCGGAGTTGGTCGAGCGTCTTCACACGCGCGGCGATGATCTCCGCCATTCGCGTGCCGACATGCCGGATCGTCAGGCCGGTCAGCAACCGGTCCAGGGTTCTGTGTTTGCTCTCCTCGAGTGCCCGGACCAGGTTCTCGGCGGACTTCTTGCCCATGCGATCGAGTTCGGCCAGTGTCGGCGCATCGAGCCGGTACAGGTCGGCGAGGCTCCGGACCATCTTCTTTTGCACGAGCTGGTCGATGAGCTTCTCGCCCAGGCCATCGACATCCATGGCGTCGCGGTGTGCATACCAGCGAAGCCATTCCTTGAGCTGGTCCGGGCAGCGGCTCGGGGGATTGCTACAGTAAAAATCCACCTCATCGCCGGATCGCTCGACCGGCGCTCCGCAACTCGGACAGACTTTGGGGAACACAAACGACGTCTCGGTCCCTTGACGCGCCGCCGCCTCAACACGCACAACCTGCGGGATGATTTCACCCGCCTTCTGGATCACGACAGAGTCGCCGATCCGAATGTCCTTTCGCTCGAGCTCGTCGGCGTTGTGCAGCGAGGCACGCTTGACGGTCGTGCCGGCCAGTTGCACCGGCTCGAGGTCGGCCACGGGAGTAAGCTTGCCCGTCTTCCCCACCTGGACGTTGATTCCAACCAAGCCGGGTGACGGCCTGCTCGGCCTCGTACTTGAAAGCGATCGTCCATCGCGGGCTCTTACTGCGTGCTCCCAGCCGCTCGCGTTGATTGAGGTCGTCGACCTTGACAACGAGGCCATCGGTCTGGAAATCCAGCGAGTTCCGCTGGTCGTTCCAGCGCTGGGCGTGCTCAATCACCTGCTCGATCGAGTCGTAAATCGCGGTAAAGGGGCTTACGGGGATGCCCCACTGTTTCATCAAGTGCGTGATCGCGAAGTACGAGGTTTCGCCGATTCCCTGGTATTCTCCCAATCCGTGCGAGATGAATCGAAGCCTTCGCTGGGCGCAAAGCTTGGAGTCGAGCAGTTTGAGCGAACCCGCGGTGGAGTTGCGGGGATTGGCGAACGGGATCTCCTCCGCGGCTCGGCGCAGCTCGTTGAGCCGGATCAGCTCGGAATTGGTCATGTACACTTCGCCGCGAACCTCGAGCAAGGAGGGCGGATTGGCCCTGGAGCGCCAAGCGGAACCTCGCGGACCGTCTTGAGGTTGGCCGTGATATCGTCGCCGCGCTCCCCGTCGCCGCGCGTCGACCCCAGGACCAATTTGCCGTGCTCGTATCGGAGTGATACGGCGACCCCGTCGACCTTCAGCTCGACGACGTAGCGCACCGGCTCGTCGCGATTCAACCCCTTGCGAACGCGGACATCCCACTCGCGGACCTCGTCGTAGGAGTACGTGTTGTCGATCGACAGCATGGGGACGCGATGCTGAACGGTCGCGAAGCCAGCCAGCGGCTGGCCACCCACTCGTTGCGTCGGGCTGTCCGAGCGTGATCAGCTCGGGGTGCGAGGCCTCGAGTTCCGTCAATCGGCTCATCAACTTGTCGTAATCGCGGTCGCTGATCTCCGGCTGAGCTTCGACGTAATACAAGTAGTTATGACGGTTCAGTTGGGCGCGTAAGTCCGCGATCTCGCGTTCGATCTCTGTCTTTCCCATGGCCAGCCTCGCGTCATCGGACTTTTCGAACCGGCCGGAATCGCCCGCAACCGACGAACTGCGCCGAGCCAACTATGACGGTCGCTTCGGCCTGGACCGTGTTGAGAACCAGGCGTCCGTCAACATTGCCAGAATGCCCGCCGCCAGCATGACGACAAACTCGATCGCCAGAATCATTGGAGCGTTGCGGTCGAGCCATTCAGCCATTGCCAACGAGCCCGCACCGCGCGGCGGTCGGTCGGCTCCGAGCGCCAAGACATACGGGCTGACGAGGTAGGCCAGACACGGTCAGCACAAACAAAACGCTCGCACCCATAAGCAAGACGAAAAATGGGTTGGCGAAAACCTCGCGCCTTTGCCGTTGTTCAGCCATTTCCCAGCAGCCCCGTTTGAGCCGAAACCTTGAATCCGCTCAAGACCCGCCGGAGACCCACTCACTTCCCGCCAAATTGTAATCGATCAACTCCTCAGGCCGGAACCAGAGTGCGATCTCGCGCTGGGCTGATTCGGGACTGTCGCTGCCGTGAAGCAGGTTGTTCTGCTTGCTGATCGAGAAATCGCCGCGAATCGTTCCGGGCGCGGCGGCGACGCCATTGGTCGCCCCCAGCATGTTCCGCACCACCGATATCGACTCGTTCCCTTCCAGCACACCGACAATCACGGGCGAACTCGTAATGAATTGAATCAGCCCTTCAAAAAACGGCTTTCCCTGGTGCTCGGCATAATGTTTTTCGGCAAGGACGCGGTCGACGGCAATCAACTTGAACGCCGCGATTCGCAGTCCCTTGGTCTCGAATCGCGCGAGGATCGCGCCGACAAGCCGGCGCTGGACGCAATCGGGTTTGAAAATGATCAGGGTACGTTGCATGGAACTCAAAGTCTTTTCAGGATTTGGGATGAGAAAAACGACATGTAGTCTAGTGCGAGTCGGATGAGCTTGCAACCTCAAGCATCGACCCGTTGGTCGGTTGCTTCGATGATCCGCCAGGAGAGCTCTTGGTATGAGTCGGGATCGAGTCGCCAGATTCGGACGTCGGGCGTGTCATTCAACAACGAAACGATGATACGCGGCATCGGTCCGTAGTAGTTTTCCCGAAGGTCGGTCAGGCTGGGAACGGCCTCCCAACGCGGATGTGAGTGGTAGATCGCCAACATCTCGGCGCCCTGCCGCGCAGCCAGACGACGGCCTCGATCAAATCCTGCGAGTGGCGCGGTAGCATGTCGGGCTGGCGAGCTCGTTACGCAACGGATGAAACGACGAGACTGCGCGGTGGCGTTCCGCCGAGGATTCCGCAGCATTCCAGCGGTGATTCCCGCACACAATGCGCCACCATCGCGTCGTGAAGGTCGCAAGGAATCTCCAGTTGCTCGTTGCGGGACTCGTTCGCGGTCATCACACGCTCGACTCATTACTCGGGGAAGAGCGGCGTGGAAAGGTAGCGTTCGCCAAGGTCGGGCAAGACGACGACGACGAGCCTGCCGGCATTCTCCGGGCGTGATGCGACTTGAATCGCCGCGAAGGCGGCCGCGCCGCAAGAGATGCCGCAAAGCATCCCCTCCTCACGGGCCAACCGGCGCGCGATGTCGAACGCATCTTCGTCGCGCACCACGATCACCTCGTCGATGATCGAGGTGTTCAAAACGTCCGGCACAAAGCCCGCGCCAATGCCCTGGATCTTGTGCGGACCGGGCCGGAGTGGCTCCTTCCGGCGCAACTGGGTCAGAACCTGCGAATTGACAGGCTCGACCGCGATGACCTTCAAGTCTGGCTTGCGACTCTTGAGGACCTCGCCGCAGCCGGTGATTGTACCGCCCGTCCCGACTCCGCTGACCAGGATGTCGATCCGGCCTTCAGTGTCGCGCCAGATTTCCTCGGCCGTTGTCCGGCGATGGATCTCGGGGTTGGCCGGGTTCTTGAATTGCTGGGGCATGAACGTGTTGGGCGTGTTCTTTACCAGCTCGTCGGCCTTACGTACGGCTCCGGGCATTCCCTCCGCGGTAGGCGTCAAGACGATCTCAGCTCCAAATGCCTTGATCAGACGGCGACGCTCCAAGCTCATGCTCTCGGGCATCGTTACAATCAGACGATATCCGCGCGCAGCGCAGGTAAAGGCGAGCGAAATCCCTGTATTTCCGCTGGTCGGCTCAATGATCACGGTATCCTTGGTGATCCGCCCCTCGGCCTCGGCCGCGTCGATCATCGCCACGCCGATCCGATCTTTCACCGACCAGAGAGGGTTGAAATTCTCCAGCTTCGCCACAACCTCAGCCTGACAGCCCTTGGTGACTCGTCGCAGACGGATCAGAGGCGTGTTGCCGATCGTTTGCGTGATGTCATCGTAAATCCGTCCGCGGACCAGGTTCGGTACTTCAGTCGCCATGACTTGATTCCTTAACCAGGATGATGACCTGGAGCACGTTTTCGATCATAATAGTCGACAAGAATCAGATGGACAACCCCGTGAGTGAGTAGGCAGTAGGCAGTGATCAGACTAAACGATCCGGCCCGTCTCGAGGCCAGTGCCTACTTATTGCTGCCTACTGCCTACTGCGTTCCCCTACCGAAGAGCGATCGGTCGAAGGGCGAAGCCGGCGGCCGCGCCCTTGATCTTGGCAATGGTGGCGATGTAACAGAAGGTGTAAGCCTTGGACGAGCTCAGCGCTTCGAGGTTGTGAAACTCGCCCAGATGCACGCCTTGGTCGACGAGCAGATAACGGTGCACGGGGATGCCCGTGCCGGGTGAGTTGAGTGCGGGGCTGTGCTCGTACCCACTGGTGTCGGAGCCGACCATGATCGCCCCATGCTCTTCGACAAGCCACTTGGTGGCCTCCAGGTCGGGGCCGGCCGTGTCATGGTCAGCGATCTTGGCGTGATCGGCGCCGTCGGCACCCCAAAATCGGGCAGTACCGGTGCGCACCAGCACCACGTCGCCCGGCGCGAGGCTCACGCCTTCCCAGGCGAGCGTGTCTTGCAGATCCTGGACTGAGATTCGGGTGTGGCCGGGCAGAGCGTCCTGCTTTTTGAAGCCGGCGACGTCGATGAGCACGCCACGCGCGATGATCGGAGGGATGGTCGAGGCGTCACACTTGCGCGGACCCCAGTCGCCTCCCCAGTCCGCCTCCTTGAAACCGTTGTACCAGTGGTAGTCCTGGCCTGCCGTGATGTGGGCGAGTCCATCGATCTGCGTCGCCACGTTATCCGAGATAAAGAGAGCCGCCGAATGCCAGAGAACGTGGTCGGCGTTCCCCTCCGCTGGCGGCTTGTCGGGATCGTTCATCCGGTCGATCCCATCCGGGCTGCGGAACGTGAGGATCTCGCCGGGGCTATGGCCGCTGAATTTGTAGCTCCGCCGGCTGTAGGTCAAACCAAGGTCGAAGACCTCGCCGCGAGTCGCCAGCGCGAGTGCGGCCGCCCGGGACTGGTTCGTGAGTGCATTGAGCGAACCGATCTCGTCGTCCTTACCCCAGATCCAGCCCCATCCTTTTCCCTTGCGCCACCCCGGAATCGACGGCGGCTGGACTGACTCCGCCGGAGCCGATGCAACCGCCTTCGCGGGCTCGGCCTTCACATGACCACGCTCACCCCACATCACGACCAACCCGCCACCCAGGATTGCCCCCAATGCCAAGAGTGCCAGTGTCCGTAGATGTCCCGCTCTCATGACTCCGACCCCCGTCAGTTACACGACACGTGACTTGCTCGACACATCGAACGCTCGCCAACTAGCGCGGTTTTCTGCCGAGTTGCGCACGACCCATACCAACCCGACGCGCGAGCGAGGGGATCGGCTGTGCGTCTGTCGCCGGCCTAGGCCAGCGTCCCTCGCTTGCGCGTCGGGTTAGTATCAACCGACATCGCAGCCGTCTTGTGCGCAACCCGGTTGTTCACGACTCTACTTCCGAGCCCGGCATTCTAGGCGGGCGGCAACGCCGCCGCAACCGGCTGGAGAATCGTTAGCTTAACTTGGGTCGCGGAGCGGAGACTCGGTCAAAGGGATCCCGGATCAAACGGGTTGGCAAATCGCCAACCAGGCGCGCCTTTTTTCGCGTTGCTTGCCGCCAAGGCTCGCATCGTCGTACAATAGCCAACTTAGGAATGTACCGGCGAACACGGTTTGGGCGAGAAGCACCAGGAGTATTCCGAATGTCACACGACCCTTCGGATTCGACGGCATCGACCTCGACCGCTTCGACCGGTGCGAGCGCTCGCGCGGAAGCCAGGACCCAACCGATGGTGCATGGGCATCGTCCCGTCGCCTCGGAGCAGGTGCCGGCGACCTTGGTTCCGGAGAATGGCTGGCATTTTCTCCACTTATTCTACCGAATCGACCGGGCTCGTCTGGTTGCATTGTCCTCCCACGATCGCCAGCGCGGACTCGAGGATTTGTTGCGAGTTCTTCGCTCAAAACCTCCTGGCGCGCCCGAACAACTCCAGTGCTTCGCGGTCCCCGGTCACAAGGCCGATTTCGGTATCGTGATGGCCGGTCCCGACCTTCGGGCCATTCACGACATTCAGATGGCCATTCAAGCCTCGAGCCTAGGGCCTGCGCTGACGCCGGCCTACTCGTTCTACTCGATCACAGAAGTCTCCGAGTACGTTCCCGACGCTGATGCCTACGCCAAGATCCTCCGCGACCGCGAACGGCTTGATTCCGCGAGCAACGTCTACAAGGCCAAGGTCGCGGCGTATGCCGAGCGGCTCGGCCCGATGAACCAGCAACGGCTCTTTCCGGAGTTTCCGAACTGGCCCTGCCTTTGCTTCTACCCGATGAGCAAAATGCGCACGTCTGACCAAAACTGGTATCTCCTGCCGTTCGAAACGCGCGCCGAGCTGATGTCACAGCACGGCCGCAGCGGGATGAAGTTTGCCGGCCGGGTCAGCCAGGTCATCACGGCCTCGACCGGGCTGGACGACTGGGAGTGGGGTGTCACGCTTTGGGGACGCAATCCTTCCTACCTGAAAGACATCGTCTACACGATGCGTTTCGACGAAAGTTCGGCCAAGTACGCGCTTTTCGGCGACTTTTACTTCGGCTACATCCTGCACCCGGATGAACTGGTGGAAACGATTCGACTGTAATCGCGAACGGACGAATGGTGTTCGAGGAATCGGACCCGGGCTGGGCCTTGGCAAGGGCCGGCGTCATACTCCCGTTTTTCGCATTATCTCACTCCTTGTTTTGTGAATTGAGGACAGAACGCACCGATGAGTACACGAACAACGAAAAAGCGGTCTTCCTGGAGCGAGAAGTTGGACCAGAGCAAGGGTTTGCCCAAAGTGGTTCCGATCGGGCCGACAATGCGGAAACAATGGGGCGAAGGGACGGTCGTCGTTCCGACTCCTCGCGAGGTCGACGCGATCATGAAGACGGTACCATTGGGCAAGTTGATCACGATCCAGGAGATCCGCGCGATCGTGGCCGAGCGTCATGGAGCGACGATTGGATGCCCGTTGACGGTCGGTATCTTCGCCTGGATCGCCGCCCACGCGGCCGAGGACGATGCCAAGGCGCAGGCAAGAAGCGACTCCGTACTGGCGCACTCTCAAGTCGGGCGGATTCCTCAATCAGAAGTATCCGGGTGGTGTCGAGGCTCAAAAAGCCAAGCTCGAATCCGAAGGTCATGAGGTCGTCGAGCGACCGAGGGGGTTCGCCGTTGTGGATTACGAGCGGGCGCTCGCCGTCGAGATCGCGAAGAATTGATCGCGGATTTCCGCGGCCGGGAATCAGGCGTGGCTTCGGTTTCGATACAATGCGACCTGTCAACCCAGCCAAGCCTTTTCGGGCCTATTGAGGGTAAGAAAAGTAATGTCCGCGGAACGGAGACGATTGCGTCGAAATCGGGCGAGATGCGGCCGGGAGCCACACTAACCCGACGCGCAAGCGAGGCACGCTGGCCAAGGACGGTTGCCGATGCACAGCCGGTCCCCTCGCTCGCGCGTCGGGTTGGTATGGGGACAGCCCTCGGGGAGCGCATTACTTTCCTGACGCTCAGTAATCTGCGAGAATCCCCCGTTCGCCAACTGAAAGGCGACGACAGAGCGAGCGAACGCGAGTTCAGTGGCGGATTCCAGCGCTGTTCTATCGCAGAGCGAAACAACATCGATGGCGACGCTGAGATGACGAAACCCTCGCCTTGACGGCGAATGACGTCCGTCGGCCACGACGACCTCTTGTCGCGCTGAGCGCACACACTTGCGTAGGACGGCAAAACTTCATTCGGCCGTATGTCATTGGCGCGACCAAACTTACGTGTGACACAGGTATAACCGGAACCGCGCCGGAAACGCTCATTTCCTTACATCAATTGGACTTACGTGTGACACAGGAATAATCGATATAAGCCGTTCGAGGCAGAGGTCTTGGTCGTATTTCCTTACGCCAATTGGACTTACGTGTGACACAGGAATAATCGATACAACCGGTTCGGAGCACGGGTTTTGGCAGTATCTCCCTGCAGGAATTGGACTTACGTGTGACACAGGAATAATCGATACAAGCGGTCCGAGGCGATGGTCTTGGTCGTATTTCCTTACATCATTTTGACTTACGTGTGACACAGGAATAATCGATACAACCGGTTCGAGGTAGGGGCCTAGCGGCATCTCGTTATAGAGATTGGACTTATATTTGGGACATGCCTGATCGACAAGATCGGTTCGAAGCAGGCGTCCTGGCCTTATCTCATTACAGCAATTGGACTTATATGCAACGCATGACGACGGACTAATCGGAACCGGCTTAGTTGTGAGTATCATGAGCCCGCCTGTGGTTTCACTGGTTGAGAGTAACGAATGTGCTGTGAATGCCGAGTTATGTGGCGAGGAGGCGCATTTTGTTCTCGAGTATTGACGAGCGTTCGCAAGAAAGTTCCGCCTGTTGAAATCGGTGCCTCATGATTGCTGATACGGCGCGATACGCACCCGCCTCGAAGCTCGTTCTGGCGAGCACGTCGACCTACCGGCGAATGCTGCTCGAGCGCCTGGGCGTGCCGTTCCGCTGCCGGACACCGCACTGTGACGAGTCGATCTTGAAGGGTGAAGAATCAAACCCTCGCGAGTTGGCGGAACAACTTGCGTATCAGAAGGCATCGAGCCTCGTCCGCGAGGAGCCTGATGCCGCGATCATCGGTTGCGATCAATTGGTCTCGTTCCGGGGCCAAGTTTTTGGCAAACCGGCGACCTTTGCGCGAGCCGTTGACCAGCTCGAGACGATGGCCGGAGAGTCGCACGAGTTGATCATCGCAATGGTTGTGATACGCGGCGAACAGACATGTCGCCATACCGATGTCACGAAGTTGCGGATGCGCCGGCTATCGCGAGCGGCGATCGAGCGATATGTCACCGCGGACCAGCCGTTTGACTGCGCCGGCAGCTATAAGCTGGAATCTCGAGGAATCGTACTATTCGACAAGATCGAGACCGACGACCACACGGCCATCACGGGCCTCCCTTTGATCGCGCTGACCACGATCTTGCGTGATCTCGGATTTGAGATTCCTTGATGTCGCGACGATGCCAAGTTTCTCAGCCCTTGACAAAGCCGACCCTGAGGGTTGCAATCAGTGGTGATCGATGTGCCCGTAGCTCAACTGGATAGAGCGCTAGCCTCCGGAGCTAGAGGTTGCAGGTTCAAATCCTGCCGGGCATATGAAGCAGCATAAGGATTTACGGCGAGGGGCGAATCGAAGGTGCACTAAAAACTGCACTAAACCGGCCGGGGAAATCGCTACCCCGTGCCTGTTCGTTGCCCACGTGGCGGGCTCTAGCTGACGCAGAATTCCGGCTGCCGGCCGAAAATCCTTGGTCGGCGATCGTGGAATTGCGGAAACTTGCTGGGCGGGCAGAGAGCCAAACTGACATTGGGGCACTCGCCATGAGCCGCCATCTAAGTAAACTGCCAATCGGTTATGAACAACTACGTTCGGTGGTGATTGAGTACCTCGCAGCAGCGCAAAAGGACCCAACACTTCAGATCAACAACCTTCGGACCGGCGTCGCGGCAATTGCCGTCAAAATGGGCCTCGATCCGGACGCGGCACACGCGACAAGCCCATCTCACGGAGTCGCAATCAACGTTGGCGGCGACGTTGAGCTAGCGGAGCCGGACTTTATTCCGTCGGCGAGATCCTGTGGGATCTCATTATCGAAGGCATCTTGCGACCTGGCGACAGCTTCGGCTCCAGGTCTTTCCCCACTTCCATTTGACGGAACGAGGCATTTAACTTGTAAGGCACGGGGTCGCATCGCCCTATGATCCCGATGGCTATCTAAGACGATTAGATTCAGAATCGCCAGGACTTGATCCGATCATCCGGCTCTACATCGAGGAGAGTTTGGCGACGTTCCGCATTGGGTCGCTCCTTTCTTCAACTATCACGCTTGGATGTGCTTCCGAGCGGGCGTCTCTGAATTTGATTGATGCCTATGCGCGAGCGCTGACGCCGCCGTGCGCTGACGGTTTCAGGAAGAAGACCGAAGGCAAAAGCATCAAGGTACAGTTCGACGAACTGACTAAAATGGTTGAGGGGCACCTAAAAAGCTGCCTTCCGAGAGAGCTCAAGGAGAATCTAGACCTCGACCTTAACGCCATCTTCGGCATGCTTCGTATCCACAGAAACGAGGCCGGACATCCGACCGGCAAGCGCCTGAGCAGAGAGCAAGCGTACGCAAGCCTCGCAATCTTTCCTCACTATATCAAGCACTTGTATTCGCTCATCAATTGGCTGCTGGTCCAGGCCCCGCTCTCATAGAGCGTGGCTCCGTGGCTACTCAGACCTCGTGAGCGTCAGGCAATACGTTTCGGTTTTTCATGATCGGTTCAGACGGCTTGTGTCACGGGAGTTCGGAGATAAACTATCTCGTGTAAGGTGCGTAGTGGTGCACGGAGAATCGATATCTCAGAGAGCGGACCGATGACGCCGCAATTCGTTGTAACGGTTCACGGAATCAATTCAGACGGGGAATGGCAAAAGGAGGTGCACAGCGTTCTAGAACGGCACTTTCGGTGTGTCGGATACCGCTACCGTACGTATCGCTACTTTGGCTTCGCTCTGCCAATTTCTTGGCCCCATCGCTACGCTTCTGGCAATCGCGTGTTTGGGGATCTGCTGGGGCCTCCATACGGCTGCCGAAAGGAGAATTGATTTGGAACATACTCACGCCTGAAAATCAGGGGGCGGACGTTCCAGGACTCTGGGTGGTTCCTACGCGCGGCAATCTTCGGCTACTGGTTGCCCAGCGGCGACAGGATTTATCCTCGTCTTGTGGTCCGTTCGCCAGGCCAAAGTAGACATCGAACCTTTACTTCCGACGGTAGC
Organism: uncultured Planctomycetota bacterium; assembly: GCA_963720335.1. GTDB lineage: Bacteria > Planctomycetota > Planctomycetia > Isosphaerales > Isosphaeraceae > CAVRFS01. The sequence goes on along the minus strand of CAVRFS010000142.1, from coordinate 35,265 downwards.
ACCGTCGTGGATGGCCGAGAAGCAGAAGCAGGAACGTGCTGCCTGGTTGGGGCAGCGCTGCTATGGATGATTTTGAGGGGACCGCTAGGTCATGGCCCTCCTGAAATGCGCATCGTGCCGTCCGTGGCCATAACCTTGATGTGTCTGAGCCTGGCGGAACTCCTGTGGGTTTGGTATCCACTGCTTGTGTTTTGCGCCCTCGGCCCAGTCTGCTTGGTCTTGGGAACGCATTGGCCAGCAAGCGGTTGGCACCTACTAATGCTGTCGGTTGTCACAGCCGCGAGCGTCCTCTCCTTCCTCGATCTCTGGCGAAACCACGGACGCCTAACGAGGTCGTTGAAAACCTGGCTTTTTCCCATCGCACTTCTGGGGCTTAGCGCATGGTTAGGGATGTGGCTGGTATTGTTACCCGTCCTGTCCGTGCCGCTTTGGGGTTTTGTCGTCGGAGCCGCAGTGTTGTTGGTCGTTGGAGTGTTCGAAGCGTCACATCGGCGCGCTGCACAGGCCGCAGACTTGGCACGTTGGCTGAGGAACATCATCAAAGATGATCGCCGCGAGACCGAGTCGGAGAACGAGGTTGTGATCCATGTGATTGCGCATAGTTTCGGGACACTCTTAACCGGCGCGATGCTGGAGCACCAGGCCACGAAGCCCAACGCAGCAATGGCGTTGAAGCTGGCAAGAGTTGTGCTGGTAGGCAGTGTGTTGCAGACCCGTTTCCCATGGGCGCGGCTCGGTCGGCACCTCACCCAATTACTTGTTCGACCAAGTTCGCAATGAGGTAGGCGGCCGCGACTGGATCGTGAGGCTTGCTGGTATGTTTGAGCACGTGCGGCCGCTCAAGTTCCTCGGAATGCGTTCGTGCGCGTGCTGCCCTGGATGCCGTTCGGTGACTCGGGGCACCGCGGCTTTGTTGGCGATGACGAGCTGATTCACACCGTAAGCAACTCGCTTGAATACTGCGAAATATGTCGCATCCGAGAGGAACGTGGACGTGCCACATCCACAACATGGAATTGCCCACGTTCTACCATAGTGACGCATTTCACGTACGGGACCGCTCAGCGAGTTTGGCTGCCGTACCTACTTGGTCTTGAACCTTGGCAGTTTTGGGATTTTCACCGGTTGTGCACGCAGGCTGCCGGATACGAACGCGAATTTCAACGATGCATGCAGAGGGTGGACCAGTGCGAACGCATTGCAGTCGATAAGGCGATTGCGGTGAGGGCGGCGGCGAATCCGTCAGCACAGTTGGCCTGTGCAGACGAGCTGGAGCAGGCTCAGGTGGAGCAAGCAAAGGCTACCAAACGGTTAGAGATGGTAGGTGAACAGAGCAATAGCGTCTTCCGCCAGCTTGGCGAGCGGGTTTGGGATTGGACCAGTCGCGATGACATCCAACGTGAAACGTTCAAGGAATTCGTCATGGTGGAACTTGCACGACGTCGTTTTCACACGGAGCGAAAGCTCCTTGCTGTTCCACTTGACGACAAGCGCGCTCCTTGAGTGGGCAGATAAAACGACGCCAATGGTAATTCGGGCTATTTGGGAGAAAGTGATGGTAGGACAAGGAACTTCTGATGGACAACGAAAGACGACGCTCGCTGATTGCGATTGGAGCACCCTGGTGTGCCTCGATCCGCGGAAAGTGGTTGAAGAGGCTGTATGCGCGTTTGACAACGTACGAATACCAACGGGAAATCTTGAAACAAAATTGCCGGACGTGTCAGATCCCGATAGAGTATCGATATAGGGCCTTCGTTTGGGGGGAGATCAGTCATGAGCGTTTCGCAGGAATCCTGGCTGCCGCAGATGCGGGAAATTGTCAAACAGCAAGATGCAGACGGGAAAAGCGAGCAGCAGCTTTACAAAAAGCTGAACTCATTTCTGGGCGGTCGCCGCGTGGAAGTAGACAAACTTTCGACTTATCCGGCGCTCGCAGCGGACTCGGCGACTGTGGATCTAGGGCTGCTTGAACGTCGGGCGTTGCAAGAGAGTCTCAATTGCCTCAGCCACGTTTCTGTTTCTGAAAAGGACTTAGAAAGTTTGAAAAAGGAAGCGATAGACAGCCTTTATCGCGAAGCTTCGAAGATTTTAGAGGGAAACAGAGTAGCTGATCAGTCCGGCCTTGTCGTGGGCCTAGAGGAAAGAGCGAGTGGCCGGCCTGGCGCGGTCGATTTTCTCGAGTTTCTGCCGAATGTGTTCATGCATTTCGTTGTTCTCAGCGCTGCACGGAAATTCGAGAAGAAATACGACGTGTCCGGCGGCATCGCGGAATTGCTTCTAAGCTAGCTATTCATTCTGCACAAGCCTTTATCTTCAAGTCCTTGAAAGGCTTCTGACTACTCGCCAACGATCGCCGTCAAGCGATTCGTCGTTCCGACGCCGGTGCGAGTTCTCCATGTCGTAGGCATCGCACACCCCGCGTCGGCGGACGCTCCTGCACCCACTAGGACCTTCCCGTGCATCTTCCAGTCTCTCTGAGCGATTGGTTGACACCAGTCTATCATTCTCCGGGCGGGGGGTTACGCGATCAAAAGAGCTGGAAGAACCTGGCCATCAGCCGGCATTGCAGCCAGGCCGACGCATCGAACGCCGTGGCCGCGTCGAAGACGGACAAAGGCGAGCGGCAATGCCTGGGATAGGGCTAAACGCTCAACTTGTTTTCGGCAGCTCGCTGCTGGTTTTCGTGGCATGTGTCCTCTTAGCAACAAAGGGCAGGCCGATTTGAGACCGTGCGGATACCCGCCTGGTCGTCCGTCCATGTAATGGTAGAACTACTCCTGGGCCTAAATCCGCTGTTCGATGAAGATCGGCATGCGGGGGCTGCCGGTCATCATGCGGTAGTAACGGCTGGACGGCTCACACACCATCGCAGACCGGGCCTTCCGCCGCTCGTCGGGCACCGGAGTGTCGCATCGCGGCTTGGGTCGTTCGCAACGGCACTCCGCCCTTGCCCAAGAGCGTACCAAAAGTCGTTCTCAGTGCATGCACGTCGAGCGTACGTCCTCGCTCATCGCGCTTCGAGATTCGGCAAGTTTGAGGTCTCGATCGAAGATTCGAACTAGCCCGGACGGAACCTCGAAGCCCCGATGGTCGCCAGGCAGTCGGCTCGGAATCGGCTCAGCCCGGCGTAGGGCTTCCGTCTGGAGTGCAGCCAGCTTGTCGGCGAGCCACGCTCTAAGGTCATTCGCCAGGTCGGGCCGGATCATGATGCTGTTCCCTTCGCGGTTCTTCTCGTCGATCGCGTCGAGTTCAAGGTAAGGGTGCGCCCGTCGAGCCGGAGTTGAGCAACGGTCAGGGTCGCCAATTCGTTTTTTCGAAGCCCCGTAATCACGAGTGTCTTGTAAATCAAGGCTCGCTCTGTTTCGCTTCAGTTGAAATGGGACAAATCGTCTGCTCGAATAAGCTACAACTTCGAGCGGAGATTTCCCCATGGCCAAGAAAACCCGAAAGCGTTTCACGGTTCCGGAGAAGGTTGCCATTCTTCGGCTCCATCTCCTCGAACACAAGCCTGTCTCTGATCTCTGTGACCAGCATGGCATCCATCCCACGATGTTCTATCGCTGGCAGAAGGAGTTCTTCGAGAACGCCGTCTGCGGCCTTTGAGCCCCGCGCCCGGCGAGCGGTCGACGCCAAAGACCGGAGAATCACCTTCCTGGAGCAGAAGCTCCAGCGCAAGAACGAAGTCCTCTCGGAACTCATGGAGGAACATATCAAGCTAAAAAAAGATCTTGGGGAACTCTGAACGGAGCCTGGGTTCCCCAGTCGCTTCGTGATGCGGTCGTCGAGTTCCTCAACCGCTGGGCGGGTCGCACGGGCCTGCCGGTCTGGCGGTTGCTCCGCTGGCTAGGAATGGCTCGCAGCAAGTTCGACCGCTGGAAACGACGAGTGGGCACACCCAATCAGCACAACGGTCGCATCCCCCGCGACTTCTGGCTCGAGGATTGGGAGAAGGCCGCGATCATCGCCTTCCACGACCGTTATCCCCTGGAAGGATACCGGCGACTGGCGTACATGATGCTCGACGCCGACATCGTGGCCGTCAGCCCCTCCAGCGTCTACCGCGTCCTCAAGGCGGCCGGCAAGTTGGCTCCCCGAGGTGGCAAGCCATCCCGGAAGGGACGAGGCTTCGAGCAGCCACTGCGGCCTCACGAGCACTGGCACATCGATGTCTCCTACATCAACATCTGCGGGACATTTTTCTTCCTGTGCAGCATCCTCGACGGCTACAGTCGGTTGATCATTCACTGGGAGATCCGCCAGACCATGACCGAAGCCGAGGTGGAGATAATCATCCAGCGGGCTCGCGAGCAGTATGCCGGCCAGCGGCCTCGGATCATCTCGGACAACGGCCCGCAGTTCATTGCCAGGGACTTCAAGGAGTTTATCCGCATATGTGGAATGACTCACGTCAAAACATCTCCCTACTATCCGCAAAGCAACGGCAAGATGGAACGATGGTTCAAGACCCTGAAAGGAGAGTGCATCCGAGTCAAAACGCCGTTGAGCTTGGAGGATGCTCGGCGGTTGGTCGCCGAGTTCGTCGCCCACTACAACACGGTCCGACTGCACAGCGCCATCGGTTACGTGACGCCGGCCGACAAGCTGGCGGGTCGAGCGGAGCAGATCTGGGCCGACCGGCGAGGAAAGCTGGCGGCGGCTCAGGCCCGGCGAACGACTCGCCAGGAGATCGGTCCCCAATCGACAGACGAGGGATTTGCCCGCGCCCGACCTGGGGTACACTGGGGAACCTGGGCGGAGGATAGGGCAACGCGGGGACGCGACCCGAGCGCCGACCCGGGTGCCAAGACCGGGAAGGGCGGCAGGATGCCGCCCCTCGGCATCCCGGGATTGGCCCGAAAGCGATAAATCCATTCACAGTATTTGTCATCACCGACTAGCTTAGCGAGCAACGTCGTCTGTCCCATTCACGCTGAACCAGCACACCTCGTATTCCTGGTCCTTCTTCGCCTTGGCTCCCCTGAGGCTCTTTTTGAGTTCCGATTCTATAAGCTTGTCCAGTTCCTTCTCGGCAATGTGTCCAAACGGGGGGTGCCCGAGGTCGTGGGCTAGCGCTGCCGCTTCGACGACTTCTGGATCGAGTCCGCCCCATTCCTCCACAATTTCCCTGAAGTCCGTGGCGAGACTCTCTGCGAAACGTCGCGCAATCTGCCCCACCTTCAGCGAGTGGGTCATCCGATTGTGGAATATCTCGCCTTCCCCCGGGCTGACGACCTGAGTAACGCCACTTAATCGACGGAAGGCCATGGAGTAGAGAACCCGATCACGATCAATTTGGAACGGCTGTCTCGTATCCTTCTTCGCATGATTCGGCTGACCTTGCCGCGCCTCCCGCTCGTTTGGCATCGACGCCTCGAAATAGGCTGGGACCAATCGCTCTCACTTGCTTTCGACGCGCTGAATCTCGCCGGCCGTTGTGTAGCTGGCTTCGCCCCGCCTTACCAGGAAGTAGACGGCGTCTCTCACGTCGAAGGTGTTCAGGCTGTCGCTCGGCGGCGGAGTCTCGTTGCGTCGCTGTTGGCTAAGGCGCGACTCGATCTCAGGAAGATCCAAGGGGCCGCCGCCCTGCGTCAGGATTGTGCGAATCCGTTCGCCGAGCTTCTGGATTTGATCTCTCTTCTGAGCAGATCTCTCGGCGACAGTCATGGCGTACCCCCTCTCTGTTGAGCCAAATTCGAGCGCATCCATGCTTGACCTCCGGCGCCAAAGCCGACTCGCAACTACTGAAGCATCCCACGGCGGCGCTAGTAGCCTGCGACTGTATAGCTTGCCAACGCGGGGGTCATAGTGGCAAGAAGAACTCACGTCGAAAAAGAGATTCACCCAGTTTCCACATGCAAGGCATACCACGAACAGGTTCGGAAGTCGAGCCAAAGAAAGCTCGTCCATTCTCGCGGAGATAAGCCCGACGCACTACCCTCGGCGGCTGTCCATCGTCGAATCGCGAAAAAAGCTGTAATCCCAACGCACGGAATGGCTTTCGCACATAATGAGACCAACCTGCACCGTTTAGTTCCTTCTCGTTGAAAGGAATTGTAAGACGTCGATCTACTTGACCCGCGCCGCTATCAACTCGCCGGCCCATAACTCCCGCTCCTAACTGGAGCTTACTCCATCGGGTAAGGGAAGACTCGGTAAGTCGAAGGTCCGCTGTTCAATCCCCCGTGGTGGATAACCCTGAGCATCTTCCGTCGAGCCAGTCGGCCGACCGCTCGGCTTGCCGTTTGACGATCAATTCCACCTCGCCGAGCCAGGTCGTCGAGCGACGCCCGGGCGGTCCCGTCCCGTTTGGTGTCGCGGTAAAGGATGAGCCAGACCGCCAGTTCGGCTCGACTCAGGTCGGCCATGCCGGTATCGACGAAGGCGTTGAGCATCTCGAAGCGAAGCCGAGAGTCGCGCTTTGAGGTCTTCCGTCTGGCGGTCGGTTTTTTGTCGACGCTCAATCCGCACCCTCGCCGTCTTGAGCCAGTCGAGCTTTGTCCCACATTGCGCGGAGAGCCGCCTGGAGCTTGCCTTTGTCGGCCCGCGGTGCTGGCGCTTTGGGCTCGGCCGGTGTGAACCGTTGGCGCTTTCGGTTGAACGTCAAGGCGATGTCCTTCGTCTCGCCGTGTCGGCTCCTCTGGTGCTTCAAGACAACGCGGGAGGGGGCTTCCCCTTCGTGCTCGGCGTTGTCGGCGGTTGCCACGATGAAGGCGTAGGCGGCGGCGTATTCAGGCTCGCTCGTTTCGCGAAAGCTCGCTAGCGGAAAATATGGCCTCTCAAGAACTCGATGACTTGCGTCGAGAGCGACTCGCAGATCGCCTTTCTGTAACTCCTTCTTTTTCAGGGAGTTGTATCAATAATATGGGTTTTAGCTATGAGGGCGCAGGTACTTTCCTGCTTTCTTACTCTCGAACCGATCATCGATGCGTCGGACGAACGCCAGAATTCTCAGCTACAGGGCCAATGTCTTGTTGGCTGTCATGTGCCGTTTGGCTCCCAGAAAGGCACTTCCGACGTGACTCTGAAGAAGGCTCGCGAAAGGGCCAATAGTCCGCTAGCGTTGTAGTGTTAATCACACGGACTGGTGTCCGATTGAACAAGCGACCCACGACGCTTGCATTGATCCGCGCGATTACCGCCCGAAGCCGTAAGCTCTCGTTAGCGTTTGGCATCACTTGCCCTTGGCCTTTTTGGTCACCTTGACCGGATCACGCCGAACTCGGAGCTGACCCTTTCGCGACGGCTTCGTCGGCAGGATTTCGCGCGGGTCAATGCGGGAGCATAGAAGCGCGTTGAGCTCAATGGTAGGATTTTGATTGGTCTTCTTCGAGGTGGTCGACTAGCTGATCGCCGTTCCAGGGAGCTCTGTAAGCCGAATGAGGCGCCGGTCGTCGTGCTGGAGCTCGATCATGAGCCGTGACCGGGCCGGCCGGATGGATCCCCACTGGGCTGCGGAATAGTCTCGCACGGGTACGACCATGGATCACGACGCGGACCGAGAGACCCATCGCTTTCCCTACCGCTACTCATGGGCCGAATGGATCGCCCCCGGGGTCAGCGCCCTGCTCTTCCTGGGCCTGGCCGGAGACGCCTTCTACGCGGCACTCACGGGGTCCCGGACCCTCGCCGTCGCGCGTTGGAGGCGCTGGGCCGGAAGGACCGAAGCTCACCACCTCGTTCACGCTCTGGGTCGGGTTCTTCTTATTCGGAGCCCTGGGGGTCTTCTCTGCTCGATTGGCCTGGAAGACCGCGAGGCAGCCGGACCTGACCATCGCGCTGGGCCCGACGGGCCTCCGCGCACCCCGCGACGCGGACGCGGTGCAGGAGGAGTTCGTACCTTATGGGGAGATCCTGGACCTGGCGACCTCGAAAGGAACATCGAGCGCCGTTGAATACATCGCGATTATGTCCCCTCGCGGGTCCTTCAGGATCGCCCGCAGGAAGCTGTCGCAAAGAGACTTTGACACAATCCTCGGCCTGCTGATCGCCCGGACCTCCCGGCTAAACCCGCCGCCCCTGGCCAGGCCCGGTAGTCCGCCCGCCTCGCCGCCCGCCGCGCCGGGGAGGACCTACGGGCCGCCGCCGGCCTCCGATTTCGCGCCGGCGGTGCTCCGCCGGACGGGCCCGGTGGCCAAGAATTACGCCGTGGGGACGCTGATCTTCGGAGGGTTGGGGCTCGGCATGCTTTTGATAGCTCTAGTCCTCGCCGTAGCCGGGGACGCGAACTCGCCGGGATGGCTACCCTTCGTGCTGTTCCTCGCCGCGTTCTCGGTGTGTCTCCTGCTTGCGGCCCTTCTGGCGCTGAGGCAGCTCTTCGAGCGCGTCGAGATCGACGCCCACGGGGTCACTCGTCGCCGGCCTTTCTCGGCCCAGCAGCGGGCCGAGTTCGCTCGGCTGCGTCGCGTCGAGTTCCGAAACTTTAATAATCAGTTGGTGCTCCGCGGCGAGGGGGACCGGGTGCTCCTGCGTATTTCCAACGACCTGGGTGGCAGCGAGCAGCTCATCGAGGCCCTGCGCCAGTCCGTGGACCTGGACGCCCTCAGCCGTCCCCGCGCGGGCCGCCGTGCCGCGACGGCGGAGGGGCTGCTCCGGGCCGTCCAGGGCGAGCCCAACGTCCCGGTCGGCGCAGGCCGATGTTCGCCGTCTGGCAGGCGTCTGTGCCATCTGGTGGATGGTTTGCTTGCCGCTGGTCCTGGTTTTCGGGAAGAAGCCGCTCCTCGAACGCTTTATGATCGCCAATGCCATCTGCCTGGCTATGTCCGCGCTCAACGTCCTGGTTTTCTGGCTCGAGTTTCCGGAGAAGCTGTTCCGTATCCGGGTCGTTCCCGCCGGGCTCCTGATGAGCTACTTTGTGCCCTGGCGCCGGTCCCGGCTGGTCTCATTTCGCGATGTGCAGGGGGCCGCGGTCCGCACGCGGAAAACCTTTGAGATGGATAGCCTGATCCGTCGCGACGCGCTGCACCTTCACTTCGGCGGGAAAGGGCTCGTCGAGCTCGAATGGAGCTGGCGCGTCTACGGCCTCTACGACGCCTGCCTGCACCGGCTGGCGATCCGCCAGGCCGCCGAGGGAGATGCCCCGAGCCGCGCTCGGGCTGCTGAATGAGGCCGCGGCGATCGACGACCAGATGATCGGGCTGGTCTGCTCCGTCGGAACCGAACGCCAGCGCGCGGAATTCCTCGACCGGGTACGGGTCAACCTGGACGAGTACCTCTCCCTGGTGGTGCAGCACCTCGACGACGTACCCGACGCGGTGGGCTCGGCCTTGGACCTGACGCTGCGACGCAAGGCGATCGGCGCCGAGGCGATCGGCACCCAGCGCGACGCCGTCCTCGGCGGCCGATACCCGCAGCTCCGGAACCAGCTTCGCGAGTGGACCGACCTCCGGGCCCGGATCGCCCACGAGATGCTCGCCGGCCGGGGCCCGCGGTTGGGGACCGGCTATGAGGATCCGCTCGCGCGGCTGGAGCGCCAGAAGGAGGAGCTGGAGGCGGACCTTGCGCGACAGATCCCCGAGATGAACCTGGAGCGGCAGCTCCGGGCCGTGGACCGCGAGGCCGTGGCCCGGAAGCTCCACGCCGACGCGCACCTCGTCGAGTTCGTCCGCTTCTCGTCGCTCGACTTCCCGGCCTCCTTCACCCGGGGCGTGCGGGTCTGGAGCCCGGCCCGCTACCTGGCCTTCGTCGTGTCCTCGGCCGGGACCCGCGCGTGTACGGCTGGTCGACCTCGGGGAGGCCGTGGAGATCGACCGGCTCATCTCCGCGTTCCGCTCCGAGGTCCTTGGCGAGTCCTCCCATGGGACCAGCCGGGACATGGCCCGGAAGCCCGAGGAACGGCCCGTGGAGGCCGCGACCGCGGCCGGCCCGGCACTTGGCTCGGCGGTCTTCGGTCCGCTCGTGCCCCACCTGGAAGGCCGGAACCGGGTGCTGATCGCGCCCGATGGCGACCTGGCCCGGCTCCCGTTCGAGGTCTTGCCGAGCGCCCAGGGCCGCCACCTGATCGACGACTACCGGATCAGCTACGTGAGCTGCGGACGCGACCTGATCCGGCTAGGCGCCGAACCGGCCGAGCGGCCTGGGTCGCCGCTGGTTCTTGCCGATCCGGATTTCGATCTCGATGGTGGGCCGACGCACCGTGCGACGAAAGCGATGGGCCCTCGGGCACACGGATTGACTCGGGACAGGGATGGCTACCGCTTCGACCGGCTGCCGGGAACGCGCGAAGAGGGCATGGCGGTGGCCGGGCTCCTGGGCGTCTCTCCCTGGCTCGATGCGGAGGCCCAGGAAGGCCGGCTGAAGGCGGAATGCCGCTCGCCGCAGATCCTACACCTGGCCACCCATGGTTTCTTCCTCGAAGACCAGCAGGACGCGGGGGCGCCGAACGGGCCGGCACCTGTCTGGGCCCGCCTGGCGGGACCGCTTCCGGAGAATCCGCTGCTCCGTTCCGGCCTGGCCCTCGCCGGCGCCAATACATGGCTCCGCAGGGGCGAGCCGCCCGCCGAGGCCGAGGATGGCCTGTTGACCGCGGAGGACGTGTCGGGGCTGGACCTGCTCGACACCGAGCTGGTCGTCCTTTCAGCTTGCGAGACCGGCCTGGGCCGCATCCACGTCGGCGAAGGGGTCTTCGGCCTGCGACGGGCATTCGTGCTGGCGGGGGCGCGGACGCTTGTGATGAGTCTCTGGAAGGTGCCCGACGATCCGACCCGGGAGCTGATGGTGGACTTCTATCGTCGGGTCTTGGCGGGAACCGGCGCGCGCCGAGGCCCTGCGCGGGGCCCAGCGCGCCCTGAGGGCGCGGTACCCAGACCCCTTCGTCTGGGGCGCGTTCATCTGCCAGGGCGATCCGACCCCACTCCGACGGATGTCGTCCACCTGACGGACGCCGCGGCCCGGAAACTCCAGGCCCTACCGGAGCCGCGCTTAGCTATTAGCGATTGGCGCTAGCGATGAATCGCGAACAGCGCTGCGACCGCCTCCTGGTCACCTCCGCCAGCTCGGCCCAGTAGGTTGTCCGGATCGCTGAAATCGCCCATGATCGTCTTTCCCATAGGTCTAATACCGCAGACCACGCCGGATCGTACACACGGATTTTCCCGGCCGACTCGCGACCGAGGGGAGGCAAGGCGTCGTCCAGGGCTTCAGTGTGCGCGATGGCCGGTCGTTCATGACGATGGGACGAGCCAGGGCCGGAGGGCATCGGCCATGGCTTGGGCCGATTTCCAGCGGTCGCGGGGCTGTTTTTGCAGGGCCTTGAGCAAGACACGTTCCAGTCCTTCCGGTGCGTCGGTCCGATAGGCTCGCAAAGGGACTGGGGGATGCTGGAGGATCATAGTGTATGAATCGGGCTGGCGCGGGTCGAAACCGAGGTAGGGGTATTTGTGGGTCAAGAGGTAAAACAAGGTGGCACCCGCGCTATAAATATCGGCCGGCTCGCGCACGTCACTGAAATCGCGAATGTGATCCGGCGAGATGAAACCGATCGATCCGCCGATGTCACCCTGGCGGGTGAGGGTGGTGAAGCACCCGGAATCGGCGAAGCTCTTGGCAAGGCCGAAGTCGGAAAGCTTGACGCGAGGACGGTGGACCGGCCCCATGACCAGTAGGTTCGACGGCTTCACATCGCGGTGTACGTAACCCTTGGAATGCGCATAGTCCAAGGCCGATAGCAAATGACGGCCGATCTGAGCGGCGCTGGCGATTGGCAACGGCCGATTCAACGCCCTCGTCCATTCCAGTGCGTTCTTACCGTCGACGTACTCCATCACCAGTTGGTACTGCGAATCAATTTGGAATAGCTGGTAAAAGGCGACTATGCTGGGGTGAATCTGGCCGCTGGGCATCAACAGGTCTCTGAGGACTTCGATTTCGCGGCGGAAGTATCCGTTGGCTTTCTCGCCGAGTACGCAATTTGCGCTGATCATCTTGATGGCGACCGGGCGGTTTCGCGAAAGTTGCTGTGCGCGGAAAACTTCGCCCATGCCGCCGCCGCCGATCCATTCTTCGATCAGATAGTCGGGATCGGTCTTCGGGAACTTGAGCCGGCGCGCTTCACATTCTTGGCACAGCCGAACTTCCTTCTGATCGTGGCTCAAACAGGATCCGGTCGAAGGTCGCTCGGCAATCGGTATTCGACCGCCACAGCCCGCGCAGGTGGTGTAGATCTCGGCTCCCGTGTCCTCGGCAAAATGGACGATGAACGAGCTGTCTCCGGCCTGGATGACATCGCCCTCACGCAGCAGCACCCGCTCGACGCGCAATCCGTTGACCTTGGTCCCGTTAGTGCTTCCCAGATCGATCAGGTGACAGAGTGGTAACTGGCTCTCGAGCTTGAAATGCTCGCGTGACAACATGAGGTCCAGGTTCACGGGGAACTGCACCCTCGACGATCGTCCGACCGTGTACGTATCGCGGCGGTCGATCACGTATTCCTGGCCGAGGTGGGGACCTCCCGTTACCCTGAGCAAAATCTCCATGGACTTATCCCCATGCTCTGTTTTCAGTTTTCCGTTGTCCGTCCACAAACCTCGCATGCGCGAACGAAACACCGATCACCGATCACTGAACCCGATCACCGAATACGGAATACCGATTGCCGAGCAGTGGACACCGAGTAACGACCACCGACTATTGAACACCGAACGCGGGACACTGGACGCCGAATATCAATCAAACCTTCGATTCTCAGCCGCTACGCGTGATTTCCGCACCAGCCGTTTGGTTGAGAGCGATTTGGCGGATTTGACGCAAATCGACTTTACCCGTTGCCGTGATGGGGATCTCCCCGACATGGATGAAGTCCCGGGCCGAGGGGATCCAAACCTTGGGCAGTGGTCCCGCGCTGAGGCGGCCGTGGACGTCGGCGGGAGACATCCCCAGATCGGTGTAGAGCACGCAGAGCCGTTCGCCATGCTTCGGATCGGGCACGCACGTCACCGCCACGTGATGTTCGTCGACACCGGTCACGTCCATGATCGCTGACTCGATCCCGACATGAGGAACCATTTCGCCGGCGATCTTGGAAAACCGGCTGGCTCGGTCGGTGATCTTGAGAAACCCGTCGCTATCAAGGTACCCGATGTCGCCGGTGACGTACCAGCCCTCCTTGATTGCTTGGGCGGTCTCGTCGGGGCGCTTCAGGTAGCCGACCATGACCTGAGGCCCCTTGACTGCGATGATGCCCACGGCGCCCGTGGGGAGGTCCGCCCCGGTGTCGCAATCGATCGTCTTGATCGCGGTGCCGGGCACCGGCAGACCGACCGTTCCCAGGCGGTTGCCGGCAATCACGCGACCGTCTGGCAGCTCAACGTCGCGTGGCACGTTCACCGCGACGATCGGAGACAATTCAGTGCAGCCGTATCCCTCGACGGGATCGATCCCCAGCGCCTCCTTGATATCGCGGGCCAACTCGGGCTTGAGCTTCTCAGCGCCCAGAATCAAGTGGGTCAGTGTCCGGAACTGTCGGGGCTCGCAACTCTTCAAATAGATCCGCGCAAATGATGGACTGGCGGTCAAGATCGTCGCCTTGTGCTCCTCGCAGAGTTTGCCGACCGTTCGGCCGTCCAGCGGGTTGAAGTGATAGATCACTTTCTTGCCCAGGCAAAGCGCGGTCCAGATCGAGACGGTGAATCCGAACGAGTGGAAGAACGGCAAGATTCCCAGGAGCACATCGTCGCGGCTCATGTAAACCTGCTGCTCGATCTGGCGGACGTTGCTCAGGATGTTGCGTTGAGAAAGAACGACCCCCTTCGGATCGCCGGTTGATCCGGAACTGAAGATCACGGTCGCTTCGGCGTCGAGGTGGTCGCCGCGAAGTCCCGGCACAAATCCACCAAATGCCCCCAGCGGTACCAGCTTGGCGACAGCGGCGGCCCATAGCTTATCGGCGAGTCGAACTTGCCGGGGGATTTCCTCCAAGAGAATCAGCTTGCCCTTGGGCGTAATCTTGAATTTATCGAGCACCTTGGCCGAGGTCAGCACGTGCGAGATGTCGCACTGGTCGATCGAGGAGTTCACCAGACTTTGGCTAGCCGAGTAGTTGAGATTGACCGGCACTTTGCCCCAGAGCGACGCCGCGATGTTGGCCACGGCCGCCGGAACGGTCGGTGGAACCATCAGTCCAACACGCTCCGCGGCTCCCCAGTTTCGCGCGAGCACGCGCCCCAGGACCAAAGCACGGATGAGCGTCTCTCCATAAGTCAACCGAGCGCCGGTGCTATCCGCCATGGCGGTCCGGGACCAGTCGGCCCGCGACCCGATCGACGAAAGCCCTGGGCAGCGATCGCCATAAGGTGGGAAGCGGCCATAACTCGCGGCTCGGCGCATAGAGATCGGTCCCCCGCGTCGCGTCGCGGGGAACGGTCACCACTGCAGAACTCATTGAGATACGAACTCCTGCATTCGACGGCATCCTTGAGGCGGCACGGACATCATCTTGATGACGGGGAGTGACCGCCGTCACTGGCAGCGGCCAGTCAACCAAACCTTCAATCTACGCGAATGGAGGACCGAGAACAACACCGTCGATCACTCCGGCACTTCGAGACGTGCGCGACATGCGACAGGGTCCCCTTTGTCGTGGAGCGGCGATAGACGATGATCTTACGAGGCGAACGGGGCCGCGACCGAAACCGGTGGAACGCAGTGCCCTTCCCTTATTCTTTGGAACGATGTCTGCAACAATTTCCGACGCGACGGCCGAGCTGGCTGCACGGAGCCGTATGGATGAACGATCCTTCCGCACCAGATCAACAGGTTGCTTTTTGGGGCAGGGCCTGGGTCACGGCGATTCTGTTGGTTGCCACGGCCTTCGCCATCGGGCTCGGCGCCAAGCTGGCTTTCAGCACGGAGGACACGGAGGCCGCTCGAGACGCCGCTTTTGATGTCGGTCGCCCGGCAGTTGTACCGGAGTCCCCGGGAGCTCTACGGGCCATTCGGCCGTGACAATCCTTGGGTCTTGATCCATGCTCCTTTGTATTATCGCGTGACCGCGCTGACAGCCTGGCCCCTGGTCCGTGCCGGGATGGACCCGGTTTTGGCGGCATTGGTGGCGGGCCGGTCGTTGTCGATGCTGGGGCTGGTGGTCACGCTGATCGCTGCTTTCCGGCTCGCTCGGCTCGATGGAGCTCCCGCGATCGCAGGCTGGTGGACCGTGCTGCTGATCGCGGCCACGCCACTGCTCGATCCCCAGCCGTATTCCGTGCGGCCCGACATGATGGGCGTCGCGCTCCAGACGACCGGTCTGCTGCTGATCATGAAGGTCGTCCGCTCGAAACGGCGACGAGGCGTGATGCTTTTGGCCGCGTTCGCTGCGTTCGCACTTGCCGCCTGTGTCAAACAGCACTTCGTGGTGGTGGCGGCGATCAGCACCGTTTGGCTGCTCGTGGCGTCTGGACGCGACCAATCCGCTTTGCGGCTGATCGCCCGCGGCCTGCTGTTGGCGTTGGCCATCGTGTTTCTGGTGTACGGCACCGAAGAGGTGCTGACACAGGGCCGGATGTCGCGGGCCATCTTCGTCGCCGCGGCAAACGTTGGACGCATCCACCCGTCCGACTGGCTTCGCGTTTCTGATCGTCATTCTCGCGATCATCGGCAGAAGCAGCGGTGTGAGTCTCCTGCTCACGGCCGCCGGTTTGATCCTGATTTGGAACCGGCCCGGTCGTGATCGAGCAGCCGTTGCCGTGGTGGGTACCTGCTGCATCGGCCTGGTCGTCGGCGCCAGGGCTTGTATGGAGGTTGTGTCGACGGATCTTCTTCATGCGTTGTGGGTGATCGCCGTATTAACGACGACCACTCTGCTCATCCCGCTCTGCGCCCGACTCGAACGGCGACCGGCGGGAAGCGACCGGCTCGCCGCCGCCCTCTGGCTCTTCATGGCGGCCGAGCTCGTCCTGGTCGTGGTCCTCTGCCGCGCGAGCACGGGTGCCTGGGTGAACTATGCGATCCAGGCGGTGGTTTTCGCGCTGTATCCTGACGGCGCGCGCCCTCGAACGGGCCCTCGCCAACGTGGCCTTGCCTCGCGCGCTCGTGCCGCTCGTGCTGGCCTCGCTGATCACGTTGGCTAACCCGGTCCTCATCCTCTACTCACCCGTGAGTCGTCGATACGTCGAGAACGTCGCCAAGGAGATGATTTTCGACCGAATGAAGACGCCTCGCCAACAATTCTTCTTCGTCGACCGCCCCGGTGACAACCGACTCAACGGTCGTCCAGACCTCGTCTACGACGACTGGCTCTACCCGGTCTTCGAGTCGGTCAAAATGGCTGAGCCTCGATCGATCTGGCTTCTCGTTCGACTGACGAGCGGCAGTGTGCGCTGTGTCGTTAATACCTCCGATACGCCCCAGATCCCCGGTTTGAGCGAAACCCTGCCGGAGCTTGGCTTCATCCGTCGCATCCAGGTCGGCCCCTTCTTTGTGTGGGAGCGCGATCCACGATGCCCCGTCGCGCTACCCACGCTCAAGGGCTCCTTGACTTCACACGCCGTCCTTGTGCCGGCCACGCTCTCATCCGGCCGCGTCCCGGCCGGTCCGCCCCATCGACTCGGCTCGAGCGGCGGTGCCGCCGTTAATCCTTCGCGGGTTTCAAGCCGGAGAGTAACCGTTCCGCGTTCTTGACGTACAGTTTCTCGAGCACGTCCTTGGGCAAAAACACACCGTAGATCATCCAGAAACCTTGCGGATGGTGGCCGCCGGCGGGGTCGAAGTACTCGTCGTCGGTCTCGAGGAACCGGTAATAGATTCGGTACGCCGCACGGTTGGGCGCAGTGTCGGTCCCGAACATGACGCGGTCCTGGTATTTCAGCAAGAACTTGCGGGCCGAATAGGGCTGCCGGCCGAGCTCCGAGATGCGGGCATCGATGTCGACATACATATTCGGATAGGCGTCGAGCCAGCGCCCGACCTCGGCGAGGTCTTCGCCGTCGTTGGCCAGATGGGCGCAGATGAACGTGGTGTTCGGGTGCCGGGCGATCGACTTTCATTCGCTGGGCGTGGAGATCGGAGCGCTTGGGGTGCCCCTTGCCGTGGAACAGCCACTCGGGATGCTCGTTCAATTCATGCCAGCGCTCGCTGAACCGGTCGAGTGGTGTGAAGAAGGCACCGGGATCGCCCGTGTGGATTTCGACCGGCCGTTTGTATTGGGCACAGACCTCCCAGATCGGGTCGAGCTTCGGGTCATCGACCGGCATGTAGCGGCCGTCCCGATATCGGACGCCTAGCCCGAGTGTCTTGTGAAACTTGAGTCCCTTGGCTCCCGCTTCGAAGCTCTCGCGCAATCGCGACGATTCCCGATCCGACCAGTCGGGATTATCGATACCGGAAAAGTCGATGAGCGCGTAGGTGAGGAATCGGCCGCTGTGGGCATCGTCAAGCGCGGCCAGGGTCTCTTTGAGTCTCTGCCCCCAACCGCCGTCGAGGTTGACCACCGTGCGGACGCCGGCCGCGTCCATCTCCGTCGATGTAGTGCTTGACGCGCTCGGGAGTGAGAGTCGCCTTTCCGCCGCCGAGATGGTTATGCACGTCGATGACCGGGAAGGCCGGCTTGGAAACCTCGGTCACCTTGGTGACCAGCATCGAGCGCGGCTTCCAGTCGCGGAGCTTCAACTCCCTGATATCGTCCTTTTCTTGGGCTCGGCACGATGTTGGTAACCAGCAAGCCCACGGCGAATAACCCGCCAACAAGTTTTCGGCACATGTGACTTCTCGCGTCCGTAAGGGCTTCGTGTTCATCTCGCTGCCACATCGCCCTCAGCTTCGACGAGTTCGCCGGGTCCGTCAAGCGTGTGGTGTTCGCCATTTGACGGTTATTCCATCGCCTTGTACAAGTGTCAGATTTTTGCGATATTGACCACTTGACAGATTGGCCGGCCTGCCGCTGATCGGAGGGTAGTCATGTCCAGACCACGCAGAAAAATGTTCGGGCCGTTGTTTTACACGACGGTGGTCATAAGCGTTCTGGTTACGATCTTCGCCGAATTCACGATCCATGAGCCGGCGATCACGGCGTATCTGACGGAGCGGTCGTTGCGGCAACACGAGCAGGCGTTGATCGCCGAGCTTCATAGCGATATTCCGAAAGTCCGCCAAATGGCGCTAGATGCCCTCGTGCGCGATCGCTCGAAAGCCGTTGTGCCGTATTTGCTCGAGGCGGCCCGCGACTCTCATTCCGAGCTGCGAATCCCCGCCTTTCGGCATCTGACCGAACTCGACGTGGCCCGCGATGTGATGGTGCCCGTCTTGATCGCGGCGGCGAGCGACGCCGGACGAATTGATCCGTTTCGAGGCCGCACTTGCCTTTGGCCGCATTCGATCCCAGCGTATGTCCCTTGGCGGCGGCCGTGCCGACGATCACATACGGCGACGGCATGACCCCGGACTTACGGGCGCGGAGCATCAACGCTCTTCGAGCTCTCTTGAAGGACAAAGCAAGTCCGACCCGCGTCGCGGCGGCCGATGCGCTCGAGAAGCTAGGCGCCGACGAGGAGGCGGCCGCGGACCTTGTCGCGGCAACCGGCGATTCCGACCGAGACGTACGATTCGCGGCGGCGCGCGCTCTGTTAAAGATCAACGGAGCCAATGACGGCGCGGCCGGAAGGACTCTGGTCGCCCTGATCGGAAGCCGGGATCCGATCGGCGATCGGCTGTCGATCCTCCAGGCTGTGAATTCCGCCAGCCCGGAAGTGCAGAATCGAGCGATTGCTGTCCTTTCGAGCCTGCTCGGCGAGGACGACTTGTTGATCCATCCGGATGTGGTTGACTGCCTGGTGGCCGCCGGGCCTCGCGCACGTCCCGCGTTGCCGGCGCTGGAGCGGTTGCTGAACGGCAAAACTCCTGAGGAACGCGGAATAGCGGCCATCGCGATTGCGAGGATTGAGGGTACAACAAGCCCGCGCACCTTGCCGACCCTGCTGAGATTGATTGAGGACCTCGCGGTGCCGCTCGACCGACGCCATAAAACCCTCGAATGGATCCGGGAATTGAACGCGCCGGATCTGGCCAAGGTCACCCCGATCCTGATTCGCCAGCTCGGTTCCAAAGATCCACAGGTACGAATGGACGCTATGGAGATGCTGGGCAGCATCGTCGGCGACTTCCCCGCGGAGATGCCGGCCCCGACTCGCGGGAAATGACTTTTTCGCTGAATTTCTTGCGGAACGGTCGTCACTCTAGCCGCTTCGCCTCGGTTTTTCGGCCGTCGCGCGTCAGGACGACGTGGCTGACGCTTCCGTTCGCGTCCTTCACGAACGTGGCTGTGGCGTCTGTGGTCGGCTTGAGGAAGAAAACGGCTTCCGACTCGGGGAAGAGTTCGACCCGGGCGTCGCCTGACGGCTGGGCCATGAGCTTGTCCCCTTCGCGCGTCACGGTCACGATCGTTGCGGGGTCGATCTGGTAGCGGCCGATGTATTTGTCGTAAATCTTCGGATCGATCTTGACCAATTTGTGGGCGATCGGTCTGGTGCTTTTCAGGCCCGATTTACCAGTGATCAGATAGGCGTTCAGGACGTTCTCGACCTTGCTGGCGTCGTCGTTGTTCACGAGGAAGACGTACCCGATGCCGAGGTCTTTATACATCACGGAGAGGCTCGTGAAGCCTGTGTTCCGTCCGCCGTGACCGTAGTGGATGCCGTGCGGTGTCTCTTCGATGGCGACGCCCAGGCCGAACGACGATTTCGGCTCGTTGGGAATCGCTCCTTGCGAACGGAGCATGTCCTTGGCGGTGGCCTCCGCGAGCCCCTTGCCCTGAACGTAAGCGATCAGGAACTTGGCGTAGTTCTTGGCATCGACGTGCAGGCTGGCGGCCATATTGGGCTGGCTCGGCCGGCCTTTCGCCATCGGTGACGTGGCGCCGTGACCGGTGGCCGTGAGCTTCGCGATCTCTTCGGTCCAGACAAGCGACGCGTGCTCGATCCCCAGCGGCTCGAATGCTTCCTCTTGGCAGAGCTGAACCAGCTTCTTGCCGGTCAATTTCTCGACGACCTTGCCGAGGTAGACGAACCCTTCGCCGGAATAGGAAAACTGAGTTCCCGGAGTGAACTTGATGTCGAGCTTTCCACTCCGCCAGTTGGGGAACCCGGACCGGTGGGTCAGCACCATCCGCGCGGTGATGAGCTTGTAGCGGTCGTCGTAGGCGATATCTTCATAGGGGAGATAGGTGTATAGCGGCGTGTCGAGTTTGAGGACGCCGCGATCGACGAGCCGGAGTACGATGTAGGCGCAAACGGGCTTGGTCATCGAGGCGGCCTCGAAGACCGTGTCGTCGGTCACCGGCTCCTGGGTCAGCGTGTTCTTGACGCCCAGGCCGCCGTGATAGACAACCTTGGAATCCTTGATGACGGCGATCGATATCCCCGGGATCCTGTAATAATCAAGGTAGGCCTTCAATACGCGCTCGAGCGCTTCAGCATCGAACGTCCCGGCGGTCCGGAGCACCCCTTCGTCGCCGATGAGGCCGGGCCACGGGATCGGCGTGACCTGAAGGAGCTTGGCTTTCGCAGGTGCGTCGGTGGTGATCTCGACATCGATGTGCGGCTTCACATCGACGCGGATTTCGGATGAATCGACGGCGTGAATCGAGTAGGAGCCCAGAGGGAGTTTTGCGGCCTTGTATGTTCCCGACGGATCGACGATCGCCCCTCGCCAGAGCTGCGCAGACCCGGTCGACTGAATCCGGACCCGAGACGGGAGAATCGCTTCCGACGGGTCTTTCCAGGCGATCTTCCCTGAGACCTCGCCGAATTTGGTCTCAGGACGCACCAACAGGAATTGGCCGCAACGGTCGGGCGTGTCGGCTTTTTGGGTCCCGGGCCCCCAGGCGAGCCAGGAGAACGAGCCGTCCTTGTCTTTATCGGCGACCGAGATATCGAACCCGATCACCCGGTCGTCGACAAGCTCGGCGCCGAGGTCGATCCGCCACTCATAAATGATAGACGTCGCGGTTCGCGCCACGGCCACTTTTTGCGTCTGCTCAGTAGCTCCCGGTGGTCCGACAAACTGGCTTTGGTTGCCGTAGCGCACATACTGGACGACCGGCGACGCGCTGCCGGCATGGGCTGCGCTCAGGAAAACCTCGCAGCCATCCTGCCCATCCCACCGGGCGACGCCCGGCCCGTCGAGCACGATCGAATTGTCGCTCACCTCGACGGCGACATAAAGCGCGTGCTCGGCAACGTTATACGCCACCCGAAACCGTGCATTGAGGTCGTCCTTGCCGGCGAGCTTGTCACCGTATTCGACCCTGGCAACGGGATAGGTCGTCGCGTTCTTCGGCCAATCGCTCAGGTCGCCATCAATCTTGATCCCTGTCGCCGGATAGGCGACGCCGACCGAGCCGTTCTGGCCGTATGTGGGGCTCGCCCCGAGCAACATCGCCGCGGCGACGAGGGGAAAGAGGTGCCGATCGATCGACAACGGGTAAGGACGGGCATTCATAAGCGCGGCTTCCTGATTGGGAGACGGTTACTGGAGACGGAGACCGTCGGAGCGGCTTGGGGTCGTTCGCGAATGTCGACGGTATGCGCCGAGACTGAGTCCAGGAGTCTAGTGGTCTTACACAACCTACACAAGCGTCGGGCGAGACTTTGAATGGAGAATCGCCGAATCGCGAGTGGTTTTCCGAGTGCAGACCCGGCGATATTGCCGCAAATCCATTGTAAATAGAAGATTACGAGGTGTCGCCCACCGACTCATAAGGGCCGGATCCGCTGTTCAAGAAATGGGGTAGCCCCACTCGTCGAACATTCGCCGCCACTCTTGGGAGATGCGAGCTCGCTCTTCGGCCGTGAGCGCGCGGAACGTGTTTTTCTTGTATCCTTCGAGGGACTGAACGTACCGCCGAAGCGCCGGCTCAACGTAGCCGAAGTCAGGAAGTCCGAGCCTCTCGTAAATGCCGCGGACCTCTCCAACGGGATTGGCTTCGAGTGCCGCGAAGCTGACTTCGTGAAACCGTCCCTCGGGAATCAGCGATCGCTCCTCGAAAAACACGTCGTATGCCTCTCGGTTCTGCCGAAGAATCCGGTCGTCGATGCCGTCGGCCTCGGGACGTTGAAGCGCAATCCACGCGGGGACTTTTTGGTAGGTGTGCTGCGTCGACTGGAAGACGTCATAGGGATTCCGGTGGATGTGCACAAACCGGGCGTCCGGGAACAGTTCCAGGAGCATCCGGATCCGAGCGGTGTTGGCCGGTGATTTCAAGACAAGCGGCCGCTTGTACTTGAATGAGAGCTTCCGAACGAATCCAACGAGTGCGGATTTCCATTCCGAGACCTCTTCCTCGGTCGCGTCGCGGAACGACAGGTAGCGGTGGTAGTGCTCAGCCCGGCGAGGGAAAACCCAGCCCATCACGATGTTTCGGCCGGTGAGACAGCAGAGCGCGAACTCTTCCTCCGCCGTCTCTCGCATGCCGAAAGCGATTCCGTCTTGAGGACGTCGATCCGGAAGGAAGAACTTCAAAAACCGAGTGTTTGTCGCCTCCGTCGTGAGGAACGCGTGTGGGTAGGCGGCCTGATAGACATTGGGGTAGGCGAAACGGTCGTCCTGGGCGAGCAAGTTATGCAGGAGCGTGGTGCCGCTTCTGAAGATGCCCAGGATGAACAGCGGCGGGTGAATTGTTGCGTCTCGGACTTTCCGGCCGAAAGCCAGGTCCTCCCAGCTCGCGAGGAGGGCGTTCTGGAAAGTGATCAGGGTGATCACCATCGCCCGAGGCCAGTATGGGGGATCGACGGCGAACTGGTTCTCGCGAAGCACTCTCAGCCAGGTGCTCGGAATACTCCCCCCGAAATACCCGGGGCCAAACCAGGACATCAACGCTTCCCGCCAGGTCATGCGGTCTCTTCCTCACAAAAGGGCCGACAGTCGGTCTGGCTTGGTTGTTGCTTGACTACGGCTGCGGCGTGATCTCGGCGATCCCTTGCTCGGTCTGGCGGTAATTCCTCAAGTGGTTCCCGTGCTCATCATAGACCTGGACCTCAGTCCCTTCGGGCACGATCACATCTCGAAAGACGGTGTTGGCGACCTTGGGTGACACGGTCACGGACTTGATCTGATAGTCGCGGCGCCAGTTGAGGATGATTCGTCCCTGGGCGGTGGGTACTCCCGTATCGAAGGCCAGCTCGGTGACATGGAATGGATACCACGTGCCCGGCGCGATCTCGTGGAAGTCTTCGCAGCGGCTGACGTTGGTCGGCACGGCGCTGTAACCGAAGTTACCGCCGTAGTTTTCGATCTTGATCGGGACCAGATTCCGGGCCGGAGCCAGGAACAACACGATCGAACTTTGTGGTTGATCGCCGTTTCCGATCAGCACGTCGCCGCGGAGCTTGACGCATTGGTAGCCGTCGACCTTGCCTTCACCGCAATAGCGAAACTTCAGGCGGTATTTGTTGCGTTTGTCATACCAACTTGAGACGAGCAGGTCGGCCAGAGGGCCGTAGATCCAATCGTCACGCAGCATCAACGTGTGCGGTCGGTAAACCGGCACGCCATCGTGGCGGCCCTCGGCCTTTTCCTTGCCTCCTTTGGTCAGAGAAGCCCAGCCCTGAAGCCCCGAGCCATCTCCTTTCCATTGCGTCAAGCCTCGGATCCATTGCCCATCGAAAGCCTCCAACCGGAATTGCTCGGTTCGCTCGCCAGCCAGAGTGGCAGACATTTCATGCGAGCTGAAGTAGGCCAGGGAACCTTGGAGGACCGAACGTTCCTCTCGGGACTCGTGGTCGACCGCACCGGCCATACTGTAAATCGAGTTCACGTACTTGTAGTTGACACTCGCCTTGACTTCGACATCGGTGAAGCGTTTCTCCTCGTTGGCAACCCGGCCGACAACCTCCGCCAGTTTCGTATTCTCCTGATCGCCGCCGATCGGCTCCGGCCGATTCGAGCCGGCGAGCATCCGATCCTTGATCGTAAACACGGGCAGATCGGCGGGGAAAGCAATGTCGCGGAAGAAGGCGACGTCGCGGTGCGGGGCGAGATCGACCTGATCAACAATCGTCTCGATTCGGCTGTCAACGACCTGCATCTTTTGGCTCAGCTCCAAGAAATCGTACGCAACGACCGTGATCTTCTTTGGAAACCAGAGTCCAGGGGCTGCTTCGCGAAGCTCGTTGACGTGCATCTCGTGCAACGTCACCTCGCCGAACTTGCTTTCGGGGCACGACTCCTGTTCTTTGACGCAAAAGTAGTTCCGCTCCGTAGCCAGCCAGAGATATTGCAAGAATGGGAAATTCTTGAGCGATGTCCAGCGGTCGATCCGAATCTTCACGCAATTCAGGCCATCAACCTTCTCCTCACCCTCGAATCGGCTGACGACCTTGGCGAACTCGTAGACCGAACCGCCGCCTTCGGGATTGATGAAGTGCGGGTACTTGGGATGAGCGTGGATCGCTTCGGTCCCGCTGAGGTAGACCGAGAGCGGGAAGTTGACGTGGGAGTGCGCGAGAGGCAAGCTGTGCGCGGGGTAAACGTCCGGGTGCTCGAACCGACCCAGGTGGATACTGACGCAGTTGCCGGCGACGACCGTGCGAGTCCGCTCGCCATCGTAGGCTGAAAACTCCTCACGGTGCGCTTTGGTTGCAAACACCCGTTCAAACGCTTCCTTGTGGAAGTAAAAGCGATACGCTTGGAGCACGACCTGCCGCGTCTCGAGCGATCTGACCTCCATTGCTGGCTCAGGGGCCTGCGGATCGGCCTTGCGACTCGTGATCTTGAGCACGTATTCGAGGTTCTGGTATTTCGCTTCCTCGGCGCGGACGGTTGTGATGATCGCGGCCATACGGGCGTCTTTCAGAACGGCCGAGGATTCATCCGCCGCGAAGACCATCGCGCCGAGGCAACACAGACTCGCGAAGAGAACAAGCGACCCGACTATCGGAGCGGGGAGGCGAATCTGTCGCATCATTGTCCCCTTAGTTTAAACTGCTCGCGGAGGCAAACGCGTCCTTTTGGCTCCCGGGGTCACGAAACGTCTCAATTGAGCCCGTGAGCAGTCGTGATTCTTGGCCGCATCTCTGCGCACTCCGCGCATGCCGGCCCAGTCGATCGCCGGTCACATCTGATCTGCAACTCCCCCTCTGCGTGAACGGTCCTCTCCATCCCCCAGCATCGTCGCGCGTTCGAGTACCAGCGCCAAGTGCCAACGATCCTCTGAATCTGTGAGATGGATCCATCGAGTCAGGCAAAAGACTCTCCGAAAAGGCCCGCGAAGTCGCTCTTCTCTCGTGCCCTCGCCGACCGGAATCGCGGCATGAGTCGACTAGAGCGCTTCACGCTCGTGTGGCTCACGGGGTGATACTAGCCCGAAGCGTAAGCGAGGATTCTGGCTGTGTCGCCTCGCTGACGCTTCGGGCTAGTATGATCACCGTCGCCATCGTGGCGTGTGCAACTCGTAAGTAAACCGCTCTAGCTGACTTCGAGTGAGTGGACGAGTGGTGGCAACGTGCCCGAGAAAAGGCTCCGTGCAAGTCGGCGCTGAACGGTTCGTCGCCGACTGAATGAAAGGTGGTTCGCGTTTTCGCCAATAAAGGTTGGATCACGCGAAATGAACGTCGTGATTGTGGGTGGCCTTCGTCCATGGATTGGGTCCTTCACGACAGTTGACATCCAAGATTCAGCGTGGTTC
Source organism: uncultured Planctomycetota bacterium (assembly GCA_963720335.1). GTDB lineage: Bacteria > Planctomycetota > Planctomycetia > Isosphaerales > Isosphaeraceae > CAVRFS01. Next base: position 9,659 of record CAVRFS010000142.1, on the reverse strand, counting down.
AGCTTGTGGGCACACTGCCGAGCGGGGGGCGTGAGCCTGGCGTGCTGAAAAGTTCGTCGTGCACAGGTCTCGAGTTCATCCCATTTTCGTTGCGCTTTCCCCCCCTTGCGAAGCATTGGTCTCTACAAGAGATTGTTGATGTCATAAGTCATTACAAACAAAAAGCTTGTGCCGAATACGGAGTTTCAATCCCCGCGAATCTCATTGAACTTTACGAGACATGAAACTTCGTAAATGTTAGGCTCACGTGGTTTTTGTCGGGGATTTCTAAAATTTTAGTACTCTCATTTGTTGAAATGTCCGTGCAATCAAATCCCAAGACTAACCTGTTATTTGGCGCAAACTCTTTCTTGCCATGCCTTTTAATAAATCAACGATCGCTTGTAGAGACCAATGCTTGCGAAGGGGGGGTCAGGGGGGGTGGTCAACGCGGAACCAGGCGCCTTGTATGCGGTTCCGGGGCAGCTAGACTCCGCGGAATCTCCGGCTCGGCCGAGACTGTTGGTTATGCCCTGTCCACCCCCCCTGACCCCCCCTTCGCAAGGGGGGGAAAGGAATCGCTCGCTCGCACCGGCATTCAATCGAGCGCAACAAAAACGTGTGTCTCGAAACAGTCTCCTGAGCACGTTTAACCGCGTCCTTTCAACACGCCAGCGTGAGCCCCCTGATGACGCAACCCATGGCCATGACTGGAGGCCAGGGGGCTCACGCCCCCCGTCCGCTGGAACGATCTGCTACCTTTCTGCCACAGAATCTGAACCATGCCCAAGATTCAAGCCCGTGATCCCCTCAACCCACATTGTATCAAAGCGAATAGGATAGACCCGGCACCGACGTTCCGAACGTCGCGCGGCAGCGGCAAGGCGTGCGGAATGCCCACGGCGACAATCGGAAGGGGCGAGCGAGTGGGACACTGCTAACTGCTTCGGCAGATTGGGCATGTTGGGGCAGGCCATCCCCTTCCGATTCCCTGTATCCGGCGAAAAAAGGTCCGGAAGTGCCCACTTGCATTCGTGGGGAGCATCGCTTAGATCATTCATCGTCCCGGCTCAGGCGGATTCCCATATTCGCAACAAATTCACTTTCTCGCTCGCGCGGGTCTTCTTTCGCCCAAATCTTGTCTCATTGCGGCACAAGGCGATCACCGATCGGGCAACAGATTCACTCATTAGGCGGAGCCACCATGCATACCGATCCCTCCTCGGAGGATATGCAATCGCTTTTTCAGCGATTGCGCAGTCGTGATGGCGAAGCGTTCGGCGAGATCTGTCGCCGGCTTTGGGTCGAGCTGCTCGTTACGGCGAGATATCGTGTGCGGCGCGCAGCCCGAGCTCGGCCCGGTCTACGACGAGGAGGACGCCCTGGCCAGTACACTGAGCCTGATGTGGATTCAATTCATGGAAGGCCGCACGGTTCCCCCGGACGGGGTCGACGAATTCTTGCGATTCGCGCACACCATCATCGGCAGACGAATCGCGACGAAGGCGCCGAGCTGGGGCCGCCAAGCAGTCCCCATCGGCCAACGAGGACTCCCACGGCGGATCCGGATTTCAGGGACATTACACGCCCGATGACCTGGATCGCTGGCCTGCTGGTCTGAGCAATTCGGACTGCGAGATCGTTAGCAAAGACCTTCACCAGTGGCTTCTCAGTCTCCTGGGCCGGGAGCTGGGTGAAATCGTTGAATATCGAATCGATGGCAAAACCATCGATCAAATCGCCAAGCGCATGGGGAAACCGCGCAGGACAATCGAACGAATGTTTCACGAAGTCCGTTTGATCTGGTTGAGCGCACAACGCGATTTATAGCACGACGTTCCACTTCAACGGGATCGGCGTTTTCTAATTCCTTCATCGACAAAATGGAATCTGATTTGGCGGGGTGCGGTCGTTTTTTGCAATATATATTATAGAGGGCACGCGTTTCTTGCACCCTTCGGGTCGTCATCATGCCGGCTGCCCTCATGGCCGGCGGCCGCGGTGCGCGTTTCCGCTCGGACTTCTCTGCTTCTTCACAATCGTTCGGATATCAGAATTCGAGATTCATGAGCCCCGGCGGGGCTCGGGTTCATAGCCAGGGGCGGCTGCCGCCCCTGGAATGAGGCCGGCTCGCCGGCGACAAACCTCCGCCCCACGCGGCGGCCGTTATTCCGGGTTTGTTCTCCCAGGGGCTGCGCCCCTGGCTATGGACCTCGGCCCCTTTGGGGCCAACGCAACAGTTAAATAAATCGACAGCAATTTCCGGCCGCCATTATTGAGCGTCAGGGAAGCAATGCGCTCCCCGAAGGTTGTTCCCATACCAACCCGACGCGCAAGCGAGGGGACCGGCTGTGCACCGGCAACCGTCCTTAGCCAGCGTCCCTCGCTCGCGCGTCGGGTTAGTGTGGGTCCCGGCCGTATCTGGCCCGATTTCGACGCAATCGTCTCCCTTCCGCGGACATGACTTTCCTGACTCTCATTAGCAGCAGCATCCGGAGCACGCCCGGCCGGTCGGGGTCCGCGGTGACGCACCGTCGCCACCACACGCCCTGTGAGTCCTCCGCCCCGCTCATCGTCCGCGCCATGGATTCGCTACCAAGACTTGCTTGAAGGACCGTATCATGTCGCGCATCCGCCTGAGCTTCACGGAACGTCGTCGCCGAAGGCTGGCCCTGAAGGTTGATCGACTGGATCGACTGGAAAAGAGGAGCACGGTCACCCCGTTCTCCGCCTTCAGCCTGGCTGCCGGCGCTTTCCAGGGCTTGGCCCAGGTCGGGCTGATGCAGGGCAACGGCAACGCCCAGGGTGGGCCGGTGCTTCCCGGCGCGGAGACACAGCGAGCCGGGACCCAGCCCCAGGCGTCCGGTTCACAGGCTCGCGGAAACTCAAGCGACTTGCTGCCGATTCGCGTCGTGCCCGCATCGAACCGAGGCGGCGGCGGTGCGACGGCCGCTCCGGACACGGCCGCCCCGGCAAGGGTCAAGGTCCCGGCCGACGACAAATTGACCGCGGCGCTGGCGCCCAGCTCCGATTCGTCTTCATCGAACGGCATCGATGAAACGGCCGCCTGGAAGCCGGCGAGCCGGACCGGCGGCGGGGGCGCGATGGCGCCGCGCGGCGGCTCGGGCAATGGGGCGCTGTCGTCGACGGTTGCCGCGGTTCAGGGCCGGTCGCCGCGAATGCAGTCTCTGAAAGCTCCCGCCCCGCCCCCGAGCATCCCCGGCATGTACATTCCCCCGGCGCCCCGAGCCGGGCCGCCGGCGGCGGCGCCGCCGGCCCGATCACCAGGCGAAATGGCGGGGCGCAACACCTTCAGGGAGGCACCGGCTTGTCGGCCACCCCCGACGCCAGCGGAAGCCCCACCGGGCCCACCATCACGGAGAATCCCTCATCTGTCCCTTACAGTCCCACCAGTGGTGGATTGAATTCTCCGCTGATTTCTTTCCAATATTACCCTTTGTACACGCTCGATTACATCCAAGGTAATGTGCTCTTCCCCGGCGGCGAACAGCTCGCCACGCTCGACGGCAACGTCGACCTCCGCGCCCAGGTGAAGAACACCACCGGCGTCTCGTTCTCGTGGAACACGACCGGCCTGACCAACGCGACCAATATCGTCACCAGCGGCACCGGCAATTACGACCTGACCTTCACCTGGGACACGCTCGTCACGACCGCCGCGACCGACTCGGTCACCTTAACCGCGACGGACGTGAACAGCCACCAGGAGAGCCAGACCTATTACTTCGAGGTCCCGGCGGGAAATATCGGGGGCAACACCGGTACGGCCGCCTGGCCGACCTCGCTCTCGCCGGATACGGTCAGCCCCGATGCGGCGTCGTGGAGCAGCGACGGCGTCAGCGTCGATGCCAACTCGGGTGCGCTGGATACGACGCTCGCGCTGCCAAGCTATAACCCGAATATCCCCGGCCTCGCATTGACATATGACTCGCTCACGGCGGACCCGCGGCCAATCATCGTCGTGCCCAACCTCCTCAGCGGGAGCGTTGCCGTCCCGACGGCGGTCAACGCGACCCTGACGTTCAACTCCACGGTGGGCACGACCTGGTATTACAACACGAGCCAGTTCACGCCCGGAGACGTCCAGCAAATCGCGCTTCAGGCCAACGCGACAAGCCTGAGCACCGGCCGCTACGCCTACAGGCGCAGGTCGTCGACGAGTACTCGAGTTATACGACGGCGACCTATTCCGGGACGGCGACGGTGCTCAACCTGTCGAGCAGCCCGTTCGGTGACGGCTGGACGCTCCAGGGCCTGGAGCAGATCACCTCGGCCACCGGCGGCGTGATCCTCAGCCAGGGCGGGGGCAGCACGAGCCTGTGGTTCTCGGGCAGTCCCGGCGTGGGCGCGAACTATACCAGCCCCGCGGGTGATTTTTCGACGCTGACCAAGACGTCCACCGGCTATACGCGCACCCTGACCGACGGCACCCAGATCACCTTCAATTCCAGCGGTTACGAGACGGCCACGATAGATCTAAATAGTCTGCATACGACTTATTCGTATAACGGCTTCAATCAGCTCACCTCGGTGAAGGATCCCTACGCGGGAGTGACCACCTTCACCTACGCCTCCAGCGGCGGCGTGCTCCAGACGATCGAGGATCCCGGCGCTGCGGATAACGACCTTGACGTACACCAGCAGCGACCTGACCGGCGTGAAACAGGCGGACGGCTCGCGCATCACCTACACCTACGATTCCAGCAATCGGATGACGCAACTCACGCAATCCGAACGGGAATGCGGTGACCGTCACCTACGACAGCGCCGAGCGCGTCGGCACGATCACCCGGCCTGACGGCACAACCGAGGAATTCTCCTCGTACCAGGAGCAGGGCTGGACCAACAGCGGGACAGCGGCCAGCCCGGCCGCCGCGACCCTGCTGGCCGAGTCGGCCTCCAACTATACCGATCCCAATACCAATCTCACGCAGCTCCGTCCCGACTGGTACGGCCTGGGCACGACTGGCCAGACGACCGACGCCCTGGGCGATGTCACGACCTACGACGTCAACTCCAACGGCCTGCCGACCATCAGCATCGACCGGCTCAACCGGATCACCACGTACGCCTATGATTCGCTGGGAAACATCACCAAGGAGTTCTACCCCGACGGCAATTCCGATCAATACACCTATAACGTCGATTCCGAGATGCTGACCCATACCGACGCCAATGGTCACACGACATCATATACTTATAACGGCAGTGGCGACAATACGGTCATCCAGGACCCGCTCAATAATCGGACCACGATGACCTACACATCGGATGGAATGCTGCAAACAACCAAGGACGCAAACAACCACACGACCACCTACCTGTACGACACGCAGGACCGCCTCACGACGGTCCAGTTCCCCGACGGGACAACCAACCTTTATGCGTATAACTCGCAGGGCAATGTGACCAAGTTCACGGACGGGCGGTCCAACGCGACGACTTACAGCTTCGACGCAATGAACCGCGAAACCGGGACGACGGATGCCCTGGGCAACCAGACGACCATCACGTACGACGCAGATGGAAACGAGACGAAGGTCCAGGCACAACCCCGGCCGGCTCAGGCCGCGCAGAACGACGACATATGCTTATGATTCAATGGACAGGCTCACGACCGTGACGGATGCGCTAGGCTACCAAACGGTTTATGGCTATGATCATGATGGCAACCAGACCTCGGTCACGGACCCGATGGGCCGAATCACGACAACAGTATATGATGCTCTCAACCGTCCGACCGTGGTCATCGACCCGATGGGCAACCGCACGACCACGGCATATGACGCCGAGGGACAAACGCTGACAGTGACTGATCCCATGTCCAGAATCACGACCTATACCTACTCGGTCCGCGGCTGGGTCTCGACGGTGACCGACCCCATGGGCTTCATCGCCACCTACGTCTACACGCCGACGGGGAAGAATGAAGACTCCTATCAATACGTCAACGGAAAACTCACCGAAATCGGCTATAGCTACGACAAGGACGACCGGCTGACGACCCTCACCAACCAACTGAACGACACCACGGTCTACACCTATGACGGCGTCGGCAATCAGATCGCGGTAACCGACGCACTCAATCACACAACATCTTATGCATACGATTCAATGAATCGCTTGACGACGATCACCGACGCGCTCGGCCACACCATTGTGTACGGCTACGACGGATCGGGAAATCAGCAAACGGTTTCCGACGGTCTCGGCCACACCACCACGACGCTGTACGACGCGGATGACCGCGCGACGACGATCATCAGCGCAGTTGGCGGGACCACGACGATCGTATACGACGCTGCTGGCCGCGAAACCAGTCTGATCGACCCGGTGGGCAATCGCACGACCTGGGCGTACGACGCTGATGATCGTCTGACCACGCTTACACAGCCCAACGGCAGCACGGTGACCTACGTCTACGACAACGATGGGGAGTTAACCGACACCACCGACGAGGATGGGCGAAGGACGACCCACTCGTATAACGCCGATGGCGATCAGACCGGCGAAACCTGGGTTGGCGCCTCCCCTTCCGAGCGGATCACCTACACCTACGATGCCGATAACGAGATGACCGGCGCCGCCGATTCGTACGCTACATTGACATTCACTTATAACAGCGACGGTGAACTGCAAACCGATGCCACCTCCGGCCCCGGGACCGGCCAGCCGACCGTGACGCTGACGTACGCCTACGACCAGGCGGGTAGCGAGACCAGCGTGACCGATAGCCTATCCAGCCAGGGCATCACGACTTACAGCTACGATGCCGCCGAGAGATTGACAACAATCGCGGCTTCGTATGGCGGCACGGCCGGCCCCCAGGTGGTCTACAACTACGACAACGCCAATCGCCTGACGTCGATCCTGCGGACGAACGTCGCGAGCGGAGTATCCGGCACGACCGTGGCCACGAGTCTGGTGTACGACAACGCCAACCGCCTGACGACAATGACCGACGAGGCATACACGACTTTCGGGACGCCGACGTACAGCTCGCTCGCCACCTACGCCTACAGTTATGACAATGCCAACCGCGTCACGAGCGAGAAGGACACCGAGGGGACTTATACCTATACATACGACAATGCCAACGAATTGACCACCGTAACTGAGAACGGCACGCAAGTCGCGTCGTACACCTACGACCTCAACGGCAACCGGACCGGGACCGGCTACACGACGACCACGGGCAACGAGATGACCCACTCGCCGGGCAACACGTACACCTACGACAACGCGGGAAACCTGATCTCCGACAACAACGGAACATCGATAACCACTTATACGTATGACTATCGAAATCGCTTGACCGAAGTCACGCAGGGTGGTACGATCATCGCGACGTACACGTACAACGCCCTGAACCAGCGGATCGGCATCAAGGACAACGGCACGCAGACCTGGACGGTTTACGACGGCACGAACGCGGATGCCCATCCCTACGCCGACTTCAATGGCTCGGGGAGCTTGACCATGAGGTACCTGTCGGCTCCCGGGGTCTTCAACGGAACGCTGGCGAGCGTCATCCTTGCCGGACAAGCTCCAGCGGAACGATTGCGTGGTACTTGACAGACCAGTTGGGCTCGGTGCGGGACATCGTGAGTACGACGGGAACCGAGCTCGACCACATCGTCTATGACAGCTTCGGCAACATCGTTACCGAGACTAATGCGACCAATGGAGATCGGTTCAAGTTCGCGGGGATGGAATACGACTCGACGGCGGGGCATTACTACGACCACGCGCGGGATTATGATTCGGTGACTGGGAGGTTTATGAGCCAGGATCCGAAGGGCTTTTCGGCGGGGGATATGGATCTCTATCGGTACGTTGATAACTTGCCAACTTCTTCAACGGACCCGAGCGGAATGGAGGATCCGTGGAAAGAGCTTACCGGCCAGGTTACGTTTGGATGGGACCTCCCACTCACCAGGAAAGACCACAAGTTGTTGGTATGCCCGAATATAGACTTCACTGTCAACTACGGGCCGTCGGTAGGCGGTGCCCAGTTGGGCCTTAAATACACATTTTGGCCAGTTTCAGACAACCCGTTTACTCCTGTTCCTATACTTACCATTCCAAAGCCGCCGAATCCGGGAAGTGCGCCGCCGAGTCCATTTACAGACAGCTCGACTGACTTGGAGTTGCAGATGATAATGGATGTGATAAAGGAAGCTTTTAGGTCTAATCCGTTGTAGACCCTGCTCGATGTATTTTAGTGCGTCGAGGAGTGCGTACATGATGCCCGTTCGACAGGGGTAGAGAAAGAACGTCTGACGGGCCAAACGTGCGAATGACCGCCGCCTGTCCAACTCGAGCCATTTACTTTGTTGCCGGCGACCCATCAACTGATCGGGGATTGGGCATGCACCTTTTGGCTGTGCGCGGGCGACGGTATCTCAGTGCTTGAGACCACGCTATCGAGTGGAGGGGAATATCCACACGGTACCGACCGTCCAGCCCCAATTACGCACTATGATTCGGCGCGGGCCGACGGCGCCTGTGCACACAACCCTTGAACAGAGAAAGCGGGGACAAAATGCGTGATGGAGATACACTTTGCGACCCGTGTGAATGTCGGAACTTACGCGAGCGCATTTACCGAATCGAATCGCAGCTCCGCTTATGGAAAGTGCTTTTCGCACTCCCGATTCTCGCGCTCATAATCCTGTTCTGTGGCGGAAGTAAGCTTCTTGGAGGACATACCACGGCTCGTGAAGGCACAGACCGGGTTCATGGTTTCCGACAAGGAGGGCCGAACGAGGATTTTCCTCGGCGTTGATGTCGACGGGGAATGGGGATTGCATTTTATGGATGAAAACGGAGCCAAGAGACTTGCTTTAGGGTCTAACGACGTTCTTCTGAAGGAAAGGCAGAAGAGCTGGGGGCTTGTGGTGCTTGACAAACAGAACGGTTGGTCGTTCCATGGCTGCTCTGGAGGACCGGTCCAACGGCTTGCATTTCTTCAAGAACGACGTGGGGCAGGGCTGTCCGTTGGTCAAAGCCCTAAAGGTTATCCAGGAATCATCCTGAGGGATGAGGACGGCAACCAGCGGTTGCTCTTGGCGGAATCCGATAGCTCTGAAGTCGGCCCATGCGTACGGCGTGCGCATGATCGACAAGAAACAGAAGACCTACGTGCAACTCACGGCGACAGATCGCGGAGATCCAGCTTTGCAGTTTTTCGACACGGCCACCCATCGCCGGATCGCACTTGGACTTCAAGGCGATAAAGCACGTTTCGTCATGCGTGGACAGGACGACGCGGATCGCCTGAACGTTGAGGTTAGGTCCGACGACTCGTCGGTCTTCGAGATGCGGGACAATAAAAACAACATTGTTCGGTTGCCAAAATGAACAGGCACCACACAAAGGGAAAACACGGTGTGGGCAATTTCATTTTCCCTTGGGAGGCCGCCCCGAGGGCGGGGGTTTAGTCGATGTCCGATTCGCTCAGCCATCTGTTCGGTCCATTCAAGAGCCCCAAATGGTCGGCCGCTCCGGAGCGAACCGCGTAGGGACATCAACTCGGCTTCGCTTTGCGCGGCACACACCCTCGCTCTCCACCGCCTTCGGCGTTCGGCATCGGTCTTTCCCAGTTCGTCCCACTCAGGGAAGGGGCTCGAGTAAGGGGTCGTCTTGTCCCGAGGGAA
>CAVRFS010000141.1:0-43578 GCA_963720335.1 uncultured Planctomycetota bacterium | reverse complement strand
GCGTGGTCTCAGCTACCACATTGGACAAGCCGATGACCGCCAAACCACCCGCCCTTCCGGGGCGCCAAATCCCGACTTTTCTCCCTTTCGTGGTCGTTTTCGCTCTGTCGGCCGCACCAAGCAAAGGGTTGGTGGTTCTGCCCGACGACCAGCCGGTCGCGGCGTCTTCGCATGATGCGAACAAGTCGCCGGCGAAGGGGACGCCATATCCCATACAGGTCAGCGACAACCGCCGCTACTTGATCGACCAGAAGGGCAATCCCTTCTTCTATCTGGGCGACACCGCCTGGGAATTATTCCACCGCCTGAATCGTGAGGATGTCGAGATATACCTTCGAGACCGGGCTGTCAAGCGGTTCACGGTGATCCAGGCCGTGGTCCTGGCTGAGTTTGGGGGCCTCGACGTGCCCAACGCTTATGGCCATCGGCCTCTCGTGGACAACGATCCAACCCGGCCGGTGGAGGCGTATTTCGAGCAGGTGGATTTCGTCGTGAACCGGGCTCGACCAGCTCGGATTGGTGATTGGCATGCTGCCGACCTGGGGCGACAAGTGGAACAAGAAATGGGGGCAAGGTCCGGAAATCTTCACGCCGGAAAACGCCACGGTTTACGGTGAATTCCTGGGCCGGCGCTATCGTGATCGGCCGATCATTTGGATCCTGGGCGGCGATCGGCCCGTGGAGACCGAGAGGCAGAAGGCCGTCGTGCGTGCCATGGCCGCCGGGCTGAAGAAGGGCGATGGCGGGCGCCACCTGATGACGTTCCACCCGTCCGGAGGCCGGAGCTCGGCCGAATGGTTCCAGGCTGACCCCTGGCTGTCCTTCAACATGCTCCAGTCGGGCCACGGTTACAATCACGCCAATTACGAGCGAATCACCCGTGACTACGACCGAACGCCGACGAAGCCCTGCATGGACGGCGAGCCCGGCTACGAGGACCACCCCGCCGAGTTCAAAGCCACGAATGGTTACCTCGATGACTACGAGGTGCCGCAAGTTCGCCTACTGGTCGCTGTTTGCCGGTGCCCACGGGCATACTTACGGCTGTCATGACATCTGGCAGTTTCTCGGGCCGGACCGGGCGCCGATCACGGCTGCCCAGACACCCTGGAAGGCAGCGCTCGACCTGCCCGGCGCGGGCCAAATGCGGCACGCCAGGGCGCTGCTCGAATCTCGCCCCTTTTTGATCCGTGTCCCTGACCAGTCGCTCCTGAAGCTCGGACCCAGGCCGCGGGACCGACCACACGCGAGCGACTCGGGGCCAGGACGGCAGCTACGCCCTGATCTACACAGCGTCGAGAAAGCCGTTCACGGTGGACCTGGATCGGCTCTCAGGGGAGCGGCTGCGTGCGTCTTGGTACGACCCCAGGCGTGGGACCTCGAGTTGATCGGCGTAATTCCGCGTTCGGGGAAACACGAGTTCCAGCCGCCCTCGCGGGGTCAGGGCCACGATTGGGTACTGGTTTTGGACGACGAATCGAAAGGCTATTCGCAACCGGGAAGGGCCGAACCGTAGCCAGCCTTCGGGGAGAGGATGACGGAAGCGATGCATAAAACGTTGATAATGGTGGCAGCCACGCTCGAGCTATTTGGCTGTGGTACCGACACCGGGTCCGACCCGAATGTGATCGAGCCGCTGCACTACCAGACAACCATTGACGGCAGCCGTGCGCCCTGGAGGCCGAAATGAAAACGCGAATCATCGTATCGTCCCTGGTCTTACTCTGGCCGTGCCGGCGACCGGCCAAGAGCCATCGGCCAGCGTCCGACTGCTGCGCCACGCGACCTCATGGGTCGGCAATTCGTTCGGGGGCGATGGCGGCGGCAACGGTGAAGGACATTGGGTTCAGAACGGCGCCGACGAGATCGAGGTGACACCGGACGGCACTGTGTTCGCTGGTGTATCCTGGGATGAGGCCGGGCGTTGCGCGGGTCTGTACAAGGATGGGCGGGTCAACCGCGTGTTGCTCAAGGAGCACGACGGCAAGGGCAAGGAGACCGCCTGGGGCTGGGGCACGGCTAACAACGCGGTCGCCGTCAACGGCGAGCACCTGTATCTGGCCAACACGGGCAAGAAACTGCTCCGCTTCCGCTGGACGCCCGGCGAGCTCGACTCGGCCCGTTTCGTCGATGAGGTGGACATCGGCAGCGAAGCCATCGGACTGACCGCCCGGGGCGATCGGATCGTGGTGATCTACCGTGACGAGTTGGAAACCCGCCGCGCCAGCGACATGGCTCCAATCGGCCGCTTCCGAGTTCCCCAGGCGCGCGACGCAGCGATTACCGGTGATGGCAGTCTTTGGATCCTCGCGGGCGAGATGGTCCGGCATGTTTCGGCCGATGGGAAAGACCTGGGCGCTACGATTCCAGGTCTGGACAAGCCGGCCGCGGTATCCCTCGACCATCGAGGTCGGTTGTTGATTTGCGACGACGGCCGCCGCCAACAGGTCTTGATATTCGACGTATCGTCCCAGCCAAAGCGGGTGGCCTCGTTCGGCGATGAAGGAGGGCTGCTCTCGGGCGTCCCTGGGCGGCGTCGCGCCGGAAAACTGTTCGCACTGCGAGGGGCAGGCACCGACGCGGCCGGCAACCTCTATGTCGCCTTGGGCTTTGGTGGCAGCCCGTCGGGCACCTGCTTCCTCCGTTCGTTCGAGCCGGCCGGGAAACTGCGATGGGAGCTGATGTCGACCGCGTTCGTCGACACATTCGGCTTTGACCCGGACCAAGACGGCGCGGTTGTTTACAGCCGGACCGCGATCTTCGATCTCGACTTGTCCAGGACAATCCCGGGGAGCGAAGCCAATCTCAAGGCGGTCACGCTCGATCATGTGAATCATCCCGACGACGACCGAGTCAAGTACGGCTGCTCGGTCTTGGTGCGCCGCCTTGGAGGCCGCCGCCTGCTCTATACGATCGGCCAGTATGGAGGCGGCTACCGCCTTCACACGTTCGACGAGCCTGACGGCCTGATTGCCCGTGAGGTAGACCGAATTCACCCCGAAGGCGAGACCTGGGCCTGGGACGTGGACGATGCTGGAGGCATCTGGCACGGCGATGCAGCCGGCAAGATGATTCATCACTATCGGTTCAAGGGCTGGAAGCCGGATGGCAAGCCCGACTTCGACTGGAAGAACCCCCAGAGCTGGCCGTGGCCGGAAGATATCGAGCTGATTCGTCGCGTGATCTATGAACGGGCTACCGACTCGCTCTATCTCTTCGGCTACCTGAAGGGTCAGCCGATCGAGGCGTGGGGTGTCGTTGGCCGAACGGCACGATGTTACGATGGCTGGTTGGCCGGCAAGAAGACCGAGCGCTGGACGATCCGAGACCTGCCCACCAATCCCAGAGGGACCGACCAAGGGACGCCTCTCTCACCTCAAAGTGTCGATATCGCGGGCGATTACCTGTTCGCCGGCATGGTCAAGCCGGACAACGGCAGGCAGTACACCCATGTTCTGAGCGTCGCCAACGGCCGGTATGTCGGTTCGCTCGCCCCCGGGCCCGAAGTGGGGGGTAATGCCGGCTGGCAGGACATGCCCTACGCGATCCAGGCTCTCAGGCGGAAGAACGGTGAATACCTTGTCCTGGTCGAGGAGGACTGGCGAGGCAAGAACCTCCTCTATCGCTGGCGTCCTGACGTCGCTCCGGAATCGACCGCGAAATAGGCTGACGAGTTGGAGTACCGCCTTTAAGCGGACCGGACCGGCTGAAGCCGGGACTACAACCGGTGGTCCGATCCCCGATTACCAGCTTCAACCGCTCGGCATTCGCCGCGTGGAGGAGAAACGGAGACCCCTTGACACCCGATCTCTGGCCTTAGAGTATTATGTGTCTTGATGCTGTCGACAGACCTCGCTACCCGGAATTCTTCAAGGTCGTCCCTCGTGAGACCCGCCAGTCGTGCCATTCAGATCGATGAGCCTTGCCGGTTGCTCTTGGTGACCGTGCTGCTCGTCGCGCTGATCTCAGCCCAAGGGGTCTCCGCCGCGTCAGTGTCCGCGGCGCCAGGCATCAAGGCCGCGCAGCACCACTGCGAGTGCGAAACGAGATGCCGCGGCGAGTCGTGCTGCTGCAAGTCTGATCAGTCGCCAATCCGGCCACTGGTTCCCGAGCCGGCCCCGAAACAGGGTCAGACCGATGCCAGCCCGTGCCAGATGACTTCCGCCCCTTGCGGTGATTCCGGGCTACCGAGCGCCCCGTCTGGTCGCTCAGTCGGCAAGAGCGTGGCTCTTGCGATTTCCGAGCATCCGCAGTTCGACCCGGTCGGCATGATGCTCCCGTTCTCCACTCCCTGCTTCTTCCCGTCTCGACGAGCCTCTCGCCTCGATAGACCTCCCGAACGCCTCAACCTCGCCTGATTCCAGGCTATCGCGATCGACACAGCCCGATCCCCGTTCGCGCACTCGTTGCGTGTCCGCGGGGTCAGCCATCGTCCGTTGCGTCACATCGTAGCGACTTTCACACATCCGCGACCTTCGGGCCGTTGGCTTCACGCGGCGCTGCGCACCAAGGTTTCTTCTTCTGGGAGTTTATCCGAGAATGCATCATCGTCGAGCCTTCACACTGATCGAGTTACTGGTCGTGATCGCGATCATCGCCGTCTTGATCGCACTCTTGCTCCCCGCCGTCCAGGCCGCACGGGAGGCAGCCCGACGCATGCAGTGCGTCAATAACCTCAAGCAGATTGGCCTGGCCCAGCACAACTATCACTCGCAGACGAACTGCTTTCCACCGGGGTACCTTTCGCGAATGGACCCGGTGACCTTCGACAACGACGGCCCCGGTTGGGCTTGGGCCGCGCGATCGTTGAGTCAGATGGAACAGGCTCCCTTGTTCAACAGTATCAATTTTGTCTTGGGGGTCGAATTCCCGGACAATCAGACTTCGCGTCTGACGACGATGGCGAGTTTCTTTTGTCCGAGTGACGCCTGGCGACAAGATATCTTCACCGTCGTCGATTCAACGACGACCGGTACAATGCCTGGCGCCCCGATCTGCAACGTGGCCTCGTCCAATTATGTCGGATCGGTGGGGAGTGGCGATCCCTCCAGCCTGTATCCGTGGATCATCGACGACGACGATGGCCCTCCCGGCCGGGACAACGGCAATGGCATTTACTTTCGCAACAATGTCATCACGATCGCTCAGATCCTGGATGGGACGAGCCAGACGTTCCTGGCGGGCGAGCGTAGTCAGAACCTGTCGCGCGCAAGTTGGACGGGTGCCGTGACCAACGCGGCCGTCCCCTTGGTGGCGCTCCAGGCCGAAGCCGGGCTCGACCCCGAAGGGGGCGGTGCCCTGGTGCTCTCCCACACCGGTGAGGGACACGGCCCGAACGCCCCTTCCGGCCTGGCCCACGGTGACCAATACTGGTCGCTTCACCCGGGCGGGGCCAACTTCGTTTTCTGCGACGGCAGCGTTCGCTTCATCAAAGAGCTGGTTGGCTTCAGCATCTTCCAGGCCCTCGCGACCCGTGCCGGTGGCGAGGTTCTTTCCGCCGACCAGTTTTGAGGAAGAAAGCGAATGCCCGTTGACATCCGATGTTGGCTACGGATACCAACTGGGGTTCGTAAGGATTATCCCACCCGGGTACATGCCCAAGTAGGCGTCGGGTTTCTGCACCGACTTGGCGTGGCCGTCGAGGTAGAGGACGTTCGAGGTCCCATGCCGGTTCCAGGGAATCCATTTGTCGAGTGTCACCGTGCCCAGCCAGATGTCATAGTCGTCCTGCCTCGGATCAGTGGCCGCCACGGGGTCGTTGATATTGGCGTCCATCACCGCGCCGTCGCGCTCGTTCATGCAGATGAAGTTCGAAGTGCCAATGTCGTACTGGAACCGCGGGAACGTCCAGCGCCCGTAGCGGATCGTCTTGTGGCTCAACTGCGAATTCAGCAGGTAGCTCGTCCGATTGGTGATTCCGTCGATCAGCCCGGTCGATGGAGCGACATAAGGCTGAACGACCGACGTGTCCGACATGCAACGGAAGATCTTTTCGTCGGCGATCTGGATTCCCGCCTTGGCGATCGCGTCGTTGGCGAACGTGGGGTTGACGTAGGGCATGATCTTGTCTTCCCAGTAGATCTCGGCGAACGACTCGGCATTGCCCACCTCGGAGAGACTGTCGGCGTTGAACGGGTGATGCAAGAAGAACTGCCCGTTCCAATCGTCGAAGTATTGCATGATCCCCAGGCCGATCTGGTGCAGATGGCTCTGGCAATCCATGCGCCGAGCCGCTTCGCGCGCCCCTTGAACGGCGGGAAGCAAAAGCGCGACCAAGACCGAGATGATCGCGATGACGACCAGCAACTCAATCATAGTGAAGGCCGATCGGATTCGATAATTCATCGGAGCAATCCTCGGGGATGTTCTTGTCGCTGGCCGTTGTTACGAACGATCAAAAGATAATATTTGTCCGCGGCGACGTGCAAGGTGCTGCTGCTGTATGCCACTGATTATCCTTTGACCAGTCATTGCTCCGGTTCGCAGGCGAGAGCGCTGGTCGAGTACGCCGCCGCCACGCTCGGATTTCCCTCAGCGACCGCGCACGTCGAGGACGCACCCGATCTCAGGCGTTAACCGACAAAACGAACCCGAGCGCAATGCCGGTAGAGATTGATTCTCCTACCCCCTTGCGGCTGGGGTAAGACAGGAGTATCTTAAGCCGAGTGATAAGTATTACGTTCTTCTGAATCATAACACGGTTTCGCAGTAGGGAGACGCCTGTCAAAGCGAGGTGCCCCGAATGAGACGACAACGCGGGTTCACTTTGATCGAACTGTTGGTGGTGATTGCAATCATCGCCGTGCTGATCGCTCTGCTCCTTCCGGCCGTCCAGGCCGCGCGGGAAGCCGCTCGTCGCATGCAGTGCGTGAACAACCTCAAGCAGATCGGGATCGCCCTGCACAACTACAACGGCGCCTTGGGAGCGTTCCCGTCGGCGGGGATCATCGCGCCGATGACCAACTACTGGGTCTGTTGTGCCACGGGGCCAAATCTGCCGACCTGGGCCGGCCATTACCGCTACTCGTCGTTGGTCCAGATCATGCCGTTCACGGAGCAAGGGAACGGGTTCAACGCCATGAACTTCAACATCCCGCTCTATGACGTCAACGGCAACGACATGCCGCAGAACACGACCGTCTATATCGTGCAGATCAAGCAGTACCTTTGCCCGAGCGACGTACGCGACCACGTCCTGTCCGATCAAGCCCCGAGCAACTACTGCGTGAACACCGGCGATGGTCTGCCCGGCGGCTTTGGCTTGCCCGCCTCGTACGGTAATCCAGACGGCCCGATCTACCTCAACTCGAAGACGACGTTCGCCACGATTCAGGATGGGACGAGCAACACCTCCCTTTTCGGCGAGAGCATCATCGGCAGCAACTCGAACGTTCCGCCACCGGCGAACGCTCCGAATCCGCAGGAGATCGAGGTGCAAATTCCGTCGGGCATCAACACCTTCGCGGACACCTTCACCTATATCCCGATCGACCCCGTGCAATGCGCCAACTCGAGCTGCTTCCGCTGGGATCGGCAGACCAACTGGATCGAGGGGACTATCGCCACACCCTGTATGACCATTACCTGACACCCAACAGTACAACCTACGATTGCCTCCGCGGGCCGCTTCACGGCTGGCGGACGTCGCGGAGCCGGTACCCCGGCAGGGTCAACAACCTGTTCGCCGACGGCAGCGTCAGGTTCATCAAGAACTCGATCAACGTGACAACGTGGCGAGCGCTGGCGACCTGCGCCGGCGGCGAGATTGTCAGCTCAGATTCCTATTAATTTAAGGAGGGACGACACCGATGCGAAAGTCAGGGTTTTTCTTGGTGGCGTTGGCCATCGCTCTCGTGGCCCCGCCGGTTGGAGCCCATGAACTGTGGTTCCACCTCAAGCCCGGCGCGGACTCCGCAGTCGTGCGGCTCACGTTCGGTGACACGCCGGACCTCAACGAAGCCGAACGCGTGGCCGAGATTGCGCATGCCAAGGTTTGGGCCGCCGGCAAGTCGTTGGAAGTGAAGCGGTTGCCGGACGGCCTGGAGGTCGCGTTGCCGGACCAGCGACCCGCTGTGTTGAGCGCGTTTGCCGACCGGGGCGTTGTCACCTACATGGGCCAATCGTTCATCATCTACCTCGCGGCCTACGCCCAGGCGGTGCGCCATCGAGCCGGATCAGGCCGCGAACCTGGGCTTGAACGACGACCAGGTGCGGCTCCTGTTGTTTTCTAGGGACAACGGGCCACCCGTCATTCGGGCATTCTGGAAGGGAAAACCGGCCGCGGACGCCGCCGTGAAAATCTTCCACGGACCGGGCGATCCGACGGAAGTGCACACCGACGCTCAAGGCGAGATCCCCTGTCCGGATCTTCGTGAGGGACCATGGTCACTGCTCGTCCAGGTGGTGGAGAAAACGCCGGGCAAGCGTGACGGCCGCGATTATTCGGAGATCCGTTACAAGGCCACGCTGGCGATCAGTCCGGAAGCCGCCTTTGGCCCCGCGGTGGCCGCATGTCTGGCCCGGGTGAAGGAGGTCCACGGCGCGGCCGGCCCTTGGGCCGTCGCCGGCTATCGCATCGGCGAGCGGGCACTCAAGGAGTTGGGGCTTCCCCGGCACAGTCACAAGCTGGAAGTCGTCCATAGTTGCCCGATGCAAGTTCAATATTCCTGCATGGCGGATGGATTATCGGCCGCGACCGGGGCTAGCCCGGGTAAGCTCAATCTCCGTCTCGAGGAATCACCCGTAGATGGCCTGAAGACCTTGGTCCGCGATCGAGGACGAGGCCGCAGTGTGACATTCACCCTCAAGCCGGAGTTTATTCGGTCCATTTCCGACCTTCCTGGAAACCGGCTGGAAGCCGAAGGCCGGAGGGTGGCCTCGCTTCCCGACGAGGCGATCTTCAACGTCAGTGAAGCGAAGTAGTCTGAGTTCGGCGATCCGCATCCCGCATCCATCGTCGTTGTGAGTCCTGTCATGCATATTCCTGATGCTGTGCTCTCCCCTGCCGTCGCCGTCACCACCGGCGTCCTCGGCGTGGGGGGAATGATGGCTTGCTTGTGGAAATTGCGAGATCAATTGGGCGAACGGACGCCGATACTCATGGGCACCATGTCGGCGTTCGTTTTCGCGGCCCAGATGGTCAATTTCCCGCTGTTCCCACTGCCGATCTCCGGTCACCTGCTGGGTGGAGTCTTGTCCGCGGTATTGCTGGGCCCGTGGGCCGGAGCGGTGGTCATCGCCGCGGTCCTGATCGTCCAGTGCCTGCTTTTCGGCGACGGGGGAATCACGGCGCTGGGGGCCAACTTCCTGAACATGGGTCTTGTCGGCGCCATCGGTGGCTACGCGATCTACGCCCCGATCCGTCGAGTTAATCGGCGGTCGGGCTGGAGTCCTCATCGGCGCCATGTTCGGCGCTTGGTTCTCGGTCATCCTGGCGTCCGGCACCTTCGCCCTCGAACTTGCTGCATCAGTCGGCTGGGCTAACTTCTTCAATGTGCTGGGCTGGATGGCGCTGGTCCACACCGGGATCGGACTCGGCGAGGCCATCATTACCGGGATGGTATTACGATTCGTGCTCCTGGTCAGGCCCGACATGATCGACGAAATTCAGCCCGGTCGTGGTTCCTCGGCCCGGCGCCTCGGACAAGTGGCCATCGGGGGCCTTGGAATTGCTCTCGCCGTCGCTGTGTTCCTGGCGCCCTTCGCCTCGGAATATGACGACGGACTGGAGTGGGTCGGCGGTAAGCTCGGATTCCTCAAGGAAGGGACACCCGTCATCTCCGCCCCGATTCCCGATTACCAGCTCCCGCTTCCCGGGATTCAACACGTAAAGGTGGCGACGGCCATCGCGGGCCTTGTCGGTACGCTCGTCGTCTTCGGAGCGAGTTGCGGACTTGCGGGGATTTTCTCCCGTCGTACCCCAAAGAGTCTGCCGACTGAAATCGTTCACGAGGCCGGATCACCCGGGTAAAGCCGATGCACCTTCTTTCGAGAGTGAGTTGTAGCTGTTGAGCGAGGAGGGATTGAGCGTGTCTGGTCTGGTGCGGATGAGCGTCTCCGTAGAATCTGAGCTGTTGGAGCGGATCGACCAGCTTTGCGACGAGCGTCACTATGCTTCCAGGAGCGACGCATTCCGTCGGGTGTTTTACGAGGCTCTCACGGACTCCGCCTGGCAAACAGAGTTCTGCGAAGCTTTTGCGGTTCTTACGCTGGTCTGTAATTGTTCCTGCTCGAACCTGACAGAGCGTTTGACGGAACTACAACACGGGCAGCTCGATCTGGTTGTCTCGACGACGCGTGTTTACGTGGACAACGACACCCGCCTGGAAGTGATCATCCTGCGGGGCGGCCACAGGCAGTTGAACAGTCTCGCTTCTCGGCTCTGTGGCGTGAAGGGCGTCCAATCAGGAAAGCTGGTCGTGGCGGCGGCCAAGGCCGAGTCTGGAAATCGGGACGTTCACCGATCCCCTCGAACATGACGAAGTACCGTCCAAGATTGGCAACGGAAAGTAACCCGAAAGATTTCACCTCGAAACGGACAGGACTATCACCGATGCGTCGACGTGGATTTACGCTGATCGAACTACTGGTCGTCATCGCCATCATCGCGGTACTCATCGCCTTGCTTCTGCCGGCCGTGCAGAGCGCACGCGAGGCGGCGAGGCGCATCCAGTGCACGAACAACCTCAAGCAGCTCGGCATTGCGCTGCATAACTACCATTCGGGTATCGGTACATTTCCTGTAGGTTACTTCTATCCGACTCTCGCCCAGGTCTACCCCGGCATTCCCCAGGACCACTATGCGTGGTCCGTCCTGGCACATCGCTTCGAGCAGGGTGGCTGACCATGCCTGAGAAGGCTCATTATCTCGCTGAGACGATCGAGCGTATGGATATCACCGGAATCGACAGCTTGAGGAGAAGATCAATGCGGCATATCATGGTGGTTCTTGGATTGCTCGCCACGAACGTCTTTTTCGCCTTATCGACATGCCCGGCAACGCTCCGAGGGAGTCGAGACGAGCGGGGCGGATGAGGTGCGACGGGTCGCGGTGAGGTGTTCTTTTCCGCCTCGTCGCCATCCGGCAGAACAAACGCATGGGATTTGAACCATGAAATCAATGAAAATATAAAAATGTGGTTGAGGAACTGGCGGCGCTTGATGCAAAGGTCAACGCCCTCCTGCCACCGCGGTATCAGCATTGCTACACATCCGTGTCGCCCAACTCGATGGGCTCGGCCGGGCTCAGGTACGGGCCGGACGGTAAGGTCGCCTGGGACGAGATCTGGACCACATTCTGCGACCTGGCTTTGGCCGGGGGGCCTCCGCATCGGGGCAAGCTCCTGGAGCCGGTGTCCCAGGCGGAAGTGGCGGCTGAGCCGGGGCGCTGACCGAGATGTGGTCGGGGAGATCGATCGCGCCATCGGGTTGACGACTGGTTTGCGCGTGGTAAACGGTTATGCACCGGGTTGGGTCGGCGTGCAGTGCGGGTCCCTGGAAGAGTCCGCCTGGCTCCAATTTGCCGTCACAGCGGAGAACGTGTCTGCTCGACGGCGACAGTCTGTTCTTCAACTCCCGGCCGGCCCCGACCTTCCGCGTCGAAAAAGAGATCAAGAACGTTGTGGTGGCGCTGGCCAAGTCGTCTCACTACTGGGACGGCCACCTGACCGCCGCCCAGCAGTCCCTGGCTGCGGAAGGCGTTTGGGAGGCGGCGACTCCGTCCGAGGCCGCTGCAAATCCATCGGAGTACGAAGCGGCGGTGAGAGAGGTGGAGAATAGTTTGCTCGCGGCCCGGCTGCCGACGTCGCCGCGCCGGTATGTCGGCTGGGTAGGCGTCGAGACGGGTAGCGAGGAGGACGCCGTATGGCTGCTTCGAGCGGTTCTGGTCGAGCAGGTACTTGCCCGGCGGGAAGGAAAAGTCCTCTACCTCCCCGTCGGCGCAACCCCGAGTTCAGACCAAGCGGCCCATGCCGGGCAGGCGTTCCGCCGGGCCTGGGATCTCCGGACGGCATCCTCGCCGCGTCGCCCCGCCTGGCGACCGTAGCTCCTGGAGCTCGACAGGCTCGCAGCCGAACAGGAAGTGTCCTTCAGATTACAGCGAACGGCGTTCACGTGGTTTCTGACGCGCACAGGCCAGCCGATAGATCCGGCCGTCGAAGGGGAGGATGTGCAGCTCGCCCTGGCCATCCTGCCCGAAAAAGGCGACATTCAGGTGCGCCTCGCGGCTCCGATCGACCAGCTCGCCATTCGAGAGTGCCTTGCCGTCCTGTGCGCGAAGGCCCCAGATCACTTTGCTTCGAGCCGAAATGGTTCTAGCCGCGTGGGTCCGGCTTCGACGGTGGCGGTCAATCCCGTATCGCCCTCGTAATTTCGGTATTTCGCGGCGAACGGCAGCTTCTTCACAGCGCCGCCTTTTTTCGACAACATTTCCGGGCTCGGCTCGATGCGGACCTTGTATTCACCCGGCGCGGCCCCTTCGCGTGTCTTGGTCGTCAGAGAGAAAGTACCATCGGCCGCGATCTTGCCGGTCGCGGGCAGCCCGCTCAGCTTGGGAATGAAGCGCACCGATCCGCCGGTCAGCGGCTGACCGTCGGCAAGCAGGACCTGGCCCGTAGTCGGGTAGAGCGCACCCGAATAAAGGCCAGACCGGCCGCAACCGGGTAATGCGACCAGTAACGGCAAGACGATTACGAGAGCCCGCCTCACTTTGCCTCTCCTGCCGTTTCAGCAACGGTGAATATCCTGTCGTCGGGAAGACCGGCGATCCGTGCGACCCTGTCGGCCAGGCGGTACCGGGGTAAATCGCGGATCGACTCCATAAATTCAAGTCAGCCGCACCGAGCGGCGGTCTCGCCCGAAGGCGCTGGAACCAGAGTTCATGGGCCTGCACCGTCGAGGCTGTCAGGCAGACGATCGCCAACGCGGCGTTGGTCGATATCATTCGCTTCATGGCCGCCCCCTACTAATAAGCGTCTGAACTCACCACCTCGCCGCCCGCTATGGTGCCGATGGCGCGATAGGTGGCCACGCTGACCGTGTTCTTGATGAAGTGGACGCTGCCGTCGACGAACAGCGGTATTGACGCCGCCTGGATGACGACTCCTCGCCGTCCGCCAGCCGAAGTCCGGCCCACGGAGGCAGTCATAGGTCGTGGAATTCGGCGTGTAGTAATGAGAATAGACGGTATGGCGGTAGTCCCCGTCGATCCAGTTCGTCTGGCGGTCCCAGCGGAAGCCGATCGGAGCCGCGCACTGGGCGTCGGTCAGCGGGAAGTAGCTGAAAGTGTCCGCGAAAACGTTGATATCCGAAGCGATCTGGACCACCACCTCCGCTGGATTCGGCGAGGAGGGCGTCGGAGCGATACCCGAGTTGCTGCCGATGATGCTCTCACTGACCATGGCGGTCTGGCTCGAGCCATCGGTCACGTTGGCCATGCTCGTTGTCGAGTTTTGGTACATCACGCCGTCCGGTCGACCATAAGAGGCGGCCAGAGCGAAGCCGCCGGGCAGGCCGTCACCACTGCATGCGGCGTAGTTGCACGGCGATTCGAATTCGATCTCGATCGAATTGCGCACGTCGCTCGGGCAGAGGAAGGCATTCACCTGCATGGAATAGACGGTCGTATTCTGAGGCATATCGTCGCCGTTGATGTCGTAGAGCGGGATGTTGAAGTTCATCGCGTTCGCCGCGGCCGTCTGTTCCATGTACGGCAGGGTCTGGAGCATGAAAGAGTAACGGAAATGGCCCGGCCAGGTCAGGTTATTGGCGACCCACCAGTTGGTCAACGGCGCGATCCAACCGGCGGGCGGGAACGCGTTGACAGCGCTGTGGTAATTGTGCAGGGAAAGACCCAGTTGCTTGAGGTTGTTGGTGCACTGGATACGCCTTGCCGCCTCGCGGGCCGACTGCACGGCGGGGAGCAGCAAGGCGATCAAAACCGCGATGATCGCGATCACAACCAACAACTCGATCAGCGTGAAGCCGCGACGCAATCTCATGGATACTTGCCTCCATCATCGGACACGCCTTGTCATCATCTATGAAGTCGTCCGATCTAATGCGCCATGCTGCTGTTGGCTCAGAGGACGGGCTTGATCCGCGACATTGATCACAATCTACATTTGCTCAAGGTGCATCTCCCCTATCACGAGTCCGACCATGTCCTGAACATCGCCTTCAACATCCTGGCCGGCGGTCGGCGGCTGCAGCATATCGAACTGCGTCGCAACGACGAAGTCTTTCTCAACGCCTTGGGTGCCGACGCATTCCCAACCCCACCACCGAAGGGGACTTCTGCCGCCGTTTCACCGCACTCGACGTTCAGACCTTGATGGACGCCATCAATGAAACCCGCCTCCGCGTCTGGGCCCAACAACCCGACGAGTTCTTTGAGGAAGCGTTCGTCGACGCCGACGGCGCTATGGTTCCGACCTATGCCGAGTGCAAGGAAGGCGTCGACATCGACCACAACGGTGACTGGGGTTATCAGGCCGGGCTGATCTCGCTGGCCAACACGGCCGAGCCGCTCTACCTGATCAATCGGAGCGGCAACCGCCCCTCCCATGAGCAGATGGACGTCTACCTCGACAAGGCGATCGCCTTGTGTCGGCGGGCCGGCTTTCGCCGGATCACCCTGCGGGGCGACACCGACTTCAGCCAGACCAAGCATCTGGACCGCTGGGATCAACCGGGCGACATCTGCTTTATCTTCGGCATCGACGTCGAGAAAATCTCAAGGCGTTGGCCCGAAGCCTTCCGGCCCCGGCATTCAGCGTCCTGGTACGACCACCCAAGTATGCGATCAAGACCGAGCCCCGCCAACGGCCCGAGCGGGTCAAGGAAGAGATCGTTCGCCAGCGGAAGTATGAGACGATCTGCCTGCTCGAGGAGACGGTCGCCGAGTTCGAGTATCGCCCGGTGGCTTGCAAGAAGAGCTACCGCGTGGTCGTGCTCTGCAAGCGCGTGGGTATCGACAAGGGGTCGGTGCGGCTGCGCGAGGAGTTTCGCTACTTCTTTTATATCACCAACGACCGCACGACCCCCGCCGACCAAATCGTCTTCCAAGCCAACGATCGTTGTGACCAAGAGAATCTGATCGCGCAACTCAAGACCGGTGTCCACGCGCTGATGGCGCCGGTAAACGACCTGGTGAGCAACTGGGCGCACATGGTGATGGCGTCGTTGGCTTGGAGCCTGAAGGCGTGGAGCGGTTGCTGGCTTCAGCCACGGGCCCCGACGCCGACAGCCACCAAGCGGAAAAACGGACGTTGTTGCGGATGGAGTTCGCGACGTACCGCGCGGCGTTCATCGAGATGCCGTGCCAGATCATTCGTGGTGCCAGACGGTTGATCTATCGGCTGTTGTCGTGGAATCCGTGGCAAGGATTTTCCGGCCTGGTCTTACGATCTACATAATCGTAATACTTACGGCGTATCACAAGCTTAGTGATCGTAACACCGCAACACAAGGGCCGACTCCCCTGCCGATGATCGGGCGAAGCCAACCGCTAATATAATTTTAATACATGTGAATTACAATATTAATCTGTCGGCGTCAGAAGTGAACGTCAGAGATTGCCATCGCTCTGCGGCCAATGGGGTTGATCGCTCTGGACCGGCTGCGGCCGGTCACCCGCCATTGGTGTTAATCCTTGGTCGGAGGCGAAACGGGCCGCAACCGATGCCAGGGTCTGGCGGACGTATTCTCGTTGTGTTACCATTCCATCCTGGCACGGTAACACGATTTGCACAATCATAATACCGGGCGTCTCGCCTGGTCTTCTCATGCACGTTCCTGACGCAGTGCTTTCCCCCTCTGTTGCCGCGGCGATGAGTATCATCGCAGCCGCCGGACTGAGCATTTGCTCCTGGAAACTGCGGAACCAGCTTCGCGACCGCACGACGGTCCTCATCGCCACAATGTCGGCCCTTGTCTTCGCGGCGCAGATTGGTCAATTTTCCGTTGTTCCCGCTGCCGATCTCCAGCCACCTCTTGGGCGGAGTGCTGGTCGCCGTGCTGCTCGGCCCTTGGGCCGGGACTGTGGTCATCGGAGCGGTCTTGATCGCCTTGCTGTTTCCCGCGATCCAAGCGGCAAGGCGTATCCAGTGCACCAACAACCTGAAGAAGCTCGGTATGCGCGGAATAACGATCACACGGACGCCGGCATGCTCCCAGTCGGCTACTTCTATCCGACCTACGAATGCGTGAGTTACAACCCGCTACGCCCCGGCTGGAGAACGCCCCGTAGCCTGCATCCCGGAGGGGTGAACGTGATCTCTTGTGACGGCCATGTGCAGTCCATCAAAGAAACGATTAACACGGTCACCTAGACGGCTCTGGGGACTGCGCAATGGAGGCGAAATGCTGTCGTCCGATGGCTTCTGACCATCCGCAACGCTTGAGGACGCCGGAATGATCGCAATCACTGGAGCTGCCGGCTTCATCGGTTCAAATCTCGCGCATCGGCTCGCGAAAATGGGACAGCATCTGTTCTTGATCGATCATCCCTTCTCCGTAGCGAAGGCGGCCAATTGGGCCGGCTTGCCGCGCTTCTGCTTCGTCACCGATGCCATGTTCATGGACGCTCTCCGCAGTCGGAACCTACCGATCGAGGCAACCTTGGCGGTACCTCTGATCGTCGGTTTCGCGTATCACCGGGGAGCGTGGAAGGACCGAGAGTTCAGGCATTGGAACTCGTTACTGGGATCGGTACCCGTCCGAGCGGGCGTACGGCAAACGGCTCTCGGACAGTGAGTGCAGTTTTGATCACCACACGAATCGTCGACAACTTGAGGAGAAGATCAATGCGGCGCATCATCCTGTTTCTTGTTTTGCTCGCCACCAACAGCTTGTCTGCCCTACCGACGGCACGGGCCGACGAAACCGGCACGGCCATGGCCGATGCCGCCCGGCGGTTCCTCTCGGCACTCGATGAGAAGCAGAAGGCACAGGCGACCTTTCGATTCGACAGCCCCGAGCGGTTCAACTGGCACTGGATTCCCCGCGAGCGGAAGGGGCTGCCGATCAAGGAGCTGAGGCCCGAGCAGCGGGCCCTCGCCTTCGGCCTGCTCGACACGGGACTTTCCACAAAGGGCGTGCTCAAGGCGACGACGATCATGAGCCTGGAGGAGATCCTCCGCGTCAATGAGCACGGCACCGGTCCCGTCCGCGACCCGGAGCTCTACTTCGTCAGCGTCTTCGGCAACCCCGATGACCAGGCGGAATGGGGATGGCGGGTCGAGGGGCATCACCTCGCCCTCAACTACACGCTGCGGGGCGGCCGGGTCGTCTCGGCCACGCCGTTCATGTTCGGTTCCAACCCCGCCGAGGTCCACACCGGATCACGGAAGGGACTGCGCAACCTCGCCGACATCGAGGGGCCCGCGAACAAGCTCCTGCTCTCGCTCAACGACGAACAACGCAAGGAAGCGATCGTGAGCTCGGAAGTGCCCGACGTCACGACCACCCCGAACCCGGCCCAACCGCAGCCGACGTCTCGCGAGGGGATCTCCAGCGCGAAGCTCGACCCGGAACAACGCGAGACCATCACGCGACTCGTCCACGCCTATTACGAGAACTTCCCCGCGCCGATCCGCGCCGATCTGCTCGATCAGCTCGCTCGCGGTGAGCAGGCGTTCCACTTCGCGTGGTACGGCCCGGCCGACCCCTCCAAGCCCCACGCCTTCCGAATTCAGGGCCCGACCCTCTTCATCGACTTCAACGACAAGCAGGACGGGGCCAATCACATCCACACCTTCTACCGCAGTCTGCTCGGCGACTTCGGCATGCCCGCCGTGCGGTGAGCGGCTGTTTCGAGATCGAGATTGCGCTTCGCGAACGACGACCGACCCCGAATGGCTGGGCGATCGACTCCGCCGGCGCTGTTACGACCAATACGTGGGGTGCATTTCCGTTTAGGAGACCTAACATGTCAGCCGCAGACCATGCGATCGAAATCCCACTCGACTCTGATGGTATCAGCGTGCACGCATGGGGCGACCAAGTGCCTTCGAGGGGACGCTGGGATCTCCATACCGGATTACGGCGAGGATCGAGCGGATCGAAAGCGAGGCGCCCGCACCCCTCGAGCGCAAAGTTCAGATCCTCCTGCAATCCGACGAGCACCATTACGTAGCACTGCGCCTTGGAGAGTTTGCCGCGAAGTCGCTTCGCGACCTTGTGGTCCAGTTCTTCGAGAACTTCCCGGACTACGAGGGATGGAGGGCTCGAAACTGACCCCGCTAACTCCGAAAGCCCGGCCGAGCTGGCGGAGCCGATCTCCGCCGTGGCCCTCAAAGTATGGAAGGAGGCAGCATGAGCACCGAGAGACGACCCTGTGGCGTGAGTGTTATCGATGGCCGCGAGCCGTTGCCAGGCTTCAAAGCATGGCTCGAGGCGAACCGCAGTCGGTTCAAGTCCGGCTCCGTAAACCAAATCCTCATTATACACGATCACCGCTGCCGCTATCCCTGGGGCGAGCCGTGCACGTGTCTGGCTGGACCCGAGATCAAGGTCGCGGGCGAGAACCCGGAGAACAATTGAGCCTATCTCGACTGCGCCCTTTCGTATTTCGGAGCGGCGGCGAAGGAAGGCGGTCGGCGCTGCGACTCGTTCAGCGCCACGAGATTGTTTTGTACGGTCAGGCGGTGCCGCGCGAATCCTCTGATTGCCACCAACGCCCAGCGACGCGTGCCACGCAGACGAAAGTGGAAAGACACATACCTTCAAGCGTTCCCTATCTATTACCGTTAAGCTCTGTTCTACCCATTCGTCAAGGGCCAGGTATTACTGGCTGACGGCTAAGCCCCTGACGGGCGGCTCGGTCCAGTTCATCCCCAAGCAGGGCGGGTTGCCCGCTGTCGGCATTATCGGGGAGGACGGGACGTTCTCGCTGAACTCGAAGACTCGAGAGGGAGCCGCTCCGGGCGAATACAAGGTCCGGATCGAGCCCAGCTCGGAGCTGCTCCGCAAGAAGGGAAGAGCGGCTCAGAAACTGCCGTTCGCATCGAACTACCGCGAGTTTGATGGCAACACGGGATTGACAGCCACCATCAGAGCCGAGGCCACTCAACTCGAACCCTTCCCTGCCGGGTTAATCTCGGCCGCTCTTGAACATCCCGGCCATTGACACCGATTCTGCGAACGATTCTAATGACCGACCTCGACAGGTGCCCCCGCCCGCAAGGCTCGGGGGAGAATAGGAAAGACGGTTAGAATCCGTCGCGGGGCCGCCGCTGTAATCGGCCAGGCCCCCGGACATACGAGCCACTGCCACGAGGCGGGAAGGCGGTCCGGGGTCCGTTACGAGCCGAGAGCCAGAAGACCTGCCCGTCGAGTTCTGTTCGATGCTCCGGCCACGAGCATCCGGGCGGGCTGCTCGCAGACTGTCTGCCGATGCGCCGCGTGCCGGAGAGGGCCTGAGCTGGACCCTCTTCGCCCGTCCCGGCGGAAAGTTCTGCTCCCGATGCACCTCCGCCCTCCGTCCCGCGACAAAAGCGGGTTCACCCTGATCGAACTGCTGGTGGTCATCGCGATCATCGCGGTATTGATCGCGCTGCTCTTGCCCGCCGTACAGGCAGCACGCGAGGCGGCGCAGGCGGATCCAATGTGTCAGCAACCTCAAGCAAATCGGCATCGCTCTGCACGGCTATCATGACTCGAACAATACCTTTCCCGCCGGCGGCTGGATCGCGATCTACGGCCAGCCGCTGACGAATAACATGAACATAGGCTGGTCGGCGTCGGTGCTCCCCTGGCTCGAGCAGAACGTGGTCTACGCCGGCCTGAATTTCAGCTTTCCCTATAACGTGGCCGTCAACTCGACCGCGGCCTATACCGTAATGCAGGTCTACCTCTGCCCCTCCGAGCCCAGGAAAACGTACTGGAACCAATCGCCCGGCCCGCCGCCGGACCCCTATCCCTCGGCCGACGCCGACTACGGCGGCATGTACGGACCCCGCGGGCTGGTGCCCGGCTTCACGGACAACCCGCCCGCCGGTCCGATGATCTTCAACCAGTGCATCAGCCTGGCCCAGATCACCGACGGCACCTCGCAGACGATCGCAGTCGGCGAAGACCCCGAGGCGATCAATGCCATGTGGGTGAGCGGCCACAACATCTTCGATCAGTCGGCCCCGATTAACGCACGTCCTCCGTCCGAATACGGTGAGGAATTGACCAGTCAGCACCCCGGCGGCGTGAACACTCTCTTCGCCGACGGCTCGGTCCACTTCCTCAAGAACACGACCAACGTCGTCCCCCTCGCCGCGCTCTGCACTCGGGCGCTCGGCGAGGTCTTATCCTCCGACAGCTATTGATTGACCGAACCGCCACCAACCAGGAGATCGCCATGAACGGTTCTCGACGCTTTGCAATACCCATCGCCCTCTTTCTCGCCATCGGCCTGGGCGTCCCGGCCGCACGCGGTGGAGACATCGTCGTTAACTTCAACGACCTGAGCTACCCCAATCCACCATACGACCCGAATATCGGCCCGCCGCCGGGTTCCGGCAGCTATGACGATGGCTGGAATCTTAACGGCGGGTTCACGTCGAACGGCACCTTCTTCAGCAATTCCTACTACTGCGGCCTACGCGGCTTGGAGCGGCTGGGCCTATTCGAACGTGTATGACCCCACCACCACCGGACCGTCTCCATTCACCACCGATTACCTGCATCAGTTCGCCGCCATTACCGGCACGGCCCCGGGGGGCTCGGGGAATTATGGCATCGAGTACGGCACAGGTGGTGCCATCAACCTCCCCTCGGGCACGTCGCCCGTCTCATTCGAGGTAACAAACACGACCTACAGTTACCTGGCGATGACGCTTGGCGACGGCTTCGCCACGGCGTTCACCACCGGCAGCTATTTCGAGCTCAAGATCTATCGGATGGTCGGGCTTGAATGGCGCCGGCACCCAGGTCGGCAACGAGATCGACTTCTACCTGGCGAATTACACCTCGGCGAACTCTCTCCCGGTCGACGTCTGGACCCTCGTCAACCTCAGCTCACTCGCCGGGGCGCAAAGCCTTACCTTCGACTACGCCTCGTCCGACGTGGGTGAATTCGGCATCAACACGCCGGAATACTTCGCGATGGACAACCTGATCCTGGGCACCCTCAGTCCCGGAGCCTTCGAGCATGATTCTCTGCCTGGCCGGGCTAGGAATCGCGGGCATGGCTGCCTCGCGTCGCTCTCGGCGACCGGCCTCTGCCCGCTGATCCGATCGCATCGCTTGCCAATTGCCGCGCCCTCCCCTCGTCCCCGAGCGGAGCGACTTCTTCGAGGGCGACGTGCGCCGGCGGCGGATAAGGTCCAAGCCTTCCTCGCCCGCGCCCTTCAGGCTGCACGGCGATGGATCGGACACCGCCAAGGCGCTCGTGCCGTGGATCTGCGACACGCTGCTATCCAGCCACTCCGTCAAGGCGTACGGCCGCGACTTCCTGGACTTCGTGCGGCACACGGACGCCCAGGCAGGTCCGAAAAGCGGGACAGGAGCGACCCGTGCTGTTCGTGGTATGGTCACACCATTGCCAACAATTCCCCTTTTTGTCGATACCGGACCTGTCCTGCTTTTCCCGATCATGCTTGAATAACGAACCCTTGCACATTATCCGACTAGCGGATTGCTCTGTTCTGAATTTTGGGGGTGGGTGATTGAATCGGAGCCACGGGCGCGATAATACTTTTTTGAGGTTCTTCATACCCGGCTAGGACATTGGTCGCTGATTCGGAGCCCAACATGCGTCGGCGTGGCTTCACGCTGATCGAACTGCTGGTCGTCATCGCCATCATCGCCGTCCTGATCGCGCTGCTCTCTGCCGGCCGTGCAGGCGGCGCGCGAGGCCGCTCGGCGGATGCAATGCGTCAACAACCTCAAGCAGCTCGGGCTCGGACTGATGAATTATGAGAGCAGCAATAGTGTGTTACCACCGCAGCAGGTCATCCAGTTCACCGCGACGTCTTCGACCACGGCGACGTTGACCTGGCATAATTCGTGGGGGGTCACATCCCGGCTCATCGCCTACATGGAACAGGGGCCGATGTATAACGCGATCAACGTCACGGACAAGACAAGCAACCCGGCGAACTCGACCGTCGTCGCCTCGACATTGAGGGTCCTGCTCTGCCCGAGCGAGCCCAACCAACAAGCCTACGTGAGCGGGACCAGTACGTCCGGCGTCTCGAATTATGGTTGGTGTGCGGGCGACTGGTATGTTTACGGCGGCATGGGAAACCCGGGTGCCCAACTCACCCGCGGCGCCTTCACCGTGAACGTGAGCCGCCGTCTCGCCGCGATCACCGACGGCCTGAGCCAAACGGTGGTCGCGTCGGAAGGGAAGGTTCAGACCCCGGTCGCCGGCAACTGCTTCGGCAGCGCCTCCAACGGCAGCATGCTGTTCCCCCCCTTGACCAATCCCAACGCGATTCCCGACCCCACTTCCTCGATGCCGATCATCCAGTCGATCTATACAGGTTGTCTGCAAAGAGGGGTCATCGGGCATACCAACTGGACCTACGCGAACTCGATCTACGACGGCTTCACGACGGCGCTTCCGCCGAACACGAAGGTCCTGGTCGCGCCCGGCATCGACCTGGACGTGAACACCGAGGACGAGAATAACGGCGGCCCGACCTACGCGGCGGTCACCGCCCGAAGCTACCACCCGGGCGGCGTGAACGCCCTGTTCTGCGACGGCAGCGTCCACTTCATCAAGAACTCGATCAACTGGATGACCTGGCGAGCTCTGGGACGATCGGCTCGGGCGAGGTCATCAGCAGCGACGCCTACTGAGCTTTCCCTGACGTGGTTGTTCTCGGCCAGGTCCTCGCCAAGGGTCGCGAAATCCTTCGTCGTTTTCTAAATGTCCTTCCAGTTGCTCGCCAGCTCTGCTGTAACGGCCTTCTTGACCATCGCCAAGGGCGAGCCGGCACCGTAAACATTGGGCTGATGCTCCGTGGCGCAGCCCAGCAGGAAGCCGCTTCTGACAGGCGACAGTGATGACGCCAGCAAGACTGGGACGACGGCGACGATCAATCATGAGCCCGCCAGCATCAGCCGGTAGGGTCGATTCCCGCTGCATCGGACGAGAGCAAAGAATCGCACGCTAATCCGAAAACGTTAGTTGAATCGGCTGGCTTCCAATGCGATAATGGCCCTCCGACAAATCACCAATCCCATTCCCATCGTTGAGGCCCCTCGCATGCGAAGCCCAGTCCGACGCGGCTTCACGCTGATCGAGCTGCTGGTTGTGATCGCGATCATTGCCTTGTTGATCGCCCTGTTGTTGCCCGCCGTTCAGTCGGCCCGCGAGGCCGCCCGCCGCATCCAATGCATCAACAATCTCAAGCAGCTCGGCCTGGCATTCTTTAATTACGAGTCGTCGATCGGGGCTATGCCGCCGTCGATGTGCGCCGCGGGCTCCGGCAACACGGTCACCTGGATTAACGGCTGGATGCGCCCTGTCGCGGATCATGCCATATTCGGAGCAAGGCAACCTGTTCAACGCAATGAATCTAGCCCTCTGGAAAGAGAACCCCGAAAACTCCACGTCGATCAGCCAGAACGTGAGCTTCCTGCTCTGCCCGAGCGAGGTACAACCCCAGGTCTCGACGCACGATTACGGCCTGTCAGGCGTGACGAGCTACGGGGTCAACCAGGGAGACTGGTTCGTATGGGGCGGGTTCAACGGCCCGCAAAACCGCAACGCGTTCGGAATGAACCGCAGCCGCCGACTCGCTGAGTTTACCGACGGCCTCAGCCAGACGCTCTTCGCCGCCGAGGTCAAGACCTACCAGCCGGCCTCGAATTGCCGTACGATTCCGCTCCCCTCGGTCAACAACCCGAACAGCATCCCCAGCCCCTACGCCGACCCGTACACCGTCGCCCCTGAATACGACGATGGCGTTTGCATCACCCAGAATCAATTCGAATTTCATACCGAATGGTCTGACGGCAACGCCCATGCGGCCGGCTTCACCACGGCGTGGCCGCCCAACAAGAAGATCCTGGGCCGGTCGATGTATCTGGGCATGGACCTCGACTTAAACGGGCTCAACGAAGAGCTCGGCGGTCCCACCTTCGCCGCAATCAATTCCCGGAGCTGGCACCCCGGCGGCGTCAACGTTCTCATGGGCGACGGCTCCGCCAAGTTCATCAAGAGCACCATCGACGGCATGGTCTGGCGGGGCTGGGGACGGTCGCCGGGGGTGAGGTGATCTCGGCTGACGCGTATTGACCGGCTTTTTCCGCCAGGCAACCATGGATGTCTAAGAGGTTGATGCCGATCAACTGAGGACCTGGTGATATGGCAAACGGTCTGGAAGGCGCGGTCTTGCTCGAAGCAGGAAGTGCGGCCGACTTGACGGCCCGGCCGCGGCCCGCGGCGCGCTCCCGGCGCTGGTATTTCCGGTTCAGCGTGCGGGGGCTGCTCCTGCTGATTTTCGTCATCGGCTGCGGGTTGGGCTGGCTCGCCCGAGTCGTTCGCACCGGTCAACTCCAGCGGCGGGCGGTCGCGGAGATCTACCAGGCCGGCGGCTGGGTCGTGTATGACACCGAGTGGGACCAGAGCCAGAACATGTCGACCTGGAAGCCACGATGGCCAAAATGGCTGGTCGATCGCCTGGGAGTCGACTACTTCGGCAACGTCGTCTTCATCAACCTGCACGATCGTGGGACCGATAAAGTGCTGGCGCAGGTTGGTCGACTCAAGTATCTCAAGCAACTGCACCGTCCCGGATTCGCCGTGAGCGACGCCGGACTGGCCCACCTACGGCGTTTGAGTGACCTCCAGTTACTCTCGCTCGACGACACCCAGGTGACCGACGCCGGGCTGGCCCACTTGAAGGGGCTCTCCGGTCTCAAATGGCTCAAGCTCAGCCGAACAACTGTCACCGATGCAGGGGTCGCAGAGCTTCAAAGATCCCTGCCTCGCTTGCGGGTTATCCGTTAAACCCGCCGGCGGTTATCACAAATCAACCCGAAGCGAGATTCTGAACAGCTATCGGGTTGGTGTAAGAATTGGCTACGGGGCGGTGGCACTTCTGGCGCCGACCTTCTGTCAGCAATCTTATTCCGCCGCGCCGAAATGGGCGATCGCCTTCTTGGCATGGTCGCGAACCAGTGTGTCGCGGTCGCTTTCGCTCATGACTTTGAGCTGCGCCAATATCGTCTCGCTCGGCTTGGTCAGTTTGGCGACCGCCAGTATCGCGGTGCGGCGAACCAGGGCGTCGGTGTCGTGGAGCGCCTCGGCTAAACCCTCCGCCGCGGCGGGGTCGGCATCGCCGACATTACCGAGCTTGAGTACCGCCAGGCGCCGATTCTGCGGCTTGGGATCGTGCAAGGCGGCAAGCCACGATTTCACCTCGCGACCTCCAGCCAACATGGGCCCTTGCTCTGTGCGAGAGCACCCCGAAGCCGCGAATAAAGCAAGCGCTACCGCCGTTCCCATCCCAGTTCGATTCATTGCTTCATCAACTCCGACGAAAAGCAGATCCGTCGCTGCTCAACCCGTTCCAATCTTTCTTGTGCCAGGCGTGAACATCGATAATCGATCAATACGAGTCCGAGCTGACAACCTCGCCGCCGGCGCGGGTGCCGAGCGCCTGGAAGACCAGGCTGGACGGCGTGTAACGAGTTGAACCGTCGGGATTAACTCCCGCGTCGCTGGTGATGCTCTTGAAGAAGTGCACCGAGCCGTCGCCGAAGAGGACATTCGCGCCTCCAGGATGGAAGCTCGACGGGTCGTCCAGCCCGCTGTCACTATCTGAGTTCGTGTTGATCATATGGCAATGTGCTTGAACAAGACACGGGGCGAGATACGTCGCGGTGGCGGAGCCCGGGCACGGGTTCAAGGGGCCGCGCAGGATGTAACCGCCGGCGATCGCGCCGGTCCAAGTCCCCTCCGAGTCTCCCCAAGCGCGTTCCAGGAGCATAACGGTTTGGCTGGTCCCATCAATGATTGCAGCGATTCGAGTCGTCGCTGTTGCGGTAAAACAGGCCATTCCCCGAACCGTCGTTATTGAGTCCGAGTCGCAACATCCGCGGCGTCACTGCCTGTGCAGTCCGTGTACGAGCTCGGCGCGACGGTTGCGACGGTGTTGTTAAACCCGTCGGTGACGGCGAACGTACGCCCTGGGATCTGGTCAGAAGGGCAGAGAAAGGCAGTCAGGCTGGTCTGCGTCGTCGTCGTGTTGGCGGGAGCCTGGACCGGCAGCCAGAAGTTGGCCGATGAATAAAGCGGCGTTTGATCGAGCTGAGGCAGGATCATCGATGCCCAGCTCCAGCCAGGGGCCGTGTCGGTCTCGCCGTCGATGAACTTGCTCGCGGCGATGTATCCCGGCGGGAGCACCAAGAAGGCGTCATGATAATTGTGTAACGCCAAACCCATCTGCTTAAGGTTGTTCACACACTGCGTCCTCCGCGCCGCCTCGCGTGCGGCCTGCACGGCCGGGAGGAGCAAGGCGATGAGCACCGCGATGATCGCGATGACGACAAGCAGCTCGATCAATGTAAAACCGCGGCGAACATGAGGCATGGCTAGCTCTTCCTGTTACGGCTCTTCCGCCGGTTGCTGGATGCGACGACTGATTTACACCTAAAGCCAGAAAGAAGGCACTCTTCGTGCCATGGAGTGAGGAGTTGGTAACTCTTAATTGCAAAATGAGTTACGAAAACCGAGACTCGCAAGCTGTGGGGTTTGCTTGGCGAAAGTCTGGCCATTACCGGCGAAGAATTCGCCGAAAGACGACTCGCGTCTCTTTTCCTGGTAGCTTATTGCACGCCGGAGGATGAGCTGAGCCGCCGAGTGCAAGGGGGATGACGCTGTGTGCCACTGGTCATCCTTGACCAATGCCGTTTCGAAATCAAGAAATCGGTTTTACAATGATTGGAACAGAAAAACGCCGTGCTCCCAGATATCCCCGAGGAGACTCCGGGAACCAGGTGCGTGAACGTTTGACGCAAAGGGGCACACGGGATTGCCGTGATGAGACAGTACCAGCAATGGCTGCAACTGGCCGAGCTTTTCGACTGCGTCGAAGATGTCTTGGTCTGGGTCAAAGATCGCGACGGCCGCTATTGCTGGGTCAACCGGGCGTTTCTGCTCAACTATACGATGGATGGTCGCCACCCCGGCCAGCCATGCCCAGACTCTCAAGACATCGTGGGAAAGACCGACTATGATCTGTCCCCGGCCTTCCTGGCCGACCAGTTCCGGATTGATGACGAATATGTGCTGGCCGGCAAACGGATCGTCAACCGCATCGAAATGGTTGGCCAGCCGGACGGGTTGACCGTCTGGAACGTCACCAACAAGATTCCCCTCGTCGACGACGATGGGGCCGTGATCGGCACCGCGGGTATCACCCGAAGGCTGAGCACCCCCAGGCAGGAAATCGCCCCGGGGTCCGAGTTCGGCGCGGTCCTGACCTACATGCGGGATCATTACCAGGCGCCGATCACCAATCGCCAGTTAGCCCGGCTGGCGGCACATGTCGGTCCGGGCCTTCGAGCGGAAATTCCGCGGCAGCTTTCACCTCACGCCCCAGAAATATCTACGCAAACTCCAGATGCGCATGGCCAGCCGGCTCTTGGTCTACACCGGCCAGTCCCTCGCCGAGGTGGCGCTCGGTTGCGGATTTTCCGATCAAAGTCACTTCACTCGCGAATTCCGTCGCCATTTCGGCCGCACGCCCCGCGACTATCGCGAGCATTACGCGCGAGGGACCAGCGATGCCGCTCAGACTGTAAATCCTGCCGCTGTTGAGCAATAATCGGGTGCGCCGGGTTCCTACTAAAGTAGATCCCTGAAACGGGACGGGGCGGGATGCTCCTCTGATCGGAGATTAAAGTTCGAGCGAGCGGCAAGCTCTTGCCGCTTCGTAGCCTTCGGCGGTTCAAAATAAACAGGCATCCTGTCGGAATCGTGCCGCTAGGCTAAAATGCCAATCCACAAACTGGCGGTTTTTCTTTTTCGGCTTCCCGGCAAAGGCGATCAGCTTCAGGAGACGGCATCATGCGAACACGAACGTCGGTGGCTGCTTCGGCGGCTGTCGTGGTCGGAGCGTTTCTAGGCTGGCTGGCGGCCTCCGGCAGGCCGAGCACAGCTTTCGCGCAGGACGCGAAAGCGGTCCCAACGTCGACGGATGCCGGCACGCCGAGCGTGTTGCCCCGGCCCGACTTCCACTTCCCGGGCAACGTCGGCCGCACGTACCTCGACTCGGACAAGGCCCAGTTCCCGCAACCGGTGCAACCGCCCAGGGGCGCGCCGAATCTCGTGCTGATCCTGCTCGACGACTGCCGGGTTCGGCCAGTTCAGCACGTTCGGCGGCGGCGTGCCGTCGCCCACGATGGACAGGCTCGCGGCCGAGGGGCTGCGGTACAACCGCTTCCACACCACCGCGCTGTGCAGCCCGACGCGGGCCGCGCTGATCACCGGCCGCAACCACCACTCGGCCGCGTTCGCCGGGCATCACCGAACTGGCCACCGGCTACGACGGCTACACCTGCATTCTGCCCAGGAGCTGCGGCACGGTCGGCGAGGTGCTGCGGCAGAACGGATACATCGACCGCCTGGATCGGCAAGAACCACAACACGCCCACCTGGGAGACGAGCGCGGCCGGGCCGTTCGACCGCTGGGCCAACGGCCTCGGGTTCGACTACTTCTACGGGTTCAACGCCGGCGACATGAACCACTGGAACCCGGTGCTCTACGAGAACCGCAACCTCGTGCCGGCCTCGACCGACCCGAACTATCACCTGACCGAAGACATCGCCGACAAGTCCATCGCCTGGGTGCGCAAGGTGAAAAGCATCGCGCCGGACAAGCCGTTCTTCCTGTACGTCGCCCCGGGCGCCACCCATTCGCCGCACCAGGCGCCGAAGGAATGGATCGACAAGTTCAAGGGCAAGTTCGACGACGGGCTGGGACAAGTACCGCGAAGAGACGCTCGCTCGGCAGAAGAAGCTCGGCGTCGTCCCGCCGGACGCGAAGCTCACCGATACGCTCGGAGGGGCTGCCGGCGTGGGATTCGCTGAACGCCGATCAGAAGCGGCTCTACGCGCGGATGATGGAGGTGTTCGCCGCGTTACGGGGCCCACGTCGATCACCACATGGGCCGCGTCATCGACGCCGTCAAGCAACTGCCGGACGCCGACAACACGCTGTTCATCTACATCGCCGGCGACAACGGTTCGAGCGCCGAGGGGGGCATCGAAGGGTCGCTCAACGAGAACCTGTTCTTCAACGGGTTCCCGGAGAAATGGCAGGACAACCTGAAGGCGATCGACGAGCTCGGCGGCCCCAAGCACTTCAACCACTTCCCGAGCGCCTGGGCGCACGCGATGAACACGCCGTTCCAGTGGACCAAGCAGGTCGCCAGCCACTTCGGCGGCACGCGCAACCCGATGATCATCTCCTGGCCGGCGAAGATCAAGGACAAGGGCGGGATTCGGAGCCAGTTCATCCACACCATCGACGTGGTGCCGACGATCTACGAGGTCTGCGGGATCACCGCGCCGACCGACCTCAACGGCGTCCAGCAGAAGCCGATCGAGGGCACCAGCTTCGCCTACACGTTCGACGATGCGAAACGCCAAGGGCCGCCGGACGACGCAATACTTCGAGCTGGCGTGCAACCGCGGCATCTACCACGACGGCTGGATGGCGTCGTCGCTGTCGTTCGTCGCCGTGGCAGCCGGTCCGCGAGGGGTTCGACCCCGACAAAGCGAAGTGGGAGCTCTACAACATCGACGAGGACTTCTCGCAGGCGAACGACCTGGCGATGCGAGGACCCGCAGAAGCTTCGGCAGCTTGCAAGATCTGTGGTGGGTCGAGGCGGCGAAGTACAACGTGCTGCCACTCGACTGGCGGGGCGGCAATCCGCGGATGAACGCCGAGTTGATGGGCCGGCCGAGCCTGAGTCGCAGGACGCAAGAAGCTGGAGTACTTCCCCGGCATGGTCGGCCTGCCCGACGCCGCCGCGCCGCCGATCTCAACAAGTCGTGGACGATCACCGCCGACATCGAGCTGCCGAGGGTGACGAGAGCGGGATGATCGTCACTCAAGGCGGTATCGTGGCGGGTACGGGCTCTACCTGCACGATGGAAGACCGACGTTCGTCTACAACTACCTTGGCCCTCGACCGGCCCACGTTCGCGGCGAAGGAGCCGTTGCCCGAGGGCAAATCGAAGATTGTCGTGGATTTCCTATACGACGGCGGCGGCGGTCTGGGCAAAGGCGGGACGGTGACGCTTGACCGCCAACGGCAACAAGATCGCCGAAGGGCGGCTGGAACGGACGATCCCGTCCAGTTCTCGATCCAGGCGAGGGTCTCGACATCGGCATGGATGTCGGCTCGGCGGTCGACTTCACCTATAAGCTGCCGTTCGCGTTCACCGGCAAGATCGAGAAGGTGACGGTCGAGTTGAAGTGAACGGCCGTCGAATCGTCTCGATGGGCCGATCCACCCGTGTTTTCGATGTCAAGGAGCAGACGCCGATGCGAAGCCGATCGATCTGACGCCTGGTGGCCATGCTTGCGGTCCGGTGCGCTTGCTCGGCTGGTTGGCGGCCTTGGGCCGGCGACGCGGCCACGGAATACCAGGACCGAGGCGACCGCCGAAGACCGCGACAGCGGACGCAACTCCCCAAGCCCGACCCCGCGTTCAAGGGCAAGATCGGCGAGACGTACAAGGACTCGACGCCGAGCTACCCGCAGCCGGTGAAGGCGCCGACAGGCAGCCCGAACGTGCTGCTCATCCTGCTCGACGACGTCGGCTTCGGCATGTGCGGCACGTTCGGCGGGCCCGGTGCCGACGCCGAACCTGGACAAGCTCGCCAACAACGGGCTGAAGTACACCCGCTTCCACACGACCGCCCTGTGCTCGCCGACGCGGGCGGCCGCTGCTCACCGGCCGCAACCACCACAGCGTCGGCACCGGCGTCATCATCGAATGCGGCACCGGATACCCCGGCTACACGGGCATCATCCCACGGAGCACCGCCCTGGTCGCCGAGACGCTGCGCGACAACGGGTACGCCACGGCCATGTTCGGCAAGGCGCACAACACGCCCGAGCCGGAGATCAGCCCGGCCGGTCCGTTCGACCGCTGGCCGACCGGCCAGGGGTTCGACTACTTCTACGGCTTCAACCAGGGCGAAACGAGCCAGTACTACCCGGTGCTGTACCGGAACACGACCGCCGTGAACGCCCCGAAGACCCCGGAACAGGGCTACCACTTCACCGAGGACATGACCGACGAGGCCATCGCCTGGACGCACAACACCCGCGCGGCCAACCCCGACAAGCCGTGGTTCTGTCTACTTCAGCACCGGCGCGGCGTCCACGCCCCGCACCACGCCCCGAAGGAATGGCGGGACAAGTTCGTCGGCAAGTTCGACCACGGCTGGGACAAGCAGCGCGAGATGACATTCGAGCAGCAGAAGAAGATCGGCGTCATCCCGGCCGACGCGAAGCTGACCCCGCGGCCCAAGGAGCTCCCGGCGTGGGACGACCAGCCGGCCGACGCGAAGAAAGTCTACTGCCGGCTGATGGAGAACTACGCCGCGTATCATGGCCCACACCGACTATCCACGTCGGCCGGCTGATCGACAGCCTCGAGAAGTCCGGCGAGCTCGAAAACACGCTCGTCATGTACATCGTCGGCGACAACGGCCCGAGCGCCGAGGGGGGCCTGGAAGGCACGTTCAACGAGGTCGCCAGCCTGGTCGGGTTCAACCCCGGGCTGGCCAGCATCGTCAAGCGGATCGACCAGATCGGCGGGCCGGAATCGCGAGCCGCATGTCCCGGTCGGCTGGGCGTGGGCGATGGCCACGCCGTTTCAGTGGACCAAGCAGGTGGCCAGCCACTTCGGCGGCACCCGCAACCCGATGATCGTTCACTGGCCCAAGGGGATCAAGGCGAAGGGCGAGATCCGCACCCAGTACCACCACGTCATCGACGTGGTGCCGACCATCCTCGATGCGTGCAAGGTCCCCGAGCCGAAGGTCGTCAACGGCATTCCGCAGAAGCCGATCGAAGGCGTGTCGATGCTGCTACACCTTCGACGACGCCGAGTGCGAAGAGCAAGCGGACGACGCAGTACTTCGAGATGTTCGTGAACCGGGCGATCTACCACGACGGTTGGCTCGCGTGCAGCCGGTTCGGCGTGCCGTGGAGCCTCGCCGGCAAGGAGGGCGATTTCCTCAAGGCTCCGTGGGAGCTGTACAACCTCGACGCCGACTTCAGCCAGGCCGACGACCTGGCCGCCAAGAACCCGGAGAAGCTGAAGGAGCTTCAGGCGCTGTTTCTGGAGGAGGCGAAGAAGTACGACGTGTTCCCGCTCGACCCGCGCCTGGGCGAGCGGCTCGACTCGCGGAACCGCATCGCCGGCGAGCCGCGGACGAGCTGGACGTATTACGGGAACAACGTCCGGCTGCCGGAGCCGATCGGCCCGATCGTCTACCCGAACTCGCACACGATCACCGCCGAGCTGACCGTTCCGGAGAACGGGCTGCGAGGGCGTGATCGCGTGCGCCGGCGGCGTCTCCGGCGGCTGGAGCTTGTACGTCAAGGACGGCAAGCTCGGCGTACCACTACAACTTCGCCGACTTCGAGTTCTACAACGTCGACGCCAAGGATGCCTCTGCCGTCCGGCAAGGTGACGCTCAGGCTCGAGTACGCTTCGAAGGGAACTCCCAAGGGAAGCACGATCAGCGACGGGGCGGTCGTCAAGCTATTCGTCAACGGCAAGCTGGCGGCCGAAGGCGAGACGAAGAAGGCGATGTTCCGCCACGGCGTCGAGCCGTTCGAGGTCGGCCGCGACTCGATCTCGCCGGTCAACGCCGACTACAAGGCCAAGATGCCGTTCGCCTTCACCGGGACGATCGAGAAGATCACGTTCGAGGTGACGCCGATGAAAGTTAGTGCCGCCAACATGGAGCAAAGAGCCGCCGTTCTTGGCATCTCCAGACGCTCGATGATGGCGATGACTTGTTGCTCGGTCCCAGCGATGCCGCTTCCTATTACAAATCCTGCCGCTGTTGAGCAATAATCAACCCGTGCCCGGTTCCTACAATCGGGCCGCTGGACCCAACGGTCGCCGAGGAACACCGCCATGCCGAATGCAAGACCTATCGTCAGATCTTTGGTCGGGGGAATGATCTTGGCCCCCTTGGTGCTCGTCGTCGCGTCTCCGCGCGCTCGACGCCCAGCGCCGGCCCCGAGCCCTCCATCGGCGAACTCCTCGGAAAAACCGGTGCGGGCGAGTTCCGGGGCCTCGTCCGAACTCGAGGCCCGGCACCCGCTCGACCCCTTGGACCCCGACGAAATCCGCGCTTGCGG
Organism: uncultured Planctomycetota bacterium; assembly: GCA_963720335.1. GTDB lineage: Bacteria > Planctomycetota > Planctomycetia > Isosphaerales > Isosphaeraceae > CAVRFS01. The sequence goes on along the minus strand of CAVRFS010000141.1, from coordinate 10,234 downwards.
TCGCCACCGTCCGCAAGGAGCGACAACTCCCCGCGAGCTACCGGTTCGTGACCGTTGCCCTCAACGAGCCCGCCAAACCGCTCGTCCTTCACCCATCGGGCCGACGAACCCCTCGCTCGCGAGGCATTCCTGGTCCTGCTGGACAATGCGACCGGCACGGGCTATGAAGCGGTGGTGAATCTCTCGACGCGATCGGTGGCTCGGTTCGAACGGCTCGCGGAGGGTGTCCAGCCATCGATCATGCTCGACGAGTTTGTCGAGTGCGAGGAGGCGGCCAGGAAATGCCCCGCGTTCCAGGCGGCCATGAAGAAGCGCGGGATCGAGGACATGAGCCTCGTCATGATCGACGCCTGGTCGGCGGGCCACTATGGCAACGAGCCCGCCGAGGACAAGGGCAAGCGGCTCGTCCGCTCGCTGAGCTGGGTGCGCTCCGAGCCGATGGACAACGGCTACGCCCGCCCGATCGAGGGGGTCGTCACGGTGATCGATCTCAACCGCAAGGAGGTGGTGCGTGTCGAGGACTACGGCGTCGTCCCCTTGCCGCCGAAGGCCGGGAACTGGGGGCGCTCTCGATCTCCCACCCTCGAACCGACCTCAAGTCGCTGGATGTCTCACAACCGCGACGGGCCGAGCTTCACCGTGAGCGGCCACGAGGTCCGCTGGCAGAAGTGGGCGCTTCGCGTGGGATTCAACCCCCGCGAGGGGCTGGTGCTCAACACGGTCGCCTATGACGGACGCCCGATCCTGTATCGCGGGTCGATCGCCGAGATGATCGTCCCCTACGCCGACCCCAAGGAGTCGTCCTACCGCAAGAACGCCTTCGACCTGGGCGAGTACGGCGTGGGCATGATGGCCAACTCGCTGGCCCTGGGCTGCGACTGCCTGGGGACGATCCACTACTTCGACGGCCACCTGACCGACAGCCAGGGGCGGGTCGTGACCATCAAGAACGCGATCTGCCTGCACGAGGAAGACTTCGGCATGCTCTGGAAGCATACCGACTGGCGCACCAACCAGTCGGAGGCGCGTCGATCGCGACGGCTGGCCGTCTCGATGATCGCCACCGTGGGCAACTACGACTACGGGTTCTACTGGTACTTCTACCAGGACGGCACGATCCAGATGGAGGTCAAGCTCACCGGGATCATGAACACCATGGCCCTCAAGCCGGGCGAGTCGACCCGCTACGGGACCGAGGTCGCGCCTCGGCTGAATCGCACCGAACCATCAGCACTTCTTCAATGCTCGTCTGGACCTCGACGTCGACGGCGAGGCCAACACGGCCCACGAAGTCAACACGCAGAGCGTCCCCTCCGGCCCCGAAAACCCGCACGGCAACGCGTTCTTCGCCGAGGTGACGCCGCTGTCGAAGGAATCGGCCGCCCAGCGCAACACCAATCCGCTCTCGGCCCGGTTCTGGCGGGTCGTCAACGAGACCAAGAAGAACGAGCTGGGCGGTCCCGTCGGCTACCGCCTTTGCCCCGGCGAGAACGCTCCTGCCCTATGCCCAGCCCACCGCCGCGATCCTCAAGCGGGCGGGCTTTCTCACCAAGAACCTCTGGGTGACTCCGTACAAGCCCAACGAGCGATATCCGGCCGGCGATTATCCCAACCAGAACCCCGGCGGCGACGGACTTCCCCAATGGACCAAGGCCGACCGCGACATCGCCGCGACCGACCTGGTCGTCTGGTACACGTTCGGCCAGACGCACATCCCCCGCGTCGAGGATTGGCCGGTCATGCCGGTCAGCTCGATCGGCTTTCTGCTCCGGCCGGATGGATTCTTCGACGCCAACCCCGCACTCGATCTGCCCCCGCCACCTTGAAGACAATCAATTTAGCCATAGAAAATCGAACTATGTACAATTTACATAATCTAGTCTTCAAGATAAACACGTACCTTCTACAGCCCGGAGGTCTCGACCCCGGTTTCTCCGCCACGAACATCCCTCACCATCGCCGACCCCCTCTCTACGCTCGAAGTCCCATACAGATCTAGGCATCCGGACCCTTACTTCTGGTGATCTCTCTCTCAGCACTACCAGCAGCTCTGCAGTCTCTCCTCTAATCTTAGTAACATCCCTTGCCACTTATTCCACTACAACAGCCTATATATCTACCGTCTGTCACCACTTATGATCTGTCACTTCATCTCTATGAACTCCTCAGTATTCGTCTCTAACTCCATCCTCAACAACTTCCGTTTTTCCTCTTCGTGTCTGTCCTCGTCTACTCCCGTGGCTCGAGCCAGCAATGCTCTCCACGCCTTCAATCTCCAAGCCAACGACGCCATCACCATGTGCTCCCAGTTGCTCACCAGGTCGTTGCTCTTCGCCGTCAGCGCATAGACACCTGTCTTGAGTTGCACAATCAGATTCTCTTAGTCACAACTATCGTTATCTTATAAGACTATTTAGTCCGCTTTAGTCTTGCCGTCGTTATTGATATAAAAGAAGTAGCTAAACTCCTCTCGTAGCCGCACCGACCCCTTGTCGATACCCACGCCCTTGCAGAGCACTACCACGCGTAGCTCTTCTTGCAAGCCACCTATCTATACTCTAACTCTTCTACCATCTCCTCTAGCAGTCAGATCTTCTCATACTTCCGCTATCGAACTATTTCTTCCTTGACCCTCTCTTGCCGTTATCTTCTCTCTGTCTTGATCTCATACTTACGTGGTCGTACCAGTACTCTCAATGCCGGAGCCGGAAAGCTTCGAGCCAACGCCTTGAGATTTTCTCTAGCGTCTATGCCGAAGATAAAGCAGATGTCTCCCCGTTGATCCCAGCTGTCCAGATGCTTTGTCTGGCTGAAGTCCTTGTCTCCCCTCAAAGTGATCCATCGAAAGCCATCCCGCCGACACAAAGCTATCACCTTGTAGAAGTAGACGTCCATCTGCTCATAAGAGAAGCTGTTACCTCTCCTATTGATCAGGTAGAGCATCTCAGCCTTGTTAGCCAGCTAGATCAGCCCACCTTGATAACCCTAGTCACCGTTGTCGTCGATGTCGACGCCTTCCTTGCACTCATCATCCGTCTATACCATAGTGCCGTCATCGTCTACGAACTCTTCCTCAAAGAACTCGTCTAGTTGTTCTTCCCAGACCCAGAGGCTCGTTTCATTGATATCGTCCATCAAAATCTGAACGTCTAGTGCCGTGAAACAGCGTCAGAAGTCCCCTTCCGTCGTGTCGTCTAGTATACATAAATCACCTAAAACGTTCAATAAGACTTCGTCGTTGCGACGCAGTTCTATATGCTCTAGCCTCAGACCGCCATCCAAGATGTTGAAAGCGATGTTCAAGACGTAGTCATACTCGTGATAAGAGAGATGCACCTTGAGCAAATGTAGATTGTGATCAATGTCTCATATCAAACCCGTCCTCTGAGCCAACAGCAACATATCGCCGATGCCGCCAGCAGCAATGCCCTGAACTCTCTCTCCCAGCTCGTAATCGATGTCCTTATCCGTCGTCATAAGCCTATCTCGTTCTTAGCCATATCTATTAGCGATGTGTCAAATATTCTCCGCTATCTTTTCCGCAATAGCTTGCTAATCTGTGCTATAGACTTCTAACATCGTTACGTCTTGGGATCTTTTTCTCGACTATAACCATCACTCTAACCCCTCCGTATCTTATACTAATCCTTATATATCCCAACCTCCATTATTCCAATATCTCCTAACGTTTTCAAAATTTTGTTGAGATCTTCTCCTCGCCTATCTAAAAATCAAGCTTGTTTCAGTTTAGCCACGGATGAAACACAGATGAAACACGGATAAACAGAATAACCTAGAGCTAGATTTTCAAATGAGAATTGTACTATGACATGGATTCTTATCCGTGTTTCATCTGTGTTTCATCCGTGGCTCAATTCTCTTTCTCTCCCGTTTTTTCCATTGTGAGTCCGACCCATGTTGAAACATCGCTTTTTCCTGATTCCCGTCGCGGGATTACTCCTGGTTTCCTCCCTGGCCCGGGGAGCGGACAACACGGCGCCCGAGGGTTTCGTGTCGCTCTTCAACGGCAAGGACCTTACCGGTTGGAAAGTGCCCGACGGCGACGATGGACACTGGAAGGTCGTCGACGGCGTCATCGACTACGACGCCGGAAGCCAGGCGAAAGGTAGCAAGGACCTGTGGAGCGACCGCGAGTATGGCGACTTCGTCTTGCAAGTCGATTGGCGGCTCAAGGAGGCGCCGTTCATCAACAAGAACATCCCTTATATCTTGCCCGACGGCACGCACGCCAAAGACATCCACGGCAAGGAATTGCGAATCCCGCTGCCGGACGCCGATTCCGGCGTGTTCCTCCGCGGCGACGGGTTCTATCAAGCCAACATCTGGTGCTGGCCGATCGGCTCGGGCGAAATCTACAGCATTCGCACCGACCGCAAGACATCGCCCGAGCTGCGCCGGGCCGCCACGCCCAGCCACCAGGCCGACAAGCCGGTCGGCGAATGGAACCATTTCGAGATCACCGTCAAGGGCAAGACCGTCCAGGTCGCGTTGAACGGGAAAACCGTCATCCCCGGGGCCACCATCCCCGACCATCCCCGACCGCGGGCGAATCGCCTTCCAGCACCACGGCGGCAAGAATCAAGCGGGCGAATGGACCGGCCCTCCCAGCCTGGTGCAGTTCAAGAATATCTATATCAAAGAACTGAAATAATCGTTGCAATCGCATCTTCCGTCGACTCACCTATGGGGCTTTCCACGACGATGGACACCATCGACAGCCCGAAGACGACCGACGCGGTAAAGCCGTGAATCGGCGTGGTTTTCTCGCCACCGCGGGGGCGGCGACCACGGCGTTCACGATCGTGCCGGCTCACGTCCTCGGCGCGGGAGGAGGGGTCGCGGCCAACAGCCGGATCAATGTCGCGTTCATCGGAGTTGGCTCGCAGGGTTTGCGTGTGATGTTCGATTTCCTCGCGTATCCCGGCGTCGCAGGCCGATCGCGGTGAGCGATCCCTGTGCGAGTCGGCCGCCAACTATCACCAGTGGGGCAAGAGCGAGTTCTCGTAATCATGTCCACAAACTCCTGGGCGTCAACTCCGGCTGGGAGTGGCTCAGTCCCAATGCCCCGATGCTCCCCCTGACTCCCAGTTTCAGCGTCCCGGCCGGATTCGCGGGCCGTGAACCGGCTCAGCGGATCGTTGATGGGTACAACGGCCGCCTGACGCGAACGGGCCAGTCACGCGGATGTGTCGCCTATGCCGATTATCGCGAGATGCTCGACAAGGAGAAAAACATTGATGCGGTCGTCATCGGCACAACTGACGTCCATGCATGCACCCGCCGCCATCGCCGCCATGAAGCAAGGCAAGCACGTCTATTGCCAGAAGCCCATGGCTCATTCTCTTCATGCGGCCCGCTTGATGGCCGAGATCGTCAAAGCAAACCGAGCGTCGCCACTCAGGTCGCAGTCCCTCGACAAGCATCGGAAGAGACTCGGCGGCTCTGCGAGTGGATTTCCGCGGGTGCGATCGGCCCTGATCCGCCGGGTCTTCAACTGGTCCAATCGCCCTTCGTGGCCGCAAGGGCTGGCTCGTGCCAACGGATACCCCGGCCTGTTCCTGACGGATTGGATTGGGAGTTGTGGCTTGGGTCCTGCCCCGTCGCGTCCCTATCAATCCGGCCTATCTCCCGTTTGTCTGGCGCGGCTGGAGCGATTTCCGGTGTGGTGCGTTGCGGTGATATGGGCTGCTATAGCTTCGATACCGATCTATCGTGCCCTCAAACTCACGGCTCCGATCGCCGCCCAGGCCAGTTCTTCCGAGCGTTATCCTGAAACCTTTCCCAAAGCCTCGATCATCCATCTCGATTTTCCGGCCCGTGGCGAGATGCCACCAGCTCCGTTTGACCTGGTACGATGGTGGCTTGAAACCCGGATAAGCCCGAGGATTCGATGACAACCGCCGGTTGCCCTCCGAGGGCATTGATCTTCATCGGCAACCAGGGGATGCTCCTCTGCGACTTCAATGGCGGTCAGATGGAACTGTTCCCGATTGCCAGGAGAGAGTCGTTCATCGAACCTCCCAAGACCTTGCCTCGCTCGCCGGGTCACGAACGCGAGTGGCTCGATGCCATGCAGGACAACAAGGCCCGTACCAGTGCGAATTTTGAGTTTTCGTCCATGGTCACCGAAGCGCTGCATTTCGGGCAACCTGGCGATTCGCACCGGTGAACGCCTCCGATGGGATTCCGCATCCATGAAACTCGATGGTTCACAAATCGCCCAGGCCATGGTTCATCCGGAATATCGCAAGGGCTGGGAAATCTGATTCAATTGCGACAGCGATCATTGAGACATTGTTCGATCGTGAAGAAGGAGAAGGTCCATGTTCTCTCACATTCAATCGAGTTGTCACCGTCAGTGGCATGGCCGTCTGTTTCCTTCTTATGGTCCGCGATGCACGAGCAAGAATTCATCACCTCGTTCGCCAGCGGGATAGAATGGGCCGCCACCGGCGCGGTCACGCTGCCCGCCGATCTCGCCGTTCCCCACCCGAACCTGACGCGGTGAAGGGCTTGTTGATCACCGGCGGACACGACCACGAGGCTGCGTTCTATTCGCTCTTCGACGGCTACAAGACCTGGATTGGTGCCTGTGGACGACGAGCGCCACGGCCTTTCAAGAACGATCTGCGGGGCAAATACGACGTCGTGATCATGTACGATTTCTCCCGCGATCTGGACGAAACCGGCAAGAAGAACCTCCGCGACTTCGTGGAGAGCGGCAAAGGCGTCGTCGTGCTGCACCACGCCCTGCTCAACTACCAGAAATGGGCCTGGTGGTACGAGGACGCGGTCGGCGGCCGTATCGGCTCTGGAACGGAGGGGGACCGCCTCTCCTCGAGCGTCAAGAACGACCAGCAGATCTTCGTCACCCCGGCGGGCAAGCATCCGGTCACCGCGGGGATCGGGCCTTTTCACATCATGGATGAAGCCTACAAGCAATCTGGATGTCTCCGCCGATCCGGCCTCTGTTGACCACCGACAATCCCTACAGCGACACCATTCTGGCATGGATCGGGCCGGACGACAATTGCCAAGGTGGTCGCGATCCAGTTGGGCCATGGCCACTCGGCGTTCGGGCATCCCTCCTACCGAGCCCTGGTGCACAACGCCGTCCTCTGGGCGGCGGGAAAGACCAAGTAAGCGCAGCCTTTTCTGGTCTTGATCCAAGAGAGGAATTCTGTGATGAAACTCGGACTTTACAGCATCACCTACCTGGGGCTCTGGTATCGCGGCGAGGCGCTGACCCTGCCGCAGATGATCTCCAGGGCCAAGAAATATGGATACGACGGGATCGAGATCGACGGCAAGCGCCCGCACGGCAATCCGCTCGATTGGCCGACCGCCCGTTGCCGCGACCTGCGTTCCAGGGCCGACGGCGAAGGGATCGACATCTTCGCGGTGGCGGCCAATAACGACTTCAGCAACCCGGTTCCCGAGGTCCGCGAGGCCCAGATCTGCTTCATGCGCGAGCTCATCCGCATGACGGCCGATTTCGGTGCGCCGACCTTGCGGGTGTTCCTGGCCTGGTGGGGGGTCACGCGTCATCCCGCAACTGGCCACCTACGACATCGCCGAGGGTTACTGGCCGATCGTCCACGAGAAATTCTCCAACGAGGAGATCTGGGGCTGGTGCCGCGATGCCCTGATCGAGTGCGCCGCTACGCCGGCGATGCCGGCGTGACGCTGGCCCTGCAGAACCACAAGCCGCTCATCAAGGATCACAACGATGTCCTGCGGATGGTCGAACGAGGTCGGCTCTCCCCACCTGAAGGTCTGCCTCGACGCTCCCCTCATGCCCGACAAGAGCGCAGCCGGCCATTCGCCAGGCGGCCCAGGCGGTCGGCCCGCTCCAGGTGCTGTCGCACTTCGGCGGCGAATTCGAGCGACGGCCCGACGGGTCGATCCGTGGCTTCGACCGAAACGACGGGGTCATCAAGCGAGGACACAAACCAGTATTATCGCGACTTCGTCCGCGCGATGAACGAGATCGGCTACGAGGGCTACCTGGGCTATGAGCTGTGCCACCAGTTGCCCGTCGTCGACGGCCAGACGGTCGGCATCGAATTCGCCGATCAGAACGCCGAGTTGGCGGCCGAGTTCATGCGCGAACTGATCGACGCGGAGGTCGCCGTATTGAGCGGGAGATGACCCCGAAGACTATCATGGCGTTTCTTTCCGAGGCTACACGCGATGAGGCAAACTGACCCGAACCCTTTCGATCCTTGTGTTGCTTTCCGTGTTCGGTGGCCGGCTGGAGGCCGAGGAATCCCTGGACAAGATCTTGCCGGTCCGCGGATTGTGCATCAGCGCCCCCCGGCCCGGCAGGCTCGACGAGTTCGTTCGGTTTATCACGAAGGACTGGCCCTGTGCTCGGTGAATACGCTCATCCTGCGGGTCGACTCCAACTACCAGTACGCCAGCCATCCCGAGTTGGGGGATCCGAGTGGGCTGTCCAAGGCCGACGTCGTTCGGCTCGTGGCGGCCTGCAGGCAGGGCAAGATCCGGGTGATCCCCCAGATCAATCTGCTGGGCCATCAATCGTGGGCCAGCCACACGAATCGTCTGCTTGAGAAATATCCCGACTTCGATGAAACCCCCTGGGTCAAGATGCCCGACAATTACGCGTGGCCCAATGCGGATCATCTTTACTGCAAGAGCTACTGCCCTCTTCATCCCAAGGTCCATGAGGTGGTCTTCGCCGTCATGGACGAACTGTGCGACGCTTTCGAGTCCGACACGTTTCACGCCGGCATGGATGAGGTTTTTTACATCGGCGAACAGGTGCCCGCGTTGCGGCGGCAAGGACAAGGCGGAACTCTTCGCCGGCGAAGTCACCGCCATGCACGATCACTTGCAGGCCAAGGGCCGGCACCTGTGGATTTGGGGCGATCGTTTGCTGGACGGCGCCGCCAACGGGCTGGGCGAATGGGAGGCCAGCACCAACGGCACCGCTGGCGCCATCGATTTGATCCCCAAGGATGTTCATCTGCGACTGGCATTACGCCCGAGCCGTTCCGACGGCCGCCTACTTCGCCATGAAGGGCTTTAACGTCGTCACCTGTCCCTGGAACAACCCTAGCACCGCGACGATGCAACCCCAGGAACGTCCAAATTTCGCGAGCGATCCCCCCGGCGGATGAAGACCCGGTTCGCGGGGATGATGCAGACGGTCTGGTCGGGCGCCGAATCGTTCATCGACCAGTACTACGGAGCGAAGGCCCCCCGGGGAAGGCAAGGAGAGGAAAGCCGGGCGACTCCGAGGTCAGCGCTTCAAGACGCTGTTCTAGGAGATCGAGAGACCGAAAACCAAGTAACCCTGGGCGGAACCGATCGCCCGGCGACTTCGGGAGATCCCATGAGACGGACGCGGCACATCCTGGTCCTGGTCGTTCCTGACCTGGGTCTGGCCAGCGCGGCCTTCGCCCAGGAGAAGAAGCGGAACCTGCTGTTCATCGGCCAGAGCAAAGGATATCAGCACGATTCGGTCTCCGACGGCCATGGTCACGCTCTATCAACTTGGGGCGAAGCCGGGGCAGTGGGACACCTATTTCCGGACCGACTGCACGGCCATCACCAAGAAGCCCCTGAAGTACGGCGCCAAGAACCTGAACGCTTTCGACGCCATCGTCTTTTTCACCGACGGCGACCTGGACATGGATGACTCGCAGAAGGCGGACCTGCTGTCGTTCGTCCACGATGACGGCAAAGGTTTCATCGGCATCCACACCGCCACCATCACGTTCGTCTCCTGGCCGGAGTACGGCAAGATGATCGGCGGTTACTTCGACGGGCATCCCTGGGGCGAGTTCGATGCCCCGCTGGTGGTCGAGGATGCCACGTTCCCCGGCATGGGGCACTTCCCTCCTCGATTCACCCTCAAGGACGAGATCTACCAGATCAAGGACTTCTCGCGAGACAATGTCCGCGTGCTGCTGAGCCTCGACGCCGACAAGGTCGACCTGTCCAGGAAGAGGTGTCCATCGCAAGGACAAGGATTTCGCGGTCATCTGGGCCCGTGAACTACGGCAAGGGCCGTGTCCTCTACAACGGGCTGGGGCATCGCCGGAGGTCTGGGACCGGCCCGAGATCCAGAAGATGTGGGTGGACATGGTGCATTGGTCAATGGGGACGATCCCCAGGAGACGCCAGCCCCCGACCGATCAAGCTTTCAACCACGCTACGACCGTGAGGTCAATTTGCGTCTCCTGCT
>CAVRFS010000140.1:0-26586 GCA_963720335.1 uncultured Planctomycetota bacterium | reverse complement strand
GTGCAGGTGGCGATCGTCCTCTGCTGGCCCTGGCGATGCATGCGCTGGCGTCGCGTCGCGGACCGGTCCCGGGTGCCTGGGTCGCGACCCTCAGCCTCGGGCTGGTCGTCGCCCTGAACGCCGCCGGCGTTCGTACCCGGGATCGGGCTCAATCATCCCAAGGGGCTCGCCAGCGATGCCATACCGCCGACGATGTCCGATGACGGCGAGGCCGCACCGGTGATCCCACCGAGCTCCAGCGGCCGTGTCGAAGGCCCCGATGTCATCCCATCCGGCCGGCGGACGGGGCAGGAGACTGGCGTGGTTGCGGCTGGCCTGGGACCGGGTCGGGCGCGGTGCGGTCGAGCCGGCGGCACGGGTCCGCGGTGGGGGAGCACTCTGGCGGCCGTCGCGATGGCCGGGACGGCCATCGGCCTGCTCCGCCTGACGATCGGGCTCGGGCGGTCGCTCTCTGCTGCCGGCGCGGGTGGCCAGTCGACGACCCGACGATGACCGAGTTGCTCGACGAGCTCCATGGGCGATGGGGTGTCGCCGCCTTGTCGCATTGCGCGAGGTGCCCGACCTGACGACTCCGGCCACGGCGGGCCGGCGCCGGCCCGTTCCCTCTTCTGGACGACTGGCAATCGTGAGCGACGCCGAACGCCTGCGCGGTGCTCGCGCAATGGCTGGCCAACGTTGTCCGCGGCGATTACGCCGCGGGCCTGCTGGCCCGGCTCGCCGTGGTGCTGAATTACTACCATCCCTTCGGTGCGCTGGATGGCCTCGCGGCTCCAGCTCCAGCAGGAGCAGGCGGCCGATGCAATGGGGCGCCAGGTTCGCGGGTGGCAAGACGCGCGATCTCGTGGCGCTGTCGAGCCTGGCCTTGAAAGAGGACGGAACAACCTCCTGCATGCTGGCCGGCGAGGGCGTTTCTCCCGGCGGAGGGACCCTGATCAGGAGGATCACAATGTTGCGGGATCAATCCCAATCGAAGGCGTTCGACCGGAACTGGTCGAGGCGCGGTGGCTACTCGCGGCCTTCGCCCTGATCGGTTTGACCATGGGCGTGGCGACGCTCCAGGGCCCGGCTCGCGGTGCCGACGATGGCCCATCGCCGGCGGCCCCGCGGTGGTCGCGGCGACCGAAGCCCGCGAACCGTCAAAGGCATTCGTGGCTCCTTACGTCATCGAGGGCAAGGACGGGGCAGCCGTGATCCGTCCCGCGGCGGCCTTCCGCCACAAGGGATTGGACCCGTCGCTCGCCATCGGCGAGCGGAACTGGAAATGGGTCTCCCCATGCTCGCGAAGCAACTCAAAGTCGACACCTCCCAGCAGGGCTTCCTGAAATTCCGCCTCCAAGATATCGAGTGGGTAACCGTCGGCGTCGGCGTCGATCGCTCGATACCACGAAACCCAGCGAACAAGCACCGCCCGCCGACCGACGTGGAGAACAAGCCGATGCACAGGATCGCCTTCGGCGACCCGGTGGTCCGGAATGGTCTCGCCGTCCGACTGGCTGGCGTTCCTCCGTCAGTGGCGATTCGACTGCGAAGAGGGCCGCGTAAAGGGCCGCGGATACGGGGAGGGGGGAGGGGGAGTACAAGATCACCGGAGAGATCAAGCGGATCTGGGGCATCGAGCCCTTGCTTCTTCCTGCCCGACGACCGGACGATCGTCTTCGCCGAGGAAGACGCGATACGCAAGATCGCCAGCGACAACGATCCCGCACCGCCGACCTACCTCAGCGGGAAGGCGTGGGAGCGGGCGAGCCGGGGCTCGTCGCCATCGCGGTCAAGAATCGTGACGATTCATTCACGAAGCACTACGACCTGGGCCGGCCGGATGACGCGGTGGTCCTGTCGCTATTCAAAGGGGCCGACGGTGAATCTTCGGCGGGACGACGCCGACCCGATCGTCCTGCACGCCGACGCATCCTGCCGCGATCGCGACGCCAGCCAGGCGATCAGCCGATCAATCGATTCGCTGATCAAGCTGGGCCGCCAATACACGAACATGATCTAGCCAAGTTGCCGATGCCGGAACTCACCCCAATATTGCCCGCATGCTCAAATGCTGGCGGCAAACGTCCGCGTCGCGCACACCGACGATACCATCACTGTCCAGGCCCAGGGCTTCGGCACCCTCGCCGACTTCGCCGCCATCGTCGAGAGCGAGTAGCATGAAGCGAAAGCCCGGGGCATGGCCCGGCAAGATGCGAAGAACTCGGTGAAGCGATAGTCAGAGAAGGGCGCGGGTTCCTGGCTAGCCACGCTAGCGCTGGTTCGGATGGGGACCCTCCAACGTCGTACGTCACCGCCATCACTGGACCGAATCGGGCTCATGCCCGACGTTGGAGGACGTTCGTCCGGTCCGAACCACCGCCGATTTCAATTCAACGCCGATTTCCGCAGGCCAGAAAATAATTAATCGTCTTACAGCCGTCGTTGAGGACAGCGGTAATTACCGAAAGAGGAACTCAAGCGATCGGCCACCGAGCCAGGGAATCGGCATAAGATCCCGGTCGATTCGCCGCATCTCGCAGGATCGGATTGTGACTTCGCCTGTTGAAGCGAACGATGATTCTATCGGGGGTCGTTCTCGACGAGGCCCCCGAGTCTCGATGAATGAGCGGCAGAGCTGTTTGGGAGCCGCCTTGTCATAACCCCGTAGTTGCTTGCCAAGCCAACGGCAACGTACTTTCTGTTCATCGTACTCCGGTGCAGCATCGAGGGGCAAAGCAGGTGCAGACGGCGGATGGCTCGGTCCAGTAGGGCCCGGATGATCGGCTCGGCGGGCGATTCCTCAGCCAGCTCGTCCAGCAGGCTGACCACCCCGGTAGTGTGTTCGTCATTCATCGCAGCAACCCGTCGGTTGAAGGGCCGTTGAATCCACACCAAACTCGACCGCCGCCAGGCGTCCGCCCGCCACGCTTAGTACTTCGACGGGGAATTAAGGGAGGGCGTTGCCTTGATCCCGTCCGGGCTCGCCCTTGCTCTTGCCGATGCGTTGCCGAATACGGCAGCTCAGGCTTGCAATGAATCGTCGACCGCTCGGGCTGAGAGATCGGTCGCAGACGGTTATTCTGCCCGACTCAATCAGCAGATCGCAAGGATCGGAAAACGTCTTCAGCCCATGACAATTTCACGAAGGAACTTCTCATGAGCATGGTGCCCCCTTGCTTCCGAATAGCCGTCGTGGTGATGATCCTGGCCTCACTCGTGTGTGGCCGATGATCTCGCCCAAGGTCGCCACACAGGCCGATCGGGCGCGGCCCCTCCGCTGTGCGATGATCGCCTGGGACATGAGCCAGCGGCCTCGACATGCGTCGGCCTTATGAGCGCGGCAAAGTGCCCGTTGTCCTGATCCACGGCCTCTGGGGATTCCCACCGCTATGGGACCGGATGATCGAAGACCTCGAGGCCGACCCTGCAATCCGAGCACGGTACCAATTCTGGACGTTCCGCTACGCAAGCGGCGACTCCATCCCCTTCTCGGCCCATCTGCTGCGGCAGTCCTTGCGGCGGGCTCGTCGGGTCTTCGATCCCGATGGAACGGACGCGGCCTTCGACCAGATGGTGGTCGTCGGCCACAGCCTGGGCGGCATCCTGGCGAAGATGATGGTGCAGAAGCGGATCGCGCCTCTGGCAGACGGTCTGCGAGCAGCCAATCGAGCAGGTCGCCGGCCCGCCCGAGGACTGCCGGCTCCTGCGGCAGGTGTTCTGCTACGAGCCCATTCCCGAGGCGCGCCGGGTCGTTTTCATCGCGACGCCTCATCGCGGCAGCCCGCTTGCCTGCGGCCGTCTTCCGAGGGCTCGGTCACGGCTCTGCTTCCGATCAAGCCGCTTCCGCATGCCCGCGAGACGCTGCTGGCGAATAACGAGCCCGACCTGTTCGCTCCGGATTCCGGGACGAGCTCCCGACGAGCGTCGGCGAGCTCGCCACCGGGCACCCGCTCCTCATGGCGCTTTGCGACCTGGAGATCGATCACTCGGTCTGCACCCATTCGATCATCGCGGACCTCCGGGACCCGCCCGGCCCGGCGCCGGCGACGGGATCGTCCCCTACTCGAGTTCGCACCTGGACTGCGCCGCCTCCGAGGTGCTGATCCATGACCACCACGTTTGCTTGGAAAATCCCGCGGTGATCCGGGAGGCGTGGTACATCCTCCGGGAACACGCCGGATTCGACACCACATCTCGGAACAACGCTCGTGCCTGCGCTCAAGGCTGTTTGAAACCCATCCGAGAAAAATAAGCCCGGCGCCGTTAGGATTCACCGATTTCTGCCGTAATAGCCTGCAGCATGTAAAAACATCTATTTCCACATGGACATGGCTATGTCGCTCCAGGGTATCGAGATCCTGGCCGGGTCGAGTCGCATCGCGTCGGAACGAGCTGGCCGATCTTGCATCTTGACGATCAACGGCGGCTCCTCGAGTCTCAAGTTTGGGCTGTTCGCCACGGACGTTCGGCCCAAGCGCCTCCTGTCCGGTCGGTTCGAGCGGATCGGCATGCCGGTTTCATTTGGTGGGGGACGTGATCGATCGCCTGCCCAAGCTCGGAAGCAACGCCGTGTACGCCAAGCAGGCTGTACGCGACAAGCTGATCGAGCACAAGCAGTATATCAGCAGGTACGGCGAGGACATGCCCGAGGTCCGGGACTGGAAGTGGACGGTAACGACGCGAACCTGAGCATTGTCGGGGCAACCTCGGGTTGATGATCGGCACGGACGCCTTGGAGAATGTGAGCTAGCCGCCCTCGGCTAGCTCGGGACGCCCCTCGACTGGCTCCGGCCAGCCGAGGGCGGCTGTCCCACATGGATGTAATTTAGTTCTACTGTAACCGTTTTCTTAACACTATGGGCGGTAGGTTGTTATAATTATAGTCGTGGAGAGGAGATCTCAGACGTGGAACGGAGGTCCCCATGTCGCTCTTGGATCAACCCGAAGCCCAGGCACTCTTGAACGACGCCGACGTCACTCCCAAAACGGTTAAGGGCTGCGCCGGTCGTTTGATCGAGTTCCTCCAACGCTATCTGCCGAAGTTCTATCGAGTCGAGCAGCGAGCCAACGCCACTCTGGTCATACGCGGCCTGATCAGCGGTTTGGAGGCAAAACCTGCGAGCCGATTGCCATCCAGGCCGGCCTGCCGCGAAACCAATCCAGTTCTTCGTCGGCGCGGGCAAGTGGGACGACGAGGCTGTGATGACGGAGTTGTGCCGCCCATGTCCGCGAGGAACTGGCAAGCTCGGATGGCGTGGTGGTTATCGACCCCAGCGCCTTCCCCAAGAAAGGGACGGAATCCTGTGGCGTCGGCCGTCAATGGTGCGGCCGGCTGGGAAAACTGGACAACTGCCAGGTCGGTGTGTTCTTGGCTTATGCCGCCTCGTCGGGTTATGGCCCGTTGGACCGCCAGCTCTACCTGCCCAAGGATTGGGCGACCGACAAAGAACGCCGATTGAAATGCCATGTGCCCCCGGAAATTCAGTTCCAGGAGAAGTGGCGGATCGCGTTGGATCTGTTGGACCGGAGCTTGCCTGGCTTGCCCCATGGCTGGATTACAGGCGATGACGAATTCGGTCGATCGGCGAAGTTCCGCGACGAGCTGCGCCGCCGCAAGGAACGCTATGTACTCGACATCCCATGCAACACCTTGATGCGTGACCTGGAACGACGACCGCCTCGACGCCGCAAGAGGGGACGCGGCCGCAAGCCCAAAGCCCCGTTTCAGCGGGTCGACACTTGGGCCAAGAGTCAGCCCCAGTCGCGGTGGACACGCGTGACCGTTCGCGATGCCGAGAAGGGTCCACTGGAAGTCGATGCGATGATGGTTCGGGTCCAGACCAAGCAGGATCGCCGTGTCGGCCCCGAGGAAACTCTGGTCGTGCTTCGGACAGTCGGCGAGACACGGATCGACTACGCTCTGACCAATGCTGGCGCCGAGGTAACCTTGCCTGAGGTGGTTGGTGTCCAGCGGCAGCGTCATCGCATTGAAGAGCTGTTCGAGGCCGGCAACGGTGAAGCTGGGCTGGATCATTACGAAGTCCGCAGTTGGGTCGGTTGGCATCACCATATGACCTTGGCTCTCGTGGCGTTGTGGTTCTTGTGCCTGGAACGACGGCGAGTTGGGGGAAAACCCCCGCCATCACCGTGTCACAGACGCGGCAGGTCTTCACACGGTTGCTTCGCAATCCACCCCCGACATACAAGGCCATTGCCGCGGAAGTCTCCCGGGTATTGCGGCGTAATGAGGAGTCGCGGATCTATCACTGGCATAAGGCGACAGGGGAATTCCCGCCTTGCCGACCGCTTCCAGAATCGAGCAACAACCAACACCCCCCCTGAAACGGTGACAGTAGAATTAGAGGGGATGCGAGAAAAAAACGGTTTTGCGACCGACGGGGACGGAGTCCTGCGCGGTTCGCGACAACCACGACGGAGACGACACGATGAGCAGCTTTCGGAAGATCCTTGTCCCAACCGATTTCTCCCCGCACGCCCAGGAAGCGTTTCGCGTGGCCCACGACCTGGCCAAGGCGACAGGGGCAACCGTGGTCGTGTTCCACGTGTTCCGACCCCCGGCTATTGTATCGGATGGCGACCGGCTTCTCTCAGCCGGGCGCGGGCCGAAACGAAGGACGTGTGGGAAGAACTACGGAAGATCCAGGTGAAGGATTCCACGGTCCATGTCGAACATGATGCGATCATAGCCGACCGGGCCGATGCCGAGCACATCCTCCGGATCCTCGAGAACCGGGGATGCGACCTGATCGTGATGGGGACGCACGGGCGGACGGGGCTGAGGCACCTGCTGTTCGGCAGCGTGACCGAGGAAGTGGTTAGGAAGGCCCACTGTCCTGTGATGGTCGTCAAGCTCCCTGCCCACGAGGCCGGGGCTCCAACTCACCGGAAGACCGCCGATCAACCCGCCTTGGGGGTCAAGTCATGAGCAATTCGCTCCCGGAAGTCTACCTGGCACGGCACGGCGAGACCGCGTGGACGATCTCGCGGCAACACACGGGCCGGACCGATATCCCGCTGACCGAACGCGGGGAAGCCAACGCACGCGGCCTGGGCGAGCGGCTCAAGGGGGTGACGTTTGAGCGCGTCTTTGTCAGTCCGCTCGCACGGGCTCGCAGAACGTGCGAGCTCGCCGGGTTCGATGCGCAAAGCCGACCCGAGGCCGATCTTCTCGAGTGGGACTACGGCGCGTACGAAGGTTTGACCACGTCCGAGATCCGCGCGAAGCGGCCCGGGTGGTACCTGTTCCGCGACGGCTGTCTCGGGGGTGAGTCCGTGGAGGCGGTCGGCGCCCGGGCCGACCGCGTGGTGGCTCGCCTCAACGAGGCCAACGGCCGAGTCATCCTCTTCGGCCATAGCCACTTCTTCCGCGTCCTGGCCGCGCGCTGGCTCGGTCGGCCGGCGTCGGACGCGCGTCACTTCGTGCTCGGCACCGCGGCGCTGAGTGTCCTCGGCTACGAGCACACACTGGACGAACCGGCGATCCTCCTCTGGAATGACGACCGACACGCCACACCCTGACGGATCGGCGAGGGCGCCACTGCTCTCTGACGCGATCGACGATCTTAGAGCGGTTTTCCGATGAATTGCACACGACCCATACTAACCCGACGCGCGAGCGAGGGGATCGGCTGTGCGTCTGTGCCGGCCTAGGCCAGTGTCCCTCGCTTGCGCGTTGGGTTAGTATCAACCGAAATTGCGGCGGTCTTGTGTGCAACCCGCGTGTTAACCGCTCTAAAAACCCGCAGAAGGACTCCATCGCATGCCTATGCGTCGCACAACGATCGTGGAAACCAAGAAGACGATTGCTTCACCACCGGACCAACCGTCCGCCCGAATGCTACTCGAGCAGTACGAATGCGGGCCGATCGCGTTTTCGGGGACGCCCAACGCGTCCTACGAGCGGCGGCTGGTACTCGACCACCTCGTCCGTCCGGAGCAATCCGACCAGCGTCAGCGTTTCGAGGCCGTGGCCTGGGCGCTCCGCGACTTGCTATCGCAGCGCTGGCTCAAGACGGACGCGACTTATGAACGGGCTAACCCCAAGCAGGTCTATTACCTGTCGCTGGAGTTCCTGATCGGCCGGTCACTCGCCAACAATATCCTCAATCTACGAGTTGAGCCGGTCGTGAGGGAGGTCATCGAGCGAGAGAAGCTCGACTGGGCGCAGCTCGTCGAGACGGAGCCTGACGCCGGCCTGGGAAACGGTGGCCTGGGCCGGCTCGCCGCCTGCTTCCTCGACTCGATGGCCACGCTCCAGCTCCCTGCGATCGGTTACGGCCTGCGGTACGAGTATGGGATCTTCCGCCAGGAGATCGCCGGAGGCAGGCAGGTCGAGCACCCCGACCACTGGCTTCGTCGTCCCGATCCTTGGGAGGTCATGCGGCCGAGAGAGGCCGTCGAGGCTGGCTTGAATTGTGCCTTCAAGTTGAGGGATGGGCGGCTCGAGGTTTACCGCGAGGTTCCCACGGCCTTGATCGGCACGCCTTACGACCGGCCGGTCGTCGGCTACGGCGGTCGGACCGTTAACACTCTACGGCTCTGGGGCGCGGCGACACACCACGACTTCAACTTCCTGGAGTTCAGCCACGGCGACTTTTTCGATGCCGTCCACGAGAAGGTCGCGGCGGAGTCGCTCACGCGGGTCCTTTACCCCGACGACTCGACGCCGCGCGGCAAAGGATTGCGGTTCATGCAGGAGTATTTCCTGGTCGCCTGCTCGCTGGCCGACATCGTCGCGCGGTTCCGCCGCCGCGGCAACGAATGGCACGACTTACCCGACAAAGTCGCAATCCAGCTCAACGATACCCACCCGTCTTTGGCCGTCGCCGAGCTGATGCGCATCCTGCTCGATCAGGCCCGCTTGAGCTGGGACGAGGCTTGGGACCTGACCGTCCGGACGCTGGCCTACACCAACCACACGTTGTTGCCCGAGGCGCTCGAGACCTGGCCGATCGCCCTCTTCGAGATCGGCCTGCCCCGGCACCTCGATATCATCTACGAAATCAACCGCCGTTTTCTGGACGACGTGCGAGCCCGCCATCCCGGAGACGAGGACCGCGTCCGGCGGGTCAGCCTGATCCAAGAGACGCCCGAGCAGCGAGTCAGGATGGCTCACCTGGCCGTCGTCGGATCGCACAGCACCAACGGCGTGGCCGCGATCCACTCCGGCCTCTTACGGACGACCGTGTTGAAGGACCTGGCCGACCAGTTCCCCGCTCGATTCAACAACAAGACCAACGGCGTGACGCCGAGGCGTTGGCTCGTGCTGGCCAACCCCGACCTTTCCGACTTGATCACCGACGTCATCGGCGATGGCTGGGTCACCGAATTGGAACAGCTTCGGAAGCTCGTCCCGATGGCCGAGGACACGACCTTCCGCGACGGCTTCCGCCAGGCCGCGGAGGGCGGCCAAGACACGCTTCGCCGCCTGGCTGAAGTCGACAACCGGGCATGTGGTCGACCCAGAAACGATCTTCGACTCTCAGATTAAGCGGATCCACGAATACAAGCGCCAATTGCTCAATGTGTTGCATGTGCTGGTGCTTTACAACCGCCTGCGCGGAAACACCGGCCTGGTCGTGCCGCCGCGTACCTTCTTCTTCGCCGGCAAGGCGGCGCCGGCCTACACCCTGGCGAAGCGGATCATCTACCTGATCAACAACGTGGCGGCTGTGATCGACGCCGACCCCGCGGTCCGCAGGCGGCTGAAGGTGCTGTTCCTGCCCGAGTACAACGTCAGCCTGGCACAACGGCTGATCCCGGCCAGCGACATCTCGGAGCAGATCTCCACCGCCGGTTACGAGGCCAGCGGCACGAGCAACATGAAGTTCATGATGAACGGCGCCCTGACCGTCGGCACTCGTGACGGGGCGACGATCGAGATGGCCGCGGCGGCCGGCGAGGAGAACTTCTTCCTCTTTGGCCTGACCGCCGAGCAAGTTGAGGAGAGCCGCGGCTGGTACAATCCCCACTGGCACGATGAGCACGAGCCCGAGACTCATCGCGCCCTGGACTTGATCCGCTCGGGTACCTTCGACCGAGGTGAGCCGGGCATCTTCGGGCCGATCGTGGACACGCTTCTGACCCACGGCGATCACTACATGCACCTCGCCGACCTGTCGTCTTACGTGAAGGTCCAGGAGCAAGCCGGCGAGCTTTACCGCCAGCCCGACGCCTGGACGCGCAGGGCGATCTCAACGTCGCGAATTCCGGCAAGTTCTCCAGCGATCGCACGATCATGGAATACGCCCGAGGCATCTGGAGGGCCGAGGCTTGTCCCGTTGAGCAAACCTAAGGAGGACGACCATGAGCCAGAGTCAGTCACCAGCAAGTCTCCCCCCGTTCCCGCCCGACTATCGCGCATCGGGCTTGCTGCTGCACGTTACGTCAGTTGCCCTCGGATTACGGCATTGGCGACTTGGGGCCGGCCGCAATGGCATGGATCGATCGGCTCCGAGACGCGGGTCAAACCTGGTGGCAGGCGCTGCCGCTGGGCCCTACCGGGTACGGCAACTCGCCGTATCAGTCCCTGTCGTCCTTCGCCGGCAACGTCCTCCTGATCAGTCCGGACTCACTGATCGAGGATGGACTGTTGCAGCAGAGCGACTGTGAGGGCCACTCCTTTCCCGCAACAACCGTCGACTACGATGCGGTCATTCCCTTCAAAGAGCGGCTGCTCGAAACGGCCTGGAAACACTTCCGCGACGGGGCGCGCGCCGACTTGCGACCGGCTTATGAACAGTTCCGCGACGAGCAGGCGCACTGGCTGGAGGACTACGCCCTGTTCCGCGCGCTGAAAGCCAAGCACCAGGGCGCCTATTACCTCGAATGGCCGGTCGAGTTGGTCCGGCGCGACCCGGCTGCCCTTTGCTCAGGCCCGCCGGGACCTGGCAGACCCGATCGATCGGGTCCGCTTCGCACAATTTCTGTTGTTCCGTCAGGGGGCACGCCTCAAGGCGCACGCCCAGGCCAGAGGCGCTGCGCCTGATCGGTGACTTGCCCTTCTTTGTCTCACCCGACTCGAGCGATGTCTGGGCCAACCCGGAATTGTTCCTGCTGGACGACCAGCGCAGGCCGCGCTTCGTGGCCGGCGTGCCTCCGGACTACTTCAGCTCGCAGGGCCAGCTCTGGGGCAACCCCGTCTACAATTGGGACGTACTGCGCCAGTCCGGCTATCGCTGGTGCATCGACCGATTGCGCGCCCTGCTGGCTCACGTGGACGCGATTCGGCTGGATCACTTCCGCGGCTTCGCAGCCGCCTGGCATGTGCCGGCCGGCGCCGCGACGGCCCAGTCGGGACAATGGGTACCGGGCCCCGGGGCTGAGTTCTTCGCCGCAGTGCAGAGAGAGCTCGGCGGTCTACCCTTCATCGCCGAGGATTTGGGGCTGATCACGCCCGATGTTTCCACTCTGCGAGACCAGTTTCATTTGCCCGGGACCAGGGTCCTCCAGTTCGCCTTCGATGGCCATTCCGATAACCCCTACCTCCCGCACAACTATGTCCCCAACACAGTGGTGTATACCGGCACTCACGACAATAACACGACTCGCGGCTGGTTCGAGGAATTGCCGGATTCTCAGCGGCAAAACCTATGGAGTTATTTGAAGCGACCAGCAAGCAACGGCGTCACGGCGGCCCCGGCGCTGATGGGCCTGGCGTGGTCGTCTTCGGCCGCACTTGCAATGGCTCCGCTACAGGATGTGCTCAACCTGGGCAGTGAGGCCCGGATGAACGTGCCCGGTCTGACTGCTGGCAACTGGCGCTGGCGATGTACGGAGGACATGCTGTCCGCGCCCGCTTTCCAATGGCTACGGGCCCTGACGGAAACGTCCAACCGGTCGGGTGTTTTTCCACGCCCACCGTCAGGCCCGTGACGCGAGCGTCGATTCTTCTCTTCTTTTCCCTGTACCTACGAGACAACACCATGACAGCGACCAAGAAACTGCACGACTTGGGCCAAAGCCTTTGGCTCGATAACATCACGCGCGACCTGCTGAACACCGGGACGCTCAAGCGCTACATCGACGAGCTCTCGGTGACGGGACTCACCTCGAACCCGACGATCTTCGACCACGCCATCAAGAACAGCACCGCCTACGACGGCGCGATCCGGCAGAAACGCAAGAACCTCAAGTCGAGCGAGGAGCTGTTCTTCGAGCTGGCACTCGACGATATCACCCACGCCGCCG
The DNA here is from genome assembly GCA_963720335.1 of uncultured Planctomycetota bacterium. Taxonomy (GTDB): domain Bacteria; phylum Planctomycetota; class Planctomycetia; order Isosphaerales; family Isosphaeraceae; genus CAVRFS01. The sequence continues at coordinate 14,397 of CAVRFS010000140.1, read as the reverse complement.
ACCTGTTTCGCCCGATCTGGGATAAGACCAATGGCGTGGACGGGTGGGTGTCGCTGGAAGTATCGCCGCTGCTGGCCCATGACACGGCCAGCACGCTGGCAGCCGCCAGGGACTTGCACGCCCGGGCGGGTCGGCCCAACCTCTTCATCAAGATCCCCGGCACCAAGGAAGGCCTTCCCGCCATCGAGGAAGCGATCTTCGCCGGCGTGCCGGTCAACGTGACGCTGCTGTTTTCCCGGGAGCACTATGTGGCAGCGGCCGAGGCGTTCCTGCGCGGCATCGAGCGGCGCATCGAGCCGGGCTCAACCCCGAGGTCGGGCTCCGTGGCCTCGGTGTTCGTCAGCCGATGGGACGCCGCGGTCATGGAGCGGGTGCCGGAGCCGCTGCGCGACCGGCTCGGGATCGCCATCGCCGGCAGGATCTACAAGTCGTACCGCGACCTCCTCGAGCTCGCCACGCTGGCAGCGAGCGTTCAACGCCGGCGCCCGGCCGCAACGGCTCCTGTGGGCCAGCACAGGAACCAAAGACCCCAAGGCCTCCGACGTGCTCTACATCAAGGCACTGGCCGCGCCGTTCACCGTGAACACCATGCCCGAGGGCACCTTGAAGGCTTTCGCCGACCACGGCGACATCGGCCCGATTCTGCCGGCCGATGGCGGCGATTGCGAGGACGTCCTGGCTCAGTTCGCCAAGGCCGGTATCGACCTCGACGCCCTGGCCGCCCAGCTCCAGGACGAAGGGGCGAAGTCGTTCGTGAAGTCCTGGAACGAACTGATGGCGGTGATCGCGTCCAAGAGCGCCGCTCTCGCGAAGGCCAGTTAAGGAGTTCGCCATGAACGTGCTGGTTGTTGATGTGGGCGGGACTCACGTTAAGCTTCTCGCCACCGGGCAAAGCGAACGTCGGAAGTTCGTTTCTGGACCGACGCTGACCGCCGAACAGATGGTCGCCGGAGTCAAGGAGATTGCCAAGGACTGGAACGTATGACGTGGTGGCCATCGGCTACCCGGGACCGGTGCTTCATGGTCGGCCGGTTGCCGAGCCGCATAACCTTGGCCCGGGCTGGGTCGGGTTCGACTATCGAGCCGCCTTCGGCTGCCCGTCAAGTGATCAACGATGCGGCCATGCAAGCCCTGGGGAGCTACAAGGGCGGCAAGATGTTGTTCCTGGGACTGGGGACCGGTCTGGGTTCCACGATGATTGTCGAGGGTATCGTCGAGCCGATGGAGCTGGGCCATCTTCCTTACAGGAAAGGCACCTACGAGGACTACGTCGGCGTCCGCGGACTGGAGCGGGTCGGCAAGAAGAAATGGCGGCGCTATGTCGCGGACGTCGTCGCCCGCCTGATCGCCGCGCTCGAACCCGACGACGTCGTCTTGGGGGGAGGAAACGTCAAGAAATTGAAAGAGCTGCCTCCCGGTTGCCGAGCGGGCGACAACGCCAATGCCTTCCTGGGAGGATTTCGCCTTTGGGAGGAAGAGGACGTTGGCAAACACTCGACGCCATGGCAATAGACTCGTTTCCGATGACCAAATGGCAACGAAAGGAATAGCAAGATGACGGCAGGCAACCAGTCACTCACCGCACGCCCGGCATGGAAGGCTCTCGAAGCCCACCATCAGAAGGTGCGGGAACTGCACCTGCGCAAGCTCTTCGCGGACGATCCCGGCCGCGGCGAGCGGATGACGGCCGAGGCGGTGGGATCTTCCTCGACTACTCGAAGAATCGCATCACCGACGAAACCCTCAAGCTGCTCCTGCAACTGGCGGAGGAATCCGGCCTGCGCGCGCGGATCGACGCCATGTTCCGCGGCGAGAAGATCAACATCACCGAGAACCGCGCCGTGCTGCACGTGGCCCTGCGCGCGCCGAGAGGGGCATCGATCGTCGTCGACGGCGAGAACGTGGTGCCCGAGGTCCACGCCGTGCTCGACAAGATGGCGGACTTCTCCAACCGGGTCCGCAGCGGCGACCTGGAAGGGCCACACCGGCAAGCGCATTCGCAACGTCATCAACATCGGCATCGGCGGCTCCGACCTCGGGCCGGTGATGGCCTACGAGGCGCTCAAGCATTACAGCGACCGCGCCCTGACGTTCCGCTTCGTCTCCAACGTCGACGGCACCGATTTCGTGGAGGCGACCCGCGACCTCGACCCGGCGGAAACGCTGTTCATCGTCTCCTCGAAGACCTTCACGACGCTGGAGACGATGACCAACGCCCAAACGTGCGCGCGACTGGTCGCTCGCGGGGTCTCGGCGGCGACGTCAAGGCCGTGGCCAAGCATTTCGTGGCCGTGTCGACCAACGCCGCGAAGGTCGCCGAGTTCGGCATCGACACCGCCAACATGTTCGGGTTCTGGGACTGGGTCGGCGGGCGCTACTCGATGGATTCGGCCATCGGCCTCTCGACGATGCTGGCCATCGGCCCGGAGAACTTCCGCGCGATGCTCGCCGGCTTCCACCAGATGGACGAGCATTTCCGCACCGCGCCGTTCGAGCAGAACCTGCCGGTGCTGCTGGGCCTGCTGGCCGTCTGGTACAACGACTTCTTCGGCGCGCAGACCGTCGCGGTCTTGCCCTACGAGCAGTACCTGAAGCGCTTCCCGGCCTATCTGCAGCAGTTGACGATGGAGAGCAACGGCAAGCACGTCACGCTCGACGGGACCGCGGTCACCTACGAGACCGGCCCGATCTACTGGGGCGAGCCGGGGACCAACGGCCAGCACTCCTTCTACCAGTTGATCCATCAGGGGACGCGGCTCATCCCGTGCGACTTCATCGCGTTCGGCCAGCCGCTCAACCCCCTCGGCCGGCACCACGACATGCTGCTGGCCAACGTCTTCGCCCAGGCCGAGGCGCTGGCCTTCGGCAAGACGCCCGAGCAGGTCAAGGCCGAGGGCACGCCGGATTGGCTCGTGCCGCACCGCGTCTTCGAGGGCAACCGCCCGTCGAACACCATCCTTGCCGAACGGCTCACGCCGGAGACGCTCGGGCAAGCTGGTCGCCCTTTACGAGCACAGCGTCTTCACCCAGGGCACCATCTGGAACATCGACTCGTTCGACCAGTGGGGCGTCGAGCTGGGCAAGGTGCTGGCCCAGCGCATCATCCCGGAACTTGAAAGCCAGGCCGAGCCCACGCTACGGCATGACAGTTCCACGAACAACCTGATCCGCCGCTATCGAAGGCTCAAGGAGATCTCGCGATGACCACATACGCGCATTTGTGGGCCATCGGATTCGACGACATGGGCTGGGCCGCTAAGGCCCGCGATGCAATCGTCGCGCTCGCGTGCGAGCAGCACGACTTCAAACTCCTCGACGTGGCACTGGCCGTGCGATACCCCGACGGCTCTTTGACATTGAATGGAGCCCCGTTCCCGTGCATGACCAAGATTCACCAGAGCGCATTTGCGCAATTCCTCGCGTGCCTCACGCTCGGCGCGCCGCCACTCTCGGCGGCGGCCGTCGACGCGATGTATGCCCGAATTGGTGCCGGTATGACGGAGGTTGGGATCACGGACGATTTTGTCCGGGGCGTCGCGGATCTGATCAAACTCGGAACTTCTGTACTGTTTGTCCTGGACGACGTAGAGGATATCGACGCGATACTGGGCGGGATCCGAGGACTGGGCGGGACGGTGTTGAAGACCAACGTGGACCTGGAGCGGGCAAAACTGATTCAGTCCACCCTGGCCGCTCCAAACGATTCGAGCCAACCGAGCGGCCGGTAAATCAAAACCACTCTCGCCCGTCGCGCATCCACAATCACAAAACGTTGAACAAGCGTCGCGCGGTCGTTCCTTCCTTCGAGTTTCGCCCATCTGGCGGAACACCAGCTTCAACCAAGGCGAAACGAACGAAAAGTGTTTCCGAACCGATTGAGGCAAAGATGATCGTTACGAATTACTTCACTGAGGATCTTAAGAAGTTGCCGCTACGGGCGATTGTTGCCCTGAGCGCCCGCTGCGCTCGTCGAGTCGAGCACCTGGCACTTCTGCCGGCTGATCATCCGCAGAGAGAAGCGCTGCCGGACGGCCGTGGTGGACGCCATCCGGCTGGCGGACGACTTCGCGAAAGGATTGCCTTGCCCTACCGTCGAATCCGTGGTCCGAGAAGTCGAGGCGAGCCGGGCCGTTGTGGAGGGCGAGTTCGTGCGCGAGCGTGCGATGGACACGGTTGTTTTGGCGGCCCATGCGGCTGCGACGGCGCTTGCGGCCCTCGCCCTTCGTGGCGAGCCCGTGCAATCGTCCTTGTTCGGAGCCGCCAAGGCCAATCCGTTTCCGCACCTCGCGGATGTGACGGCCGACCTGGCCGCGCGGGACGCCTTCACGGCGGCTGAAAAAGCGGCAAGCGCCGACGGGCATTGCGACAAAATTGTCAAGGCGGCCGTCGACGATTATCGCAACTTGTTACGGCTCGACCTCGGCAGCTATCCACAGGCCGGAAAGGCGATCGACCCTTCATCGACCGGACCGCTCGGGCAACTCTAGCCGGCTGAATCATCGGGCTCATCTCGAAATTCCGTTCCCAATCCCGCTTGAGGTGATCTGCGATGTCAATTTGGGCTGCCGCCGAAGGGGCGATCCTCTCGCTGGGTTCGACGTGGATCGAGGAGGAGCGCGCTTATAACTTCTCCCTCTACGCCCGTCACGCCGACGGGGTAACACTCCTCCTCTTCCGCGAGGGCGACCCGGCCCGGCCAGTGCTCGAGGTGGTCCTCGATCCGCGGCGGCACAAGACGTGGGATATCTGGCACTGCCGGCTGAAGGAACACGAGCTCCAGGGCGCCCGCTACTATGCTTACCGGGTTGACGGGCGGGGGCCGGCTATTCCCGACTATCGGCATGCGTACGACCCCGAGAAGCTCCTGGTCGACCCCTACGCTCGGGACGTCTACTTCCCACCGTCGTTCGACCGCGAGGCGGCACGGCGGCCCGGCAGTAACGCCGGTAAAGCCCCGCTCGGCGTGCTTACGAGCCGCGAGCCCCCATTCGACTGGGGTGACGACCGGCCGCCTGCGCCACGAGTGGGACGCGATCGTGTACGAGATGCACGTCCGCGGCTTCACGATCAGCCCGACGAGCGGCGTTGCCCCCGAACGGAGGGGGACCTATGCCGGCATCATTGATAAGGTCCCTTATCTGAAGGCACTCGGAATCACCGCTGGTCGAGCTGCTCCCGGTGCACCAGTTCGACCCCCACGAGAGAAACTACTGGGGGTACATGCCGCTTAACTTCTTCACACCCCACCGCCCATACGCGGCCGACCTTGAGCATGCCCGCGACGAGTTCCGCGCGATGGTCAAGGCCCTGCACGCGGCGGACATCGAGGTGATCCTCGACGTTGTCTACAACCACACCGCCGAGGGCAATCAGACAGGGCCGACCTACAGCTTCAAAGGAATCGACAACTCCACGTATTACCTGACGACCGCCGATCGCGCAACGACCCTATCGGCGATTATTCCGGTTGCGGAAACACACTCGCTTGCCAATCCGGCTGCGTGCGGACATTGGTCCTGGACAGCTTGAGGTACTGGGTGACCGAGATGCACGTCGACGGCTTCCGGTTCGACCTGGCCTCGATACTCGCCCGCGAGGCCGACGGCAGCTTCAGTGGGGCCTGACATCTCGCTCTTGGCCGCCATCCGCACCGACCCGATCCTGCGAAATGTCCACCTCATCGCCGAGCCGTGGGATGCCGCGGGTGCCTACCAGCTCGGCACGCAATTTCCGGGCGCGTTGTGGCGCCAGTGGAACGGCCGGTTCCGGGACGACGTCCGCAGATTCGTCCGCGGCGATCCCGGCATGGTCGGTGCGCTGATGCTCCGGCTCTACGGCAGCGACGACCTTTTCCCCGACAACCCGCGCGACGCTCGGCGGCCCTACCAAAGCGTTAACTACGTCGACTGTCATGACGGCTTCACACTCTACGACCTCGTCGCGTACAACGAGCGCCACAACGAAGCGAATGGTCACGGGAACGACGATGGGACGCGCGACAACTATAGCTGGAACTGCGGCTGGGAAGGGGACGAGGAGGTGCCGGACGACGTCATGGCCCTCCGCAAGCGGCAGGCGAAAAATCTTGTCTGCCTCCTGTTCCTGGCCAACGGCATCCCGATGTTCGTCGCCGGTGACGAGTTTCTGCGGACCCAACAGGGAAATAACAACCCCTACAACCAGGATAACGAAACGACGTGGCTGGTCTGGTCCCGCAAGGACTCGCACGCCGACCATTTTCGATTCGTGCAGCGAATGATCGCCTTCCGTAAGGACCACCCGTCGTTGAGCCGTTCGCAATTCTGGCGCGATGAGGTCCGCTGGTACGGTGTCGGCCCGTCCGTCGATCTATCCTTCGACTCGCACAGCCTCGCCTATTGCCTGCACGGGGCATCGCAAGGCGACTGCGACCTTTATGTCATGATCAACGCATACCACGAACCACTGGTCTTCGAGATCCAGGAAGGGTCCGCAGGCGGCTGGCGGCGAGTAATCGACACCGGGCTCGACAGCCCGCTCGACATCGCCGATCCGGGACAGGAAGCTCCTGTGTCCTCCGCAACGATACCGGGTCCTGGCCCGTTCGGTTGTGGTCCTGATGGGAACAGACCGAGGTCGCGTGAGTGCCAGGGAAGGCTAGATCGCTCTGTCAGTTCGATTTTAGTTTGACACCCCGATTCGATCTCAAACTGAGAAAGGCTAATCATCATGACCATTGGATACGACAAACCGCTCTACATCCTTCCCTTCGATCATCGAGGGACGTTCCAGAAGAACATGTTCGGCTGGACGGGCGCGCTGACCGATGAGCAGTCGGCACAGATCGCCGCCATGAAGTGGGTGATCTACGACGGCTTCCAGGCAGCCCTCGCCGGGAGTTTCCCGCGCGCAAAGGCCGGCATCCTGGTGGACGAGCAATTCGGCACCGACATCCTCCGCGATGCGGCGAAGCACGGCTACGTCACCGCCTGCCCGGCCGAGAAGAGCGGGCAGGATGAATTCGACTTCGAGTACGGTGAGGACTTCGACCACCACATCGAAACCTTCCGACCGACCTTCTGCAAGGTCCTGGTGCGCTACAACCCCGAGGGCGATCCAGCGATGAATCGTCGCCAATCCGAGCGGCTGAAACGGCTATCCGACTATCTGCACTCCGGCGGTCCGACCGAGTTCATGTTCGAGCTGTTGGTGCCAGCGACGCCGGCACAGCTTCGAGCGGTCCGGCGGCGATAAGAAGGAATACGACCGGGGGCTTCGGCCTGAGCTGATGGTGGGGGCGATCACCGAACTGCAACGTGCAGGTATCGAGCCGGACGTCTGGAAGATTGAGGGGATCGACCGTGCCGAAGACTTCGCCAGGGTCGTCGCGGCCGTGCGTCGCGGCGGGCGGGATCGGGTCGGCTGCATCGTCCTGGGTCGCGGCGAGGACGACGCCAAGGTCCGCCAGTGGCTGAAGACCGCCGCGGCCGTGCCAGGCTTCATTGGATTCGCCGTGGGCCGGACGAGCTTCTGGGAGCCGCTCACTGACTGGAAGAACGGCCGGATTGCGCGGGACGCCGCGGTCGTCGAGATCGCCCGCCGTTATCAGGAGTGGGTAAACATCTTCGAGTCGGCCCGCTCGGCGGGTGGGGTGGACATTGTCCGAGGGGGTGGAGCATGACGGTCCCGATCGACACGAGCCCGAGTATCAAGTCCCGCAGGCACCCGCTGGACGAGGTCTGCATCAACACGATCCGCACCCTCGCCATCGACGCGATCCAGGCCGCGAACTCCGGACATCCCGGCACGCCCATGGCGATGGCCCCTGTGGGTTACTACCTGTGGCAGTATGTGCTGCGGTTCGACCCTCAGGACCCGATCTGGCCGAATCGTGACCGCTTCGTGCTCTCGGCCGGCCATGCTTCGATGCTGCTCTATGCACTGCTCCACCTGAGCGGCGTCCGGGCTGTCAGCAAGGACTACGAGAGGCTGGGCGAGCCGTCGGTCCCCCTCGAGGCGATCAAGGCGTTTCGGCAGTGGCATAGCCGCTGTCCCGGCCACCCGGAGTACCGCTGGACCTCGGGTGTCGAAGACGACGATATGAACGTCCTCTGTCTGGGCGGACGGGTCATGGGTATCGAGGTCGCCTGGGATCACACGCAAACCTTCATTACAGCGAACTTTAGCGGTGCCGAGCGCCACCGGCGGCGCCTCATCAAGGTGGCGCGGCTCGAAGATTCGGGGACCTCGTAGAGTGGATGGAGACGAAACGGCCCTGCGACCTCATCCGGTTAGACTCATACTCCCAGCCGCAAGAACCGATACCCTGAGTAGGTCTCGGTCATGGTGCGCAAGACGATCGTGCATGCTGGAGTGGTAGTCTGATGCCTCGAGCAGATCGATTTCGTGCACTCCGCGACCTCCGCTGCCAACTTTGGCTGATCGGGCTTGTCATGACGACAGGCTGTGCTAGCTCGCAAACGAATCTCAAGGATAGCCTTGTTCAACGGGCGCGGCCGGTCGAAGTCGATGCGGGTCGGAAGATCAGCCAACCTCAAGAGAAGACTAGCGACCGGGCGACGATCGACACGAAGGTGCAGCCAGCCGTCGCCTCGCAACCCGGTCAGGTAACCGGTAACCGCACTGAGAACGAGCGCTCGACTCCACTACCCCCCGCACTGGGAGGACCCTCGACCGGAGTCGATTCCAAGCCGTCCCCGCATGCAATCGCGCTTCCTAGCGATTCCGACGAGGCCACCCTCGACGCGATCGCCGCGACCGATAAGACGGTGACGGTCGACGAGGCGGTCGCATTAGCCTTCCGATATCAACCTCGGTTGCGCGCCCAGCTCGAAGGTATCGCTCAGGCGGGGGCTGGAGCAAATCGTGTTCTCGACGTTCCTGCCCACGGTCGCGGCGAATTACGACGTGGGTGGTTTTAGCCTTGGAGTCGGCGGCGAACCGATCCGGTTGGGCAAGGGTCTCCCGGGATTCACGTTCCTCCCCGGTTTGGGCGCCCTGCCGGTTGGCCTCAACGTCGGGACGACGTTCGAGCTGGCTGAGCTCAAGGTTCAATGGTTGCTGCTGGACTTCGGCCGCCGGCTGGGCCGTTACGAGCAGGCGCGGCTGGCCAACGACGTCGCTCAGCTCCAGACCGAACGCGCCTACCAAACAGTGGCCAACGAGGTCGCGATCGCGTACTACAACGTCCTCCGGAGCCAAGCGTTGCGGAGGACCGCCAAGGACGCCCTCCGTCGGGCCGATGAGGAACTCACCGACGCTCGCAAGCGCCAGCGCGAGGGAGTCATCGAGCGTGAGGTTGTCCTGCGGTCCGAGGTCCAACTGGCCGAGATCCGTCAGGCACTCCACTCTGCCACGGAGGCGGAGTTCGTGGCTCTGGCGGCGCTGAACCTGGCTATCGGGCTCAAAGGCGGCCAGCCGATCCGCGTTGCCGATCCGCTCGATATCCCGCCACCGGCCACCTCGCTCGCCGCATGCCTTCAGACCGCCGTAAAAGAGCGACGCGAGTTCTACGTCGTGCAGCGCACGGTCGAGATCGCCGTACAAGGCGGCCGAGTCGCCCGAGCCGAATTTGCGCCAAAGGTCATCGCGGATGGAACTCTTTTCAACTTCCAGCAGCAAACCAACGACGGCCGAGCGGACTTTCGCCTCGGGTTCATCCGGCTCGACTGGACGCTCTTCGAGGGCGGTCGGAAGATCGCCGCCGCCCGCGTGGCCGACTCGCAGGTACGCCAGGCGATGGCCCACGCCGAGTCGATCACGGATAACATCGCTTTCCAGGTTAATGAGGCCTACCGAAACGTGGTCACGGCCTGGGTCGGGATCGACGACGCCCGCCCGGCCGTCGATCAGGCGAGCGAGAATTACCGGCTCGTGAGGATCCGGCTCCACGAGGGAGCGGCGACGCCCACCGAGATTGCCGACGCTCAAGCTTCACTCACCCGGGCCGAGCAGAATTACTTGAACGCACGGTATAGTTATTTGATCGCGATGGACCGCTTGAACTATGCCATGGGTATCGGTCAAACGCCGATGACTGATGTCCCCCACCATCATTAGGCGAGACGAAGCTAACGCATGCGGAGCACCCTATGAGCACAGCCCAATCGGCACAAGCCCCTCCGAGCCGTGATTCCCACGCCGAAACCGCAACCGCGACGGGTTCGCCCACTGGTCGTCGAAGGTGGTTCCATCCAGGCCGTCTTCTTGCATTGGCCGTCGTCGTTGGACTGGTTGCCTTCGGCCTGGCGCCCACGATGAATTGGGTCGAATACCGGCGCACCCACTCTATTACGGACGATGCGTTTGTCGAGGCCCACATCGTCAATGTCGCGCCGGAACTCGTCTCCGGCCGGATCATCCGATTCCTGGCCGATGAGAACGAACGCGTGGGACAGGGGCAAGTCCTGGCTGAGGTCGACCCGACACCTTACCGCGACAAGGTCAACCTGTCGCGAGCTCAGTTGGACGCGGCCCGGGCTGAGCTGGCCCGCCAACGTGCTGACCTGGAGCGGGTCCGCAAGGAGGTGCCGATCCAGATCGAGATCGCCCGGCGCACGTTTGCCGCCGCAGAGGCTGACCGGGCCAGGGCCGAGGAATCCCTGAAATATACCCGTGACGAAGTCGAGAAGAGCATCGACGAGGCCCGCGCGGGAGTGAAGGCGGCGCAAGCCTCGATGACGCTGGCCGAGCTGGAGTTCACACGCTTCAGCCGTCTCGAACAGCAAGGGGCGAGTACACTTCAGCGGCAGCAGCAGGTGACGCAGTCCCGCGACTCGGCGTCGGCGCAGGTGGACCTCGCCGCAGCCCGGCTCGCCAAGGCCCTGGCCGCTCGGACCCAGATCGACATCGCCCGCCGGGCCCTGGAGGCCGCGCAGAAGTCAGAACAGAAGGCGGCCAAGGGCATTGACCTCGCCGATACGGGCTACGACCAGATCCATGAGGTCGAACTGCTCGTCAAGGTCAAGGAGCAGTCCGTCGAACAAGCCCGACGGGCGCATGAAGCCGCCGAACACGACCTGGCGTTTACCAAGATCCGAGCCCCGTTTCCCGGCATCGTGGTCAAACGGTATCGCAACCTGGGTGACTTCGCCCCGGCCGGCTCCCCCGTCTTGAGCATGTATAACCCCGACCTGCTCTACGTCGAAGCCAACCTGGAGGAAGATCGCCTGCCCGGCGTTGAGCCAGGCAATGGCGTCCGCATCGAGCTCGACGCGTTCGCAGAGCCGTTCCGGGGGCGGGTCGTCTGGGTCAACAAGTCAACCGGAGCCCAGTTCGCGCTGATGCCGCGAAACGTCGTCTCCGGTGAGTTCACGCGCGTGGTCCAGCGCGTGCCGGTGCGGATCCAGATCGAGCGCGACGAGCGCTGGCCGCGGCTCCGCGCCGGGCTGTCGGCGACGGTGGGCATTGCGCACGGCACAGGCGATGCCGCGTGGGCCGCGGAAGCGGCCCGAGCCATGGCCGAGCTTGAAACACGCTACAACGCACCCGCGACTCCTGTTGAGCCCGCTCGCGACGGAGACTCCGCCGCCACGGCTGAATCGCTAAACCCATGACGACACTGGCCACTCAGCCCACGAGCGAAACCGCTGCGGTCGAGCCACCCCTGACACTGGGGCCTCGTCACTGGCTGGCCGCGCTGGCGATCCTCTTCGTCTTCTTCACGCCCTACCAAACCTTGGTCCAGACGGTCATCACCGACGACTCCGTCCGCCTCGGCATCGAGGCTGATGAGTATGATATGACCTGGGTCACCGTCGCCTACGGCGTCGGAGTCATCTATGGCGTGTTCGGGGGGATGTCGCTGTCGCTACGGATCGGCAAGCGGTATACGCTGGTCCTGGCGATGCTCGTGTTCTCCGCCGGCAATATTCTCTGCGGAGCCGCGACGGGGCTCGTGGCTCTGGCCGTTGCGCGGTTCGTCGAGGGATTCGGCAAGATGCTGGCCATGGCGATCTGCCGCGTCACGCTCTACAAACAGTTCGACCGCGTGCTGCTGGTGGCCATCGGCTTCTACGGCGTGTTTGCCTACTCGACAAGGCACATCACACCACTCGTCAACGCGTACCTTGACGTGTACCTGTCGTGGCGCTGGATGTATTGGGCTTACGTGCCGGTCGGGTTGATCGCGGCCGCCCTGGTCTGGCGCTTCATCCGCCCGGACCGGCCGCCGAAGCCGGTGCGCGTGCCAATCGACTGGCTGGCCATCACCGGGTTCGTGGCCTGGATTGTGGCGATCGTGTTTGCGTTCTCCTGGTACCGAAAATGGGGCGGCTGGTCCTCGAACGAGTTCGTTGCCACAGTGGTCGCGTGCGTCGTCCTGCCGGTCGCGCTGATCGCCTGGCTCGGGTCGGGCTTGAGCCCCGACGAGCACCTGAACCGGATCCTCCGTTCGCGGGTCTACGTACTCTCCTTGATGACACGCGGGCTGATGCTCCTCCACATGGTGGCCGTCCTGACGATCGTCGGACTGTATTGCACGGAGTTGCGCGGCTACTCGCGGATCACGGCGGGCTGGCTGATGGTGCCGACCTCGGTGACGATGGCGGCGACGACCTTTCTCACGACTCGATTCCACCGCAGGTCATTTCGGCACTTCTGGCTGGTCACGGGGTTCGTGGGGACTGCCGCCTGCGTGTGGTGGCTGTCTTCCATCGATAATTTCACGCCCAAAGAGCACCTGCCGGTCATGTTGGCGTGCTGGGGAGCGTTCCTTGGTCTGCTCCCGCCGGTGTTCCTCACCGATGAGATTGAGGGGCTGAACCCGAAGGATATGCTCTATGCGGGCGCCATCGGCATCGTCGGGTTGGTCGTCCCGATCGTGACGGTGCCGACCGCGACCGGGACGGTGATCAAGGCCTGGTCCGACCGGGCGCTCGACGTGTATCGCCTCAACATCCGTGAAAACCGGCCGGCGGTTCAACAGGCTTCGGCCCGAGTCGCCGATTACTTCCACCAGCGAGGGCTGAGCGGGGCCGGTCTCCAACAGGAAACGAGCAGAGTCCTCGGTGGCTTTGCGACACTCGAGAGCGTCGCCCACGGGTTCCGCAGCGGCCTGCGGTTCCTCAGTCTGATGATGCTCATCATTGGCCTGTCGGTTGCAGTCTCGCTGGCCCGGGCGGCGAAGGAGCTACGAGCGCCGCCGGGGTCGGGCTACTCCTGATGCGACACGGAGGAGAAACACATCCACGATAACCCGAGCCACGAGCCCTTACCAATCGGCGCGTCAATTACCGCTACCACGCCGTTCCCCATCGTGCTAGAGCGCTTAACGCTTGGATTGCGCACACTGCGACAGCGCCGTGTCGGATACCAGCACGAAGCGCCAGCGAGTAGGTCGCGGATTTTCGCCGGGACTCACTCGCTGGCGCTTCGTGCTGGTAGGGGCGGCGTGCGTAACCGTTCTGTGAGGCGCTCTAGATGGGCTATCGCTCCTGTCAAGTTTAGGGGTTCAAGAGCGGTTAACACACGGGTTGCGCACAAGACGGCCGCGATGTCGGATCATACTAACCCGACTGCGCAAGTTTTGATGTTGCGCTGTTTCGGCAGGACAATTGTCAAAACAGCCGAATTTGCGGAGTTTTCGCGGCATTTTGCTCCTCAAGATAGCCTGTTTTTATGCGTCTGCAAGAGCCCCCGCAATAAGGCTTTACGGCACGAATTCGTCAAATAGCGCAACATCAAAACGCGCAAGCGAGGCACGCTGGCCAAGGCCGGCGCGTGACACCGCCGGTCCCGTCGCTTGCGCGTTGGGTTGGTATGGTCACAAGCGCGGCCCTGGTCGTTTATTTCCTGCCGGTCGCTTTACCCAGCACAGGAAACGGGCGTGTCGCTCGCCAAAGCGTCGTGAAGCGCCTCGCACTCGGGACCGTGCGCCCAAAGGCGCTCGGCAAAAACGGATTCGTCCGCATCTCGCAACGCAGCTTCGAGTTCCGCTTGGGCGCCTGAATAATCGAAAGTTCGAAGAATCGCTCTAACCTTATGCAGTTTATCAACTTCCACCTGGGCGCCCGCGTTATCGGCACACCCGGACATTTTGTCGTATCTCTTGAACCACCATCAATTTACGATTGGGTGCCTGCACAACCGTCCCAGTTTAACAATCTAGCGTATGTTGAATGTCCACATCGAGTTGTGCTTGGGCGCCGGACTAATCCGCATAAAGCGATCCGTGGCAGAGTATTGCCATATCCAGTGATTTACTATGTGCTTACGACTGGGCGCCTGGATAATCGCGGCGAGCGTTACAACCGCGACTTTCTCATGCCTTCGGCTTATTGGTTGACGGCACGCCCGTTGTGGCGCCTTCGATCTTGGCTTCTTCGGACTTTCCTGTGGGTAAAAATTGGTGTGCCTCTGACGACAGGAAGCGCTGCATGCTTCGCGCCAGGTTGGACT
>CAVRFS010000139.1:0-53482 GCA_963720335.1 uncultured Planctomycetota bacterium | reverse complement strand
AATTCGCAGTTGAGCCTCAATGAACCAACTAGCATTCTCTTCTCCACTATCTTGCCCAGTTTTACGCTGCTGGCTTTGCCTTCCGCGGGAAACCGGTGTAGGTCCAGTTGAACGGCTTGGCGAAGAGCTGATTGAAGTAGGCGATGAAGTTCATCAGCTTTCTCCGCAAGTCCGCCACCGAGGTGAACGACCCGCGCCGGATCACCTTCCGCGTGATCATCCCGAAGATCACCTCGATTTGGTTGAGCCACGAGCTGTGCTTGGGCGTGTACACGAACCGAATCCGGTGGCTGCGGTCCGACAAGAAGGCCTGCCGGCTGGCAACCGATTTCAAGATCCGCGCACCCCCTTCTTGCCCAACTTCTCCTCGATCCCGCACACTTTGGCCACCCAGTTCACCAGGGTCTCCGAGCAATGGATGTTCAAGTTGTCCACCACGAACACCCACGATGCCTCTGGATCGGTACCGACCGTGCGCTCGATGTGGCTGGCGAAATCGGCCTCGGTCCGCGTGGGCCCGATGCTGGGCACGATCAACTCCCCCGTGGTCACCTCGAAGTTGCCGATCAGGCTCAAGGTCCCGTGCCGCGTGTACTCGAACTCGATCCGCTGGCAAATCTGGGGGACCATCGGCAGGCTTTGGGCGTTGCGCTCCAACGCCTGCATGCCCGTCATCTCGTCGGTGCAGACCGTGTGCGTCCCGTACTTCTTCTCCAACGCGGGCGCTTCATGGTAGGTGTCGCAGACCCCATTGACTTGTTCCCGGTACCGCACCGGGTCCTTCTCGGTGGTGTTGAGCCAATACTGGCTCTTGTGGGGCCGCAATTTGGCCTCACGGAGATAGCGACCCACCTGAGCCGTCGAGATCGACACGACGATTCCCCGTTTGACGACCTCGTCGGCCAGCTCATACGCCGTCCAGTGGGTGATGGGCCGGCCCGACTGCTCGGGGGGCTCGCAGGCGACCGCCAAGATCCGGGCGATCTGCTCCGGGGTGAACTTGCCGGGGGCGCCGGGCCGGGGCCCGTCGCTGAGGACCTTCTCAACGGCCCGTCGAAACGCGGCGTGGGTCTGGGAGCACTCGATCTCAATCAGGCAGCCCCAAGCTTTGGCCCAGCGTCGTCGCCACAGGCCAACCTGACGTGCCGACAAGCCGACTTTTTCGGCGATCTGGGGATTGCTCAGCCCGTCGAAGGCCAAGAGGATGATCGAAGCCCGTTGCTGCAACTGCGACGGTGCCGTGGGGGCGTTGCAAATCGTGGCGCAGGATTTCCTGTTGCCGTTCGGTGATGGTGATCTTGGCGGCCTTACCCGGCATGGTGAGAACCCTCCTGTTGATTGGGAAGTTAGCAAAGCCGGGCAATTTTAGCATGTCGGTCAACCTGTTCGCGACTCAACTACGATTTGAGGTACTAGTTCCTCCCTCGCCAGGGTTTTGCTCAGGGTAATGCTTTTGAACTGCTTCATGGGCATAACAAGGCTAAATCGAGCCTTTCACCCCATTCGAAATTCTTCGGTGCCCTAGACTTCTTCTTCGGCGGCGTATCGCCGCATGGGCGCCTCCGCCATCAGGTCGAGGACTTCGATCTCTTCACCGGAAACCTTATAGATGATATTCACATCCGACAGGACTCTGAACGCGTAGATAGGCTCGCTCCTGGAGACCTTCCGGACCTTGCCGAGGTCGGCCGTGCTCGCGATGAAGTGGTCTCGGTCGCTGAGCGCATCCCGAATGGTTCGCTTCTCCTCCTCACTCAAGGAGTCCAAACCGATGAAGACTCGCTTTTGAATGTGGAATCCCTGCCCGGGCTTCTCGATAATCGACATGACCAACCTCGCAATCTTGTCCGTCCGGTGCCGCCACAACTCTCATGTATTCTACCGCGAATTGGGTTTTTGCGAATCATCGACGACCACCGATTCTGACGGCGGCGCTCGGGACGTGTCAATCGAACGGGATACCGGTCTTGGCGCTGACGTCGCGGAGGTCGTTGACGACGGCGGGCACCAGGGGAATGCCCTGCTTGGCTCGGATTACCTCGGCCTCGCGCTCGGGGTCGCCGGGGATCAGCGGGCCGGGCGTCCCGGGGGCGGCCTTGGTGCTCCGGAAGACGCGGATCCATTCGTCAATCCGCCGCTTGGGCGATCACGGGAAAATAATTCGTCCGCTGAAATTTCGTACAGACCTAGTTCCGCACATCTCCTCAACTTGTTGTTACCAAACGAGTTGCAAATACGGATTTTTTAATCCGGACGCGCAAATTCGAACCGATATCTCGTGCAGCGTAAGGACTTACGGTGTGAAGACCGCGCGCGATGGGCGGAAAGTTCGGTACAATGCCGCCTCGACAACCAGGAGGTGGCAAAATGGAACTGACGGCGGCGGTGTGTCTCTTGTTGCAGAAAACGGCAGAGGCGTTCCACGGTGCTCATCGCAGGCGGTTCATGGCGGAAACCGTCGCGGCTTTTGGCCTGAGCCAACGGCAAGCCGAACGGCAACTGGGTTGGACTCGGGATACGATTCGCAAGGCGCAGCATGAGTTGGACTCGGGCATCACCTGTGCGGACAACTTCTCGGCCCGTGGTCGCAAGCCGGCCGAGTTCCACTGGCCCCATCTCTTTCAGGATCTCCGCGATCTGGTTCAAGACCATCTCCAGACCGACCCCACCTTCCAGACCACCGGGCTGTATTGCCGCCTGTCGGCATCCGAGGTCCGCAAGCAACTCATCGAACGCAAGGGCTACACCGACGAGCAATTACCATCCGTGCAAACCATCGGCGACAAACTCAACCTCCTGGGCTTCCGTCTCCGCACCGTCGTCAAGAGTCGCCCCCAAAAAAAGTGAAGGAAACCGACGCCATCTTCCAGAATGTGGCGGAGGTGCATCGGCAGGCGATCGCTTCGGAAGACACCCTTCGCCTCTCCCTGGATGCCAAAGCCCCGGTCCTCATCGGTCCGTTCTCGCGTGGCGGCAAGAGCCGCCGGGGCACCCAGGCCGCCGACCACGATTTCAAGCCGTGGGGAAAGTTGACCCCCTTCGGCATCTTTCTACCCGATCAGAAGGAGTTGAACTTCTATTTCACCTCCTCGAAGGTGACCAGCGACTTCATCGTGGATCGGTTGGACCAGTGGTGGCAGGCGAATCGAGCAGCGCTACCCGAAGGTGCGCAAGTTGCTGCTGGACCTGGACAACGGCCCGGAGAACCACAGCCGACGCAGCCAGTTCATCTACCGCTTGGTGCTGTGGGCGCAAGCGACACAACTGACGATCGAACTGGTCTACTATCCGCCGTACCACAGCAAGTACAACCCGATCGAACGCTGCTGGGGCGTGCTGGAGGTCTACTGGAATGGGGAACTGCTGATCAGCGAAGAGGCCGTGCTGGGGTTCGCTGGCGAATATGACCTACGCCGGCAAACATCCCTCCGTGTATCGAGTGAGCCAGACGTACAGCAAAGGCGTGCGGCGGAGCAAGGACGAAATGAAGCATCCTGGAAAGACGGCTGGTGCGTTCGGCCAGCGTGCCGAAGTGGTTTGTGACCATTGCACCAGCCAATCCGGGCGAGATCATTCTCCCCTGATGATCAGCCCACGACGCCCTCTCCTGCTGGCTTCCAACGCCTTTGGACTCCTGTTCAGCGGACGAATTATTTTCCCGTGATCGCCTTATCGGAGCTTCCGTACCACTGCCCCAGGGCCGCGTCCACCAGCGATCCGTCCAAGCCGACCTGGTGCCGGGCCGACGCTACAACCGAGACCGGCACGATGGCCTGGGCGACCGGGCCCGCGCCGGCCGGCACGGCCGCCTTCTTGGCGTCGACCGCGTGGCTCGCGGTCCGCGGCACGGTCGCCGCCGCCGCCCGGTTTGCCGGCGTGCTCGCCGCCGCCGCCGTCCCGGCTCCGGGCGGGGCCAGGATCACGGCATCATCGCCCGGCGGGTCCGTGTTGGTCAGCGTGAAAGCGGCCGGCGACACCACCCCGCTGGCCGAGGTCGCCACCGTGTACGTGCCCGCCACGCCGTTGGCCGTGACCGACACAGTCGCATCCCCCGAGGAATCGATCGTCGCCGTGGTCACGGCCGGGTTGGTGCTGGCCCCCGAGGAGGGCCCCGTAAACGTCACCACGCCTCCGGCCACCGGCTCGAGCGGGTTGTTGGCGGTGACCATCACGACCAGCGGTGCCCCGAAGGCCGTGTTGACCGGAGTGCTCTGGTTGTCACCGCTGACAATCGTGATCGTGAACCCACTCGACTCGAAGGCGCCGATGTCCACGATGCCGTTGACGATCCGAGGGAAGCCGGCCCGCGCTGGTCGGTGGTGACGCCGGCGGGAATGAGGGCGTTATTGCCCGCGTCGATGGCGGGGCTGCCGGGCAACAAGGCCATCGTCTGGGTCGGGCCGCCGTTATCGCCCAAGGGGCCAGCATGGTGAGCGGCTGAGCGATGTGCCGGTCAGGTCGGAGCTGACCCAGCCGGTGCTGCCGTCGGTCTCGCCGATCAAGTTGTTCCCCTGCGAGGCAAAGGTTCCGAGGGCATCGGGCCCGCTGGTGCTGGCCGTGTTGTCCGCCACGATGGTGTTGCCGATGGTCACCGTGCCACTCACGTTGTCAATGCCGCCGCCGTTGGCGGCGGTGTTGTCGGCGATCGTGTCATTGTAGGCCGTGAGCGTGCCATTGAGAACGAGATGCCTCCGCCCGGGCCGCGGTGCTGTTGTCGGCGATTGTGCTGTTGATCATCGTCAATGCGCCGCCAGTAGACGGCGATGCCGCCGCCGCCGTGCGAGCCGGCCGAATTGTCCCTGAAGGTGCAGCCGGAGATCGAGCCGTTCCCCCCGGAGGAGTTGAAGATGGCGCCGCCGGTGTTCCCGACCGAGTTCCCGGTGAAACCGCTATCGAGCAAGTCGAGGTGACCACTGTTGAGGATCGCTCCCCCAATGTAGAAAGCCTGGTTCGCGCCGAAGGTGCTGTCATCGACCGTCGCCGAGGCACCGCCGGCGTTGTACAGGCCGCCGCCTTCGGCAGCCGAATTCCCAGAAAAGGTGCTGCCCTCGACCGTCAAGGAGCCCGATTGGACGCTGATGCCCCCGCCGCGCGTGTTGGCATGGTTGCCCGAGAAGATGCAGTCGGAGACCGTCACCGCGGCGGTATAACTGACCAGTCCTCCACCGTTTTCGTAGGCCCGGTCATTGGAGAAGGTGCAGTCAGTGATGACTGCTGACCCGCCCACGCCGTTGTAAGTGCCGCCCGAATAGCCACCGCCGAAGTTATAAGCGAAGTCGTAAGTGAAGGTGTCGCCAGTGGCAGTGAGCGACCCATTGTTGTTGATGCCGCCACCGTTGGCGACCTGGCCGTCGTCGGAGAACGTGCTGTTGGAGATCGTCGTCGTCCCCAGGTTCTCGAGCCCTCCACCGTAGGTACCCGCGGAGTCATTGTCGATCGTGTCATTGTTCGCCGTCAGCCCGGCGCCCGCTTCAACGAGGAGTCCGCCACCCCAGTACCCGGCACTGTTGTCGTCGATCGAGGTATTGACGATCGTCAATGAGCCGGCAGAGACGGCGATGCCGCCGCCTCCGTCGACCGCGCTGTTGCCGGTGAAGGTGCAATTGGAGACCGAGCCGGTCCCCGCGGAGATCAACACGGCGCCACCGTCGCTTCCGGTCGCCGCATTCGAGGTAAACGTGTCGCTCGACAGCGTGGTCGTGTCGCCGGCCCCTGATCCAAAATGGGTGAGACTGTAGATCGCCCCTCCGCCCATCGAGGCCTGGTTCCCGGTGAACGTGCAACTCGACACGTTCACCCCACTCCCGTCTGCCCCCAAATCGTTTTGGATCGCTCCTCCGTGGCCGTTGGTCGCCACGTTGCCGGTGAACGTGCTCCCCGACACGATCAGGCTACCTCCTAGTGAAGACGCGTTGTAATTGTTGATCGCTCCCGAAAACGGAGCGCTGTTGCTGGTGAACGTGCAATCCAACACGGTCCCTTTCGAGGTCCCGTTGTCAGAGCCCCCCAAAGACAGTTCCGCTGTTGCTGGTGAAGGTGCTGTCCGACACCATCATGGTCTCAAGCGCCACCTGGATCGCTGCTCCACCCGACGCAACGTTCCCCGTGAACGTGCTGCCGCTGACCGACAGGCTTCCGCTGGACGCCTCGATGCCACCGCCGCCGCCCGACGGTGCCGTATTGTTGCTGAACATGCTGCTGGTCACCACCAGGGTCCCGCCAGAGCTGTCGATCCCACCGCCGCCCACGCCGCCGTCATAGAACGATGCGGTCGCGGTGTTGCCCGTGAACGTCGCTCCGGACACCATCAGGTTGCCGTCGCTGGACACGCCGCCGCCGTCGCTGGCGGTATTGCTCGTGAACGACGTACCACTGACGGTCAGTGTGCCCGAGTTGTTGATGCCCCCGCCGTTGCCGCTGGCGGTATCGTTGGAAAACGTGCCGTCGGTGACGGTGGCCGAGCCAAAGATAACGGCAAGGCCTCCGCCCTGGTTCCCGGAGCTGTTGTTGTCGATCGAAGTGTTGACGATCGTCAAGGAGCCGGAATAGACCGAGATGCCCCCGCCGGCGTTGCCGGCGTAGTTGCCCGAGAAGCTGCAGCCGGAGAGCGAGCCGCGGCACCGGCGGAGTTGGACATGGCGCCCCCTGGTGCCCCCGGCCGAATTGCTCGTGAAACCGCTATCCAGCAAGTGGATCGGACCTATGTTGTAGAGCGCTCCGCCGTATGCCGAAGCGTGGTTCGCGTCGAAGGTGCAGCCATCGGCCGTCACCGAGCCGTTGTTGGTCATGCCGCCGCCGATGTTGGCCGAGTCATTGGAGAAGGTGCAGTTGGTGAGGGTCGCCAAGCCGCCGACGCCGTTGGAGGGCCGCCCGAGTAGCCACCGCCGTAGCTATCAGCGTAGTCGTAGGAGAAGGTGTCGCCGGTGGCAATGAACGTGCCATTATTGTTGATGCCGCCGCCGTTGTTGGCCGTGCCATCGCTGGTGAAGGTGCTGTTGGAGAACGTCGTCGTCCCGAAGTTCTCGATCCCACCACCGAAGCCGCTCGCGAAGTTGCCGTCGATGATGTCATTAGTCGCCGTCAGCCCGGCGCCAGGCTGAACCAACAGGCCGCCGCCCCAATTCCCGGAGCTGTTCTCGTCGATCGAGCTGTCGACGATCGTCAAGGAGCCGGAATAGACCGAGATGCCGCCCCCGCCGTTGGCACCGGCGGAGTTGCCCGCGAAGTTGCAGCCGGAGATCGAGCCGGTCGCACCCCCGATGTTGGAGATGGCGCCGCCGGTGGCCCCGGCCGAGTTGCCCGTGAAACCGCTATCGAGCAGGTCCATATGACCAAAGGTCAGGATCCCTCCCCCGGAGTAGCCGGCCCGATTGTAGTCGAAGGTGCTGTCATCGACCGTCAGCGAGCCGTAGTTGGCCAGGCCGCCGCCCCATTGGGAAGCATCGCCGCTGGAGAAGGTGCAGCCGGTGAGGGTCGTGGTCGTCGTCGATTGGCCAGCGAAAAGCCCGGCGCCGTTGAAGGCGGAGTTGTAGCTGAAGGTGCAGTCGGTGAGGGTCCCCACGCCGCCGGCCGAGTAGCCGCCGCCGACACCCGCGTCGTTGAACCCGAAGGCAGTGCCGGTGACGGTGATCGAGCCGTCATTGTTGATGCCGCCGCCGGCCCCCGCAGCGTCGTCGTAGGTGAGGCTGCTGGTGGCGTTTGTCATCGTTCCGGAGTTCTCCAGCCCCCCGCCGTTGCCGTAGGCATAGTCGGAGGAGAAGGTGCAGCCGGTGATGGTAGTCGACGGGCCGTTGTTGAAGAGCCCGCCGCCGTAGGAGGCGTCGTTGTAGTAGAAGGCGCAGTTGGGTGGGGCCCCGCGCCGCCGGCCGAGTAGCCGCCGCCGACATTGGCGTAGCCGAAGTAGAAGCTCGTGCCGGTGACGGTGATCGAGCCGTCGTCGTTGATGCCGCCGCCGGGGTGCCCGCGTAGTCGGCGTAGCAGGTGCTGTTGGAGACCGTCATCGTGCCGAAGTTCTCCAGCCCCCGCCGTTGCCGTAGGCATCGTCGAAGGCGAAGTACACGCTGGTGATGGCAATCGACGGGCCATTGTTGAAGAGCCCGCCGCCGTAGGTGGCCGAGTCGACGAAGCGCAGTTGGTGAGGGTCCCCGAGCCGCCGGCCGAGAAGCCGCCGCCGTTAAAAGCAGAGTCGCTGTCGAAGGTGCTGTTCGTGACCGTGATCGAGCCGTCGTTGTTGATGCCGCCGCCCGCGGTGCCCGCCTTGTCGAAGGTGACGGTGCAGCCGGTGACGGTCGTCGTCCCGAAGTTCTCCATTCCCCCGCCGAAGGAGGTGGCCGAGTCGCCGGAGGCCGTGCAGTCGGTGAGGGTGAGCGACGAGGTGTCGTCATTATACAAGCCGCCGCCAAAGCCGTCGCCGCCGTTGGCACCGTACCCTTCTTGACCACCCATCGCCAAGTCGTTGAGCTCCTGGGAGCCGATGACCTGGACCACTGTACCCGTGCCCGATGGATTCATGCTGTTGATGCCGCCGCCTGCGCCGTCGCCGCCGTTGTCGCCCGACCCCCCTTGACCGCCCATGGCCGAGTTGTCGCTCAGGATGCCCAGGTTGATCAGGGCAACGCCCTGGCACACGCTGATGCCGCCGCCAGACCGGCGCCGACCCAGGAACTGCCCAGGTTGTCGTTGCCGCCCATGGCCATGTTGTTGGTGAACGTGCTCAGCTTGACCAGCAGCGAGGTCGAGGAGGAGCCCCCGCTGCTGATCGCGCCGCCGGTGCCGCGCCAGCCAAGGAGCCGCCCAGATTGGCGTTGCCGCCCAGGGCCTTGTTGTTGGTAAACGTGGAGTTGCCGATAGTGAGCGAGCCGGCGTTCTCGATGCCGCCGCCGGCGCCGCCGCCGGCATCGAGGCTCCCGCTGGAGTCGCTGCCGCCTTGAGCCAGGTTGCCGGTGAACGTGCAGCCGCTGACGCTCAGGGTCCCGAGATTGCCCACGCCACCGCCGGCACCAGGCCGTCAATCCCCAACGGGCTGACGCTGGGGTCGCCCAGGGCCTGGTTGCCGGTGAGCACATCGTTGGAAAGGGTCAAGGTGGCGAAATTCACCACCCCGCCGCCCACGCTGGCGATGTTCGGCGAACTGAGGTTGGCCACGCCCCCGCTGATCGTCATCCCCGAGATGGTCACGGTCCCGCTGAGCACGTCAAACGCCCGGCTGTGGACCACCGGCGCTGATCGTCAGCTTGGAGCTGCCCGGACCTTGGATGTCCAGGTTGGTGGTGATGTCCAGCTCGCCGTTGCTCAAGCTGATGTTCGTGACACTCCTGGCAAACTCGATGGTGGTGCCGCTGGGGGCATTGTTGATCGCGTAGCGGAGCGAGCCGGTGTCGGTCGGGCTGTCGCTGTTGTCGGTGACCGTACAGACGCTGAGCAAGGTGCGCTCCTCCAGGAGCTCCAGCCGGGCGCCCGCCGCGTTCGTGAAGCCCGAGCCTCGCCCGCGGGCCCGTGAGCCGATTCCGACCTGCTGCGGCGTAAGCCTGGAAATGATCGAATGACGCCATCGTTGAAATCTCCTGTGGAAAGACGGACGGCCATCGCAATAAAGCTGAATAACTCATCAGCAAGTAATTCGGATAATCCTTCGGGACGCGAAGCGAGGGCGCACCACCCCCGCCGCGTCACGCCCACACAGAGAGGGGTTTTTCTGACACTTGCCAACGAGGCCAGACGCCCCGCTCCAGCACACGCACCGCCGATACGTTGTTGCTGGCTCCCTCTGACACTCGCCAGGGAGGCCAGAGGCCCCGCTCCAGCACGCGCGGCCGAGATATGGTTTCTGGCTCTCTCTCCTTGGGGAGAGGGCTGGGGTGAGCGGAGCGTCTCCTTGCCGCCGAGTTTGCCGCCGCCAGCGGTCTCATCGGGCTCCCTCTCCTTGGGGAGAGGGCTGGGGTGAGGGGCCAGCACCACCCAGAGCCTTCTCAACTGGAATCGCCCCATGCGCATCGTTTCATCAACACGTCTTGTTCCGCTTGTGATCAAGCCGCTCCTCACCCCAGCCCTCTCCCCAAGGACAGGGAGCCAGTACTGGGCGGCGCCACGGCCCTCACGCTGGCCATGATCTGTCGTGGCGAGTCATTCGATGTGCGCGGCGGTTTGGCTGCGAGCGACCCCTCACCCCAGCCCTCTCCCCCAGGAGAGGGAGCCAGTAGTGGGCGGCGCCACGGCCCTCACACGCGGACGGTCGCTCGTGGCGAGTCAGTCGCTTGGCGCGGCGGTTTGGCTGCGAGCGACCCCTCACCCCAGCCCTTTCTCCAAAGGAGAGGGAGCCAGTGGTGACGAAAACCCCTCCCTCTCGGCGTTACGCCGGAGCGAGACGTAAGGATCGGATCAATTTTAACTGTCGCACGTCACCGGATAGTTGACAAAGGCGGATAAGAGTTGTCAACAAAAAATGGTCGAAAGCAAGAATATCGACACCAAGGGCTTGGAAATCAGTGGAAATGGCTCGCTCGCTCCACTCATCCGATCCTCAGAATCGTTCAAGTCGGCACACACTGCCGTCCGATATAACCGGTAAGCTCGCGCACTACGGTGGGTGGGATCGATCGAACCGGTCAAGTCGACGAGCGCGGGAGGTGCCGGAATGAAACACGTTTATTCCCTCCGTTTTGAGACTCTCGAAACACGACAGTTGCTGTCGACGGGCACATCGCCGTGGCGCGTGCCGTGGGGCCCGCGCGTCCGCGGTCCCACTTCACTCAATGGTACGCTCACCGTCGATAACAACCCTGACGCGTCTTCCACGACCATGAACGTCGACGGCTCCATGACCACGTCAGTCCCGGTCGTCGGGCAGCTTGGCACGCTGGGACAGGTCCACGGCATCTGGAGTGAGACCGTGGATGCTTACGGAGACTATGAAGGACCCGACGAGCTAATCCTCCGTAACGCAAAGGGATCGTTCGGCGTGGGGTTCAACAATGAGAACCCGCAAACAGCGCACGCGAAAGTGCACGGTGCCATTAGCTATCATCACGCCCAAGTTGTCCTTGGCGGCACTGGAGCCTATGACAAGGAGTTACAAGCGGATCATCGACTAACCACCAAGCGGCCCCCACGGCAAATCGTCAGCCTGATTCCGAGACCCGCAAGACATGAGTTCATTGCCGACCGGGCGAGGCCAGTGCAATCTGAGCGGCCGACCAATCCGGCGACCTCGCGCGTCGGACCAAGCCGTCGCCGCGGACCGGGGTCATCAGCGGTCCAGGGCATGCCGCTTGAGGATCTCGCGGACGGAGTCCACCGGGATCGCCTCGAGCGTCCGGCCAGAACCCGTCGTCGTGGTCGCCTGGAGCAGGGCGTTGTAGACGGCCTCTTCGGTCGCCTCGATGCCGCCTGGAACAGCGGCGAGACGGCATCGGTCGGCAGGATGTGGCGCGGGACGGGACGGGCATCCCCCGGCCGAGACCGGAACTCGGCCGACGTGGTGAACGCGATGGCATAGTCGCCGCTGCCGTTGCCGTAGGACGAGCCGGTCCGTGCCAGCCCGAACAGTGCCCGTGCGGCCAGCCGCTTGAGGTCGCGGGCGTCGAGCGGGGCGTCGGTGGCCACCACGATCATGCAGGAGCCGCCGCCCGCTTCCTCGGCCGCCGGCCTGGCCTCGATCGCCGAGCGGCGCCTCGGGGTCCCCGGCATGTACTCGTAGCGCCCGAGCTCCTTCCCCACCGGCGCCCCGGCGATCGTCAGCACCCCGCCGAAGTTCGTCTGCACCAGCACGCCGAGCCGGTAGCTCCCGAACCGCTCGGGCAGGATCCGCGACGACGTGCCGATCCCGCCCTTCCAGCCGAAGCAAGCGGTGCCCGTCCCGGCGCCGACGCAACCCTCGGCGACCGGTCCGCCCGCGGCCGAATCGATGGCCTCCCAGACGTGCTCGCGCCGGACGTGCTGGCCCCGGATGTCGTTGAGCCCGCCATCGTTGGTCTCGCCGACCAGCGCGTTGACCGACCGGACCGATTCGTTGCCCTTCTGGCGCAGGGTGTGCGCGACGACCGCCTCCACCGCCGTGCCGACGGACAGCGTGTTCGTGAGGATGATCGGGCTCTCGATCGTCCCCAACTCCTCCACCTGGGTCGAGCCGGCGAGCTTGCCGAACGCATTGCCGACGAACACGGCACCGGCGACCTTCTCACGGAAGAGGCTGCCCCCGTGGGGTAGGACCGCCGTCACGCCGGTCCGGATGTCGTCCTTCTGATTCAGGGTGACGTGACCCACGCGGACGCCCTCGACGTCGGTAATCGCATTGAGCGGGCCGGGCGGGAACACGCCCGGTTCGATGCCGAGGTCGCGTGCCCGCGGACGAGGCGGCTCCGCGGCCGGGCTACCACGCAGGACGGCTCCCATCGACACGACTCCCATCAGGAGGACCGGTGATCACCTGCCCACGTGAGTTCGCTCCACGATCGAGCTCCTCTTTCTGAGAAACTGGCATGGCAACGCCCTTCATGAGCTTACTTCTGATTCCAGATCCTCAGCCTCGAATCCAGATTCGCATAAAGCTCATCGAATGTAACGCAACAGAGCTTTCGGCTGCTCACAATGACCTGCTCGCTGGCCGAGGTTAATCGCTGCCTCAGGGAGGGGTCGGTCAAATACGGTCTCTGCCAATGACGAGCAACCCAGCGTATTGGACTTCGCCCACGCCGAAACGCTGAGTGTACGACAGCGTGTGCTTTTGATTTTCCAGCCACAAGAGCCAGTCGATGATTTGGCTGCATCCGTGGTCGAAACGGTCCGACCATTCGTGGGTCGCTTTATCGCCCTTCTTTTTGAATACGCTCGTTTTCGTCGCGTCCTCAAACTCGACGAAGCAATCCTGATGCTGTATTGAATCGCCAATGGCGAAGTCGGCCGTATGATCGCCGAAGACGTCGAACTCAGTGGCGATCCGGTCGAAATTCTCGATTTTCGTGTTGTAGGTGCCCATGAGAGCAATCAGTTGCTCGCGGCAAGCAAAGAAAGGAAGAATGTCATCCTTCTCTTTGAGTTCCTGCTTCGACGGATCGTCCAGGAGGGCCTTGAACTCATCGAGCTCCTCCCTCGCCAGGGTTTTGCTCAGGGTAATGCTTTTGAACTGCTTCATGGGCATAACAAGGCTAGATCGAGCCTTTCACGCCATTCGAATTCTTCATCGCGTTACGCTTCTTCTTCGGCGCGAATCGCCGCATGAGCGCCTCCGCCATCAGGTCGAGGACTTCGATCTCCTCACCGGAAACCTTGTAGATGAGATTCACCCCTGGCAGGATGCGGAGCGCATAGACAGGCTCGCTCCTGGAGACCTTCCGGACCTTGCCGAGGTCGGCGGTGCTCGCGACGAAGTGGTCTCGGTCGCTTAGCACATCGCCAATGGTTCGCTTCTCCTCCGCACTCAGAGCCTGTGAAAAAATCCGCTGCGTGTGTATAATGAAAGGAGAGTCCCAAGGAAAACGAGAAGGAGCAGGCAATGAGACCCCAGAAGTCCCCCAAGCAAGGCTCAGCGGAGATCCCCGCGGCAATCGAACAGGCTTGCCCCGAGGGGTCGGCCCAAGCTTCGGCTCTTGGCGCTACCGTGTCCGAAGCCGCGCGCCCCTGCCGTGCTGAGCCCGACGCCACTGTCCAACCACGGCTGAGCGTCCCGGATCGCCAGCAACTGATCTCGGCCATGACAATCGATGAAATCCTGGAAGCCGACCACCCCGCCCGCGCCGTCTGGCTCTACGTCCTCGAACTGGACCTCACACCGTGGTATGACCGTATTCGCGCCCGCGGCAGCGTGGCCGGACGACCGGCCATCGATCCCCGTTTGCTGGTGGCCTTGTGGTTGTATGCCACCCTCTCTGGCTTCACCAGCGCGCGCGAACTCGCCGAGTTGTGCATTCATGACGATCCCTTCCGCTGGCTGGTCGGAGGAGTCTCTGTCAACTACCACACACTCGCCGATTTCCGCACCGACAACCCCGAGTTCCTGGAGCCCTTGCTCAAGCAGTCCGTGGAGGTGTTGCGTCAGCAAGGTCTGGTCGATCTGGACCGAGTCGCGCAGGATGGCATGCGGGTTCGCGCCAGCGCCGGGGCGGCCTCGTTTCGCCGTCGCCAGACGCTGGAGAAGCTTTTGGAGGAGGCCCGAGCCGAGGTCCAACGCCTGCGGGAGAAACTGGCTGTGACTACCACCGATCCCGTTACTAAACAAGAGGTTGCGTCAGAACAGCCGCCTGCCGCCGAGCCGGAGCCATCGCGGCAACAGCAAGCCGCAGCGATGCGGCACGCCCAGGAACGCCTGGAGCACGTCGAGCAGGCCTTGGAGCGGATGCCCGAGATGGAAGCGAAGATCATGCCGGGGGAGCATAAGGAGGCACGGGTCTCGACAACGGACCCCCTAGCGACGGTGATGAAGATGGCCGATGGGGGCTTCCGTCCCGCGTACAATGTCGAGTACAGCACGGCATGCCGTGGCCAGGTGGTCGCGGGTGTAGACGTCGTGACGGTTGGCAGTGATCAAGGCCAATTGCCCCCCATGTTGGACCAGATCGAGAACCGCTTCAAGCAGCGTCCCAAAGAGGTGTTGGTCGATGGGGGATTTGCAAACTGGAAAGATATCGAGAAAGTCCAAGCCGGGAAGACGTGTGAGGTCTACGCGCCCGTGATCAAACCGAACAAGGAAGGGATTGATCGGTATGAGCCGAAAGCGACAGACAGTGAAGAAGTGGCGACGTGGCGAAAGCGGATGGGGACGCAAGCGGCCAAGGAAATCTACAAAGAGAGGGCAGCGACGGCGGAGTGTGTCAACGCCGAGGCCCGCAATCGCGGCCTCCATCAGTTCACGGTTCGAGGCCTCAAAAAAGTCAAGGCCATCGCGACGTGGTTCGCCATCGTCCACAACATGGCACGCGCATTCGCCCTCCAACCGCAACCCGTAGTCTATAATTCCTCCTGACATCGCCCACGATCCAGTTACCCAATTTTTTCACAGGCTCTCAGGGCGTCAAAGGCGATCAAGAATCGCTTCTCAATGTGGAGTCCCTGCCCGGGCTTCTCGATAATCGACATGACCAACCTCGCAATCTTGTCCGTCCGGTGCCGCCACAACTCTCATGTATTCTACCGCGAATTGGGTTTTTGCGAATCATCGACGACCACCGATTCTGACGGCGGCGCGTCGGGACGTGTCAATCGAACGGGATGCCGGTCTTGTGCTCTGACGTCGCGGAGGTCGTTGACGACGGCGGGCACCAGGGGAATGCCCTGCTTGGCTCGGATTGCCTCGGCCTTGCGCTCGGGTCGCCGGGAATCAGCGGGCCGGGCGTCCCGGGGCGGCCTTGGTGCTCCGGAAGACGCGGATCCATTCGTCAATCCGCCGCTTGAACTCGTCACTTTCCATGAACCCGTCGATCCGCATCGCCCCGAAGAAGTGGCCGATCCCCTTGCCCACGCTCTGGCTGCGGAATCTCGTCGGAGAGTGCGAACGGCGGCACGAAGGGACCCCAGTTCGCCCCGCTCAGGACGCCGCAGAGGATGTCAACCATCGCGGACAGGGCGTAGCCCTTGTGGCCGCCGCGCTTGCGGTCGCCGCCAAGCGGCAACAAGCGCCGCCGTCGATCATTCCACGCGGATCCCGTGTGACCGAGCCGGTCCGGTCGACGGCCCAGCCATCGGCCAGCGGCTGTCCCGTCCGCAGCGGCGATCTCGATCTTGCCGTAGGCCACGGCGCTGGTCGCCATGTCGATCACGATCGGCGGCTCCTCGAGCCCCGGGAAGGCGATCGCGATCGGGTTGGTCCCGAGCATCCGCTCGGCGCCCAGAGCGGAACGACCCCCTTCGTCGCGTTGGTCATCGCCCAGCCGATCAGGTCGCGCTTCAGGGCTTGCATCGGATAGTAGCCTGCGATCCCGAAATGATTGGTGTTTCGGACGCTCACCCAGCCTGAGCCGACCGCCTCGGCCTTCTCCATCGCGATCTCGTTGGCCTTGGGCCCGACGACCAGGCCCAGGCCGTTGTCGCCATCGACGGTCGCGGTGCTCGGCGACTGGCGAACGACCTGTACCACCGGCCGCGGATTGATCCGGCCACAGTTGAGCATCTCGAAATAGGCGTGTAGGCGGGCAATGCCGTGCGACTCGATCCCACGGAGGTCGCTGGTCGCGAGCACATCGGCGGCGAGCCGCGCGTCGGCCTCATGGACACCGCAGGAGACGAAGACATGGGTCGAAAACTCATGGAGCCGCTCGATGGGGTAGATTATCCGTTCGATCTCGTCCATCGGGTCGATCCTCAAATCCGCCCGTCAGGCAAAGGGTGTCGCCGTGGTCACGTCCACGAACTGTCTCCACCACGCCGAAGGCGGAATCATCGAGGCCCAGCTCGCGACGCATGTCAATCGGCACCCGGCCTTCAACGTCCCAACCACGTTCCTGGTAATAGGCCGCGATCATGGTGTCGAGTCGTTCGCGGGTCAAGCCGGCAGATCCCGGCGTTGAGACTCGCCAGGCTCCAACAAACGGGCCGGCAGCGTATCCTCGCGACGGGTCCAACCTTCGCGCTGATTGAGGCATTTGCGGGCGTTGACCACCGCGTGCGCAAGGGTCTTAGCTCCAGGCGACGTCACCGGCCATCCGGTCACGGCAACGAGCATCTCGGCGGACTCGGCATAAAAATCGCGAAAAACGCCGCGGAGGAACTTGCAGAGGATCAGAGAGTCCATGACGGCCGCTCGGTCCTCGGTTTCGATGGCCAGCGCTGCCGAGTGGGCATCGCCTTGGCGGCGGTCGGTGCGAGCGGAGAAGTCGGCCTCGTAGGCGCCCGAGCGGTTGTGGTCGGCGCCTCGGGTTCCGACGGCCAGGCCGAGCGCCATCGTGTGCAGGGAGCGCGGATCGTAGCCGGGCAGCTCCAGCCCCTTGACGTGCGGGGCGAGATCGAGCGCATCGCCGCCGATTTGCTCGGCCGCCCGCCGGCTGCCCAGGGCCAAGAGCTCGCCCAGCCGCCCGCGCGTTCCAGCATGGCCTCGATCGCTTCCAGCACCGCTGGCCGTCGCCGAAGCAGAGCACACGGCCGGACGGCTCGATTCGGCCGTCGACCCAGCCCCGCTCGGCGCACTCCATCAAGAAGGCGATCGTCGCCCCGGTGCTGATCGTGTCGAGCCCGGCGTCGTCGCAGGCCCTGGCCGCCTCAGGACCGCGGCGGGGTCATTGACGCCGCACAGCGGGCCCAGGGCGAAGAGCGACTCGTACTCGAGCCGGACTCCCGCCGTGCCCGTGCCGACGGCATAAATGTGCTCGCAGCCGATCGTGCAGGCGGCGCACGAGGTCCGGGCGATCCGACGGGCCGGGTCCAGGTCGGTCTCGGTCAGCCGCTCGACCCCTTCGAACCGGCTGGCCTGAAAGTTCCGCGTCGGCAGGGCATCGAACCGGTTGAATGTCAAAAGGTTGGCGACGGTCCCCAGCTCGCGGTATTTCTCAGTCGCCGGTCCGAACGACAAGCGAGAGTAGTGCCGGGCCAGTGCGACAGTCCGGCCCGGGTCGGCGAGCAAGGTGCGACGGTTGCCCCGCACCGCGATTGCCTTGATCCGCTTCGCACCCAGGACCGCACCCAAGCCGCCTCGTCCCGCGTGGCGGCCGTCGTGGCTGAGCGTCGCGAACGGGATCAGTCGCTCGCCGGCCGGACCGATCGCCGCGACCTGCCATTCAGGCCCAAGTTGCGCACGGATCGCGTCTCGGCTTCGTGGGCGGACAGGCCCCAGAGTGAATCCGCGGACTGCCACTCGACGCGGGGCCCGGCGCGATCCATGCCATCGATCATGACGATCGACGGTGGTCGCACGCACCCGTGAACGACCAGTGCATCGACGCCCGCGCGTTTGGCGGCGATCGCGAAGTGAGACGAGGAGAGGGCGTCGCAGACCCGGCCGGTCAGCGGGCTGAAGCCGACCACGGCGAACTTAGCCGAGGTCGTCAACGGACTTCCGACCAGCGGACTGAGCGCGAAGACCAGGGCGGCCTCGGGCCCCAACGGGTCGACGCCCGCTTGCGTCTCGTGGGCGACGAGCCAGGCACCGAGTCCGACCCCTCCGAGAAAGTACCGGAGCACCGTTTCCTCCAGCGGCACGCATGAGGTACGACCGGGCCGGGGATCGATTCGCAAATAGCGACCGTGGTAGCCCGGCGTCACCCAATCATCCTCCCACGTCAGCGGACAGGAGCAAGAGGACGTCCCCTTTTTGCAAGGGCGTCTGGGGATCGGACACAAAACGCTCGCTATTCAGGCTTAACTGAAATGCCTCATGAAGTGTCCCTTGGTGGAGGACTGAGTCTTCCAGCGCCGGGCAGATCCGACCGAGTTCCCGAAGCGCCTGGCCGACCGTCGACGCTTCGACTCGCATCAAGTTTGTCCCGGCTCGCAACCGGGGAACGCCATAAAGCTCGACGGAGATCATGGTTGAGTGGAGTGGACGCTTGCAACCCTGGAATGAAGCACCCCCACGGGGACTCGAACCCCGGTCCCTTGGCTGAGAACCAAGTATCCTAGGCCACTAGACGATGGGGGCCTTGTAACAAAACCTATCATAAATCGGCCGGGTCGGCAGTCAAGTGACCCGCAATCGACTCGCGGGGTTTCTTGCGATGCCATTGGCTGTCGGACCATTTTTTCAGGATCTTGATCGGTCACACGCCGGGCGGCCCTCAATGTAGGATGAACATCCGAGGCCGAGAGGAGATCCGACATGGCCAGTGCTCCCAGGGGTGCCGCCCTACGGCAGATTCAGCGCGTGTTTGGTGAGGGGACGCTCTCCGGGCTGTCCGACAGCCAGCTTCTTGAGAAGTTTCTCGACGGGCGTGACGAGGCCGCGTTCACAGCGCTTGGTCGAGCGGCATGGGACCATGGTTCTGGAAACATGCCGGGCCGTGCTTCGCAACGCCGACGCGGCCGAAGATGCCTTCCAGGCCACGTTTCTGGTCTTGGTTTGTAAGGCGCGGTCGATCCGAGGCCGCGATGCGCTCGGCGGCTGGCTCCATCGGGTCGCTTATCGGATCGCCATCCAGGCGGGCGAGGATGCCGCACGCAAGCGAGCCCGCGAGCGATCTGTTGGTGATCTCCATGTCGAGGATCGGTCGCGGAACGAGCCGGTGAACGATTGGCGCGAGATCCTGCACGAAGAGATCGCGCGGCTCTCGGAAAAATACCGGCTGCCCGTGTTGCTGTGCGATCTCCAGGGTAAGACCCAAGCCCAGGCCGCGCACGAGCTGAATTGGGGCGAGGCGACCGTCCGGCGCCGACTGGCCGGCGCCCACGATCTATTACGTTCCCGCCTCACGCGCCGTGGTGTGGGTTTGAGCACAGCGGGACTGGCCGCCGATTTGGGCCGGTCGGCCAGCGCGGGCGTACCCGCGGCCTGGGTTCAGGCAACCGTCAAGGCCGCGAGCTCTGTTGAACTCGACGGCAACGCAGATCGCGATCGGCGAAGTCATCTCCACGACGGCGGCCGCCCTCGTTCGCAAGTCATTGCGAGCCATGCTCCTGAGCAATATCAAGACGTGCGCGGCCGCGGCGCTGGTGTTCAGCGTGCTCGGCTGCATCGCCTGGGGCGTCGGGTTGCCTCGCGAAGGACAGGACCGTGGCTCAATGAAGGGTCCAGCGACCTGCGCCTGCATCCAAAACGTCACAACTCAAAGCAGAAAAACCGAGCGACGCCGAGACGACCAATCAGTTATGAAGGGCGTGTCCTCGATTCGGCGGGACGTCCATTTTCTGGGGCCTCGGTCTATTTGATCAGCTCCGGACTCAAACAGCCGAAAAACCCACCTGTCCGGGCGACCAGTGGCACCGATGGCCGATTCCGCTTTGCGGTGCCGAAGTCGGATTTCGATGCTCCTGATTCTGATGCTCTGTGGCCGTACAGCACCGTTGTGGCCCGCGCGAAAGGGTTTGCTTTCGGTATGGCCAACGACCAACGTGGAGACGGGAAGGGGTTAACTCTTCAACTGGTCGCGGACGATGTCGTTCGTCAGCGGCCGAATCATCGACCTGGAGGGGAGGCCCGTTGCGGGTGTCATTGTGAAGGTCATGGACGTCCGGGCACCAGCCGAAGCTTCTCTCGATCGCTGGCTGAAGGCGCTTGAAGAGAGGAAAGAGTACCACCCACTCGAGCATGAGTTCGTCTTCAACCGTTTCGAGGCGCATTCGGAGCCCTCGATCATTCCTCCAGTGACAACCGGTTCCGATGGCACGTTCCGCATTGTGGGCATTGGCCGCGAGCGAAGTGCCACGTTACAGCTCGAAGGGCCGACGATCGAAACGAAGCGAGTCGAGGTACGGACCCGTCCTGGCAAGACAATCCGCGTCCCGGGCTGGAAGAGGTTCGGCAACACCAATCTCATCACGATCTACGGTGCCAACTTCGAACACGTCGCAGGGCCCACACGACCGATCGAAGGTGTTGTCCGCGACCAGGATACGGGGAAGCCGTTGGCGGGCGTGATGGTCCGCGGCGAGCAATCGTTATCCTTCGGCACCTCGGCGTACGTCCATTCGATCAGCGATGCACAAGGCCGGTATCACCTGGTCGGCCTGCCCCGCGGCAAGGAAGGGGCCGTCGTGGCTGTGCCACCCTGCGATTTCGAGGTTTACGGGACCCGCAAGGCCGACCTGAAGGTCCCTCCTGACGAACAGCTCCCTTACTTGCGAGCCCGGGTCGCGGTCGAGGAAGAACGCGGGACCGGTCCGCTGCGTCTCGACATCCCCATGAAGCGCGGAGTATGGGTCACCGGCCGAATCATCGATAAGGCAACGGGAAAGCCGGCCCGCGGCCAGGTCGAGTACTTCGTCTACAACGATAATCCTCACTTGAAAGAGTATCCCATTTTTCGCTGGGCCAGGATCGGCCCTCATTTCATCTTCAAGGACGAGACGTTTCGTCTCGTGGCGTTTCCTGGCCCGGGCGTACTGGCCGCGCGAGCCGATGAAGATCGGTATATCCGAGGCTGTGGGTTCGAATCATTCAAGCATGTACGACACCAGACCGGATTTCTCGAGTGCCAGCCCCGAATGGTTGGCCCCAACGATTTTCACACGCTGGCCGAGATCGACCCCGCACCCGGCACCGCCTCGCTGAGCCATGACCTGCTGCTTGAAACAGGTCGTACGCTTTCCGTCACCGTGCTGGGCCCTGATGGCAAGCCGCTACCCGGCGCCCTGATCTCGGGCTTGAAGGACTTTCAGTACACGGCCTTCTGGCAAGCGACTCCCGCCGATG
Source organism: uncultured Planctomycetota bacterium (assembly GCA_963720335.1). Classification (GTDB taxonomy): domain Bacteria; phylum Planctomycetota; class Planctomycetia; order Isosphaerales; family Isosphaeraceae; genus CAVRFS01. The sequence goes on along the minus strand of CAVRFS010000139.1, from coordinate 32,217 downwards.
CCTCAACACACACAGTCGAGAGTCTCAAACCCGGAAAGCCACGAGTCTTGACCTTCGCTCACCAAAGTCAGCACTTGACCGGCGAGCTGGTGCTCCAAGGAGATGAAACCGCTCCGCAGAAGGTCACCCTCAAGCCCTGGGGCGTTCTGACGGGCCGGGTCGTCAACGCCGATGGCGAACCCTGGGGCGAGGCCGAATTTCATTCGATCCTTCCTGCTGAAGGATTTCCTAAGGTCGGCAAGGACGGCCGGTTCAAAATCGTGGGCTTGATTCCAGGCAAGCCTTATACCCTTCAACTCGTCAAGGACTTTATGGTCCGAGGTACCGTCGCCAAGGACGTGAAAGTCGGACCGGGCGAAGTCAAGGATCTGGGCGATCTCGTGCTCGAAACCCCGAAGAGCGAGTAAACCCAGATCGCTGGATGGCGAATGACAGGGTGAACCTGAGGTTCGTGAGTCGCGTGCTTTTGACCCCCCCTTGCAATGCCGACAGCCGTCCGACACCCAAACTGTTGACGCAGGAGATCGCCGCCGACCTCCCAACGGCAATGGGACTGTTCCGGGCGATTGCCAATGAGTTCAAGAAACGACTTCCTGACGTCCTTGCCCCGCCATTTGCTCTTCGCTCATGGCAAATAATATTACTATTATATTTATTATAAATATAAATATTGTCGCATTAAACTTGGGGAGATCCGAGGACTGGCACCGTCAGGCTGGAGCGGTCTGTCGAACGCTACGAGGTGCTGCTTCGCGTTTAGCCATCCCCAGTGGTCGAATTGCTTCGCGCCCGCGGCGATGGCCATCTGGGACGGGCCGTTCGCGGGCATGGTATCGATCGACGGGAAGGGCCGCGGGCGGGATCGACGATGCGTGCGACGAACCGACGAACCCTCGCCTCGGCGTAGGCCCCGATGACGTCCGTGTTCGTCGTGAACTGTTTGATCGACGTGTTCGGGATCAACTCCGCCATTCTCACGCAACGCCCTGATCGGCCGTCAATCGCTCGCCCAGTCTCGGCCAATGTGCTGTAACACGCCGGCGTTATAAGTTTAGCGGAAGTCGGCGGTCCGGACCGTGCAAGACAGAGCTTGGCCGCCTCGCGAGAATTACTGCTCAGGAAATCTGACCATGTTGCTGCTGCGACAATCCTTGCTGCGATTGCTCATCGCCAGCGCGGCGCTCGTTGGTTGCTGTGCGCCGGCTCTGGCCCAAGAAACGCCGCGGTTGCAAGAGAAAAGCCCTCCGGCGGCGTCGGCGAGACGGTCCGTGCGAACCGACATTCCACTCGATGCGCAAGCCCGCCAGACGGCCGAGCGCACGATTCCATACATCGAAAAGTATGGCACGGCCTGGATCAAGGAACGAAATTGTATGGCGTGCCATTATGCCGGGTATATGCTTTGGTCGTTGCGCGACGCCAGCCAGCGCGGCTTTGGCATCGACAAGGGTAAGCTTGCCGAGTCGACCAACTGGGCAATCAGCCAGACGGATGACCATGGATTCGGATACGAAGGTGCGGCCCAGATGTTGATCGCCCGCGATCGATCGGACCTGAGCGAGAATACCGTCGAGCGAATCGACGCGATGCGCGACGTGATCATCAAGGGCCAGAAAAAAGACGGATCCTGGGTACCAGGCGGCCAGCTCCCAGCCCAGAAGCGGCCGCTTTTCGAAACGACGCAGGTGAGCACGATGCTGTGCGTATTGGGCCTGGACTCGCTCGACCAACCGAGCCAAAGGGCCATCGCGTGTCGCGACAAGGGTCTCATGTGGCTCAAGAAAACTCCGCCCAACGGCCAGAATCCGCCGGTAAGCAGCGAGTGGTACGCGACGCGGTTGCTGATCGAGAAGAGGTTTGGCGATCCGAAACAGGTCGAAGCGATCCGCGAGCAGATTCTGGCGGCGCAGCAGCCCGATGGCGGCTGGGGCTGGCTTCGCGCGGACAAGAGCGACGCGTTCGGCACCGGCGTATCGGTCTACGCACTGAGCCAGGTAGGGGTCCCCAACTCACATCCGGCCATTCAGAAGGCCTGGAGATTCCTGATCGAAACGCAGACTGACGATGGCTCCTGGATCGTCAACGGTACGAAGAACGTCACCAAGGATAAGCCCCATCCTCTCAGCAGCTTCTGGGGCTCGACCTGGGCTTTGCTCGGCCTTTGCCATTCGCTGCCGGCCCACATTCCGCTTGGAAACCAGGCGCATGTCGGCGGATCATGATGCCGCGAGGGTCATGGCTAGCTTCATGCGCCGATTGTACCGGCAGCGCTCGCTCGACAGGACGCCGCTTTCGGATTGCCCGATTCGGGTTTGGGAGCGGAATTGGTGTCAGGGAAGAGCGCTCTAACCCGCGGCTCGGGGGCGTCAGTCCGGCGCGGCGTCGCCGGCCCGGCGCAACTCCTGCCAGCGGTCGGGCAGCAACGAGCCTTATGTGACGCTTCGTGTCGTCGATCGCCCGGATTGAGTCAGGTCTCTGACAAACTTCCGAAGAATTCCCTTGACAACCACTCCAGAGCGGCGATATTTGTAGTCATACGACTTAATTCGTAACCTGCGCGGGAAGCTCACACATGGGTCGGACCTGGCTGCCGGTGATCCTCTCGGCCGTGCTAGCTCAGTCGTTCGTCGCCAAGGACGATTCGACGGCGAGGAGGCACGCGTAAAAAGCGCGATCGGCTGCGCCAGATTTACACGACCAACGCGGCCGAATACACCACTCACCGTGATTTGACCACTCAGGCGGAGGCCATTCGCCAGGCGTACGGGAAAGCGGTAGACGAGTGGCGGCAGGCGCTCGAGCTCGACTACTGCAAACGTGCGATCGACCAGATCGAGCTGACGACGACCAACGCGCCGGATACTGCACTTTTGGATTACCTGGTCAAACGGGCGTAGACATTCTGAGTTATTCCGTCCGGAGTGAAGATGATGAGCCTGCTCCTGTCCTCGATATTGGTTCTTGGTCTCGCTGGCCAGCCGCCGCAGAACCGGGACGCACCGGGCGATCCGGCGAAGCGTCTCGCCATCATGAAGAATTCGATGGCTGCGTCAGAGGTGCGGGGCGGCGAGTCCGGCGGGGATTTGTATCGACTGAAGACGGAGCCGGTTTTGCGATTCACAAACACTGTTGGCGACTCGCGAGATGGCTCCATCTTCCTCTGGCTCGGCGACGCAGACCGGCCCGAGGCCGCGGTTCAGGTCTTCCAAACGCGCGGCGGCTGGCAGCAGGAATGGACGTCGCTCTCGACGACCCGCTTGATCGGGAAAATGGCGAACCCGCCAGACTGGCGACCGTCGCACGGAGGCATTGAATTCAAGCCGGTTCCTGGTGCGCCCAAGCCGGCCGACGGAGCCAACGAGCGCCTCCGACAAATGCACTGCTGACCCGCGATTTCAGCGCGCGTGACCAATTCCGCGGCGAGTGGCAGCCGCCCCGGCTAATGCCCAAGCCACTGGCTCGATACGGGAAGCCAGGATCCGAGGTGGTCGAACGGCGCACTCTTCGCATACGTGATAACTACTGATCCCGAGGTCTTCTTGATGCTCGAGGCGCGGAAAAGCAAAGACGGCATGGAGTGGCAATACGCATTCGCGCCGATGTCGGTTTATGCACTCGAAGGTTCATGGAAGGAGCAAGTGGTCTGGAGCCTCGACTGTCGCTTTCCCACCCGCTCTGACTCTACTCTTTTCCAGCGAGCCTTTGAACCGCGGGAATGATGAAGAGCGTTTTGAGTCGAGAGAGATCGAAAGAGGCCAATTTTGAGCCTGTGGATGGCGGCGGACATGATTTTGGTGGCCGCACTTCAAGTCTCTGACAACATTCCGCTTGGGGTCTGAGCGATGAGTCAGCTCCTATCCTCATTATTGGTTCTCGGCCTCGTCGGCCACTGGCCACCGTGCAAGGCGGGACATTCGGGTCGTCGAGGGGACCGATGCCACGTGCCGGTTCGGCCCGAGTGAGAGCTGTTTACCGCTCTTGCCCAGAGCGGGCATCTTAAGGACTAGTGTGGGTCAAAATTACCGCGCTCACTTCCACAGTGTCCCGTTCGAAAGAGACAAGCGGTTGCTCAGGCCAACGCCACATAACTGACTTGGCCACAGAAGAACAGGAATCTGAAATCAGCCCCGATGCGGCCCATCAGCGTCGGGTGATGGTGATTTTGAACCTGCGGGAGAGAAAGCCACCAATCAGGGCGAAGGCCACTTGCGGCACGGTGAGCATGCCCACAACGACGGAGCACTCAAGAGGGATGCGAACGAAGGGCCGGTCTAGCCCGACTGCCTTCTCCATGGGAACGTACAACAGGCTGAGATAGTAGAATATTGGTCCATCTTGATTCTGGTCGAGAATCATCAACGCGACGAATAGGGCCAAAACCATCGCCCCGGACACTGCGAACCCCAAGAGGAAAGGGCGGTTTCCGGGACGCTGTTGAGCGACCAGGGTGCCGACTACCAAAACGTTCACCATCGGCAATGCACCCAATACGAAGAAGCCAATCTCCGGGTAACGGAGCATGGCCCGTATCACAGCGAAGTCGAGTGCGGCGATGGCGATGCCAACCATGACCCAGGCGATTCGGAAGCGAGCTACTTTCACGGCAAGCCTCTGGTCGTAGAATTCCGCTTATACGTCGAGTTCCAGCGGAACTCGGGGCAATACCGCCTGACTTCGGCCCCGTAACCCCAGAAAAACTCGTCGTATAACAAGCTTATTCCAATTTCCTGTTCATCTGTGGCCAAGCCAGTTATGTGGCCGCCAGTCGATTCACGCCGGGGATTCTCGCACTTTCAGGAGGTTGAACGCCACATAACTTTTCCTCGTAAACTCGAACCGCCCGGGCGTGACTGGGGCACGTGTCGCTGGCGACGACGAACATGTACGCGGAGGTCCATCTGGAGATCAAAGCCAAAACGTCGGTCAATCGTGAGGTCGATGGCAAAGTGAGCGGCAAGCCTGGGAAGAAGGATGCGGGGCTGATGGACCTCCTTCGGACCCTGTAACCCGAGAGCTTATGTGGCGTTCGGCGAGTGTCCCGTTCGAAGAAACGAGCGGTTGCTCAGGCCAACGCCACATAACTGACTTGGCCACAGAAGAACAGGAACCTGGAATAAGCGAGGCAGTGGTCTGGCGACGAAAGGGGCTTTGGCCGACGAAATCAAGGCTTCTCCCTGCGCAAGATGACGGTAGTCAGCGGGCTGAAGTAGAGGAACCAACCCAAAGCCGAGCTCGTGCAACTGACGATTTCCCACCCCTCTTCCGCTAGCGCATTGAGAGATTTTTCTAAGCCACGCCTACCAGACGTGTCTAGGATTTCCTGCGACGCCCAAGGGAGCATCTGTCCCCCAGGATGATTATGGATAACTATATATTCATATTTTATCATAAATTGCTCCACGAATGGAATGCGGTCGCGCCGCTCTGAACCGGACATTCCGGGCGAGCTCGGCTCGACAGCCCCGAGAAAACTCGTCGTATAACGATCTTATTACTTTCAAAAACCACGGCCTCTGGCCGTGTGACCCGAAGAGCTTCGAGCGATCCGGCGTGCTTTCCCCATTCTGGTAAGGCTTGGGAAGACTCTCGCGTGACAGCGGATAAGCCTCGATTCGTGCTCGATGGAGAAGTTTTGCCGATGTCTGGGAGAAAGCCTGGACCGCTCCAACTCGACGCCCCCAACGGGGGCAACCTCACGGAGATGGCCCCCTCGGGGGGCCTTCCTAATACCACGGCCTCTGGCCGTGGTTGATTATTCTGGCTTTCTGTTCTGATGAAAAGTTCGTAGTTATGGAAAGAATGCTGCTCCAGGACGACCGCAAGTCTGTTGCAGATCGGCCCTTTCGACTCATCGATCTCTGAAAGAGCCTTTCCATAACGCCGCCGTCCTCCAAGGCGACCACCGAAGCAGGATACCAGGCTGACGACATATCTCAAGACGCCGACGACGCTCGTGCGTTACGACTCCAGCCCTGTAGGTCTTCATCTCGATGGGTTTGAAGGCTGATTGGAAGCACCAGGGTCACTTGGACACCATGTTCCCTGGCCATTACAGCGGTTCACGATCGGGTGGCCCACGGGCCATACTAACCCGAAGCGTCAGCGAGGGGGCACCCGCCGAAGGGCAGGGTCCGCCGCCGGAATCCTCGCTGACGCTTCGGGTTAGTATGATGGCCGTTGCCGTCGCGCTGTGCGCAACGCTTGAGTGAACCGCTGTAGTTATGCAAAGTGTTCGGGGTCGAAAAGACCGGCTGCGACAGCTCCTTTCACCGACATCTTTGCATAGCTACGAACTTTTCATAAGACCAGAAAACGGGAATAAGCCCGCGGCGGTCCCGTCTTGCCGTACTTCGGGGCTACGCCAATGTGTCCAGGCCGGTCGAGATGACGTGCAGCACACCCGCCGCGTTGAAGCAGAGCTTGAAGTGACGATGCCCTTCGCTGGCCGTGATGGTGCCCACGTCGAGGTGCCTCTGTAGCCAGTTTGACCCGGTTACCGTGTAACTCGCGTCATCCCGGTGGGCAGCGGACCACGATGCCTCGCCGTCGTCCCAGGAGAATGCGGCAACACCGTGGAATGTCAGTACGACCTCTTGCTCCCGCCAATCGAGGAAGCTGACGCGTAGTTGCCCCTGCTCGTAGGTCAGGACCGGAAGTCCTGTGTCGGCGGTGGAGAAGGGCTCGTTGAGGATTTCAAAGCTCTTCGGCATCGGAAACAGTCACTCCGACCAGGAAACTCAGTGCATAAGGGCGATTCTACGTTCCAAGTGGACTTGTCGGCCATCGCGCATCACCGGGCCTTCTCCTCGTTCAACCAGATCTCGGCCTCCATGCGCCGGAATTGGACGTCATAAACGTCGAGTTGAGTGCCTCGAGCTGCCTCGAACCAGACTCTTGGCAATCGCCTCCTCCTCCTTCAGGCTGTTGATGTATTTCTCCAACGCCGCAACGATCTCGGCCTTCCCGGCTCCCGCCTTGCGAAGCGTTTCCAGCCTACGGCGTCCCCACAGGGAGAAAGACGGGTCGGCGATACTCGATTCTGCCGTTCCGGGCCAGCTCATGCAGGAGGGCCAAGGCTTCGTCGATCAGGGCGAGCTGCTGCCTGGCGAGGGCCCGGTTGGCCGCCATGTCCGGCACGGCGGCGGCGCCGCGCCGCGCCGGCTGTCGGGGGAGGAGCGGTCTTGGCCTGTTCCCGCGCTCCCTCGGGCGCGGGCTGTTGGCGTCCCTGGACGGCGACCCCGGCGGTCGCGAGGATCAGGGCCGCTGCGACGGCGACCAGCGGTTTCAGCCTTGCAAGCCACATCATCTGGATCACTCCTTGGGCAAGAGCGGTGACCGCCACCGGCACGGCGCCGGCCGCGGGAGAACTCGTCACGAACCGGGCCGTATGCTTGATGAGCGCCGCGGGCATCGCGGCCGAAGCTTCGCGGGCCATCTCGGCCCAGAGCGCCGCGGCGGCCGGAGCGAGCCCGCGCCGCACCAGGCGGTCGCGCAGCCGCTGCCGCCCGCGGGACAGGCGGCTCTCGACCGTCCCGACCGGGCAGCCGAGCCGGCGCACCGCCTCCTCGTGAGGCAGACCCTCCAGGTCGCAAAGTACGACCGCCGCGCGTTGACGCTCGGGGAGGCGGCCGATCTCTTCATCCAGGATCGCAAGCCGCTCGGCACGGCCCGGATCAGGGGCCGGGCCGGCCACCGCTTCGACCCCGCCGGTCTCGCGCGCCCTCCGGCGCAGGGAGGTGGCCCGCGCCCGTGCGGCGACGCGGCGGCTGACGCCGTAGAGCCACGGCCCCAGCGAGTCGTCGACCCTGACCGCCGAGGCCCTGCGCACCAGCACCAGGAACGTCGCCTGAAACGCGTCGGCCGCGGCGTCTCGGTCGGGCAGCAGCCGGCGACAAACGCCCCAGACCATCGGCCCGTGCCGCTCGAGGAGGATGGTGAACGCATCCTCCGCCGAGGAGTCGTTCCGGTTCACGAACCGTTCCAGCAGTTGCCTGTCGGTCAGCCCGCCGAGCATCCCGTTGCTGAACAGCGTCCCGATGTCACGGAGCACGCCCGAAGGATCTCCCCCGCTCATGAGCCTGTCCCCCTATACCGGCCTACCAACGTCAATATGCACCGACCCGGGAAATCCTTCCAACATTCTTCCAGAAAAAAGCGGAAACGCCTCGCTCATTTCCACCGCGAGATCGCCACGGTCCGCCTCGGCCAGCTCGACAGGACATCCACCAGTTACGCTTTCTTTCGGCATGTCAGGGCCTGACGCACGCAGGCGCGGTACGGGTTGCTTCCCAGCGGCGGGTGCCCACGCTCATTCGCGCCCATCGAGGTTCTCCAAGACGAGGCCGCAAACCTAGCAAATCACCCAGATTGATTCTGGCAGCCCTGCTGGACGGACACGACATTCGTCATCCAGGACTCACTCGCAAGTCCAAGAAAACCCGAATGCGCAGAACTCCGCGCTTGAGTCAAAAATGCTGTTGTGGCAATACTTTGTGGGCGAAAGGCGGTTGACGGAGCAAAGAGCAACGGAGTAAATGTCCGGTGTAGAAAGAGAAACCCATGACGACACCCCATCTTGAGGCTAACTATCCGTTGCTGAGCTTGAGAATTCGCCAGAGGTCGATTGCGATGAGTCAATCACGCACGTGTCCTGGTAAGCGGCCCCCGGAGCAGCCTCTAACGCACGGTCCGGCTCGATCAACTGGCGTACTTCGGTGCTCTCGGCGATGGAGATCAGGAGTGCGTTGTCGCAAATGTCGCGAACCTGCTCTCTCTACCGGCAAGGTCCATAGGCTGATGTCGGGACTCACGCAGGCAAGTTCCGCGCTTCGGTCCGACACACCGAAGCATCGAGCGCGCGATTGGGCACGTCGGTCGATCAGACCGAGCAGCGCAAAGCGGTTCGGAATCCGGACAAACCATCCCGCCAAGCCATGGTGAGAGTTGCAGCGGATCGTTGATCGTGATTTTGCGGGAGGGTGGCTCTGAGCGGTCAGAACAGGCCCTCCTTCAGTCTGACAGCGGGAAGGAGACGAGGTCACTCCGCTTTCCGCTGGACTCGCGATCGCGGTTCGGGAGGATGGAACAACGAACAGCCAGTGCGATGGCCGGCACCGGCGATCGGCTGACCGGCGGGGTGATCGGCTGACTGGCGCCCTGTTACCACTGACCGGCCTGAAGATGATGACCGGGCCTTGATCGGCGTCGGCGCTCGCCATCGAGCCGTGCGCGCGGTCCCGAAACAGCGGCACTCGCACTCACATGAACGATCGGTCCGTCATGATCGCCGGCCAACCGTTCGATCCACGGGCACGAGGAGAACGGCTCTGCCGCGCAGCAAGGTGCGTGTTGCAATTCCTGACATTGACGGACGCGCCGGCTGGTTCGGCGTCAGTACTATGGAGGAAGGACGGACGATCAAGGGTTTGGAGGAGTTCGGGCTGATGGCGGCGAAGCTGGGGAATGCGGCGCTCCGCGAGATCGGGACGCTGTTCGCGGTTGGCACGATCGGAGGGCTGTCCGACGGCCAACTGATCGAGCGGTTCCTGTCCGGGCCGAGGGCCGAGGCCGAGGCCGCGTTCGCGGCCTTGGTCGACCGCCATGGCGCGATGGTCATGGGGGTCTGCCGTCGTCTGCTGTCCGACTCGAACGATGCCGACGACGCCTTCCAGGCCACGTTCCTGGTCCTGGTCAGAAGGGCGCACTCGATTGCCCGGCGGGACCTGCTGGCCAACTGGCTCTATGGGGTCGCTTACCGGACGGCGCGGGTGGCACGGACCCGTGCCGCCCAGAGGCGCGCGAAGGAGAGGCAGGTGATTGAAGTGCTTGGGACGAGGTCGACCCCGGATGAGGCGGGCTGCTGCGACTTGCTCGTGCTCCTGGACGAAGAGCTGAGCCGCTTGCCGGAGAAGTTCCGAATTCCCGTGGTGCTTTGCGAGTTGGAGGGCCGGTCGCGCAAGGAGGTGGCGCTGCGGCTGGGGATCGCCGAGGGGACGCTCTCCAGCCGTCTGGCCCGCGCCCGAGGGCTGTTGCGCGACCGGCTGGCGAAGCGAGGGCTGGCCCTGGGTGCCGGGGCGTTGGCCGCGGGCTTGCCTCGCGAGGTCTCCGCCGCCACGGTGCGGCCCGCCCTGGCGAATGCCACCGTCCAGGCGGCATTGCGGTACGCGACGGGCGGCGTGGTTCCCTGGTCGGTCACGACCCTGGCGGAAGGAGTTCTCAAGGCCATGTTCCTCACCAAGTTAAAGGCCGGCGCGGTTGCCCTGTTGGCCTTATGCACGATGGCGAGCCTGACGGCCCTGGCAATCGCGCGGGCACAGGCCGATCGAGACCATCGGCGCCCGGTCGCGGCGGTGGCCGCCGTTGCGAGTGCAAGCCCCCGGCCCCCTCGCGACCCGGGCGAGGACGCCGCGGCAAAGCCGGAGAAGCCACAGGCCGCCTGGAGTGACGGCGTCGTCGAGATCAAGGGCCGCGTCCTCACGCCAGACGGCAAGCCGATCGCCGGCGCCAGATCACGCTCTGGTGGTATGCCGTCATTAACCCCGGGTGGCACCACCACAGCTTCCCCGAAGCCCGGCCCAAGCTCATCGCCACCACCGGACCCGACGGAACCTTCCAGGCCAACTTCCCAAAGTCCATCGTCGCCAACGCATTCTCCACGACCCAGACTCAGAGGCCGTGGAGGTGGGTGGAGGTCGTCGCAGCCGCCGAGGGATATGGCCCGGCGTGGGGCTGGATCGATCAGTGAGACCAACGAGTATGCGCTGAAGCTCGTCGAGGATGACGTCCCGGTGCGCGGCCGCGTCCTCGATCTCCAGGGCCGGCCGGTCCCGGGGGCGAGGGTCTGGGTGGCTCAGCTCGACGAGGCCGGGCGTCGGACCATCTGGTCGCCGACCTGGGAGGGGCTACCGAAAGACCTCAAGACAGACAAGGATGGCCGCTTTGTCTTGAAGGGGCTCGGCCGCGATCGATCGGTCTTGCTCCACATCAGCGGCCCCACGATCGAGCACAAGCTGCTCAAGTCTCGACCCAGAAGGTCGTCAACGGCAAGCCCGTCGACCATAAGGACGTCGAGATTGTCGCCGGGCCGAGCAAGCCGATCCAAGGAGTCGTCCGCGCCGCGGACACGGGCCGGCCGTTGGCCGGGGCCTGGATCTACGGCGGTAATTTCGGCGGCCTGATGCCCAACGACAACATGCGCGGCATCCGGGCGATGACCGACGCGGAGGGGCGATTCCGGTTGGAGGGGATGCCCAAAGGCGATTCCTACAAGCTGACCGTATTTCCGCGGGACGACCAGCCGTACATCATGACCGAGGTGACCGTCGGGGATACCCAGGGGCTGGCGCCGGTCGAGACCGAGATCAAGCTGATGCGCGGCGTGCTGGTCCGCTTCCGGCTGGTCGACAAGGCGACGGGCCAGGCGAAGCTGGGCTTGGCGACATACTCCCCCTACGACGACAACCGCTTCTTCTCGGACGACGTCCTGAGGAACCAGTTCTTCCACCGCTCGGCCTCGGCGGACGAGCGCGGCATCTACAGCCTCGTCGTCCCGACCGGCACGGGGCTGATCACAGCCTTCGTCGGAGAGGGGAGCTACCTGCCGGCCCGGGTGCGGGATGCCGACCGGGCGAAGTACCCGCTCATCGACCGCCGGCTCGTATGCCGCGATGATGGTCCACTCGATCAGCCACGGCTACCACATGCTCGATCTCAAGATCGACGATCAGCCCGGGATCTTCGACATCGAGCTCGACCCTGGTCGCAAGGTGACCGGCAAGCTTGTGGGGCCGGATGGCAAGCCGGCGACCGGCGTCTCGGCCTACGGGCTGCTGGGCAAGTCGACCCGCGATGGCAAGGGGGTCAGCATCGACCCGGTCACGGGATCGTTCTCCGTGGATGGGCTCGACCCCGAGCGGGACCCGCCGCGGACGATCCTCTTCGTGCAGAAGGACCGCGGCCTGATCGGCCGAGCCGCCCTCCGCGGCGACGAGCCGGTGCCGGTCCCGGTGCGACTCGACCGCTGGGCGTCCGCGACCGGACGGCTGGTTGACAAGGACGGCAAGCCGCTCCGCGACGCGACACTGCGGCTTCGCGCCGAGTCGTTCCCGTCGCCCCAGCTCCTCACCGACGCCAAGGGGCATTCGGCTCCCGACGACGAAGGGAAGCCGTGGCCCCTCCCCGTGCCGACCGACAACGAGGGACGATTCCGCATCGACGGGCTTGCTCCGGGCCTGGTGTACGAGCTGGTCCTCGTGACGCCCGTGAAGAAAGAGGCCTTCATGGTGGGCGAGGCGAGGACGGTCGAGACCGCCGTCTCGTCGACCGCCGGCGCCCCGATCAAAGGGCTGAGCCTCGCAGCCGGCGAGGTCCGGGACCTCGCGACCGTTCGCGTGGACGATTCCAAGCGAACAGGTGGTAAGAGCCCCTAAGAAAAGGAAAACGGCAGGACGGGCTCGAGGGTCGATTTGTTGTGGCCAGGTCTCCCGACCTTGCCACGCGGCCGACCGCAAGTTTCCCCTCGCGACCTCCGCCGGGAGACCTACGGTCCGGCTCACGGCGGTGTCCGGAGCCCCGCGCCGAACCGTGATAGCTACGGCGAGCGACTGGCACGGGTCGTCCACGACCCGGCCCTGCTCGTCTGGCTCGACGCCCCGAAGAACACGCGTGAGCGGCCCAACGAGAACCTGGCCGCGCGTGCTACGGCTCAGGCAACGTTGCGAGTGATTGTGGCCGAAACATCGAATGAGGCAGGATGACTGGACTGGCCCTCGTCAACGGTGAACCCCATCATCTCCAGCGCCGTCGAACCGGCTCGGGTGATCAATCGCGGTGGCCACCTCGGGGCGCGCCAATGGGGATCCGTGACGAGATCTTCCAGGCCGGCCGCCCCGTGCGGGTGGGCTCGACACCGCGTCGACCGATTGCCGCGTGCGCAATTGGCACTATTTTGAGAATTCTTCGAAAGTTTTTTCCCACGACCGGTCAACGAGTTAGACCAATTTTCCCGCAGAATTGTAAAGTTTGCATTACGTTTTTTTGCAAAACACAGCATTGTATAAAGATAGGGATCGCGTGCGCCGGGGTGTGCACCACGTGTCCCACGTCATTGGTTGTGTGTAATCACCAACGGATCCCGCGCCCGGCGATCGCACGTTCGACCCGTCAGTATCACGGTCCGATGGGCGATCCGACACCCTCGATCCTGGGCGGGAGGTTGGCTCGAGACAGGCGGAATCCACCGACACAAGGCTTGGCATATGAGTCGTTTGTGCTCGAGCGACCTCAGCTCGGCCATCCCCAATAGAGCCCCGTTCCGGATCGCCTCTGGCCAGAGCGAGATGGCCTAAGGACCTCCCAAAAGAGTGCCATCCTTGCCGCTTTGCGCCAGTCGTTCGTGACACCGCGGCGTTTCCGACCCGCCGTCTGCCGGTACTGTCAGCCGAACAACGTCGGCTTTGAACCAGGCCGGAAATAAAATGTTGCCAACTATTGCCATGTAGTGCCAACCCGCGCAGCGATTCCGCGATGGGCGATACCCCCCTCAGAGACGCCCGAGCCGATCGCCGACACCGTCGCCGAGGCGACTGTTCCAACCCGTTTGGAACGCGGATGCTAAATCGTTTCGGGGCTTGGAGATCGGGGATGAAGACCTTCTCAAATGTTGCCAACCAGTGCCACTTTGTGCCATGTCCGCGCAGTGAGCTGTTGCGGGGTGTTCCAACCTGTTTGGAACTCGGATGCTAAATCGTTTCTGGGCTTGGAGATCGGGGATAAAGACCTTCTCAAATGTTGCCAACCAGTGCCATTTTGTGCCAACCGGCGCAGCGTGCCGTCTCTGGGCGAAGCCTGGCTCACAGACTCCTGCGCCGGTCGCCTACGACGTCGCCGATCGTCCCTTATGTCCTGCGAGCGAACACCCGCGGAACGATCGGGCGATTCCCGAGTCCGCGTGAAATCGGGAAGCGATTTTCCGGTCTGATCCTGAGTCCTTCTGGATCCCTCTCGCGACGCGAGAAGCGTCAAGTTCGATTTCCAAGGCTAACGCCTCGCCCCCGCGACCACCCATCGCAGGTGAACGAGATCGCTCGCTCGTGCCGTCATTCGATCGCTCGCGCCAAAAACACGCGTCTCGAAACCGTCTCTCGAGCATGGTCAACATCAACTTTTCACCGGCCCAGGGGAACCCGATGCCATTCCCTGCCGCATTTCGCGCAAACCGACGATTTTGGCCTTTTCATTGCTAGCATTCTCTTTACGCTGAGCACTCATGGCTCCCGCGCTCGGAGATTAACCGTAATCTTTTGCACAGTACTAAACGAACGATTCAGGTCATGCCCAAGATCGTCGTCGAAGGTCGTACGTTCTACTATGAAGAAGTGGGCAGCCAGGGAGACCCACTGGTCTTCTTGAGTGGGCTGGGGGGAGACCACCGGGCATTCAGCCGTCCCCAGCGGCATTTTGGAACCAAGTTTCGAGCCCTGGCCTTCGACGCTCGTGACGTGGGACAGAGCGACCGGGTCGACCTTCATTACACCACGGCGGACATGGCCGACGATGTTGCCGGCTGGCTCGACGCGATCGGGGCGAGTCAGGCGCATGTGGTCGGTCAATCGTTGGGGGGCCAGGTCGCGCAAGAGTTAGCTTTGCGTCATCCCCGGCTGGTGAAGAGCCTGGTGCTGGTTTCGACTCACGCCGGCGCAAGGGACTGGCGCAAGGCGGTGATCGAATCCTGGGTAATCCTCCGAGAGCACGTCGAGATCGGAGCGTTCAGTCGGGCGGTCCTTCCCTGGCTTGTCGCCCCCAAGTTTTATGGCCAGCCGAACCAGGTGGAGGGGCTGATCCAGTTCGCCGAAAGGAACCCGTGGCCTCAAGATGCCGCGGCATTCGCCCGCCAGGCACCGCGCCGCCGTCGGACACGACACCAGAGACCGGCTCGGCGAGTTGGAGTGCCTTGTTTGGTCATGGTCGGCGAGCACGACCTGGTCAACCCCCCGCGGGTGGCGGCCGAGCTGGCCGCTCGTTCCCAATGCACAGATCGTCGTCCTCCCGGGAATCGGTCACATGCCCCACGTCGAAGACCAAGCGAACTTCCGGCTGGAGATCGAACGATTCCTGGATCAATGCGGAGGCTTGAAGGCTTCCCAGGGCTGATTGATGGATTTTCGCCTGACGATCAGGAGGAGAAGCGGATGAGACTCCCTCGGGCGAGCGGCGTATTGTTGCATCCCACATCGCTGCCGGGACGTCACGGGATCGGAGACCTGGGCCCCGAGGCCCACGCCTTCGTCGATCTCCTGGCCTCGACAGGTCAGCTCTGGTGGCAAATGCTGCCGCTGGGTCCCACGGGATACGGAAACTCGCCTTATCAATCGCTCTCTTCGTTCGCCGGCAATCCTCTCTTGATCGATCTTCATGGTCTGGTCAAGAAGGGATGGCTTGATGAAAAGGCGTGCCCAGAGGACCCCGGCCTGCCCGACGACGTGGTCGATTTCGATGCCGTGGCTGTGTTGAAAGCAGCGCGCGTTGCGGCTTGCCTTCGAGCAATTCCAGACGGGGGCTAACGACCCGCATTTCGAGGAATTCCTCGCGCCAATGCAGCGTGGCTGGCCGACTACGTCTTCTACCAGGCCCTCAAGGACTATCATGGC
Source organism: uncultured Planctomycetota bacterium (assembly GCA_963720335.1). Classification (GTDB taxonomy): domain Bacteria; phylum Planctomycetota; class Planctomycetia; order Isosphaerales; family Isosphaeraceae; genus CAVRFS01. Next base: position 16,570 of record CAVRFS010000139.1, on the reverse strand, counting down.
GGTCTCCCTTGGTATGAATGGGAACCGGAACTGGTGGCGCGCGACCCATCGGCCTGCGAGGCTTGGCGCGAGCAGGTAGCCGATGGAATTCGTTATCACGAGTTTGTGCAATACGTGTTTGATATGCAGTGGCAGGAGCTGCGTGCGAGCTGTCAGGAGAAAGGGGTCATGCTGATCGGGGACCTGCCGATTTTCGTCGCGCACGACAGCGCCGACGTGTGGGCTCGGCCCGAGCTCTTTTATCTCGACACGCGCGGCCAGCCGCTGGTTGTCGCCGGGGTTCCGCCTGACTATTTCAGTGAGACCGGCCAACTGTGGGGAAACCCGCTTTACCGCTGGAAAGTCCACGCCGCCGAGGACTATTCGTGGTGGGTCGCGCGGCTGCGCGACTTGCTCCATCGGGTCGACATTGTCCGGATTGATCACTTTCGAGGTTTTGAAGCGTACTGGGAGATACCCGCTGGCTCGGCGACCGCGTCAACCGGCCGCTGGGTACCCGGCCCGGGCGCCAAATTCTTCGAGACGCTGCGCACGACGGTTGGGCTCGCTCCCCGTAATTGCCGAAGACCTGGGGTTGATCACGCCCGGCGTCGAAGCGCTGCGCGACGAGTTCGACCTGCCGGGAATGCGTGTCCTTCAGTTTGGATTTGGCCCGGACGCCGGCGCGGAGAAGTATTTGCCCCACCAGTTCGTGCCACACTGCTGCGTGTACACGGGAACGCACGATAACGACACGGCCCGTGGCTGGTTCACATCAACCGAGATCGCGACCACCCAATCATCCGAGGATGTCCGAGCCGAAAGGGCCTTCGCGCTACGCTACGCGAACTCAACCGGAGACCAGATCCACTGGGATATGATCCGTCTGGCCTTCGCGTCGGTCGCGGACACTGCCGTCATCCCCTTACAGGACATCTTGGGTCTGGACAGCCGCGCCCGGATGAACTTCCCCGGCAAGGCGGACGGAAACTGGCGGTGGCGGTTCCAGAAAGACCAGATCGACCTGCATGCCCAGGAACAGCTTGCCGAGCTCACGGCTGTTTACAGTCGGTGGAACGGTGCCGTCCCCACCCGCCTCGACCCTCGATTTCGACCCCCGAAGCCAGACCGAGTCACGGCGGCCGATCCTCTTGTGACTAAAACCACTCATACTGGGCCATGAATATACGACATCAAGTGCTGATTCTCGGCATGAAGCTTGTCATTGAGGACTTTGATGACATCTCCGACCGAGATGATGCCCACGAGCTGCGTACCGTTCAAGACGGGCACCTTGGCGATGTGTCGCTCGCTCATCTTGCCCATGACGTCATTGACATCATCGTCGAGGAGGCAGGTCACGGGAGTACCGGTCATGACATCGGCGACGAGCAGCCGGCCGAAGCCTTCGCCACGGTTATGGATGATGCGCAGCGTGTCGCGTTCGCTAAAGATCCCGATCAGTCGTCCCGAGTGGTCGAGAACGGGAAGAGAACCAATATTGTTTTGGACGAGCTTGGCAACGGCCTCACTCACGGTCGCACCACTATCGATCGCGATCAAGCGGCGACCTTTGGACTCCAGGACATCTCGTACGCAGCATAACGCCTCCCAGAGACGTTCAACGAGCGTAGCCGACACCTTTTATGAATTTACCGAGCCACGCTCTCGACCTGAGAATTTTGAAAGGGTCACGTCGACCCATCGTGACATTTTTCTTCAGGCGACGCAAATGAATTTTTTGCGGACTGTCGAATTCTGGAAACAGAAGGTCTTCGGCTAGGACTAATGTCGAAATGACCGAACGAATTCGTTCTCAGAAGCAGCCGCGTTTTCGAGTTTCGAGACCCGCTCCGCCATCTCCGACGGATAGTCGGGGCGAACTCATGGTTCGGAAACCGGCTTTGGGTGGTCTCGTCGGCCTGACTCCTCAAAAAAACGGCAATGGGATCCTTCTTTGCCTCGTGCTTCTCCTGACATTCCTGATACGGGCGTTTCACGCCGGCCAGCCGATCGTGGAGAACTACGTGGGGCGACAAGTTCCGACGGCGATGGTGGCGCCAACCTGGAACGGGGCTCGGGCCTGCTTTGGCCACGACTCGATACGGCGCCTTTTCCCAATTTCTTCGTGGTCGAGCTGCCGCTTTACGAGTGTGGCGTCATCGCATTGAAACGATCGACCGGAATGAGCCTGGGGGAAGCGGGGCGAGTCCTGTCGGCCCTGACGACGGTGCTGGCGGCCGGGGGACTCTTTGCGCTGGCACTCCCCCGCGAAGGACGGCGAGCGGCCCTCCTGGCTGTATTGGCCTTCGCCGTTTTTCCAGTCACAATACGCTATGGACGAGCCTTTCAACCCGATGCCGCGATGCTGGGTGCTGTCGTGGCCGGATTGGCCTGCTGGGATCGCTATCAATCCAGCCGGCGTTGGTACTGGCTGGCCACTGGCTGGTCGCTGCTGGCGCTCGGCTTCGCGCTCAAGGTGATCGCGGCCTTTCTCTTGATCCCCCTCTTGTTCGTGATCTTACGGAGGCGCCGACCCGCGGACGTTCTCGGCGCTGTTCGACGCTGCTGCCGGCCTTGCTTTGGTATGTCTGGGCTGATCACCTGGTTGGGGGGACAAACGGTTCCCGAGCCGCGGCCGACAACCGGGCCATCTGGCTTCACCTTCTTGGTCCGGCCGGGCTATTGAAGACGGACACCCTCAAATTCGTGGCCTGGTTTCTGATCGTCCGGGCGTTCACACCATTGGGCGTGGGTCTTGCCCTGTTCGGGCTCTTGAACCGGAGCGGGACACAAAACGATCGGCCGCGGCTGTGGTGGGTCTGGGGAATCTCGACCTTGGTTGCGATGGCGTTTCTCGCGGAAAAACTCCATCATGAGTATTATTGGCTGGTGCTGGCGCCGGTCGTGGCCGTGGGAATCGGGCGAGCGCTGGACCGAGTCGCCGGGAATCACGGCGCGAGTGCGGTCGCCGTGCTCGTGGCGTTGCTTCTGCTCTGCGGGTATCAGGCACGATCGACCTGGTGGACGCCTCCCGAGTGGAACGACCTGGAGTCTGCTGGCCGGACTGTGTCGAGAATTGTCCCGCGCGATGCTTGGGTCGTGGCGCCGGAAGCTCTGCTCTTTCAGGCCGACCGCCGTGGGTGCCGGATGGAGTGGACGACGCCCGCGGCCCGCAGGGCGGCCGGGGAATGGGGAGCCGAACTCGAGGTCGATGGACCGCTCGATCTCCTGGAATACTATCGCCGGCAGGGAGCACGATATTTCGCCGATCTGGGAAGCCGCGATCGCGACCCTCGGCGAAAGGGCTTGCACGAGTCCGTCCGGCAACGATACAAGGTCATTGTGGATAGTCCCGAGGTCATCATCGCCGATCTGGTCGACTCCGAGGTGCACTGGAATGCCAACTGAGGTTCGGCCGATTACTGTCCCTGAGTTCACGGCATGGAAGTCGCAACGACGCCGGATCAGCATGTTGACGGCGTACGATTTCCCCACTGCGCGGTTGCTGGACGCGGCCGGGGTCGATTGTCTCTTGGTCGGCGACTCGATGGGGACAACGATTCAAGGTTGGGAAACCACCTTGCGAGTCACGCTCGACCAGATGATCTACCATACGGAGATGGTCGCTCGCGCGGCCCGGCGCGCCTTGGTCGTTGCCGACCTGCCATTTCTCAGTTATCAGGTCTCGGCTCAGGACGCGATCCGCTCCGCCGGGCGAATCCTCAAGGAGACGAACTGTCAAGCCGTCAAGCTCGAAGGGGGTCGCAAGATCGCGCCGACCATCAAGGCGATGGTCGAGGCGGAAGTCCCCGTGATGGGGCACGTTGGCCTCACTCCGCAGGCGATTCGAAGGCTGGGCTCGTACAAAGTCCAGCGCTCGGCCGATGAGATCCTCGCCGACGCCCAGGCGGTCGCCGAGGCGGGGGCCTTCGCCGTCGTTCTCGAATGTATTCCCCGGGAGCTGGCCGCCAAGATCACGTCCTTGGTGCCGATCCCCACGATCGGCATCGGCGCCGGCCCGAATTGCGACGGACAGGTACTCGTCATCCACGACCTGCTGGGACTGATCGACGGGTTCAAGCCCAAGTTCGCTCGGCGTTACGCGGACCTCGGTGAGCAGATCCGTGTAGCTGTCACCAGCTACATCGCCGATGTCGCCGAGGGACGATTCCCCAACGACGGGGAGAGTTTCCGATAACAAGGCGCTCGGTTGGTTTGATGCGTCCAACAGAAGTGGAGTCCATCCCGAATGAACACACCCACCCAGGAAGAATTGACCAGAAAGCGGTGCGTTCCCTGTGAGGGAGGAGCGCCCCCACTCTCTCGTGCCGAGGCCGAGGCGCTCGCGGTGAACCTCGAAGGTTGGGCCCTGGACCCGGATGCGAAACGGATCAGCCGGTCGTGGACGATGAAGAACTTCATGGCCGGCATCGATTTCTTCGACAAGATCGCCGCTCTGGCCGAAGAAGAGGGGCATCACCCTGACCTTCACCTCGAAGGATACCGCAACCTAAAGATCGTGTTGTGGACCCATGCCGTCGGCGGCCTCACCGAAAACGATTTCATCGTGGCCGCCAAGATTAACCAGCTCCCGGTTCAGCTCCGCCATTGAGCGAGTCCGCGAACCTATTCAGCCGAAAACGAGTGGTCAGCCTGAGTCCTCCTCCCAACCGAACCGGCCCACGACCTACCACATCACCCATGGGCGAATCTATGCAGATTTGTCGTCGACGACTGCTTGTGATTGGATGCAATTGACTGGAGCGCAAAGATTGCTGGTTTTTGCCGAATTTTTGGCTTATACCGACTTCTGGCGAGGGGTGCGTGTGGTGCCCTATAACCTCCGGCATGACCCTCGGGTTAATCTTTCCTAAAGATTGCGACGATGGCATCCCGAATTGTTCGGGGTGGACAAAAAGTCACATTCGGGCTAGACTTTCCATTCAGGAGTTCGCAGAGAACATAAGGTGACAACCAGCCAGGGTGATCGACAGTCTCGGAACTGCACGTTGTGAACGATCAGACACGCGGCTTGAATCTCGAAGGGTGAGGACGATGCCCGGCGGAAGAGTGCAAACGCCCATGGTGATCGGCCTGACGGGTCCTCTCGGCAGCGGTGTTTCGACGACGTCCAACGTTCTTGCCAAGAACGGTTTCCACCGGGTCAGCATCTCGGACGCTATCAGGAAAGAGTATCGCCATAGGCACAGCCTCCCAGATGGTCAGGCGATGCCCAAGACGCCCGAGATTAGGAACGTGCTCCAAGACCTCGGAAACGAGATGCGTCTGTCGGAAACGCCGAGCTATTGGGCGGAAAAGGCACTTGAGGAAGCTCCCAAAGATCAAGACCTCGTCATTGACGGAATCCGTAACCTTGCCGAGGTGAAGTGGTTAAGGAGTACCTATCCCCGATTCTTCCTCGTCGCAGTCGTGGCACCAAGAGATTCTCGATGGAAGCGAATTCGCCAGGCCTACGGCGGAAGAGAATCGGAATTCGAGAAGCACGATAGGAGGGACTCGGAAGAAGACATCCCAAATGGCCAGCAGGTCCAGAAGTGCGTCTTGGAATCGGATTATGTATTCACGAATGATGAAACAGAACACAACCTGCCGCAAGTCTGGGAAGACAAGGTGTGGGGCAAGCTGGGGCCCGCCATTCAACTCATGAAAGACGGGCAAGGACGGTCGGCCACTTCCGACGAAGTGTTCATGGCAATGGCCTATGCCCAATCCCATGCTTCAGCTTGCCTGAAACGACACGTCGGGGCCGTGATCGTCGATGCGAACAAGCAGTCTCTCTCCTCGGGGTACAACGAAAATCCCCTCGAGATGTTGCCGTGTAAACATCAATTTAATTATTGTTACAAAGACGCTGATATGGAGCAGAAGCTTCTTGCCATGACCGATGTTTATTGCGTCTTCTGCGGCCATAAGAACAACAAGCTAGATAAAACTGGCAAGTGTTCCAAATGCGACGGCAGCCTCAAGTCGGAACTTTTTCGAAGCCGCAATATGGAGCTGTGTACTGCAATTCATGCTGAGGAGAGGTCCATTCGTGGACTCCAAGGCCGAAGTGCCGAAGGTGCCACGATGTATGTGACGACTTTCCCTTGCTTCCAGTGCTCCCGTTACATCATTGATGCAAAGATAGCGAAAGTCGTTTATGTGGAACCTTATCCGGTCCTGGAGTCGGCAAGATTTCTCGAGTTGAACAAAGTCAGCTTCGTCCCTTTCGAGGGATTCAAGGCACGGGCTTTCAACCTCATTTTCAAGCAGGTGGAGTGAACCAATGCCTCTTTACACATGCCCATCCTGTCAGAGCCTCAGCCTGACCTGGGATTCCAGGTCGAAGGCGTTTCTTTGCACGAACCAATCTTGCAACGAGGCCATCAGGCCATCGGATGACGGTGAGACCCCCGCCAATTCCTTGGCTTTCGCCATCTCCACCGGGCGGGCGGTTGTGACCCAACAGTGGTTGAACACCCAATCGAGAAAGTCCAATTCTTCCGTCTGTGCCGGCTCCTGATCGACCATGGTTCTTTCGCGACGGCCAAAGACAATGAGTCATCACCTTGGCCCACCTTCACTGGCCACCCCGCAAGCCGCTGTCCGGGGTCTCGTGGAGAGCTATCTTTCGCGACTGTCGGCCTGAGAAAAGGTGTCAGACCGGAATGGCACTAGCTTAAGGTGCAATCCTTTACTATTAAATGACTTGTGGCACTTGCCCGGCGGCCTAATCAAATCCTATGTAGATATGTTCCGTAGTATGCTTGGCTATTAAACAAGTGAATTTTGGATTTTTGAAACTGTGATCATTAATATAATCAACGTATGCGTCCACGTCGAAATTCGGCGTAAAGCCATGCGACATAGAGGTTTTCGCTTAAGCTAGTGCCATTCGTGTCAGACCGATGTTGTAGCCGAGAACGGTTTCTGCCACTTTTTCCTGAACGTGCCGCCGCCACCAGTTACATCGCCGATGTCGCCGAGGGACATTTCCCCAGCGACGCGGAGAGTTCCCGATAACCAGGCGCTCGGTTGGTTTGATGTTTCCAGCAGAACAGGAGCCCATCCCGAATGAACACACCCACCCAGGAGGAACTGACCAGAAAGCGGTGCGTTCCTCGTGAGGGAGGAGCGCCCCGCTCTCTCGTGCCGAGGCCAAGGAACTCGTGGTAAACCTCGAATGCTGGGCTCTGGACGCGGATGCGAAACGAATCAGCCGATCTTGGACGATGAAGAACTTCATGGCGGGCATCGACCTCTTCAACACGATCGCCGCCCTGGCTGAAGGAGAGGGGCATCACCCGGACTTTCACCTCGACGGATACCGCCACCTCAAGATCGTCTTGTGGACCCGTGCGGTCGGCGGCCTGACCGAAAACGACTTCATCGTGGCTGGCAATATCAACCAGCTCCCGGTTCAGCGCCGGCATTGAGGCTCCACGCGAACGGCTTCAGCCGAGAACGGGCGATTTGTCGCAAAAAGTGTCAAGTCCGGGGGGACGCGGTTTGGGACAATCCCGAGGGCTTCTTCCTTCGCGACCAGCGATGCGGACTGATCCATGAATCCTCCCGCCCATCCCAAGATCTACCACATTACCCACTGGGCAAAACCTGGCCAGGATCATTGCCGAGGGTTGTCTCTGGTCAGATGCGGAGATCATCGGACGGGGCGGCCGACGCCACCAAATCGGGATCCCGGAGATCAAGAAACGACGGCTGGAAGAACTGGACGTCGCCTGCCACCCCGGGACAAAAGTGGGCAGTACGTTCCCTTTTACTTCTGTCCCCGCTCGGTCATGCTCTATCATCTACAAGGAGAACAATACAGATCTCAGCTACACAGAAGGCCAACGGCCCATTCTTCACTTCGAGGCCGACCTCAACGAAGTCGTGGCCTGGGCGGAGGCAAGAACCGCCGCTGGGCGTTCACCGACCGGAATGCGGGCAGTGGTTACTTTCAGTCCTTTCGAGACCTGGCCCGACTTGGCCAACTGAACTGGGACCACATCGCGACCACAGATTTCCGGGACAAGACTGTTCAAGACACCAAGCAGGCCGAGTTTCTTATCCACGAGTCGTTCCCCTGGCCGCTGGTACGGTCGATCGGCGTCATCGACGACAAAATCGCCGACGCAAGTACGAGAGATCGTGGCCGGCTCCAAGACCACCGACCTGATGTCGAGGTGCAAAACGAGTGGTACTATTGAAAAAACAAGATCGTTTGGACGTTCCGTAACATGATCCACTTAGCCCACGGCGACATCCTGAAGCACGAAGCGGACGCCCTTGTCAACACCGTCAATTGCGTGGGTGTGATGGGCCGGGGGATCGCTCTCCAGTTCCGCCGTGCCTTCGAGGACAACTACGAGGCATACCGCAAGGCCGCCAAGCGTCAAGAGATCCGTCCCGGCCAGATGTTCGTCTTCGAAAGGTCCACCCTCGACCAACCCCGCTGGATCATCAACTTCCCGACCAAGCGGCACTGGAAGGGGAAGAGCCGGATCGAAGACATCGAGGCCGGCCTGGTCGACCTGGTCCGGGTCATCCGGGATAAGGGCATCCGGTCCATCGCCATCCCTCCTCTGGGTTGCGGACTGGGGGGGCTGGATTGGGCCGTGGTCCGCCCTTTGATCGAAGAGGCCCTGTCCGCCGTTCCGGACGTGGACGTCTATCTCTTCGAGCCGGGGAACGCCCCCGCCGCCAAGGAGATGGTCAATCGCACGCGACGCCCCAAGCTGACACCGGCCAAGGCGGCTGTTCTGGGACTGATGAATCACTATCTCGCCGGGTCTCATGGACTTCGAGGTCTCTCTGCTCGAGATCCACAAGTTGATGTACTTCCTCCAGGTGGCCGGCGAACCCCTGAAGCTTCAGCTACACGAAGGGCCCCTACGGACCCTACGCCGAGAATCTTAGCCACGTCCTCAAGCAACTGGAGAGCCACTACATCCTCGGCTACGGTGAAGGGGGCGACGACCCAGAGAAGCCGCATCGAGCTCGCCGAGGGGGCCGGGGAGGAAGGTGCAGGCCGTCCTCAAAGATCACCCCGAGACGCCGGAACGTTTCAGCCAAGTCAGCCAGTTGATCGAAGGTTTCGAATCCTCCTACGGCATGGAGTTGCTAGCCACCGTGCATTGGGTGGCCGACCGCGAGGGGGCCAGGACGCTCGATCAGGCTGTCGAGAAGGTCCACGGCTGGAACACGCGGAAGACGATGTTCACCCCCCACCAGATCCAGGCGGCGTGGGACCGGCTGCACCGGCTGGGTTGGCTCGACGGACCGACCTATGCCGACGGACACGTCTGATCTCGTTCGGTCGGGCGCAACCGGCGACTTCGCCTGGAGAAAGGATCATGAAATCCGGGTGACGCATCAAGACCTTCTGCTGTACGCGATTTTCCACCCATTTCCGATACGCCTGCGACAACGGAAGCCGGGCACAAGATTTGCTTAATTCGTCGCGCGGTCTTAGACTGGTAGACGGAGGGCGCGAGGTGCCAACTCTCGGGCGGAAACTGACTGACGAATGTCCCACGAATTCCGACGTGACTACCTGGCTCGGCTCCCGCTGCCGCTGGCGCAGCTCTACAGCCGCGCCTACAACGCCAAGGACGCCCGCGGCCGGCACGACAACACGTTCTACCTGTTCGAGGCCCTGGTCAAGCTCGCCGCCGCCCCGGCCGTCGCCGCCTACCTCGACGAGATCGAGCATGGCGCACCCGCGCGTCGCGGCCCTCGACCGGCTCCTGGCCCAGCTGGCCTTGCCGTCGCTCGGCCAGTGGGTCGGCCATGCTCCGCGAGCTGGCCCGCCACTTCGGCAGCCGGCCCGACGCCGCCTCGCATCCGCTGGGGCACCTCTGGGACCAGCTCAACCGGCCGCATCGCGACCGGCCCGGGCTTGCTGGCCCTCTACCGCCGGATCAAGAACGGCCCCGACGGCGAACCGGCCGGCGACCAGAGCTGCTCGCTGCTGCAGGTGCTCGACGCCCTGGTGCAGTACCGCAACGGCGTCTTCGGCCATGGCGCGGCCGCGGTTCGAGTCGTTCTACGAGCAGGAGATGGGGCCGCTCCTGTTCCCGGCGGCCAACGAGCTGCTGGCCGAGGGCATGCTCGACCTGCTCGGCCCGCGCGGCAGCCGGCTGGTCCACCTGACCGAGCTGCGGATGCTCGACGAGGACCGCGTCGAGGTCGGGCCTGCGCGAGCTGGTGGGCGTGCAGGGCGAGCGCGCGGCCCCGCTGATCGCTGACGCCGTGCGCAGGCGGCGGCGCTGGCGCCGGACCGCGTCGGCGGTGCTCTGGCCGGGCCGGCCGGTGCCGCTGCGGCTCGACCCGCTGCTTGCTCTACCGCGAGGGCGAGCTGGGCGACGAGGTCCTGTTCCTCAACCGCGACCGCAACGGCCGCCAGGTCGAGTACCTCAGCTACACCACCGGCCAGCACCGAGCGCGACCGCGCGACCGCCCCGGCCCTGGCGGCGCTGCTGAGCCGGGTCATCGGCCGCGAGGTCGGCGAGCGACCAGCTCGAGGCGCTGGCCGAGCAGAGCGTGGCCGAGACGCCCTCGGTCGAGTCGCTGTTCGGCGCCGCCGCGCCGGCCGTCGCGCGGTCCTGGGCGATTACGAGATCCTGGCCGAGATCGGCCGCGGCGGCATGGGGGTGGTCTACCTGGCCCGGCAGCTGTCGCTGGGCCGGCTGGTGGCCCTGAAGATGCTGCCGGCCGACCTGGCCGGCGACGAGGTGGCGCTGGCGCGGTTCCGCCGCGAGATGCGGCTGCTGGCCCGCTGCGACCACCCGAACATCGTCAAGGTGCTGGCCAGCGGCACGATGCCCGACGGCCAGCTCTACTACGCGATGGAGTACGTCCCCGGCTGCGACCTGGAACAGGTCTGGCGCGAGCTGTGCGGCTCCGGCCAGCGCCGGGCGATGCCTCGACGCTGGGCGGCAGCACCTGGGCCCGGGCGGTGCTCTCGGCCAGCCGCAAGACGCGCGAGCAGGCCGAAGCCCGCAGCGGAGCCGACCGCGACCGCTGCACGCGGTCGATGCCGATCGCCGCACTGCCGCTGCCGCCGTTGCCCGAGCTGCCGTCGGCCCCGGACGACCCCGGCGGCTACGCCCGGCGGGTGGCGATGCTGGTGCGCGACGCGGCCCTGGCGTTGCAGGCGGTCCACGACCAGCAGGTGGTGCACCGCGACGTCAAGCCGGCCAACCTGATGCTGACGCCCGACGGCTCGCGGCGTGGTGCTGATGGACTTCGGCCTGGCCAAGGGTCAGAGCCTGGCGCTGACGGCCAGCCGGGCGGGCGGCCTGCTGGGCACGCTGCGCTACGCGGCGCCCGAGCAGTTGGCGGCGGCGAGCCTGAAGGTCGGCCCGGCGGCCGACGTGCGCGGGCTGGGGGTGACGCTCTGGGAGCTGCTGACCCGCCGCCGGCTGTTCGCCGAGGCCGAGGACGAGCGGCAGCTGGCCGCGCTGGTCTACGACCAGGATGTGCCGCGGCTGCGCGCGATCGACCCGAGGCCTCGACCGCGACCTGGAAGCGATCGTCGCCCGGGCGACGGAGCGTCGGGCCGGCGGACCGCATCCCGACGGCGGGCCAGCTGGCCGAGTACCTGCAGCTCTACCTGGACGGCAAGCCGCTGCCGATCCGGCCGCCGACGACGGCCGAGATGGTGGGTCGTTGGGTCCGCGGCCACAAGCCGCTGGTCGGCTCCGTCACCGTTGCGGCCCTCGCGATCCTGGTGACGGTTCATTGCGTTTCGTGCTAATCTCCCGATCCAGGGACGAGGCCGTCCAGCTCGCTAACAAAAACGCCATTCTTGCGGGGAACGAGAAAGAAGCCAAGGATGAAGCGAATCGACGTGCTTCCGAGAACACTGAACTGGCAGGGAAGAACAACGCCTCGCAGAGGATGAACGAAAACAGCAGATCGAGTCCCAGCAGCGACGTGCCGGCGTATACCTGGAGCGGGGCCTGGCCCTCTGCGAGCAGGGAAACGTGAGTCGTGGGTTGCTCTGGCTGGCGAGGAGTCTGAAGGAGTCCCCGGACGACGCCTCTGCTGCCGATCAGCGTCAGACCATCCGAATGTGGATAGGCGTCTGGCTGTGCCAGTTGCACACCCTGAACGGGCTCATGGAGCATCCCAGCGAAGTCAGTGCCGTGGCCTTCAGCCCCGATGGCAAGACCGTCCTGACCGGAAGCAGGAAGTCGACCGCGCAGCTCTGGGAGGCGTCCACCGGCAAGCCCCTCGGCGCCTCCTGGCAGCACGAGAGGTCGGTCGTGGCCGTGGCCTTCAGCCCCGACGGCAAGACCGTCCTGACCGGAAGCTCGGACGAGACCGCGCGGCTTTGGGAGGCGTCCACCGGCAAGCCCCTCGGCGCCCCATTGCGGCATCAGGGCGGGTCACCGCCGTGGCCTTCAGCCCCGACGGCAAGACCGTCCTGACCGGAGGCTGGACAAGACCGCGCGGCTCTGGGAGGCGTCCACCGGTAAGCCCCTCGGCGCCCCCTTGCAGCATATGAAGAGGTCCGTGCCGTGGCCTTCAGCCCCGACGGCAAGACCGTCCTCACCGGAAGCTGGGACACGACCGCGCGGCTGTGGAAGGCGTCCACCGGTAAGCCCCTCGGCGCCCCCATGCGGCACCAAGGGGGGTCCTTGCCGTGGCCTTCTGCCCCGATGGCAAGACCGTCCTCACCGGAAGTGAAGACCAGACCGCGCGGCTATGGGAGGCGTCCACCGGCAAGCCCCTCGGCGCCCTTTGCAGCATCAAGGGTGGGTCAATGCCGTGGCCTTCAGCCCCGACGGCAAGACCGTCCTGACCGGAAGCGACGACAAGACGGCGCGGCTTTGGGAGGCGTCCACCGGCAAGCCCTCGGCCGCCCCTGCAACACCAGAAGCCGGTCAAAGCCGTGGCCTTCAGCCCCGACGGCAAGACCTTCCTGACCGGAAGCGATGACAAGACCGCGCGGCTTTGGCACGCGTCCACCGGCAAGCCCATCGGCGCCCCCTTGCAGCATCAAGAGTCAGTCGGTGCCGTGGCCTTCAGCCCCGATGGCAAGACCGTGCTGACCGGAAGCTGGGACTCGACCGCGCGGCTCTGGGAGGCGTCCACCGGCAAGCCCCTCGGCGCCCCCTTGCAGCACCAGGGGCAGGTCACAGCCGTGGCCTTCAGCCCCGACGGCAAGACCGTCGTGACCGGAAGCGGCGACTAGACCGCGCGGCTCTGGGAGGCGTCCACCGGCAAGCCCCTCGGCGCCCCCTTGCAGCACCAAGCGTACGTCAGTGCCGTGGCCTTCAGCCCCGACGGCAAGGCCCTCCTCACCGGAAGCTACGACAAGACCGCGCGGCTCTGGGAGGCATCCACCGGCAAGCCCCTCGGCGTCCCCTTGCAGCTCCAAGCGTTGGTCACTGCCGCGGCCTTCAGCCCCGACGGCAAAACCGTCCTCACCGGAAGCGATGACAAGACCGCGCGGCTCTGGAAGGCGTCCACCGGTAAGCCCCTCGGTGCCCCATTGCAGCACCACGGGCCGGTGAATGCCGTGGCCTTCAGCCCCGACGGCAAGACCGTCCTCACCGGAAGCGATGACAAGACCGCGCGGCTGTGGGAGGCGTCCACCGGCAAGCCCCTCGGCCCCCTTGAAGCATCAAGAGGAGTCGTCATGGCCGTGGCCTTCAGCCCCGACGGCAAGACCGTCCTCACCGGAAGCGATGACGAGACCGCGCGGCTCTGGGAGGCGTCCACCGGCAAGCCCCTCGGCGCCCCCTTGCAGCATCGAGGGTGGGTCAATGCCGTGGCCTTCAGCCCCGACGGCAAGACCGTCCTCACCGGAGGCTGGAACGGGACCCGCAGCTCTGGGAGGCGTCCACCGGCAAGCCCCTCGGCACCCCATTGCAGCACCAGGGGCGGTCACCGCCGTGGCCTTCAGCCCCGACGGCAAGACCGTTCTCACCGCGAGCGGGGACAAGACCGCGCGGCTCTGGGAGGTGCCGACCGTTGTGGGCAAAGTGGAACGGATCGTCCTGTGGGTCGAACTCATCACGGGCGAGGTGCTGGACCTCAGCGGTGCCGTCGACGAGATGGATGCCCAGGCGTGGTATCGCCGCCGTCGGCAACTCGAGGAGCTCGGCGGCCCGCCGGACGGATCGACTTCACCCTGCGCAGCGGATGGTCGCCTGGCATCAATACGAGGCCCGGGAGAGCGAGCAGGCGGGCCAATGGTTTGCCGCGGTCTGGCACCTCGATCGCTTGATCGCCTCGAATCCTGCGCAGGGACAGCTCTACGTCCGCCGGGGTCATGCCCTCGGCAGGCTGGACCAATGGGACAAGGCCATCGCCAATTATTCCCAAGCTATCGGGTTGGGGGCCGATGGGGAAGAGGTTCGGATCAGCCGGAGCCGCGCCTATAGGAACTGCACCGGTGGGACAAGGCCATCGACGACCTCACGAGGGCCATCACGTTGGGGCCCGACAACTCCGAGTCATGGTTCGAGCGGGGCGAGGCCCACTTCGTGCTTCGCCAGTGGGACAAGGCCATCGCCGACTACACGAAGGTCCTCGCACTGAAGCCTGATCATTCGGGGGCCTGGATCGGGCGGGGCGTTCCTACGCCGAGTCGGATCAATGGGAAAAGGCCGATGCGGACCTTTCGGAATCCTTCGGATCAATCCATATCGCAGCGAGATCCAATCTTTCCGCGCAAACGTGCGATTGGCGCTTGGCGACGCTGAGGGTTATCGCAAGGCATGCAAGGACATGCTTGAACGTTTTGTCAAGACGGACGTCCCTATGACTGCCAACCGTGTGGCCTGGGGTTGCGTGAAGGTCCCGGATGCCGTCCGCCGATTACGGGCCGGTCTGGATCTGGCTGAGAAGTCGGTGGCGAGTGCCCCCAAGAACTTCGATTCTACCTCGGGACGCTGGGTGCCGCCCTCTACCGCGCCGGCCAGCTCGACCTGGCGATCTGGCGACTGGACGAGGCCGAGAAGGAACGCAATGGAGCGGGCGGAGCCTACGCCTGTTTCTTCTTGGCCATGGCCCACCACCGCCTGGGCCACGCCGACGAGGCGCGGCGATGGCTCGACAAGGCGGTGGAGCGGATCGACCAACTTACCAGCGAGAAGCCCGGCGGGGCCGTCGTCTCAGGGCCCTCCTGGCAGGAGCGGTTAACGTTGCGACTCTTGCGTCGCGAGGCCGAGGCCCTGATCCATGGCGCGGCGAAGGACAAGAAGTGAGCCGACGGTCAGCCCGCGTTTTTGAAGTCGGTTACATCCGGCGACGTTGTGGTCGGCGTCGGCCCCGTACCATTTCCCCAGGTCTCGTGACTCCAATGCACGCCGGGAACGGCAGAGCCTTTAGGAGTGTCACCGCCGGAGGAGCTGGATTTTTCTCGATTACAGCGGTTTACGATTGGTCAGGCCACGCTCCAGGGCCGATGCGAATCCACCCCCCCGAACCCCCCCTTCGCAAGGGAGGGAAATTGAGGAGGACCGGCCCGCTTCCTTTTCCCCCCCTTGCGAAGGGGGGGTTGCGGGGGGGTCCCTCTGGGAGAGGACTCCAGCGTGTGCAACCCGGAGTTAAACCGCTGTAATTGATGGGCGTGACTGTACGTCAGGGCAATGGCTCCGCCTCGTCTCGATCGGGCGTGTCGCCCTTGATTGGCAGATAGCGGCGAAGGGCCTCGGCGGGTGAGGCGGGCGGCCGGCCCATCTGCCGGGTGAATAGTGACACGGCAACCGCCTCCTTGAGCTCGTTCAGCGACCATCGATCGTTTTTTTCTTCCACCTCGAGCTCACCTAGCCGCCATTTCAAGGCGGGGATAATCAGGGTCGAATCGGTCCAGCGGGCCAGCTCCTGGGGCGAGAGGGCGCGAGCGCGGCCGGCGCGGCCGGTCGTGCTCGTAAATGCGAAGTCGCGGAACGGCGAACCCCGGCCGCTCGGAGACCGGGCGGTCGCACCAGGCGAGGTCGTTGGCGGCCAGCAGACGGAGCACCCGGCGGCTCCGGTCGGGCTCGCCACGGAGATAGACTTCCAGGTCCGCGGGGAGTCCCGGAGAGGCCAGACGCGGACGCCGCCGGGACGCCGTTGCTCTTGCAACGCCCTTGACAAGGAGAAGTCGCATGAACGACGTCCGCCGTCTCGGGATTCACTGCGATAGAAGAGCGAAATGGGAGGTGTGAGCGCTTCCAGGGCGGCCAGATCATCGAGGGCCTGCCGGAGCAGGGCGGGACTCACCGCCGGGTCCTTGGCCCAGTCGGCGACCGGCTCCCAAGCGTACTGCACCAGGGTGATCGCGGTCTGTCTACTCCCGGATGTCGGCAGGGCTCGCTCCATGTCGCGGCTCACGCGGACGATCGCTCTCAACAAGGTCCAGGCTCCGGACGGGTCTCCCTCGGCGTGTGCAATCGCCCCACCTTGAGGCGCGCCGCGTCGCCAATCCAGAACAACCGCTGGATCACCTCGACTTTTTCCGAGGCGGCCAGCGGGCCCGCTGCGTGTTCGGGCGTTTCGAGAAGAGCGTCGGGCCGCATCGCACCGGCACACATCAATGAGATGGAGCAATACGTAGTCTGTTGAAGCAGATGTACAGAGCCAC
>CAVRFS010000138.1:0-26885 GCA_963720335.1 uncultured Planctomycetota bacterium | reverse complement strand
AATTGCCTTTATTTTAGGCCCAAACCCAACATTTGTGTCACCAAGGGCAAACTGAGGGGCCTACATTTCGCAGAATGGGCAAAAGGCAAAGAAGAAAACCCCTGAATCAAGGGGACGAGAACGAGCCACGCCTGGGAAACGGGCACGATTTCGTCGCGTCAGACCGAAAAGCGAAATCATCGACGTCGAGCCCGATAGTTTCATCACGCCTCGATACCCAAATTGTCTTTCTCAGGCTGGCTACTTTGCCCCTGGTGACACAAACGTTGGTTTGGGCCTGGCGCTGGGGGGCGAGCCGGCGGATGATAGGGTGTTCGGGCTCCGCCTCGCCACTCGCTCCAGACTCGCACAGCAAGCGTCACCGTAACGCCGACGTTCCGCGCTGTCCTGAAGAACTTCGGATGCAACCCCCTTGGCGGACGGGGTGTGTTTTTGGCCTCGGAACCGCCATGAACGAACCGACGAACGAGCTGGAACGGCGAATTGCTCCCGCCGACCCGGGCGAAACAATCGATCTCGGAGCCCAGCCGGTGGCCCCGGCGCCGTCGCGTGTACCTGGCGCGACGGCACCGCTCACCGGCGCTGACGTTGACGCGAAGTACCCTATGGGACGGTTCCGCGCACGCCGATCCGCCGGTGCGAGGGTCGATCCCCTGGCCCCAGACGCCAGGAACTCCCTCCCAGGGATCTTGGTCCCACCGTGGACGATTCCGCGACAACCCTGGCGGCAACCCTTGGAACAGGAAAAGCCCGCGGTCGCGACCATCGAGGCGTCCGGAGCCACGGTCGATTTCGCCGCCACACCCACGCCCGGGTCCGGCTCGAGAGAGACTGGCTCCTGGCTATCGGAAGATGACGAAGCCGGCCCCGCCGGAGATTGGCCTCCGTCGCCGGCTACGAGATCCTCGGCGAGCTGGGCCGGGGCGGCATGGGCGTCGTCTACAAGGCCCGGCAGGCGGGCTCAACGCCTCGTCGCCCTCAAGATGATCCTCAGCGGCGGCCATGCCGGCCGCGAGCCGAGCTGGCCCGCTTCCGCGACCGAGGCCGAGGCCGTCGCCACGCTCCAGCACCCGAACATCGTGCAGATCTACGAGGTCGGCGAGCAGCGACGGCCTGCCGTTCTTCTCGCTGGAGTTCGTGGACGGCGGCAGCCTCGACCGCAAGCTCGGCGGCAAGCCGCTGCCGCCGCGCGAGGCCGCGCGTGCTGGTGCGAGACCCTGGCGCGGGCCATGCACGCCGCCCACGAGCACGGCATCGTCCACCGCGACCTGAAGCCGGCCAACGTCCTCATGACCGCGCGACGGCATCGCCAAGATCACCGACTTCGGCCTGGCCAAGCAGCTCGACGAGGACGACTCGGCCAGACGCAGAGCGGCGCCATCCTGGGCACGCCCAGCTACATGGCCCCCGAACAGGCCGCCGGCAACATCCGGGACGTCGGCCCGCCGCCGACGTCTACGCGCTGGGCGCGATCCTCTACGAGTTGCTGACCGGCCGGCCGCCGTTCCGGCGGCGACGCCGATGGACACGTCGATGCAGGTCATGACGCGACGAGCCCGTGCCGCCGCAGCCGGCTCCAGCCCAGCGTGCCGCGCGACCTGGAAACGATCTGCCTGAAGTGCCTGCAAAGAACCCGCCAACCGCTATGCCAGCTGCTTCGAGCTGGCCGACGATCTGCATCGCTTTATCAACGGCGAGCCGATCCCGCCCGGCCGGTGGGCAGCATCGAGCGCACGGTCCGCTGGTGCAAGCGGAATCCGAAGTGGGCGGTCATGTGGGGAACCATCGCGGCCCTCCTCCTCGTCGTCGCGACCGGATCCCTTAACGCCGCGATCAGCATCAAGGCACAAAAGGAGCGAGCCGATGAGAATGCTCGGATCGCCAAGATCAGCCAAAAGGCCCGCGAAGAAGAACGAAGAGAAGGCCAAGGCATTCGGCAACTCCGCCAGCAAGGCCTACGCCACACTGATCGGCAAGGTTCAAGAGAAGCTCAAAGACAAGCCAGCTTTCCAGGATCTCAAACAACAGATCCTGGAACCGGCTATCGAGGGCCTCCAGGCGCCTGATTGCCCGCATGGATGACGATAAGGACCCGTCCAATCTCCGCAATCTGGCTGACGCACATCGCAAGATGGGTGACCTCTACCGTGACTCGGCCAGATCGATCAGGCGTACAAACAGCTTCAGGAGACCCACGACATCAGGGAGAACATTGCTCGGGTCAGTCCGAAAGACGATTTCGCCCGGTTCGACGTTGCCAAATCGTGGCGGAATCTGGGTGACATGGATCTTCATGCGAAGGGCGATGCGCGGGCGCGGGCGAAATACAAACGGGGTCTGACCATCGCCACTGATCTCGTCGAACATCCCAGGAGCGGTGAACCGCCCCTGATGGAGCGCAAATGGGTTGTGGCCGACCTCTACTAGCGCGTTGGGCAACATCGCGGACGGCCCGGTGGAAGGGAGCGAATACTACACGCAAGCGCTAGGCGCCGCGAGGAATGGCGAAAGGCTGAGCCCGAGGTCATTCTCCCCATCATGAGGGTCGGCGACTGCTACCACGACCCGCCGAGGCGGCCTTCCATTCGCGGATCTCGCCGCGGCCCGCGCCTATTCGACCAATGCCTGAAGCTGCGCGAAGAAACCCTTGAAGGCAACCCGAGAACTTCCTCGCAAAAATCCTCCTCGCCTTCGAGCACGAACGCCTGGGCGACTTCCACTGCGCACCGGCAATCCCGAGGAGGGCAAGAAATCCCTCCTGAATGCCCAGGCCCGCTACCAGGCGATTCTCGACGCCGATCCCAAAAACGAAGAGATCAAGAAACATCTCTCGCGAGCAATCTACATCCTGGGAACCGCCTACCTGAGGCTTCAGAACCAGGATCTCGCCGCCCAGACCTACGCCAGGCACCAGATGCGCCGCGCCGTCGCGGACAAGGATCCCGCGAACTTCCCAACGAGAAGGACTACATGGTCAACCTGGCGCGGTGCGGCGAGTCTCAAGCCGCCGCCCAGAAAGCTGAGGAAATTCGCAAGCAATCGTCCAAGGACGTGGACACACTCCTCAACCTATGCGCTGCTATGCCTTGTGCACCATGGCGATAGCAGTCCCGATGCGCGGAAATCCGGCCGTGGAAGAGACCAAGCTCGGCGAGGAATACGCGGCCAGCGCCGCGAGCTGCCTGGAGCAGGCGGTTGCCAATGGCTTCCGAAACGTGGTCGATGTCGAGACCGATCCTGATGTTGACGCGATCCGGACAAACCCAGCGTTCGAGCGCGCCACTGCATAAGCTCCGGGAATCCGCAGAACCGGCCGTGAACAGAGCGACGGCCAGTGCCCTGGGGCCCAAGTAATGCCTTCATGCATATTCTCTTCATTCATCAGAATTATCCAGCACTGTTCGGCCATGTTGTGCGGTACCTCGTTGTTAAGTTCGGCAGTATCTGTAGCGGATTCTTCGACGCTATTCGGGCCACTGTATGCAATTGTGTTGGCAGCTCATCGACATGGCAACCGAGGTCTGAAATGCCGAACCCACGGTTCTCGGGCTGAGCGCGCGACGTCTGGTAAGGGCTGTCATGTCCGGTGATGGCAAGCTCTGCCGGTCGTGCCGACAACAGCACCGATGGGGAGGCGGGCCAGCCCCCGAGGGTCAAGCCAGGGGGCTCCGCCCCTGCAGGACCCTGATCACCGCCACCACCAGGATCACGACGAGCAACAGGTGGACCAGGTTCCCGGCGACCGGAACCACCAGCCAGCCCAAGAGCCAGAGGATGAGAAGAACAATGACGATTGTCTCGAGCGTATAGCGAGGCATGATCGACAGCCTCCCGATTGCGGGGCGAGTCTCGGCCCGGCGAGACGTCCCCGCCGGGCGCCATCGGCGACTGTAGGCGACCCCCGACCATCTCGCAATGGCCCTGCGTGCTCCGAAGTGCCCCCGCGGCCGGTTGCGCCGATTGCGCCGACCGCGACCGTCCACGCCCATACACCCCATCAAGGTCCAATAATAAATATTATGTTATATAGAGATGATTTATAAAGCTTGTATCGATTGTAGGCCCTGGTTCCGTGTCATTTACCGTCGAACTTAACCCACGCAATCGAGAGCTCAAAGGAGGCCGATGGACAATGAGCAAGACCGAAGCCAAGAGCAACTCCGTATCGTGGCCCGAATCAATGGGCGAGACCTTCTCCGACCGGTCATGAACGAAGAGCATGCTTTGGTTGTAGCGGAGAGCTTGTTCAACCAATACGGCGAATCCGTCGAGACGGTCTACCTGTTCGTGGGCAAGCAGTACGTAACTCAGTATTTCTCTCGCCGCGATGTTCTTTGGACCGAGCCGTAATTCAAGTACAAGGTGGCCCATGAGCGGAGAGCCGATTCCAACGAGTACCTGACAGTGCCATTTACCGTCGAAGAAACCGTGCCAAATAGCGGGCAACGTAACACGCCATCCGACCGGCCCTGCCGTCGGGAAAGGGGGGATTACCCAAACCTACGGCCTGCGGGTGCATGCGTCGATTCAAGGGCAAGAAAAGCGGTGAGGATAAGGGGTCAGGAGCCGAAGGCCTGAATCGGCTCCCGACCCCCTATCGTCGGATCCGCAGCTCCACAGATCAGAGCTTGTGAACACCCATTGACGATTCGCCCGGACGATCCAGATCGTCCCCTGCCCCAATTCGCCGCTTGACCCGTTGGGAACAAGAAAGCTGCCTCATAAAGGTGCGCTGGTTAATGCCGTGCCGTGCGCGCAACGGTATTATTTATAGAATTCTTCGGAAAATTTTAAATCCATTCTGGACAGTATGTTCCGATCGAATTTCATGCCCCTGACGGCGTAGGTGCATGTACGAAATTTTAAAAACACACCATTGTAATAGATAGGGACTGAGTGCGCTGGGGGTGCGCACCGCGTGGGCTGATGCAAAGTTAACTTTGACCGCGCCGATGGGCGCGATCGGCACGCTCCGGGTTTTTGCTGCGCGCTGCGGCGCGACCCCCTCACCCGGCCTGCGGCCGACCTCTCCCCCGTCGGGGCGAGGTGGTCGGAATGAAAAGCCTTTGGCAAATCGACTTTACGTCGCGAGTGAGATGATTGGACCACCTCGCCTTCGCTGGTACGCGCCTTCGACGCGTGGTTGTCACGGTCAAAAGGGGCGATTCGACACCCTCGATCCAGCGGCCCGAGGTTGGCGGGTGACGGACGGAATCGAACTGACACAAGGCTCGGCGTATGAATGGTTTGCGCTCTAATGATCTCAGCTCGGCCCATCCCCAAAAAGCCCCGTTCCGGGTCGCTGCCGGGCCGAGCGAGATGGCACAAAAGGCCTCCGAAAAGCTGCCATTTGTTGCCATTTTGTGCCATTCTTGTGGAATTCGTACCTGAAACCCTGTTTGGGGCTCGCCGCCGCCGGCTCACCAGAACGTAAAGCGGCTCTCAAGCCGGGCGAACCTCCGAAGGATGGTTCTGACCTCCGGCTCGAACGAATCGATCAGCACAATGCTCAAATCACTTGCTTTCGTATTTTTCGTCGCCCTTCGGGGCATGCCGGCCTGCTTCGGCCCCACGGGGCTCGGAACGGCCGAGTGGGGCAGAACGCAGACGCGGTGGAATCTTGCCATCGCGCCCCCGTCGGTGCTCCTCGTGGAAGAACTCTGCCCCGAAAGCCAGAAAACCAGGGTCGTCATCTTTATCGCCGACGGAGTGCCCATCTTCAGGTGGCCCGGCTTTTTCCAGGCGGCGGTCTGCCGCGGCCTCTCCCGGTGGACGGTCAGATTGACCTCAGATTCACAACAATCCAATGCGATTCTCGATGAGGACCCGCGTAAAAAGTCGCGGGCGGAACGGCACGAAGCCTCGCAAAAAGCTGCCACCTACTGCCAACCACTGCCACTTTTTGCACGCTGGGAGCACTCGCTCAAGAGGCTCAAATCCCAAGCATGGCCTGGCTTTACGATTGTGCAAGCCGCGCCCGCTGCCGTGTACCAGCGGAATACGCGCTTGTACCAAGCCGGACGCAGCAACCGTTTGGCCAGCGCGGAACCGGGAGGAACATGGTTATCGCGCTTATGTGGCACGGTTCAAGAGGAGGGTACGGTTCGGGTTGGCTGAACTGCTACCCTCCTCTTGAACCGTGCCGGTGATAAACGGAATCGACCGACACAAGGCTCGGCATACGAGTGGTTTACGCTCTAGCGATCTCAGCTCGGCCCATCCCCAAAGAATCCCCCGCTCCGCGTCGCCTCCGGGCCGAGCGAGATGGCAAAAAAGACCTCCGAAAACCCTGCCAACCACTGCCATTCTTGTGGAATTCGTACCTGAAACTCTGTTTCGGGCTCGCCAGCCAGCCGTCCCGTCACCCGAACAATTCCGGTTCTGAACCAAGCCGAAATGTTACCCCCACGATTCCCCGAAGAGCCAAAACTAATTTTTTTGGCCTCGGCAATCCGCGTCAAAAGCTACTGAACTTACCGCCCTTATTGTCGTAAGCTCTTTCATGCATCCTTGTCGCCGATGAAATACACGCCAGCCTCGCCCGGTTCGCGGCGAATTGATCGAGTGGGAGATGGGACGGAGTCGCAGCGTAGGCACACACGCCCACAATGATGGTCTGTGGCCGGGTAAACGGCGCCATCAGCAACAGCAGCGGAATAAGCCAAGGTGAGCTTGATCATCAGGCCCAGGCTGAAGCCAACGACCGCGATCGAGATCATGATTCCCCGCGTCGTCATCCGAGGCAGTCGCATGGGATGCGTTGTCCACGAATTGATCGAGCGATTTCCGCTTGCCGGTATACCGCTCAGTCAGGGCTCGCTCCGCCTTGACAGGTTTGAGCAAGAAACTATGATGCCCATGCCCGTCCCGGGGTCGGAAGATCTCTTTCGCAGACATGGTCGAGATCCATTTCAAAAGCGACCGCACAAGTCATTGCTCGAATGCAGTTTAGGTTAATGTCAATTAGCCATGAGGGCATGATGTCTTACTTTGCGCGGCGGCAGGGTCGGGACTGGCGGCGGCGGGGTCCGATCGGCTCGGGCTGGGTGCTGGAGTCGCTGGAAGGGCGGAAACTGCTCAGCGGGAATGGAGCCTCAATCGCCGCATCCCAGTCGCAGGTGTCGTCCATCACGACTCTGCGGACGTCGTTGAAAACCGCCGTCGCCGGGGCGAGAGTCACTTTCTCCGCAACGGTGGAGAACGCCAGTAACGATGGGCCGATCGCTTCAGGTAAGGTCGAGTTCGTGGTCGATGCACCCCAAAAACTCGTCCTCGGAGATGTCGACGTCAACAAACAGGGCGACGCCAGCATTTCGACCGAGAAGCTCACGCAGATCGCCAATTACCAGGTCAAAGCGGAGTATATTCCCGGCATACACACGTCTCCGCGAGCGTCGCAGCTCCCGTTACGGTCAAGGTGATTCCCCTGCCGAGTGAAGTGCCCACCGCCATTACTGTCCCGTCGGGGCACCCATCGCCGAATCGGGCCAGTTCGTCCCACTGGTCGCGACCGTGAAAGACGCCGGCACAGGCGATCAGGTGAATGCCGGAAAAGTGGCAACCATCTCGGGGACGATCGACTTCCTAACCGATTCACCAAGCCCCGTCGTTCTGGCGAAAGTCCCCTCAACCTGAACCTCAGCCAAAATACTCGTCTTCCAGCTCGGGTCTTCTTTCAGTCTTCGGCATTTCGAGCCCTCAGACCAGTCCAATGCGAAAGACGCAGTCTCGATCTCACGAACAAGCTGAAAGAAATCGGTCCGACCAGATTGAGGCTGAATTCGTTCCGGCCAACAAGAATTTCACCGCCAGCACGTCTGTCCCTGTGACCGTAACGATCACGCCCGCGACGCAGAACGCCCCCACGGTCACGACCCTCCGAACGCAGACGAGTCTTGTCGAGACGGGGCAGGCAGTCGGCGCTCAAGCTGACCGTCCAGAACGCCAATAGCAGCCTGGCGGGCGGGACTGTAGCTTTCACGACGGTGTCCCCGCACCCAATCGTGTTGGGCAAGGTCGCGGTCAGCGCGTTTGATCAGGAAGTCGATCTGGCGACCGATAAGTTGCAAAATGTCGGTGTCCATCAGATCGAGGCCGTCTACACGCCAAGCTCCAACCGCTTCGCCAAGAGCACCTCGGCCCCCGTCACCATCACGGTCACGCCATTGGAGGCTACCTCCTTCCGCGTGACGCCCTGGTCCGTCACAGTGCAATCAACGAGCCGATCAGCTTCGAGGTCACCGCTCTCGATGCCCAGGGGCAACCGCTGACCAACTACAACGGCACGATCGCGTTCACCAGCCCCACGGATTCCTGGACGGTATTCCCAAAAGCGGTCTACCCAGAGTCTCAAAATCGGCCCCTCGCCCCGAGACCACCGGTCTGGCGAATTTCACCACCCAGGAATACACCTTCACACCCGGCCGACCATGGCACACACACCTTCGTGGGCGGCGTCACGTTCCAGAAGGGGGCGCAGAATCCTCAAGGTCACCCAGGCCAACGATGAGAAGGTCCCAAGGCCAGGCAACGATCTCGATCTCGTGATCGATCCTGTGGCCGGATCCGAAATTGTTGGGTCGTGTCCGTTGTGGCATCACAATTGCGGTGAATAGCGTCGCAAGGTTTAACTGATGTGGAGTTAAACCCTTCAACGAGAAAGCAACCTTTGATCCTGGGAGTGTAGCCATGGCGGACGTGAAAGACAAAGTGAAGGACGGGATCGATACGGGAGCGGCGAAGGCTAAGGAAGTGACTGACAAAGCCGCCGAGAAGGCGAGCCAGGCGGCCAAGAAAGTCGGTAACGCGGTCCAGAACGCTGGGAAGAAAATCAAAGACGCGGGCAAATGACGACCAATCCGTCTCGTGGATCGTGCCGGAGTTGCCTCTCGTCGAGTTCGCGCTTCGGGCCACCGTTTTTCTCAACCAAGAGGGGGTTCGCTTATGCTCCGCTATGCTCTGATCTTCGCCATCCTCGCCCTGATCGCCGGTGTGTTCGGCTTCATCGGCCTCGAGGGCGATTTCGCTTACATCGCTCGAATTCTTCTGTTCGTGTTCGTCGTGCTGTTTGTCCTCAGCCTGATCTTTGGCCGACGGTTCGCCGAACCGATCGCTTAATTCTTGACCTGTGTGAATTTGGGCCGAGGCTCGGTCGGGGCGGATCACGGATTCCGGCTCGGACCGAGTCTCGCCCGGACACGTATGTCTCGAACGACGATGAAGATTCCGCGCGTTGGCGTTACAATCAATCAAGGACACTGAGGAGAACGGAACTGCTCGCACAATCCACGAACGAACAAGATCGGCATGATGATCAAGACGCTGCGACCGATCGGCGATCAGGCCGGCACCGGTGGAGAGGTTGGAATTGAGGCCGACTCAGAACGTCAGTGGCCCGCACGGCAAGCCCGAGCTCCTGGCTCCGGCCGGGGATCGGACGTGTCTCATCGCCGCGGTCGAGAACGGCGCTGACGCCGTCTATTTCGGCCTCCAGCGGTTTAACGCTCGGATCCGGGCCAACAACTTCGACGGGACCGACTTGCCGGAGGTGATGGCTCTCTTACATCGCCGCGGTGTCAAAGGTTACGTGACCCTGAATACGCTCGTCTTTCCCGGCGAGCTGCCCGATCTGGAAGTTACGGTTCGTGAGCTGACCTGCGCCGGCGTCGACGCGGTGATCATTCAAGACCTGGGCCTGGCCCGGTTGATTCGAGCCATCACGACCGACCTCGAGATCCACGCGTCGACCCAGATGTCGATCACCAGCGCGGAGGGGGTCGCCCTGGCTCGTGACCTCGGTTGCACGCGCGTCATTCTGGCCCGCGAGCTAGCCCTGGCCGAGATCGGCCGGATCCGCCAGGCGATCGACTTCCCTCTGGAAGTGTTCGTCCATGGCGCGTTGTGCGTGGCCTATTCGGGTCAGTGCCTGACCAGCGAGGCCCTGGGTGGCCGCTCCGCCAATCGCGGCGAGTGCGCCCAGGCCTGCCGCATGCCGTATCAAATCGTCTGCGACGGCCGGCTCGTCGATCTGGACGATGTCCAGTACCTCCTGAGTCCACAGGATCTGGCCGCCTATGACCTGATTCCCGACTGATCGAGCTGGGCGTCGCCAGCCTGAAGATCGAAGGGACGATTGAAGACCGCCGAGTACGTCGCCAATATCACGCGGCACTACCGCCTGGCGATTGACGCCGCATGGGCCGGTCAGCCGGTCCCCTTCACGCCTCGCGACGTCCAGGAGATGCAGCTCTCCTTTTCTCGTGGCTTCTCCCACGGGTTCCTGGACGGAACAACCACAAGGTCCTGGTCCGGGGCGACTACGCCAAGAAGAGAGGCATCCTTCTCGGTGTTGTGCAGTCCATTACCAAAGCGGGCGTCCGGCTCACGCGTGGCCGCGCCCGTCAAGCCGGGCGATGGCCTGGTTTTCGACGGCGACGAAGCGACCGGCCGCGCCGAGCAAGGAGGCCGCGTCTACGAGGTCGTCCGTCTGGGTCAAGAGTCGCAGCGAGACCGACTGGCCCCGAACCGGATACCGACGCACTCCGGTCCGTGTCGAGCTTCGGTTCGGTCGGGAAGACATCGACCTGCGCGCGCTCGCCATCGGCCAGCGGGTCTGGAAGACCGACGACCCCGAGCTCACTCGCCGGCTGCGCCGATCTTTTGAAGGAGCCGCCGCTCGCAAGGTGGCCTTGGACCTTCGAGTTGAGGCGATCGCCGGCGAGCCGCTCCGAATCACGGGCCTGGCCGCGACCGGCGATCGAGCCACCGTGCAATCGAGCCGAGCCGCTGGCGAAGGCCGAGACTCAAGCCGCCGACATGGCCCTCTTCACAACCCAGCTCGGTCGCCTGGGCGGGACGATCTATCAGCTCCGCGGCCTGGAGGCGACCATCGAGGGCCGGCCGATGGTGCCCATGAGCCTGCTCAATCAGTTGCGCCGAGAGTTGGTGGACCGGCTGGAGACGATGGCGTCGACGGTGCCGGCACGGTCAATCGCGGCCGAGCCCGTCCTGCCCGGGCTCTGCAAGACATCCGGGCCGAACGCGAACGACAGTTGAGGACCGATGCGATCGCCCCGCGCGGTCGAGCTGGCGGTCTTGTGTCGCCGCACCGACCAGATCGAGGCGGCCGTGGGGATCGGCATCACCACGATCTACGCCGATTATCAGGACATCAAGCAATACGCAAGTGCGGTGGCCGCTGCTCACCGCGGCTCGGCGGCCATCTACCTGGCGACTCCTCGCATCGAGAAGCCTGGCGAAGCCAACCTCTTCGGCTATATGGCCAAGCAGGGCGCCGATGGAATCCTGGTCCGCAATGCCGGCGGCCTGGCCTTTTGCTCGGAGCGGGGCATCCCCTTCGTGGCGGACTTCTCGCTAACGCGGCCAATCCCCTCACCGTCGAGCTCCTCAAGGACCGAGGGGCCGCCCGGGTGACGGCCTCCTACGACCTCAACGTCGACCAGCTCCTGGACCTGCTCGACGCCACGCCGCCTTCGTGGCTCGAGGTCGTGATCCATCAGCAGGTCCCGATGTTCCACATGGAGCATTGTGTCTATCTGCGCGTTCCTCTCACCGGGTACCGACGCGACCAACTGCGGCCGCCCCTGCGACCACCACGACGTCAAGCTACGCGACCGCGTCGGCAAGGAACATCCGCTCAAGGCGGATGTCGGCTGTCGCAACACGCTCTACAACGCCGTGCCGCAAACCGCCGCCGAGTATCTGCCACGCTTGCAAGGACACGGCGCCCGCTTCCTGCGGATCGAGTTTGTCGACGATTCGCCCCAATCCGTCGAGCGCACGATCACGCTCTATCGACAGGTCATCGCCGGCGAACGCGAGGGCAAGGCCGTCTGGCGCAAGCTTGAAGGCCAGCAACCAGTACGGCGTCACGCGCGGGCCGCTGGCGGTGTTGTGATTCCAGCTTGCAATTGCTGCCAGGTCGCGGAGTTAACATCGTCGGTCTATACAAGCGGCAACACCGGATCAACCGACCGTGTTCGTCGCGGACAAGTGGCCGTGCTCGACGCGAGCCGGACGATGCCTCCCGGTCGACCGACTCTTCGCCTGCGACCCGAGCCGCGATCAACAAATCGCGGACATGGAACACGTCACAATCGGCTTGATCGGCCTGGGGACGGTGGGTACCGGGGTCGCGCGGCTCTTGACCGAGCACGCCGACCGGATCGCGCGTCGTGCCGGCCGGCGGATCCGGCTCGCCGTGGGCCGCGGTTCGCGATCCGCGACAAGCCGCGGGCCGTCCGGCTCGACGGCGTTCGGCTCACGACCGACGTTGCTCAGTTGATCGACGACCCCGAGGTCGACATCATCATCGAGACGATGGGCGGGACCGAGCCGGCCTGCAGTATGTGCTGCGCGGCCCTGGCCGCGGGCAAGCACGTCGTCACGGCCAACAAGGCCCTGCTGGCCGAGCACGGGACCGAGGTCTTCGCCGCAGGCGCGGCTGCCGGCCGCGCGGTCGCCTTCGAGGGAAGCGTCGGCGGCGGAATCCCCATCGTCCAGGCCCTGGGGTTCGCGCTGGCGGCCAACCAGGTTCAGAGCCTGGCGGCCATCGTCAACGGCACTTGCAACTTCATCCTGACCCAGATGACCCGCGAGGGCCTGCCCTACGAAGAAGCCCTGCGCCAGGCCCAGCAGCTTGGCTACGCCGAGGCCGACCCGACCCTGGACGTCGACGGCACCGACACCGCCCACAAGCTGGCGATCCTGGCCCAGCTGGCGTTTGAGAGCCAACGTCCGGCTCGACGCGATTCCGCGCCAGGGAATCGACCGGCTGCATCTGGCCGATCTCAAATACGCCGGCGAGCTGGGCTACGCCATCAAGCTGCTGGCGCTGGCCAAGCTCTCGGCGGCGGGGCTCGAGCTGCGGCGTCGCGCCGACCCTGGTGAAGCGCGGGACGCCGCTGGCCGAGGTCCGCGGCCCGTATAACGCGATCCGCGTCGTCGGCGACGCGGTGGGCGATACGCTCTTCTACGGCCGAGGGCGGGCGCCATGCCGACCGCCTCGGCCATCGTCGGCGACCTGATCGACGTCGTCACCGGCCGGGCCGGGCTCGCCGTCGCGGTGCTCGAACCTCTGGTCCGAGTCGGCCCGCCGGTCCTGCACGCCCCCAGTCAGGTCAAGAGCCGCTACTATCTGCGGTTCACGATCGCCGACCGGCCCGGCGTGCTGGCCAAGCTCGCCCAGTTCTGGGCGAGCAAGGGATCAGCATCGCCAGCGTGATCCAGCACGACCCTGGCGACGACGCCCCCGACGACAGCCCCGTGCCGCTGGTGATCATGACCCACCTGGCGGTCCAGGCCGATCTCCACGCCGCCTTGTGTGAGATCGACCGGCTCGACGTCGTCCACGCACCCAGCATTTGTCTCGGCGTGGAAGACTGAGATTGCCAGATTTCCCAGATGTTCTTATCATGCGAACACCAGAAAGTGAGATACACCGTGACGGCGCAACGCCATTTCAATTTGCCGCGATTAGTATCATAAGTGACGCGTCCGGACAGAACCAACGACAAGGAGGTCGTGGCGATGTCGAAAACCAGACAGCGGGTCGCGGGCGGGCGTGGGCCGTTTTGCTGGTGGGGCGCACGATTTTCAGCCTCGCCGGCAGCGCAGTCCGTCTCGGAGGATGTCGACGCCTATTACCGCCAGATGGCTTACAACTACAGTGAGGCCGAGGAAAAGGCAAAGGCGGACGTCGTCACACTCGAGAACAAACCGAGGCCCGGGCGATAACAGGACAATGTCGGAAACTGGATGCACGGCTAACGGGAGTCGAGCGGGTGAAGGAATGGGAGAGCAAAGAGGGCGCAAGGAAGAGAAGCGATTCGAGAAAGCCGCCGAATGGACAGAAGCACACCTCCACCTCGAAAAGGCCGCGATCCGACGGCCAGCCGGTCCGTTCTCAGCCATAGCAGACGACGCCGCTCCCTGCAGGCGTCGGGAAAGGATAGAAGGATCCTAGAGAAATCTCGCGATCGCCAGCATACAACGGCCATGACGATAGCAAATGCTTTGCCGCTCGATAGGCGCGTGAAAACGTCGCACGGGGCACGACGAGAGGATGCCGAGCACCAAGTTTGTCATGGTGATACCCGACGGGGCCGCCGACGAGCCATTTGCCCGGGCTCGCCGGCGAGACGCCGCTTCGAGGCGGCGCGGATTCCCGAGATGGACCGGTCGCCAGGAAGGGGTCATCGGCCGGTCGCGGAACGTGCCCGACGCTTCCTGCCCGCCAGCGACGTCGCGACCCTCAGCCTGTTCGGCTACGACCCCGAGCGGTATTACACCGGCCGCGCCCCGCTGGAAGCCGCCGCCATGGGGGTCGAGCTCGGGCCGGACGACTTGGCGGTTCGCTGCATTTGATGACGGTCCGCGACGGAAAGCTCACTGACTTCACGGCCGGCCACATCACCCGCCCGAGGGCCGGTCGTTGATGGAGGCGATCCGGGGCGGACTTGGGGTCCCCCGTCGAGTCGGGGCCCCGCCCGGGCGTCAGCTACCGCAACCTGATGATCTTTCGCGGCCGGCCGGGCACTACGCCTTCACCGACGAGACCGTCACCGACCCGCCCCACGACCATCCCGACCAGCCGGCCGCGGACCACCTGCCCCGCCGGCCGGAACGAGCGACTCAGGGCGCTATGAAGAACGGGGTGCTCGGCGGCCACCCGGTCAACCAGGCCCGGATCAAGGCGGGCAATCCGCCGGCCAGCGCGATCTGGCTTTGGGGCCGGGCAGGGCCCCCAGCCTGCCCAAGTTCCCGATCTACGGCACTGAAGGGGGCGATCATTTCGGCGGTCGACCTGGTGAGGGGAGTGGGGGTGCTGGCCGGCTGGGCTCGTGATCGATGTCCCGGGCGCGACCGGATACCTCGACACCGACTACGCCGCCAAAGGCCGGTCCGCCATACAGGCCATCGAAAAGTATGACATCGTCTGCGTCCATATCGAGGCACCCGACGAAGCCAGCCACGAAGGGCGGCACCGCGAAGGTGGAGGCGCTCGAGCGGATCGACCGCGACATCGTCGGGCCGACTGCGTAAGGCTCCCGAGTGGTAATACGATGGTGGCGCATCCTGATCTCTCCCGACCACTCGACCTTTTTGCCGACCCGCTCCCACGACCGGAGCCCGTGGCCTGGGCAATGGCCGGCACGGCCCCCGCGCATCCGGCCGACTCTACGACGAGCTGCGGCCAATGACCCGCGCCAGCCCCTTCTCGACCCGGGCTACCGCCTCATGGAGCGGTTCGTCGACCTGACCTGGACAGGAAACGCATGAGCGGATCGCAAAGTTGTCGGAAGCACCCACACGCTACTACTGCTTCGCGGGATAACTCGCAGGGAAATGGCGAGCGGGGAGCGTGAGCTCCCTGTCCTTCTGTTCCTCAGCTCGCCGACGCACGGTCGTTATCGACTTGATCGGCCATGATCGACTCCCGCATCGTGGCTGGTGGACAGGGAGCTCACGCTCCCCGCTCGCCTGCAAGGAGTACGCGGTCGCACGACTGGCAACCCGCAACCGGGTTCGTAGACGATAGCGGGGTAATTATAGACGCCGCTCGGACAGCTTCAGTACCCCATCTTCCGAACATCCCAACCGAACGCGCGGGAGCATCAAGTCCGGCTCGATCCAGCGTGATGCGAGGCGAAGCGCCTGCTCTCGCTCACCCGCGTTTGGGTGCCTTCGCCGAATGTCCATCAGCGCCGCGAGCTGCTGCACGGCATGATTGAGCGCTCGTAACACGCTCGAGCTTTTTGAGCGGACGACATCTTGCGGTAGCCCTCGATCAACTTGCCCTGAACAGTCGGGTGGGTGTCATTGGGCACCGAGTCGATCGTCGAGAGCGTAGGATCCATTTCGACGACTCCACCAAACCCTGAGTCGAGACCAGACCGCGAGGCCAGAAACCGACAATCCCTGGAGACTCCAGACGGGAAAACGGGACAGGTCCGATGTTCAACCTATCGCTCCACTCGCCAGACTGCCTATTCTATCAATATCGGACCTGTCCCGCTTCTCTCATCACGGCCGATCGACCCTGACGTTCCGGAACACGACGGGACGCAAATTGTTACGCCCCGGTAGGTATAATTCGACCAAGGTGAATCGCGTGACGTCATCGGGCAACGTGCCCATCTTCAATGGAATTTCGACCTCGACCCCTTTCGGCAGCGACACGCCCCGGACGGCGTTCATGGGATTCCTGACCTCAAAGCTTTTCCCGGCCTTGGTGATCGCTCGCGCACGGTTGAATCGGATCGAATGGGGTACCTTCAAGCTCGTCGCACTCACGATCATCGTCCATTCGTTGCCTTCGACGGTGCTCTCCTTGACCTTGAAGTCGACACCCTCGTAAATCGCCTTGGCCAGGGAGGCCGTCTTTGCCGGCTCTTTTTCCTCTTTGGCCCCGTCTTTGTTACCTTCCGCGGCAACGTCCGGGCCTGTCGTCCCGTCACCGACATTGACGTTCTTAAACACGACTGGATGCACGTTCGAAAACCTGCCGGGACCAAAGCCACCTGGAGGCGGGTTGAATTCGATCATCGTGAACTGCCTAGCGTCGTCAGGCAAAGTGCCCATCTTCAACGGAATCTCGATCTCGACATCTTTCGGTAGAGACACTGTACTCCGCTCGCCGACCCCCATCGGAGTCTTGATCTCGAAGGTTCGCCCGCCCTTCATGATCGCTCGCCCGCCTCTGAAATGGATCATATGGTCCATCTTCAGGCTGGTCGCGGTCACGATCAGCGTCCATTCATCGCCCTCGAGCGAGCTCTCTTTGACCTTGTATTCGACACCATCAAAGACGATGGGACGGGTGGCTGCCTTGGTGAGCGGCACGTGTGCGCCTGCCTCGGCTTTCTCGGTGTTCTCCATGACAATCGTGGCCGGCTTGGCGGTCCGCGGAATGTCGAGCAAGGCGATCTTGCCGCCACTCGACTGCAGGTAGGGCGTTTGTCGCTTACTCTTCATGCGTGAAACGTAGTCGGGGACCTTGTCCTGGGTGTAGGCAGTCAGCTCGGCGAGGGTGATCTGGTGGTTATGGTCCAGGTCGGCTTCGCCCTTCAGGCCCTCGATCACGTAGTGGAAGAACACACCATGGCCGCCGCCAAGGTCGCCGGAGTCCCAGGCGACCTCGCCGTTGGAGCAGGCGAACGGAGCGGCCAAAGACGGAGGGAGGCGGCGGCTCCATGCGGAACTCGATGGCGGCGGATTTCCCTGAAGTCGGGTCGTTCCGGCAGGCGTCGACCAGCATCACCTTCACGCCCGCCCGGCTCCCATCGAGCCCGACGTCGAAGGATCGTCGATCGAGAGGAAGCTCTCGGGGTCGTGGATATCGGCCTCGATCGGGCAGAAGAACGCGGTCTCCTTGACCTGCTCGCGACCATCTGCCGCCCCCGGACCTTGACCCTGTTGGAGATGCCGTGGCCCGAGAGGGCGACGAGCGGCGAGTCCTCCGGCTTGCGGTCGGCGGCGAGCAGGTCGAACTCGCGGCGGACATTGCGCACCGTAGGGCAGGAACCGCGGGTTCTCGTTGCCCCGCTTCAGGGTCAGCACGCGGACGTGCTCGGGCCGGTAGCCGGACGCACAGGAGCAACTACGGCGAGCTGCTCGACGTCCCGCTCGGTATAAGGAGGGACGTGCACGGACCCCGCTCCCCTCCGGATACTTGTCGACCCCCACCAGCAGCGCGGCCGTTCTTGCCCCTCGGCGTGGGCCTTCACCGGTCAAGATCAAGGGCAGAGCAGGCCGGCGCGATCAGCCAGGCCCCCACGGGGAACGCGATGCGGCGACATTTTTAGTTTATGACCCCCCCACACCACCTCGGGGATTGTAGACGATTCTACCTCACATCTTATCGTAACGGACCGTCACCGCCGCGCGGAAGCCGCCGATTTCGCTTGGACCGTTTCGTAGGGGGCGTCGATCGGTGCACCCGGGACGATCTCGGTGGCCTGGCGGGTGCCATCCTCGTCGGCGGGCCGGTCGGCGTTCTTGTCCCAGGCCGCGGCGAACGTGACGGTGATCGCGCCGATCTTGGCCGGGTTCTTCGGCAGCGCGGCCGTGGGGTGGTCCTTGGGCAGGTCGGCGACGAGGAAGGCGCTCGACGTCTTGAGGTTGCGGAACCAGCCGAGGACGTCGCCGGCGGTGTCGGCTTCTTGACGATGATGTGCTCGTTCTTATCGGCCTTGTCATCGCGGAAGGCGAACATGCTCAGGCCGTCAACGTGTGACGGTCGCGGCGGCGTCGTGGCTGGCCTCGTTGATGATCCGCACGGCCACGGCCTCGCCCGGCTGGACCTTCAGGAACGGCATCCCCTGGCGGACCTCGACTCGCGGGGCCGGAACGCCTCGTGCCGCGGAGCCGGCCTCGCCCGATGCCGGGGGCCGCGAGCATCTCGATGGCGTAGGGCGCCCCCTTGGGGCGGATCTTCGTCCCCTCGATCTTGAACAGGCCGGGCTTGTTGTCGAGGCGTCGAGCACCTTCTTGTCGTTCTCGGCGGCCGGGGGCGCTCGGGGGGAGGAAGACCGTCGGCCCCCCAGCACGGCGAGGTCCTTGGGGTTGGTCACGCGCGGTCGGCGCTCGAGGGATTTCTTCTCCGCAGTCGATCAGGCTTGCCGTTCGCGCGTGACCCTGAACGCGAGCCGTGCCGACGGCGAACCCTGACGGACGCCGCCGCTCTCGGCCTCGCCCAGGCGTACTCGCCGAAGAAGATCAGTCGGCCTTCAGGGCACGGCTCCGAGGCCTCGGCGCCCGGAGGCTTCTCGATCAGCGTCTCGGTCAGCCCGGGCCCGGCGGTGTGGGTCAGGTCGCCCGTGTCGGTGATCGGGTTGACGACGATCTCGCGGGCGTTCTGGTCCTTGGCCAGCCCGCCACGTTCCCGGCAATGTCGGCGAGCGCCCTGTCCAGCGTCCCACCTTGTCGGCGGCCGCGCCGCCGGGGGTACCAGGGGCGATAGGGACAAACGGAGAGTGAGACAGGATTCTCACGGCTCCGTGCATATGCCACCACGGTGGATCATTGGTCTCGTATTCATTGACTATTGTCGTTTTCTCCGTCTCGGATGTCATTTCGGGATCGTTACGGGTTGATCGATCCGGACTTCCTCCCTGCTCAGGGCTGATTCACAACTAAACCTGCGTCCGCGTCAGCCCCAGCGCGTTCGCGACCCGGTGGAAAAAGCGAGCCGCCCCCGGCCTTCCCAGAGCTCGGATTGACCGCCCGGGCGTGGAGCAGCGGGCCGAGGCCCAGCTCCGGGAACTGGGGGGGCCGCCCTGCTCTGGAACGCCTGGATGTCGGCGACGCGGCCAGGCCCAGCTCGGCGGCGACGGCCTCGGGGGAGAGGTCCTTGCTGTAAGCCGCGCCGCCTCACCGATTGGCTCGACCAGGTCGCGGACCCCCTTCCCGGCGGCGCCCCGACAGCAGAAACGGGCCGATGCCTGCTCCAGGGCGCAAGGAAGCGCTTCTCGTCCTTGGGAGCAGAGGTTCATCTCCGCGGCCGGGGGTAGAGCCGCAGGATCTTCTCCTGGCGTCGCCGAAGACGGCGGGGTGTGGCGCATCTCGTCCGAAAAGGTCTTCATCCCATTCTTGTGACAGGCCATGCACGACAGCCCGTTGACGACCTCGGGGGTGCCGGAGGTCTCATCGCGGTCGCGGACGACGGCCACCGGCGACGCGGAGTCCAGGCTGGTCGTTGGCGTTGGCCAGCATGTAGCCTTGGAGGCCGTTGGGCAGGTTGAAGATCACCTCGCCGCCGGCCTGCTCGAATGCCTGGTCGTCGAACGGATTGCCCTCGAACCGCGGCCCGAGCGGGAAAACAGTAGGTGGCCCCGCCGGCGCTGGCCGCGAAGTGGTAGCTCCGCCAGTAGGCCCCGAACGGGGTCTGATGGCGCTCGACCAGGCGGTTGTCCGCCAGACGCCGCTCGTGATCAGACCGCCCCGGCGGAGGATGTCGCGGTCGAAGTTCGTCCTCCAGGGGGACGTTCAGCCTGGCCTCGAGCTCGCGCAGGCTTGCCGGCAGCCGCAGGAGCTCGTCGTCGAGCGGCGGGCGGGAGACGGTCGCCACGAACCAGTCGGCCCGCGGCGGACGGGTGCCGGGCCCGCCCAGTTTGGCGGTCTCCCCTCCAGGTCCTGGAGCGGCGCGTGGTTGGTGTGCGGCGCGCCGTAGGGGTAAGCCTCCAATCGCCCTCCAGTCGGCAGCGTCCAGCCCAGCTTGCGGAGGTCGAGGTTCAGGACCACCGCTCGCTCGCCGTAGATCGGCGCGGGAAAACGATCTCGGTCTGCCAGCTCAGGCTGTTGACCAGCTTCGAGACGGCCGCCTTGTGGATTCGGAGGATTTCCTCATCAATGGTCTTGTTGTTGTGCAAGTCATTGAGTGAGAGGTACCGCTGATAGGGGCGATCGGCAGCCGGCAGGCTCTTGAGATGGTCGCGCGCGGCGGTGAGGGCCGAGCGGTCGTCGACCGGGGTGCGGAGGATCTCCTTGGGAAACTCGGCACCGTCGAGGATCCATTTATAGATAATTTGCCGCTGCTCGATCGATGGTTGCGGAGCCGCTTTTTGGGCATCTGGTACTTCGGGATGCCCATGTACTCCCAGACCCGCGATTTGTCGGGCTTGCGCGGCACGATGTACGCCTCTTCCTCCGTGGGGTCGAAATCGCTCGAAGCAAGATATTGCGATTGAGGACGTTGATGCGTTCCTTGACGTCCTTGGCGCCGCCGTGGCAGTCCTTGCAATACGTCTTGAAGAAATCTTGCTGCCTGCCTCGCGACCACATCATCGGCCCGCGCCGCCGTGGCGACTGATCCCGCCAGGCACGCGAGGGCCAGGGCGGTTTTTCGACAGGTCATGATCGACGGCTCCTCCCCGAAGCGAATGTGGGCAAACCCAGCGCCACCAATAGAGTAACAGAGCGGTGCAAGGATTTCATGGGGGCATTTTTGCCGCGCATCGCTGAACACCATCAGGAAAGTCGCCAAGTCGCTAATCCACCTTAAGCTACCGAGTCGTCGCCCATACCGAACCCGAAGCGTGAGCGAGGGGACCGACGTCGCACCGCAAGCAACGGGCGGTATCCCTCGCTCACGCTTCGGGTTAGTACGGCGTTTGCCCGTTCGATCCGGTGCTGATAGTGTTCGGCCCGAGTTTTGCTCTGGCCTGTGATCCATCGGTCGTTGATGGTGTGGGGCGGGTTTCCTAACCACTGCCGTGAACATCTTCAGGCTAGCTGGATCTGCCGCCTCTCCTTCTTAAGTCGTTGCTGATGTGCTTCCAAGATCCGGTACACCGAACTATGCGTTTGCTTCCGCAATTCCCTCCGCGGCTTTTGTGGCTTCTTCGGCGGCGATTTCAACCACCTGATCCTTCCACAACCCGCTGAGCAGCTCACTAGCGCAACCTTCACCCGCATCGACGCCCCACTCCTCCTCGAAGTGAGCGATCGTCTCTTCCGGCTCGACTATCGTGCTCCAGGCGATCATCTGCCGCTGCACGTCCTCAAGCAACTCTCGCCGGAGACCTTCTCCGCTCCAGTTCGACCCCCACGGCGATCACCCCGCGCACCACCTGGATCAGGTTGTACAGCAACAAGCACATCGCGAACTGGAAGATCACCCCTTCCGGCTTGGTACCGATCCAGGTGCGCCAGCCCGAAGACCTCAGTGATTTGCTGGAACATCCGCTCGATCCCCCACCGATTCAGGTAGACCTCCAGCAAGTCCGCCGCCGGCACTGCCTGGGCGTCGCAGAGGTTCGTCACCAGGATCACGTCCTTCTCGCCGGGCCGAGCCAAGGTGATCCGCCGCACATACAGCCGCTTCTTGTTCCGCGGGCTGCCCAGGAGCCCCTACTCCCTCACGTACTGCCGACCGCGGCAATCCTGCCCCTATCTGGGCCGGCCACGCCGCGTCGGCGTAGAAGGGGACCTTGGGATGATAGCGGACCAAGAAGGCGTCCCCCTGCTCGGCGAAGTGGGCCGGCTGAGTCAGGTCGCAGAACGCGGCGTCGGCGACCCAGAGCCGCTTCCCCGGGAGCAGCGAAACCCCGCACCTTGGGTACCAAGTCACCCACGAATCGGACCTCGTTGACATCGCCGTCGGGATGGGCACGCATGGCCACGGCCAAGCCGGTCGCAGGTCCATGGCGACCAGGGCCCGCCCCCCAGCAGGCCCCCGGGGACGCCCGACAACGGCTTGAGCCGTTTGGCCACCCGCTTGATGGCCTTGCCATCGAAGGTGACGATCTGATAGTCGTCCAGTCTCGCCGGCAGCGGGGTCTGGGCCTCGGGCTCGCCGGGATACACTTCACGGAGCCGAGCGGTACACCCGGCCAGCAGGCCGCTGCTCACGGGGATCGGAATCCGCCTCAGCTTCCCGTAGGCGGCGCGGAACGAGGTCTCCAACTCGCCCCGGTCCTTGGCCTCGTCGAAGCTCTTCCGGCCGCTGCCGCCGTATTCCAGGAGGGCATCGCGGACGAGGTAGACCAGCAAGGAGGAGAGAATCTTCTCGTAACATCGGCCCCGGTTTTCGTCGAAGATCTGATCCAGAGAGCCGGAATCGGCCACCCACCGCCACAAGGTCAAGATGGCCTCGGCCAGAGGCAGACGGGTCAGTGTATCGCGTCGTGGGACTTCCATGGGATCCTCCCGGGGACGAAAGACCTGTTGATATCCTCCTAAATGCCTCTATTAACAGTACGTTACGTTAAGGCAAGATGTTCACCGCAGTGGTTTCCTAACCCGCCTGGATGCGTCAAGGAGGAAACCAGCGGGTTAGGAAACCTGCTCCACTGGTTTTTGCTATCCACGACCACGGACTAGAATATTAACGAAATCTCATGCCAATTCCTTGGCCAAATTTCGTGCCGAACACTATTGATCCGGTGCTGATGTGCGAACGGAAAACGGGCCGGGTCCGATATTCAACCTATCGCTCCGCCCGCCGGATCACCAAGTTTATCGGACCCGTCCCGCTTCCAATCGCTCAGCAGTGAAGGGATCGGCCGGGAAGTCCAGTTCCAGGCGAAGCATCCGAAAGTCCGGGAGGGTTCGGAGGCGGTCAAGGTCGGGTTCGGCGTCGAGCATTTCGCCGTTGCGGAAGCCGAGCACGGCGGCCGAG
Organism: uncultured Planctomycetota bacterium; assembly: GCA_963720335.1. Taxonomy (GTDB): domain Bacteria; phylum Planctomycetota; class Planctomycetia; order Isosphaerales; family Isosphaeraceae; genus CAVRFS01. The sequence goes on along the minus strand of CAVRFS010000138.1, from coordinate 3,745 downwards.
TGAGGGCAGTCATCGCCGCGGCGAGGTGCTCGTCGCAGACTGCCGTCCACCCGACGCCGGGCGGCCCGGGCTCGCGGTCGATGAGGGTGGCCAGCCAGGCCTGGGCCAGCGCGCGGGAGTGACTTCCAGCGAATCCTCCGGGATCATGCGGTCGAGCAATTCGGCGGCCCGGCCCACGTTGCCGGCGGCCTCGGCCGTCTGACCGTCGTCGAGGAGGGCCCCGGCGAGGGCGAGCAAGGCCTGCCCGCCTGGGAAGAGGCCCCTGGTTCTCGTGGGGCCAGGCATCGATCAGCGGCCGATGGAGCTCGACCGCCTCCGACGGCGGCCGCGAGCGCCAGTTGCGGTTTTGGTCCGGCCAGGCGTGCGATCCGGGAGAGGCCGGCGAGGTCATACCCCACGTGGAGCCGGTCGGCGCCTCGGGCCGGATGCCTCGAGGCCATCACCCGGCGGACCACAGAGTCCCACCTCAGCGTCGCGCCCGCGCTCGTCGAGCCCGCACACGCACAGCGATGCGGCCGCGCGGTAGCGGTAGGCATTGGCGGCCATCCCACGTCGGTGGTGTCGCCCGGTTCGTCCGCGGCAGCACCCGCCGAAGCCCTCGACCGCCCGGTCGAAGTAGGTGAGGGACTGGACGGCGGACCGGTAATTGGCGGTCGAAACAGCCGCTTGTACGAAGTCCCGAGCCACGTCAATCGCGAACTGCCGGTGGCCGGGGTTGCGGGCGAGGATCGCCTCGCGGACCGCCACGACGCGACGGAAGCCCGACTCCGCCTGACGGATCTGTCCCAGCTTCGACAGGGCCTCGGCCGCGAAGAAGGTAGAGCGCAACCACTCGCGACAGCAGATCGGTCCGATCGGGCGAGCGGGCCGCCTCGGCCTCGGCGCCGAGCCACCTCCCAGTCGAAGAATGGGTAGCGGGTTTGCAGGGTAGGCGGCAAGCCCCTCGGCGAAGCTCGCGGCTGCCCTCTTCCCACTGCAGGAGGGCCGCCCAGGAGGTCGCCGCCCGGGCCACCAGGCAGCACCGGAAGACCTGCGTGACCTTGAAGACCCCGATGGGTTCCGCTCGGCCATGGAGTCGCATGGCTGCCGTTGCGGAATCGTAGGCCGCCCGCACTTCGTCCTTCCGCCAAGTCGAGGGGGGACATCTGCGAGCACCATCTCCGACCAGCCGAGAAAATGCCGGTAATAGGTGTTGGTGGGGTAGGCAGCGACGAGCCGTTGCCGGGATGGCCAGGGCCCGTTCGAGGTCGGCCTTCGCCGCCTCCATTGGGCCCGAGGCGAACGACCAGTACTTTCCCCTCGAACCGTACACGTGCGCGAGCTTGGCCTGAGCGGCGACCGAGTCGCGGTCGACGCCCGCCAGCCGGTCGTAGAGTCGCGACAGACTGGTTAAAGTGATCCGCGGCCTCGGTTGGCTGGAGGAAGGTGATCGCGTACACGCCTCCGCTCTCCATGAGGCATTCCGCCATCAGGATCTGGGTCTCGCGATCGTCTGGCGCGGCGGCGAGGACCCGCCGGAGCGAGTCGATCGCCTTCGCGAGATGGTCGAGGGCTTTGTCCGACTCGCCCGGGCCGATGTAGATGGCGAGTCGCTCGTGCGCCAATCCGCGGACGGCTTCGGCGTCCAGGGCGAGCCGGGGGTCGCCGGCCGCCCGCAGACCCTCGGTCAGGGAGGCCGCCTCCTCGGCCTGCGCCGCGAACTCCTCATAATGATGGAGCTCATAATTTAGCCAGCCGGCAGAGACGAGTTCGCGGGCCAAGTCGAGTTTCGCCGGATCACCCGGGCCGGTCCCTTCTGCCAAGGCACGCCGCACGGCCAGCGGCCTTCTGGCGTACCTCCAGGGCCTTCGACTTGTTGCCGATCTCGTCGGTCAGGCCGCCGAGCTCGTCGTAGGCTCGCCCCAAGGCCGCCCGGGAGGACCGGTCTGTCTGTCCCCGAAGCAGGGCTTCGAGCTTGCCGTAGAACTCCGAAGCCCCGCCCAGGAGACGCGTCCGTAGGTTCTCGAACTGCGGCTCTTTGAGCAGGACGTCGTCGCTGACCCCCGAGTGGAACGTTCGAATCGCCTCCTGCGCCAGCTCGAACCGCTGCTGGACGCGGGTCCTCTCGACCTCGACCCGCGCCTTCTCGGCGGCCAGCTCGAGGTTCTTGGCGCTGAGCCGACGGTTAGCCTGCTCCTGGACCGCGATTACCGCCGCGACCCCACCGAGGGCCGCCAGCACGAGCGCCGCGGTTAGCGACGCCACGGCTGGCCGCCGCCTTGCCCAGAGCCCGAGCCGCTCAAGAGACCCGACCGGCCGCGCCGAGATCGCACGGTTCTCCAGCCAGCGGCGGAGGTCATCGGCGACCGCTTGGGCCGAGCTGTAGCGGCGTCGCGCGCTCTTTCTCCAGGCATTTCAGACAGATGGTTTCCAAGTCTCGATCCAATCCGGGGCAAATCGACGACGGACGCGGCGGCTCCCCCGCCTCGGCCGCGACGCAGCACCCCCCTCCAACACGGTTTCCCCCATGAACGGCGTCTGCCCCGGTCAGCCGCTCGTACAGCACCACACCCAGGCTGTACACGTCCACTGCCACCGTCAAGATCTTCTGCCTCGCCTGCTTGCTCCGGAGCCATGTAACGCGGCGTGCCGACGATCGCTCCGGTCTCGGTCAACCCCGAAACGTCTGCATCGACCCGCTTGGCCACCCCGAGTTCACCACCAGCGGAGAGCCGCCCGCGTCCACCAGGATGTTCGACGGCTTGAGGTCGCGGTGTAGCACGCCACGGCGATGACCCCGTGATGCACCGCCCCGGCCACCTCGGCCAGCAAGGCGGCGACGGCCTTCGGGTTGGCCTTGAACTCGTCGAGCCGGTCGGCGAGGTTGCCTCCCTCGACCAGCTTCATGCTGAAGTACCGCTGGCCGTCGTGCTCGCCGACCTCGTAGACCGGCGACGATCCCGGGGTGGTCGAGCAGGGCGACGGCCTCGGCCTCGTTCTGGAACCGGCGAAGATCGACCTCGTCGGCGAGGACGCCGGCCTTGATCATCTTGCAGCGCCACCGGACGGTTGAGGCTGACCTGGCGGGCCTGGTAGACGACCCCCATGCCGCCACGACCCAGCACCTGCTGAACCTCGTAGTCACCGAAGTACCGGATGATGTCGTTCCATGCGGCAGAATGCCGTTACCGGAACCCGACCCGTTGGCGTTCGTGACCGTCGCCGCGTCGGGTGGGGGCGTCGATGAATGATCGGCATTGGCGGCCCGATCACTGGCGGTTGTCCCGTCGGGGTCGGTTGCGATTGTTCCGCCTACCGAGGGCGCAGGCGACGCTCGTTGCCGGGGAGAACTCAGCACCCTGGACCGTCGGCGATGCGGAGCCCCGTGTCGGCTCGCCCGCTTGTCTCGCAGCCTCGTACCCGGTCAGAAACAAGGTCAGCTCGGCACGAAGGTCGGGGTTTCTCCCAGGAATTCATCGGCTGCGGGGGGATTGCCACCGGCGGCCGCGGTCTGGTACTCGGCGACGGCATGGTCCAGCCGTCTCTTGCGCTCGTCGTCGGCGGGCATCGTAAGCTCGTTCATCGCGGACCCTTCTTACCTGATCCCGCCAAACCACCGCCTTGGGTTTCGGACTCAGTCGCGGAAGTCCCGCGGCCGCCGGGCCGTCGGGCTCGCCCGAATTACGAGATGCCGCGCAATTCGTCAGCGGGATGTCCGAAAGTTTGATCTATCGCGGCACCAACGGGTGGGATCATCCTACCTGGT
>CAVRFS010000137.1:0-22834 GCA_963720335.1 uncultured Planctomycetota bacterium | reverse complement strand
GCGGGTCGCGACAGCCGGATCTCCTCGATCCCAACGGCGTAGGTAGCTGGGGAGCAAGGTGCGTGTCAAGAACCACGCGTGCCCCATTCCGATTTGACCCGGTCTCGGATTCCGCGCCGATGGCGTCGATCCGCACCGGGGACTTACCGCGCGGTATCCGATGATAAAATCCGATTGTTTTTATATACTCTTTTATATGATACGTAGATAGTTCGATGTGATCCTTCATACATTCACTGGCCGCGTCAGGGTTGCCGGCCCGGACGGCGGCCAGGATTCGGCCATGTGCTCGATAATCACGTTCGCTCCGTAGCGGGGGACCGCGCGGCGTCGGGACCGAGCAGGAAACCCTGAATCGGTGCGAGTACGATCTCGAAGATCGGGTTTCCGCTCGCGTGGCGAGTATCGAGTGGAAATCCAGGTCGGCCCGGATGCACCTGTCGACCGTTTGGCGTGGTCTGGCCAGTACCTTCTGCGTCCGCTCCAGGCGCGGCGAGGTGCTCGTCGGAACGGTGGCTGGCGGCCAGAGCGGCGATGGACGTCTCCAGAAGAAGGCGGACGGGGTAGAGGTGTTCGGGGTGGTGGTCCAGGCGGCTCAGCAGGCGTTGATAGCCATCGCTGACGTGCTGGCCGCTGGGCGTTTCGACACGTGTCCCGGAACCCTGGCGGCTTTTGACCAGCCCCATGCCGGCCAGCCTCCCCAGCGCCTCGCGAAGCACGCCGCGGCTGACTCCAGCGCGGCGCTGAGCGACCGCTCATGAGGGAGCAGTTCGCCCGGACATAGCGGCCCGCCACGATCCGATGCTGAATCTCGTGCACAACGTCAAGAACTCGGTCGCTGTCTGGCATGATCGCCTCTCGCTTCTCAGTCGGTCAGCCAGCCCCCCGCCGGTCGAGCCGATAGAACATCGAAAGACCGCTGGGTATTCCTGGTCGGCAACCGGTCTCCTCCAGGATGCTATGAACGGACACAACGGGTCGGACCAGTCACGGCAATTGGTTGGCCCAAATTGAGCATCCTCAGAAAGAAAACCTCGTGCCGCGACATCGAGTGAGTGTACTGTATGTTGGAGGTAAAAGGGTCTCCGAAAGGTTTTCCGCTCGCAATCGGACGTTTGTAGCACGATTTGGAATCCACTTCCCGTGAAGTGCCCAAGAGCGATGGTTCTCGGATTGGCACGTGGGCGGTCGGGTAGCGACCCGGGGAATGAGCCGTGAACGACCCAAGCCCTCCCACGTCGCCCCGCCGCGCCCCTCGCGCCGGGCTGCCGTTCGTCTTCGTGCGCCTTGCTCCTCGCCGGAACCGTCTGGGCCATCTGGCCATCGCCGCGGGCGATCGGGGATTCCGGGCGGGTTCGGCGGCAGCCCCGTCGCGCGCGCGACGTGTACGCCGGCTCGCCGTACCAGAACGCTGCGCCCGGGGGTCGCGTATGTCGGCGATGCGGCCTGCACCCGGTGCCATCGCGAGATCGCCGAGGCCTACCGCTCGCACCCGATGGGCCGATCGCTGGCGCCGGTCGCAAGGCACCGAGGACGGCCCGCCGACCGGCGCCGCGGCGGGACTTCCGTTCGAGTCGCAAGGGGTTGCGGTACACGATCGAGCACCGCGACGGCACGCGTGTTCCACAAGGCGACGCGACGCGACGCGGACGGGAGCGTGCTTGCCGAGATCGAGGCCGAAGTCCGGTTCGCTCTCGGCTCGGGAACGCGCGGCATCGCCTTCCTGATCGAGCGCGATGGTTTCCTCTTCCAGTCGCCGATCGCGTGGTTCGCGCAGCAGGGGCGCTGGGATATCTCCCCCGGCTACGGGGAGTTCACCACGCAGCCCGAACTTCGAGCGCGCGATCCAGCCCGACTGCCTGTTCTGCCACGCCAACCAATTCCGCGCCGTGGCCGGGACGTTGAACCGCTACGAGACGCCGATCTTCCAGGGCCACGCCATCGGGTGTGAGCGCTGCCACGGCCCAGGCGAGCTGCACGTGAAGCGGGGTGGGCTGTCGGCCGAGTCCGACTTGACCATCGTCAACCCGGCCAATTTAGCCCCCGCGCTGCGGGATTCGGTCTGTCAGCAATGCCATCTCCAGGGCTCGTTCCGCTTCGCCCGGGCGGGCCGCGAGCCTCTCGACTACCGCCCGGGCCTGCCGCTCCACCGGTTCTTGGCGGTCTTCCTCATGAAGAAGGGAAACCGAGGCAAGTTTGAGGCGGTCGGGCATGTCGAGCAGATGGAATCGAGTCGCTGTTTCCTCGCGAGCAAGGGTCAGCTTGGCTGCATCTCGTGCCACGACCCGCACCGCCTGCCGGCGCCGGCCACGAAGGCCGCCTACTACCGCGAGCGTTGCCTCGAGTGCCACGAACAGAAGGGCTGCGCCTTGCCGTCGGCCGAGCGGCAAGCCCGGGGGCAGGGCGAGGACTGCATCGCGTGCCACATGCCGCGTCCGGCCATCACGAACATCCCTCATACGGCGGCGACTGACCACCGCATCCCCCGCGGCGTGCCCGGCTCGGTGCCCGGACGGCCCGCGGGACGCGCCGGGTCAGCCGGAGGAATCCCCTCTGCTGGACTACCACTGGGCGCTGATGACCGAGGAGGAGCGGCGGGACGCCGTGCGCGACATGGGCGTGGCCCTGGGCTGGGCGGCCCGACACCTGAGGCACTCGCCCCAAGTGCGCAAGGATCGCCGCGACGCAGGGCCTCCCCTTGCTCGAGGCGGCCGTCCGCGACCGTCCCGACGACCTGCCCGCCGCGCGAATCGCTCGGGCACGTCTTGGAGATCCTGGGCCGTCCCGAGGAGCGCTCTGCATGCCTTCGAAGCGGCCCTCCACATCGAACCGCGCCGAGATTGACCCTCCGGTCCTCCGGCCGCCTTCTGGCCCGCCTCCAACGGCCTGACCTCGCCCGCGCGGCGTTGCAAAAGACGATCGCGGTCAACCCCTGGCGCTCGGATTATCGCCTGGCGCTGGCCGAGGTCTGCTCCCAGGCCGGGGACTGGCCCGGAGCCGTCGCGGCTTGCCGCGAGGCGATCCGGCTCAACCCCGAGTTGTTCGAGGCGCGGTCGCTCCTGGTCCAGTGCTACCTGCGGTCCAACCAGCCCGAGAAGGCCGACGCCGAGTTCCAGATCCTGCTCCGCTTCTACCCAGCCAGCCGCGAAGTCTGGCAGCAGTGGTACGCTCGCCAGAAGCAGCCCACACAACGGGGCAATGACTTCCCCGCGAATGGGATGCGCTGAGTTGAAGATTGGTCGACCCGCTCGACGATTCATGTGTCCCCAGCATTTCGCCGAGCATATCACAGTTGACTCCCAGGCGCCGTGCTGGTCAGCGCAATTGGTCGGACCAATATGGTATTCTGCAAAAAAAAGCCTTGTATCTTGACATGAAAAGCACAGGCTGTACGATGACCAAATAGAGAATTCTTTGATGTCTTCCGTGAAACAATCGTCCTCGAATTGTCCTCATTCTTGAGGTTGTTTTGCGAAAGAAAGGGTCGATCAGGCGAATCAAGGACTCTCACCAGTAAACATTCATCGAGTGACTGGCCGTCATCGATTGGGGCCCGTGTGGGCGACAACGAGTTTCGGGGGGACGTCCCAATCCTTCTTGTCCTCTGGACTTGAGATTTTACGGGACAAAGCGCCGAGATTTCGGCATCCCTTTCCCAGGGAAAAGTGAGAGGAAACGGGTATCGCACGGGCATTCAGTGCTCAGGTTGCCACCCCCTCGAATTCCTGAACTTTGGGACGAAGCCGTGATCGACGACGCCTATGGTATTGTAACCACATGCAATCGTTCGGTTGTTTTCCAATACGCCGGTGCGAAGCGAATTCGGCACGCTAATTCTTATGTGTCGATTTTGAGTGAATTGTCGAAGGATTGTGTTGATCCGCACCGGTGTCTGGACACAGACGGCGAACAAAAATCCTGTCGTTGAGTCCGGCTCGACGACATTCGTCAGAGGATGTGACGAGAAAGGGAAAGGAGGCGATCACACGGGTAGCCCTTCAGTCATGGAGTGGATCCGTGCGACATTGTTGGTTCCATCTCAGTTGCTCGGCAAAACCGAGAAGAAGCTCGTTGTTGGTGTCGCAGCGCCACGTTGTCATTGGTGTGTGCTCCTGGCTGCCAAGCACAAGTCGTGCTCATCTGTACTCATTGCGAGGTTCAGGGTTCAATCATTTTTCATCGTTCAAGCGGATCGGAGACCCCGGCCCCGCATTAGACGGAAAGGACTGTTCCGTGGCCAGAAAGCCGCTCTTGGGTTCAGGTTGTTCTTGATAGGAGTTGTCATCGCCGCCGTCCCGCTCGCGCGATGGCTGCGGCTCAGGATCTCCGGAGTCTGGAACTCCGACTCCGTTCGACCCGGCGGCAGACAAAGCCAGACAAGATGCCATGAGGGAAGGCATGATGAAGGCGAAGGGCGGCCTTCCTGGAACGGGGGACAAGGCAAAGGCAAAGGCAAAGCCGTAACGTGCTGTGGCGTACCGCCTGACTCGAGCGCCGATGTCTTCATAATCGCCGAACCCTCGGAAGACGGGAGTTCGGGCTCAAGCTTTCTTTCAGGGCCTCCCGAATCGTCTTGCTTTCAGGTATTCGAGGCCTAAGCGGTCGCTTCGGAGACCGCGCCTGTCATTTTCGGAGTCTTCACAGAGTCCCACTGCGATTTCAATCTAGAGGAGTCTGAGATGAATCGAAACGTTCGTCAAGGCTTTACCCTGATCGAGTTGCTCGTCGTCATCGCAATCATCGCCGTCCTCATCGCGCTCTTGCTGCCCGCGGTCCAGTCTGCCCGCGAGGCCGCGCGGCGGGCGCAATGCACTAACAACCTCAAGCAGCTCGGCTTGGCCCTGCACAACTACCATAGCGCCGTCGGGTCGTTCCCGTTGGGCAGCACGACCGCCTACTCCGACCCCGGCGTGCTGACGATATGGGGAACCTGGAGCGCCCAGTCATTGATGCTGCCCTACCTCGAGCAGAGGCCGCTCTATAACGCGATCAACTTCGGTTGGACAAACTGGTACGACGTCGGCTACCCGATCAACTCGACCGTCTGGAACATGAACCTCGCAGCGTTCACGTGCCCCTCGGATGGGCAGACGGGTAAGAGTTGTAACAACAATTACTTCGGATCGGTCGGCACGACCACGGACTACATTGCGGCGGCGGTTCCTATGCGGTCTACACCCTGGGCTCCGGTTGTCCCGGCAGCTCCACGGGGATCTTCGCCCACCTCCAGATCTTACAGCATTGCGGATGTTAAAGACGGCACCTCGAACACGATCGCGTTCTCCGAGGGGCCTGTCGGCACCCTCCGCTCGGTGCAAGCCATGTGGCGTGACGACCTCTCGTCCAGCAGCCGGCCAGGGGGCCTGGTATTCTCCTACGACGCCAACACGAATATTCCCTTGGTGCTGCGGACCTGCAAACCTGCAGCACGTGGTGGACGCAAAAAACCAATTCCCTACCGTCGCCGAATCTCATGGTTTTCGGTGGGGCGTCGGCGATCCCGGCGACTCGCTTTTCCAGACGATTGTCCCGCCGAATTCGACGATCTATCCCTGGGCAGACTGCCGAATGGATTGCGGGTCGGCCTGCGGCGCCGTATTCACCGGATACCACAACGCCACCAGCAACCACCCCGGCGGCGTGAACGTGACGTTCACCGACGGGAGCGTGCGGTTCGTCAAGTGCAGCATCGCCATGATGACATGGTGGGCCCTGGGGACCAAGGCTGTCGGAGAGGTCATCAGTTCCGACTCCTATTGATTTTGACCGAGCCTCTTCAAACAGCACGATTCACCAGGGGCGAGGTTGATCGATTTCCTCCCAATAGCAAGCACCTGGTCGGTTTCTTTCATCACCTTGAAGGAAGTCGACCTGGGCGGCAAGCTGTGCGAGGGAGTGTCCCAGGCCACGCGGACTGTCTTCGGTGACGCCGACCCCCGCCGCGACGATCCGGTGTGGGTCACCCGCCAATGTCCCAATCGTGTCACGGCGAAGCTTCAGCCATCCAAGTGGTATCGACGATCTGGGTCCAGCGCATACTCCTCGCCGAGACAAATGAAGCAAACCCTTTTGATGACCCGCGATGTCGTCGGAAAGGTGAGGGTCACAGGTGCTCGAGATGATCATCGGCCGACGACTATTCCTCGGCCTAAGTCTCCCTCTCGGGGTTGGTGCTTTTCTGGCAGGCACTCGATCATCGAGGATTCCAGTTGACAGGGAAAAAGCCAAGAAATTGAGAGGGTCTGCTCTGCACGTCGAAGTCCGGATGACGCTTCCCCAGAACGAATTTGGCATCGGAAATCTTATCAAACCCAGCTTTGCGATTACCAACCGCACAGGTGAGTCGATCACTTACTGGGCGAGCGGATTCTGGCCCAATCACTTGATCGTGATCCGCGACGCGGAGGGCAGGGAGCCGCGTTGGACTCCTCGAGGCGACCAGTGCCGTAGGGCCTTCGCGCCAGGCGGCTCACGGCGAAAGAACTTCCCGATAGAACTTAAGCCGGGAGAAACATGGGAGGAAACGTTGTTGAGCCTTGAGAAGCTGCTAGTGCTCAAGCCGGGCACCTACTGCGTTCAAACGAGGTATCATGACGAACAACCTCCGACCCCCTTGAACCTCGTTACACCCGTGATTACCTTCAAGGTGCTTGCGCGATAGGCACTGGGTTCGTGAAACAAGTGCACAAATTCTGTTCTAATGTACTGCGTTTGATGCGTAAATCGTGCTGCGTCAAAAGGGCGAGGTGGATGATCCCAACGGACGCCGGTTCGACCGCCGAGGGGCTGGCGTCCGTCATTAAGCTGAGGAGAGCTTAACCCATGTCAGCCATCGAAGCCGATCCGCCGGCCGGCGTGACGCCCGCCGGACGTTTGAGCGCACCCGCCGGCAGTTTTCTCCGGTCCGAGTTTGGGTCCTGGCCCTTACGGCCGGTTTCATTGCGGGATTCGCCTCATGGCTGATCGGGGAGGCGATCCACGCCCGATACGCCCCGCCGATGCTCGTCAACATATCCGCCCCGTCGGGTGGTTTCCTGCCTGGCCCTGAGATTAGGAGGCTTAATGCAGCTCACAGTGCGGCCCAAACGTTGGAGGCGACCCTCACCTTCGGGTCGCTCGGCGCGGTTCTGGGCCTGGCGCTCGGTTTGGCTGGCGGCTTCGCCGGCGAGTCCGCCCGAGCGGCCTCAATCGCGGCGATCGTTGGAACGATTGGCGGAGGCGCCGCCGGAGCCGCGATGACGCAGGTCCTGATGCCAATCTTTTTGAGGCTCACCGAACCCAATAGCGGTGACCTGATTCTCGCAATCTTCATCCAAAGCGGGAATTGGTCTGTCGTCGGCGCCGTGGGGGGGGTGGCGTTCGGTCTCGGACTTGGTGATCGGAGCCGAATCGTCCGCGCCGTTATCGGCGGCCTGCTGGGGGGCATCGCTGGAGCGGTGGTCTATGAGATGGCCGGCGCGATTGTGTTCCCCCTCGATAAGACTTCCGACCCAATCTCCGTGACATGGGGCACGCGCCTGCTCGCCCGGCTCGCAGTGACGACGCTCGCCTCCGCCGGTGTGGCGATGGGTGCCCTCGATCAGGGGAAGGGAGCAAGCCCGTACATCGTGTGCGAGGAACACAAAACTGACTCGAGAGAGTGATCTGTGTCGCGGTCAGCCCCCTAGCCGGCCTACTACCAATAGTGTTCGGCACGAAATCTGCGACAGGGAATTGGCATGAGATTTGGTTAATATTCTAGTCCGTGGTCGTGGACAGCAAAACCCCGTGGAGCGGGTTTCCTAACCCGTTGGTTCCCTCCTTGACGCATTCAGGCGAGTTGGGAAACCCGCCCCACACCATCAACGACCGATGGATCACCGGCCAGAGCAAAACTCGGGCCGAACATCATTGGCCGACCACCCACTGCGGGGAACAACCTCATGACGCGATCCAGAAGCATCGCGGCCGCTGCGGCGTGGCTCCTTTTTCTTCCCCAGGTCGCCGCCCCGGCCGCGTCGGCGGCCGACGTCCCCGAAACCTTCTACGTCGACCCGCGAGGCAACGACGCCTGGTCCGGGAGGCTTGCCTCGCCGAATCTCGACCGCACCGACGGTCCGAAAGCGTCCTTGGCCGGTGCACGGGACGCCGTGCGTGCCTTGAAGGCGAAAGGCCCCCTCACGGACACGGTCCATATCAAGATCGCCGGCGGACTGTATGTCCTGGCGGAGCCGGTGACCTTCACCGCGTCCGACAGCGGCACACCCACGTTCCCCGTGATCTACGAAGCGTGCCGGGCCAACGACCCATCTTCTCCGGCGGAAGTGCGATCGTGGGCTTTCAAATCAGTGCCGACGGGCTGTGGCGGGTGCGCATCCCGGACGTTGCGAACCGCAAATGGTATTTCGAACAACTGTTCGTGAGCGACCACCGGGCCGTCCGTGCGCCGACATCCCAATCTCGTCCTGGATTCCTCAGCCGACGTCCGGACCTCGGTCGGCAAAATCAGGGACAACCTGGCCAGATCCTTCAACACGATGAGGAGTGTTTCGGAAACCGACGCCGGTGGCGGCAAGTTCACCCACAAGATCACCACCGCGCCCGGGAGTGCTGGATCTCCTGGCCGGGCTGACCGCCGAGCAGTCGAAGGACGTCAATGTCATGGTCTATCACGGCTGGGACACGACGCGCCGATTCCTCGCCAGTCTGCACGTCCCTTCCCATTCACTGACGGTGCAAGGGAACAAATGGATGCCCTGGAATCCTTGGAAAGCGGGCGGCCTGTTCCATCTGGAGAACTTCAAGTCGGCCCTGGATACCGCGGGCGAATGGTTCCTGGATCGCGACGGCACCTTCTTCTACAAACCCTTGCCAGGCCAGGATCCCTCTCGGGCCGCGGTCTTCGCCCCGCGATTGGAAAAGCTGGTGATCTTTCAGGGCCAGCCCGAATCCCGGCATTTCGTGGAAAACCTCCGGTTCACCGGCCTGTCCTTCCAGCACAGCCAATGGCTGACCCCCGCGGACGGAGTGGACCCATCCCAGGCGGCCAGCAATGTGGACGCCGCGATCATGGCCGACGGTGCTCGTAATATAACCATATCAAACTGCGAAATATCCCACGTGGGCCGGTACGGGATCTGGTTCCGGCGCGGCTGCCAAGATATACATCTGGAGCACAACTTGATCCAGGACCTGGGGGCCGGAGGGGTGCGGATCGGGGAAACGCGGATCGCCTCCGATCCGGCCGACGTCACCGGCGGGATCACGGTCGACAACAATATCATCAGAGGCGGCGGGCGCATCTTCCCCGCCGCGGTCGCGGTCTGGGTGGGCCAGAGCGGCAATAATACGATCTCCCACAACGAGATCTCGGACCATTACTACACCGGCATCTCCACCGGCTGGACATGGGGCTACGCCAACAACCCAGCCAAGAACAACCGCTTCGAGCACAACCACATCCATCACTTGGGCCAAGGCCTGTTGAGCGATCTGGGCGGGTTCTATTCGCTGGGACCTTCCGAGGGGACCACCGTCGTCGGCAACGTCGTCCACGACATTTACTCCACGACTTACGGCGGATGGGGGCTCTACACCGACGAGGGCAGCACCGGCATCACCCTGCGCAACAACCTCGTCTACAACACCAAGACCGGGGGCTTCCACCAGCATTACGGGCGGGACAACGTGATCAGCAACAATATCTTCGCCTATAGCCTGCAATGGCAGGTGCAATTGACTCGGCCTGAGGCTCATCGTTCCTTCACATTCTCGAACAATATCGTGTATTGGACCCAGGGTGGGCTGTACAGCGGGCCCTTTGATACGGCCCAGGTGTTGCTGGAAAAGAATCTGTTTTGGGACGCGTCCGGCAAATCCGTCAACTTCACCCCCGTCAGCCTCAAATGGCAGGGGCAGGATGTCGATGCCACGATTGCGGCCCTGGCCAGCGTTCCCCAGACGGACCTGCACCAATGGCAAGGGAAAGGCAAGGACGCCGGTTCCGTGGTGGCCGACCCGCTGTTCGTGGACCCGACCCATTACGACTTCAAATTGAAGGCGGATTCCCCCGCCAGCCAGATCGGCTTCGTCCCGTTCGACTTCTCCAAGGCGGGCGTTTACGGCGACGCCGCCTGGATCAAACAGGCCAAGGGAACAGCCGTCCCCGCACCGTAGTTTGGCTTTTCAATCCCCACCACGTCCCTCGGTCGATTGGATCAGGGTGATTCCGAATCTCGCTGTCGTTCAGGCGCCGTCGCGCCGAGCAAATCCCGCCAAGGGACGAGGCGTCGCATCGCCTTCGCGCAAGGAATAACCGGTCCCGGCAGGGAGAGACGACCAGCGGTCGGTTTTACCCGATGGCCAGCGGACCTCGACCTTCTCGACGCGGTCGTTCCGGCCGAGTCCGAAGTGGAGGCGAGGATCGAGGGCGGACATGTAGCTCCCGCCGCCGACGCGCTGGGCGACCTGCCGTCGGCCGCCAGCGGTGAGGGTGACACGGGCCCCCACACCGTCACGGTTGGATGTTGTCCCTTCGAGCCGGATGGTCACGAAGCGCCCGGCCTGGCGAGTCCGGTTGTGGAAATAGCCCAAGGGCCGGTCCTGGGCCACGACCAGTGCATCGCACAGCCCGTCGTTGTCAAGGTCGCCGGCGGCCAGGCCGCGGCCGACACGCGGCAAGTCCCATGGGGTCCCGGCCTGGTGGGAGATGTCGACAAATCGACCGTCGGATCGGCCTTGGTAGAGCCTCGTGGGCATGGGGTACCGGAATGTCGGCGCGGGGCCATTGACATGGCCATTCGCGGTCATGATATCGGGCCAGCCGTCGTTGTTGACGTCGGCGATGGCGATGCCGAACCCCAGCAGGTAGCGGCTGGCGAGCCCGATTCCGGAGGCCGCGCTGTGGTCGGCGAAAAGCCCTCGGCCCAGGTTCTTGTAGAGCGTGGTGGACTCCCCGTAGAAGTTGGTGACCATCAGGTCGGGCCGGCCGTCGCCGTCGAGGTCACCGCACGCGACGCCCATGCCAGCCTGGTATCCCCCGGCGGCGTTTCCGGCCACGCCGGCTTCATGCCCAACTTCCTCGAAGTGAAAGTTTCCTTGGTTACGGTACAGGTAATTGGCGGTGCCGTCGTTGGCGACGTAGAGGTCGATGCGATTGTCATCATCAAGGTCGGCCGCCACGATCCCGAGGCCGCGCCCGTCGGCTTCGGCGAAACCGGCTGTCGTCGTGACATCGACGAACCGGCCGCCGTCGTTGCGGAAGACATGGTCTGGAGCGGGCTCGACCTTGCGCGGCTCGCAGTAGATCGGATCTCCATTGGGATTCCGGCAAAGATGCGGATTCTTCGGGTCCCAGAGCATGTAGTGGCAGACGTAGAGGTCGAGGTCGCCGTCGTTGTCCAGATCGGCGAACGCCGCCGAGGTGGGAGTATCGCGTCTTCCAGTCAATCCAGCGCGTGCGGTGACGTCCTCGAAGGTTCCATCGCCGCGGTTGTGGTAGAGCGCAGTAGGTCAGCAACCTGGTCACGAACAGGTCGGGATGTCCGTCGTTATCGTAATCGCCCACGGTCACGCCCTGGCCGTAACCCTGCCCCCAGGCGATCGCCGCGATTCCCGATGCCTCCGTCACGTCCTGGAACGTGCCGTCGCCGCGGTTGCGAAAGAGCCGGTCGCCCGGAGTCGTGGCGGGCTCCCGAGGGACACCGTCCTCCCCCGTATGCAGGTCCCCGCCCTGGATGCAGTACACGTCGAGCCAGCCGTCGCCGTCGAAGTCGAGCAACCCCACTCCTCCGGAAAGCGTCTCGGGCAACAAACGCTGCGGGGTCTGGCCGTTGTCGAAAGTAAAGCGCAGACCGGCCGCCGCGGCGTCGTCGACGAATTCCGGAATGGCACTCGGCGGATCGCCAACGGTCGGAGTCTTCCCTGGCGCGGCAAGCGTTGTCGCGCCGCGGCGCCGCGGCGCGGCGGAGGTCCGCGAGGCGGTCGCTAAGCGTGGAGTTGTCGTGCGAGCCGCGTTCGGAAGGCATCGAGAATGGCGACGACAACGCCAACGCCTTCGCCGCCAGTTCGCGGGGCGAGGTCGACGCCCTGGCGGACTCGGAATGACTCCCTCCGGCCGGGTCGGAGACCGGGAACCTCGCCTCGGCGAGGATCGCCCAGCCTTGTGCGTCGAATGTGCGGCCGAGTACGACCGCGAGCCCGGCCAACACTTCGGCCCGGCTGGAGTCGATGTGCCCATCCAGGATGATCTGATTGAACTGGTGCTGGACGCGGTCGACCTCGGCCTTGCGGCGGCGGAGTTGTTCCGCCTCGTGTAGCTGCCCGGCTTCGGTCGCCAGGACGGCGAGCCGCTCCAGGGCTTCGGTGTTTCCGGGGGCATCCCGGGCCAGTGCCTGTCAGTTCCCGCTGCTCGATTGCGGTTTCGCCCTGACGGGCGGCCAGCCAGACCCGCAGCTCCTGGATCACGATTGCGTCGAACCGGTCGGCCGGCAAACGCGCGACCGCGACCCAGAAACCGGCAACATCGTCGGTTGCCAGGGCCAGGTCGAGTCGCGCACGCCAGACCGCGGGGTCATCGGGCCGTCGGCTCAGGCAGCGCTCGAGCCACTTGGCGGCGGCGCGGAAACGGCCGGTGAGGATGGCGTGATGGGCTCGCCCCAGCCAGACCCGGTCATCGTCGTTGTCCGCGTGATCGAGCGTGAACCCCCAGACTTCGACCGGGATCGCTGCATGATCGAGCATCCAGAGTTCGCTCAGCACGCCCGCCGCGTCGGTGGATCGGCACCACGAGGCGCGCAACACGCGACGCCTGTCGTCGATCCGCCCTTCGAGCCGGTACAATTGACTCAGCTCTCGCTCCAGGTCGTAAGGAACCGGGTTGCCCGGGATTCTCCAGGGCCTGGAGCAAGATCGCTTCGGCCGGCGAGTACCTCCCCATCGCGATCAAGTTCGACGCCCGGAACCGGGCCGCAAGAGCGAAGGATGGGGCCGTGGGAGGCACTTTGGCCCAGGCCGCCAGGGCCTCTTCGCGTCGGCCGCGCTGTAACTCGCACTCGCCGAGGAGCAGGAACACTTCGCCGTGGTTGGTCCAATGCTCCGCCAGCCGGGCGAGTCGTTCCCGCGCTGAGCCGTAGCGCCTGGCGTTCATGGCTTCCCGGGCCAGCGACAGCTCCGCGCGCCAGGCCCTCGCGCGGACCTGGTGCCAGCCGATCCCTCCGGCCAAGACCAGCAGACCCAAGCAAAGCCCGCTCCACAACCTCAGCTTGTAAGAACTCCTGGACATGCTGCCGATGCTCCCGGCATGCGCCAGTACACGCCTTCGGTTGTTTCGAGGGGGACCGCCGCCAGGGCTCGACCCACGCCTATGTTAAACATAGCGGAACCAGCCGGGTGGGGCAAGTTCCTCACACAGCTCGCCGGGGCGCTGGCGAAGCGGAAACCTCAGTGGCTTGCCCTGGAAGATGTCAAATCCAGCTAATATATATTATTTATATATGTTAAGATCTTGAAATCAGCAAAATGAATCACTCCGATAGCGCAAAAACGGCCTTCCAGAGAAATCACGATGTCCCAACAAGCTCAAGCGTTCCGCAAGCACGTCCTCAGCCCGAACCGGCCGACGCCGCTGGAAGGCGACTCGAGATTCTCCATAAGACAGGGGCCGTGAACTTGGTCGTGTCCCAAGGCCATTGAACGCGGTAAGGCCTCCGATTAGAACGGGTCTCTGATCAAGTACCCGGTTGCGCTCGTAGCGGGCTCAGGGTGGGTGATGAAAAGTCGGTGTTGACCGTGCTGGAGGGACGGTTTCGAGATGCGTGTTTTCGTTGGGCGCGATCGGATTGTGCCGCGAGCGAGCGATCCGTTTCCCCCCCTTGCGAAGGGGGGGCAGGGGGGTGAACAGAGCATAACCAACACGTTCGACCGAAGCGGCGGACCCTGCCCTTCGGCGGGTGCCGCCGCCAGGTCCAGCCGGCCCCGGAACTGCCTACCGGGCCCTGGCTCCGCCGGGACCACCCCCCCTAACTTCGCAAGGGGGGAAAAAAGCGCACCGAAATCGGGGTGAATTCAAAGCTTGTCCGGATCCGTCGTTTCATCACCCCAGCTTGAGCCGGTCGCACAGGGGCTGGATACGACCGCATAGTTGACGGTCACGTCGGGGGTCGACGGCAGACCCCCCGTCGAAGAGACCGGCAGCCTTATGGAGTTGATGCGGTTTTTCTGTCCATCGGGCGATTGATCGGGCGATTGCCCATAGTCCGCGTCCGAGATGCTGCCGAGGATCAGCGCCGCGGAAGTCGGGACGGGGACAGGGCCGACAGCGCTCGGGCTGTTGCCCGGGTTAGGACCGCCGATCGGGTTCAGTCGCTCGCCCGGGCTACGATTGATTATGGCGAGGGCCGGCAGGTACCCACCGCCGTTGTACGTCTCGTCGATCGCCAGGATCTTGACTTTGGCGTCGTTGGGCAAGGTGATCGAAGCGACCATCTTGGACGACGTGACAGTGAAGCTGTAACCATAAACGTAATTCGTCGTATTAATCTGGGAACTCGACGAGCCGTTCCAGTAGTTGTAGTAGGCCGGTGACTTGGCGATCGACTCGCCCGGCGCCGTCGTCCCGCCGGTCCCGTTGTAGCCGGTGATCCAGTCGCTGACGCTCTGCGTGAAGGTGGAGTAACTTCCACCGACGTAGTTGACGGTGAACGTCAGGTTCGACTGGACCCCATTCGTCGCCGCACCGAGGAGCATCAGATTGGTCAGGTACCCGGCGGGGAGGTTGATCGTTTGGCCGGTCGCCTCGACGACGTCGTTGATCAGGGCCGAGCCGATGTTGAAGACCTGGCTGCTCCAGGTGATGGTGTTGCCCAGCTCCTTGGCCGAGTAGCTGTGATTGGAGCCGTCGAGGTTGGCATACTGGGCGAGGCTGTCGAACGAGATGCCGGCCAGGTTGAAGGCTGGGCTGGATTCGTTGGGCGCCGCGTTCAGATTGACCTGCTCCGGTAGATACGCCTCATCGATCGCCAGGATCTTGACTTTGGCATTGGCGGGCAAGGTGATCGACGAGACCATCTTGGCCGAGTTGATCGAGAAGACATATCCATAAACGTAGTTTGTTGTGTTAATCTGGGAACTCGAGGATCCGTTCCAATAATTGTAGTAGGACATTGACTGGGCGATCGCCTCGCCCGGCGCCGTCGTCCCGCCGGTCCCGTTGTAGCCGGTGATCCAGTCGCTGACACTTTGCGTGAAGCTGGTGTAAGTTCCGCCGCCGCCGAACATTCGACGTAATCATGGTCGGGTCCTGAATTCACGGCATTCCATTCCTGGTGGATTGGGCCTTGAATCCATTCACAACCCATGATGAAGTCACAGACGACGAACAGGGCGCACTCCACACACCAGAGGGGCAGTGGAGAAACCTCTTTTGTAAACCGATGCAGAATTCCAGGTCCGCGAGACTTGGCTTTCCCCTTGAGAACTCCGATCATACGTGCGAGGATCAGCACGTTCGCTCGACCGTTCGATACCTTTCAGGGCAAGCGAGATTCATCAGACGGAATCGCCCTTTCGAGAGGAGTGATTGGCAGCGCGGACGCCGATGAAAAGCGCCGCCAGAGCGAAGACCAACAACGATGACGGCTCGGGTACGGAACCCGCGTCGGGCGTCATTACGAACGCTTGCTCCTGCCCGTCGAACAGTCCCTGGCCGACGATCTGGCCGGCGTCGTTGATCCCCGTCGCGTTCAGGTTGCTCCACTGGCTGCTTGAGGGAGCGGGGAGAAGGCTCTGAAGCGATAGAAATTGACCGCCGCTGTAGAGGAAACCGTTGCCGACGACTTGGCCTTGATCGTTAAGCGCGAGTGCGATCTTTCCAGAGCCACCTGGAAGTATGTTTAGATCCGTCAGGGTGGGGCCTGTTTCGCCGTTGAAGTGGTAGCCTGTCGGGTTGTATAGCAGATAATGGGTTGGATCGCTGCCGCCCATAAAGCCTTCCTTGACGATCGCAAATCCGGAATTCGTGATGGCGGATGCCGCATCGTCGACACCCTTCAACCCAAATTGATTTGAGAGGTCAGTAATCGCACCATTTTGGTAGAACACCGCATGTATTGTGCTGGCGCCGTACCATCCGGCCATCTGGCCGGAGTTGTTTATTGCCCAGGCTGCGATGGGAATGCTCGTCGTCACACCGCCAGTGACGATTTGGGGTGGTGCGGATGGCTGGCTATTGTTCACGAGACCGGCGCCCCCACCGCCAATATACTGTCCCGAGTCATTGATAGACGAGTAGTTCCCCCCAACAACTTGACCGGAGCTATTGATCGAGTTGGCCGGCCCGCCGACCGGGTTGATCTGCGTCATCTGGCCGTTGCTGTACAGAAACGACTGCGCACGGCGTCGTAGGAGATGTTCAGCGGGTAAAGGACTCCCGACGCCTGCCAGGTGCCGTCGCTGCTCGTATAAGAGACGCCCGTGATCTGTCCCAAGGCATTGATCCCGGTCGCGATGCTCTGCGTGGTCCCCGGCAATGTGCCCAGGCCCGTGATCGTGTACATTGGGTCGGCCTGGACAATGCCGGCCTGAAAGGCCAGGATGACCACTCCGGACAAAAACCCAACCGCCCCTGGCACGCGCCGTCTTCTCATGGCGATCCACTCCTTGAATCCCAGTGCCGTCGACCCCGGACTGCACGTTTCAGTCGAAAGAATGAACCGTCGAAGCGATGCGGATTAAAACCGAAGCGTACAAGGTTGTCAACCAGATAACGCCTTTTTTCACGCGAAATTCATACGAAGCACGACGCCCGCGGTGCGAAGCATCGCCGCACCTCCCATCAAACCGAAGACCGAGATCGATGACGGCTCGGGTACGGAACTGCCGTCTGGCGTCGTCACAAACGCTTGCTCCTGGGAAGAACTCGGTGTCAGAGCTGCACTTCGGCACTGCGGCTGCAGGGCGCAAGTTAGATCCCATGGCCGTTGCGTCTTGCCGTCCAAGCCGACGCCGGGTTTCTGCGGAAAGATGAACTGACACCGGGTTTTCTCGGAAAGATGAACTGACACCGGGTTTTCTTGAACCGACACCGGGTTTTCTAAGCCGACGCCGGGTTTCTGCGGAAAGATGAACTGACATTGCACAAGAAGCTCGGGAAAGGAGAATCATGTCAAATGTGAAGTCTTTCGTTGGAACCCGCGGGTAACCAATCCCGTCCGGTAGAGCCGGGCCAGCAGCCGGAAGCGAGTCCTGCGTGGGGAGAGGCGACTCTCACTGCGAAGCGTAGGACAGACAGCAAGATCAAACGCTGTGCGATTGAGCCCCGAAATTAATCTTCGTGGAGAGCCCTCGTCGTTGTCAGGTGCGGGGGCCGTGCCAGGCATTAGCGACACTTGGACCCACCAGCGTGCCTGGTCTCGCCGGGGTCGGAGAACATGGCGAATGATCAAACGGGTTCCCCGGGAACTTGGAAGACCTTGCCGTCTCCATCGTGACTGCCGGTTGGAGCACCGGCTTACCAACTCCAGGTTGATCCGCGGCCCTGTCCTGAACTGCTGGGGACGAACAAGGGACGCAACGATGGTATCGCCAAGCGAAGGAAGGAAACGAAGTGCGGCGAGATGGACGTCAAGGAGTCGGAGTGCCCCATAGTAGCACCGAAGCGGGGGGGAACGGCCCACCGGACCACGTGGAGCGAAGAGGGTGCCGCGTTGTGGACGGGGCGTTGGAACCACGCCGAGGACACCGAGCCTTACCAGCGTGCCACTGCGAAACGCCCCTGTCGCGTGTGGGACAGCGATTCCACAATGTGACGAGCCGGATGCCTCTTCGACGGGCACGTCCGGATCCGTGGGGGACCTGGGTGGACGACCACCCGGGTCTACCCGGCCCCGGTTTTCTCGTTGCGGTTGCGACGTTCCTAACGGTTGTTGGACCGCAGGCGCAAGCCGATCCGACCGCCCACGCATTCGCGGGGCTTTTACCCGACACCATCAACGGGAGCGCGCAAGTCAGCGGCACATTGACGATCAATGCGAACCCGCCTGGGCTCGACTCGAATTACTTGACTGAAGGAAGGAGCGACGTGTCGACCACCCTCAACGCCGGTGAGCAATCCGACAGCGCAGATTGTGGGCGATCGTTCAGCCTCCACGAGTGAAGCGTCGAGCCGTGGGTTATGAGGCCGTTAGCGGAGGGTCCGGGGTGGTGACTTCGTCACCGTTCCTCGAGGGGGCGCGACTGGCAAGCCACTGCTTCAACGAGTGTTGGCTTTCGCCTGACGGTCGCCCCTGAAGAAGTCCTTCGACACTGATGTCTTCGTCGAGATCAGGCCAGTGGATGCCGTGCCCATGGCCAATAAGCCGCCAACGACTTCGTTCCGGACCAGTCCCGTGCCATAGCCGTGGATACCACGTCAGCGGGACCGAGATTGTCCGGCCGTCCGCGAGCTCCACGGCCAATGCGTCCTCCGCTACCAAGACACTAAGCGCCAAAGGAACCTGAATATCAGACACCGAAGAACTCATTCCAACTCCCAAGTAACGTATCGCGGTGCTCCTGAACCAATTCCTGAATCCGGTTCAGCTCGTTTCGAGGGAACCCGTTGCTTCTTTCCAACCGAACCGGATCGAGCCAAAACTTGGCGTTGTGATTGTCACGTTCGACGTGCACGTGCGCAGGTTCATCCCGATCGCCGGAGTAAAAGAAGAAACGATACGGACCTTCGCGTAGGACGGTCGGCATGTCACTTATCTTACCGATCGTCACGGAATAAGACAAAACAATCCTCACCAGTCTTGCCAAGAGTCTCAAAACAAGGGCCCTGGCCTTGGTAGCGTCCCAAAGCTATTGAACGCGGTAAGGCCTTCGATTAGAACGGGTCTCTGATCATGTACCCGGTTGCGCTCGTAACAGGATCATGGAGCCACGGCCGTGGAAGACCTGTCTCGAATTCGCGGCCGGGAAGGGGATCGCCTCGACGACGGCCGGCGGGTTCACGGCCCGATGATGAGCAAGTCGTCCGTTCCGGGAGCCGTCGAGGACCCAGGCAGTCCGGCCTCCTCTCAGGGCGGCGGATGGTGGACTTCGCTGGATCCTGGGCCTGGGCCTGCTGTTGGTCTACTCGGCCAATGGCCGGGAGATGGGCACCGACGACACGGAGGCGACGACCCTGCTGCCGCTGTCACTGGCGCGCGGGGATGGATTCTCGCTCGATCGGTTGTCGCGACTCGTGCGTAGAGGGGACCTCACGTGCCGCCGTTCGTCGTCCTTTCGCACGGCCGAGTCGTCTCGCGCTACCCGGTTGCTCCGGCCTTGCTGATCCTGCCGCTGATGGCACCGCAGATCGCGCTCCTGGATTGGCGGCAACCCGGTTGGGACCGCAATCCCGCACGCGCGATGAAGGCGTGCCGGCGGATGGCGAAGTGGTCGGTGAGCGTGCTCATGGTGCTGGCCGCGGTCATCTTCCACCGCTTCCTGCTCCGGTTGGGGTTAGGTCGTCGGAGCCCTGCCCGCCGTCGTGGCCGCGTTTCTGGGCTCGGACCTCTGGACGCACGCGAGCCAGGCTCTCTGGCAGCACGGTCCGGCGGCCCTGGCGCTGATCGCGGCCCTGGCGCTGTTGCACCCCGGACCAGTCTCGCGATGGCGGCTGGTGCTGGCCGGGGATCGCCACGACCCTCTTATTTACTGCGCACGTCTGCTGGACTCGCTCTTCGCGGCGGTGATCGTCGCCTGGATCGTCCGGACCCAGCCTCGGCGCCTGGCCTGGTTCCTGCCCGCGCCCATCGTCGGAGCCGGGTTGCTGCTCGTCTACAACTTCTGGTACTTCGGGACCCTCATCGGCGGCCAGGCGCAGCTCGAGGCAGTTGCACCCTCGAGCTCCATGGCGTCACCGGCACGTGGTCGGGAAGCCTGGCCGAGGGCGCGGCGGGCACCTTGTTCAGCCCCAACCGGGGCCTGTTCATCTTCTAGCCCGTGGATCGCCGTGGCGCTGGGCGTCGCGGTCGTGCCGGCCGTCGGCACGCCGGATCGCATCACAGGGCTTGATCGCCTGGCTGCTCGCGGCGCTGGTGCCCTATTTTTTCCTCCTCTCGAAATACTCCGTCTGGTGGGGCGGACATTGCTTCGGTGCGCGCTACTGGACCGACGTCATCCCCCTCTTCGCCATCGTCCTGGCCTTCGGACTCGAATGGATGCGGACGCATTCGCGCGCTCTGGTGGCCCTGTCGTATTTGACGATCGCCTTCTCGATCGGAGTGCATGGCATCGGCGCCTTCTGCTATCCCAGCACCTGGAACCAGTTGCCGGCGAACGTCGACCTGCACCACGAGCGTCTCTGGGACTGGCGCGACACCGAATTATCCCGTTGTCTGATCGAGAGTATCCGTGGTAGGCTAGTGAACGCCTCGCAATTCGGCGTGAACGTTATGAGGACAGGGAGCTGACGCTCCCGCTCGCCAGGACCGCCTGCCGATCGGGCGCACGGATCGTCCTGTCGCGTTCCGGAACGGCCTTCAATCGTTGACTCGGAGTCATGAGCGACTCGATGGAACCAGCGCCTGGCCCGAACCCGCCGACACGTCGCGGGCCGAGCCGCATCCCCTTTCCCCAACAGGCACGGTCCTGCTGGCGATCGCGTTCGGGCCTCTGCGGTGGTTATCTCGATCTGGTCGTGATGATCTTTCGGAAATACTGTCTGGAATGATCTCAGGTACTTTTGGAGCGGAAGCGATTTTCCTTGGAGTGTCCCGGTCGCGCACGCGGTCCTGCTGGCGGTTGCGGGCGTGTTGGTGGCGTCGTCAACTGGGTCCGGCCGGGGGTCCATCACGCTGCGCGCGGCGGCCTGGCTGTTCGCGACGCTGGCGATCTGGGCGGCCCTGCTTCGGATGCCCCTGTACGGCGTTTGCACGCTGCTCCTGGCGGCCGGGCTGGGGCGGCCGATCAGCACGGCCGTCGTGGCCTACAGCCGGCACCCGCGGCATGGGCGGCAGTTCCTGGCGGGGCTCCTCGGCCTGCTGATCGTCCTGGCGGCTCTCTCGTCCGGTCGCCAGGCGGTCCGGAAGTACCGCGCGGCGACGGCTTTGCCGGCGCCACCCCCGGGCGCCCGCAACGTCGTGCTGATCGTCTGGGACACCGTCCGCGCCTACAACCTGAGCCTCTACGGCTATCACCGCGATACCACCCCCAACCTCGTGGAGTGGGCCCGGAAGGGGGTCCGTTACGCCGTGGCTCTGGCGCCAGCCCCCTGGACGTACCCCTCGCATAGCTGCTTCTTCACCGGCCAGTGGCCTTACCAGCTCAATTCCCAGTGGAACTACGCCCTCGACGCGCCGGATCCCACCCTGGCTGAGTATCTGGCCTCGCGGGGCTATCAGACCGCCGGGTTCGCGGCGAACACGCAAGTGCTGCAGTTACGAGACCGGGCTGGATCGCGGCTTCGCCCATTACGAGGATTACCCGCTGACGCCTCAATCCCTCCTGGGCCGCACGGTTCCCGGAAGCTGGATCCTCAAGAACATCCTCAGTCGCGGCGACTTCTACGACCCCAAGTGGATCGACCTCCAATCCCGCGATGCGCGCGGGATCAACGACGCCTTCCTCGACTGGCTGCGGCCGACGGCGGCGGGATCGCCCCTTCTTCGCCTTCCTGAACTACTTCGACGCCCACGACCCGTACGTGCCCCCGCGCGGAATTCGCGGGCCGTTTCGGGATCCGGCCCAAGTCCCGCGGGATTACCAGTTCCTGTTCGATCTTCGCGACGATCGATCAAGGACGGGTCACGGTCGCGGAACATCTTCATGGCACGCGACTGCTACGACGACTGCATCGCCTCCCTCGATGACCAGCTCGGGCGGCTGCTCGACGATCTTCGCGGCCAGGGGCTGCTGGACAACACGCTGGTGATCATCACCGCGGACCACGGGGAATCGTTCGGCGATCATCGGCGTCTTCGGCCACGGCACCGGCCTCTACCTCGACCAGATCGCCGTCCCGCTGGTGATCCTCTCCCCGGACGCACCCGCGGGCCGCGTCGTAGCCACCCCGTCAGCCTGCGCGACCTGCCGGCCACGGTGGTCGACCAGTTGGGTCTCTCGGCCGGCTCACCGTTCCCGGGCCACTCGCTGGCGGCCTTCTGGTCGTCAGCGCCCGGACAGGCGCTCCGCGAGATCACCCCAGCCCTCTCGGAACTCGCGCACGCCGAACGCGTTCCAGCCTCAGCATCAGAAGCGACCTGAGCCGCGAGGGGTTGCAGATGTCCCTGGTGGCCTCGGGCCGGCATTACATCCGGGACGGCACGGGGTCCGAGCAGCTCTACGACCTGAGGCGCGACCCCTCCGAGATGGTCAACCTCATGGACTCCGCCGAGGGCAAACAGGCGGTGGGCGTCTTTCGGCGGATGCTCCTCGACGTGTTGACCGACAACCCCGGCTCGATCGAAGTGGAAAACGCCTATCTGAAACCTTACAGGCAATGGCTCAAATCCCTCGTTCAGGCGAAAAAGCGGTCAGGAGCCGTCGTTCGAAGGGTTGTCTCCGTCAGAGAATCAGCAACGGTTCCTGAAGGAGAAAGGGGGTCGGACGCGAATGGCACGAGGTTTACAAAAGACTCAGGGGATAATTAGGTTCTTGCCAATAATCGCGAAATTCGGCGATCGTCCTATATATCTATATTGTATATATCGTGAGTGAATATAAATATGCGGCTGGTAACTCCAGCGAATTCCGCGAAACGAACTTTGCATCAAACATCCGAACTCCATGATCTACAGCAATCCGTCTTCAGCGATTGATCTCATTTTAACAGTCGACTTGGAGTTGGGCAGGTTATGGTGAGGAGTTGTGGGTCAACTCGATCGGCTTGATG
>CAVRFS010000136.1:0-60858 GCA_963720335.1 uncultured Planctomycetota bacterium | reverse complement strand
CGCGGCGACTCGAGACGGAATCGATCGTAAGCTTCGCGGGCTTCCTGCTGCGGTGCAGGGAGTCCTCCCACCGCTGCTCCAGCGTCCGTGCGACCAGGCGGTTGTCTGGGTCGACCGCCCGGTAGCTCCGCTCGGCCAGCCGGACCTCATACCCGGCCCGCTCCAACTCCGCACGCCAGTGCGCGTCGATGCGGGCACGCTCACGCTCGATGCCTCCGGCTGCCGTCAGGCTCAGCTCGATCCCGGCGGGCGTCAATGCGCGCAACACGTGCTCGCCAACGGCTGCATCCAGTACGGCAGCGCTGATCCCTGGACAAGTCCGAGGCTCACCGGGTTGGAGGTGTGTCACGCACTCGTAACGCGGCCGCAGCGCGTCGCTGTAGAGCACGCCCATTCGTCGTCCGCACCGGCCGCAGAACACCAACCCGCTGAGCAGTGCGATACCGGGGCGTGCGGTGCCTCGGGTCGTGGCGGTCGTGCGGTTCTGGCGGAGGCGCTCGGTGTTGCGGAGGTACTGCTCCCAGGTGATATAGGCGGGCAGACTGTCGTGCAGAGTGACCGCCCATTCCGCCATCGGCGCGTGCCGGATGCTCGGTTGACCATTCGGGCGGCGGCGCTTCGGGTCCACGGGGGTCCGCCCATAGGCGTAGGTCCCCGCGTACGCCGGATGGGCCAGCATGCGGTAGACGGTGCTCACGCCCGCCGGACGCCACTCAAGGTTCCCCCGATTCGGCCCGTCGTGAGGGCGAATCCCGAGCCGGAAGTGATTGTGCCTCAGGTACCCCGTGACGGCGTGAGCGGTGCCCAGTTCGTCGAACTTCTCGAAGATCAGTCGGACGACGGCCCGGACCTGCTCATCCGGGTCCAGCCCAGGCCGCCGGCTGGCGTCTTCACGTACCCGATCGGCGCGTTGATGAACAATTCGCCCCGGCGGGCCTTGTTCAATTTGCCACGGACCAGGCGGCTGCGGATCGTATGGAGCTCCAGCTCCGAGATCTGGCCTTTCAGGCCGAGCAAGAGCCTGTCGTTGGGATCGGACGGGTCGTAGATCCCGTCCTGGTCGGCCAGCAGGGCGCCGAAGATGCCGCAGACCTCCAACAGATGGTGCCAATCCTTGCAGGACCTCGACAGGCGGCTCATCTCCAGCCCCAGGACCAACCCGACATGGTCCATGGTGACCTCGGCCAGCAGGCGTTGGAAGCCAAGGCGGATGTCCGCCGTGCGTCCGCTCATCCCGAGATCCTCATCGATCACGAGGACACGCTCGGTCGGCCAGCCCAGTGAGCGGGCGTGATCCGCCAGAGCGTACTGGCGAGCGAGGGATTCCGCGGTTTTCGGCCACCTGCTGCGGCGTCGACTGGCGGACATACACGACGGCCAGCTTGGCCCGATGGGCATCGGTGATCTTGGAGAGACTCGATGGGCCTGGATCCGTGGGTGTGGGTTCAGTTCCGCTCATCGCGCACCTCCTTGGCGTCGAGGGCGGCGGGCAGCCGCCGGACGAGCAGCCGGCTGAGGGCGTGGAGGAGGATCTGCCGCTGATCGGGAGTGAGGGTCCGCCAGATCGGGTCGCTCGGGCGTCGGCCGGGCGGCGTCACCCGCGTGCGGGGGGGGACTGATCCTTGACGTCTGCGGAGCATGGCTGTTCTCCTTGAGATGATCGCTTTCGTCTGAGCCAGTCGGCCAGCGACAACAGGGCCGACATGGCGACGACCGCATCCTCGGTCGCTCCCGGATAGGATACGGTAGCAGTTGCATTCTGTCGCAGTTCTTTGCAACCTCTTCCGCGGCGGGTGTGGCCGGTCCGGTCTTCGCCCTGGCATACCCACAGGGTCTTGGGCTGACCCCATGAAGAGACAGAGAACTCGGCTCCGCCCGGCTCCGCCCGGATGTCAGTGCCGGTTTGCGGGCGAAACCGTCGCCGATCCCTGCTCGGAAGCGGATGATGTATTCGCAGCATCCCTCGGCCCTGAACGTGTCGTTGTCGTCAGGGCTTGTCGGGGACCCCTCGGTCGAGGCTGCCGGTGGCCGGGCCGTGCCTGGGCGGCCTTCCCGCCGAGCACGCGGCCGCCGCTGTGCTTGGCGTCTCTCACCTCCGCTGCCGAGAAGGACTGGGCGTATGCCCGCAGTTGGCTCCGGGTGGCAATGGACCGCATGTCCGGGTCGCCGGCTCTAACCGACCGGGAAAAAACCGTTACGGGTTCGGCCCCAGTTCCTCGCATTGTATTTTGGACGGGCCCCGCGGCCCGCCGCGGAGGCTCCATGACCGCATCACGACCCGACAACGAGGCGATCTTCCACGCCGCCCGCTACATCCTCGACCCGGCCCGCCGGCGGGAATATGCTCCGGAGGCGTGCCGCGGCGACGACGCTCGGATCGCTGTATCTCGAGGCGCACTCGGCGGCCGCCGATGGCCCCGACAGCCTGCTGGACCGTCCGTTGGCGGAAGCATCTCCGTGGTGACCATCGACCATCCTACCACAGTACGCACACCCGCACGGTGATCGGCCCTTACAAGCTCATTGAGCCGATCGTCGAGGGCGGCATGGGCAGAGTCTGGATGGCCCAGCAGACCGAGCCGGTCAGTGCTCTTGTCGCCCTCAAGTTGATCAAGGCCGGCATGGACTCCCGCAGGCGGTGGCATTTGAGCTCTTGACCAAAACTGGGAAGAAAATCCACACCCAGATGCTCGCGAACGTCGCCGTTGCAGGTGGCCAGGCGCATGCGCCTGGTCAAGGCCAGCAGCTTGCGCCGAACCAATCGATCACGATCGTCTACGGCGGCGACGCAAAGATTTCGGCCCGAGGACAGTGACGTGGCCGAGGCCACGCAAAAGGGGCTCAAATGACTGGCGGAGTCTGCGGCCGAAAGCGGCTTCCGATCAACGCCCCGTCAATCGTTGACACAACCGTTGACGACGGCGATGCGCCGACTTCCGCGAGCTGATCGCGGGTTGGAGGCGAAGCCGAAGTGACCGACGTGGGGTCGCCCGCAAGCCGCGACCCATCCAGGAGGAGGATGGCCGCGAGGTCGCCGGACGTCCCGGCGGACGCGCCGATCCTCGATCGTAGGCGCTGCGCGCACGGAGTTCGGGATCGTTCCCGATTTCCCGACGGTTCGGGGTGCGCGCTCATCTCCCGAGAGGTGTACCATGCTGAGATTCTCGATGCAAAACGGGAAGGCGAGACGACGGGGGCTGCGGCCCGGGCTCGAGGGGCTCGAAGGCCGCGTGACGCCGATCCACCTTCCATGTCAACACCCTCCTCGATTCGGTGGCCGTGAACCTCAAGACGGGCCAGGACGCCACCGGCGCACATCTCGCTCGCGGTCGGCGATCATGGCCGCCGACGCGCACGGGGGCACGAACCAGATCATCGTGCCGGCCGGCACCTTCACGCTGTCGCTCGCCGGCAGCAGCGCGGACAACGGCACGCGCCGGCGAACTCGACATCCATGCCAACGTCACGATCCAGGGACAAGGCGCGGGCCAGACGATCATCGACGGCAACCACACGGATCGGGTCATCGAGGTCCTGGGCGGCAACGTGTCGATCACGGGGGTGACGATCCAGCACGGCCGCGTCACGGGTGATGGGGGCGGGATCTCAATAATGGTGGCCGGTTGTCGCTCAGCTCGGTGGTGGTCGCGAACAACGAGGCGGTCGGCGCCGCCGGTTCCTTCGGGCGGCGGCGACGGCGGCAACGGCCAGGGCGGCGGGATCTTCAACGAGGCCGGGTCGCTCACCCTCACCAAGACCACGATCACGTCGAACCAGGCGATCGGCGGCGACGGCGGCATCGGCGGGCTGATCATCTTCATCGCGCCCCCGATCACGTCGAACCAGACCGGCGGCGCGGTCGTCGGGATAACGGCTGATGGCGGAGGCCAGGGCGGCGCCGGGGAAGGCGGCGGGATCTTCAACGCGGCCGGCGCCACCGTGACCCTCAACGGCGCCACGATCTCGGCCAACCAGGCGACCGGCGGCAACGGCGGCGGGGGACCATCGGCTTCGACGCGACCGGCGGCGACGCGGGCAGCCGCGGCGGGTGGCCAGGGCATCGGCGGCACCGGCGGCGCCGGCGGTGCGGCGGGCGTGGCCCAGGGGGGCGGGCTGTTCAATCTCGGCACCGTCTCCGCTGACGGGGACCGCCAGCACCGTCTCGGGCGATAGTGCCACCGGCGGCGCAGGCGGCGGTGGTGCGACGGGCGGCAACGGCACCGGCGGCAACGGCGGCAACGGCACCCTCGCCAATCCCGGCGGGACCGGCGGGGAGGGCGTCGGCGGCGTCGGCGGCATCGGCGGCAACGGCGGCGCCGGCCAGGGCGGCGGGATCTTCAACGGCGGCGGTGCGAACGTTGACCAACACGACCACGCTGGCGATCTCGACGAACGTCGCCACCGGCGGCGGCGCCGGCATCGGCGGCGCCGGCGGCACCGGCATCGGCGGCATTGGCGGCAACGGCGGTCCCACCTCGGGCAATCCGGACAACATTGGCGGCGCCGGCGGCGCGGGCGGTCATGCCGTCGGCGGGACGGGCGGCCAGGCCGGCGTCTCCGGCGACGGCCAGGGCGGCGGCCTGTTCAACGGCGTCGGCGGCACCGTCATCTACCGCGCGAGACCCCGCCCAGCCCCCGGCCGCCAGCACATTCACCGGGAATCGCGCCATCGGCGGCAACGCCGCGAGCATCCCGGGCGGCGCCGGCGGCAGCGCCACCGGCGGCGCCGGTGGCAGCGGCGGGATCCATGCGCTCGCCGGCATCGGCGGCACCGCCAACGGCGACCCCGTGACCAGCGGCACCACCTCCACCGAAGGCGCAGGCGGCACCGGCGGCGACGCGGGCAATGGCAACGGCGGCGGCCTGTTCAACGCCGGCACCGCCTCCTTCACCGGGGTGACTGTGGACGTCACGTCCAACCAGGCGATCAGCGGCACCGGCGGCGCCGGCGGCTCCGGCGGCAATGCCACCGGCGGCGCCGGCGGCTCCGGCACGCGGGCGTGCCGAGCGTCGGCGGCAGCGCCACCGGCGGCAACGGCGGCGACAGCGGCGAGGGCGCCAGCGGCGTCGGCGGCGGGATCTTCAATGCGACCACCGGGACCTTCACGCTCAAGCCCCGGCTGGGGGCGAAGAAGGGCTCCAAGCAGGCCAAGGCCACCGACGTCATCACGACCAACCAGGCCCTGGCCGCAACGGGCGGGCCGGCGGGCGCCGGGGGCACCGCCACGGGCGGCCTCGGCCGGCCTTCCCTGGGGTTCAACGGGGTCAACGGGGTCGCCACCCCCGGCCAGCCCGGGGTGACCGACCTGTTCAGCGCCGGCGTCGGCGGCGGCATCGCCACCTTCGGCACCGCCTTCGTCGACAATACGACCATCTCCGGCAATCAAGCCTCGACCGGCGACCCCAATGTCGACGGCAAGCTCACGTCGTGACACGGCGGCCGGGTCCCGAGCCTCGCGTGCCGGGCCGGCCCATCGCCCCTCCCGGCCCCCATCTTCGGGGGCCGGGGGGAACCGCCACCCGGAGTTCCGCCTGGACGCCGGTCGCCGGTTCGCCCCGGGCCGAGCGGACCGGCAAGCACCAATCGGGATCAGACCTAATGTATCGTTTTTTCTGGACGTAGTTAATAATGTTTTGATTTCGCGAGACCGCAATCGTGGGCTGGAAAAGAGGCAGGAACCGTTGCCGGAACGGCCCGAAGGGTGCTTCGCACAACGTCCTGACCCCTTTCCAGCCCCGAACTGGTGACAGCGGTGCCGCGACATTGGAGCCGTAGCGATGGCTCGCCTTGAAGAACGAAGGGGCCGCTACCTCATACTCTTCCGTTACCATTGCAAGCAACGAAGCCTGCCGCACGACAGAGTCTCGCACGACAAAGCCAAGGGGAAACCGGCCCAGTCGATTGCCTGTTGATGCGACTGAAGCAACGGTTGATCGAGATGCCGCCGGCCCTCAATATCGTCGACTTCCTGCAGTTAGACGGCAAACCGCCGGCCGACGTGCACTACCAGTCCAACCCCAGAGTCGCAGTTCAAAGACCGCGATTGCTTTGACGCGATGTAGTCCTGTGCACCTCTGAAACCACGGCGGTGTTTGAACACGGATCCGAATACTTTTCTCGCAGAATGATGTCTTAACAAATGGAAAGAGGGCGCGGGATAATTTAAGCTCGAGCCGCCGTGACGCTTAACACCGGCCGGTTGACCTATCACCGACGGAGGGCACCTGGGTACGGAAGCGGGACATCGGCGGCGGCGATCGACAGCGAGTGCACCGATGACAGACGTGACCAGCATCCTTCTTGCGATCGACCAAGGCGACGCCCACGCGGCCGAGCTTCTCCTGCCGCTAGTGTATCATGAGCTTCGAAAACTGGCCGCAGCGAAACTGGCCCAGGAGCAGCCGGGGCAAACGCTTCAGGCCACGGCATTGGTCCATGAAGCCTACGTGCGGCTGGTGGATGGGGCGCGGACCCAGGACCGGGGCGGCCGCCGACACTTCTTCGCCGCCGCCGCCGAGGCCATGCACCGTATCCTGATCGACCGGGCTCGGCACAAGCAGACCCGCAAGGCCGGGGGCGGTCACCGCCGGCTCGACCTCGACGACATCGAGCCGGCCCTGGAGGAGGAGAACGGCGACCGCTTACTGGCCTTGGACGAGGCCCTCCGGCAGCTCGACGCGGAAGACCCGCGCAAGGCGGAGCTGGTCAAGCTGCGGTTCTTCGCCGGCCTCACCGCCGAGCAGGCGGCCGCCGCGCTCGGCGTCTCCACCTCCACTGCGGAGAAGGACTGGGCGTACGCCCGAAGCTGGCTCCGGGTGGCGATCGACCGCATGTCCGGCCATCGGTCCTGACCGACCGGCAAAAAACGTTACGGGTTCGGCCCCGGTTTCTCGCATTATAAACTGGACGGGCCCCGTGGCCCGCCGCGGAGGCTCCCATGACCGCAACACGACCCGACAACGAGGCGATCTTCCACGCCGCTCGGGAAATCGCCGACCCGGACCGGCGGCGGGAGTACGTCCGGGGGGCGTGCGGTGGCGACGAGGCCCGGATCGCGCTGTCGAGGCGCTGCTGGCGGCCGCCGACCGCACAGACAGCCTGCTGGACCGTCCGGCGGCGGCCGCTCTCGGGGCGACCATCGACCAGCCTACCACGGAGAGCCCGGCACGGTGATCGGCCTGTACAAGTTCATTGAGCCGATTGGCGAGGGCGGCATGGGCAGCGTCTGGATGGCCCAGCAGACCGAGCCGGTCAAGCACCTGGTCGCCCTCAAGTTGATCAAGGCCGGCATGGACTCCCGGCAGGTCATCGCCCGCTTCGAGGCCGAACGGCAGGCGTTGGCCCTGATGGACCACCCGAACATTGCCCGCGTGCTGGACGCCGGCACCACCAGCGGCGGCCGGCCGTACTTCGTCATGGATCTCGTCAAGGGGGTGCCGATCACCCGGTACTGCGACGAGCACCGCCTCACGCCGCGGCAGCGGCTGGAGCTGTTCATCCCGGTCTGCCAGGCGGTGCAGCACGCGCATCAGAAGGGCATCATCCACCGCGACCTCAAGCCCTCCAACGTGCTGGTCGCCCTCTATGACGGCAAGCCGGTGCCGAAGGTCATCGACTTCGGCGTGGCCAAGGCGGCCGGGCAACAGTTGACCGACAAAACGCTGGTCACCGGCTTCGGGGCGATCGTCGGCACGCTGGAGTACATGTCGCCCGAGCAGGCGGAGATCAACCAGCTCGACATCGACACGCGCAGCGACATCTACTCGCTGGGCGTGCTGCTGTACGAGTTGCTGACCGGCAGCCCGCCGTTCAGCCGCAAGGAGTTGACCGAGGCCGGCATGCTGGAAATGCTGCGGGTGATCCGCGAGCAGGAGCCGTCGAAACCGAGCACGAAGCTGAGCACGGCGGACGGCTTGCCGACCTTGGCCGCCAACCGCGGCACGGAACCGGCGAAGCTCACCAAGCTGGTCCGCGGCGAGCTGGACTGGATCGTGATGAAGGCGCTGGAGAAGGACCGCAACCGCCGCTACGAGACGGCCAACGGCTTCGCGACGGACGTGCAGCGCTACCTGGCCGACGAGCCGGTGCTGGCCTGTCCGCCGTCGGCCGGGTACCGGCTGCGGAAGTTCGCCCGGCGAAACCGGGTGGGTTGGCGGTGGCCGCGCTGGTGCTGTTCTTCCTCGTCCTTTTGGGCGGCGGCGGCGGCTGGGTGGTGCGGGATCGGTCGGCCGTGAGACGGAAGCGGCCCGGCAGCAGCGGGAGCGGCAGGCGAAGGTGGCCGGGGAGGTCGAGACGATCTTTGGCGAGGTGGACCGGCTGGAGAAGGAGCAGGTGGCCGGAGGCCCGGGAGGCGGTCCGGCGCGCCGAGGCGGCTGTGGCCGTCGGCGAGGCCGACCCGGCAACCGCCGACCGGGTTCACCAGCGACTGAGGAACTCGAGTTCATCGACCGGCTGGAGCGAATCCGGATGGAGAGGGCAACGCAGGGTGAAGGGATTTCCGCGTGCCGGGGCGGATCGGGACTACGCCCGGGCCTTTCGCGAGTACGGAGTGGACGTCGACGAGTGCCGGTCGAGACTCGATCGACCGACTCAAGGCCCGCCCGGCACTCGCGGTCGTCTTGGCACTGGCGCTGGACGACTGGGTTCGCCGCCGGCGCGGATCCCGCGACAGGATGTCGGCCGCTGGACGCGGCTGGTCGCCATCACGCACGGCATCGATCCGGAGCCGCTACGGGACCGGATCCGGGCGGCCTGGGGTCAGCCCGTCGCCAACGTGCCCGACGACCTGCTCCGGCTGGCCGAGTCGATCGACGTTCGGACCCAGCACACGGCGACGCTCGGCATGCTGACCCGCGCCCTCCGCCAGGTTCAGCAATCTGACTCCGCGCTCCGGATCCTGCGGGACGCGAGTGACCGTCCACCCGGGGGATTTCTGGCTCAATTACGAGCTGGGCTATGTGCTCTACGAGCGAAAGGACCACGAAGGCGAGGTTCGGTTCTACACCGCGGCAGTAGCCAGCCAACCGAGTTCGGCGGGCGCCCACAACAACCTCGGCAACGCCCTGTCCGCCCGAAGGAAAGTCGGTGTCAGTTCAGAAGGAAAGTCGGTGTCAGTTCAAGGTCGATGTCGTTCATGAGAAAAGATGAACTGCCACCGACTTTCCCACCCTGCGAATGGCGAGGCACCGGCCAGGTGGGCGATGACGGTCAACGGGAGCGCGGCCGTCCCCGTGGGAAAGTCGGTGTCAGATCAGTGAAAATCGGTGTCAGATCATGATTGTGAGAAACAGTGAAAATCGGTGTCAGATCATGATTGTGAGAAAAGATGAACTGCCACCAAATTTCCACTCCGAATTTCCGGTCCGAGTTTCCACTGACACCGAGTTTCCACCCCGGCGCGGGCGTGCCGACGGGTCAGGCGACCTTCGAGTTCGTCACCAAGCACCGGCAAAACCTCGCGGTGAAAACGCTCGGTACCGAGGAGTTGAGCCGCGGCGAGGTCACGTTGACATTCAAGCCCAACCAGGTGCTGAAGAAGCCGCTGACGATCGTGTACAGCGGCGATCCTGACTTCCTGGCCAGCATGATGATTCCGCCCAAATTGACCAAGTCCGAGATCGCAAGTTCCAGGATTTGACGGGACGAGACCGGGTGATTGTCCGACTCGGCCCGAGCGCGGAGCCTGGGCTTTCGCGAGGGTGTCGGTCCTGCGGGCCGCCGACCCCGCCAACCGACGCCCGCGAGCCCGAGGTAGCGGAGCCCGCGGGCAAGACGCTGACCGCCGCCTACGTTTCGTCGGACTGCCGATTATTTCGCATGACTCGTCGACATCGCGACCACGAAACCGGCTCCCGGTTCAACACCCTGCGGCGATTCGACTTCGCCACGGCGGCCCGCGCCGCCACGGCGGCCGGCCCCATCCTCACTCCTTTAACGGGTGATGCCCCTGTCCACCCGGCCCGGAGTCGGAAAACAGAGACCCGCGCCGTTATCAGGAAGGGACGGGATCGGACTTTGCAAGATCGGGCCGAGATCCGGGAACCCCTCGCGCACGAAGAGGACACAGCATGTGTCCTTGTAGAGCGGAACCCACCCGGCAGTCCGGCTCAACAAGTTGGCCGTCAGCGAGCCGATCGGGAGCAGGACCAGGTCCGTCGGCGCGGTCTTGAGCAATGCATCCCAGTCCCCGGTCCCGCTCGCGAAGTCGCGCGACTGCCGATAGCATCTCATCGGAGTAGACCGTCTCGCGCCTGCCGTCGATCGAAACCTTGATTCCTGGCCCGAGATGCCAGATGACATACTCTCCCCAATCGAACGGGACCGCCATGTTCCCGCGGACTCCACTCTGCTGGAGAAGTGCGACGGCACGCGCCGGGAATGTAAAGTAGAACGGGTCGACGCGGATGCAGCCGAACCGTGGCAGTGAGAGACCGAACAGGACGAGTGAAACAAGGACGCTGACGACTGCGGTCCAGCGGCTCTGACCGAAGCGAAACCTTGTCGGCTGCCACCAACGATTCCAGACGTCGGCCACGTGTTCTCCTCCCAGGACGACGAGCGTCAGTGCAAAGAGTGGATAGTGTCGGTTGGCGATCAAAGGGAGCAGCGCCGCTACGCCGAAGATTGCGATCGTCTCCGGCTCACGACGGCGGCCGCTCCAGACCAGAGCGGAGATCCCGATCGCCAGCAGGACGAGATAGACCTGCCCCGGAATGCTCATGAGTTGCAGGGGAGCCCACTCGCTGATCTCGGGCCGGGGCACCGTGGCCGTGCGCAGCAGGAATCCCACAAGATCGGCACCGTAGGGGTTGACCAAAAGCGCGAGACCACATGCGAATCCAACCAGGGCGAGGCGGATGCACGTCTCGCGGTATCGCTCGAGCCGGCGGGCATCGGCCGCCGGCCGCAGGACGAGCCGCACGACGATCCAGATGCCAATCAACCCGGCCCCGGCCAGCACTCCGCCGTGCAAGTTGACCCAGACCGCCAGGAGAATCGGCAGCACCCAGAGCCAGTACGTGCGCCCCGCGCTCGCTTCCTCGAGTATGAGAAGCTCGAAGAAAAAAAGAGATACGTGAAGATCTGAGGGCGGATTGTGCCGAGACCCAGCCGGAAAGGGATGCTCATCACGAGGAGCAAGAATACAGAACTGTAAGGCCCGAGACCCTGGCGACTCAGATGAGCATACGAGAGTCCAAGGATCAGGAGGCTGACAAGAACCTTGAAGACGATCAGTCCGACCGGCCCCGATTGGTTGTAAAGACCGGCGAATATCACCTCGGAGAGCCACTCATGATTGATCCAGGGCTGCCCGCCAGTGCGATAGGAGTAGATATCGGTCGCGACGATCGAACCGGTTCGGAGAATGTCCTGGCCGAAGCGGATGTGTCCCCAGAGGTCGGGGTC
Source organism: uncultured Planctomycetota bacterium (assembly GCA_963720335.1). GTDB lineage: Bacteria > Planctomycetota > Planctomycetia > Isosphaerales > Isosphaeraceae > CAVRFS01. Next base: position 49,451 of record CAVRFS010000136.1, on the reverse strand, counting down.
GGCGATGGTGTCGCCAAACCAGAAAAGGCTGAAGCCGGCAAGCAAGGCCAAAGCGGCGAGGACGACGGAAAACTGAGATCGAGCAAGAGCCATTCGATACACCGCGCGGGGTTGAGGTACGTCGCGATCTGGTTGCCAAAGCGATGCTGGTGTCTTGTTCGCCATCATCGGCAACGCGCGGGCCGGCGCCGCCAGTTTCGAGCGATCTCCGATTGTTTCCCGCCAATATCGCATAATAAATAATAAGAACTCAGAGTCTGACGCAACCAAAGCTTGGGTCCACGGGTTATGGGTTATGTCGAGTGCCATTGTGGTTGATAGACGCGACAGATGCACACGAGCACGATGTCGGCTGATTGCTTCCTTGATTGTAAGCAGGTGTCCTACAGATATAGGAGAAGAACAACCACGTCTCCTATAGATATAGGAGATGCAAGTTTTGAAAAATCAATTTTTTTTGCTTGTCACGCTCAAGCGTGACTAAGTATATTACCCGGGAGATCCTCTCCCTCCTTTGCGTTCTCAATCATTTTAACAGGCGGTTGGTCCCCTCATCTCTGGAGGTGCTTCATGCGCCGTAGGTCCGGTTTCACGCTGATTGAGCTCTTGGTGGTCATCGCCATCATCGCCGTTTTGATCGCACTTCTTCTGCCGGCCGTGCAGTCCGCGCGAGAAGCGGCCCGCCGCGCCCAGTGCACAAACAACCTCAAACAAATCGCGCTCGCAGCCCACAATTACCTCTCGCAGCAAGGCGTCTTGCCGATGCAGACGACCTACCCGGCCGGTGCGATCCAGAGCTGGGGATGGAGTTACGGCTGGCCGCTGGCCATTGCACCGCAACTCGAACAGAATAACGTTTTCAACGCCTTCAATTTCTCCGCCGGCATGTTCGGAAACGCGACCGGTGAGACCATGCAACACGGGAATGACACGATCATGTTCATCCAATTGGCGACGTTGATTTGTCCGTCAGACGGCAACCGGCAAAGGCCGGCGGCCCCTAATGGTGCGACGAATTACGTCGGGAATTTTGGAGGACCCGGCCAACTTGCCGGGTTTACCGGCACGATCGTTTCCGGTTCTCTAGGGTGGGGGCCGGACCAGAATAACGCCGGGCCGATCGGAATTGAAAACATCCGTGACGGGACCTCCAACACGGCCCTGTTCAGCGAGCGATTGGTCGGGACTCAACAACGTCAACCCGGCAACATTTTACCGTAGCAGTATCGACTTCAAGCGCGTCGTATTCACCGCCCCCTCTGTCGGAGGAGGCCAGGATGCGGGACCGGCAGCGGCACTGCAGTTCATCCAGGCCTGTCAGAATTTACCCGGCACCACCGTAGCGCGTGCAACCTGGGGCAGTGGTGCTTACTGGGCCGCGGGCTATCCCCTTCATGTTGTCATCAACGATTATCTGCACGCGGGAACTCCGAATGGTCCGGCGTGCAATAATCCCCAGGGGTCTTTCGCCAGCCTTTCTTGGATCTATTTTGTCAATCCCTCGGGCTCGGCGCGCTCCGACCAGCAACCACCCAGGCGGCGTCAACCTCGCCTTGGCGGATGGATCGGTGAAGTTCGTCAAGGACTCGATTGGCCTGCAACCTTGGTGGGCACTGGGTACTCGTGCCAGTGGGGAAGTCCTCAGCTCCGACCAATATTGATTGATGCGTCTCGGGTCGCTGACATTCGGTGAGAACGGCTACCTTCCTCCTGTGAGATTCGACTCCGAGAAAACCGCGCAAGACAGGAAGTGGGTTGCTTCTCCCACAAGAGTGGCACTCGTTCGAGTCCGAGTTTGTTTTGCCATGCTTATCTTCCCGATGAGCATTCCCTGGCGTCGTCGTCCCTCGCTTCTCCTGGCGGCCAAGGCTTCGTCCGAACCGTTACCAAACCCGAGGGCTGGGACGAAGCCCTACCGCTCAATGTCCGTTCACGAAGGGAACGGAAAACGCGCCGAAATCTTCTGATTTACGCCATTTGTCAGGCGCGGAGCGTTCAGTCCGCGCCTCGTTTTTCTTTTCAATGCAAGAGGTCCGACATTCATGAAACGATTTAGAACGCTGGTTGCCGGTGTGTTTTTGGGGTCGCTGCTTGCCGGCTGTGGTGAGAGCGGAATCACGCCAGGGCCTCCATCGGAGCCTGCCACGTCGACACAAACTAGTCAATTCCGAGAAGCGATGCAGAATAAGGAGAAGAACTTCTCAAAGAAGAAGATGGGGAAGAAAGCCGCCGAGACTCCAACCAAAGCCCCGGAAAAAGACGCTGAGAAAGCGCCCTGACGGAGACAACGCGAGAACTTGTCGGCTGAGGGAAAGCCGGCGCCACGTTTGAGCATCTGAGTTCGGATCGATCTCGGGGCACGAAGAAATGAATAGTGCGTCAACGACTGTGCCAGATGATCGCTGTGGGATTCAGCCTCGTCCGCGCCGTCAGGTGTGGACGATTGCGCTGGCGGCCGGCTTGTTGATGGGGCTCGGATCCTGGCTGGCCGGTGAACGAGCCCACGAGGCTTTCAAACCGCAATTGTTCGTGGTCGAGTTCATGGGGTTGACTTCGAGACAGCCCTCGACGGCATCGCTAAACGTCGCCGACTACAAGAACGCCACGCTTGTTTTCGCCATCCTCGGTGGGATGACGGGGCTGGCTATGGGATTGGCGGGTGGTCTCGCCGGCCGCTCAAGCTCACGTGGGGTCAAGGTCGGTTTCGCCGCGCTGGTGATCGGAAGTCTCGTGGGAGCCCTGGCGTCGCAGGCCCTGGTTCCCCTTTTCTTTCGGAGACTCGTCCCCGATCGGAGCGACTTACTGGCGCCGGTCATGATCCACGGCGGCATCTGGGTTGCTATTGGTGCGGTGGGTGGGCTGGCATTCGCGATTGGTATGCGATGCCGAGGGCGTGTCGCTGATGCCATCGCGGGGGCTTCCTTCGGCGCACTCCTGGCCACAATTTTCTTCCATGCGAGCGCGGCGGCCTTATTTCCCGAATCCGGGTCCACAGATCCTGTTGCGCGTACTCCGATCGTCCGTCTCCTGGCAATGGGCGTGATCTCGGTTTTGGTTGCGATTGGGGCCGCGGCCGGCTCTCAGGGCGGCTTCCTGAATCCCAAGTCGAGCGGAACAGAGAATTGAACCTGAGGCGGGAGAGCACGCTTCTTGAATCATGAATCAGATCGTCGGACGCGGAGCCCATTGCCGGAGCAACTTCCTGAGCTGCTCCTGGTAATCGGCCGCAACTCCTGTCTGGACGCGATTATCGCGCAGAAACGCGGCCAGCGAAGTCCGGAAACGGCCCAGCGCGGCAGTTTGGCGGGGATCGTCCTTGAGATTGTGCAGCTCTCGCGGATCCGCCGCCAACTCGTAAAGCTCCTCGGTCCCTCGAATGTCGACGAGGTAATGCATGCCTTCGGCAACCAGTGACATCGTGAATCCCCGCTGCTTCGGCCCATGGCCGTGCGCTCGGGACCGATCTCGACCGGAATGTCGACCTCGGAGACGGCTTGAGCCGAGCGGGTTTTCTCGGATTCGGGGGTTTTACTCCAGTATTCTGTCATCGAACGGCCTGGGAAGGGGGCGCCGGAACCAAGTCCTGACAGTTCGGCCACCGTTGCAGGTATGTCGCGCAAGGCTGACCGGCTCGGAGACCGAGAGGCCCGGCGGCGCCCCCTTGGAAATAATCAGCAGGGGGACGTGGACCACGTTCGAGTAGAGGCTGAATCCGTGGGTGAACACGCCATGCTCACCAAACTCTTCTCCATGGTCGGAAGTGATGATGACGAGCGTGTCGCGGAGTACTTCGCGCCGGTCCAGCTCATCGAGCAATGACCCGACCTGGCAATCCAGCGCGGTGATGCAATCGTCGTAGGAGTCGCGAGCCAGCTTCACTTCGCGGTCGCTGAGCTTGACCTTGTCCCGATCCCAGTATTCCAGGAGCAGTCGGAAGTCGCTGGGCGATTCCGGGCGGAGCCCGAAATGGCTCCCGTTCCCCTCTGGCGGCAGAAAGGGCTCGTGGGCGTCGAAATAATTTAAGAAGGCGAAGAAGGGCCGCTGGCGGTGTCTCTCTCCAGCCAGCCAGTCCAGAAACGACTGGTTGATCGCCGCGGCGTCTCGAGATTGGGATCGGATCCATTTGATGCCATGGTAGTCGCGGGAGTTCAGAACGTTCTCAAGGATCCATCGACCCGGCATTGTTCTGCGCAGGATGGTCCTCGTCGCGAGCGGATAGTCTTCATAATGAGCAAACCCGCGGTCCATGCCCGACTCGTAGCTGCACCAAGCCGTGTTGGCGGCGAACCCGCCTGTCAAGTATCCGCGCGAGGCGAGAAACTCGGCCAGCGTGGGATATGCCGGATCGAGGGTCGGCACCCAGTGCGCGCCCAGAGCTGAGGGCCATCGTCCGGTCATGATCGAGCAGTGTGACGGAAAAGTCCAGGGCGCTGTGCGCACGCGCCACTCGAACCGCACCCCTTTCTTCGCCCAGCGAGCGAGGTGTGGGGTGGTGTCGCGGGCGTAGCCGTATAGGCCCAGGCTACTGGCGCGGACGGTATCCATGACGATCAACAGGACGTTGCCCGCGCCGGCCGGGGGTGCTGGCAACTGCGCCAGCGATTGAGATTCCTTTCGAGCCTGCTGGATGGAGGTGACGACCGCCATCGTACCGATGACGGCCAGGAGCACGGGCAGGCTGTACCGCGCCAGCGTTTGTAAGACCGAGTCGCGCTGTGCGAACCGGCGGCTGACCACGCCGCCGGCTCCAAATGCAAGAAGTAACGTCGCCATCCCGTAGAGAGGAGCCCTCAAGAGCGGCCCCCAGATCGCGAGCGTCGCGAACAACCAGGCCGCGGTCCGCCGGGAGATCAGGCCAGGCCGGAACCAACTAACCAGAGCGACGGCCACCCCGGGCGCCATCATGACCAGCAGGTTCGCCACCGGCACGACCCAGCGGAAATTCCTCCCCTGCTCGTAATATGGGGACGAATGGAAGAAATCTCGGTTCAAAAAGATCATCCCCAGGTCGAGAGCGCCCCCACCACGCCAAACCAGGCCGCCAAGACAAGGGCATCCCTGGGGAAAGGGCCGAGTCAGAGGTCGTCCGCCGTGGCTCGAGCCAGGCGTCCTATTTTCCACAGACCTGTTCCTTTGATCTCACACGAAAGGCGAACAGCCTTCACCCGCGCAAGGCAGTCACCTTTCATCGCCGGCGGGGCCCGGGCCAGACGCGACGGACCAGGCCGCGGCCGAATACGAGGATATTGCGGCCGAACAACATGACGACCCCGACGGCCCCGGCGATCACCGACGCAACGGGCATCATCGTCTCGGGACCAAAATAAGCGAAGAGCATCGAGAAACCTCTCGTCGAATCGCGCTGACCGATTCCAAAGGAGTTCGATCCCTGCCCGGTCGGATCGAGTTTCATCTCGGCGGAAACACACGGATCAGTCTGCGGCGGCTTGCGCTGGACGAGTGCACGCTCGCCGGCCGGAATTTCTTGCCCAATCGCGAGGATCATGAACGCCGGGACGGATACAATCGGTTGTCCAGGATTCGACCCCGACCGTATAATCGCTATTTGTGCCGAGAGGCGCCTTTCACTGGGATCGGTGTGGCATTTCCGCTCCGCTCCGAGGTCAATTCGAACATGGCCACCCCGGATTCCCCGATCGAGCCGCGTCCTGAGACAGCTCGGCGGCGCGGCGAGCCGTTCTGGTTTTCCGCTGGGGAATTCCGGTCATCGCCGTGATCCTTTTGAGTTTCGGCTTGCGATCTTCTTGGTCGCCGATTGCGAATCGCTCGGATCCGGGTCGGGTGCCGCGAGATCTCTACATCGGCTCGCAGGGCTGCGCGGCCTGCCACCCCGGCGAGTTCGCCGCCCACTCGGGGTCCGGTCACGCGCGGACCTTGCGATCGGCGGCCCGGACCCGCAGGCCATCCGGCTGAACGGCGCGACGTTTCCCGACCCCGAGCGACCGGGCCGCCCGTTGGAGCTACAGCCTTCGCGATGGCCAGTTCTGGACGGAGCGACGCGAGGGAGAGGAGGTCGAGCGGTTCCTGATCGACTATGCGTTCGGCTCGGGTCGTCACGCGACCACGTTCGTCACACTGACTAACCACACCCCGGAAAGCCCGACGATGCTCGAGCATCGGCTGACCGTATACACGCACAAGGAGGCGCCGGACATCACCGCCGGTCAGGGCCAGGCCCGCGGTCCCAACAGGCCGGGAATCGGGCCCTCGGGACGCCACTTTCCGACGGCAGCCACGCTCAAGTGTTTCGAGTGCCACACGACTGCCATGTCGACGCGAGGACCGCTGGTTCTCGACGAAGCCACGATGATCCCCAATGTCGGTTGTGAGCGCTGCCACGGCCCTGGTAGAGCCCATGTCGAGGCCGCCCGGCGGGGGGCCGAGGATGCGGAGTTGGCGATGCCATTCGGCGTCGAGCCGAGAAAATCTGCCGATGAGATGCGTCTGTGCGGATCATGCCACCGCCTGCCCGAGACGGTCGGCCGTGCCTTGATCCGGCCCGAGAATCCCACGCTCGTCCGCTTCCAGCCGGTCGGCCTGATGCAGTCGGCCTGTTACCGAAAGAGCAAGGGAACCCTGTCGTGCGCGAGCTGCCACGACCCGCACGCCAAGACGTCGACCGACCTCCCGGCGTACGAGGCCGCGTGCCTTTCCTGCCACGGGGGACCCACGCAGACCCCCTGCAAGGTTTCCCCCGAGATGGGCTGCGTCGGTTGTCACATGCCACGACGGGACGCGACCCGAGGTATGATGATGACCGACCACTGGATCCGATCCCGACCCGTGACCGCCGCCCAGACGACACGTCCCGCTGAATAGCCTTTGCCAACTTCGGGCGAGTGCCGTAGGGTGGGTCGAGCCGCGACTGGTCGCGGCGAGGCCCACCACGCAGGCCACGGCGATCGGTGGGCCTCACGATGCCGAGCATCGTTCGACCCCACCCTACGACCGATTGCGGCTCTGCCGCGTTAGGGATTGAACCGCTCCGGTGTCAGCGGGCCGGCCGTGAGCCGGCCGAGGGCTGCTCGCATCCGTTCCAGCGTCGACTGCATGGCCGGGTCGCTGGCGAGGTTGTGCCGCTCCTGGGCGTCCTGCGCGCACGCGGAACAGCTCCTCTCGGACCTCCCCTTCTTGTCGGATATAAGTCCAGTCCCCTTCGGTCAGTGCGGCCATCGGCCATCGCGGCTTGTAGGGCAATCGCGAGGGATCCGGGGCCGAATGACCCGAGTGGGACCACTTCGGAAAGTGCCTGCTCGGAAACCGACGCTTTGGCGGATGCCGACGCTGATCCGTTCCAGAAGCGGGCCAGCGAATTCCCGGCAAAGGGAGAACCGGTCTTGAATCCAAGTGCGTCGACGATCGTCGCCGGTAAGTCCCGCAGGCTCGCCGTTTCGGTGACAACCCGTGGCGGTGCGACCCCTGCCGGCGGAATGATCACCAAGGGAACATGGAGCTGTGTCTCGTAGAGACTCGTTCCGTGCCAGAACACGCCGGGTTTTTCGCCGAAGCTTTCGCCGTGATCCCCAGTGATGATCACCCAGGTCCGCTCAAGAACGGAACGGCGATCGAGCTCGTCGATCAACCGGCCGAGCTCCTCATCGAGGTTGGCCACGCAGTCGTCGTAAGAGTCGACACCGAAACTGATCTGGTAGGGGGAAGGCCGGCTCTGGACGAGCTGCAGCCAATCCCGGATCAACGTTAACTCACGATTGTTGCGCGGCTTTACGCCGAATCGGTGGATGCCCGTCGCTGGAAGTTTATACGGATAATGGGCGTCAAAGTAATTCAGGAAGGCGAAGAATGGCCGCTCCGGCTGCTGTCGCCGGGATAGCCAGTCGAGAAACTCGCGATTGACGACCGTGGCCTCTTTTCGATTGGTCTTGAAGAGCCACCAGAGGTGTTCCACCGTCGGCCCCATGAGATCGAAATCCAGCCAATCTTCGAGGAATCCCTCGATCGCCTGGAGCCCATCGAGAGGGCGATCGACCAGGACGGCCGTCTTGAAGACAGAGAGTCGCGGGAAAATGTAGTCCTGATACGCGGTGAAACCCCGGTCCAGCCCGGAGTCAGACGAACAATACCAGTAGTTGGCGATGAAGCCGGCCGTCGCGTAGCCACGCGCCGCCAAGAACTCGGCCAGCGTGGGATACTCCCCATCGAGCGGCGTAAACCAGCCGGCCGAATGCTCATGAGGCCATTTACCAGTAAACATGCTTGCATGTGACGGTAGCGTCCACGAGGACGTCGCCCGCACTTGATTGAAGCGGATGCCTCGTGCGGCCAGCTCATCGATCGTCGGGCTGGTGGGGCGATTGTAGCCATGGAGGCTCAGATGATCGGCCCCCACCGTGTCCAACACGATCAAGAGAACGTTTGGGGAGCCCGGCGGCGGGAGCGGCCGCGCTCCTCGCGCCACACCTTGCAGCTGGTCGACGCCCCAAAGACGACGCCGCCGGAATTGGTACGAGACAGGCGACGATTGGGAAGCTGACTCGAACCAACCGCCGAAAGCCTGTAGCATGCCGCTCCAGTACCGGGACCAACCGTATGGCCAGACCGAGCGCGAGCAGGGCTCCGGCAGGACCGTAAATCCGGGCCGAGGCCGCCCAAATGGGTGGGAGCATGGTCAATGCGCATAACAGGCGAATAGCGAGCCAACGGCCGCGGCCGCCCCCACGCAGGACCAAGACCGACAAAACCAAGCCCAGGATGAGGAAGACGAGCAGATTGATCAACGGGATCAACCAGACGAAATGACGACTCATCCAATACAGATGATTGAAATCGAGCGTTCGCTTGCGAAGGATGATCACCCCGACCTCGAGCAGCCCCGAAACGAGCCCGCACCAAGCCGAAAGCATTAAGAATGGAAGAAGCCCCAATCGCTGCGCGACGAGATCCGGAGACAAGGAGCCGGCCTCCTCGAAGACGTCAGTCCGATTCTTCATTGGCGTTGTTCCGTCTCGATTGGCATTCCCCTGGGAGGTGATCGCATCGTGACAGGGCGCGTGTGAGGTGTCAAGGCGTCATGTATACGAGGTTTGGATTGTTCGCCGGTCTATCAATAGGACACAATATCCTGGGAGAGCCAAACGGTCGCGGCGTCCAAGACCGGGGACATGTGGAGAGCTGGTGATGAATGGAAATGCGGGGCGATGGAGGCTGGCATTGTTGCTGACCCTCGTCGCCGCGGCGGTGCTCTGGGGCGGCTGGAAATGGTGGGACGTCCGGCACTATCGGAGGGCCATGGCGGAGATCGAGGAGGAGATGGAGAACGGACTGCATGGGACTGCCGCGCGGAACTTGACCGCGCTCCTGGCTCGGCGACCCAACTCGGATGAGGCCCTCTACCTGCTTGGAACCTGCGAGATGGCGCGAGGGCGAACGCAATCCGCCTCCGAGGCGTGGGCCCGGGTCACACCGGATTCCGTGTTCGCGCCTCGGGCAATCCTGGGCAACATGCAGATCGAGATGGAGCGCGGGAGCTTCGTTAAGGCGGAGCAGATCATCAAGGATGCACTGGACGATCCTCGGATCGATCGATCGAGCTTGCCCATCTTGCTCGGGCCGATCTATTGCCAGCAAGGTCGTCTGGACGAAACCCTGCGATTGATCGAGTCGCGCTGGGAGGCACTGAACCAGGTCGGCGAAGGGCATTCGGAGGCGGCCATCAATCTGGTGAGGGCACACATCGATCTCCGCCAAAGCGTCGTCCCTATCGACGTCGTCGAATCGGCGCTCGATCAGGCCGGGCGGATGGCAGCCGAGGACGACCGGATCTGGCTGGGGAAAGCCAACCTGGCGATTCGCGCCGGATCGCTCGACGCGGCCGCGAAGTGGATCGACGCCTGCCTGCGGCGGCGTCCCGAGGATGGCCCGGTCTGGCGCGCGCGGTTGGATTGGGCTGTGGCGTCGAAGCGCGTAGCGGAGGCAAGGGAGGCTCTTAAGCACCTGTCGGCGGAGGTGTCGACTCCGGCCCAGATCCACAAACTGGTGGCCTGGTTCGCCGCCCAGCGCGGTGATGTCGAGTCGGAACGCCGAGCGCTGGAACGCGTGATCGCAGCCGATCCCGGCGACTTCGTCGCGCTTGACCGGCTCGCTGAGCTCGCGGTGAAAAATGGAAAGCTGAACCGCGCCGCTGAGCTCCGCCGCGAAAAATCAAAAACCGAGTCGGTCATTGCGCGATACCAGAAACTCCATGCACGGCATCAGCCGCGCCGAGGCGCAGCGGAGATGGCCCGCCTGGCCGAGCAACTGGGCCAGCGTTTCGAGGCCAAGGCCTTCCTGACGTTGGCGGTTGCCAACGACCCAGTCCGAGTCGAACTGCGGCGCGATCTCGACAGGCTCAATCAGCGTGCCGACACGACCGAGGAGCCAGGACGTACCATGGCCGATTTGCTCGCACTTGAGCTCGGCGACAACCAAAAACCCTGAACACAGGTCGTTTTCACTTGTCTGACTCTCGGCGTGCTCGCTGGCTCTCATTCGCCAACTGGCCGGTTGGCTTGGCTGTGGCGTCTGTGAGCCTGGCGATCATGATCTTGACGGAACCATTCCTGTCGATCGCGTGGGACGAGGGTTACACTCTGGGCCGAGAGGCCAGAGTCCGCGACTGGTTTCGGCGCTGCGTGACCCGGTGGCCTTCGCGGAGCGTTGGCAACCTCCGGTGGAAGATCTCGTGCCACCAAACCGCATCCCGACACCGCACCGCAGCCAGTTGGATACATACGCCGGGTTGTTCAGCCCCGTGGTTCTTGACTGGTTTTGGCCGTTCGCACGTGAGGAACCGGACGGTCATCCCCCGGTCTATGCCCTGGTCGGATTGGTCGGGGATCTCGTGGCGCCGACATGGGAACCACTGCCCCGTGCGCGGCTCGGGCCGATGCTCGTCTTCAGCCTGACTTGCGGTGCTGTCTTCTCCTTCTTCCAGTCGCGCTGGGGGCCCTGGTCCGCCTTGGCGGCCGCGGGGGCGTGGATGTTCCAGCCTCACCTGTTCGCCCTCGCCCATTACGCAACTTACGATGGATTGCTGACAAGCCTGTGGACGGGCTGCTCGCTTTCGTTCGCCAAGGCGGTCGAACAACGAGAAGTGAATATCGCGTCTCTTATACCTCGATGGCGCTGGGTGGCCGTGTTCGGGGTTCTCGCGGGATGCGCGATGGGTACCAAGTTAACGGGCTGGTTCCTTCCGCTGCCCTTGCTTGCCTGGGCGATCCTTTACCGCGACCGGCGGGCCATGCTGGCACTTGTCGTCGGGGTTTTGCTCGCCTTGGCCGTCCTCGTCGTACTGATCCCTCCGTGGTGGCGTAACCCCTTGCATGGTCTCGATCTGTTCTTTCAGTCCAACCTGTCGCGAGCGAAGACAACTCCTCTGAAAACCCTCTTCCTGGGAAAGATTTACGAGACACCGACCAGTTCGCTCCCCTGGTTTAACACGACCCTGTGGACGCTGATGGTCACGCCGGTCGGATTTCTCGGACTTGCGTTGCTCGGGATCATCGGCGTACTGTCCCGCGCCCGAAGCGACGCACTCGGCATGTTGTTCTTGTTACCTTGGGCTTTTCTCATGGTGCTGAGAGCCCTCCCGCACACGCCCGGCCACGACGGTGTTCGCCAGTTCTTGCCGGCCTTCGGCATGCTGGCTCTGCTGGCGGGCCTTGGCGCGGCATCGATTCAGCGCCGTCTGGGGGCGTGGGGCAAGTGGCTCATCCTCCTCGCGGTCGTCGAGGGGGCATTGAGCGTTGGGCTGATGATGCCCGTCCCCTTATCCTACTACAGCCCGCTGGTGGGAGGGCTGCCCGGGGCCACGCGGATGGGAATGGAGCCGACTTACTACTGGGATGCCCTTCAGCCGGAGGTCCTCGAGTGGTTGAACCTCCACACTGCACCCGATCAGAAGGTCATGTTCGCACGATATCCCACGTCGCTGCTTTATCTCAGACAAACGCATCAATTGCGACGTCGGGATCCTCCCTCATGAGCCTGGCGATTGGGCTTGGTATGTGCTCCAGAACCGTCCCGGAGCGTTTGGGGAGCTGGGGCGCGGTCTGATCGCCGGTGGCCATCCCGCTCGAGTCTTTATCAAGTGCGGTGTCCCGCTGTTGTGGGTGTTCCCTTACCGCGACGTGGCAGCTTGGCAAAGTGGGGAACTGCCCCCGCGGGCTGGCGGATCGATAGACCGCCAATCGCGGTAACCGGAGCGATGACATCGGGTTGTATGCATCGATTCGAGGCGGTCTCTTCAAACCGAGGACTCAGTTGTATCGATTCTCCTTGTCGTCTTTGCGGACGGGCGCCGCGACCGAATCCTGAGCAAGTTGATCGAGGCGTGCCAGGCTCCGCTGGGCTTCGCTGTCGAGAGGGTCCCACTTGATGGCGACTTGGTACCACACGCGAGCTTGATCGAGTCGGCCGAGCGATTCGCAGATTTGTCCAAGCTGGGAGAAGATTTTGAGGTCGATCTTGCGGGAGTTGCCGCACTCCACAATGATCCGTTTCAATCGGTCGCGAAGAGCCGCGAGCCGCAAGAACTCGCTCGCCTTGGGGTCGCCCAGTCTGTGGAGCACGGCGCACCAGGTCATGCAACGCATCGCGGTCCTGCGGATCCGCGCGAAGCGCGGAGCCGGAAGTAGGCCACGGCATGGCGCGAGTCGCCGGCCAGCAGGGCCAGCCGACCGCGGAGGCAATCAAGTCGGCGCGTGGCCGGCTGGTCCTTCCCGCGCGAGCTTTTCGGCAGTGTCGAAATCGACCCGGTCGATGGCGATCTGAACTCGGATCGCGCGGGCGTCTGGGTCGGAATCTGGTAGGGGTTGGAGTGTGGTCTCGGCCTGATCAAACTGAGTGTTCAATCGATAGTTGGTCGCCAGCGCCAACCGCGACAATCGGTCGCCTGGGTCACTCGCGACGACTGAGCTAAGAATCCGGATCGACTCGATCGGGTCCCAAATTTCGCAATCATTCTGGCACCAGGCGAAGGCAAGCACGTAGTCCAAGGGCATGAGCCGAGCGCAGCTCGCGGAACTGTGCGTCACACTCCCGCTTCCGACGCTTCAGACCGTAGAGGGAGGCCAGCTCGCGATGCGATTGGATCTGGTCGGGGTCGATCGCGAGCGCATGGAGATACGCCCCCTCTGCTGCCCGCGCACGCCCCCTCGCCAGCTCGATTTGACCCGCCTTGAGCCACGCTTGCGCGCTGATCGAGTCCGAGTCGGGGATATGTTTCAAATAGTCCAGGGCTTGTTCAGGCCGGCTCTGCGCCTCGGCGATCCGAGCCCGGAGCATCCAGTCCAGCGAGGTCGGCGCGACCTCCGCCGCACGGCGGTCGAGGATCGCGCTGGCCTGATCGTAATTCGTGGCGTTGAACTCATTCAAGGCTCTGTAAAGAAGATCGAGGTGCCGCGGGGCTTTCTTCGAGCTGCGCACCCACAGCCGTGGGACCGCCAACGCACTGGCCACGAGCGTCACCAGCAACAGGACGAGCACAGCGCCCAACGTTTCCATTTCGCGGACCGCCCGCGGTTGTGACCAGATCGCATGAACGCCTCCCGCCACCACTTTATCGGATCAATTCTTTCTCGACAAATGGCGTGTTGAGAATCAAAATCCCATCAACGCGTTCCCGGCGAGCCGCCCTGAGACGCGGCTCAATCTCTCACGCGGTGGCAACAAGCTTGAGAAACTTGTTTAGCCAGGTTGTCCACGCTGTTGAGCAGTCGTCCTATACTACTTGGTAACACAACCTGACCGACCCAACTGCGGTCGAAACGCGGCTCAAACGGTCGTCGTAAGCCAAGGAATAGTAAGATGAACAAAACAATTCTCGCCCGGATCCTCCTAGCGGCGGTTGTCACCTTCGCCAGCGTGGCACTGACATCGTTGCGATCCAATGCCTGCACCCGTTGCGTCTACCTCGGGCCGAACGACACGGTCATCGTGGCTCGTTCGATGGACTGGGCCGAGGATCCGGGCACAAACCTCTATTGCTTCCCCCGCGGCATGAAGCGCGACGGTGCGGCGGGGCCGAATTCCATCACCTGGACCAGCAAATACGGCAGCGTCGTGTGCGCCTTCTACGAAGTGGGTACCGTCGATGGCATGAACGAAAAGGGCCTGGTCGCCAACGCCCTTTACCTCGTCGAATCCGACTACGGCAAGCCTGACGGCAAGACCCCTACGCTATCGATCACCGCGTGGACCCAATACGTTTTGGACAACTTCGCCACCGTCGAAGAGGCGTTCGAGCAACTCCGCAAGGAGCCCTTCGTCATCATCGCTCCCATCCTTCCCAACAAACGGCCGGCCCAGGGGCATCTATCGCTCTCGGACCCGACCGGCGACTCGGCGATCTTCGAGTACGTGAAGGGCAAGTTGGTGATCCATCACGGCCGCGAGTATCAGGTGATGACTAATTCACCTAACTTCGACCAGCAGCTCGCACTCAACAGCTACTGGGAGCAGATCGGCGGCCTGACGATGCTCCCGGGTACCAACCGGGCGGCCGATCGATTCGCGCGCGCCTCGTTTTTTATCAATGCGATTCCAAAAACGGATGATCCCAAGAAGGCCATCGCATCGGTCTTCAGCGTGATTCGCGGCGTTTCGGTTCCGTTGGGCATCACCACTCCGGGCCAGCCCAACATTGCCAGCACGATCTGGCGGACTGTTTACGACCACAAGAACAAGGTCTTCTTCTTCGACTCGGCCACCAGCCCAACGGTCTTCTGGGTGCCGTTGGCCGAGATGGACTTCAGCGAAGGTGCCTCAGTTAAGAAGTTAGAGCTGGCCGGCGGCAAGACCTACAACGGGAATGCGGCAGCCCAGTTTAAGGAGGCGAAGCCTTTCGCCTTCCTGCCGGCCAGCGCTGATTGACGTTCCGATCGCTCTTGCCATGCAGGGAGCAATGGGATATGGAAATCTCGCGTCGTCTTGCATCTGATCGACGCGGGAGGTTCCCATGTCGACGATTCCCGAGGCCTTGGCCGTTGGCTGGACGTCTTATCACGCGGGTGACTTTCCCGGGGCCGAGCGGATTTTCCGGCAAGTCCTTGAGGTTGACCCGGCCGCCGCCCAGGCCTGGTACCTGCTCGGCACGGTCATTCAAGTCCAAGGTAAACTTGGCGAAGCCGTCGCTCACTATCAGCAAGCGCTCCGCCTGGAGCCTGATTTCGCCGAGGTGCTGAACAATCTGGCGGTCGCGCTTCAGTCTCAAGGAAAGGTCGACGAAGCGACGGCGTGCTTACGACGCGCTGTTCAACTCAAGCCCGACTATGCCGACGCGCACAGCAACCTTGGCAATGCCCTCCAGTTCGATGGAAAGCTCAACGAGGCCGAGGCGTGCTATCGGTACGCGCTCGCAGCTCAAGACGGACAATCCGGATACCCATCACAATCTGGGCAACTTGCTGCGAGCGACAGGCTGCCTGGCCGAGGCGATGACGTGTTATGACCAGGCACTGAACCTTAAGCCCGACTTTGCCCAGGTCCATCTGAGCCGGTCGCTGCTCAGGCTTCAGATGGGCGACTTCGCACAGGGATGGTCCGAGTACGAGTGGCGATTCCAGTGCAAGGAGTATGCGATACCCCCGTTCCCTCAGCCGCTGTGGGACGGATCTCGCTTGGATGATCGAACGATCCTGCTTTATGCCGACCATGGACTAGGTGACACGCTCCAGTTCGTGCGATATGCACCGTTGGTTTGCGAGCGGGGCGGCCGCGTGTTGGTCGCCTGTCGGAAGCCGTTGGCCCGGATTCTGGCAAGCTGTCCGGGTGTTTCGCGAGTGATCTCCGAGGGGGCGCCCTTGCCCCAGTTCCAGGTTTATGCCCCGCTGATGAGCTTGCCACGAATCCTCGGGACGACGCTGGCGACCGTGCCGGCCCGGGTTCCCTATCTCGTCGCCGATCCAGCCCTGGTCGCGCGTTGGCGTGTTGAGCTGGGCCAATTCGGCGGGTTCAAGGTTGGCATCGCCTGGCAGGGGAATGCCCAGTATTGCAAGGATCGTCACCGTTCATTCCGGCTGGATCAATTCGAGCCCCTGACGCGCCTCGACGGGGTTCGACTCGTCAGCCTTCAAAAAGGCTTTGGGACCGACCAAATCCGCGAAGTCGCGGACCGATTCGCAGTGATCGATCTGGGCAGCCGGTTGGATGATTTTATGGACAGCGCGGCCGTGATGACCAACCTCGATTTGGTGATCACTCCGGATACGTCGGTCGCCCACCTGGCAGGCGCATTGGGCGTCCCGGTCTGGGTGGCACTGCCGTTCGCGCCCGACTGGCGCTGGCTGTTGGATCGACAAGACAGTCCGTGGTATCCCACGCTGCGGACGTTTCGCCAGCGAGAGTGGGGAAACTGGAACGAGGTCTTCGAGCGAATCACCCGCGAACTCGAGATAAGACTCAAGGGGTGACGCCGCCGACGCCAGCTTGACGATCGACCTGCTTGGCTGCCGCGAAGCGGTCCTTGATCTCCCGGGCTGAGCCCATAACTTTCTGCGAAACCCCGCAGTTTGGCGGCTGGCGAGTACCAAGGGACCGGGCTTCCAGGCGCTCTCCCGTGAGCACGCTCAGGGTGAAAGCAATGATCGGAAGGCCCGCCAGCGCCAGGCTGGGCCGGATGACGGTGTTGCGCCGGCGCGATCGTCGCGTTCGACTCATGGTAGGCGTCTTTCTTGGGCGGTATGTGCACTCGGCAGGACAACGGCTCATTAGAATAGGTAGGTCGAGAACGGAGATGTTGTCAAATCGCTTCGGTTTGGCCTGAGTCGGCCCGGCGCTGGAGCAAAGAGATTTCTTTCCCTACCCGCAGCCGGCGCGCTGTCGCTTCATCCCACTCGATCTCCTCGTGCTCCAACCAGTCGATGGCCCGCTGTCGCCATGGTTCAGGAATCGACACGCCCAGCTCGGCATGGCGCACCACGATCCCGACCAGAGCCAGACGCGTCCAATCGTCCCACGAGTCGGGCGTGTTGCTCGGATCGAGCGAATCGCCAAGCGCTTCGATCGACGCCTGAAGCGTCCGGAGATCGGCCAATCGCTGCTGGACCTGCTCGAAGGTCAATGGATTACGA
Organism: uncultured Planctomycetota bacterium; assembly: GCA_963720335.1. GTDB lineage: Bacteria > Planctomycetota > Planctomycetia > Isosphaerales > Isosphaeraceae > CAVRFS01. Next base: position 32,364 of record CAVRFS010000136.1, on the reverse strand, counting down.
TCGTCCATCAGCTCTTCATAGCGGCTCCCATGGGCCCGATCAAAGCCCGCATCCAACGCATCGGCCGCCCCGTCGTTCTCGTAACTCTTTACGCCCCAATAGTCCATGTTTCTTCCGTAGGCAGTAAGTAGGCAGTAGGCAGTCGCAAGCGGACATCATAGGCGGTTGCCGAACAGACCGGCTCTCTTCTGCCTTTCGTACTGCCTACTGCCTACTTACGATCCTACCGATCAAGGGTCTCGCCATCGCCAGGAGTGCCTCGAGCCGCCTCGGAGGAGCGATGAAGGTCGGGACGGTGATCGGTGTGCGGCGGACCATTTCGGCAGGACTGAGTCGCTCGCCGTTGAGCGTGGCGAAGCCGCAGCCCGCCTCGCCTGCGATCACGACACCGGCGGCGACGTCGTGCGTCTGTTCCCCAAGCATGGTCGTGGCCTGGAGCCGATTGGCGGCAACGAATGCCTGCTCGCAGCAAGCACTTCCCAGGTCGCGGAGACGCCCCGGCAGGGTCCTTGTATCGATCGCGCGCAGAGCGTTTGTGCCGACGCAGACGTTGTCTTGATTGTGAAACTCCTCGGCGTCCCGGGCTGCGAGGCGATGGCCGTCGAGCCAGGCGCCGCCTCCCTTGACCGCCCAGTACAGCTCCCTGAGCGGTGGAATGGCGATCACGCCCAGGGTCGGCTCGCCCGCGACGATCAAGCCGATACTGACGGCCCAGAGTGGCAGGCCGTGCACCAGGTTACCAGTGCCATCGATCGGGTCGATCGACCATCGCCGCGGTCCTTGACCTCCTTCGGCTTCGTATTCCTCGCCGGTCAGCACGTCGTCGGGGAATCGTCGCCCCCAAGGACTTACGGATCATTTGCTCCAGGTAATGATCCAGGTCGGTCACGTACGTCAAGTTCGCCTTCTCATGGGGCGCAACCTCTTGGCAACGCTCCCGAGCGATCGCTGCGGCCTCGAGCGCGAGGTCCTTGACAAACTCCAGTTCGACTCCAAATTCGGGCGAATTAGCCATTAAGTAACATCTTTCACAACTTTGGCTCGGTTCGAGGCTGTGCCCTCAGCGTGCTCTGGCTCAACACCAGATTGGCCTCCGGCTGTTCAGACTAGACAATTCGGACCATGAGCGACAAGAGCGATACGTCGGCCGCGTGCAAGGCAAAATGCCAAAACGCACGCGCGACTCCCCGTATGGACGCAATCGCGGGAAAGTCCGATGATGGCGACTTGGAGTAACCCAAACGAGTTCAACCAGGGTATGAATGTGGTCGACCTACGGGTGGAGTTGGGACGACTGGTACTCAACAACCCGGTGTTGGTGGCGTCGGGGACCTTCGGTTACGTCCGCGAGATGCAGGGGTTGGTTCGCGTCGAGCGACTGGGAGGCGTGATTCCCAAGACGGTGACGTTCCATCCACGCGCAGGCAATCCGACCCCTCGCACGGTCGAGACGGCCTCGGGAATGCTCAACGCGATCGGCCTGGACAATGATGGTATCACTCACTTTTGTGAGCATCACCTTCCTTATCTCCGCACGGTCGGCACGGCAGTGATCGCCAATATCGCCGGAGAAGATGAAGACCAGTTCGTGGCGATGACCGAGATGCTGAGTGGCGAGCCGGGCCTGGCTGCGATCGAGCTGAACATCTCGTGCCCGAACGTCAGCCACGGCTTGGACCTGGGAATCGATGCCAGCGCCGTTGCCCGGCTGGTCCGCCGGGTTCGGTCGGTTTCTCCTCTGCCGATCATCGCCAAGCTAACACCGAACGTGACCGATATCGTGGCGATCGCCGACGCGGCGGCCGAGGCCGGCGCCGACGCGGTCAGCCTGATCAACACGGTTCGCGGCATGGCCGTCGACTGGCGCCGGCGACGGCCGATCCTCGCCAACGACGTGGGCGGACTCTCCGGCCCCGCCATCAAGCCAATCGCCTTGCGGATGGTCTGGGACGTCGCCAGAGCCTTGCCCGACCTGCCGATCATCGGCATCGGCGGAATCGCCACGGCCGACGATGCACTTGAGTTCCTGGTCGCGGGTGCATCGGCCGTCCAGGTCGGCACCGCGACTTTCTATGACCCTACCGCCTGCGAGCGCGTGCTCGATGACCTCACCCGCCGCCTGGAGGAAGCCGAAGTACCCGATGTCCGCCAGATCGTCGGCACCCTTCGCTCCAATAAACTCCGCGCGGAATCCGGTCCGGCCGTAGCTGACGGTCGCCCATGCTCCTCGAGTCCACGAGATGCGGTACACCGTCCCTTCTACCGTGCCGCCGTCTTGATGATTCGCAGTCGCTCGCTCCGCCCGGCAGGTGAGGCCGACTGAAGCAAGGGCCGCGGGGAAGCCCTCGGCGGACAAACGGTACGGCGTGGCGATCAAGCCCAGACCGCCGGGCGCGAGCAGCTTGCTCAAGAGGTTTGCCACCAGGGGGACCAGCCGGGCCTCGTAGATCACGTCCGAACCGAGAATGATCGGGAAATCGTTCGTCGGGCAGGTTGCGCCAATCGAGCTGGCGCAGGACGCAACGCGCCGGATCGAATCCGTTCGCCGCGACGCCGCGCGCGACGAATTCCAGCGGCGCATGGTCATAGTCGCTGAACTGGACTCGCAATCCAACAGCCAGCGCAAACATGCCGGCCAAGCCCAGTCCGCAGCCAATCTCCAGCGCCTGCAAGGGTCGCGGCTCCTTCCACAACCGGCCAGGGCTCGCGGATCACCGCTTCGGCCAGCAGGTAGGCACCCGGCCAAACATACGCCCAGTACGGCATGTAGTCGTCACGACGGTTCCAAGCGATCACACCAGGATCATCCAGAAGGCGGTCCGGGTCCGTCGGCCGCACCAGCCGGATGGTCTGACCACCCAACTCGTGCGTCGTCACCTCCACCGGACCGGAGTACTCGGTTCCTCCCGGCTCGAAGAGGACGTGGATGGTCCGACCCGCTTGATTGTAACTCCATTGACGATTGTTTCCAAAACCAATTCTGTCACTACCACGTTGACGACGCTAATCGTGAAGACTATAATCAAAACCGTATTGAGACTCAATCTCAATGCATTCGACGCTGTTTGCTAACCGAGGCGGTGGTGCTTGCACTCATGCTGGGGTGCATGGTGAACTGATGAGGGCCGCGATGCGACGGAATGAGCGAACGGCCTGGCTCGCGATGATCGGCCTGTCGGGAATTTCGCCGGTCGTTTTTGCGTGGCCGTACGAGCGAGGCGGCAGAGATCTCGGGGGTTGTTCGAATGCCCGAGATCTGTTCGCCGGCGATCAGTCCGGCCGTGGTCTATCTGAGATTGGCTGACGCAAAGGAAAGACACGCATTCTCTGCGTCAGCAAGCAAAGTCGCATCATCGAGTGCAGCCAATGCGGCCGAAGTCGTGCTGGTCAACCAGCACGACCTGCAATTCGTGCCGCGAGTGCAAGCACTTGGTACTTGGGCAGACCGTCCGGTTCACCAACCAAGACGGCGAGACGCACAATGTGCATGTGGTGTCGCCCGGGTTCTCGTTCAACCAATCGATGGGGCCGGGGCATTTTCAGGACTTCACGCCGGACCGGCCGGGCGTGATGCGGCTGGCGTGCGACATTCACATGCACATGCGAGGCTTCGTGGTCGTCAGCCCGACTCCGTGGGCCAGGTTTGCGATCGGGACGGGCGATTCCGGCTCGATGGTGTCCCGACGGCCGCTATGTTTTGACCGCCTGGCATGAGATGGGCGAGCCGTGCACACGGATGTCACCGTCGCAGGCGGGAAGTCGCTGGAGTTGCCCCCGCTGATCTTGACCGTTCCGGAGGCACTGGTTCGCTTATCGGCCGGGGGAGGATCTTCCCAGAACGCGGCGCCGGTCCGGCCGTGGGCCGACGTGCTCGACCGGATCAGCGTCACCCTGGCAGCCAGCCGCGATGCCGCGAGCGGCCAGGCGAGCTGGCCAAGGCGCGGCGGCTGGCCGAGGATGCCTACTGGGGCGAGTTTGAAGCCTCCGACATGGAAACGGCCGTCCGCAAGTACCTGGGCTTTGCCAAGCGGGCGGGCTGGAGCGGCAGTTTCTGGCGATTCGCTCGGCCGTACGCGAAGTGGCCGACAAACGGCGGCCAGCCGCGGAACTGGCCGAACTGTGCCGCAAGCTGCTCCTGGATCTGGCGTCGGTCGCGCGCGAGCTCAATGCCAAGGGCGTGACCGATCGCTCGCGGATTGATGCGGGCGATGGCGTTGCAGTCGCGGCCGAACCGGTCGGCGACGCCGAAAGCGCTGATCCAGGCGCTCAAACGCGGCTTTCGCCGCGTCGAACAGGAGGCCGAGCGAAACGACCCCGACGCGGCAGCGTCCGAGCTGACCACAGTCTACATGACGGAATTCGAGCCCCTGGAGCGCTACCTGCTCGGCGCAGTCCGCAGGCTGTCCGGCCGCTGGAAATCCAGTTCAACACGCTTCGCGGCGATCTGGCCGCGGGACTCAAGGGAGAGAAGCTGTCGGCTCGCCTTGACGCGCCTTGGCCGCGGAAGTCGAGACCCTGATCGGCCGGCTCGAGGCCCAGCCGACAGGGACGTTCGGGCCGGCGTTCTTCGCGTCGCTCGTCACGATCCTGCGGGAAGGGGTCGAGGTCATTCTGGTCGTGACCATGCTGCTTGCCCTGGTGGCCAAGGCCGCCGCAGCGGGGGCAGGTCGCCACGATGGAAATTGCGGCCAAGGCCAGGACTCGAGCACTGCGGGCGATTGGTGGGGCGTGGCGTTGGCCGTGCGCGGCCAGCGTTGCCACCGCGCTGGCCTTGAACGTCCTGGTCGCCAGCGTCAGGCGCGGCTCGCGAGATCCTCGAGGGCGTGGTGATGCTGGCGGCCTCGGGCATGCTCTTCTACGTCAGCTACTGGCTGATCTCCCAGCTCGAGGCCAAGCGGTGGATGGACTTCCTCAAGAAACAAGCCCGCCACGGCCTGGAGTTGGGCGGGCAGGGAACGCTGGCTCTGACGGCGTTTCTGGCTGTCTATCGCGAAGGGGCCGAGACCTCGCTGATGTACCAGGCCCTGCTGGGGAGCGAGGGACGAACGCAGGCCGGATTCCTCGGCCTGGCCGCCGGCCTGGCCCTCGGCCTCGTCCTCCTGGCCGTGATCGCCGTCGCTCATCCGCGCCACCAGCGTGCGGCTGCCGATGCGCACGTTCTTCAAGTTCTCGGGCCTGTTCCTCTTCGCCCTGGCCATCGTGTTTGCCGGCAACGGCGTCTTCGAGCTGCAAAACGCCGGCATCCTGCTCACGACCAACCTGGCCTGGATGGGCCGCGGTTTCCCCTGGGCGGGCTTGTATCCCAACCTCCAGGTGATCTCGGTGCAAGGGCTCTTGCTGGCCGGGGCGATCCTGGCGTGGCTCGTGATGCCGCGGACTTCCCTGGCAACCGGCGCTGCCGGGCGGCTGCCTGAATTCGGCCAAACCGACGAGGAAGGATCACCGTGAATCAGCGCTGGGCCGGTCCGATCGTGGTCGTGCTGATCCTGGGCGGCGTGATCGCGTTCCTGGCGCTGAATCTGAACCTCAAAGGCCGGAATCCCGGCTCAACCGATGCCAAATTCGCGGCTCCCGGCCAGCCCGCGCAGAACTCCAGCTGCCGGCTGCGCCAGCCTGCCGGTTTCCGCGAGTACCCGATCGGCGACGAAGTCGAGAAAAACCAGATGCTGATCAAGGCGGTCTGGCTGCCGCCCGTTCAGATGGAGGGGATGGAAGATCCGACATCGTCCAACCTGATCCACCTCGAGGCCGACATCCACGCCACCGAGGGCAATCGCAACGGCTTCGCCAAGGACGAGTTCGTTCCCTACCTGTCGGTGCACTATACGATCGTTCCGGCAGGACGCCGACGGCAAAGCGGTCGAGCCGATCCAGGGGCAGATGATGCCGATGGTCGCCCGCGACGGCCTGCACTACGGGGCCACCATCGAGATGCCCAAGGCCGGCCGTTACAAGCTGACCTACGCGATCGAGACCGCCCTAAAGGGGGGACTGGGACGGCATGTCGATGCGGCGACCGGCGTCGAGCCCTGGTGGAAGCCGTTCGAGGTTTCGTTCGACTGGGACTACCCCGGCCCTCCTTAACGGATGCACAGATCCACTTGATCCGTTCTCAGCCTTCGATGAGTGGCACGTAGCGACGAAACTGCTGGCAGAGGGCGTCGGCCAGACGGCTGGACTCGGTGAAGAGGTCGTCGGGGCTGGAGTTGACGGCCATGCGCCATCGCTTCCTGACCCAGGTTGACTCGGATCAAGCCGAACGGCACGACCCGCATCCGCCGAAGCTTGACGCCCAGCACCTCGCGCAGCATCGCATCGTCGCCCGGTCCGATCGGCTCGGGCGTCAGGACCAGCACGGTCAAGCCGATCACCAGTCCTCGCCAGGGCGGAAACCGGCCGTTGGCGGCCATCGCCAGCCGGATCAGGAACCGTTCTTAAGCCGGCCTTGGACCCGTCGATATCGACCGGCTGCCGGACGACCGCCACCACGCTCTGGGCCTTGCCGATGATCGGCACCCGGTTCAGCCGCACGGACCGGCGGTAATAGCGAAGCACGGCCAGCGGCGGCTCACGGAACTCTTCCCCGTCTTCGAGGACCGAGTTCGCCGCCTTCAAGAGCGGGTCGATCAACTCGATGAATTGGTCCTCGATCATGGCGACGCGGACTCTCCAGGTCTTGGGCCGACGCAGCGCTGAGACGCGGACAATCCACAGGCCGTGCATCGAGTATAGCCCGGGCCTGGCCGCCCACGATAAGCTGGGATGCCAGACAGAAAGGAGGCTTGTTCATGTGGACCGAGGAAGCACCCGCCAAGCCGGCGTCGGACTCTCGGATGAGCCTGGCGATCATCACCGAGCCGGGTCAGGCCAATCCGTTTGGCACGCTTCACGGCGGCGTCATGTTGCAGCTTGCCGACGAATGCGGGGCGATCGCCGCACTGCGGCACGCGGGCAAGGGCCAGATCACGACCGCCGCGATCGACTCGATGATGTTTCTGGGGCCGGTCTACGTCGGCGAGCGGGTCGAGATCTCGGCCGAGGTCACCTACGTGGGCCGAACGTCGATCGAGACGCGGATCGAGATCTTCGCCGAGCCGTTCGACCGCGACGAGCGGCGCAAAGTCGCGGTGGCTATGGTCTGTATGTGGCGCTCGACGAAACCGGCCGGCGGCCCCGGCCGGTCCCTCCGCTCTTGATCGACACCGACGCGGACCGGCGCCGACAGGAGGCCGGCTCGCGCCCGCCAGGCGGTTCGCCTGGCACGCCGAGCGGAGGCCCGGTCCGAGGCGTGACAATCCGCGGTTCGTGAACGTTCGCTCTGCTTTGCTCGATCAGTCCTGTGGCGGCGGCGGGGTTGATACTCCATCGTGGGTGGGGCAGGGGAGGTGGTCGTGGACTCGGCAGCCGGGTAGCTCGAATTTGGGAACGGAGGCGTCGGTGTAGCCGGCTTCGGCAGCCGACCGCTCCTCGGAACGCCATGATGAACTGCTGTAACTCGACGAGGAATGCCCGGTCCCGGAGATATCGAGATCTTCTCCCACACCGTTCAATCCCTTCCTGAATTCGACGATCCCCTTGCCCAGCGACCGGCCCACCTCGGGGAGCCGTTTGCCGAACAAGAGCACCGCGATCCCCATGACGATGATCATTTCCATCGGACCAAGATTAAACATGGGACAAACTCCGCTTGAGTCTCGTAGAAGTCCAGATTAATCCAGCCTGATGCATCGCCAGTCCGGCTGGAAGAGCCGAACGCTCCGGCACGTCCAGACCGGCAAACGCACGAGCGCGATCAAGCGATGGGGCGGGTTCGGTCTTCTTGTCGGCGGTCACCGCCTGGTCGATCTCGTCCTCGATCCCCGAGATGCCTTTCTTGAATTCGGTCACGCTCTTGCCCAGCGACCGCATGACGCTGGGCAGGCGGTTGCCGAAGATCAGGAGCGCAACGAAGGCGATGATCATCAGTTCGGGCATGCCCAGATTGGAAGGAAGGCAAACGGCATTTCATGGACAGGTCCTCCTTCATGAAATCAAAGTGATTTCGCTTGAACTGGTTGAGAACGATGACTCAGACGGGCTAGACGCACCGTTGATGGCCAGTCTCAGTGAGTGATGCCGGGGCCCGTGCCGCTGAGGATCACACTGGCGAGTGATGATCAAGGCGGCCACGGCGGTCGCGGCCAGGATCGTCAAGAACCAGTAGAAACGGTTTCCCTCCAGCACGAACGGCTTAAATCGGCGCGATGGCCGCGACGAGGCGGTTTCCCCGGTCGATCGCGACTGGGCCGTGGCCGTCGCGTTCGCCGACCGTCCCGACGTGCGCCGCTGGGCGAGATCCAGGGCAAGATGGTCTGGACCTGGCGGCTCTTCAGCACGCCCGACCGACCATATAACACCAGAACGACCATCGCCACCAAAACCAGCTCCCGCAAGCCGATCATGGTCCCCCAGCTCCTCGAAGTCGATCCCGCTTGCTCGCCGCCGCCGCCGACCCACATCGCGGCTTCGCTCGCCAGATCCCGCGACAAGGCTTCTGTCGACGCGATCGCGCACACGATGACCCACCGCCCGGTCGGCGGCACGGACCAACGTTGATTTTGAGCGTCCCCGGGACGAAGAGCAAGCGAGCAGCAACACGGTGGGAATACGTCGAGTTGATGGGAGGGCCGACAGATCGGCACCAACCGAGGCCAAGGCGTCTCGACAGGGACGACGCGGGGCAGGGTTATCTACAACTCTATCGTACCGCGCCGGCGCCTGGTGTCAAATGAATTCCGTCGCGATCAAGTCGGCGACATCGATAATAAGACTGGCCTCGGGGAGACTCGAACTCCCACGTCCTTTCGGACATCGGCTCCTAAGACCGACGCGTCTGCCATTCCGCCACGAGGCCCTGCTCTGCGCAGACTTTCCTTACCTTTTGCACACCCAAGTCTTGTAGCCTGAGATCAAGAATTATCCTCATTAAGCGATCCGTTGCCAAGGGATACCGAACGATCATGCGACGCCGACAATTTCTCGAGGGGTGTGGTTACGGGCTGGCGGGCTTGCTGGCGGCTCGGCCGGCGTGGCCCGCGTGCGCTGGGGCGCCGGTCTTGCGCAGGCGCGAGATCGCCGCGGACGTGGTGATCGTGGGGGGCGGACTGGGGGGCTGCGCGGCGGCGCTGGCCGCGCTGCGGAATCGGCCGCACCGTCGTCTTGACCGAGCCGACCGACTGGATCGGCGGCCAGCTCACTTCGCAGGCCGTCCCTCCCGACGAGCACCCCTGGATCGAGCAATTTGGCGCGAGTGCGTCTTACCAGGCGTTGCGGCAGGGCATCCGCGATTATTATCGCCGCCATTATCCGCTGACCGCCGAGGCCCGGGCGACCCGTCACTTCAACCCCGGCAACGGCAGCGTCTCGCAAGCTCTGCCACGAGCCGAGGGTCGCCCTGGCCGCCTTGACGGCCATGCTCGCACCCTATTGCTCGAGCGGGCGGCTGCTGGTGCTGCTCGAGCACGAGCCGATCCGTGCCGACGTTCAGGGCGATCGGATCCGGGCCGTCACGGTTCGCGACCGCAAGACCGGCCACGAGCGAGCGCTGGTCGCTCCCTACTTTCTCGACGCCACCGAGCTGGGCGATCTGCTGCCGCTGGCCGGCGTCGAGTTCGTGACCGGAGCCGAGGGGCAGACCCAGACCGGCGAGCCGCACGCTCCGCTCGACCCCAGCCCGACAACCAGCAGGCGATCACCTGCTGCTTCGCGGTCGATTACCTCGACGGCCAGGACCACACGATCGACCGGCCCGCCGAGTACGACTTCTGGCGTGACCTCGTCCCGCGCTCAAGCCCTCGTGGCCCGGGACGCCTGCTCGACTTGACCTACGCCGATCCGATCACGCTCAAGCCGGCCAGCCGCGGGTTCGATCCTCGGGGCGCGGGCAGCGGGCTTGTGGGTCTACCGGCGAATCACTCGACCCCCGGAATTTCCAGCCCGGCAGCTATCCCGGCAGCTCCGGAACGACGCTGGTCAACTGGCCGCAGAACGACTACTGGCTGGGCCCTTGCTCGGCGCCACCATCACACCCGCCGACGCCGACCGGCACGTCGCGCGGGCCAAACAGCTCAGCCTCTCGCTCCTCTACTGGCTTCAGACCGAATGCCCCCGGCCCGACGGCAAGACCGGCTGGAAGGGACTGCGGCTCCGGCCCGACCTGGTCGGAACCGACGACGGCCTGGCCAAGGCCCCGTACATCCGCGAATCGCGGCGGATCCAGGCCGAGTTCACCGTCGCGAGAGCAGCACGTCGGCACCGACATTCGCCGCAAGTTAAAGAACTCGCAAGACGTTACAGCCGAGCCGTTTGCCGACAGCGTCGGCGTCGGCAGCTATCGGATCGACCTGCACCCGAGCACCGGCGGCGACAACTACATCGACATCAGCTCGCTGCCGTTTCAGATCCCGCTCGGCGCCTTGATCCCCCGGCGAGTCGAAAACCTGCTGCCGGCATGCAAGAACCTGGGCACGACCCACATCACCAACGGCTGCTACCGCCTGCATCCCGGTCGAATGGGCCATCGGCGAGGCCGCCGGCGCACTGGCGGCTTATGCCTTGGAGCAGAAGGAGTCGCCTCGATCGGTGCGGAATTCGCCCAAACGCCTTGCCGCGTTTCAAGCGCGACTCGTGGCTCAAGGCGTCGAGATCGCCTGGCCGCGGATCACTCCACGTTAACCCTATCTCGACGAAGACTTATGCCTCAAAAGAGGTATCCATCGCAAAGCCTTAGTTCTTAGAGGCTTATCGGCTCTCGAATCTGCCACGATTGATCCAACGACCGCGACTTTTTAGTTGTCAAAAACGAGCATCTGGCCCAAAATGGTGTTGAGTATCGCGGATGTTCGAATGGCGGCAGCCGGAGCCGACTGTCGCGCTTGAAAGTTCGCATTGAAATCGATTTCGAGGAGTATTGACCGTGGCAACAAGCAACCCCGCGTTTTCACAGGATATGTTCGCCGGATACGAACAAGTGTATGGCGTGCCCCGCAGCACGACGATGACCGTGCAGGGAACCATGGTCAAGGCGCTCGCGCTTCTCGCCATCCTGTGTGCAACCGCGGCGTTTTCGTGGAACGCCACGAGCGAAGGCCAGATTGGGATGGGGCTGATCTTCGGCTCGATGTTCGGCGGCTTCATCGTCGCGATGGTCACCATGTACAGGCCCACCGCCGCGCCCTGGTCGGCGCCGCTCTATGCCGCGATTGAAGGCATATTCTTGGGCGCGCTCTCACAAATCATCGACTCGCAGTTTAGCGCATCAGCGACCGTACGCGGCATCAACATGAACGGCATCGCGATGCAAGCCGTCAGCCTGACTGTCGGCGTGCTTTTCATCATGTTCTTCGTCTACGCGACGGGCTTGATCAAAGTCACCGACAAGCTCAAGACCGGCATCGTCGCAGCGACCGGGGCCCTTTGCCTGTTTTATTTCGTCACGATCCTGTTGCAGATGTTCCACATCGAGATGCCCCTGGTCTTCAGCTCCAGTGTCTACGGGATCGGCTTCAGCCTGTTCGTGGTCGGATTGGCTGCGTTCAACCTGCTGCTGGACTTCGACTTCATCGAAAAAGGCTCGCAGTCCAATGCACCCAAGTACATGGAATGGTACGGCGCCTTCGGCTTGATGGTCACCCTGATCTGGCTCTACCTGGAGGTCTTGCGCTTGCTGATGAAGCTCTCCGATCGTCGCTACCACCCCGATCGGCACGGAGCCTGGAACCTGCTGGCGGAGCATGTGGCTCCGGCCGGCTTACTTTGACTTGCTTATTTCGGGGGTTGGGTGCCCTTGCCGTGCTTTCGGAAGTGTTGCTGGTAGTGCGCCGCCTTGCGGGCCGAACCCGATCTGACCCGGCATCGAGGTAATCCATGGTCGTACCGAGATTGGCCCATTCGGACGTCATTTCCTCGGTTTGTGGAGAGCCGGCGATCAACTTGCTGAGCTCACCGAGCCAGGTGCGACGCGGCGGCTTCGTCGCCTTGGTCGAGAGCAGAGATCGCCTCTTTGCGGGCATTGGCGGCCATGTGCAAGGCAGCGTGCTCTGCGACGGCTGGATCGACCGGCATTTCGGACCACAGGCGAGCGGGAACAGACGGCAATTCGAGTATCGCGGCCAGGCTCCGCCGCCCTGGCGATGTACTGCCGGGCTCGTCCCAATCGAGCTGAAAGCGGCAGATTCGCGCCAGGCCCTGAGTGCGACGACGCCACTGTGAAGCGGACGAGGATCGAAATGGGCATCCCGAGGACCAAGTTGGGAAGCTTTAGCCGTCCCCTCTGATCGCGTTCCAGCTCATTCAAGATCTGAACGTTGATGTCAGCCCGAGCCGTCTCGACCCGCAGCCCGACGTCTCGCGCGGTCGTCGCCATCAGGCCGTTTAGCTCGGTCTGGAAGATATCGGCCAACTGGACGGCTGACTCGACATAGTAGTAGTTGCCGTCGCCTGCTTCGGCCATTGCTTCCATCAGGTTTTCATTGTATTCCCTGCCGACGCCCAATGTGCTGGTACTGACCCGGGTCGTGGCCATGGCCCCCACTTCGGATCGGATCGTGTTGGGGTCGGTCACCCCGGCATTGGCCAGGCCGTCGCTTAAAAGCAACACGCGGTTCAAGCCCTCCCAATTGACGTGCTCGGACCACTTGCCCAGCTCCGGTGGCCCAACCCTCGAGCAGGTTGGTGCTACCGCGGGGCATGATGCCGCGGATTCGCGTGACCAGGCCCGGCTTGTCCACGACGGGCTCACTGGGAACGATCGTCTCGACGACTTCATCGTAGATTGTGATGCTCACTCGGTCGGTCGGCAGCAACTGACTGACGGCGAAGATCGCCGCTTCGCGCGCGTGCTCCATCTTCCGTTCCGCGGCCATCGAGCCCGAACGATCCAGTACAATCCCCAAGTTGATGGGTGGCCTGAGGAAATGAACTTCGGGGACCGGCGGAATGATCCGCACCAGGACATCCAATTCGGCTGGTTGATCGCGACAGACTGCCGGACGCGCGGGGATGATTTCGATCTTTGGTGGCTGCATGGTCTTCCGCTCCTGGGAAGTCATATCCATTGAGTACGCGGCTCGCTCGGCCGACTCTCTTCTCTAATCATACGGACCAGATTCAAAAACCTGACGCGATTCCGGCCATGGCCGCGTATTTTCCGGCAACGCTTGGAACGCGGACCGATGCGTTTTTCAACGCGGTCGCGGATCGACTCGCCCCTTGCGATGCATGGGGCCTTGGCTATAGTGACATATCGTCGAGAGTCGCCGTGGATCGATCAGCTCAGACCAAGGGAGATTACACCATGAGCCAGCGCAAGTTGCGAGTCGGGATGGTGGGGGGGGAGGGCCGTCCAACTTCTTCGGGGCTCCGCACCGCCGCGCGATCCTGATTGATAACTCGGCCGAGCTGACCGCCGGCGCGTTACGGAGCAACGCGGATGAGTCGATCGCCGCGGCCCGCGAGCTGTTCATGCCCCGTGGCTATCCCAATTGGGAGACGTTGATCAAGTCCGAGACGGCGCTTCCCGAGTCCGAGCGGATCGACTACGTCACGATCGTCACGCCCAACGACGCCCATTTCGGTCCGGCCGAGGCCGCGGCGGCCGCGGGGATCGGCGTCCTCTGCGAGAAGCCGCTGACAACCACGCTCGATGAGGCCCGCCGCCTCCACGCCACCGTTCGCTCCAAGAACGTCCCATTCATCGTGGCTTATACCTATACGGGCTTCGCCATGGTCATGCTGGCTCGCGAACTGGTCGCCGACGGCGAGATCGGCGAGATCCGCAAGGTGGAGGCCTGGTATCCCCAGGGATGGCTGGCGACCAAGCTCGAAGCCGACAATCAGAAGCAGGCCGCCTGGCGGGTCGATCCGTCCAAGGCGGGCAGCTCGGGCTGCGGCGGCGACATCGGCACCCACGCCTATGAGTTCGTCCGGTTCGTCGCCGGCCTGTCGGCAATCCGGCTGCGGGCTCGGCTCAAGACGTTCGTTCCCGGCCGCGCCCTCGACGACGACTTCACTGTGTTGGCCGAGCTGAATAACGGCGTGATCGCCACGATCACCGCCTCTCAGGTCACGATCGGCGCCCAGAACGACAACGGCTTCCGCGTGATCGGCACCACGGGGACGCTCGAATGGTCGATCACCGATCATACCGTGCTCAAGCACTACGCGGGCGGTCAGCCACTGCAAGCTCTATCGCCAGGGGGCCGAATACGGGTACTTCCCGGCCTCGATCAAACCATATCTCCGGCTCCCTTCCGGCCATCCCGAAGGCTTCCACGAAGCACTCGCCAACCTGCACCGATCGCTCGAATGGACGATCCGCGCCGGGCGAGGCGAGAACGCCCCCAAGCCGTATCCACACCCGGGAATCGCCGACGGTGTCGCCGGCATGGCCTTCATCGAAGCGGCCGTCGCCAGCTCGAAGCAGGACGGCGAATGGATCGAGGTCCCCAAGATCGGCTGAGATGAATCGGCCACGCTCGCCCGTCGCGTCCAGCACGGAGAGAACGCCGTGAAAGACAACCCTCTGGTCCGGTTCAGCGTGGCGATCGGCGGCGAGCTGCTCCGGAAATTCGACCAGTATCGCGAGCAGCACCGCTATCCCAACCGGAGCGAAGCCGTGCGCGGCCTGATGCGCGCGGCCCTGATCGAGGAAACGATCGCCAAGGACGAGAGTGAGGCCATGGGGGTCGTCACGCTGATCTACGACCACCACGTCTCCCGGATCGCACGGCGGCTGACCGATCTCCAGCATCACCACCTCGACCAAGTCGTCACCACGACCCACGTCCATCTCGATGAGAAACGGTGCCTCGAAGTGATCCTGCTCCGCGGCCCGGCCAGGGACATCCGTCGACCTGGCCGACGACCTGATCGGCACCAAGGGCGTGGAGACCGGCCGGCTCGTCCTGGCCTCGGCCCAGCCCGTTCCCGCACAAAACGGCGCGGGACACTCACACCACCACGGTCATGACCATCACGAGCATTGAAGAGTGTCGGGCGCGAACACCCGCGAGGGGTCACGAACATCGTCACGGCCGGATATCCTGGCTGCAATAGAACTTGTGGTTGACGACGGAGTGATCGAAATCTCTGCGAAAACCACATCCCCTTACGGCACTTGAACTTAAACGTGATAGTCGAGTAATCGGTGCAAGCGATTTAGGCCAAGGTTTCTCGCGATATCTCCTGACAGCACTTGGGCTTATGTGTGACGCTGGGGAAATGGGTGCAAACGGTCCGAAACCGTCGTGCCGGTCACATCGCCTATAGTTAGAGCAATTGTACCTCCGCCTGATAACGAATTAATCGGCGTTTTGAACAGGGCCCAGAATTCTTGACAGCCACTGATGTGACGCGACGCGACCCGGGTGTCAACGTGGAAACCGAGTTGACCGCCGTTCAAAAGTCTGATCCTTGGGCGACCAATGTCGATGGTCGGACGATCGTGGGCGAGCCCCAGCCCACGTCCCGGTCCGCGGCGCTTGCCGTCACCGGATATGAGATCCTCTGACGTGCTGGGACACGGCGGTATGGGGGTGGTCTACAAGGCCCGTCAGGTCCAGTTGAACCGCCCGTGCGCATTGAAGATGATCTTGGCCGGCGCCCACGCGACGTCGCAGACCGTCGCGCGGCTCCGGTCCGAGGCACAGGCGATCGCGCGGCTGCAACATCCAATATCGTGCAAGTTTATGCGATCGGCGAGGTAGACGGGCTACCGTACGTGGAGCTGGAGTACCAGCCCGGCGGTAGTTTGGATCAGCAGCTTGACGGCACGCCCTGGCGGCCGGATCGGGCGGCCCGGCTGGTTGAGCAAGTGGCGCATGGGATCGGCGAGGCGCACCGTCTCGGGATAGTCCACCGGGACCTCAAGCCGGCCAATGTGCTGGTAGCTGCCGACGGGACGCCGAAGATCAGCGACTTCGGCCTCGCCAAGGTCTTGGGGAGCGACTCGGGACTGACCAAGACCGAATCGATCCTGGGCTCGCCCAGCTACATGGCTCCTGAGCAGGCCGAGGGCAAAGCCAAAGAGGTGGGCCCCGCAGCGGACGTCTACGCGCTGGGGGCGATCCTGTACGACCTGTTGACGGGCCGTCCACCGTTCCTAGGCGTGTCGATTCTGGAGACGTTGGAGCAAGTGAAGTCGACGGAGCCACTGCCGCCGTCGCGTCTGATTCCACGATTGGCTAAGGATATCGACACGATCTGCCTAAAGTGCCTACAAAAGGAGCCGAGCAAGCGATATGGCAGGGCCCAAGCATTGGCCGAAGACCTGCGTCGCTTTCAAGCGGGTGAGCCGATCGTGGCGCGGCCGATCGGCGGAGCGGAACGTGCCTGGCGGTGGTGCCGGGCAACCGGACCGTCGCGGCGCTGATGGGCTTCATCGTGCTTGTACTGGTCCTCGGCACGGGTGTGTCGACCTACTTCGCCGTGCGGGCCAACCGCAACGCAAACGAGGCTCGAGCCAACCTCCGGCTTGCCCGCCACGAGACCCAGCGCCGAGACAAGTGCAGCACGTACTAGATGAAAAAGGAATCAGCGATCATCGCCTGTACCTGGCGGAGATGAACTTGGCCCACCAGGCATGGCAAGAAGGGCAGCACCGATCTCGTCCGGCAATACCTTCGGAACCAAGAGCCGAAGGAGACCGGGGCTCGCGACCAGCGCGGCTTCGAATGGTATTATCTCCAACGGCTTTGCGATTCGGACTTGCGGACCCTACGCGGCCACACGGCGGGGGTCAGTGGCGTGACACATAGCCCGGACGGGCGAACCATCGCCTCCGTTAGCGCGGATAAGACCATCAAGTTGTGGGACGCAGCCACCGGGCACGAAGTCCGTGCCCTGCGAGGGCACACGCTGTGAGGTCAATGGAGTGGCATTCCGCCCGGACGGTCGCATCGTCGCCTCCTCCAGCGGAGACAAGACCGTAAAACTCTGGACGCCGCAACGGGTCAAGAAGTGCGGACGTTGCGTGGTCACTCGGCTCGGGTTTTGGGAGTCGCGTTCAGCCCGGACGGTCGCACCGTTGCCTCCTCAAGCGCGGACATGACAGTAAAGCTCTGGGATGCCGCCGCGGGTCAGGAGGTCCGTACCCTGCGCGGGCACACGGGCGTGGTCAATGGCGTCGCCTTCAGCCGGGACGGTCGCACGCTCGCCTCCGCTGGTGACCAAACCGTCAGGCTTTGGGACGTCGCCACGGGCCAGGAGATACGCACCCTGGCCGGGCAAAAGTACACGGTCCGTGGCGTGTCGTTCAGCCCGGACGGCCGCACTCTCGCCTCAGCCAGCGACGGCGGAATTGTAAAGCTTTGGGACGTCGCCACCGGTCACGCGGTTCATATCCTCCGCGGGCACACGGACTCCGTCCGTGGCGTGTCGTTCGGCCCGGATGGACAAACGATCGCTTCCTGTGGTGAGGACGGCCTCGTGAAGGCCGGGATGCGGTTACGGGCCAGGAGACGCGGACTTTCCGCGGACACACGAGCGCGGTTCGGGCGTTTCGTACAGCCCGGACGGCCGGACCCTCGCCTCCGCCGGTCTCGACCAGACAGTAAAGAAATGGGACTCCACGGGCCAAGAGACGCAGACTTTCCGCGGACATACGAGCGCGGTATGGGGCGTGGCGTACAGCCCGGACGGCCGTATCGTCGCCTCCGCCAGCTTTGATGGAACCGTAAGGATTTGGGATGCCGACACGGATCGGGAGATCCGCACTCTGCGGGGGCACACAGGTACGGTCCGCGGCGTTTCGTACAGCCCGGATGGGCGCACGCTCGCAACCGCTGGACGCCAAACCGTAAGGCTTTGGGACGTCGCCACGGGTCAAGACGTTCGGACTCTGCGCGGGCATGCGGAACAGGTGTCTCGCGTGGCATACAGTCCGGACGGTCGCACCCTCGCCTCTTCCAGCGATGACGGCACAGTGAAGGTCTGGGATGCCGCCACGGGTCAGGAGGTCCATACGTTACGCGGGCACACGAAATGCGTGTACGGTGTGTCGTACAGCCCAGACGGCCGCACCCTCGCCTCCAGCAGCCTCGATGACACAATCAAGGTCTGGGAAGTCGCCACGGGCAAGGAGATCCGCACCCTGCGCGGGCACACGAACGGGGTCAACGACGTATCGTACAGCCCGGACGGCCGCACCCTCGCTTCCGCCAGCATTGACCGGACGATCAAGCTTTGGGATGCCGGCACGGGTCAGGCGGTCCGCACGCTCGCGGACACACGGGCTCGGTTGCCGCGGTATCGTACAGCCCGGACGGCCGCACACTCGCGTCCGCGAGCGATGACCGAACTGTAAAGCTTTGGGACGCCGCCACGGGTCAGGCAGTGCTCACGCTGCGCGGGCACACGAGCGCAGTCATCGCCGTGGCGTTTAGCCCCGACGGCCGCTCGCTCGTCTCCGCGAGCGGGGACCGAACGGTAAAGCGTTGGGACGCGAGTCCAGCAA
The DNA here is from genome assembly GCA_963720335.1 of uncultured Planctomycetota bacterium. Lineage (GTDB taxonomy): Bacteria > Planctomycetota > Planctomycetia > Isosphaerales > Isosphaeraceae > CAVRFS01. The sequence goes on along the minus strand of CAVRFS010000136.1, from coordinate 13,874 downwards.
CGCCAGAGCGTCGTATCGTCCGCGAGGCCCAGAGCATGGTCGAATTCCACTTCGCCAAGTCCGTACCGACCGGCGAGGTGCGGGCCCGGATCCGACCGAGATCCCACGATCAGCGAACCGGTTCGGCAGCTCGCTCTGACCCTGGCCGAACAGTATGGGCGATACCTGTTGGTCTACGAAGCGGCGCGTGCCGTTAACGGACTCTTCGCCAAGCCGATGTTTCGGCGGGAAGTCTTGGAAACTCTTCGCGCCGATTCCGCCCTGAGCGAACCAGTGAGGCGAGAAGCCCTGGCCCTGGCGGAGAATATGCGGGAAGACCCACAGCGGGTCAATCAGGCCAGTTGGAGCGTGGTCCGTTCTCCGGGTGCCGAGCCAGCGGCCTACGCTCGGGCGTCGCGTCTGGCAGAGGTCGCCTGCCGGCTCAGCCCGCGGAATGGCGTGTATCTCACCACCTTGGGCGTCGCCCAGTATCGCCTGGGCAGATACCGCGAGGCCGTGGAGTCGCTGACGCGGTCGGATCGGCTCCATGCCGTTGCCAACAACGGTTCGGCGCCAGCGGACCTGGCTTTCCTGGCCTTGGCCCAGCACCGCCTCGGCCAGACCGACCTGGCCCGAGCGACGCTCAGCCGCTTGAGGGAGGCGATGAAGAAACCGAACTGGGCCGAAGATGAAGAATCGCAGTCCCTCCTCCTTGAGGCCGAGGCGATCGATCTCGACGTGGTATTCCCAGCCGACTCATTCGCGCATTGAGATCGTGTCCTGACAGCGATCGGTGTGGCTGTTTTGGGAGTGCGAGGGCTTTGTGCAAGCCAAGCTCCGACGCGCCCAAGCTGGTCTTTGACATTACAAGCTCGGTTTTCGACGTCACTCTGCCGCCGACGATGCAGCAAGTCGCGCGTCGTCGTCGAGGAAGACGATGCGCGTCGAGCCACATCAGAGAGGTTTTCTTATGAGTTGCACACGCCACGCCACGAGCGGCGATCACGCTAACGCGAAGCGTGAGCGAGGGATCCGGCGATTTCACCTCGGGCACGCCTCGGGCCATTCAATGACGTCCGTCGGCCACGCCGAGCTCTCGTTGCGCTGAGCGCACACACTTTGCGAAGGATGGAAAACTGCACTTCGCCGTATATTCCTAGCGCAATACAATTTACGTGTGACACAGGTATAATCGGAACCGCGCCAAAAACATTCATCTTCTTATAGCAATTGGACTTACGTGTGACACAGGTATAATCGATATAACCAGTTCGAAGCAGGGGTATTGGTAGTATCTGCTTACAGCAGTTGGACTTATATGTGACACAGGCATAATCGATACAATCAGTTCGAGGCAGGGAGTCTTGATAGTATCTCCTTACAACAATGAGACTTACGTGTGACACAGGTATAATCGATGCAACCGGTTCGAAGCAGGAGTTCTCGCAGTATCTCATTGCAGCAATGAGACTTACGTGTGACACAGGTATAATCGATACAACCGGTTCGAAGGAGGGGTCTTGACATTATCTCCTTACGGCAATTGAATTTATATATGGGACATGCCTGATGGACGCGATTGGTTCAAAGCAAGGGTCTTGGCATTATCTCATTACAAGAATTGGACTTATATGCCACACCTATCTGATCGACACAATCGGCTCGGGACCGGACTGGTCATATTCTCCTCACGGCATCGTGAACGAGGGTCTACCCGGTTACAGTCGAGGGCGACCGGTTACCTCGTTCGCGGCGTCAAGTCATTTCACCGTGGGCTCTTCGTCTTTGACCACGTTGCCCCTTGGGGAGAACTCGGGCGAAGGCCGAGTAAAACGGGGATCGCGACGGCGCGAAACAAGAGCGGAAGATCCTTGGTCGTGCGGTATGGCCTGGCCAAACCCAACTTCGCATTGGCCCAGTGCCACGGCGGTTTCGTGAGTCTATGATATCGATCGCGGATTCGGAGCCAATTTTGATCGTGAATCTGGAGCCACGGTGGGTCCCATCGCCGATTCAGGGCATGCCCGCAAGCTTGTATAGCGCCCAGCCCTGGGCGGTCGATCGGAACTCGTAGACACCGGGCGAGAGCCGATACCGGCGCTGGCCGTTCGATCCGCCAGCCTCGAAGGAGATGTTCGAGTCGGCGGCCACGGTCAGGTCGTGGCGCCAGCCGGCGGGGGCCTGATAGGGTATGCCATCAATGGAGAACGCGACGCCGGCCCCCGCCTTCTCGGCATTGACGATCGTGAACGTGATCGTCGGGGCGGTGGCCATCGGTCCCGGGGTCGGGACATACTGTGGGGGGTAGGGAGCTGGCGTCGGGTGGGTGGCCTGAGCGATGGCGGCCCACGACACGGCATCGGTCCGGATCGGGTAGAAGTCCGGGTAATGGCGCGAGTTCCACCGGATCAACCATTCGTGGATCGCGATGCGATACATGACGTTGTCGATCTGACGGACGTCGCAGTCCACGGCGGCCATGTCGCCCCGCTCGGCATCGCTCCTGAGTTTCGCCTGAAGTTTTTGGAGGCGATGCTCGGCCAGCGCCACGTTCACAATGTCATACTCGGCCCCGGTGATCAAGTTGTTGCATAAGCCTCCGGGTTCTCGGGGCGGGCCCGGGTCGACGCCGATTTGCGCGTCGGCGGGCCTTGACCAGAGCAGGGCGACCACAACGGCCGCCCCAGCGATCGAGCGTCGACATTGAAGCCTGGACATGCATTCCTCCGCCATCGAGTCCCTTCGAGATCTCTTAACCGAGTGTACCACATGAATTGTGCGGCATCCCGGACGATGCCGATTTCGGCTCGACCGGCGACCGGCCCGGGATTATCGTCCGCGCCCATCGCGGGATACAAAAATCTACTTACCACCCGCCGCGTTCCGCGCTGCTGTCGTCGTAATCGTTCACATCATGTGACGTCGACAATCGTCGAGTGGCTCGACCGGCTCCTCCCAGAGAGGACACGCGCCGTCCATCAGCCAGCCGGAGCGATCAACAACTGCGCCAACAGCAAGGGAACCGTCATGAACGGCAGCACGGCGAATAACATCGGGCATCTCAAGTAAACTGGCTACGCATCCCAGTCGGCTTGATAGAAATTAGGGCTCTTCAGACTTTCCTGTGGGCGAGAATCCGGGCAAACAGGCGGTTCACCGTCCAGAAACTTCGGAAAATCAAGCCCTTTTCGGGACATTGTATGGGATAAAGTTTAAGCCTCTTTTGTGAAAGGAACAGCGTAGCGAAGCACGGTGGCGTGGCCTGTGATTCGACGCTGAGGTGGTGATCCGAACTTGCGGCGACACCGTCACACGGCCCCCGGGATTGGCCCAAAAGCGATAAATCCGTTAATGCTCACGAACAGCTATCACTTAGACTACCCACCTCATTCTGCTATTGCGTACACTACTTTCTACCCACAGGAAACCCGGAAGAACCAAATATTAAAACTCTCGCATTTTCTTCCTAAAACTTTCCGCATCTGCACGAGATAACTTCAACATCACAAATGCATCCGCTATTCGAGCATTGAAATTTACAACTACTGCGTCTTCCTTGGATTCGATGTACGCAATATTTCGCATACATATACAATACTTGTTAATTTTTAAAAAATGTTTTTGATATCGTTTCTCGTCGCTAAAATATGATTTTGCTTGCCTTATGTCTTTTGTATCGATTAACCTTAAAGGATCCTCTCCTCTCGTGGATGAGCATGCAAAGTAAATATTGAACACCCCGTCGTCATCGCTTGTGTAAGCAATATTGTTGATATTTACGAATTGAGATTCACCCAACAACTCAAAAGTTGCCTCACTCGTGTCGAAAGCCGGTTTTGCAGTCTCACTTTTAGGCTGAGCCGCGACCAACTTTAAACCGGCCGACACCACGGTAACGAGAAGCAAGCCCGAAACGAACCAGGATGCCATTTGCGTTCGCAACTTCATTGGACCACCCCCAGAATCCGAGGATACGTACCGCCGACGCCGTAGCCTCATTGTCGAATCTGGGGACTGGAAAATAAAGGGGGATCATTTCCCGCTATCCTGCCACAGAACCGCGCGTGCGCACACGCATCATTGCAAGGTGCGCATTCGGTCGGCGAGCAGCAAGGAAAAGGGGTCAGGATCCGTTCTTGAAGTCGGTTAAACGCCGCTGTATCGTCTGTTCATGCCAAGACCACGACGTGCCGCCGAAGGCGGCCTGATCGACCATGCCCTGAACCGGACTAATGCGCGACTGGCTGTTTTCGCCAGTGATGCCGACTATGCCGCGTTCGAGCGGGTCTTGCGGCAGGCCGTCGCTCGCTTCGACACGCGACTGCTGGCCTACGGCCTCATGCCCAATCACTTCCATTTGCTGTTATGGCCCCGCGAGGATGGCGACCTCTCCACCTTCATGTGCTGGCTGACCATGACCCACACCCAGCGCTGGCACGCCCACCACAGGACCGCCGGCACAGGGCATCTGTATCAGGGCCGGTACGAATCATTCCCCGTGCAGTCGGACGAGCATCCGCCGACGGTCTGCCGCTACGTAGAACGGAACGCCCTGAGCGCGAACTTGGTACAGGAGCACAGGAGTGAAAGTAGGGGAGCCCCTCCGTTCGTCGCGCCGACGACGAGCCAGAGCGACCGATGATGACGCCTTGGCCGATCGAACGTCCGCGAGATTGGACTGCGCGTGTCAACCGGCCGTTCGGCCCGAAAGTGGAGGAGGCGATGCTTCACAGCATGCGGCGAAGTCAACCGTTCAGTTCAGAGTCGTGGCAGGCCGAGGTAGCGGCGAGGCTCGGTCTGGAGCCGTTGCTCCGGCCCAGAGGCCGACCACGACAACAACCCAACAACGGCCCCTGATCCCTTTCCTCTCAACTGACCCCTTTCCTCTCAACAACGGCTTCTGACTCCTTTCCTGTGACCTGACCGCTTGCCTGTGACCGACGCCCGCAGGGATGCCGGCCAAGTGGTTCGCAATTCGGGAGCTTTTCGGCGCATTTGACGAACGAAGGACAATCCCTTCGTCACCGATAGGCGATCTCTTGGATTCAAGCGGTACCGTGCTTGCCGCCGTGACGGTTTAGCACTTCTTTGACGGCCTCAGTCCCCGAAATCGTTTCAGGAAGCTTTGCCCCGGCCTTGAGGAGGGCTTCCACCACGGCGGGATAGTTGCCTGACTTGCGGTGCCAGCCGTGCTCGGAGCCGTGAGTCGCCCAGCCCATCGGAGTGGCGTGAAAGTCGTTCTCGGCGTCTTCCAATAGGGGATTCGATCGAAGCAGGGCCCGGACCAGGTTGAGATTGCCGTGCCAGGCAGCCCAGTGCAACGGCGTTCCGCGGTGCTGCCCACGAGCCAACACCGGCAAGCCAGCCTCGAGCATCAGGAGGACTGCCTGGGTGTCATTGTTACGCGCGGCATGGGCAATCTCGGTGCGATCACCTTCGGAGAGGTTCTCCGCGATGTTGGCATGCTGGGCCTTCAATGAGGCAACCGTTGCGCCGTCATGCAGCCAGCAGGCTGCAACCAGTTTTGCGTTCGAGGGACTCCGTTCCATGAGCAAGTGCAGAACATCGGCATCGCCGCCCTTCGCAGCGGCCTGGTAGACGGAGGCGCGAGGGCCGAGCGTCCAGTAGTAAATCTTACCGCCGGCCTTGGGGTTGAGCATCGGGAAGAATTCCTCAGTGGCGCGAACTCGGATGCAGCCTGGGTCGGCGTCGAGGTGCTTGCGCAACACAATCGACATCGCCCGCCGCGGCCGCCAGCAAAATGTCCGTCGTGCAGCCCTGCTGCACCAGGTAGCGAGCCACCTCCAGGCGGTCGCCGAGCATCCACTGCGCGGGGGTTGATTCGTGGTCGATGTCGAGTGCGTCGATGTCGGCGCCATGGTCGAGCAAGAACGCCGCGATCTCGACGGTGCGGGCGAAGTGGAGCGGAGTCTGGCCATCTCCTCCCCGGGCGTGCACGCTTTGAGGATCTCTCTCGATGAACTCCCGCAGACGGTCCAGGTGGCCCAGGCGGCGCCGCGGAGTGAACGTCAACGACGGCCCCGCGCTCGATGGCGTATGCCGCGAGCTCGGGATTGGCCGTATGCAGATAGCCGAATCCGCCGGCCCACCACTGACTCTTGGCGTTGATGTCCGCTCCGGCCGCAAGCAGGACGTCGATCATCGCGCGACTCCGCGCCGGTCAGGGGAGGTGAATCGAAGGGACCGATCGGCTCGTTGATCCGCGCCCTCAAATCGGGATCGCGGTCGAGCAGAAGGCGAGCACGTTCGGCGTCATCGGCCTGGATCGACTCCATGAGCTGGTCAAGGCTGACACGATCCGGCGGTTGCTCTGGCATGACAAACGTTCCTTTCATAATCCCCGGGGTCCACGGACGCACCACGAGCACGCAAGAACCACGATAGTCGGCAAGCCGGCGAAGGCAACCGAAAATCTGGAAAATGACGGCACGACCACACAGGGCTTTACCGAGAGGTCCCAAGGGATCTCGGGCATCTGGCGCTTGATCGGGCACGTGGAGTGGGATCGAATCAATGGGGAACAGCCACTCACGGCTTGCTCAGAGGAAACCACGAGGAGCACGCGTCGCGATTTTCCGAGTGGACGGCGAGTGCGATGAAAGCAACGGCACGCTTGGCCAGGTTCCTGGAGGCGACAGTATGCCGTTCGACGCGCAGGTCGATGTGACCGACGCGCGATTCCGCTCTTGGGACCGAGGCTTATCTGCCGGGGCTTGGCACGTGTTGATCGACGAGAATCGGGTTTCCATCCGGGTCTAACAGAAAAAAACTCGCTGGGCCTGTTGACGACTCATCGGCCCGGGTAAGCAGGGTAAGGCCTTGACGCGTGAGCGAAGCTTGGATGTCCCGGACGTCATCGTAACCCGGCAGGGTATTGCCTTGATGGTCCCAGCCCGGATTGAACGTCAGGGTGTTCTTTTCGAACATCCCCTGGAACAGCCCGATCGTACAGGTCTCGTTCTGAAGGATCAGCCAATTCTTGGCGGCATCGCCGCCAATTGTGCGGAAGCCGAGCGTCTCGTAAAATGCGCGTGAGGCGTGGATATCCTTGACGGCGAGGCTGACGGAAAAGTTTCCCAGACGCATATTCGTTCTCCATGTGGCGGTGGACGTATCGGGTTCGGGAACGCTCGAGGACGCAGCTGGGGCAAGCCTGAACAGCACCTGACTCGGTATGATTGGCTTGAAGGGTGCCTCGGATCACGATGGTGGGTCGACACGGTGTTGAGCATCCGAAGGCATCTTACCTGCCGAGACAGGGAAGGCTTGACAAATCTTGCGAATTCCTCGAGAAAACCCGACCCGCCACCGCGGCGACCTACGTCCAGCGGGTCAATCTGGCGATCGACCACATCGTCGGCCATCTCCATGAACCGCTTCGGCTGCGAGACTTGTGCGAGGTCGCGTTGCTCTCGCCGTTCCACTTCCACAGGGTGTTTCAGGCTCTCGTCGGCTCGACGCCCGCCGATTTCGTGAAGCGCCTTCGCCTTGAGAAGGCGCTGACGGTCTGATGTCGCGTACTCGCTCGACGTCGCTGACAACGATCGCGCTGGCGTGCGGATTCTCGTCGTCGTCCGATTTCTCGCGATGCTTCAAGCAACGTTTTGGAGTTTCCCCCAGGTCTTTTGACATCAAGGCCTGGCGCGAGGCTCACGGGGATAAGCTCAACGCGATCGTCGGCAGGCCACCAAGCTCCCGCATATCGATCGCCTGCCCGCTCGGCACAATCCCGACTCGTTCCGCGTCAAGATCCGCGACGTACCCGCGCGCACTGTGGCTTACATTCGCGTGGACAAGCCCTACCAGGGCAAGGGTGTGATCAAGGCGGTCGAGACCCTTGTCGCCTGGGCCGAACGAAACGGATTCGCGGACCGAGAGTGGCTGGGCTATCAGTGGGACGATCCCGAGATCACATCGCTGGAGGACTGTCGCTATTACGTTGCCGTCGAGGCGGAGCGGTTTACCCCCAAGGGCGAGGTGGTTGGGTACCACTTTCCGCCGATTACCGTGGCTCAGGTCGCAATACGAGGGGGGCTCGACCTCGAGCTTCGCGCCTTGCAATGGCTCTACGGCTCGTGGCTACCAAGGAGTGGATACGTTCCCGACGACCACCCCTGCTTCGAATCCTGGATTGGCCGTCCGTTCGCGCACGGGACAGAATACTTCGAGCTTCTCCTGCAATTGCCGATCTGCCGGCCTTAAGATCCCGCGCTTGGCGGAGGTTAGAGACTGTCTTGGAAGCGGCGGGGGCCTTATCGTAGGGTGCTCTGTGAGCACCGAGTTTGGCAAAGCACCCCTGATCGGTGCTCACAGAGCACCCTACAAAGACCCTCCGGGGCAGCTTCTTGTTGAGAGTCAGAAAAGTAATGCGCTCTCCGAAGGCTGTCCCCATACCCACCCGACGCGCGAGCGAGGGGACCGGCTGTGCATCGGCAACCGTCCTTGGCCAGCGTCCCTCGCTCGCGCGTTGGGTTGGTATGGGTGCCGGCCGCACCCGGCCCGATATCGACGCAATCGTCTCCGTTCGGCGGACATTACTTTCCTGACTCTCAATAGTTCGGCGGCTCGCTTGACGATCGAAACTGGCTCGGATTTCCGACATGGTTCAAGCGGAGGTTCCAGTTCCGTGTGGCTCGGGTCGACGCCCGCCGGGTCTGTTTGTCGCCTTTCGCTCCGCGAAAGTACTTTCGCGGAGCGAAAGGCGACGTTGCGCTGACCCCCAGCCCATGTTACCCACGAAACTCGTAATCTGAACCATGCCGGATTTTCCGATCGGCATCGATTCTGTAACTTCATGCCATACTGGTAGTTGCTACTGCATACTGTCGAGAATCGCTCAGAAATGCCGTTTGGAAACGTCCGCGATCGGAAGGATGCCGTGTCGCGAACGAAAGTGCAAGGGCCGCAACGCGACGCGATGAGTGAGCGCCGCGCCGCGATCACGTAGGATGGTTGACTTTCCACGAAAGTCTGCTTCGCCGCCGCGATGGTGAGGACATTGAACGAAATGGTCCGCTCCTTGCTCAGGCCGGGGCTGCTCACCATGATCGCATAGTTCCTACCGAGCTTGTTCACGCTCAGGTTGGAGAAGGTGGCGATCCCTTGTTTGAAGGTCACGCTGAGTGTGCCACCTAGGGTGGCGTCGACGGGGTTAATCGCCAGCGCGACGGTGACTTTGGATGTGCTCGTGTTGGTTTCGATGTTGCCGAAACGATCCTCGACCGCAACAGCCAGACCGAACCTGGCATTGACGGCGACGTTGGCGGGAGGCTCAGTAATTACCACAAGCTCCGAGGCCGCGGCTGGCGTCACACGCATGGCGTTGGTCAGGACCGCGGTCGATCCGCCAGCGGTGGCTTGGATCGTGTAGCCACTTCCGGTCCGGTTGAGTGTCAGGCCGATGAAGGTGGCCACACCGTTCTGGGCCGTCACTGTCAAGGTGCCGCCGAGCGTGCTGCCGCCGGGGTTGTTCAACAGTGCGATCGTCACGCCCCCCCTGTACGATGTGTTCAGGCTGCCGTTGGCATTTTCGACTGCGATTGTCAGCCCAAACGGCGCACCGGCCGTGACACTTGATGGGGGTTGGGCGGTAACGGCCAGTTGGGACGTGCCGGTGGTCGTTCCATAAGCGGCCAGGGCCGGCACAAGAAGGTTGGCCTTGGGCGTGCCCAGGCCGGTGACTTCGTCGTAGCCTGGCTGGGCGCTAAAACCGCCGTTGCTACCGGAAGTGATGTCGTTGAAATCGCTCGAGGGCAGGGAATAGAGGGCGGGCAAAGTCTGAGTGGGACCCGTCAGGGTCGTCCCTCCCGCAGCCACCCGTCCTTGGTTTGCGATGGCGATCAGGCCCGCCCAGGAAGGAGCCGACAGACTGGTACCGCCGACCTGTTCCCAGGGACCGCTTCCGTTCGTGTTATTGTATGAGTCGTAGACCGCGACACCCGTGTTCGGGGCGGCGTCAAATGCGACATCCGGAATCGTCCGCACGCCCAGTGGACTGAGCCGCATCTTGATAGGCCGGCTCCGATTCAAACGAGCTGGTGCCGCCGCCACTGCCGGACCAGCCCGTTTCGCTCCCATAAGAATTATTCGAACCGAGATACAAGTTGGTGCCACCGACCGCCAACACGTTGGGTGAGTAAGCGGGGTATTCGCCCGGGGACCCATCGTCGCCCGGTCGAGGCCACGACTGTTACGCCCGTGTGGGCGAAGTCGCTGTCAAAGGTTTGCTCGCCATTGAATTCTGATGAGCCCCAGCTCAATGAAACGACCGAGACGCCAGGGCAATCGGCGGCGGCGACCATGCCGGCATACAGATTGTTGCCGCTATTCGAATTGCACTCGATCAGCACGATACTGGCCGCCGGCGCGATGGCGTGTGCCCATTCCACGTCAAGGGCTTCCTCCACTTCCCAGTTCCCCTGGGGGTTGCCCGCCCCTGCCGGATCCGTTCCCGGCAGGTTGGTGGTACCGCCGTTCTGGTTGAGCTTGAGGAAACTCGGTGGATCGGGCAGGCCGAACTGCTTGTCGAACTCGGCCAGGTCGCTGGTGCTGAAACTGCTCGAGGTACTGTCCACGAATGCGGGGTCGTCGTAGGCGTCGACGATCGCGATGGTCTGGCCCGCGCCATTTCCCAAAAGGCTTCCGAACTGGATGCTGCTGATTCCATACGCCGTGCGGATCTGGAGCGGGGTATAACCCGACGGCGTGGGGCCACCGAACGAATCTGGCTGAGCGCCAATGGACCCTCCGGCCGAAAGTCGGTTTGGCGTCAGGTACCTCTCGAAAGTCGGCTGCACAAGGGAGTCCGGCGCTCCGGTCCCACTACCGGCGCTGGGATGAGGCCAATCACTGTCGGGACGGTGCGGAGTTCCAGAGCTTCCAGACACGGCCGCACGAATCGCCGGCTCCGCGGTCTAGAGCGCGGAGTGATCGCGGAAGCAAGCGCATGCGGCTCTCCCTGGTGGTGGCAAGGGTGTGACCGATGATTGATGGAGGACAGAAACTGGCGTGATTTCAGGCCGATTCTGGGGCGGTTCGAAATACCCTATTCCGCCTTCGGGGAAAAGGCGAGTTACCGAGAGTTAAAAGCCGGTAGCGATCAGTCTGTAACATCAATCATTCGTAACGCCCGGTGGCGGCGCCGTGGATCGAAACGACCGATCACGCGACCGAGGAAGAAATCCCGATTCACCACGCTTCTTCAAGAATCCTAGGACATCTGGCCGCACTTTTCGGATGGCGATTCTTTTTCACCTCATCATGGTGATCGATCGGCGCTGGTCGGCAGCGCCTCAAAGAGGCCAGCCAGTTTTTGTTCGTAGTTCTTCCAGCGAGCGACGGACGTCTTGTAGAGCGGCTGGCGGACTTGGACGACGCTGGCGGTCCGAACCGGCCGTCGGTTCATGTGAAAGTCGAGGCAGGCGGGCTCCCATTCGAGGCCACACGCCGCGACGAGCCGGCGGGCTATGCCCTCGAGGTTTTCCACGGTCTCCTCGTAGTCGACCTCGTGGATCGGCGTCGGCAGGACGGACCGCCAATGATCCATGACCCGGTGGTATTCGCGAAAGCGCGCGGCGATATGCGTCTGGTCGTTGGACCAGGTAATGCCGCGGAAGCTGTTGAGCCAACACGAGACGGCAACGTCGCGAAGGTCGCGGCGGCAGTGGATGAAACAGGCGTTTGGGAACAGAATCGCGAGCCAGCCGAGATACATGTAGTTGTCGGGCATCTTGTCGACGACTCGCTGCGCCCGCCCGCCGAGCTCTTGCAACCGGTCGTCGTGGCGCTGGGCGATCTGGCGCACGACCTCGGCGTTCAAGTCGGGCAGACAGGGCATGGGCGGGCCGGGCCGATTCAAGACGCTGGGGATCGCATCGAAGTTCTGCCGGCCCAGCCTGAGCTCGCCAGCTCCATGGACCCAGGAGTGGCTGGACAGGATTTGCTCGATCAAGGTCGTTCCCGAGCGAGGTAGGCCGAAGACGAATACCGGGCGACGCGTGTTCAAGCCCGCATCGGCGAATCGCCGGAAGTAAGGCGGCTGGAACGCGGCGATCATACCGGAGATGAAACGCTCGTGCTCGACCGGCTGAAACAGATGATGACGGCGCTTCAAGTCGGCGAGCGCCAAGGCGTTGGCCAGCCGTAGACAGGCGGCGGCCTCGTCATATTCGCGACGGGCGTCCAGGACGTGAGCCAGTCCGAAGAGGAGCGACGAGCGACGGGGATCGTCCAGGTTGGGGTCAGCCAGACGTCGTCTCAGAATGCGCAGGTCCTCGTCGGACAGATCGCCCTTCAACAGGGTCGCTAACCGGGACAGGGCGACGGTATGCCCCGGGTGGAGCTCGAGCGCCTTGCGGAACCGAGCTTCGGCGTCGGGCAGGTCGCCCCTGGCTTCCAACAGGCCGCCCAGGCTGATGTGAGTGAGCGGGAAATTGGGCTCGACGCGCAACGCGTGGTGGTAATGCTCCTTGGCCTCGTCGAGCCGGCCCTCCTCCTGCAAGAGCGCACCAAATTGTTGTGCGAGAGGCGCGGTTGGGGTCGAGCTCCACGATTCTTTTGTAGCACTCGATGGCCTCGAGCTGGCGGTCCCAATCGGCCGCCGCGTCGGCCAAGTATCCGAGGAACAAGATCGAATTGGGCTGCTGCTCGACGGCACGACGGAACCAGGTCAAGGCCTCGTCCACCGCTCCCTCATGCAGGAAGGTCTGGCCCAGGTTGGCCTGAGCTCGAGCCAGTTTCGGGTTGCGCCGCAGTGCCTCGAAGTAGCAGGCCCTGGCCTCGGCGTACCGGCCAGCCGCGCGATGGACATTGCCGAGGTTGTAGTGCATCCCGGCAAGATCGGGCTGAAGCGCGACGGCTTCACGGCAATGAGGGAGCGCCTCGCCGACTCGACCAAGGTCCAGCAGGAGTTCGCCGAGGTAAGAATGAGCCTGACCCAGCTTGGGGTTGAGCGCGATGGCCCGGCGGAAGTGCGTGAGCGCCGGTTCGGCGTGACCGGCCGAGCGTAACGCCATACCCAGATTACTGTGGGCCAGGGCATCGTCGGGACACAGCGCCAGAGCGGCCCGGAAGTGCTCGAGCGGCCTCAGTCACTCGGCCCGTGGAATAGAGCGACAGCCCCAGGTTATTCAGTACCTCGGGATAATCCGGCTGAAGCTGCAACGCGGTACGGCAGCAGCCGATGGCCCGCTCGAACTGGCCAAGAGCTCGATAGGCCTCGGCCAGATTGGCGTGAAACACGCTCACACTCGGACGCAGCGCCACAGCCTTGCCAATCAACTCGACCGCCAAGGCGGATTGGCCCTGCTGATGCCGCAACACTCCCAGCAGATGGCAAGCGTCGGCGTGATCCGCATGACGCGACAGTATGGCCTCATACAGAACGGCCGCCGCGGTCAAGTCGCCGGCCCGATGGCATCGGATCGCCTGAACAAACTCGTCATGCGAATTGTCTTCGCCGGACCGAGGTCTTTCCGGAATTCTGGGCGTTCCCGTCTCAGCGACGTTCACAGCGATAACACCCCGATGTTCTCGGAGTCACGCGGTCGCTCCCTCAAAGAGCGGCTTTACTCGCGACTTCACAATTCCTTACGCGACCGGCGATCGTTAACATCCCGATCTTCGGAACGCGACCCTGATCCGGACGAAGCTCGCGGTCACTGTCCCGTTTGGGTGCACGCATACTGTCGTCGGCGATTGAGGAGAAGTCAACTTCCTTTCCCCTAAAATAAAATGGCGACGAATTCACCGAAAGGCGACCGGCAGGAAACAAACCACCGGGGCCGCACTCGTGGCCATACCAACCCGCCGCGCAAGCGAGGGGACCGGCGTGGTCACGCGCTGGCCTTCGCCAGCGTCCCTCGCTTGCGCGTCGG
>CAVRFS010000135.1:0-109227 GCA_963720335.1 uncultured Planctomycetota bacterium | reverse complement strand
CACAGTGGAGGATGGGATGAGGGCAGTACTGAGGAATCGATGGAGTCGTTACCGAGTTCAACAATCGAGAAGGATGAAGCCGATGGCGACGGTCGACGATCCACGAACGGCGAAGACCTTAGCGACTTCTCACGAATACCGTAAGGCCGGCCCACGACGCTGGCGATGGACTGCGGAGCAGTTTTCGCAAACTGGATCAAATGGGTTTGTTCGAAAGCCATCACGTCGAGCTCATCAATGGAGAACTCATCGAATTGACCACCAATCCACCTCACGACACGGCCGTGACTCTGGCAGGCAACGCGCTCCAGACTGGCGTTCGGTCCGGAATACGTCATCCGAGAAGAAAAGACGCTCGATTTAGGCCGACGTTACCAACCACATCCCGACGTGGCCGTGGTGAGAGGCAGTTCTGCACGATTATTCGACCAAACACCCAACTACGGCCGCCTTGCTGGTCGAGGTCTGTGACAGCTCTCTGCGCTACAATCGCGTGGTCAAAGGCTCATCGTTATGCTCAGGCGGGCATCGCCGATTACTGGATCGTCAACCTGATCGATCGCCAGCTCGAAATCTATCGCAACCCAGGGCCTAATGCTGGTGGCCGGGGCGATTCCGTTACGCTGATGTGACAATTGTGACCGAGGATGGGCAGGCCAGCCCGCTTGCCAGGCCTGAGGCCGGGATCGCGTTAATCGATCTGCTGCCGTGATGCTGGCGGGAGGCGCAGTTCACTCCCGAGCGAATTCGAAATCGTCCAGCCATCCCGCTGACTTCGCAATGCGAACGGACGCCTTGGCAAACGTGATCGGGCCGTGGCGGACCAGAGTCAGAGGGCGAGTATCTAGGTACAAAACGACTGTTGACAGCCTCGCATGAGAAATTGATTAGGAACACGACGATCGCATCATCGGCTCCAGCGCGTAATGCGGCTCCGCAACGGGCCGGTGAGGACCTCCAAGTTTCAAGTCTCAAGCCCTGGTGACGGCACGTCTTGAACAGGCGCTGCGGAACGCAGCGGTGACGCATTCGCCGGCATCGGCGGTCACACCAGGGTGTGACGCTTCCCCGCTCGCCCCGTTCGTTCGGGCATCGTGCGGCGAGCGTGCGGCATCCGCACCCTGTCTCGTTGACTTTCATGCGCGGAAATCATTTCGGGCTCATTCGTATAGTCCGTTTCGTATTGAAAAGCAGCTTTAAGACGTGTAAGGTAAGTGAATCACAGTCTTCGATGAAAATGCCAACGACCAATGCACGAAGAGCGTTCGTTAACTTAGATCACAAGTCTGGTACGAGTGCTCTATTTTGCAATCGCGTACTGTTGAACTGACGAACCTAATCGCCGTCGAGAGGCGGAAATTCTTGAGTCCCCAGCCGTGCCAAGAAAAAAGGACATCGTCGGGACCGTTCTTTCTTACCAGTCGATTTGGACACCCGGTTTTCCGGTGTTTGTCACCGTGGAGTTTGATACACAGGATCAAATGAACGGTTTCGTAAAATCGCCCGATGCGTATATTAATTACATCGATGATGACGGTGCCAAGCCCATCCCCTGGCCGAGGACACCGTTTCTATTCTCAGCCACCGCTGCGCCCTGGGACGTCAGTGCCCCCTTCACCACGGTCCCCCCCGATAATTAGCGAAGTCACAAGAAGAAAACCACACCGCTGCGTGGTACCGGCAATGGGACGATCATCTATACGGATGCCGTAACAGCGACGCTCACTCACACAGTCGCCGGCACGATGCATTTCGTGGAATTTCTGGCTCTCAATGCGGAGTCCTTCAAGAAATGATGGTCCGAAAATATGATAAGCCGGAATGAATCCGACGCCGAATATCCGATCAAAAAACGGCACGGTCGAGGTGGAGGTTCAGCGCGTCGGTTCGAGAACCCGCTGGTGGCTTGTGTGGGCGTTTCGAGAGTGCGCCGGTAGTTCGCGAAGGAGATAGTTGCATCATTTCCCCGCGTCCCGCCTGTTTTTTTCGTTTGCTGAATTCGCTGCAATTTCGGCTTCCAACTCGTTAAGCCTCAGCTTGCCGCTTTCCATGGCGAATTGTTCGTCGACTCGTCGAACGGAATCAATCGCCACGGCTTTTGCCAAATTGGAGAACAGCTTCCGAGAGAAGCTGACGTCCGGCGACGAGTTCGCCCTTTTTGACCTGAATGCGACTGGAGACTTCGAGCAGTTGTCCGAGGAGACTCAAGTACTAAGGATCTCGGGTACTCCGTATTGTGGCTGTTCCTTGATGAGATGGTCGACGTACCCTTTGGCGGCTGAGATATCCGTCTGTCACAATCGGGATCACCCATTCGCAATCGCACTTTTGCCCGTCCAATCAAGGTGATCGCCATTCCCTCCCGATAACCGGGAATGCATTGATGATCCCTGATCAGCGTCTCGAGCTGCGACGCGGAGTCGTCGAAGCATTTTAGCGACTCGGAGCAAGTCGCTGGACTCTCCAATAGCGTTCACCTCGTTGTATCAGTACGATCGAACGCTGCTGGCTCGCGTCGCTGAACATTGGATCGTCTTGCAAGATCCGTGCGATGTAATGTTCGGCGGCGTCGAATTCTTTCCAGCGCCCATGCTCCCTGTCTCCATTCATCTTGCCTGCTATGCCTCGGTCAGTCGCGCAAGCGAGATAAGCCAGCGGTCGAAGAGCGTTTTTTCCGCGAGGACGGTCACATCAGCGAGCGGTCCGAGAAGAACCACGGCTTGATCGGACAATCTTCGGACGGCTTCCCCCGTCTTTCTTCAGGATTTGAATCTCTGCGAGGTCGATGAGAGCAGCCGACTTTGAGCAGGCGATGAGTCCGGATTTCATCGGCTGAGTGAGAAATCGTTCTGATTCGACAATCGCTTTCTGGAGATCTCGCTCCGCCTCAAGCGATTTGCCATTCATCAGAAACAGGGACCCCCCGCTCTTTGTACGCCTCCGTAAGCCAGCGCTTGTATTCGACCTCCGATGGATCCTCGTCACGTAATTGGGATAACCGCCGATCGCGATGTCGTACGACTTGCGTGACGTCTCGAACTGGCCAGTCACTCTTTCGATCCCGGCGATCACACGATGCACTTGGGCTGTCTCCAGTCGGATTCTGGGGTCGCGCGGGAATTTATTGCCTAGATCGCGATAGGAATCGAGGACAAGGTTGGCTAACTTTTCGCGAAATGTTTCCGAATTGGGGAAGGTGGCTAGATTTCACACCGGCGACTCTAAGTAGGCGTTCGGAGTGATTTTCGAGTCATGGCTAGCTGATCGCTTGTTCTTGCTTTTTCTTGGCTTATGCTCCAGTCGTGCATAACAAGCCCGAAAAAAGCGAAAATCAGCAAAGCGGAAGCTGTCGCAGCCAGTTTCTTCCGCCGACGCAGCCAGCGATAGGCCCCGAAGTCTGTCATTAAAGTCATCGTTGTCAGCTGAAACTGGTTGGTCTGCGAGCCAAATTTCGAGATCGTCGGCCAATGCTCGCGACGAGGCGTACCGATCTTCAACGCGCAGCGCAATCGCTTTGCGGCAGATCGCGTCGAGCGCCCGGTCCACGCCGGGACTTGCTTGCGCGGGGAAAGGAATTCTCCGCGTTCGACCTTGCGAAGGACCGCGGGAATATCCTCCTCCATGAACGGCGACTTGCCCGTGACCACGTAGTAAAGGGTGGCACCCAGGCTGTAAATGTCCGTTGCCGGTCCAAGGTGATCGATTTCTCCTCGCGCCTGTTCGGGACTCATATAAGCCGGGGTGCCAACCCTCGAGCCGGCCACCGTGGGCTGGAGATCGCTGCTGGAAGGAGGTCGATGGTAGCGTCGGACGCCTCCGCTTGCTCGGCACGGCCCACGACCTTGGCCAGGCCCCAATCGATGATCAGCGTCTCGCCGTATGGCCCGAGCAGGATGTTACGAGGCTTGAGATCGCGATGCAGCACGCCGCGACTGTGGACATAGGCCATGGTTTCGCAGACCACCAAGAATCGCCGTAATAATTTCTGAAATTCCCGCCGCCGTGCCCCAGCATCCGTTTTGAGAGCTGGGTTTTTGTGAAATCGGTCGACCGCGACCTTGAGATTGTCTCCACGGACGAATCGCATCGCATAGTAGGGCCGCCCGTCCGGCTGGACACCGCGTCCGTAGACAGGCACGACGCCGGGGTGCTCGAGGTTGCCGGTGATCTCGGCCTCGAAGATAAACCGAGCGCGACTTTGACGATCCGTCGCGAGCTCCTCCTTGAGCTGCTTGAGCGCCACCTCGCGATTGACCTCCCCATCCGTCGCCCGAAAGACACTTCCGATCCCCCCCTCGTCGTGCAATTGGAGATTGGAATACCGGCCTACTGACTCTTGGCCAATCGCACCCCACGAGCCCGTTCGATCCGGGTCGACTCCGGGAGCCGCGAGTGTATGAGCGGCACCCAGCTTATTCAGGCTTTGCTTGAGATCGGGATCATCGAACATCTCCAGCGTCGTTCGGGCCGGCAAGACGATCTCAAGTGATGAGAGACTCTGCTCCGGATCACCGCCATGTCGCGCGATGTGCCGCTCGACCAAGATTTCCAGGACGGCTCGATCCGCCGGGTCGAGTGCCCCACTCGCGACCAAAATCTCGCTCAATGGTTTTGATTTCGCGAGTGTCCACTGATGCATGGCCCCGATCAGTGCGTCGCGGGAGATGAAATCCATCTGCAAGGCCACGATCCCCAGCAATAAGTTCCGGTCGGACGATGGGCCGCTCATCGATTGGCCTCCCTAGCCTGCGAGTTGTGCCGTTCTTGTCGCCGCGATGCGATGGAGAGGGATAATCGCCATCATCATACGACAAGGGACCTGCCTTCGCACCAGTTTTTCCCATGCTGACGGACTGTCGAAAAGCGGCTCGGTGCCTGATACAATCCGTTTCGATTGATTCCCAATTGACTCCGTTACGAGATGAGGGTCGCAACATGGCGACAACAGCACCGACCGCCGATATTGGTCTGATTGGCCTGGCCGTGATGGGTGAGAACCTGGTCCTGAACATGGAGAGCCACGGTTTCACCGTGGCCGTGTTCAATCGCACGACATCCAAGGTCGATGCGTTCGTCAACGGGAGAGCCAAGGGAAAGAAGATCGTCGGCACACACTCGCCTGCCGACCTGGTCGCGTCACTCAAGAGGCCTCGCAAGATCATGATCATGGTCAAGGCCGGCCCCGCGGTCGATGACGTCATCAACGAGTTGGCTCCCCTGCTCCAGCCCGGCGATATCCTGATCGACGGCGGAAATTCCCATTTCGACGATTCGACTCGGCGCACCCGGGACTTGAAAGCCAAGGGGCTTCTCTTTGTAGGCACGGGGGTGTCTGGCGGAGAGGAAGGGGCGCTCAAGGGTCCCTCGATCATGCCTGGCGGCAACCCGGAAGCCTGGCCACACGTCAAGCCGATCTTTCAGGCGATCGCCGCCAAGGTGCCCGACGGTACGCCGTGTTGTGACTGGGTCGGGCCTGAAGGAGCCGGTCATTTCGTCAAGATGGTGCACAACGGCATCGAATACGGCGACATGCAGTTAATCTGCGAGGCTTACCACCTGCTGCGGAACCTCCTGGGGATGAACCCCGCCGCCATGCACGACGTCTTCGCGCGCTGGAATCAAGGGCCGCTCGACAGCTACCTGATCGAGATCACCCGCGACATTCTGGCCTACAACGACCCGGAGACCAATCAGCCGCTCGTCGACTTGATCCTCGACGCGGCCGGACAGAAAGGGACTGGCAAATGGACTGTGATCGCGGCAGCCGACCTGGGTGTGCCACTCACCTTGATCGGCGAAGCCGTGTTCGCGCGACTGCCTGTCGGCCCAGAAGGACGAACGGGTCGCTGCCTCCAAGTTGCTGAAGGGGCCGGCGATCGGACCTCACCTCGACCCGAAGGTCTACACTGACGCCATTGAACACGCGCTTTACGCCAGCAAAATTGTTTCCTACGCTCAGGGATTCGCGTTGATGGATGCGATGGCGCGGGAGTCGAAGTGGGAGATCAACCGCGGCGGCGTTGCCTTGATGTGGCGAGGCGGCTGCATCATCCGCAGCGCGTTCCTGGGAAAAATCAAAGAAGCGTTCGACCGCGATTCCAAGCTCACCAACCTCTTGCTCGACCCCTACTTCCAGAGCGAGGTCGAGCGCTGCCAAACCGGTTGGCGAAGCGCCGCCGCCGCCGCGATCACCCACGGCATCCCCGCGCCCGCGATGAGCGCGGCCATGGCTTACTACGATGGCTACCGTTGCGATCGGCTGCCCGCCAATCTTCTTCAGGCCCAGCGCGATTACTTCGGCGCCCATACATACGAACGCGT
Organism: uncultured Planctomycetota bacterium; assembly: GCA_963720335.1. Taxonomy (GTDB): domain Bacteria; phylum Planctomycetota; class Planctomycetia; order Isosphaerales; family Isosphaeraceae; genus CAVRFS01. The sequence continues at coordinate 102,906 of CAVRFS010000135.1, read as the reverse complement.
CGATCGGCCTCGCGGGCAGTTCTTCCATACCAACTGGACCGGCCGAGGTGGCACGACTTCATCGTCGACCTATAACGTTTGAAGAGAAGCGAACGATGTGACCTCCTCCAGGTTGTTCAGCCGTGGCGTGGTTGTTTAGTTGGATCTTTAAGGATTTTTCCGCCCTCGAAGCCATCCGTCGACGCCGAGTCCCTGCGCCGCGCGCGGACTCATTCGTTCTGCCGATTGCATGGACGCGAAACCTCGGCACGCAAAATGAAATCATTTCTTAACCGATTACGCTGAAAGACCTTTGGACGAATCTTCGCGCCTTCGGGTCGATTTTCAGCGCGATCGTACGAATACTATGTCGCTTAGAGTGTGTGGATCGTCTTTGGGATCGGTCGCACGACTCGTTCGACGAGCACAGCGGTGACGTGTAACGACGACGCGAGGGTCACCGTCGTAACGTACTGAAAAATAAGGAGTTAGTAAAAAGTCATTTATGAGAGACCGAACTCAATCGCGTTCTGAGACGAAGACGGCGCGATACGAAAAACACCCGAAGGTCGTGGACGGGCCTGGATTAGCGGGCGATAGCGACGGTGTCAGCTTGCGGCGGGTTCCGCGCGTAGTTGGGAAGGCCGCGCTCGAGGAGACGGTCGATCAGATATCGTCGGTTCCGAAGCATTCCCCGCACGTTCCCGGGCGCTTTAATCCGGACGCTCTGCTGGGCCGGCAACTCGGGGAGTATCGGATCGAGTCCATACTCGGCCGTGGCTCGATGGCTTGCGTTTACAAAGCGAAGCACCTGGGATTGCATCGGCCGTGCGCCTTGAAGGTCATCGACCCAGCTCTGGTTATGAAGCAACCGGTCACCCGGGAGCAGTTCTGGGCCGAGGCCAGAGTGGCGGCCAATCTGCTTCATCCCAACATTGTCACGATCCATAATCTCGGCAGCGCGTTCGGATTTCACTTCATCGAAATGGAATACGTCCCGGGCGGCATGACGCTACGTGAATCGCTGGTTCGAGAAGGTCCGCTCGAGCCGATTCGCGCATCAGAGTTGACCAGGCAGGTCGTGCTGGCGCTAGGAGCGGCCCACGACTCGGGTTTGGTGCACCGCGACATCAAGCCGGCCAATGTTCTCTTGACCCCTCGCGGTGTCGCGAAGCTGGCTGATTTCGGCCTGGTGAGCCGGCTCGATCAGTTGGCTCAGGGCGGAGCTCCGCTGGCCGGGACGCCAACATTCATGGCGCCCGAGCTGTTCCAAGGAACGCTGGCCAGCCCGCGCTCGGACTTTTATGCATTGGGTGTGATGCTTTTCTACACACTCTCCGGCCGCTTACCGTTCTCGGCCGACAAGATCAGCCAATTGATCCAACTCCATCAGGATCAGCCGGTCCCCGACGTTCGCGAGATCGTCGCTTCGGTTCCTGTCGTGTTGGTGGAAATCCTGGAGCGCTGCCTGGCCAAGTCGCCGGCAGAGCGCGTTTAATAACGCTGCTGAGCTGGCGGAGTCGCTTCAGCTCGCGACTCATCGTCTTCGCGATACGGAACGCTTGGTTCGGGACAGTGCCGACGGGCTGGATTGTTTCATCCAGGGATGCCGTGACACGTTTCGCGTTATACTCCCCCAACCCGGCGACCGTCTCCAGGAAGTGATCATCGAGGCGACGGAAGGGAAGAACAACGAGCGTTACTTGTCGGTATTCTCGATCTGCGGTCCTGCTGATCCGGCCTACTTCGAGTATGCCCTGAGCCTCAACTCCCGCCTGACCTACGGCAGTATCTCCATCCATACCGTACTCGGGACTCCGATGTTCGTGATGTCTCGAACCTTCCCGCGCGATACAGTACGTACCGAAGATGTTCGTGATGCCTTGGTGGAAATCGCGCGGCGCGCCGACCTCGTCGAGAAGAAGCTCACGCGACAGGATCAATACTGAGCTTCTCAGGGCTTCCGAGTTGCACACTCGGGCTTGGGTGGATGACGCGTTTTCAACGATTGCGCGACTGTCATCGGGAGTTGCGCCGATGCCGAACGATCAGGATTTGACGTCGAGCGGCGTGTTGATGTCAACGGGCATCACGTTTATTGCCATCTTCCTCGGCCTACGCCAATGGTATGAGTCGCGAGCTCGAGACCCGAACCTTACGGAATTCGACCGCGGTTATTTTGCGCCAAGACCTACGACGCGGGCTGGGCGTCGGCATCATGTTGATCCTCGCCTTGGGGATCTGGATCGGCGCGAGGATCGAGCCGCGGGTCGCCGGAAAGGCCAACCTGGCGTTCGTGCAAGCTTGGCTTGTCATTACCGTCTTGATCCTGATCCTGCTCGCCGTGGCTTTGCTCGATTGGCTAGAAACCCGTCTGTACGCGGCAGGCTGCGTAGATCGCTCGCGCGAGACGCGCCGAATTACTGCGCCAAGTCTTCGCCAAGCGTCCTCAGACCCCGAGCGATCCAGATCCAGCCTCGGAGCCGGAACACGACGATGATGAATGATCGGCCCGCGGCGAACTAGAGCGGAACACATCCGCATTGCGCACACCGCTGTTTGAAACGCGATCATACTAACCCGACTGCGCAAGCGAGGGGAGTGCCTGTGCCGGTCCATGATCGTCGCGTTTCCAGAGACTCAAGCCGGGAGGCCCTCGGTGTACGCCGGGCCGATCCCCTCGCTTGCGCGTCGGGTTGGTATGGCTGGTGCGCCGGCCAGGCGTGAAGCGCTCTAAGCCGGAGACGACGCAATCCCGGCTCGGTAAGAAGCGAGGCCTCGTCGCACTGACGCTCCGCCGTTTCGGCCTCACGCATCGTAACCACGAAGTCCGCGTTATGCCGATTGAGAGGGTTTTGGAATCTTTTTGTGAACATTGCGCGCGAACCGCGTTAACTATTGGTTGACTCGATGTTAAACGTATTATACTATTAGATGAAGTGATCCAGGACGGAACTGATTTCAAAGGCGCGAATCGGCCCATGACGGTCGGTCTCCCCGCGACTTCAATGATCTTCCGAGAAGTGAGCATTGCCGTAACGCATCGATTAACTTGATGATACGGCGTGCCCTCCCGCGCTCCGCTTCTGTTTCTCTTCCTGGGCTAATCGCGTTCGTTTCGCCCCGTTCCAGGGAGATCCCGTCGATGAAACTGACATCGGATCCGCGCAAAGCGTTGATGGTTATTCTGCTCGCCGTGCTGGTCGCAATGGGGATCAGTGTGGGAGGACAGGCACTGCGCGAGCGAGCCCGATCCAAAATCCTATTGGGACGTGAGCCAAATCCGCCCCGGCATGAAAGGTGTGGGTCGCACGGTGATGGTCGGCACCAAGCTCGAGGAGTTTGGAGCCGAAGTACTGGGCGTGATGCGGGACGTGAGCCCGGGTCGCGACATGGTGCTCTGCCGACTGACCGGTTGCAACCTGGAGCATGCCGGAATTATTCAGGGGATGAGCGGGAGCCCGATCTATATCGACGGCAAATTGCTGGGAGCGGTGGCATTCGCCTGGGAGTTCGCCAAGGATCCGATTGCTGGCGTGACCCCTTTCTCACAGATGATCCAGTACGTGCGCTCCAATGACCGCCGAATCGCGGCTGAATCGAAGGAACCGGGCAAGAACCGGCCGTTCCATGCGCTCGGCGCTTCCTTTCGCCCCGCTCATCGATGGACTGGGACTAACCGAGGATGGGAAGACAGCCCTGGCGCTGCCGTTGCCGATCACGGTTTCAGGCGGCGGAATTGGGGGCATGACGCCGATCGTCACTCCATTGGCGGCCTCGGGTTTCGGGCCTCGGGCCCTGAGTCTGCTGGCCGAACGCCTGCGGCCGATGGGCATGGCCCCCATGTCGGGAGGGGCCGCGTCCGATCGAATCGTCCGTGAGGAAGGCGACCGACCACTTGTGCCGGGCGCTCCTCTCTCCATTGCCTTGGTTACCGGTGACTTCGACCTTTCCGGAATCGGCACCGTGACCCACGTTGAGGGAAATCGGGTCTACGGGTTCGGACATCCGATGTTCAGCCTGGGGGCATGCGAGTTCCCGATGATGACCGGGTACATTCACACCGTCTACCCTCGAGCCAGCGTCAGCATGAAGATGGGTTCGCCGCTGAAAATCGTCGGTGTGATCGATACGGATGTCAGCACGAGTGTTGCCGGCAGGGTCGGCCCCAAGCCCGACCTGCTCCCACTCTCGGTGCACGTGAAGACCGGCCAATTCGCGGACGCACACACTTACCACGTACGGATGGTGCGTGAACCGGGCCTTCTGTCCGCGCTCATCATGTCCGTGCTTACCAACGCCATCGACACCGAGGGAAATCTGCCGGAGGAACTGACCGCGCAGCTCGAGCGCCACCATCCGTATCAAGGACATGGACCCGATCACCTTCTCGGATACCTTCAGCGGGCCACGTTATACGGGCCAGATGGGTGCTTCGGCCTTGTTCAGCCCGCTCGCCTCGATCGCCAACATCTTGGTCAGAAACACGATGGCGCCGGTCCGGATCGAAGCGATCGATTGCAACGTCCAGATCGAGCCGGGCCGTAAGGTCGCTCAAATCGAGTCGGTCCGGCTGCTCTCGGACACGATCGAGCCCGGCCAAACGCTGAAGGCGTTCGTCACTTTGAAGCCGTTCAAGGGTGAGCGCGAGACGGTTGAGGTGGGGCTGCCGATCCCCAGCGATTTCCCGGAAGGCGTGCACGAGGCGGTCTTCTGCGACATGGGCAGTAGTATCCGCAGAAAGTTCCGAAACGATCCCTCGCTGTTGGAGCCACGTGACCTGGAAGCCGTCGTCAACGCGATTCGGGTCCAAACCGAGCCCAAGCGGACCGCGGTCTATCTCCACGTCTCCTCGCCGGAACGCGGGCTGTCGGTGCGAGGTCAGGCACTGCCGAACTTGCCGGACAGCGTACGGGCCGTCTTCGCTTCCAAGCGAGAGGTACCGGTCGCTCCGATCCGCTCCGATCTGGTCGCGTCCCTTTCGACCGGCCGGGTCGTGGAAGGGATGCAGTCGCTCAAGTTCACGGTGGCCAAGGACGCCGGGTTGTCGTTATCGTTACATCGTTGAGGTGCTTGGGCTCTCGCCCTACCCAATGATTACGAGGAACGACATGAGCGATCGAGTGGCGGCGACGTCGGCGACGGCCCGGGTTCCGGATTTATCACGGTTAGCTCGGGCCGCCGTGGTGATCGGTTTTTGCTGGCATGCCTTGGGTTTGCCGACGGGATGGGCCAAGGATGAAGCTTGGCGGCAGGAAGGACCGGCCGCGTTCACCAAGTCTCACCGAGAAGGGGTTGTCGTCTCCGATAGCGGGAGGGTCCGGCTCGGACATGCGATCGCCCCACTTGGCGCACTCGGTGCCGAGCGCGTATGGGATCTGGCACGAATCCGATCGGGCTCTGTTCGCCTGTACGGGCGATGCCGGCAAGGTTTTTCGTCGCGAGCCAACAAAGGACGCGGCCTGGACCGTCCACTTCGATTCCAGCGACTCGCAGGCCCTGTGTTTGGCTGTTTGTCCCGACGAGACCATCTTTGTGGGGACCGGTCCCGCTGGCCAGGTTGTCAATCTCACCGACCCCAAGCACCCCAGCTCGAGGCCCGACCCGAAGGTCCAGTACATCTGGGATCTTGCCGCCGACCCGAAGGGCAACCTGTACGCGGCCACGGGTCCCAACGGTCAACTCTGGAAACGAGCGAGCGACGGTAAATGGTCACTCGTCTATGACAGCAAAGCGACGCATCTTCTCTGCGTGGCAATCGGTCCCGATGGCTCGGTTTACGCCGGCAGCGACGGCGAGGGCTTGATCTATCGAGTAGCCACTGACAGCAAAGTCTCGATCCTGTTCGACGCTCCTCAGTCGGACGTCCGGACCCTTGTTGTGGGGTGGGGACGGAGCGCTGTACGCCGGAACAGCGGCCGAGGCTGGCGGCGCGACCAACACACGCAGCTCCTTGTTTCTGACGCAGGCGGGAGTGGCGCAGTCACTCGACGGACCCTTTTCGGATCGAGATCCCGGACCGCCAAACCCGGGCAACGACGATCCCGGACCGGTTCGGGTTCGAAAGGTACAGGACCCGCCGGATTTGGTCGCGCAGGCCAGACCGCAGGCGCCTCGCGCTCCTCTGGGGGGCTCGGCGACTCCCAAACCGATCTCGCCAGGCGATAATGCCGTCTATCGAATTGACGGTGAGGGTGTGCCCCGGGAAGTCCTGCGAGTCAAGGCGTTGGTCCACGCCTTGGCCTGGTCCAACGACCGACTCCTGGTCGGGACCGGACCCGAGGGACAGCTCTACGAGGTTCGAAACCGCGGCGAGGAGACGGCGCCGATGGTCAAGCTGGATCATGGTCAGATCCTCTCGCTGCTCGCTGAGCCTGATGGCGGGATCCTGATGGGAACCGGCGACCCCGGCTCCGTCGTTAAACTCGTCTCGGGGCACGCCGCGGTGGGCCAGTTGGTCTCCGAGATTCACGACACCAAGCTCGTCAGCCGGTTCGGTGCTCTGAGCTGGCGAGGCGATTCCCCTCCTGGTACGTCGATCTCGCTTCAAGCTCGATCGGGCAACGTCGGTGACCCCGACGAGACCTGGTCCGCTTGGTCGGTCGACCAGACCGATCCGACCGCGTCGACGATCATTGCGCCACCGGGCCGGTTCGTTCAGTATCGCGTCAAGCTCGCCACCAAGGACCCGCGACTCACGCCCGAGCTGCGGTCGGTATCACTGAGCTTCCGCACCTCAAACCTCGCACCAGAAATCGCTCGGCTCGATGTCCCGGACGTGAGCACTGCCGACGGTGCGGCGCGTCAGACCCGTCTCAATGTGCGCTGGGACGCGAGCGACCCCAATGACGATGACCTGAGCTTCACTCTCAAGGTGCACAAGGAAGGTTGGCCCAATTGGATCGAGCTGACCGAGGAGCCGATCACGGAGAAAACGTTCGCGTGGGATACGTCCTCGTTCCCGTCAGGGCCTTACCGATTGAAGTTATTCGCCAGCGATCGACCGTCGAACAGCACTGCCGATGCGATGACCCGCGAGCGTGAGAGTGTGACCTTCATCGTCGATCATGATGCACCCCATGTGAGCGTCACGCCAACACGGCCGCGGCGCCGCCATTGTTCTCAAGGACGAGCTGACTCGCCTGGTCAAGGCGGACTACGCACTCGATGGAGGCGTCTGGACGCCCATTTTCCCTGACGACCGCTTGTTCGACACGACTCGAGAGACGATCAACCTGTCGCTCCCCGATCTCAAACCAGGCTCTCATCTCATCATGGTTCGCGCCACCGATTCCGCTGGCAATATCGGCAGCGGAGACGCGTTGATCGAGGTCAAGAACTGATCATCGTCGCCGGTTCCCGGGCTGAAGAGAAGTTGGTCTCGCCATGCCTATTCAGCCATCCCGATCCTCACGCATAGTTTTTCCCGCCCCGTGCAAAAGGGGAGAAACGGATCGATCGATCGCGCCGCCATTCCATCACGCGCAACAAAAACACGCGTCTCGAAACCCTTCGAGCCATCCGGCTGGCCAACTCACGGTGATTCGTCGCCCCGGTCTGAGTTTGATCGAGTTCCTGGTGATCTTTGCGATCGTCTCGTTGGTCTTGATCGTCCTCCTGATGGCGGCGACTCGTGGCCGGGAAGAGGCTCGCCTTGTTTCTTGTCGGATGAACCTGGGCCGAATCGGGCTCGCCTTGGCCGCATACGACCAAAACTTCCGATCGCTCCCCGTGGTCACGGAGCTTGCACCACTCGACGCGAAGGCAACGAACGAAGCACCATCCGCCGGTCCGCTCCGGACGCTTCTTGAAACGTTTCAACTTCCTGATCTGACTGAGTTTCGCGATCCAAAGACAGCGCCCTCGGCGCGACCCGGACAGGTCCCTGGCGAGATGGCCGTTCCCGGTTTTGTGTGTTCAAGCGATCCCAACGCGACGGGAGGCTGGTTCTCAGCTCCGATCAGTTATCGAGCGGCCACTGGCGACTCGCCGTCGGGTGATAATGGCGCATTCGTTCCCGGACGTTCCATCAGTTTAAGCGAGGTGGAAGCGGCGGACGGCCTGAGCTTCACCGCCGGATTCTCCGAACGACTGGTAGGAGACAACCAGCCGAGTCACGCCAGCCTCAACAACTACCAGGTCGTCAATGGTCGTCTGACCCGTCCGGGATGCCCTGCGAACCCAGATCCTGCCTCCTGGCGCGGAGATGCCGGCTCATCCTGGCGAGCGAGCGACTACCGTTCGACTCTTTACAACCATGCTCTGCCACCCAATCGTCAGCCGTCTTGCGTGGCCAGCGACGGCAAGAGCGCGTTCATCGGCGCATCGAGCGGCCACGCACGCGGCGTGAACCTTCTCCGTCTGGACGGATCCGTGTCCCTGGTGCGGCCTTCAATCGACCCCATCGTGTGGCGGCAGTTCGCCAAGATCGGTCCCGCCGAAGCGATTGAAACCGAGAAGTGAATAGCCGTAGGTCAGGCTTTGCGGCCTGAAATCAAATTAGTCAGGCTGGAAAGCCTGACCTCCATCTTCGTGGAGAGCCGATGCATCACCCTGTGATTATCTTCGACTTCGGAAACGTCGTTGGATTCTTTGACTATACCAGAATCTACGAGCGGTTTACTCCGATCCTGGGGATCAACCTGGAAGAGTTGAGGCTGAGGCTCCAGCAAGGTGGATTCGCCGAGCTCCTGGTTCAATTCGAGAGCGGGCGGATCGCCCCGACCGAATTCGCCGACAACATGATGGCGCAATTGGGATTGAAGATTCCCTATGAAGATTTCGTTCGCGCGTGGGAAGACATTTTCTGGCTCAACGAGCCCTTGGACCGCTTGATCGTATTCCTCGCGTCACGCGAATATACCTTGATTTTGGGTTCGAACACGAATGTGTTGCATTTTGCTCATTATCGCCGGCAATTCTCGGACACCTTCAGCCATTTTCGCCGGCTGATCGCCTCGCACGAGGTCGGACACATGAAGCCCGCACGGGAGTTCTATGAGGCCTGCGTCGCGGCGGCGGAGGTACCCGCGGCTTCTTGCGTATTCGTGGACGACATCGAAGAGAATGTGCTGGGCGCGCGTGAGGCCGGCCTGAAAGCGATCCGATTCGTCGACACACCGACCTTGATCGCCGATCTAAGACGACTCGGCGTCGAGATCCCGCCGGGTCAGGTTTGATTCGGCCCCGCGCCGCCAGGTCCAGAAATCGAACGCCTCCATCGTTGGCGACCAGTTGCAACCGCCTCGCGGCATAAAGCATCCAAACGATAAACCCATCGTCCGGATCGAAGTAAAGCCGGTGCAGAGCTTTCTGGACTTTGGTCCCCGAGCGCATCGCGTATTCCGCCGCGGGAAGCTGGAAGAGTGTGTGGATCTGAAAGCTGGTGCATCCCCGCAACGCATACTCAACGGCGATCCGGCCCGAGCTGATGTCGCCCGTGCCGCTGATTTCCAGCGGATTGCCGCCAATCTCGCCGCGCTGCCGTGAAGTGCGCAGCGCCGACAACACACGCAGATTTCGGTCGCTCAGGTCCGGTCCTCCATAGGCGACACCTTGTTTTCCCTCAAAAACTCGGCTCGGGTCGAACAACCGGTTGGCATAGACCAAGAAATCCGCCGGCGATTTCCGCGATGAACTTCGGCCAGCATCGCCAGTTGGAAGGAATCGTCGTCGAGGCTGTTGAAGAGCTTGAGTCCGACCTTGACCTGTCCCGGGCCGGTCGTCGCCGCACGGATTAAATCGGGAACGCGCCGCAGCCATTCGAGAACCAGGGCTTGCGCGCTCGCGCGGTCGGAGCCCGCTAGCGTCGGCGAAAAGTCTTTCTCAAGCGGCATCGGCGAATTGCCATTCGATGATTGCCACGCATCGAGAATCGCACGGGTTGTCTCAAGGTATTCTTCGGTTCGCCACTCCGTTTCGCCGGGCCCGGGCAGATGGTACTTTACGGATGGGACGACCAGGAGTTCGCGGTCTCCGGCGATCGAGCAGGCCTCACGTATCAAGTGCAGATAATCGGTGAATGGTTGCCACCAACCCCTCCCTTTCCAGGTTACGGTCCAACCGGTCGCTCCGGTGTGTTCGCTCTGGATCGGCTCGGCGACCATTTGCGATTCCTTGATCGACCAGGCGGACATCGACTGGCGCCCGCTGGCATCCTGGGCGATCACGGTCTTGAGCACGACCAGTCCCAGACCGGCCTCGACGGCTTCCTCAATCTGCACCCGATTGAGAGAGAGTTGCCCGGATGCCTTGCCCCATGGATTGCGCAGCGCGATCCCGGCGTAGGACGCCGTCATGTCGAGATGGTATGTCTGTCGGAGATAACGATCGAGATTCACCGGCAATCCCGCTTGCGCGAAGCGATCATGATCCTCGCGGATCTTGGCCAGGATTTCTCGGGACACCTCGGCTTTCGCCGGCAGCAAGTGAGGGCGTGGAAAAGGCATGGAGGTTTACCTGGCTCCAAGCGTAAGAACCTCGCGATTTCTCAGTCGTGCGACACAATCCCCGATCCGGTCGAACTCGGCGGGGTCGAGCTTCGGTCCCCAGGGGTCGTGGGCGGCGTCCGCCGGGATCACTCCCTCATGGACCAGGCACCAGAGCATTCGTTGAATGTAGCCTTCCATCGGAGCCAGAAACGTGTGTTGGGCCAGGTCGTCGACGAGAGCGCTCAGGGCGAGGAACCTCCCAGCGTTGCCCAGGCCGAAGGCATTGAGCAACTCGGCTTGCAACTCGGTGCAAGCAGCCGCCATGCCGATCAGCGCGGTCTCGGCGCCGCACATCATGCTGTAGCTGAGAAAACGGTCTTCTCCCGTGATCAAGAGTTTCGCGGGGACGTGGCTTTTCAGCAGGCGCAGCGATATCCTGAAAGTGCATGACGCTGTCGAGGGTCGCCACCTTGATGCCCAGGACCTCGGACCTCGCGAGCAATTCCACGAGAAGCTCGGGTCGATAGGAGATGCCACCCGCGTCCTCGTACAGGTAGAATAAGATGAGGGGTAAGCCGGCCTCGGCGATTCGGGAATGATATTCGAGTACAAGATCGTCGCGGTCCGGGCGGTCACGAAAGGCGACCGGTGGATGGACTAACAGGGCATCGGCCCCCAGGTCGGCGGCTCGCTGGGCCATCGCCTTGGCCTCGCGCATCACCAAGGAGGCAGAATGCTCACCGAGCGGGGCACCCGCCGCGGCGATCAGGCATCGGTCGGCAGGGAGTGCTCGTCGCCACAGCCGCAGAACTTGCTCACGCGTGGAATCGGTCAGTCGCAGTCCGCGTCCGGTGTGAGCCCAAACGGCCACTCCACCGATGGGCTGGCTCGCCATCCACGACACATAGCGTTCGTGTCCTTCCTGATGAACGTCCCCCCCTGACCCGAACGGGACCGGCACTGCGGGAATCAAACGTCCGGAAAGGTCGCTCATCGTGATCGTCATGATTGCAACACCTGACGTGTTTCCGAACCAGAACCCTCGCCGAGGTTTCCCGCTCGATTGCTTCCTCCGCCTGACTGATGGATCGATTCTCCATTATTTCGGAAGTCGGGCCCAATGCATACACGACTCCGATCGCGTTCAAAAACGCACTTTGAACGACGGGACGTTTGACTTATTGAATCCAGAGGACAGACTCCTACTAACTCACGTTCCGCGCGTCCAGCGGGCCCCGGAATTCGCCGCGGTTACTCCCCACCGACTCACATCCCTCCGAATTCTTGCGATCTGGGGCTTGACGAACGGAAGCGACGCTGTAATGATTGACTGCGTGCATGGAGCCAATCACTTAGTGGTGGCTCTCGCGTGTGCAAGCCGGGTTGGCCGGTCTGGTTTCTTGGAGTGCCTGGCCGTGGTTTGGTGGGAAATGCCGTGCTGTCGCTTGTCGACGGGCGTCGGGCTGAGATCCCGTCGTCGACGAGATACGGTGGGATCTGCCAAACGGATCGAGGCCCGGGTTCCAGAATCGGCGGGTTAGTTCCGCACAAATCAGAGTGAGGATTGCAGGAAGTCGGTGTAGGCAACGGATTGCGGGTGTGTCTTTCTTCACAGTGTACCCGTTGACTTACCGGCCTCGCATTTGATTAAGCGAGCTGGTGGTCTTCATCGCGAATACTGTTGGGTCACCTTGATCGTCTAAGAGCCTGACCCTTGAGCGGAAACGTTTCGGTTCGAACGTTTCGCTCGGGTTGAAGCTCGCAAGCTTACCGGGGAGTCTGTCGATGGGGAGCTTCAAGGCATTCGATCGGAATCAGCGGCTTGAGGGGCGCAAGGGCCAAAAGAATCCAAAGCGGCGGGGCCTCCCGAGGATCGAGTTTCTCGAATCCAGAAGGTTGCTGAGCGTGCAACCCGCTCCGACGGCATTGGGCGCCGACGGACACGAACTTGTTTGACGCCCAGAACGGCCCAATGGCCAATCTGGGAACCGGTCTGGTCGGGGTTTACCAGACTTTTGTCAACAGTGGCGGCAATGCGGCCCAGGTCGAATCCCAGTACCCCGACTACGAATTCGACAACGGCATGGTGGGCATGTCGATCAAGGCCCTACCAGGCAACTTCAGCCAGTTCCTCACCCAACTCACCGACGCGGGGATGCAGATCACCGACTCGAGCTCGGCATACGACCTCGCCGAGGCCTATGTGCCGATCAACGAGCTGCCGACAATCGCCGAACTGCCCCAGACGTGGAGCGGCCAGATCGCCATCACACCGATCGCGTACGGCGCCTTGTACCAGGGAGTCGCCTACAATGAGGCGTTAACTGCGATGCAAGCCGACGTTGCTCGCACGCAGTACAACGTCGACGGTACCGGCATGACGGTCGGCGTCCTCTCCACAAGTGTTAATCAGTACACTGCCCCGGGAGCAACCGTCGGAGGACTGGCCGCATCGTACGCCACCGGGGACCTGAACGGCAACGATCCCGTCAAGGTCATCCAGGACGATCCGAACGAGCCGACCGACGAAGGCCGCGCGATGCTGGAGAACATCCACGACATCGCACCGGGGCGAACTTGCAGTTCGCCACGGCCTTCATTAGCGAGCTGTCATTCCAGCAGAACATCGAGGCACTTCAAGCCGCTGGGTCGCAGATCATTGTCGACGACGTCGGCTACGCCGATGAGCCGATGTTTCAGGACGGTCTGATCGCGCAAGGCGTTGATGCGGTCACTGCAGACGGCGTCTCCTACTTCAGCGCGGCCGGCAACGAGGGTCCCGACAGTGGTTATCTGTCGTCGTTCCGAACCGGTACCGGCACCGTGACCGGAATCGGCTCCGGAACGTTCATGAATTTCGCCCCCAGTGGTGCGACCAACTTCCTGCTTCCCGTCACAACCGGGATTGCCAACGCGCTGATCACTTTTGAATACGACCAGCCGTTTGGGACTCAACAGCCGACGGGATCGACCGCGGCCGTGACGTCGAACGTGTATTTCTACGTCTTGAACTCAAGCGGCACCGTTGTGGCGACAGGCAATAACAATAACGTCGCCATCGATGAGCCCTGGCAATTCGTGGAGGTTCCCACCGCCGGTAGTTATTTCGTCGCGATTCAACTTGTCTCAGGGACGGCACCAGGACATGTGGAGTTCAGCGGCTTCAACGACACCAACGGAGCGGTCACCGTCAGCACGGAATACGGGAACGCCGGCGGTACGTCGTACCCGAGCTCGTTTGGACACGCGACGGCGGCCAACACCATCGGGGTCGGTGCGACTCCGTGGTGGGCGCCCGCCTCAAGCCTGGGGATCGGCCAGAACCCGCTGGCTAACGAGCCATTCAGCTCGAGCGGGCCCGCGCTCTACGTCCTCAACGCCAATGGAACGCCCCTGGCGACGCCCCTGACGGTGCAAAACCCGTCAGTCACGGCCCCCGATGGCGGCAACACCTCGTTCTTTGAGCCTGACTTTACCCTCGATACGTCCAACCCTCCGTTCCCCGGCGAGCCGGCGAGCACTGTGAACCTCGTGCCCGCGAACCAACAGGCGCTCAATGTCTTCTTCGGCACGTCGTCAGCCGCACCCAATGCCGCGGCTGTGGCGGCCTTGATGCTTCAGAAGATCCCTCAGCTCACACCGGCCGAAATCCGTCAGGGCCTGGAAGAGTCGGCCCTGCCGATGAACGGCGTGGCCGCCGGCACCTGGAGCGTGCTGTCCGGCTTCGGCCTGGTCGACGCCCCCGCGGCGATCAACGCCGTCGACTTGCTCCGCGTTGCCTCCACCAATCCGGCCAACGGAGCGACCGTAACCGTAACGCCGAGTGCCGTCACCGTCACCTTCAACAAAGCGGTCAACTTCTCGACCATTACCGCCGCGGACTTGACATTCACGTCCGAGCCGACGGGAGTCGTGGTCAACGTCGGTACTCCGATCGCTGTTGACAATGCCACGTCGCCGACGATCGTCCAGTTTCCGATTAGCTTCACCAAGCCCCCAGGGACCCTGGCCAACGGCAGTTACACGTTCTCAATTCAGAGCCCCGCGGGCGGCCCCGTCGTCCAATCCACGGACGGGAAGGACCTGGTCGCGTCCGGTCCGATCAAGTTCACGCTCGCCGACGTCACCGCGCCGACGGTCATCGCCACGACGACCAATGCCCGGATCGTCACGATCAGATTTCAGCAAGGCGCTCGACCCGAACACGGTCACACTCCAGTGATATCTTCGTCATTCGCCAAGGGCCCATGCCGAGCTGGCCACCGACCCCGGCGGATGTCCTCGATTACACCAACCTGAACAGCGACCCGCGCACCGAGATCAGCTACCAGGTCGTCACCAATCCGAACACGGGGGCCCTCAGCTACGTCGTCACGCTCAACTACACGGCCCTGCCGCAGACTGAGATGCCGACGGACAATTATGCGATCGTCGTCCTCTCGGCACCTGGTGGCACCGGCGGCGTGACCGACCTCGTCGGCAATCCGCTCAACGGCGGTTTCTCCGGCAGCATTCCCTTCTGGATCCACCGGCACACCGACGGACTTCATCCAGAACCTGGGTCCGAAAAACGTAGTTGCGCCGACTCATCACGAGCTTCTACATGAACCCGACCGCCGCCAACGATACCGGAATCGTCGGCGACCAGAATACCATGGTCAGTGAGCCGCAATTCATCGGTCAGCTCTTCGCGGCATTTCCCAATACCGTGGCCAATCTATCGGTTTACATTGAGTTCGGTGCGTTGCACAACGGCGTCATCACGTTGGCTCCGGGTCTGGGAGGACGAGGCTACACCGGCACCTTCGACTATCAGGTCACAACCAATTCGGTGGGTACCTTCACGGTCACGCCGACGACCGCCACTTCCGGAAGGTTTCCAGTCCGCCGAGGCCGTGGTGGTCGGTCAGCCCGACTCGCCGCCGCTCCCTGGCTATTCGAGTGGCTACCTCGACAACTTCCGCATCGACAAGACGGCGCCGCAGATCACCGGAGCCTCATTCACGTCCGGCGGCCCCTACGACCTGCCTTTGCCGCGATCAACACCACGTCCATCGCCTCGCTGACCAGCCTGTACTTGAATGTCGTGGACCCGGTCAATCCGGCCGCGATGGGCAATCCACTTCAACACGCCGTCCCTGTTGAACTTCCCGGCGCTCAACCCGATCACCGCCGAGAACATCAGCAATTATTCACTGATCAACACGTCGATGGGCAACGCCAACGAATCGTCGTTCATCGCCACCGCGGCGTTCACCGCTGGGCCAGCGACGCTCGACCCCACGGGCACGTTCGTGGTCGACTACACGGGCTCGATCGCGTTAACCTTCACACCGGGTCTCCCAGCGGGTGTCTACGAGTTCGTCGCTCATACGACCGAGCTGCAGTATCCGGGCTTGACCGACGCCGCGGGCAACGCACTTGACGAGACGTCTACCGTACCACCGACCGAGGCGACCAAGAGTTTCGTTATCAGCTTTGACATCCAGCCCACGCCGGTCTACATCACCAACATGGCGTTTGAAAGCACCTATAGCGCCAATGGTTCGACGGTGATCGGCGGACCGCAGTCCTACTACGAGCTTCCTCCCGCCGGTGGCACTAATACCCGCGATAACGTGGCGGCCCCGCCAACCGCCGTGGTGATCGACTTCTCCAACCAACTCCCCTACCTCGCCAACGGCTACGGCAATGACGTTCAGCTCATCGGTTCGGCGAACACGACGAGCTCGGGCAGGCCGATGGCGATTTCGGCAATTTGGGTGAAGGCGGACTGGGCAGCTCCGAACCATCATCCGGGTTCACCGTCCTTTCTTCCAATTACACGGTCACCCTCTACAATTACACCTACAACGCGTCGACCGGGCAATTTACCTCAACGTTAGTTCAGCCGGGTGGGGCGGGCAATCGACTCGTGTTGCAGCTCAATTCGGGATTCACTCTCCCCGCTGACAACTACCGGGTCTACATGCCCAATCAGGTCAATACAACCAGCTCGGGCACGGCGATCGACACGAGAATCTTCGATATCTACGGCAACCAGCTCGACGGCGAATTCCTTGGTAATCAAACCTCGATTCCCGACACCGGCGAGTTCCCCACGCTGAACCAGTACGAGAACCTTCAAACCGACGGCACGAACCGCATGGATGACATGAGCGGTGACGGCGTGGCTGGCGGCGCGTTCATGACGGCCTTCGAGGTTGTCCCTTATGGCAACGTCGTTTACGCCCAGCCCAGCTTCGTCGAGAACCCACTGTCCGGCATTTTCTCCGATGGCAGCATGGCCGCTCCCTATCCGGTCCTCGCGCCGGAAGGCGATCCCAATAGCCCGTTGTCCGACAACCCCACGAATAACCCCAACCTCGGCTTGAACAATCCGGCCTTCTTCCAGGCGTCGAACTTCAACGTCGCCTACGACCGCAGCGGCGACGGCAAGTTCGAGCAATCGGCACTGTATGCGGCGCAGGAGTTGTCGCTCCTTGGGCCGGTCGTCGTCGTCGCGGAGCAGGGCCTTCCGCAGATGAACCCAACGACCGGAATAGTCAGCAGCGCGAGCTTCGTGCTCCAGGCGCCCGCCGGACCCAACGCCACCATCAATAACGGTAGCGCCTCCGTTCCGTACGACACGACGCTGGTTTTCCAGGCGGGAGCTGTCGCTCAAGCTACAAAATGCTTCGCTCTACGTGCAAAACCAGGGCAGTGCGCCTTCAGGTCGACGGAACCAACACGGACCAGGACTTCTTCACTTCGTATAACGACGCAAGCACCGCGGTCGGAGGCCCGTCCAACGGTAACCCTGACACGACGCCGCACCCGGGAGATTGGGGCGGCATCGTTTTCCGCAACTATGACGAGCAGGCACCCGGAAACTATACGGCGTCCACCGACACTCCATCCTTCCCCGTGGACAACACGTTGAAAGGACCCAACGGTAGCCTGGCGGTCTCCGGCGCTGATGCGGCGATGTCGATCATCAACTTCGCCAATATCCGCTACGCGGGCGGTGCCGTTCCTCAAGGTTCCAGCGACTTCGAAAGCGCCATCACCCTCTTCGCCTCGCGACCAACGATCACCAATTCCAGCATCTCGGATAGCGGCGGTACGGGTGGCACCGAGGCCGCCATCGGCGCCGACTTCGACTCGCTCATCGAGGACGATACGGCCCGCGGTCCGCTGATCCGCCAGGTATCGGTCACGGACAATAGTTTGAACGGCATCTGGCTCATGTCCGAAAGCAACGGGTTTATCGAGCCGACCACCGCCATGCCGTACCCGACCAATCCGTCGACTCTCGGCGGATCGGAAAACTACACGATTGAAGCGCCTCTGCCTTATATCGTGCTCGCTCAACTGGTCGTCGGGCAGGATCTGGTGGTCAATAGCGGTGGAATCACGGACTGGGTCGGCGACCGGCTCTATATCGAGTCGGGGGATATGATCAAGTTCGGCAAAGGCAGCGCCCTCGATGTGCTCAACCCGGATGCCAGCCTCAACGTCGGTTCACGCTCCTACATCTCTGGCTTCGACGCCGACAATGGCTACAATCCGCTGTCGCCCGGCTTTGTCGACGAGTCCGCCAACGACCCGGAAGTGCTGTTCACTACGATCTACGACGACACGGCGACCACGCCGCTGGTGCCTGATCCGATCAACGTGACCGGCGAGACCACGACGCCCACTCTCACCATGGGGATGTGGGGAAGCGTCGGCATCCAAAGTGGTGCGATCGCGGTAATCAACGCGGCGACCTTCCAGTACGGCGGTGGTGCCGTAAACACGACCAACATCTCCATCCCATCGCAGTCGGTGCTGGCGTTCATCACCAATCAAGAGTTCTTCCCCGTCGCTCCGGCTACAGACGACTCCTTGGTCGACGGCCTTTCAGACCTCGGCACCAAGGTCTACGTTACCAATAACAACTTCTTCACCAACTTCGATGCGGCGATGCAGATCGAGCCCAACGGTCTCATGGCCGGGAATCCGCTCACTCCCTTGGAGTCCGGCGCACCCATTCATCCGCGACAACGTTCTCCAGGGTAACGGCATCGATGGCCTGGCGGTCCTGACCGCTCGCGCGTATCTCGTCAGACGCGGCCACCAGTTATCAATATGTTGGGCCGGTCGAGGCGATTGGACTCCCCGGCTACGTGAACCAGACCGTCAGCGCGGTTTGGGATCTCACCGACATCACGTATGTCCTTCGCGGTACGGTCGTTCTTGATGGTGCATACGGTTTCGGTTCGTTCTTCGAAGGCAGCGGTACAACACGCGCCGGTGCCCAATCTCAACAGCTACGTGGCGGTGCCGAACCCGTTCCTCTCGCTGACGATTGAGAGTGCGCTGCCTGGCACGTTGCTGGCTGACGGCACGACGGTCCCGAGCCCGGGCCAGTCGGTGGTCGTCAAACTGTTGAGCGACAATGTACCCAATGGCGCCGGCTCACTCGCCACGGACGGCTCGACGGGCACCGGGGCTGACGAGAATGCCGGGGCGGGATTCGTCGTCGGCGTCGATGACGGCGTCGACCCTCCCTCAAGCCCGCTGATCGATCCGGGTGCCTATTCTGAGATCCGCATTCTCGGAATTCCCGGCAACCAGACGACCGGTCAACAGCGCGTGCCGGTCATTATGACCTCCCTTCGCGACGACACCGTCGGTGTGATCGCCCGCGGTGTCAAAGAGTACGACATCTTCAATAGTTGGCCGACTCAAGACTTTCTCGGGAATGCGAATTACGTAACTCAGAATTTGACGACTCCAGAACCCGGTGATGGCGGCTACATCTACATCGGCGGTAACTCGATGACCGAGTACGATCCGACCAACCCGCTCATCAGTGGCAGCTTCATCGACAACGCTGACATCAGCTACATGACGCGGATCGAAGTCCAGGGAGCCGGAATTACCGATGTCTACGACCCAGCGGGCACGACGACACTCACATTCGACGAGTGGCTCGCCGGAGAAGACGGGCTACGGTTATTTGGCGCCGCTCCTTGCCGGAGGCGAAGGATTCATCGGACCGCCGGGCGGATTCACAGATCCCAACGCAGCGATCTCCCAGCTCAATTCGGCGATGGCATTCACGATCGACGATTCCAATCTAGCCAACTTCGCCGACGCCGCGGTATTCGCCCATCCTGGCGCTGCCGCCGGTCTGGAACGGGATTGGACGCCGAATATCGCCGATCCGGCTCTACCGCCCCCGATACCGAAACGAAGCTCCTTCGACGGCCAGGGCGTAGACCTGTACATGTACAACGACGTGATCTATAACAACGTGCCGGACTACACGCCGCCCGGCACGACCGTGCCGACTCCGGTTCCCTATGCCCAAGGGGTGCACATCAACTCGGAAAGCACGGATAACACGTCCGGCGAATCCGCTTATTCCGCGGTTCTGCTCAACGACACGTTCTTCCAAACGACGTTTGCCGTACAGACCGTGGCACCGGAGTCCGACCTGAAGAACTCGAACTCAAGTGTCAACAGCCTGATAATGAACGACATCTTCGACAGCTCAAATGTTTTTGCCGTGGACATCTTGGGCCAGGCGTCGTACACGCTGCTTCAGTACAACCTGTTCTACAACAACATCAACACGACGACGACGCCCCCGTCGGTCGGGAACGTGAACAGTACGACCAACCTTCCGGACTTCTTTGGCAATCAGCAGCCGGTCTTCGGTAATCCCGATTTCGTCGACCCATCTTCTGGTAACTTCGAGCTCCAGCCGGATTCCCCGGCGATCGACGCGGCTCGGAGCGAAATCGGACCTTTACCGGCATCCAACGCGATCTATCCGACCGTGAACCAGCAAATCGTCGGGTCAACGGTCGTGGGCGTCCGGACCGATCCGTCGACGGTGACCGCCCCTGAGGAACCCGGACGTATCAATATTGAAAGCGGACTCGGAAACATAACCGACCCGCGGCAACTCGTGACTTTGCCAGGCTCGGGTAACTTCAGCTTCTCCGATGAGTGGGATCCGGTGCTCGCGATCAACGCGGACGGCACGCCGAACACGACTGGCTACGCCAGCGCGGCCGCGCTTGCCGGTTGGTACAACTACGCGCCGATCACCGGCCAGCGGGACATCCTGGGATACATCCGCGCTCCGCAAGCGGCCAATCCGGGCGCTGGTTACGGCGGTAACCCGTTCATCGACATCGGGGCTTACCAGTATGTCAATCTGCATCCGCCTGAAGTCACCGACGTTCGCGAGGTTCCCAGCCGCCGGGCGCCAGATCAAGAGTTTTACACGGTGGGCGGGATCTCGGGAGACAACACGACTCCCTGGCAAATCAACATCTACTTCAATGGCCCGCTCGACCCCAACACGGTGAACGCGAACACGGTCCAGCTCGTCAACCTGGGGAGCAATCCCAGCCAGCCGCTGGACCAGGACATCAACCTGTCCGGTAAGCTTACCTACGCCACCACGATCAGCGCCACGGGAGCAACGCAGTACGTTTTGACCATCAACCTGGCCGCCAGCGGCTTGACCCTGAGCACGGACGCCTATCAGATCACCCTGTTCGGCAGCGGATCGCCGGTCCTCGCCAGCCCCCAGGGCATTGCACTGGACGGCGAGAACACGGTCGGCGACGCCCCGACCGGTGCGCAACTGGCACTCCCATCCGGCAACGGGTATCCCGGCGGCAATTTCTACAGCTCCTTCATCATCAACACCACGCCGCCGTCGGTCCATGTCGGGTACGTTCACGCTCGACCCCGCCAGCGACACGAACATCGTCGGCGACAACATCACCTCTGACGCCTCGCCCACCTTCGACGGCACGATCGTCGAGCCCAACCCGCAACTCGTGCCGCTGGCCGGGCAAACGGCGTTTCTCGACATCGGTATCGCCTTGCCGAATAGCTCCGGCGGCTTGACCACCTACTACAGCGCAGCGTCGCTGCCCGCCGATGATTCGCAGTATGCCCAGTACATCCGTCCCAATGCCGCCACCGGCGTGACCACCGCGACGGGCACCTTCCAGGACACGGTGGGAATCGATGGCGCCGCGACCGGGGACGTGACCAACACCACGCCCTTGCCCAACCTGCAAGGCATCTACAACGTCGGGCCCGACGGCCTGTTGTCCCCCCTGCCCGGTGACGACAGCGGATTCTACGTGGCCAGGGTGCGAGTCGTCGACCAGAGCGGCAACCAGTCGAACCCCAGCGACCCCAACGCCCAGGTTCCGTTCGTCGTCGATACAACACCCCCGACGGTTGCCATCACCGTGCCGCAGGCTAATCAGGTGATCACCTCGTTGACCAACGGCCAGATCCAGTTCACGATCACCACGAACGAGAACATCGATCTGACCGCGCTCACAGCCGCCTCGATCCAGGTGATCAACGCTGGCCCCGACGGGATCCTCGGCACGGCCGACGATGTGACCGTCCCAATCAATCCGTCGTCGTTCCAAACCACGCTCCTCGACAAGGGTACCGGAGGAGCAGGAGCCGAGCAGATCACGTTCACCACTCAAGGCACGCTGACCAACAACCTGTATCAAATCACCCTTGTGAACACGCCCGCGAACGGAATTCGCGACATCGCAGGCAACGTCATCACCAACCCGGTGAGCGTCCAGTTCCTGGTCGACGTGCCGTCCCTGGCCCAGAACCTCTTCGTCGGCGGCTCGAATTACGTCACTAATTCGACCCTCCCGGTCGGTGACCGCAACAACCCCTATCCGACCATCAGCGCCGCCATGACCGCCGCGACCGCGGGCGACGTGGTTGCCGTGCTCCCCGGGGTCTACACCGAGCAGGTCACCCTCAAGCAGTTCGTCAAGCTGTACTCGGCCGCCACGACGAGCACGGATCTCACGGTGTTCACCACCAGCACCGGCGACGCGCTGTCCACGATCATTCGTGCTCCGTTCGGGGGATCCTCCCAGACGGGCACGTATGACACCGTCACCGCGACGGGCCTCCAGAGCTTCTCCGAGTTCACGACCGAGATCGCGGGCTTCTCGATCGCAAGTCCGCTCCTCGGCGATCCCGCCCAGGGAACCATCGACCCCAACTCGGTCGGCCTCGACGTGACGAATTCGAACATCATCATCGACAAGGATTACTTCGTAGACTCCGGCACGGGAATCCTCGTGACCACTTCCGGTGCTTCGGCCCTTACCCCGTCGATCTACAACGATGCGCATCATCGGCAATGTCGACGGCCTCTACATCACCGATGGCGGCTCGACCGCGTCCACGACAAGTCCGGCCGACGTGATCAACAACACCTTCGCATTCAATACGGTCGGACTGTACTTGAACAACTCCTCGTCCACACCGTTGCAGGCGTACGTCGCCAGCAACATCTTCTGGGAGAACCACGACCAGACCAACGCGCGAAACGGCTTTGCCATCTTCTCGACGAATCCGGGTAAAGCTTCGCTTCAGAACAACATGTTCTTCGGCAACGGGGCGAGTGACACCTCTCAGGCGAATGCGACCAACGACCTGGGCAACGGGTTCAACCCCGCCCTGCTAGGCCCTCTCGCGACGAATGCCGAGAGTAACCTGGGCAACTTCACAGGAAACCCCGCCTTCTCGTACCCGGTCGACCCCCGGCCGGGCTCGGATGGTCCCGCCAACTTCTTCAACAGTGCGGATTACTCGTTGACAGCAGCCTCGGCGGCGATCGACAACGCCTGGGAAGCGACGGCGATCCCAACGGACTTGCTCGGCAACACCCAGCTCTTGGTCCCGGGCACCGGGTTCGGCCTGCCCGGCTACGGACCTCGCGACGTGGGTGCCTTCGAGTACGAGGGAACCACCGGCGGCACCAATCCTATCGGTGGCGCGTTCCGCGTGGTTACGACGTCGCTGGTTCCCAACACCGGCGCCGCTTACGCGGACGGCACGACCTTGAGCGTTACGTCACCGCCGACTGCCGTCGTCGTGACTTTCTCCGGCAACGTGAATCCCCAAGATATCGCAGCGACCGATTTGATCCTCAGCGGAACGGCAGTCGACGCCCTCAATCCAGCTCACGCCACGAGTCTGTCCTGGATTGACTCGCACACGGTCGAATTCAACCTGGCGGGCCAGTTCAACTCGGCGGGAACCATCGACGTCGCGGTTCAGAGCGGCTCGATCAAGAGCGCGGCCGGGACGACCAACCTTGGATATTCGGACAATCTGGTCCTGAGTGTGGTCAAGCCGGTGACGCCGGTCAACCCGACACCAGCCCCAGCGCCGTCCCCGTTCTCGCCAGCGCCGGCACCGACGAGCCCTCACAAGAAGAAGGCGCATAAGGTTGTCGTTCACCACCCGGCGAAGCACGTCGTGGTCACGCACCCCAAGACCACCAAACACGTCGTGGTCACGCACCCTAAGACCACCAAGCACGTCGTGGAAAAGAAAGCCAAGGCAAAGCCGGCCGTGGTTGTGCACCACCCCGTCGAGAAGAAGAAGAAGTAAGTGCATCACGGCCGATCGTCCGGCCTTTGCGAAGGCCAGAGAATCGAAAACCGCGGATGGATCAACGAACCGCCAGATCAAAGCGGGCGGCTTCCCCAAGGGAGCCGCCCGTTTGGCGTCTCGGCCACAGGCTCTTCAAGAGTCAGGCGCAACAAAAGCCCCGGCGTATACGTCGGGGTTCTGTTGAGCTTGCTCGGGTTTTCTCAAGGTCAATCAATTCCGTTCGTTCATGCTCACTTCCGCTTCCGAGTCGTGTCGCACGATTCACCCTCGAGCGAATCTTTCTTTTCGGTGATGACTGGGCACTTCGGACACTCCTCAGCGTTCAAGGCGGTGAAATCTTTCCACTCCTCGGGCAGGTTATCTTCGTGGAAGATCGCCTCGACGGGGCATTCAGGAACGCACGCCTCGCAATCGATGCACTCCTCGGGGTGAATGTAGAGCATCTGCGCCCCTTCGTAGAAGCAGTCGACGGGGCATACGACCACGCAGTCGGTGTATTTACAGTCGAAGCAGGGCTCAGCGACGATGTGAGCCATTCGCGACTCCTTTATCTGACCGGAACAGGGTTACGCCAGCAGGTAGAGCGGTCCGAAAAACCGCAACGCGTGAAGGGGCATCGCCCGACAGTTTGCCATCTTAGATCCCGCGCACCGGCGGGGTCAAGAGTCGGCACGGCGGGCGATGCTCAACCTCAGGAACAATTAGGCTTTGGACTTCCGCCGAGCCGTCTTGATGATCACGGGTTGGACCGGCACGAACTCGTGGGGGCCCCGAGTCGCCGTCTCCACCTGGGCGATCTTGTCGACCACGTTCATACCCTCCGTGACTTTGCCGAAAACCGCATAGGGCGATCCGGGATCGTCCAGAAAATTGTTGTCGACGAGATTGATATAGAACTGGTTCTGGGCGGAATTGGGATCGCTTGTTCGCGCCATGGCGATCGAGCCTCGCACGTTGGTCAAGCCGTTGCCTGACTCATTCTTGATCGTGCCGCGCTGGCCCTCTCGTTTCTCCCTCAAACCGGAGTCCATTCCGCCACCCTGAATCATGAATCGAGGCTTGACGCGGTGGAAAATCAGATTGTCGTAAAACCCCGCCTCAACGTACTTCACAAAGTTATCCACGGTGATCGGGGCTTTTTCCCGGTCGAGCTCCAAGGTGATCGAACCATACGAAGTGTTGAGGATCACCACGGGGTGCTTGTCGTCATCCTGGGCCGAGACCGCGCCTGCCCAAAGGCAAACGCTGAGCCCGATAACAAGGGCGCCGGTCATGCGGATGCGGTTCATCGTTGGTCCTGGCTTCATGGCTCGTAAAGGCTCCTTGCAGGTTTCGGTGCGCGATCGAGAGTCCGAACCAGGGAACCTCGATTTGGCGATTCCGATTGTGAAAACCTGGAACGGAGAGAGCGACCTGGAGCGCTCCCTGCGTTCCTCGACGTGGCCTGACTTTATCACATGCCCGCCGACGCTGTCGATGCGAACGCGCGGCTCATCCGGCCTTTGCAGAGTGTACGATCAGGCACCCACTCAACCGCGAGCCGTTTGATCCCGGCCATTACCCCGGCCGTCGATGAGCGGAACCAGTCGAGGGCGTCCCGGTGGCCGGTTCTGTTGGTGCGGGACGCGACTTGTCCGGGTCGTCCATGAGCTGAACCAGTCTAAGCGCCTCCCGTGTCATGGGCGGACTGAGACGTTCTCGGTTATGCAGTGCTTTGTTCAGGTAAGTCAGTGCCTTGGAAACACGGTCGCGGTCGCTGAAGATCAGCTTGCCAAAGTGGAAGTTGAGGACCGGATTTTCCGGAGACCGCTTCAGGCCCTCGAGGTAGGACTGCTCGGCGTCTCCCGTTTGACCGATCGACTCCTGGATCGCGCCCAGGGTGTCGTAGAACTCGCCCGGAAGGAAGGCGGCGTTCACACGTTTCCGTAGATCGAGAACCAGGTCGAGGGCGGTCTGCGACTTTCCGAGGTAGCAGTGGAGAATCCACGCCTTATTGTTGACGGCCTGGACCGAGTTCGGCTGCGTCTTGAGCACGAGTTCGTATTGTTCGACAGCACGTTCGAAGGAGGCGCGCGCCTGACTCGAGTCAGATTGACTCTCGGCGAACGTCAGCAGGAGATCGCCAAAGTTCAAGTGGGCGGCGGGAGTGTCCAGCTTGGTCGCGGCGGCCTCGGCGTTCGGGAAGGCGAGATCGAGCTGGCCGGCCTTGTGGAACCCGATCGCGAGCGCCAGGATTAACTGGCCCTTGTCGTCACGACCGGCGATTTCAGCGGCCAGTCGCTTGGCCTCGGTAATGTCCGCCGCGGCAGGAGGCTGGCCATCCGGCCGGCGAACGGTAAGGATCTCGATCAATCGGGCGACCGCCGTGGCGTCTCGTGGATTCTCCTTTAGATCATCTCTCCAGACAGAGATTGCCCCGGCTCGATCGGAGTCGCCCAGGCGGATCTCGGCCAGCGCATGGTATGCCTCCTCGAACTTTGGATTGTTCTTGATGGCCGCTTGGAGACGAGCGATTGCCGCCTGTCGATTGGCCTTCTGCTGACTCTTCGTCGTCCCCGCGTCAGCCAGCGCGCGAGCCTCGAGTAGAACGGCATCCGGCCGGTTCTTGTCCGCATCGAGGACGAACCTCGCATGCCGAAGCGCCTCGTCGGCCTTTCCCAGCTTGAGCTCGGTCTCGCCGAGCAGCATCCTCACATCGAGCTGGCGAGGGCTGCGCTCGAGAGCATCCGTATAGGCTTGAGCGACGTCCTGCGGCTGATTGAGAGCCGCGAACAAACGGGACCTCAAGATTGGACCCCTCGGCGAATCTGGGGAAATCTTGTCGACTTCGCGGGTCATCTCGATGGCTCTCGCAAAATCGCCGCGACGCGCGACCAGGTCGCATTCGGCTTGGACGAAGGTCACGTCCTTGGGAAACCGGGCGCGGTATTCATGGATCAGAGCCGCGGCTTTGGCGTTGATCTCGCGCTCCCGGTCGAGCTGGTTCGACGCGGCCGCGTCCGCGGCATCAAGTGCCAGCACGAAAACCAGGGCACCCGCCAGGCTTGAATCGTCGGGTGACGCCTTGCACAGCTCGCCAAGCAATGACTCCGAGCGCGCATAGTCCTTCTGGTCTCGGTAGACTTCAACCAGCATCCTTCGGAACGGCCCGTCGGGAAACTCCTTTGCCTTAGCTTCGACCAACGCCGTCGCGGCTCGGATGTCGCCACCGGCTTTCATGGCGACATACTTCGTCTGCACCAGCTCGGGCGAGTCCGGGGATCGCGCCAGACCCTCGTCGAGAACCTTGAGAGCGCGGCCGAGAGCCGCGGCCTTGGGCGGCGTTTCGTTCTCAACGGCGGCGAGCATCAGGTAGAAGCTGGCCGGCGACTTGCTCGTTTTGTTGGCCAGATCGATGGCCTTGCGCAGGATCGCCATCGCCTCATCGTTCTGCTTTTCGCTGAGCAGGATGAAGGATCGCGTGACAACGGCCGCAGGATTTGTCGGATTGGTTTGAAGAACGTAGTCAAGCTGGGCCAGCGCCGGTTTGATTTCGCCTTTCTGACGGAAGAAGTTGGCGCCGCGAACGCGTTCGTCGTCGCTGGGCGGGTTCTTAGTATCGTTAAGGGTCGCGGCGATTTCGCGTTTGGCAATCGGCCAGTTTCCCTTGGTAACGTAGGCGGTGATTAATTGCCAGCGGTCCGACTTGCTCAATGTGCCGTTCTGGCTGTTCCGCTTCAGCTCCTCGAACCGCCGTATCGCTTCGTCGAATTCGCCTGTTCGCAACGAGAGGTTGGCCAGTGCCGACTGCGCCGCCGACATGAGTGTCGTACCCGGATCAACCTCCTTGATCGGCTTGTTTTGAACGATGGCCTCGAGAGACTTGGCCGCCTCCACCAGGGCGCCATTGCGGCTATCGAGCTGGGCTTTCCAGAACTGGACGATCTTGTTGTCCGGGTCTTTCTTCAACGCGGCGTCGAAGTGGTCGATCGCTTCTGAGACGTGACCTCGCTTGAGCGCGACCTGAGCGTCGAGAACATCGCTTGTTGCCGCCTCCTTCCAACGCGAGCGGATCTTGGCGATCACTGCCGCAGCCGCGTCGAGTCGGTTCTGCTCCATCTCGAGGGCCGCGAGTTGCACCAGGGGCTCGGAGTTTTCGACCCGGTCCGCCACGCTGTTCAAGAGGGCGCGAGCCTGGTCGGGATTCTTGAGCGATTCAGCCTGGAGCTGGGCTCGCATCATTGTCAGCTTCGTATTGTCCGGATCGCCGGACAGAAACTGAGCCAGGATCCGGTCAGCCTCTTCTGGCTTGCCGTCCTTGGCGTGAAGGGCGGCATCGACGCCCGCCAAATCCGCGCTGCGAGGGATACTCTAACCGTGCGGACTTCAGGCGTGCAGCGCGCTTCGGCCTTATTGCCTTGTTCCTCAAGGGTCAAGACGAGCAGTTGCTCAGCATTTGGCCCTCCCTTTCCTTTGCGTGCGCAGATCGTGCAACCGCTTGAGGGCTCGGTCATGTTGACCAAGCTGCACGTCGATCTGAGCGAGACGAAGGACGACCGAGGCTGGCGGCGATTGCTCTTGCGCCAGGACTCTCTCGAACTCGGCCACGGCCTGTTTCAAATCCTCCGGGGTTCGCTTCGCCTGATGCAGCTCGCCGTTGAGCAAGTGGAGGGCAGCTTCCAGCTCCCGCGAGGCATTGCCCTGGTCGACCTGCTGGAACAGCGCGTTCACGATCGGCTCGGCCTCCTCGGGATAACCAGCCTGGAGAATCGTCCAGGCCGCCCAGAGCTGGTACTGCGGCTCGAGGCTTCCCAGCCGAAGCGCCGTTTGCAGAAACTGACGTCCCAGGTTCTGTTCACCAGCGAGGACTAACGCGACACCGTAACGCGCCTGGGCTTCGGCAATGTCGGGCAATTGAGCGGCCGCCAGTTTCAAGTGGTTCAGCGCGCTGGTCCGCAACTTCGGCTGAGCCTCGCCGGTCGACGGCTCACCCGATATTTCCCGAGCCATGCCCGACCGTTCGAGGTCGACCGCTCCGGCGAACAAGTGGGCCAAGCCCTGAAACCGCCGGTCCGTGCAGTCCAACAACGCCTGGATATGAGGAGCCGCCTTGTCGAACCGACCATTGTCTCGGACATTCGAAAGCGCCATCTCGACAGCGACCGTATGTAGACCCATCACCGAGTTGATCGCCGTTCGTCGCGAGGCCTGAGGAGATCGCAGAGCCTGATCGATCACTTCCAGACAGCGGTCTCGCTGTTGACGAAACCTGAGGTGATCGGCATAGGTCAAGTAAGTCTGCATATCGGGCTCGTTCTTGCCTGCCAAGGCCTGCTTGAAGATGGACTCGAGGTCGACTTCGATGGCATTGACGAGGGCCTCGACCGCCTTTTTGCCAGTCGGCCCAACCTGGTCCGAACGCTTGGTCAGGTCCTTTTGAGTTTGCTCGAGCAAGATTCGAAGCCTTGCCACCCGCGCCGGTGCGAGAAAGTCTGGCTGTCCGAGCGCCTTCACATGCTGGAGCAGATCTTGCACCTGACGCTCCAGTCGAGCCGGATCGGTCACGGCCCGAATCGCCAACGATTCGAGCCGAATCTGGGCCATCCGGTCGTTGGAATCGGCGTCCGGCGACAGCGCCGTCTTCGAAGCCTGGGCGAACGTCCCGTCTCGACCGGTGGAGTCTCCGTTCGCATCCGCCAGTTTCGCACGAATCCAGAGCCGGCGGATCGGTGCCGCGTTCTTGTCATCCAAGGCCTTCAGGTGCCGGCGGATTTCGGGAACGTTCGGAGTGCGAGCCTCGAGCGTCTCGGCCGCCAGCACGTAATGGGCGTCGAGATTGTCGGGCTCAATGTTCAGGAGATCCTTGGCCCAATAGACGGAATCGCCCGCCAAGTCCTGCTCCATTGCGGACTTCAGAAGCTGCTGCCGTGGTCCTTTGGCCGTCTTGTCCAACTTGGTCGCGTTCACGAGGTGCTCCAGCCAATCACTGCGAAGCGACCTCCTTCTTCTCGGCGGGTGCGTGGTTCATCCAGTCATGATAGAGACCTGCAAACTCCTCGTGAATCGAAGCGTTCTTGGGTTCGAGCTGGAGGGCTTGCTTGTAGTAGATCTCGGAATTCTCGAAGCGGCCGGCCTCTCGTGCCCGCGCGCCATCTTGAGGATTCCCTGAGACGACCGCGGCACCAGCGAGAGTGTGATGGCGACCACGCCGACAAGGGCCACAACCAAGAACAGACCGGAGAGGACCAGCAATGGTTTCCAGCGAACGGTCATCGGGCGATTCTCCTTGAGCTCGAGGCGCCGTGCCATGCGACGACGGAATCCACCCGGGTCCGAGACCATCGGGGTCCCGGCGCGGATCGTCGGCGCGCGAAGGTGGAAATCCGAGGAGTCACTGATTCGGCATAAACCAGCAAGGGCGTGCGACGAACTCGACGAGGCGCCGTCGTGCTCCGCGAGGATGGGACCAGGTTTGGGAGGGGCAATACCATTTGCCCTGATACCTCATTGAGGTCGCAATCCATTGCCGTTCTATCCCGGCATCAGGCGGTCCACAGAATAGAGATTTCCCGCCAAGACATCAAGCCAAGTTCTAGGCGTTGGCACATTTTGCCCATTTTAGGAGACTCGCGCACGACACCACATCGGTTTGGCACAGCGAAACTGCGATCGCCCGGCGGTCGGGCTGGGTGATGAAACGACACGGTTGAACGTGCTCTCGGGACGGTTTCCAGACGCGTGTTTTTCGGTGCGCAGATCGAATGACAATGTGAGCGAGCGAGCGAGCCCTGTCCCCCCCTTGCGAAGCATTGGTCTCTACAAGGGAATGCACACTTTTTTTACAGTAGCAAAAAAGAGGGGCAAGTGTTTCTCTAGCATGGCGTTGAGTCGGTCGGCGCCATAGCGCGCCAGTGGGCCCACCGCGGCTTGCAAGACCCACAGCCCGGCCAGCATGCCGCTGGTCGTGATCGCTCGGTGCCGCTTGGTCTGCCGACCGCTCAGTTGCATCAGCAGCCGCTGCAATGCCGCCGACTCGTCGTCGTGCCGGCGCTCCAACGCCCAGATCGAGCGCCTGCACCGAAGGCGATCAGCAGCTTGATCAGGAGCCGATGGCCGTCGCGCTGCAGCCAGCCCTCCAACTGCCAGCCGGCACTCTTGAGCAGCTTGTGCATGCTCTCGATGTTCCAGCCATAATGCCCTCCAAGAGCGAGGTGGGGTGGGCCGGCCCACCATGAGCCGGCCCACTCCAGTCTACCGCTCCGGACGGCGTTTCGGCTTCTGCAATTTGGCCAACCGGCCCTTGTTTGCCCAGGTCCGTGGCAGTTTATGGAGCTCGCGGAGTCGTCTCAGTTCGCTGTCGTCGGCCCAGATCACGCGGTGACCATCGTCATCTCGTCGCGCCGTCAGCCAGCCGGCACGTAGCCACCGCTTCACCGTGTCCCGTGAGATCCCCAGCAGCCGTGCCAGGCCCGCCGGCCGGTACTCGTCCCGATCCAAGCCCGCAAGGTCGCCGTGCCGTTGCCGGCGCATCAGGTCCAGATGCGATGTCAGGCACTGAACCATCTGGCCCGTGAACCGGTCCACCCGTTTCGGCGGTCGGAAGCCCTCCGCGTTGAGCCGCTCGGCGATCGACGCAGCGCTGAGCCGCTCGGCCACAGCGCCCGCAGCCGCTCCACCAACCGCGGATAGTCGGATTGCAGGTCGTACCGCTTCACCGGGACGAGCCAGATGTGTGGCTCTGCATCAGACCGCCGACCCAGTGCAGCTCCAGGTCGACTCGTTCGCTCGCCTTGTCCACGGTGACGGCCACGCAGCTCCAGGAGCAGCCGCGCGATTCGTTGCCTGTCGGCAGGCGTGGTCGTTGCCGCGTACCACACCGCCGGCAGGTCGGACGCCAGAGAGCGGATCGAACGTTCGTCATCGGCCGAGAGTCGGCCGATGGCCGTCCGTTGCCATCGTTCGTACTCCTCCTCAAGTTGCCGCTGGGACCGTAACGACTCCTCCCACCGCCGCTCCAGTTCGCGGGCCACCAGGCGGTTTTCCGGCTCGCACGCATGGTATTGCCGGGCCGCCCGCTCCACCTCCTGGCGGGCCCGCTCTCGCCGGAGCTGCCAGTGCCGCGATAACTCGGCCCGCTCTCGCTCCACCTCGGCAATCGCCGCCAGGCTCGCTTCCAGCACCGCGGGCTCGACCGCCTTGAGGACCTCACAGGCGACTCGGTCGTCGACCACCGAGCCCGACAGGCTCTGACACAGCGGCTCGGCGTAGTCGCATGATCCTCTAGTGCATGTATAACTATGAAGATTTTTAGCTCCAGAGTATCGCACCGCCATCCGCCTCCCACACCGTCCGCACCGTAAGAGTCCCGTCAGCAGCGACGCCCCCTGCCGCGGCGCGCCCGGGCGGTCATGCCGCACCCGGTTGGCCTCGAGGCGGGCCTGATTGGCCTCGAACCGCTCCCACGAGATGTAGGCCGGCCGGCGGTCCCGGATCAGCACCAGGCACTCCTCGGGGCGACGAATCCCCTTACCGGTGTTCGGCCGCCCCGGCTGCTTACGCCGCGGGTCGATCGGTCGGTGCCCGTAGCGATAGGCCCCGGCGTAGGATGGGTGGTGCAGCAGGTTCTGCAGCGTCGCCCGATTGGGCCGCCGCCACTCCAACTCCCCCCGGTTCGCCCCGCCCTTGGGCCGGACCGGGATGCGGATCTGGTGATGGACCAGATACCGCAGTAGGCCGTGTAAGGTTCCCTGGCGGTCGAACTGGTCGAAGATGAGTCGGACGGTCGCCTGGACCTGTTCATCGGGGTCGATCGCCCACTCGCCGGAGGCAAGCTCGATATAGCCGATTATTGGCGGACTGGGCAGTTCGCCACAGCACGCTTTATTGAGCTTGTTCTGATACAATCGTTCTTTGAGAATATGAAGCTCTGCCTCGCTCATAGTTCCCTTTAATCCCAGCAGCAGTCGATCGTTGTAGTCGGTCGGGTCGTAGAGGCCGTCGGCGTCGGCCAGAAGGGTGCGGAAGCGGGCGCATAGTTCCAGGAGTTGGTGCCAGTCTTTGCAGGAGCGAGCCAGCCGGCTCATCTCCAAACCGAGAACCAATCCGACGTGGTCCAGCGCGACCTCGGCGAGCAGGCGCTGGAACCCCGGGCGGCCCTCGGCCGACTCGCCGCTCTTGCCCTGATCGTCATCGATGATCAAGATCCGCTCGCGAGGCCAACCGAGGGCGACCGCCATGTCCACCAGTGCGTACTGGCGGGCCGCCGACTCCTGATGGTCGCTGACCTGTTGCAAGGTGGATTGGCGGATGTAGACGATGGCCCAGCGGTCGAGGTGCCAGGGCTTCAGTTTGGGAGATCGGAGGATGTCAATCATGACCGACCTCCCCGAGGCGCCGGGCCTCGTGAAACCGGGCGAGGAGTCGGCCGAGCAGGTCGCGGAGTTGTTGCTGGTTGTCCTTGGGGAGACGAATCCACAAGGGCATCGGGGCTGCGGGAGGACCCGGTGCCATCGGCTCGGTCAGGCGGGGGGGGAGTAGTGCGTCGTGCGGTGTTGGGCATGCGATCCCTCCAGGTGATTCGGTTAGACGTTGGTGGCACCATACGGCGAGCTCAAGCAGCGCCGCGACACTGATGGTAACCAGCGGTGTGGGCTCCGCACCACCTCTGGCTTTGAGGTGTAGTGCGGTTGTCCCGTCTCGATCCGCCAGCGGAAGTAGTACCACCGCGCGATCGTCGCCGCGTCGGCCAGCACGGCCGGCACGTTGGTCAGCAACAGCCAGCGGGCCAGCACCCGTCCTTTCGTGTCGCGGACCTCGGTGACGACCAGCCGCAACGGCAACGGCAGCCCGGGGACGTCGACCTTCTTTTGGCCCACGTTCCGTCGGCCGGGCCGGTGCAGGACGACCTCGGCCTCGGCGACGTACAGCCGCGCCACACGGCCGTGAAACCGCGCCGTCCCGGCGTCTTGGAAGGCGTCTCCCTGACGGAATCCCTCGGCGACTGCGACCAACGAGGACTCTTTCCCTTGGCAGAGCACCCTGCGGTCGTCGCCGCGGACCAAGGCCAGATGGCCATCGACACTCCACTGCCGCCAATGGTCGACCGAATCGGCCTCGCGGTCGATCACATGGACCAGGGTCGTGCCCAAATCCAGGTCGCTGACATATTGCATGTCTCCGCGGACCTGATCGATGTGGCAGATGTCGGGAGCCGGGTCGCCGCCGCGGGTGCTGAGCACGCCGTCGGCCGTGGTCAACGAGACCAGGGCCGGGGCGATCGGGGCGCCGTCGTCGCCACGCACCATCAGGACGGTGGCGAGGTCATAGCCGACGTCATCGGCATGGGTCAGCGTGGCACGGTCGGTCTTGGAGGGATGGTCGGCAAAGCTGAGCGTCGACCAGTCGTGGATGGCCAGCAGGACGCCGGGGTGGTCGGCCACCTCTTGGCGGATCGCCTGATGCATCGGCTCGATCAAGGCCGACTCCACGACGAGCGGGTGGATGCAGAACCGCCACAACTTCTGGGCAAAGGAGGCCGGCTTGAGCCCCGCCACCGTGGCGCCCGGCCCCGGCGCGGTGCTGGAGCCAGACTTCCCGAACCCCTTGACGAGTATGGCGTAAGCGTTCTGGAGGTCAATCCCTAGCGACGTTGGTAGATACTTCATGCAATGCATTTTAACACACAAACAATCCCTTGTAGAGACCAATGCTTGCGAAGGGGGGGTTAGGGGCTTAGAGGGAGGGGTTTTCGTCAAAACTGGCTCCCTCTCCCAAGGGAGAGGGAGCCAGTTTCAATGCGTCGACCGCCAGTGGAAACCCCTCCCTGCGAGGGGGTTAGGGGGAGCGGTCAGGGCATAACGAACATGCACGGCCAAGCCTGCAATTCCGCGTGGCCCGGCACCTCGGGACCCGCGTACCGGGCCATGGTTCCGCCGGGACCACCCCCACTTAACACCCCTTCGCAAAGGGGGGAAAAGAGCGCACCGAAATCGGGATGAGCTCAGAGCTTGTCCAGAACCGTCGTTTCATCACCCCAGGACGCGCCGCCTTGCCCCGACCCCCGGGGGATCTCGCCGGCAGGTCGGTGGTTGCTTTTCCTGAGTGTACTCGCGCTTATTTCTTCACATGTTTAGAGTTCACGTGCTTGGTCGCGATCGAGACGTGCTTGGTCGCGACCTTTTGGGTTACCTTGTGGAAGGCCTTCGTCGAGCCCCCGTTCGGCTTGGGATGTCCCTTGCCGACGACCTTTTTCAGGGTGTGGGAGGACCGGCCCGGCTTGGTCGCGGCCCCGACTAAACTCGAAGCGCTCGGCACGTCGGTCGTGGTGGTGAAACTCACCGGCCCCATGATGCTCGGGGCGGAGTGTGTGGTCTCCGCACCTGGCATGGAAATAGATGTCGACGGCGTCTGGTAGGCACCGATATCGATGCTTCCCGCCGGGCGAGATTCTCCGCGCTGGTCCGTGGCTGGTACCGTGACACCGACAATCGATGAGCTGCCGGTGCCGATAGCGGTGCTGTTCGGCAGAAGGGCGATCGTCTCGGTCGGACCGCCATTGTTGGCCAAGACTCCCAGGTTCGCCGTCGTGCTGGATACTCCGACTTGATTGCCATTCACGTCGTTGGTCAGGCCGCCAGCGCCGCCGATACCGATCAGATTGTACGCACTCGTCGTCGCCACCGTACCGGCGATGTCGCCCGCGGAGCCGCTTGTGCTGCTGCCCAAGTAGTTATCCACGACGATCGTGTTGTACAGGTTGGCCGTCCCCCCGGTATTGACCAGCCCGCCTCCCGCGCCGCCGGAGGCGACGACGTTGTAGGCGATGGTGTCGTTGATCGCGGTTAGCAATCCGACGTTGTCGATACCACCGCCGTATTGCGTGGCCGTGTTGCCGGCGATCGTACTGTTGACAAGCGTCAGTGTGCCGAGAAGATTGTTGGAGATGCCGCCTCCGCCGACGCCGAGATTGTCGGCGATGGTGCTTGCGGTGACCGACAGTATGCCATCGTTCCAGATCCCGCCGCCCAAAGTGCCCGTGTTGCCCTGGATCGTGCTGGTCAGTGATCGTCAGGTTGCCGGTAATACTGTTGTCGATTCCACCGCCGTAGAAAGATAAATTGTTGTCGATCGTGGAGTTCGTGATCGTCATGGTCGCGGTGGTCGTTGTCGTCGTCGTTCCGCTGGTCGTCGTGAAACCCGTGTTGTCGATGCCGCCGCCGGTGCCGAAGGTGGAGGTATTGTTGGTGATGGTGGCGCCCGAGATCGTGACTGTACCCCCGTAATTGTAGATGCCGCCGCCATAGAGAACCGTCGAATTGCCGCTGACGGTCGTGTCGTTGATCGTCAACGTGCCAAGATTGTTATAGATGGCACCGCCATACTGGCTGGCCCCATTGTCCAGAACACTCGAGTCCAGCAGCGACAGCTTGCCCGCGCTGTTGAATGCACCACCCGCGTGTGGCCGTACCTTGGGTAAATGTTAAGCCCGAGAAAGTGGCCGTCACGCCGCTGTTGACCGCGAACAGGCCGACGAGCCCGCCGCCGCTGATGGTGATTATCGGGGCTCATGACGCCGTTTTGGACGAAGTAGCCCGGCCCGTCGATCATCGTCGGTGAGCTGGTATTCGTCAGATCGATCGTGCCGAGTGCTGGGGACAACGTGATGGTCTGCGGCGTCGCTGCCGAGAACGTCGTGTCCGAGAAGACAATAATGTTGGTCACAGGATTGAGCGGGTTCGATGCGTTCGAGTTGGCCCACGCAATCGCCGACCGGAGCGTACCGACGCCGAACGAATCAACCGGTGTGGTCACCAGGTAGGTTGAGCTCGATTCGTACGCACCCACATCAACGGTCGTTCCATCGTTAAGATGCTCGGGATTCCGCAAGGCCCCGCGCTGGTCCGTTGTGGGGACGGTCACTCCGGAAATACTCGCACTCCCGGCCTGGCTGGCGGGAC
This sequence comes from uncultured Planctomycetota bacterium, assembly GCA_963720335.1. Taxonomy (GTDB): domain Bacteria; phylum Planctomycetota; class Planctomycetia; order Isosphaerales; family Isosphaeraceae; genus CAVRFS01. The sequence goes on along the minus strand of CAVRFS010000135.1, from coordinate 66,113 downwards.
TACCCGCCAACAAAGCGATGGTCTGGGTCGGACCGCCATTGTTGGCTAGACCCGATGCGAGGCCCGGATTGGTGACTCCCACTTGATTGTGGTTGACGCCGTTTGTCAGCCCACCCGAGCCTCCGATGCCGATCAGGTTAAACGATCCGGTCACCGTCGGACTGCCCGTGATGTCACCGCCGACATTCAGTGCGACGATCGAGTTGTCGAGAGTGGTCGTATCCCCCGTGACATCCAGGCCGCCACCCGTGTTGTAGGCGATCGTATCGTTGACCGCCTTCAGGCGTACCGGAGTTGTCGATGCCGCCGCCGCTGGAAGTGGCCGTGTTATTGGCGAGTGTGCTGTTGGTGAGCGTGAGCGTGCCTGCGTTGTCGATCCCGCCCCCCGAGGCGGCGGTGTTGCCAGTAAACGGTCGTTTGAAGGACCGTCAAGGTACTTCCGGCGGCATTAAAAATACCGCCGCCGGAAGTCGGCGGAATTGCCAATGAGCGTGTCGGCGTCGACGGTGAGCGAGCCATTGTTCAGGATACCTCCTCCTGAAGTCGATGAGCCGCCGCTGATCGTCAAGTCCGTGAGCGTGGCCGTGACGTCCACTATTGACCTGGAATACTTCGACCTGATTGCCACCGCTGATCGTCAACGCCGCTGCCCGGGCCGTCGATCGCCATTCCGGCCGCGTTCGTATCGGATAAAACCATCGTGCCCAAAGTTAGTGTGATTGTCTGTGGCGTGGCGAAGACGTCCTGTCGTGTCGAACACCACGGTGTTGGGGGCGGCGGGTTGCTCAGGTTCTCCGGATTATCATTCGAGCTATCATTCGTCCAACTCACCGCTGCGCGGAGCGTTCCCACTTCCGTCGAATCCACGGTTGTGTTCACCAAGTATGATGAACTGGCCTCGTACGCTCCGATATCGACGGTTGAACCAGCGTTCAGTCCGCCGGGCCCGCGTAACGCTCCTCGTTGGTCAACAGTGGGAGTCGACACGCCGGGAATCGTTGTCGAGCCGTTGTCGATTGCCGGACTTCCACCCAGGAGTGCGATGGTATCGGTCGGACCGCCATTGTTGGCCAGATTGCCGAGGAACAAGCGCGTTGCTGGGGACATTGACGATGATTGCCATTGATGCCGTTCACTAGGCCGCCCGTGCCGCCCGTGCCGATCGAGGTTGTACGCGCTAAAGGCTGAGAGCGACCCGCCGGCCAGGCCGATGCTGTTTGAAGGGGCACTGATACCTGAGCCCAATGTGTTGAGTGCGATGAGCGTGTTGTCGAGAGTTGCGAGCCCACCTGTACTGACGTACAGACCACCGCCGTTGCCGCCAACGATCAAGTGTGTTATAGGCGATCGTGACGTTGATGGAGGAAAGTGGCCCTGAGTCAGAGATCCCGCCGCCCTGGAAGGCCATGTTACCGGCGATCGTATCATTGGTGAGGCTCACCGTCCCACCGAGGTTGTCGATGCCTCCGCCGAAGGCGGTTGCCGAGTTCGTCGATAACGTCGAATCGAGGACTACAAGCGTGCCGCCGGTCTCGATGCCGCCGCCAGAGCCACTACTGATCGAATTGCCGGCTGTATTGCCCGACAGAGTGCTATAACTGATCGTTACCGAGCCCGCCGCGTTATCGATGCCACCGCCGGAGCCTGTCGCGCTGTTGGTCGACAGTGTCGCGGTGATTGTGACGGTTCCGAGATCGACGAAGATTCCGCCGCCCGCGTTTGCCGAATTGCCACTGATCGAATAGCTCGGGGAATTGGAGATCGTTGCCGTGCCGCTCTGGTCGTAGATGCCGCCCCCGAGGCCTGTGGCGTTATTGCCGGTGATGTTGTCGTTTGTGACCGTCAGTGGACCCGCGTTAAAGATGCCGGCTCCGTTGCCGGCGGTCGAATTGTTGCTTGAGATCGTGGAGCCGGAGAGCGTCAAACTGCCCTGGCTATCGATGCCGCCGCCATTACCGGTCGAGGTGTTGCCAGCGATCGTCGCGTCGGTGATCGTCAAAGCTGCCAGGCTATCGATGCCACCGCCGTCGCCCGTCGATGTGTTGTCTTCGACTTGCGTGCCGGCTGATATGGTCAATGCGCCCGGGCTATAGATTCCGCCGCCGCTCCCTCCGTTCGACGCGTTGTTGTCGATCGTTGAACCCGCGATCATCAACGTGCCCGAGTTATTGATGCCGCCGCCGCCCCCTGCCGTCGACGTGTTGTCGTCGATCGTCGAGCCGGTGATTGTTAATGTGCCCGCGCTGTTGATGCCGCCGCCGGCCTGTGCTGTGTCGTTCGTGATGGTGCTGTCGGAGACGGTCAGCGTCCCTGAGTTGTTGATTCCACCGCCTTGGGCAGCCAATCCACCGGAAATCGTCAGGCCTGACAAGGCGGCCGCCACGCCGCTGGCAATCGAGAACACACCGACGGCGTTGCCGCCGTCGATCGTGACGATGCTGGCGCCAGGTCCGTCGATCGCGATCGCGGTGGTGGTATTGGTCAGAGCGAGCGGGCCCAGACTCGGTGTAAGCGTGATCGTCTGAGGCGTAGCGAATGTGTTCGTCGTATCGAACACGACCGTGTTGGGTTTCGGATTGGCAATGTTCGCCGGATTGTCGTTGACGCTCAGGTTTGCCCAACTGACTGCCGTGCGTAACGAGCCGAACACGAAGGTATCGACCGTATTGGTCACCATAAATGAAGAGCTGGCTTCGAAAGCACCGACATCCGCCGTCACCCCGGCGTTGAGCCCGGCGGGTCCGCGCTCGGCTCCGCGTTGATCAATCGTGGGAACCGTTACACCGCTGATCGAATTGCTTCCCGCGTCGATCGCCACACTACCAGTCAGAAGAGCCATTGTCTCGGTCGGCCCGCCGTTATTGGCCAACGGGCCAAGATTCAATTCCGCGATTGTAATGCCGGATTGATTGTGGTTGCTTCCACCCAAGCCGCCATCGCCGCCCGTGCCAATCAGGTTGTACGAGCCAAACGCCGTTCCGGAAATGTCGCTGGCCAAGCTGCCGCTGGTGTTCAGCGCGACGATCGAGTTGTCCAGCGTGGCCGTGCCCGATGCCTCGGAGAACAGACCGCCGCCCGAACCGCCGGAGGCAACGCTGTTGTCGGCGATCGTCACGTTGACCACGATCAGAGTGCCGCTACTGTCGATGCCGCCGCCCTGTACGTTGGCCGTGTTAGCTGCGATGGTCGTATTGGTCACCGTGGCATCGCCCACGTTCTCAAAGCCGCCGCCCTGCGCCAGCCGTGTTGCCCGCGATGGTCGTACTGATGAGCGTCGCTTGGCCACCGTTGTCGAGTCCGCCGCCGTCGTTCGCCGTGTTATCGTCGAGGCTGGAATCGATGACGTTTAGTGTCCCAAGATTCTCAATGCCGCCACCCTGGTCGGTCGCCGTGTTGCTTGTGATTGAACTGGCGGTGATCGTCAGGCTTCCAGTCCAGACGTAGATCGCACCTCCCGAACTGGCCTGGTTGGCCGAGAAGGTACTGCCCGTCACCGCCGCGCTTCCACTTCCGCTCAGATATATGCCGCCACCGCCGGAGCTGCTCGATGTCCCCAACGCCGTGTTGCTCAAAAAACTACTGTCGAGAACAGTCAGCGCCGTGCCCTTGTTAAAGATGGCGCCACCCGAGACTGACTGGTTGCCGCTGAAGGTGGTGTTGATAACATGCAGCGTCCCGTCGTTGTAAATACCGCCGCCGACACCCGCGGTGTTGTCGGTGATGAGACTCTGTGCGACTGTCAGTGTGCCACTGTTGTCGACAGCGCCTCCCGCCCGCCGAGCCGCCGGCAATCGTCAGTGCCGTGAAGATCGCAGTTACGCCGGAATCGATCAGGAAGTCCCCGAACACGCCGGCACTGGTGATCGTCACACTCGTGCTGCCGGTATAATCGATGGAGATTGGCGTGGTGGTGTTGGTCAATTCCAGCGTGCCCAAATCGGGCCCAGTGAGCAGCGTAATTGTTTGAGCTGTGGAGAACACGTTGGCGATGTCAAACAGAATCGTGTTCACAGTTCCGGTGGGGGCCTGGTCGAGATTGGCCCAGGCGACGGCCGATCGCAAGGTTCCCTGCGCGTATGAGTCGGCGGTGTTCGTGACGAGGTAGCCATATCCCACTTGGTAGGCACCGACATCGAATGCTGGACCACGCAGAATGCCGCGCTGGTCGGCGACCGGCAGGGTCACACCGGGGATGCTACCGCTTCCCCCGGGGTGATCGCTGCGCTGTCCGGGGTTCAGGGCAATCGTCTCGGTGGCGCCCCCGTTGTTGGCCAGTCCCGCCGCTAGGCCCCGGGTCGGCAACGCCCACCTGGTTGCCATTGGTGCCGTTGGTCAACCCGCCGGAGCCGCCGGTGCCGATCAGGTTGTAGGCGCTGGAAGCGGAGATCGTACCCGCGCCGAGATTCGAGATGTCATCGGGCATGGTCGTGAAGTTGTTGGTGTTCAGCGCCACCAATGTGTCATACAGATTGACCGTTCCGCCGGAAACATCCAGGCCGCCGCCGATGCCGGTGAGATCGGCCGTTCCATCGCTGTTGTACGCGATCGTGACGTAGATCAGAGTCAACGTGCCGCTGTTATTGTCGATGGCGCCGCCAGCGAACGCCGACGTGTTGTTCGCGAGAGTGCTGTTGGTGATCGCCATGAGGCCGTTGTTGTAGATCGCCCCGCCAAATCCAAAGGGGCCCGACGAACCATCATTGGCGACGTTCGCGTTAAAAGTGTCCCGGGTGATGGTGGCCACGATCGCGGACTGGCTAAACAGCCCGCCTCCTTCGTAGGCCGTGTTGCCAGTGAGCGTGGTATCGGTGAGCGTCAGGGTCCCGTCGAGATCGTTCACGATCGCGCCGCCAAAGCCGCTCTCGGCCGTGTTGCTGGTGAACGTGGACAAGCCCACTGTGAGGATGCCATCGCTGTAGATGGCTCCGCCGTAACCGAAAGAGGCGGAATTGCCCGTGAACGTCGTGTTGGTGACCGTCAGCGTGCCACTACTCCATACACCGCCGCCGCCGGAGTCAGGCCCCGCGGCGTTGCCCGTGAAGGTGCTGCTATCGATCGCCAGAATTCCGAGGTTGTCAATTCCGCCGCCGGCGCCCTCGACGTTCGTGTTGTCCGAGAACGTGCTCCCGGTAACGTTGACTGACTGGCCTGCGACATTGTAGATCGCTCCACCGCCGCCGACGTCGGCGCTGTTGTCGTCGAAACTACTGTCGATGACAGTCAGTGTCCCCATGTCGTTGAAGATCGCGCCGCCATAATCGTCCGAGTTTCCGGACAGGGTAAGTCCATTGAGCGTGAGCGCACCAGAGCTCCAAATTGCACCGCCGCCACCGCCGGCGCCGGAGAAGCCGACGTTATTGGCAATGGTAATGGCACCGGCGAGACTCAGGATTTGCCCTTCGTTGAAGATTCCAGCGCCGTTCGTGGCTTGATTCGATTCGATGGAAACGGAGTTCCAGGTGACCAACCCGCCGAATAGATAGATACCGCCGCCGTTGCCGGATGCCGTCAACCCAGCCACGCCACTCTGCGCCCGAGGTTGCCCTGCGAATCGAGCTTGTTGTGGCTTGCGAGGTTGTCCCACCGGTGCCACCGAATCCCCCGGCCCCCCCCGCTCCGCCCACCGCCGCGTTGCTGGTCAGTGCGGTCGCGGTCACGCTGAGCGTTCCACCGGAGATAAAGATTCCGCCACCGAACGCCGCTGCCCCATTTCCACCATCTCCACCGGGACCGCCAGGCTTACTGAAAAAGCCGCCGTGGCCGCCATTCCCGCCCCTCCCACCGGAGCCGCCGACCGCCTGGTTCGACTGGAATACGTCGCTCGATAGGACGATGCCGCCGTGAGCGACATAGGCGCCGCCACCGGTCGCCACTCCGCCATTGCCGCCGTGACCGCCGGCTCCGCCGGTGTGGGCGTCCGTGAATGGGTTATAGTCGAACGTGAATGTATAACCAACGCCGCCGGAGCCGCCGGCTCCGCCGTTGCCCCCCTTGGCGATATTGCCGATGATCGTGTCGTTGTTTAAGGTCAGGCTGCCGGAAGCCATGAAAAAGCCGCCGCCACGCGCATGGCCTCCGCTGGTGCCACTGCCGCCGGGACCGCCTGCTCCCGGGTTGCCGGCGGACCCACTCGTCCCGTTAACGCCAGCCGCCACGTTTGATTTCACAGCGACGTTCGACATCGTGACGTCACCGCCGTTGATGACGAGGCCGCCGCCCACCACCGTCTGGGGCAGGTTCAGCCCGGCGTCGTCGGTCGCAAGGCCGCCTTCAATGCTCAAGTTTTGGAACAAGACCAACAGGGTCTGTGTCGTCGCTCGTATCCACAATGTCGAACACGCGACTGGTCTGGTTCGCCGTGATGATCGAAGTCGTTCTCACCTTGGCCGATGATCGAGATGGACTTGTTCGTCAACGCCGATGTGTTCTGACGACGAGCTCTCCGCTGCTTAACGCGAAAGCTGTCGGGTAAACCAGGTATAGGATGTCAGTTGGGTCACTATTGGAGTCGGCGAGGTTGACATCACGGTGCAAGCTGCTGTCGAGCGGCAACGGATAGAACACGCCAATTCCCGATGTCGCAGCGGTCGCGACGTTGATCGGGTCGCTAGTTATCGTGTCAAAAAGCTGGCCGTTCTGATCGAAAACCTGGACGCTGAGGGTATAGTCGGTCCCATTGGACAACTGATCCAACGACAGCCCATCGAAGACAGCCAAGCCGTCGCTGAACGACACTGTGGTGGTGCCACTGAGCGTGCCACCGGAGGGTCCGCTCTCAATCGAGATTTCCGCCGTGCCTGTGAAGCTCGAGTCGACGCCGCCATTGGCCGTCTCGGCCGCGAGCTGAAGGCCGAACTGGCCGTCGGCAATGACCGTCGACGGCGGCTGGATGGTGACGGCCGCCTGCGTTGCCAGCCCATACGCCGCGAGGTCCGGGATCAAGAGGTTGCCCACAGGCGTCCCCAAACCAGTCACGAGGTCGTAGCCAACCGTGGGGGCGAAGGGGTTGCCGAAGCCGGCCGTGATGTCGTGAAAATCGCTCGAGTAAGGCAAGCTGTAGAGGGCCGGGAGTGTGACCGAGGGACCGCCGAGGTTCTTGCCTCCGTCGAGAACCCGTCCCTGGTCGGCGATTGCGATGAATCCAGCCCAGAGGGGTGAGGCGAGACTTGTGCCGCCAACCTCCTCCCATCCTTCGCCAGCGGGATTATTTGCCGGATCATAAACGGGCACTCCGGTGCTGGGGTCGGCGTCGGCCGAAACGTCGGGAATCGTCCGCTGGCCGTAGCTCTGGACCCCCTCTTGCCACGAAGGCTCCTTGTAGGTGTTGCTGATGCCGCCACCGCTGCCGCAGGAGGGACAGTACGAGTCGCTCCCGTAACCCCAGCTTTCTTCACTTCCCCACGTATAGTTGCCCGAGGTTCCGTTGATGTGCAGCGAAGTGCCGCCAACTCCCACTACCAGGGGCGAGACCGCGGGATAACTGGCGCCCGGGATAACCGGCGGGGAAACCCGGGGCAGAATTGCCATGGTCGCCGGTCGATGCCAGAAAAGTGACGTTCGGGTTGAACGCGAGCGCCGGCTCGAGGAACAAGCTGTCCAATACGGGTTCGAACCCTCCGTCGCCGAAGTACTCGAGACTGGAGCCAAAACTCATGGAGACGACCGACGCTCCAAGCTTAGTAACCGCGGTCTCCGCGGCCTGCAACAGGTCGAAGCTCGTGGCGCTGGACGCTTCAACCAACACGATATTCGCCGCGGGCGCCATGGCATGGGCCCATTCGATATCAAGGGCAATTTCCGTCCCAAAGCCGGAGACTGGGGGGGAAGGGCGGTTCCCCCATTCTGGTTGAATTTCTGGAAGCTCGGTGGGTCGGGGATGCCAAAGGTCTGGTCGAATACCTGGAGCGCACTGCCAGCGTAGTTCGGACCGGTCGGCTGGAACCCGGTATTGTCACCCGCGTCGATCAGGGCGATCGTTTGACCGGAACCGTCTCCCGTGATCCCCCCGAAGCTAACCTGGTTAATCCCGTAAGCACCCTGGATCTGTTGCGGCGTGTAACCGCCAGACAGGGTCGGCGTCGGTGCTTGCAGCGGCATGTACTTGCCAGCCTGGCCCGGAACCGCAACCTCCCTGATGATATAGTCTGGAAAGTCCTTAAGTGCGGCCGCCACAGGCTGAGACGATAGAACTAACCGTTGTTCCAGGTCCTCCATCATCGGGTGGATAGACCGTCGCAGGTTCCGGTTGCTAAGTCGGCGCGTCGATCGCTTGCGAGAGGACATGGGTGATTCATCCTGAGTGCTGGGTCAAGGTGCGAGGCCACGAATCACAGGGTCATCAATTGCGGCGATCCAACCCAACAAATCAGAGGGGTTGAATCAGTTTGACGAGTCTATCACGATGCGATGAATGATTGCAAGATAGCAGATCGGTTTTTGAATTTCAAGCCGTGCGGCCCGAGCGCTGGCGGTCTGGAGGTATTTTCAATCCCCCACGGAACCGTCGGTTAAGGCGGCTCTGAGTCGTTCGCCAATGAGCGTACAAGTGACCCAACTCGATCCCCATCGAAGTTCGGCGCCGAGACCACTTAGACGGCAATGCACGTAAAATATACAATCTACGCAGTCTGCGTCAAATACGAAAGAAAATCAAGAGAAAAGGCAACAGGATTTTGGCGGAATCGGTCGTTGCGAGGCTGATCCGTCATCGAACCCATCTGCCCAGACGGTGGAACCGGTAATCCGACCTGCGGCCGGCGCCTTCATGCTGGGTTTGATTGATCGGCGTTATGCTGGAGCGCGTGGCAGCGTCGTCTTGACTGTGGTCCGACTCGGTGACGAGAGAAGTCAAGCCGTCGGGAGAGGGTACGAAATCCGTTTCTCCAACCCGACAGTCGCGGAGCCGTGCCAAGGACAAAGAAAAGAGCCGGAAGCCCGCCGCGACCCGATGCACGTGCTCAGGCTCATTCAGTATCCGCTACCGTGCTTCGTCAAGCGTATGAGAAAGACCGCGAACGCACAAGTTCCGACTTTTTGGATTTTGCCGCCGTGCGCGAGGCTCGGAATCGTCTTGCTTACGAAGCCAGGTAGAAAAGCAAGCGAATAAAAAGATTAAGTCGTGTAAAAATACTCAGAAATGGCCGCGTTATCGGTCTCGTTCTTCACCGCTTACGGCAACGGAGACGGATCACGCCAAACGCAGAGGCTCGCCGTCGTGAAGGCACCGTTCAACACGGACCGGCCGGACCTTCAATGGTAGGGGCTCTCGATTCTACCTCGTACCATCTCCAAGCCGCCCGCCTGCCGCCACAGAAATCCGGACGACGGCGGTGCTGGAGATGGTCAGAGTGAGGTTCACAATGGAATGGGCGTCGAAACGTCTTCGCTCATTCTCACGTTGATGGCGAACGGCCCTTCGCGTGGGAATTGTGGGTCTTCGTGACGGTGAACGGGCCGGCGGCGTTCGAGTCCGTAGAAGTGACCAGCGACTGAGAGTCCGGCACCGTACCCATGAACGTGTAAGTAAGGCCGCCCGCGATGATCACATCCGGCGCGTTGTTTACGACAAACGTCGTACTGCCCGCGCCGGACAGGGTGAAGGTCATCGGGGACGAAGACACGCCACTGCCGGCCACCGTGAGATTGCCGCTGGCGTAATTGTCAACGATGGTCACCGTGAGGGTCACGGATCCTGACTGGGTATAAGTGTGAGTACCCGAGACCGTGTACACCCCGGAACCGTTGGGGCCGGTGATGACGCCGGTCGTTTTTGTTCCATCGCCCCACGCGATTGTCGCGCTGTACTCGCCCGTGTTCTCGCCGTTGGGGTCGCTGAAGGTTGCGACGGTGACGTTGTTGAGCGGTTGCCCAACGCTTGCGGTCTGCCCCACGGCGGTGACACTCGGCGGCGAGCTGATCGCGGCGGGCAATGAGAAGCTGACGACACTGGATCCGTTGACCGCCCCTACACCGGTGGCGTTCCAGTTGGTGGTGTGCGTGTAGTATGTTGTCCCGATATTGGTCGCAACGCTGATGATCGGATAGTTGGTGTCCATCTCGGCGTCGTCGCCGTAGGTGGCACCCTGCGACGCGCCATTCAGGGCCGAACCAAGGAGCGTATAGCTATTGCCCGAGTTGTGGAAAATGGCCGCGATCGAGGGTGTGGATGATGAGACCACCGGCCCGGTACCCGTATAAACATAGAGCTGGGAAGTCCCCCCCGCCGTGAAAAGGGCCTGCCCGTTCGGCAGCATCAGCATGCGATCGGTGAACGACGGCTGCGTCGCGAGTTGGGAAACGAGGCTGGAGGGATCGCCTTTGCCGACGGATGGGGTAATATCCGTGATCGTGTTCGTGGCATAGTTGTAGTCGAAGACGTGCGTCGGGGCGTTGTAGAAACCCGCGTCCGCCGTGAATATGAACTGGCCGTTGGGCAGAAGGACGCCCGGCGCGTCGTCAGACACATAGCCGCCAGGGATGACAGGACCGGCACTCCAGGTACCGCCGCCGCTGTTCGTGTCCGTCGACGGGTTGAACAGAGCTGTGTTACCGTTGCCGCCGACCTGAAAGACCTCGCCATTGGGCAGCAGCGCGTTGGGACCGAGCTCATATTCCGCTGTGTTGGAGAGCGGGAGCGGAACCGTGCCGGTGTTAACCCACTTCCCCGTCGAGGGAATGTAGCGCTGTGCCAGGCCCGTCGGTTGGCCGGTGTTATAAAAAATGTCGTAGGACAAGATGCTGTTGTCGGGCAGCTTGACCCAGCCTTCCTCGTCGCTCTGATCGTTATTGTTCTTGGTCCCAGTTTGCGTCCACGTATTCGTCGAGATGTTATAGATGAACGTCTGCGGTCCGCCTACGTAGCCCGTGAGGATGTTGCCGTTCGGCAGCAACATCGAGGGATCGTCACCGAAGTACGGTCGAGGAAAGGTCGTAATCGCCGACCAGGAGTTGGTGCTCGAGTTGTAGATCTCGCCGGTGTTGTTATCGTTCGGCTCCCCGTTGGGGCCCGAGTATTCGCCGCCTTGGACGAAGACGTTGCCGTTCTGCATCACGTTCGAGGCGTAGTAGAGACGCTGGGTGCTCATGGACGCGATGGTCGACCACGTCCCGTTGACATAACTGCCGTTTGAGTTGGGAGTGAGCAAATACCAGATCTTGCTGACTTGGTCCCCGTTCGGGTTCGAGTAACTTTGCGCCATGACATCACCGTTGGTTAGCAACATCATCGTGCCAACGGCGGCGGGTGCGGGGTTTGTCAACGCCGTCCAGTTGCTGGCGAGTAAGGTCCGGGCTTCGAGTAGCTCGAGCGATACACGCCGAGTCGTCCGGACGCGCCGGCCGGGCTGAGCACCTAAAAGACGGAAGGCGCTGAAGCCACGGTCGTTGGGAGGGGGAAGTGGCCATTCGATCGCTCCAGATGAGAGTCAGAGGTTGTCAGTGACCCGAGGGCCGGTGCAAACCAATAGAAGATGGAAAAATTCGTGATCGCTCACTGATCGAGTCGATGCGAATGGACCGCTGCTTTTTCGCAGTCATTTGCGATTAAAGAGTGTAGAGGTGTTGCCTCGAATCGCTCGCCTGCTTCGCGGTTCGGTGTTCCATCCGATCACTCCACCTCGAGTGTTGAACCTGACGTCGGCAATCGCCAAAGTCGAGCACGAGCGATAAATACGTGCTACCTTATTATAGAGAATTCCTTTCCACCTCTTGATCGCCCTATCAACACCGCGTGAGCTGATCATCGATGCTAGCTTTTGTAATCCTGTCAGAGACGGATTGCAAGTCCGCTCAGACGATTCACATTGAAGTCAGGCAACCTGAGTCTGATTTTGCCGATAATGCGGATTGTGACGAACGTGACAGAAACTGCACAGGCAACTGATGGGCGGACAGCGAACGTACGATCCTTCCGCCGTCCGCAAGTCCAACCAGCATCGTGGGATCGCGAGCAAACCGAAATTGCTCGGCGTCTCGCCTCGAACCCAACGGGCGTCATCGATCACAACTGGGCGTTCAGCGTCGTGACGTCAAGAACGCGTCGCGGTGAGCCACGTCCGGAAACCAATAACGAACGCCTTCGCGAGTGATCTCGTGCCGCGAGTCGCCGCGAACGAGGAGGCCCGACTGCTCGATGCAGTGCAAACAGAACCCTTGCTCGGCGACGTCGACCATGGAGTAGCGCTCGGGGCTGTTGAGGAATTGTCTCTGTTCGGCCGCGGTGGCGCACAGGAACAGTTGATCTCGGTACAACACGCCCCACTTCGGGTCGCCCGGGCGTGTCGTTCCCTTTTCGAGTTGCGTGACGGGACACGCGCCCCCGTTCAAGGGAACATAGCGGTGAGGTTCCTTGCGGAACAGGTCGATCATGACACGATCGGCGAAGCGATAGATGAGGCCGTCATGCTGAATTGTATATTGGATCTGGCCCTGAACCAGTTTGTGGCCCTTGATCAAGCTGACAGGGCAATAGCCGGAAAGGGCAAGTTGCGTCTCTTTCTTTTGAGGGGTGTCGCCGGCGCGTGCAGGCTGGATCGCAATCGTCGAATCGGTTGTGCGGCGCTTGGGAGTTGTTAGACCACGGTGACGCGCCAGAGCGTCCCGGAGAAACACGTCAAATTGCTCCGGTCCCAAATAGCCTTGATGCACCGCGACGACCTCGCGATTTGGAGCGACCAGCACCGTCGCGGGTAGCCCAGACAGGTTGAAATCCAAGGCGAGTTGTTCGTGGACGTCGGATCGCAGCTTGAGCGGCACGAACGACTGACGGGCGTGTTCGATAATCGTGGGGTGCGGGAACGAATCATGCTCCATGCGCGTGCAGTTTGGACACCAAGGACCGGTAAATTGAATCCAGAGCAATCGGTTGGCGGCCCTGGCTTCCTCAAGGGCGCTCCCGTAGTCATCGCGCCAGGAGATGGATTCGGGCTCCATCCCTCGGGCCGAGCGGCCGATCAGGCCAGCCAAGATGAAGCCTACTCCGATGGTAACGATGAGACAGTCACGGCGCTGGGGATGGACATGCGGAGTCATCGAGCATCTCCCCCGTTGGAACGGCAGACACGTGGTTGTAGGGTTGGACGGTGCGGTGGCGCAGCAGGACGCGACGCACTCCCTCCATGGTGTATGCCACCCGTTAAGCTCGAGCGGGCCAGATCATTGGCGTTGAGAAGACCGCGATTTTCTGAAGTGAGAGATCGGCCTTTGTTCGTCGAACGCTTGATCGATGTGCGGCTCAATTCTTTGTTTCCGGCGTCAACTTCGGACTTTACCGCGGAACCCGCCCGATTAGGCAAGGAGAGCCCGTCGAAATCAGCCAAGGACCCAAATCTTCAGATCAACGGCGGTGGCGAGGAGAGCGCAAGGCGACGGGAGGCTGCAGCAGCTCGCTTAACAGCGCGATTTCACGGAGTTTGCTGGATGTGCCGAGCATCGCTCGCAGTTCAGTACTGGTCAGGGCGGTCGGAAGTTGGTACAAGCCCGGGTGTTCGATCGTGGTTCCCAAGGACGTTTGCGTCAGTGGCGCGGAGATCGGTGCGAGCGAGGAAGCCAACGGCGTGATTTCGAGGGGACGATTTTTTTTCTGAGCCAATGATTGGTTGACCAGGGATGTGAGTGCGCGTTGGTGGTCAGCCTCCTTCGGTCGGGCGGGCCGTGATCGAGGCCGGGCGGATGCGCGAGCCCCGACGAGTCTGGGGACCGCGGCGAGTTTCGGCCACTTCCCGGCGACGCGGGTTGAGGCCCGCTTGAAGGCTGCGGTCGGTTTCCCCGATTGTCGGGCCCGATGATCATGAACCCCTCGATCAGTGACACCACTCCGAAGGGGTCCGGGTCGAGCCGATGGATTCCCCTCGGGCCATCGCTGAGCCGGCGCCGCTCGACCGAGGCGGCCGGAGGCTGGAATCTCGAAGCGCTGACCCGGGCGCCGCGGCCACTGGACGGATTCGACCGACCTGGACCCGTGTTGGGTGCTGTCCCGCGAGTCGGCAGGGGCTGTGCCTCTTTATTGAGCAGGGAGGTCAGCGCCACATCGCCATGATCGCCAACGGAACGAGGAACTGGATCAAGATGTCGAACCTCATCGTGATTGTCGCTCTCGAGTCAGGGTCGGTGGCTGATCCGGGTCATTGAGGCACAGGCACGTTATCGCGGCGCGCGTTGCCGGTCCCGGCGATCGCGTTGCGCATCTCCGTGTCCGACTGGACGTTTCGCAGGTTGTAGTACTCCATGATCCCCAGGTGTCCCTTGCGGAACGCCTCCGCGATCGCCATGGGAATCTCGGCCTCGGCCTCCACGACCTTGGCGCGATTCTCCTGGACGCTGGCTTGCATCTCCTGTTCTTTCGCCACTGCGAACGCGCGGCGCTCTTCGGCCTTGGCTCGGGCGACCCGCATGTCGGCTTCTGCCTGAAGGGCCTGAAGGTTGGCGCCGATGTTGTCGCCGACGTCGATATCGGCGATGTCGATCGACAGAATCTCGTAGGCGGTACCGGCATCGAGCCCCTTCTCCAGCATGCGCTTGGAAATCGACTCCGGCTTTTCCAGCACTTGCAAATGGGTATCAGCCGATCCAATCGCGTTGACAATGCCCTCACCGACTCGGGCGATGATCGTCTCGTCGGTGGCGCCTCCCACCAAACGGTCGAGATTGGTCCGCACCGTCACTTTCGCCTTGACCTTCAATTGAATGCCGTTCTTAGCCACGCCGTCGATCGTGAGCCGGCCCGACCCGGGGTCGGGACAGGGGATCACTTTGGGATTGACGCTCGTCTGGACGGCCTCCAACACGTTGCGGCCCGCCAGGTCGATCGCGGAGGCGCGCTTGTAAGACAGAGGAATATCGGCGCGGTTGGCGGCGATGAGCGCGCGAACCACGTTGGGCACATTGCCCCCGGCCAGATAGTGGGCCTCCAAGGTCCGCGTCGTCATCCGTCCTTCTCGGACAATCCCGCTTGATAGGCCATGATCTTCGAACGCACGATGATGTTCGGGTTGACCTTGCGAAACGACATCCCCACCAGCTCCCAGATGGTGACGTTCGCCAAGGTCATCTTCGCCTGAATCCAGAGGTTGAAATACTTGGCGAGGAAAATACAGATGATCGCCGCGAAAAGAGCGATCCCGATGATCATGAACCAGACGTAGGTGGTCCAGGGATTCGGTTGTATTTGAGCGAGCAAGTGAGCGATCATGATGTTTCCTCAGAGTTGTCAACGACGACGGCAGTAAGCTCGATGGTCGATGGTCGACCGGTCGGCAAGCGACAATCAATCGTCCATCCTCTTGACAATGATTCGAGAGCCCTGAACGTCGACCACTTCGACCAGGGTGTCCGGCTCGACGAAGACACGATCGGCGGTGACATCGATCAAGAGACTTCCGAACCGCGCCTTGCCGGTCGGGCGCAATGGCGAGGTGGTCCGTCCGGTTTCGCCGATCAGGAACGCCAGAGATTCGTAGCCATCGGACGATGACCGCGTTGAGGAATCGGCTGGCCTCGACGGCCGTCCAAGGCTCGGGCCGGAGCACCAGGCGATTGAACAACGGCAACGACGGCAGGTACCGCGCCAGGACGCCCGCGCCGACGCCCACGGCGATCAGCATCCCGGTGACTTGCAACAAGGTGTATCCCAGCTCGCGGTACTCGTAGTCGTGGGTCGGCCAGATGAATGTATGGCTCGCCATCACGATACTGGAGAGCATCAGTAGGACGCCGCTCATGCCGAAAATACCGAAACCGGGGAAGACAAAGACTTCGAGAGCCAGGCAGACGAGCCCGATCAGGAACAGGATGATTTCCAGTTGATCCGCGGTGCCGCTGAGGTAATGGCTCCAGAAGAACAGGAGGAATGCCAGAGCGGAAACGATGCCGGCAGTCCGATTCCCGGCAGCTTCAGCTCGACGACGAGCATGAAGGCACCGACGAACAGGAGCAGCCAGCTCACATACGGATCGGTCAGGATCGTGACCAGCGCATCGACCCAGCCGGGTCCGTCGATCCGGATCGGCCGGCCCCGCTGTCCATACAGCCTTTGAGATCCTCGTCCGAACCCACGGTCTGACCCAGGCCATAGGAAGCGGCGTCCTCCGCCGTGACGGACAAAACCGAACCGGGCATCTTGCGAACCTGCAGCACCTGAAAGCGTTCCGGCTCGGTCTCAAGTTGCGAGCGAAGCACCAGCTTGGTCGCCCCGGACTGCGAATCCTTCGCCTCCAGGACCTCAGCGTTGGGATCGACCATGGCCACGGCGACTGCTTCGGGATGCCCTTTCTCGCGAGCCAGCAGAGCCGCTTTCTTCGCGAGACTCGTAATCTGCAGCTCGTTCAAATCGTGAAGATGGCCGTTCCGCGCGGTCATGGTCTGTCGAACCTCGCCCATCTGCGCCGTTTTCGAGAAAACGATGTCTCGGCACGCCAGCGGCAACAAGGCTGCGACTCCCGTCGCGCGGTCGCTGATGTAGGCGACTGTCTTCATGTCTTTAATCGCGTACAAGAGATCGGCCAGACTATCAGCGACCGTCTCAACTCCCCCGGTGCTGTTGATCTGGAGGAAGAGGAGATTCACTCGCTCCTGCCGCGCCTGCTCCAAACTGCGGGTGAGATACGAGATCATGACCGTGTCGAGTGGACCATCGAGCTTGATCCAGGCGGGACGGATGGTTTGCCCGAGCGTCGGGTCCTCGACCGTCGAATGGCCGGCCATCTGGTACATGGCCGCCAACTCCGCGGGGCTATCGGCGATGCGTTTGCAGAAGCCTTCTTGACGAGCCCGAGCCGCGGTCAGGGTCCCGCGCTGGCCCCCCTCCCACGCTGGCTCATCCTCGATCACCTGATGCGATTTGACGAATTCCTTCACGTTCGGTGGCCAGGACATAGTGGACGCTCTTATCGGCCGTGCGAATCAACCGCAGGTCCGCGTCGCGGTCGAGCATTCCCAGCAGCAGGTCGGGATCGCGCGTATTCCGTAAGGCGAGCGCCCGACACTGGATCGCGCCAGGCGGCGTCGAACATCTGCCCTTCCGGCGTGATCGGACCCAGAGTCGCGGTCGACCCCATCACGATCTCAGTGCAGGCGACCGCCGGGAGAACGGCAAAGCCCGTGAGCGGCTTGGGTAGGAAGGCAACGGTCAGTTTGGCACCGGCCAGGTCTCGGGATATAAAACTGGCGAGATCATAGCAAACGCCGATTTCGCTGCTGCCGGGCGCAGTCTCGCCCGGGAGAAACTCGAATACCAGAATCGGTCGGGTCCCCTTCTCCTTGCCCGTGTTCTGATTGAGAAGTTGCAGGGCTTCCGCTCGGATCCGGGAGATTTGTTCATTGGTGATCGGCTCGATCACCGAAGATGAACTTGGCCCGGGGTGGATTCGGCTGGATTGGCGGGTCCTTGAGCCGAGGTACGGACGCAGATCAGGTTGACGAAAATCGCCAAAAAGATCCAAGTCCTTTCCTTGGCGACGCACACCACCGAGGTGAATCATAGAAGTCGGACTCCATCCGATGAAGTCGCCCGCGCCTTCTTCTCGTTGATCGCCACACGACGAGACGAGCGGGATCGCCGCCCGGTTCCGATCAACTCCTTCATCAAAGTCGATCAAAGCCATTCGCCGTGAGCGAGAGAGCGCGAACCGATCAATCGAGCCACTTACGGCATGATTATAAGCGGACCGAAAGAGGCGGTCAAACAGCGCCCCAGGCGAAGACCTCTGGCCCGGGTGACCGCCTTGCTGTGATTCCGCGACGCGAATTCACCTGCTCAGCGGCCCTTACGTCCGGTGCCAGACGCCGGCAATGTCAACGAGGCTGATCGGCGTCGGACTTGGGAGATCGCGAAGCCGGCCCATCGGGCGGACGCCTAGCTACTGGTCCTTTGGCGTGTGGCCGCGTGCTGGTTTGCTGGAATGCCGCTCAATCTTCCAGGGTTTTCCAGGGACGACGCCGCGGAAAAACGCCTCGTTGACGGGTTGGTTCGCCTGGAAATTCGATAGCGTCAAGTCGTCGGTGTGCTGGTTGCCTGGAAATAAGCGCAGGATTCGCTTCGGAAGAAGAGATTGGGCGTCAAGGATGTACCATGCCGCGCGGAAACGCGCTGGGTCTCTGTCGCGCTTGGGCGTGATCTTCAAAAGATATTCGCCCGGATTTCGAAACTTGGAGCGTCATTTCGAAACGCTCTCGGGCCTTGGCGGCCTTCACATTGAATAGAAGGGGATATTGCGCGTCCTCGATTGCGCCGACGAGGATACTTGTCGAGCCGAAAAATGGAGACGTGCTTCGTGTCATAGTGGTACTGCCAAAGTTCCTTGTCTGTCCAGATGAGGGTTTCCAGAGGCGTCGACAATCGCTTCTTGCTCGCGTCGAGTTTGGGGACCATTTTTGTGGTTTTCTCATCGTTGTCAGGGACCAGTTTGACCTTCCTCGAGTCGAGATACGCCAGATTCGGATGCTTGAAAGCGGCATGCCCCTCATAATGCTGCTCATTCAGGTTCTCGTCCCTGTCAATCCGGTAGAATGAGAACTCGAGCGTTCTCAGCCTGCGCGCTCCGACTCTCCCATTCGCTTAATAGTCGCTCGATACTGACCGGATTCCGCGGCGCGGCCGGTCCATTCGCTTTGGATTTTGGCGCCTCTGGCCCTTCCGCTCCGCGTTCCTTGTCACGAGCGGCCGCGAATCCGGTTCCAATCAGGATGACGAACGGAGCGATCAAGTTCGCTTTGAGCCGCGGCATGGCCACCGTTCTCCCTTGGTTCCGGCCTGAGCGATTCACCGGCGTCGTCAACGCGGCTGATCGACGTCTGGCGCGTTGTCGCTGGGCTGCCGGTCCGTCAAGCATTCGCCGAGGGGGAAGTGCGTTGGCGTTAGCAGGTGCTTGACCGCCCGGATTACGCTCGATCTTCCAAGGTTTTCCCGGGTCGAAAACCTTGAAATATGCCGCGCGATGGGCGTATTGGCCTTGATGCGTGAGATAAAAGTCCCTGGTACTCTTCGTATCGGGGCTCAGCAGGAGGATTCGCGTTGGGTAAAAGGTACTCTGCATCCAAGATGATCCAAGCCGTGCTGAAGCTGTCCTGGTCCTCCTTGAGCTTTGGAGTGATCTTAAGGAGAATTTTTTTTGCGTCTTCCTCCAACAGCACCATGTCGTAACGCGCCTTGGCTTCTTTGGCCTTCATATCGAAAAGGAAAGGGAGGGGCCCCTCTTCGATCGCGCGCTTACGTGCATTCTTGTCGAGCGGAAAAACGAAGATTTGCTGGTTGTCGAAGCGATACTGCCAGACCTCATTCTGCGTGCAGATGATCCTCTCGAAGGCCGTTGTGACTCGTTTCTTGTTCCTGTCGACCTGAGGAACCAGTTTCTTCTTCGAGTCGGGGACCAGCTTGACCTTCCTGAAATCGAGATAGGCAAGTTGAGGCCGGCTGAAAACGGCATGGCCTTCGTAGTGATCCTCATCCCCCCAGGCGGGCGCGAGGTCGATCCGATAGATCGAAACATCGAGCGTTTTCAGTTTTCTGCTCTGCCCCTCCCAGTCCTTTAGCAGTTTCGCCATCCTGGCTGGGTTGGGACGAATCGGGAGCTGGTGCACTTGCCTTGTTTTTCGCCGGTGCGGTCCGGCCGCCGCCTCCGTCTTGGGCGACCGCCATTGCGAATCCCGTCGCGGCCAAGGCGACCAGGGGAGGGATCAAGAATGTTCTTAGTCGTGGCATGGGCAATCGTCCTCCGTGATACCCGCCCGAGCCCCGCTGGCTCTTGAGAAAAGATGCGACGTTTCCGTCGTCTCATCAACCGCAAGACGCGGAACCTAGCATAGTTCGCCGATTGCGACCAGTGCAGCCCGCTCAACGCCCAGTCTGACGTCTCGCCAGAACACCGTTCAGATCACTCCCAATAGTCGGTTGGTCAAATTCGTGGCGTCAACGCCACAAAAACGGGCTGGTCTGCGCCATTGGACCAAGCGGAACCGCAATCCGACGTAGGCGAGGATTTCAAGTTCCGGACGCAAAACTCGTTGCCAGCATTCGTTCTGAGTAGAACAGGCGCGATTGGTATGATTTTTGCTGGACGCAATTATCGAGAAGAACGAAGGTGTTCTGTTCAAGTACGGTCCTGATCAAGTTACTAATGAGCGAAGAACCGGTGCAGCAAACGTCTGGGATCTTCTGTTCATTGATGAACAGTTCCATGTGTAGTGGAGACGGAACATGCGACCCGAACCCATTCGAGAGATCTGCGCCGCCGGCGTGGCCCCTGCCTCTGATCGGCAGTCTTCCGCGGGGCCCGCGGCGCTCGGCTTGACGGCTAACGCCACTCGGTTAACATTGAATACGGGATTTGGTGCGATTTGAATCGCGCTGTCCAAGTGTCGGATGCGCATTCTGATAGGCAGGGACGTTGTTATGTCGTCTCTCGAACGACCCAAACTTCGTCCAGTCATGCCTCGGCGCGTTGAGCATCAGGGTCAATCGTTCGTAGTGCTGCAGGATCCATCCGGCGTCCTACCTCAACCGTTCGCCCTTCCCCTCGATTTCTTCAATCACATCGTGCGCCATTTCGATGGCCGATCGACCTTGATCGAGATTCAAGCGACCGTCCTTCGCCAAACGGGCATGTTCGTCGGGCTCAAGGAGCTTCAAGATTTGGTGCGGCGGTTGGACGCGGCCATGATCATCGAAGGGCCGACCTTTGAGCAGTTCTTCCAGTCGTACCGAGACGTCGCGACGACGACCGGCCGCGATGGCTGGACGTTCCTACGCGGGGACCGTTCGTGCCCTCACCGCGCAACTTGAACATTTTTTCGTCGGCGCCGACGGCGCCGGCGTACCAGTCGCAGCGCCTGCCATGACATCATCGGCGATCCGCGGCATCCTGAGCCCGCATATCGACTTTCAGCGCGGTGGATCGGTGTATACCTGGTCCTATAAAGAACTTGTGGAAAACTCCGATGCCGACACGTTCGTCATCCTGGGAGTGTCCCATCAGTATTGCCGGCAGCGGTTCGCCCTCACTTGCAAGGATTTCGAAACCCCTCTTGGCCTCGTCGCGACCGACCGATCGTACGTCGATCGAATTTCCGCGTTGGCCGGGCGTGAGTTTTTCGAGGACGAGCTTTCGCACCGCTCGGAACATTCCATTGAGTTTCAGGTCGTCTTCCTCCAATATTTGTTAGGAGGGCGCCGCGAATTCACGATCGTGCCGATTCTCTGCGGTTCGTTCCATGACCTGATGGAGCGCGGCGTCGATCCGATTGAGGATCCGGCAGTGGGTCGATTCATCGAGGCGTTGCGGGCGGCAGAAGCGTCGAGCGGCAAAAGAGTCGCATACATCGGAGGGATCGACTTATGCCACGTCGGCCCTGAGTTCGGGGACCCGACGCCGGTCGATCCACCACTGCAAGAGATAGTCGGCTCATTCGACGGTGCCATGCTTCAGCGCGCCGCCGCGTGCGATCCCCGAGGTTGGTTCCAGACCGCGGCCAACGTCGGCAACCGCTGGCGAGTTTGCGGTCTGGCGGCGACCTACACCATGTTGCATGCCATCGGACCAGCGCAGGGCCGCGTGCTCAAGTACGCCCAGGCGCTCGACGAGCGTCGGACTTGCTGTGTAAGCTTCGCCAGCATGGCATTCCATGCGGTCCCTTCCTCTTCTTCGACTCCTACCGAGGCCCATGTCGCAACCGTTGCCTGACCCTTCGGCGCGTCACGTCGACTCGTCCGTCCTCGAGCCAGCTCGCCCCCCCTGCCCCGCCCCAGCCAATATTCGCGCCGAGGTGAACGCGTACGATGCAACGTCCGAAGTCGGTCAATGGGCCGGTCCTCGCTACCGGATGACCTACCGGATCAAAGGGCAGGGACCTCCCTTGATTCTGGTTCCGGGCATCGCGTCAACCTACCGCACCTACGCGTTACTGCTGAATCAGCTCGGCGATCGGTTTCGGACGATTCTTTATGACTATCCTGGCGAAAACCCCGCGGACGGCGCGAACCTGGCGCAAATCAACCACGATCACCTCGTGGACGACCTGTTCGGGTTGATCGACCATCTGAAGCTTGGCCGAGTCTTCCTCGTCGGCTCATCGTTTGGTTCGACGATTGTGCTCAAAGCGTTGCACCGCGAAGGACGACGATTCCCCAGGACGGCCGTGCAGGGCGCGTTTGCCCACCGCGATTTCAGCCGGCTCGAGCGGTGGGCCCTTCGTCTGGGCCAATTGGTTCCGGGCACGTCCCAGCGTTTACCCCTCCGTCGAACGGTGCTGACCTATAACAACAAGCTGGAGTTCCCCGCATTGATGGAAGATCGCTGGACGTTTTACCTCGAACAGAATGGCTTGACCAGCATCCGCGGCGATGGCCCACCGCATCAAACTGCTTGCCCATCTCGACTTGCGGCCGATCTTGGCGGCGACCCTCGCCGAGGTCCTCTTGATTCACGGCAATGAGGACCGAATCGTCTCGAGCCGCTATTACGACGAATTGAAAAACGCCCTTCCGCGGGCCGAGGGCGTCGTCTTGCCGATTGTCGGCCATCAGCCCCACCTCACTCATGCTGAACTCCTCGCTCGCCTGATCGGCGACTGGCTCCTCCCCTGCGCACCTGGAGGCTGCCCACAAGAACGGAGCTGAGATTCGCCAAAAAGCAGAAACACGAGACTTCACCACCGAGAACACCCCGAGCACTGAGAAAGACAATACAATGTAGACCCATAAGTTATAGAATAGTCATATAATAATCTGTTAAGATATTTATATTGCCTCCGTGTTCTCCGTCGTGAGAATCCGGTTCTTTCCTGTTGGCTTGAGGATGGGATCGGTAGTACAATGCCCGTCGCGAAGGGGGGGACGGGAGGATTCCGCGGCATTGCGGCGGGCGAGTAAGGGATGGCGACGTTGAGCAGGGCCCGATCGAAGTTAGTGATCTTGGGTATTGGTGACGACGGGCTTGCCGGTCTGACTGAGCCAGCGCGCCGGCTGGTCATGGGGGCCGACATCATTCTGGGGGCGCCTTCGATCCTGACGTTGCTCGAGTCGGTTCCGACCCGCAAACAGGCACTTGAGCCGGACATGAGCGTGGCGCTCCGGCAAGTTCGTGACGCGCTCGCGTACGCCAATCCGATTTTGGTCAGCAGTGGCGACCCACTGTTTTATGGGGTCGCACGGTATCTTTGCGACCGGCTGGGCAAGGATGTGTTCGAGGTTGTACCCCACGTCAGCAGCATGCAGCTCGCATTTGCGCGGATCAAGGAAAGCTGGGAAGACGCCTACTTGACCAACCTGGCCGGCCGGCCGATCGAGGCGGTCATCGACCGGATCAGAACGGCCGAAAAGATCGGACTGTTCTCGAGCGAGGAATGTCCGCCCGCGCGACTCGCCAGGGAATTATTGGAGCGAGGGATCGACTATTTTCGGGCTTATGTGTGTGAAAACCTCGGGTCACCCGACGAGCGGGTCACACAGTCCGAGCTTTCCGACATGACTGCGATGGAGTTTAACCCGCTCAATGTGATGATTCTGGTCCGCAAGCCGAACCGGCCCGATCGGGCCAGTCGAGCGAGCCGTCATCGCTTGTTCGGCAATCCGGACGACGCGTTCGTTCAGTCCCTTCCCAAACGTGGACTGGTCACAATCGCGGAAGTTCGCTCGATCGCCCTGGCCAGCTCGACATTCGGGCGACGAGTACCGTCTGGGATATCGGCGCGGGCTCAGGCTCGGTGGCGATCGAGGCGGCCCAGCTTGCTCATCTCGGAACCGTGTATGCGATCGAGCCGGAGCCGGCCGATATCACGCTTATCCAGGCCAACGCGGAGGAGTTCGGCGTCCCCAACGTGCGCAGTGCTCGGCGCGCGCGCCGAAGTGTTGGCGACGCTGCCGGAGCCCGACGCCATTTTCGTGGGGGGAACGGGCCGACAGGTCGACCTTGTGCTGAACGCGGCGTATTCCCGACTGATTCAGGGGGGAGCATGGCGGTCAACGTCGCGACCATCGACGGATTAGCGACGGGATACCAGACTTTGAAGAATCTCGCGGGGGAAGTTCGAGTCTGGAACGTCGCCGTTGGCGCGGGGAATTGAACAGATGGACCGGCTCCGATTCGAGGCTATTAACCCAACCTTTCTTCTGGTCGTGACCAAGCGGGACGATTCTCATGACTGAACACTACGTGCAAGGTGATCGTGCCCGCTGGCCGACATTCCAGATGGCGTGCCCTTGTTTGCCGGATCAGTTGGTTGTGATTCGGTAATTGCATCGACTATATTGGAATTGGGCGCTCGTCGTACAAAACGGACTCGCGAGGTGGTATTCGTATGGCCGAGTCACGGGACCCGGAACTCGACCTATTGGCGGTGGGCGCGCATCCGGACGATGTTGAAATCGCATGTGGTGGCACACTGGCGAGCCTGGCGCGGAAAGGTTACGCTGTCGGCATCGTCGACTTGACCGACGGTGAGCCAACGCCTCATTCACCGGGGCCGGAGGTGCGACTGGCCGAGGCGGAACGGGCGGCCCAGATCTTGGGAGTTTCGATCCGTCTGAACTTGAACTTGCCCAATCGCCGGCTATTCGACTCGTTCGAGACGCGGATCGCCCTGGCAAAGGTGTTTCGCCGACTCAAACCCAAAGTCGTCCTCGGATTCGGGGGCAAGACCGTGCTCGCCTCTCCCGACCATTATCAGGCGATGCTGATTACCGACGCGGCGGTCTTCTACAGTCGCCTGACCAAATGGGACGAATTCTTCGATGGCCTGCCGACCCACACGATCGGCAACCAGCTAAGTTTCCCGATCGCGCTTCATGGGTTGGACTTGCCCGAGGCATCTGGGTACATTGTCGCGGATATCGGATCGACTCTCGAAGTGAAGCTCGAGGCGATTCGGGCGTACCAGACCCAGTTTCCCGCGAGCAAGGTTGGGATCTTTCGCGCGCGTCGAAGCCATGAATCGCTATCAAGGCTTGACGGCGGGTTTTGAGGCGGGTGAAGTGTTCATGACATATCGCTCCGTCGGAGTAGACGACCTGATGAGATGGGCCAGTCCAGCACATGCTCGACTATGAGTGTTTCGATTTTCGCACAATCCCATCAGTCGGGAGGGCTTGACAGTGATCACCGACACTTCACCCACTTGATTGGAGGCCTAGGTTCTATCAGAATTAATCGTGAGCGATTCCCGTTCAAATCAAACCCTGCCGGCACTTGTTTGAGCGGATTTGCGACGCTGGGAAGGCAAAGCGAGTGAGCGCGCAAACGGTAATATTAAGCTGGATGGCGGCTGCTCACGGGGAAGGGTGCGACTGAGGTGAGCGGGTTTCGCGATTGGTGGAGCTGGATGAAACACCGTTTCAGGCCGGGGCCTGAAGAGGGCGATGGCGAACCGACGGAGGAATTCGCCACCCTTTCTTCGTTCACGCTTCTGCCGGGCCAGCTCAAGCTGAAAGTGGGAGTCGTTTCCGTCCGTGGCAACTACCGGGAGCACAACGAGGATAACTTTTACGTGCCCGGCCGTCGGTCGGTGCGGCACGATGTCACTGCCGAAAGCAACAGCGAGGCCACGCCCTTGACGCTGGAACCGTCAAACCTATTCATCGTGGCCGATGGGATGGGTGGCCAGCAGGCCGGCGAGCAAGCTAGCTTGATGGCGGTGGAGCTGATCCCCGGCGCGATCGCCCGACGACTGTCGCCGGACGAAAAGGAAACCAGTCGCATCAAGGAGGCGATTCGAGATGCCGTGGCCGAAGTGAACCAAGAAATCCTTGGCAGCTCGGGAGCTGTGCCGGACTTCTCCAACATGGGGACGACCGTGGTCCTGGCCCAGTTTCGGTTCGACCGGGTGTTCGTGGCGGGCATCGGCGACTCGCGTGCCTACCGGCTACGCGACGGCCGCCTGGAGCAGCTCACCAAGGACCACTCCCTGGCCGACGCCTTGCTCGATGCCGGTACGATCACCGCGGATGAGCTGCCCAACCATAAATTCAAAAACGTGTTGTACCTCTACCTGGGCAGCAAGGACGCGCGCAGTGGTCCGGAAGACGTACGGGTTCTCGACGTTCGGCCCGGGGACCGGCTGCTCATGGCGAGTGACGGCTTGACTGGCGTGGTTTCGGATAAGGATCTGACGCGGGTTCTGGGAAGCATCGACGATCCTCAGCTTGCGGCGGTCAAGCTCAAGGACATGGCGCTGGACAACGATTCCAAAGATAATGTGACCTGCCTGATCATTCATGCGGTCGCCCAAGCAAGACGCCACCGCCGGGGCCGCCTGACCGCATGGCATTGATGGACCGCGGAATTTGCCTCGTTGATGCTTCGACTGAACGGGGTGTGTGCTTCATGCTCCGGCTGGACGACTTCACTGCCAACGCCGTCAAGTCGGGGTTGGTCCCATCCGAAGTCTTAACGTGGGTTCCAAGCTCAGCTTGAGTTCGCCTCGTCTGAAGACGCGCCCGTTCGCCTGGCCCGGCAACTCGTTCAAAACGGCTGGCTGACTTCGTATCAGGCCAAGAAACTCTTGGCGGGGGCGACCCTGGGGTTTTTCCTCGGCGGTTATCGACTCCTCCGTCCCCTCGGTGAAGGGGGCATGGGCAAAGTCTATCTGGCTGTCAATGACGACGAGCACCGTGTCGCGATCAAGGTGCTTCCCCCTCGCAAGGCACTTGAGGAAGTAAATGCCCTGCGCCGGTTTCGCAAGGAGATGGATCTCTCCCAGCGCTGTTCGCACCCGAACCTGGCTCGAACGCTCTCTGTCGGCAACGAAGGTGACGTGTACTTCATGGTCATGGAGTACATCCCCGGTCAAAGTCTGTACCAAATGGTCAAGAGCGACCAAGTGGGACCACTGAGGGTGCCGGACGCGGCTCGGCTGTTCCTGAAATTGATCGACGGGCTGGAGGCAGCCCATGCGTCGGGACTCGTGCATCGCGACATCAAGCCGTCGAATATCATGATTACACCCGAGGGGGGGGTCAAGCTGCTCGACATGGGCCTGGCGCGCGCCCTGGACGACAAGTCCGGGCTGACCCGAGCCAATACCGTGCTCGGCACGGTTGACTACGCGAGCCCCGAGCAATTACGAGACGCCGCCAAGGCCGACGCGCGCAGCGATCTTTACAGTCTGGGCTGCACGCTCTATTTCGCGCTGGCCGGGAGAGCCCCCTTTGAGGGGGGCGACCTGATCAACAAGATCTTCAAGCAGCGCATGGAAGACCCGGATCCGCTTGAGAACGCGGGCACGAGGCGTACCGGCGGCGTTCGCCGCGATTGTCCGCAAGCTCATGAGCAAGGAGCCGGCGGAACGCTATCAAGAACTCGCCGAGCTCCGCATCGACCTGACGCGCTGGACCGACCCCGGCGCGCGTTCACGCGATCCTGGGTGCCGAGGCCGACGCCGCACGCAGCTTTCACCCCCCACCTCCCGAGTTCGACGAAGAGGACCTCCGCCTGCTCGGGAGCGACTCCATAACCGGTCCAGATCGTTTCTCGCTCCGCGACCTCGGTATGGCCGAACCATCCACAGCCCCCCGCCATCAGCACCCGCCGCCCCCCCTGCCCGTCAAAATCCGTTCTACGACAACGGTCCCCGCTGCGAAGGACGATTCTGGGGAACCTCGGTCGCACCCTCGGAAAACAGCGATCTCCGCTGGATCGTGCATTTCGCCATCGTTGCATCATCGCCGGTCTCGTCGCGATCCTGTTTATCACGGTCTTCTTCCGCTTCTAGGAGCTTGGCGCAACATTTGCTCTTAAAGCTGGCAATTGTTGCGAAAGCCGTGACCACGCACGTTCGCCGAGGAATCTGCTATGTCGACATCCACTCTATCTCCGCCGTTAGCCCCAAAAAGTGCTCCTCCTGCTTCATTCTCCAGCAATGCGCCCCCGGATGAAGTCGTGGAGATCGGTCTTACTTTTACCGAAGGACTGGGCGACGGCCCTTGTTGAGCTTTCCAAAAAACGTCAACAAAGCGTCGGGCTGATACTCCGCTCGATAATCAAGCACGCCCTGGTCGACAGTGACGCCTTGGTCTGACGGAATTGGAGATCATGGAGGACCAACAGCCCGTTTGATCAATAGAAACTGGCTCTTCTCATAGTCGAATAACGGAATCAGTGCTTCACGCCCGTACTTCGGGACGAGGACTTCCTTCACACGAGCCGGTGTGAAATTGGCGAAAAAGTAGAGATCTTCGCTATTCAAAAGATTAAGCACCGGCCCAACCTTGGGATGTAATTTGTATCGATAACTCATCTGCGCACTTCCCTGGTCACAACGCGACAGGTTGATTTCCTGCCGTTTCATTTCCTCGCTGATCGACGTCCTGATCTGTTCCTTCCGCTCGGAGAGTCGTCGTTCTTGCTCCAGGATCGAGCAATACTCACGGATCATCTCGCTCAGGTCGGGCATGGTTCACCTCTCCGAGAAGGACTGAGTCTTCGCCGTTGAAGTTCGACTCTTCAAGAATGATAAGCCGGCGTGGAACCCGTTGACACGGCGAGAACCGCTCGATTGTCGAATCGATTCGGGCAGTGCGATCGATCTCGACATAAACTTTTGTACAGAAAACCTCTTGCGAGACGCGGGACGATGAGTCAGAATCAAAGGCCTTGATTTAGCGAACTGGCACCAGTTCGACCGACAGGGCAGACGATCGATGGATATTGGATGTGCTGACTCGACTCGCGTGCTGGACCAGTTCCATCCGGCGGTGTCCTCTTGGTTCCGAGAGACGTTCGGGGAACCGACGCCGCCTCAACGGCTCGGCTGGCCCGCGATCGCGGCCGGGCAGAACACCCTGATCGTGGCACCGACCGGTTCGGGGAAGACACTCGCCGCGTTCTTGGCGGCTCTCGACCATCTTTGGCGAACCCCGAAAGAGAAGCCAGGCGTCAGAATCCTCTATATTTCGCCGCTCAAGGCGCTCAATCAAGACGTCTGGCGCAATCTCCAGTTTCCGCTCGAGGGAATACTCGCCAAATCGGAGGCCATGGGCGATCGGCTACCCGATTCTGAACGTCGCGGTCCGAAGCGGTGACACACCCACTCAGGAACGGGCCAGATTGGTCCGGAAGCCACCGGACATTCTGATCACCACGCCCGAATCACTCCACTTGATGCTGACCAGCCGGGCCAGGGCGATTCTTCGCGGGATCACGCACGTAATCGTGGACGAGATCCATGCGGTCTGCGGGAACAAGCGAGGGGTGTTCTTGGCTTTGCTGCTGGAACGACTGGAGGCGAATAATCTTGTCGAGTTTCGTTCGGATCGGCCTTTCGGCCACCCAGCGCCCGCTGGAAGAAGTTGCCCGCTATCTCGGAGGGCTAGATCGAATCGGCGACACCTCATCCGAGCGTCGAGCGAAGCCGCGCCCGGTCACGATCATCGACGCCGGTTGGAGACGAGACCTCGATCTCGAAGTGATCTGGCCAAGAACGCTGCTCGGCCCCGCGGCCCCCAGTAACGGCTCGATCTGGCCGGACATCGAGCAGCAGTTATCCACCCTCGTTAATAATCACCGCTCGACGATCATCTTTGCCAACAATCGGAGAACAGTCGAAAAGCTGACCGCCCGACTCAACAAATTGGCCAGTTCAAGCGAGGATCAAAGCGAAGATGAAGTTGCCGCGGAAGGAATTGGATTTGAAGCGGTATCGGACTCGACGCCGAGAATGCGTGCTCATCATGGCAGTATCAGCCTGGAAGAGCGCAGAACGACCGAGACTGCCCTCAAGGAAGGGGAGCTGGCAGCGGTCGTGGCCACCGCATCACTCGAGTTGGGGATCGACATGGGCGCGGTCGACCTGGTTTGCCAGGTCGAATCGCCGGGAAACGTCGCGCGAGGCCTTCAGCGGGTGGGCCGAGCTGGCCACGTCGTCCACGGTGTGAGCAAAGGGCGGTTGATCGCAAAAACGTCGGCCGACCTGCTGGAATCCGCCGCGTTGGCTCGCTGCATGGTTCACGGTCAAATCGAGCATCTCCGCGTACCGCAAGGCTGTCTCGACGTTCTGGCCCAGCAGGTCATCGCGTGTGTGGCAATGGAACCTTGGGATGTGCCCGCGCTGTTTGAGCTGGTTCGGCGGCGCCTATCCCTACCAGAACCTGGCCGCCGGATGCGTTTGAGAGTGTTTTGCGGCTGGTGTCCGGTCGATTTCCGACGGAATCGTTTCGCGACCTGCGGGCTCGAGTCGTCTGGGACCGGATTCACAACCGCCTATCCGCGTTGCCGGGCACGGCCCACCTTGCCGCTGGTCGGCGGCGGTACGATTCCCGATACGGGTCAATTTCCCGTGTATCTGGGCGAGGGTGGGCCACGGTTGGGCGAGCTCGACGAGGAGTTTGTCTTTGAGCGTCGCGTCGGCGAGACATTCGTGCTGGGCAATTCCACCTGGCGGATTATCGCCATTGAGCCGCATCGCGTGATCGTCGCCAAAGCGGAAGGCCAGACGGCCCTGATGCCGTTCTGGCGCGGTGAGAGCACGTCGCGGTCGCCCGAGTTGGGCGAGGCGGTGGGTGCCCTCATCCCGTGAGCTGGCCGAGCGGATCGACGATCCAGAGCTGCTCCCGTGGATCGAACGGGAATGCCGGCTTAATTCGGCAGTGCGCGCGACAATTGAGACACTACATACTGCGCGCAGAAGCGGTTGGCGGGTGCCGTACCCGACGATCGCACGATCTTGATCGAATCCTTCCTGGACCAGGCGGGCGAGCTGGGGTTGGCTGTGCTGTCGCCATTCGGCGGCAAGTTCCATCACGCTCTCAAAATTGCGCTTCTGGGAACGATCCGCCACCGGTTCGGGCTGGTCGCCGGCTTGTCTGCATACCGACGATGGCCTGCTGTTCCGGCTTCCCGGCATGGACGACCCGCCTCTGGACTTGTTCGACGGTCTGACCGGGGAGCTGGCCGAACGCTTGATCCACGAAGAACTCCCCGAGACCGCGCTCTTTGGACTCAGGTTCCGTCAAAACGCGGGAAGAGCGTTATTGATGCCTCGTCCTGATCCGGCGAAGCGCACTCCGCTCTGGCTGCAGCGGCTCCGCTCAAAAGACTTGCTGCAGGTCGCCAAGCAATTCGCCGATTTCCCGATCGTGATCGAGACGATGCGTGAGTGTCTCGACGACGACCTGGACCTTCCTCGCCTTCGCGAGGTCCTGGACTCGATCCAGAATGGAACGATTCGGGTTGTCCGCCGTCAAGGTGAAATCCCTTCGCCGTTCACCTCGGAACTGATTTTCTTGTTCACCGCGGCTCAAATCTACGAGTGGGACGAGCCAAAACGTAGCGACCGAAAGCCGGTCGGCTCGGCTGATCGACGAAGACCTGCTCCAGCCCCTCTTGCGTGGCGGACGGCTCGACGACTGGCTTGACCCCCAGGCGATCGGCCGTGTCGAGAATCGTCTCCGCCGCGCTGGGGCAGCCGCCGCGGCACCGCGGACGAGATGGCCGAACACCTTCGCCTGGTCGGCGACTTGACTGTAGCCGAGATATCCGGTCCGATGAACGCGCTCTTGATCGAGCTGCGTCGAAACGGATCGAGCGTCACGATCGAGCTGGCCGGAGTCGTCGGAACCGTTGCGATGGATTCTCGCCGAACAGGTACCACTCTATCACACGGCATTCCCGGCCGGGGACGGGCACCGCCGGAGAGGCAATCGATGACGCCCGCGACGACAATCGTTCGAAGGTTTCTGGGAACGCGTGCCTTGATCGGACTGGCCGAGTTGACCGCTCGCTACCCGATCTCCTCGGCCGAGGCGACCGAATTGTTGGATCGGTGGTCCGAGGAGGGGAAGGTCGTTCGGACTGGTTGATTCGGGATCGAACCGTGAAACGCGCTGGGCAGAGCGGGAGAACCTGAACGAGATCCGAAGAATGACGGTGGCGGTCCGCCGCCGCGAGAGCCTGGCGGTTACTCCGGAAGTCTTCGCGGATTTCCTGTTGCGCCGGCAACATGTTCATCCGTCGACACGTGGCGACGGGCCGGCATTCGTCGAGGTCGATCCTCGAGCAATTGCAGGGGTTCGCGGCTATGGCGGCGGACTGGGAAAGCGAGATCCTGCCGCGACGGATCAAGGACTACCGCTCCGGCTGGCTCGACGAAGTCCTCGGACGAGCGACCTGGCTCTGGCGAGCCGGGAATGGAACGCGGGACGAGCCGAGAGTCGCGTTTTTCCCTCGCGATTTTCTCGGCGAGCTCGGCCATGAACCGGAATCCTCAGCGCCGCTCTCGCCTCAGGAAGAGACGGTGATGGAGCTGCTGCAGCGGCACGGGGCGAGTTTCGCGACCGACCTGGCGCGGTTGGGGGGAATGGAACCGTCGCGGTTGCATCGAGACCTTCGCGAATTGTTGGGCCGAGGTCTGGTGACGAACGACCGATTCGACCCGTTGCGATCCGGATCTGAGTCGACTCTCCAAGCACTCGCCGAGGCCGCCGCGACGAGCCGCGCAGGGCCACTCGCTCCGAATCCGGCCGAAACGGGTGCTCGTGCCGCAGGCCGAGGGGCGATGGTCGCGGCTGGATCGGCCGCCGTCGATCCGGAATCGGGACTGCTTGCGTGGGCGGCCGTCCTCCTCGGAGCGATATGGTGTGCTTGACGCGTGAGGTCGTTTCTCTGGAAGCGTCGGCACCCTCCTGGGCCGACCTGGCGCCGCTCTTGGGACGAGCGGAGTGGCGTGGCGAGATCCGTCGTGGTTATTTCGTGGAAGGACTATCCGGCGTGCAGTACGCATTGGAGGAGGCCGCCCTCGAGCTGGGCCGGCTTGGGGCGGCCTCGCAGGCTTCGCGCGCCCCTGGTCCTTGTTTCCACCATCGACCCGGCGAATATCTACGGCGCCGGCGCCCCGCTGGATATCGAGCTATTGGAGGGGGGCATTGCGCGGTTGCCGCGAGCCGCCGGCAACTTCCTGGTTCTGAAAGCGCGGCCGGCCGGTCTTGATCATCGAATCGTACGGCAAGCGGTTGACCGGACTCTCCTGGGCATCCAGCACCGACATCGATTCTGCACTCAACTTTCTTCCGAGCTTAACCGGCTCTAAACGGCGAATCCTCAAGGTGGAAACGTATAATGGGGTCGCCGCCTTGGAGAGCTCCGATGCGGCCCGTTTGGCGGAACTCGGTTTTGTTCGCGATTATCCCGGGATGGCGTACTACGCGAATGGCCGTGAGCGGCAGTGGAATCGAGGATGGGTTGCCGGATCGCGATCGGCGAACGACTGCCTCGTTTGAACCGCCCCTCATCCTGACTTCGGTTCATCCTCCATCCGTTTTCCTGTCGATCTTTGCCTGCCTGCTATGCCTTACCGGAGCCGAGCGATGGAGACGCCCCCGAATCCCCTTGATCTGGCCGATGCGACTCATCACTACGACTGCATCGTGATCAGCGACCTGCACCTGGGCAGCGAGGTCTGCCAGGCGAAGCTGCTCGAAGGGTTCTTGATCTGGGCCGTGCGAACATTGCGATCAGCTCGTCATCAACGGCGATGTCTTCGACGACTTGAACTTCAAACGCTTGACGAAACGGCATTTCGCTTGTCTCAAGATCATTCGTCGCAACTCGGACCGCGATGACTTCCACCTGGTCTGGATTCGAGGCAACCATGATGGCCCGATCGACATCATCAGCCACATCGTCGGAGTCGAGATCCTCGATGAATACGTTTACGATAATCACCAGATCCGACTGTTGATCCTTCACGGCGACCAGTTCGACACATTTACGACGGCCTATCCGTGGTTGACCGAGATTGCATGCGGCATCTTTTATTTCATTCAAAAATGGATGCCCCATCGGGCGGCCCGCTGGATTCGTCGGATTTCGAAGCGATGGCAGCGCAACAGCCAACTCATCGAGCGACGGGCCATCGAGTACGCTCGAGGGCGCGGCTTCCGCTATGTGACGTGCGGGCACACTCATCTCCCCATGGTCGCCGAGCATGAGGGCGTGCTCTACATTAACAGTGGCACGTGGACGGAAATCCCTCCCTGTCCGTTCGTGGCGGTGGTGGGTAAGGAAGTCCGACTGGAATACTGGCCGATGGCCGAGACGGTCACCGGCCAAGCAGCCGAGGAAGAGGTGCCACTTGCCCCGCCACTTCTGACTCCACCCCCTCTGCCCGCAATGGGATAGCCGTCGCGAGGAGTCCGTTTCGCGACCGGTCGCCGGATGAGACCGACGTGATGCAGTCGATCATCAGTGTTCAGGACAGCCACCCTTCTGGTACACTGGGAGGGTCTTTCGGACTGCCCCAGTTTCGTATTTTCAAATTGCATTTGGGCTTGCGAGCATAACGAGACTGGTCAACGGCGATTGGAGACGAAATCCCATGGGGAGTGAAACCGACCGCTTGTTGGAGGTCGACCCGCTCGATGATGCACGAGAACCATCCCCACCCGCGAAACCGGTCGTCTTGGTTCAATACCGCAACCGCGGGGTACCATTGTGGCTGTTCATTCCCTTGCTAATCATCGTGCCGATGAGCGTGATCGCGATTTATCATCGGCTGGTCGTGGTCGGCGCTCGTACGCGGGAGGCCCTTGCCAGACAAGCATTTGAACGCCAGATCGAACGAGGTCAGGATGTCGTTCTCCACTCCGCCGTAAGCAAGCCGGCCGAACCACTGGCGCTTAACTCACAGCCGTTTGTACCGGAAGCAGCACTCGTGGCTCCGATTCCCGCTCCGGGCTCGACGACGCCCTCGGATTCGATCCAAGGCGCATCCGCGCGCCAATCGGAACCGCCGCTCCAGCGTCGCCGATCAGTGTGGCAGCAGGTGCGCCGGCCGTAGCGGCTGTCAAGAGTTCCGATTCCGGCTCGCAGAAGCCGATCTCGGCTCAACCCAAGACGGGCGCTGGTTCGGTTCCAGTAGCCGGTTTGGCTTCGATGCCCACCGCGACCGAGACCCCACTCGCCGCAGCCGGCAAGACAACAGAATCGCACTCTCAATCGATCCTTCAGAACCCGATGATCCAATTACGACCGCCAGACAAAGCGGCGACGCCGACCGAGGTCGCCAAGCCGATCGTCGCGACCAACGAAGCCTCGAATCAAGGCAAGGAGTCGCCTAAAGACTCGCACGGTCCAATGGCGGTGAAGTCCGTTAAAGCGGATGGCGAGCCAGCCGGTGTTTTTGACGTAGAGAGTGGGAATGGTGAAGTCGTCGAAGTCAAACCTGAGCCGCTTCCGACCAAGGAAGAGTCAGTCCGCGAGATCGCGAACGAAGCCGCGAAAAAACAGGCTGAGATCGATAGGTTCGACGCGAAACAGCAGGCTGAGTTCCACGCAATGCGGCAGAGCGAGCGGGTCAAGTTCAGGGACGAGCTTCGCAACGTGCTGCATTCGTTCGGGGAACAGCGCGGGCCCGGAAATCGACAAGCTGGCCAAGCGATATGGCTACGAATTTGATCGCCAGAAGCAATTCAGGGCCGACAACGCCTGGAAACTTAAAGCGGATGACCACTGCAGAGCAAAGTTCGATTCACTCGATCGCTCGATCTTCCGGAGACGGTGATCCTCCACTTCCTCTCCGATCAGATCGCCCAGCACGATAGGCACAGCGCGACGGCCCGCGTAACCGGAACGAGGTGCGAATACGGGCAGCCAACTTGCTCTGTGACCTTCGAGCTGCCGGCGAACGATCGACCTCCAGCCCTGGTCAGTCAGTCCGTGCCAATCCGGGTGTCGCCTCAACCAGGACGCCAAAACGCACGACGTCCGGCCCTGGTAGTCGGTCCTCGCTCACGATGAAACGAGACCCGATCGTGCGGATTTCTCTTATCGAGTCTCTCCGATCTCCGACCAATCAATCAGGAAACGCCCATGCGCTTTCTCTTCGGCCTTGTTTGTGACGACGTTGGCCCTTATTCTTTTCTTCCCCGCTCACGGACGCGGGGACGAAAAAGCCGCCGCGATTCTCGCCGGGACCAAAATGCTCGACGAAGGCGATCGACTGGCCGACAAGGGTCAATTCACCGAAGCCGTCATTCGCTACAAACGCGGGATGGAGCAGCTCCTTCCTCAACTGCGAAAGATCCCGTTCAAGCAGGAGGTCAAGCGCGACGTCACAAAGCGCGAGAACATGAAAGCGCTGATCCTCAAAGAGATCGACGAGGACATGACGCCCGCGGAGTTTCGTGCCAACGAGCTCGCGATGAAGGCATTTGGGCTCTTGCCACGCGACTTCAACCTCAGGGAGACGCTCGCACAGGTCTATGCCGAGGAGGTCGCCGCGTTCTATGACCCCAAGACCAAGACGATGCACCTGATCGAAGAGCCCAAGGTCGAGAAGAAAAAACCACCCACTTTGCTCGAGCGGCTGTTCGGCAAGAAGGACGAATTCGACAAAGATGAGAACAAGACCGTGATCGCCCACGAACTGACCCATGCGCTGGCCGACCAGCACTACGACCTGGACGCCATGCAAGAGGCGGTCAAGAAGGACGACGACCGTTCCCTGGCGATCTCGGCACTGATCGAAGGCGAGGCGACCCTCGCCATGTTCGGCGCCGGCATGGACGATTGGGATGGGGACGAAATCGTCAAACTGCCGGCCGAGAACCTCGAGTGGACGTTCAACTTGCTGTCGTCGTTCCTGCCATTTCTGGGAGGGGGAAAGGCCCTCCGGAACGCTCCACCGATCATCAGCGAGTCGATGATCTTTCCGTACCTCAAGGGCATGGTCTTTTGCGCAAAGTTGACCAACAAGGGCGGCTGGGCCGCGATTGACGATGTTTATCGAAACCCTCCGCTCTCGACCGAGCAGATCCTCCATCCCGAAAAGTATCGAGCCGAGCCTGATCTGCCGGTCTCCATCGACCTGGGCGTGCTCAAGCCGGGGGAAAAATGGAAGGAAGTCGGCCGCAATGTCCTGGGTGAGATGCAACTTCGCGTGTTGCTGCGAAAGCACGGCGGCAAGCGGGCCGCCGCCGGTTGGGATGGAGACCGTTATGCCATCTTCGAAGGTCCGAAGAACCGGCTCGGCCTGGTCTGGCTCTCGACCTGGGATAGCGAAGACGATGCTCGGGAGTTCGCCAAGGGATATATCGCACTACCAAACCTCCAAACTGGGCAATCATCGGAAAACCTCCGAAACCCGATTCCCGACAAGGTCTGGCGGAATCTCGACGACAGTCTGTACGTCGTCGAGCGCCGAGGCCGTGACGTCGCCGTCGTCGAAGGCTTCGCACCCGAGTCGACCCCCGGGCTGGTCGAAGCCGCTTTCCACGCCAAGAAAACCGAGCTGAAACCGGTCGAGAACAAGAAGGCAGCCCCGAAGCCGGGCCACCGGCACGGTCATCCCTTGTGCGTTGAGATGAGCCGTCTACGATAGTAGGATGAACCCCGGAAACTTTCCGGTCGGATCGAACTTTGGTCATCGTGGAGGAAATTGAGCCATGCGTCGTTTCCGAAGGCAATTCTGGTCGTGCGATCTCGATGGCCGCTCTGCTTGGATTGATCGTCACCATTTCGGCGTCGGGCCAAGATCGCTTCTGAACCACAGCCGAAATCGGACTCGAAGACGGCCGACAAGACCAGCACAATAAAAACGGCGGACTGGATAAGACCGGCGAAAGGGAAAAACGAAGTGTCCGAGACCGAGTTCATCGGCGAGTACCGATCGACGAATGGGCAGAAAGTCCTGACCGGCGACCAGTTATACGTGACCCGCCGTAAAGGAACCGAACTGCCGTTCTCAAGTCCAGTATGCCACCAGCCATTGCCACTGGGACCTTCCTTTGCGTGTGCTGCAGCGCCCCGCTTTTCAGCTCGCGACAGAAATTTGAGTCTGGCACGGGATGGCCGAGCTTCTGGAATCCGATCAATGCGAAAGCGGTCGGCTTGGCGATAGACAACAGCGGAGGCGGAGCCACGAAAAGAAGTGATGTGCCGGCGGTGCGGGGCTCATCTTGGGCATGTCTTCGATGACGGGCCCCTCCCACCGGCGTCGCTATTGCATCAACTCTATCGCCCTCAAGTTCAAATCCGCTGACCGGCGCAGATCCGCCGCGCGAAAACAGGACCAAAGCCAAGGCGAAGGTGAAGGCAAAGGCAAAGGCAAAGGCAAAGACCAAACAAAGGTTGCCCCTCCCAAAACGCCGCCGAAGGACACCGACCCCGCCCAGTCAGAGCCTCGCTAATGGCGAGAAGTCGTAGTCATCGCTCGTCAACTTCAAGCTGACAGACCGATCGTTTGACGGCGATTGCCGGGTCGATGAGCCGCTAGCTCGAGCTCCGGGGCGTTACAGTCGGCTCAATGGGCCTCATTGCAACCGCGACTCGCGGTACTGCAACGAGCAATCTCCTAACGAAATCGCGGATTTGGTTTCGCAAAGCAGCCTTCCGGCATGCCGAGAACTCCCGGTTCGACGTCATAGCGGTCGCGCCCCGCGTCCTTGGCTCGATGGACCGCCCGGTCGGCCGCGTTGGAGGACCACCCAAGGTTGGCCGGTTCGCTCGGGTAGGCGAGAGCGGCTCCCAGGCTGATCGTGATTCGCGGGGTTTTCCCGCCACATCGAACCGCAGGCCACGGATCGCGGTCAGAATGCGTCCCGCTAGCCCCGGCATCTCCGACTCGTCAGTACAGACACCCGCCAACAGGAATCCATCGCCCCCGTAACGGCACACCCAGTCCCCGCGCTCGGACCGATTTGTGCAACTTCCGTCGCGATCGCCTTGAGCAGTTCGTCGCCCGCTTCGTGCCCGAACGTCTGGTTGATTCTTCGGAACTGGTCCACGTCGGCCATCATCACCCAGACAAGCGTTCCTTGACGCTCGCCTCGTGCCAGAGGGCTTTCAGTCGTTCATGAAGCCGATGCCGATTCCCAAGCCCGGTCGAATGTGTCGGTCAGTTCGTCCGGATCCAGCCCATAGCGCGACTCCTCCGACTCCGTGTCGAGCCGAACCAATCTGCTCGACCAATTCCAGCGGATCCTCCTGGTCACGGCCCACGGCGATGATGCGAGTCTGACCGGAATCGCCCATGCGGCAAAAACTAGTAGCTTATTTCGACGCGTCGTGTCTCGGTGGACGTCCGATGCACCAACTCGATCAGACAGGGACGATCGGCCATCGTTTCCAGCAACAGCCGAGCCCTGAACTGGCTGTCAGAGTCTAATAACTCGATGAAGTTCGATCCTTCGGGGTCGTTCGCGGAGAATCTGAGAATCCCGGAAACTCTGGCTGGCGGCCAGGATCTTGTACGAGGCGTCCAGCAGAAAGACGTAGGCGCGGGAGCATGAGCAGCAGTGTGAAGAACTCCTCGGCAATGAGTCCACTGGTCATTTCTTCGGCCGGAGCGCAGGTCGATCCGACCGGCCGATCGGGAGAGCCTCTCTCGGCGTGCTTCGACGAGCCGAATCATGGGTGCATCCGCCAGTAACCTGGCCTCAGCCCACCACTTCGACCAACGACCATGACCGCGCAGCCTTGATCCCGCTGTCGAGATCCATCGTCCAGCCCTCGTTCGGTTTGAATGTGCGTCGCCCTCTCTTACTAATAAGATAGGTCATCTTTTGGAAGTGAATCGCACGCAAAATCAAACTAGTCGACCCTGAGCCGATGACGGACGATGCGACAATCCGCTTTTCGTCTCACCGACGCCAGATCACGGTACAGGTGAGCCACGCCCGCATGTGCGCCGTCATTCAGACCACTTGGGTCTTGGTCTTGGCGACGTGAGCGTTGATCCAGTTGACCAAGTCGAGGGCGTACCGTGATGGATCAGGCTCGAATTCCAACGTATGGTGACCCGTCGGGATACTCGATCACCTGCGGTCCGTCGACGCCAGCGTTTGAAAGTAGGCGATGTCGCCGCGTTGTCCACGATCCGATCCTGACCGGCCAGCATCAGCAGGGCCGGCTGCCGAATTCTGGCGGGCGCCCGCTTGACCCATCGATCGATAAAGAAGCTGGCGGCGAGTAAGCCGGCTGTCCCCTCGTGAAGACTCAAGCGGTCGGCGGCGATGAATGCCTGGCCGTCAGGGTTGGCGGTGAAAAGCGCCGGGTCGGACAATGGGATGGGAAACCTTTTGTGGCGGTTCGTCAAAAAAGCCCAGGCAATCTGGAGTCGCTCGCGGCGAGTGACACCCACACGAGGATGAAGTCCCGGACAGATGAGCGCGATCCCGTCGACCAGCTCGGGCTTTTGAGCCGCGGCGATCACAACGAGCTTTCCTCCCCAACTGATCCCAGCCACGGCGATTGGTAGTTCGGGCTGGTCGTTGCGTATGCTTCGAGCCAGTCAACCAGATCTTGTATCAACCGCCGAGCGGATGGGGTGTGGCCCCGTTCGCGTTGGTTGGCCCCCGACCCGCGCCGGTCCGGAAATGAGACTTCATAACCGGCGGAAGCCAGTGATCGCCCCAGCCGCTTGTACCAACCTCCGTGACTCTGAACTCCATGCAGGATGACAACATGACCACGGGCAGATTGCTGGGCCGCCCGCCAGAGTGTGACATGCAACGGATAACCGTCCGAAGCAACGAACGTGCGGACTTCCATGCCCGTCTCACTCATAGTTTAACTCGCGAGTCTGAACCGTCATCGCCTCGAGCAAGGCGGGATCGACCTCGATGCCGAGTCCCGGGCCGAGCAAGGGGCGACGCCCGGCCGCCGAAGCCGAAAGTCACGTCGTGCGCGGGTCAAGTTGGCGGCGAGAATGTGACGGTCGTAGGAACCTTCGACGTAGCGCAGCCCCGCGACTCGACCGGCCAGATGGCGGCCCGCGGCACGACAGCAAGGACGTCTCGCCGGGGTGGCAGCCCAGTTGGATGCCCAGGCCAGAGCGCTCGAGCGAGGCCGATGATCTGGAGCGTTGGAAAGATCCCGCCGCATTTCGAGAGCCGAACGTTGAGCAGGTCGGCCGTTCGGTCGTTGATCGCGGCCTGTGCATCGGGGTATCCACACAGGGACTCGTCGAGCATGACGGGCACACCCAGGCGCGGACGAAGCTCGGTAAGAGCCCCGACCTGGGCATGCGGAACGGGCTGTTCGAGGGCCGTTGGACGGAACGGAAGCAGCGGCGACACGCGATCGATGAGCTCGGACGCCGACCACGCCTCGTTCGCGTCGAGCCGGATATCCATGCCACGTCCGAGTATCGTTCGCATCCGTCCCAGCCTGCGACAATCGTCCTGGCCCTCGGCACCCACTTTGATTTTCACCTGATGGAAACCGTAAATCCGCATCTTCAAGGCCGAGACGCGCTCGGCGCGGGCTCGATTCGGCCGTGATCGCGCCACTGTATCGAACCCGCCGCGGACTGGGAAAAAGTTCGAGACCCTCGACGCGTGCCCATTCGATGGCTCGTCCCACCGATTCGCCGAACCGGCGGCCGTAGGCATCCAGCACCGCCAGCTCGAGCGCACAACGCGGCGGCGTTTCCCGCCATTCCCCTCGGGTCGGATTCGATCTCGGGGAGCGTCAATGCTTTCACTCGCTCGACGACCTCGGCGAAACTCGACGGCCGGCCGATGATTCGCGCCCAGTCCTGCGTTTCGAGCGCGGCGAACGCAGTCTCCAACGTCTCACCGGTCACATAGGACCGCGGAACTCCCTCACCGTAGCCGACGACGCCATCGGATAGCGTCACGCGGACAACCAGGTTCTCGCTGACTGACCGCTCGAAAGAGGCGTGACGAACGACTTTCTTGAGAGGGACCGCGACCTTGAAGAGCTTGAGACTGGAAATGCTCATCGATTTGGCTTCACTCGAAGAACAGATAGAGGCCGATCGCCGCGAGCATGACGCCGCAAGTCAGACCGAGCCCTCGCTGCCAGATCGCCGAGCGTTCGAGCCCGTTCGTGGCGGATCTCATTTTCCCGGCGAGCCATGCAACCGCGACCAAAACCGCGGCCATGCCGCCGCTGAATGCGACCACCAGTGCTACACCGGTGGCCAATCGCCCCAAGGCCGCAGCCAACACGATCAGACCGACGGCGTCCCAGCAAGGGACCAGGCCACTCGCCATCCCCAGCCCAACGATGCCCAGGTTGCTCATTTTGATGCGATGGAACTCGTCAGGCGAATGTTCACCGTACCCCGCGAGGTGACGCCCGATGCGCCACAGATCCGGCCGCGGCGATGGCGAAGCCTGCGACCTGAGTCAGACCAGCGTGCAGAGTGCCGACCTGTGTCGCACCCGTATACCACAGGCCCACCGCGATCAGGAGAACGCTCATCATGTGAGCCAAAGTCGTGGCCAATCCCCAACAGAACCGCCTGGTACATGCGTGAATCCGGATTGAGCGCGACGGCCGTAACCAGTGTCTTGCCGTGCCCCGGCTGAACCGCGTGCGCCGCGCCCAGCGCAGCGGCCATCAAAGCCAACAAATACCAAGAAATCCGCGCGTGTTTTGTCCAGCAGGTCGGAGATCCCATTCAATCGCCCGTTCGCCTTTGCGGAAGTCGACTCTGGCGCAATCTCGACTCGCGACGGCAGCCCCGGACTGCCATGTAAGCCGCCGTCTTCCCGATGATACCGAACGCTTACCTCCGTGGTCCGGCGTTGCTCGTCGTCGCTGAGCTGCCAGACGGGTCGGATCGGGATCTGGTCGACATCCGCCGGCAGATCATCGCCTTTAACCTTGACTCCGTCGCGACCGCGGACAGCCAGTCGACTGGTCCCTTCACTCGTGGCGAAATTCGTGTCGCGAACCAAGAGTCTCCCTTCATCCGGTATCGGCGATTCGAGATGAAATGTGTAGCGCGGATGCTCCTCGACGAGGAGTTCGTAATCACGGAAAGAGAGCACCGCCGGTTGCTCGTCGATCGGAAACGAGAATCCCTTTGGCATTCAGAGGACCGGTCACCAGGGCATAGCGGGCCAACCATTCCGCGCGGTCGGCCCCCGGCAGCGACCCGATCAGGGCACGCAGATCCTGCGTGAGCGTCAACTCCGTCAGGCTGACTTCATAATCGATCAAGATTCGACCGGGCGTGAGCGAAACCTGGATTGACCGATCGACCCGTTGATTGGGAATGTCGTGCGACCACGCATCAGGCGCGGCCAGACAGATGCTGACGAGAGCGAAAAGGAATTGCAGGGAGTGCCACCGGCGGGACTGGCACACATTATGGGTATCGCGGGGCAGATGCCAACTTCGACTTGATCGGCGTGGCACGAGCCCTGGTCCAGACCAGCCTTTGTCGTGCCGAGCGGACGACTCGTGCGCTTCCTTTTCTCCCGCTTGCGAAGGTGCGGGGAAACGCGCAACGACAGCGGGATGAAACCCCAGCGCGTGCAACTCCAACTTTTCACCACCCCGGAGACTGCTAGTTGTAGTACTTCTCAAGCGCCTTGTGCACGACGTAG
The DNA here is from genome assembly GCA_963720335.1 of uncultured Planctomycetota bacterium. Lineage (GTDB taxonomy): Bacteria > Planctomycetota > Planctomycetia > Isosphaerales > Isosphaeraceae > CAVRFS01. The sequence continues at coordinate 22,837 of CAVRFS010000135.1, read as the reverse complement.
ATGACGACGTGCTTGCTCACGGGTTTGGCCAAAACGCAGAAAGCATGTTCGGAGAGAGCCCGGCGCATCAGGTTGTCATCCTGGTCGGCCGTGATGAGAATCGCCGGGATTACGCCCTTCATCTGACGGACGATGGCGATTGTCTCGAGCCCCGACAGCCGGGGCAGGTGCATATCCATCAAGGCGAGATGTACCTCGTGCTGACGAACCAGATCAATCGCTTCCTCGCCGCTCTCGGCCATTAATGTATGGAAACCGTGCGGAGCCACGATTTCGCGCAGCGTCTCCCGAGCGGCGGGATCGTCGTCAGTGATGAGGATCGAGAAGATTTGACCTGAGGTCATGAAAGACTCACTCCCGATCCATCGAGCACACGGATGGACACTTAGTATCACGAACTTGCATGCACGGCTCGCGCCATAGCGGATAATCCGTGATCCATCCATCTCAACCCAAAGTGGCAACTCATTGCAAGATTGATATTTACAATTTTGCAAAATCGCTCGAATCCTTGTTGAAGTCACGCATCATCAGTCGGCTTGAGCGTCAGATTGGCAGTCAACGCGTGGTTGATTGGCTGGCGGTTGGCTGACTAGGGCCAGCCGCCGCGCGCGCCAGGCGAGAGAGCAAACCGTTCGATGCGACCCCAGCGCTCATCGGGCACGAAGGCGGTAGCCGTTTTCAGCTCGACGGGATTCTCGTGGACTTCACGGTAGATGTAACGCTCGATGAGCTCGCCTCGCGAATCCGCCGCCGAAACGAGCCGAGGTAGCAGGGTGCGCGAATCGAGATAGACATTCCACGTTTCGCCCGAACGCGTTTTGCGCACAAAGTGATGCGCCGGCACGTCCAGGCCCGGAGGCGTCTCAATTGCTTTGTATTCGAGTGAATCGTGACCCTGCTGCCCCTTCGTCGCCGTTGCCTGCGCCTTTCGGAGATTGTCGATGATTGTGTCAAATCCCGCTTCCGTGATCGCGTGCCGGCTGTTCCTCATCACGATCGGACTATCGATGGCGATTTTCATCGTCGGAATTGGGATCGGCGAGCTCGCCATGTGGACGAAGATCATCTGCGGATCGAGAGTGCTGGAATAGATGACCTCGCGGCCCTTGTTGGGACCGTCCGCCCATTCCAGGCGAACCGCTTTGGGAGCGCCGCTGAACCGAGAGAAGAATATCCTCTTCCGGCTGGAGCTGGCCACCCACGCGCTCAATCCGGGAAATCTTGACCTGGTAAGTGTTCATGCCGTTAAGTCGGGCTTCGGCCTGGGTCAGAATGGCTTTCGTGTCAAGCACTTCGGCCATTCGGGGCGGAGTGTTGGCCTTCGGAGCAAGCGCGGTTTCCGAGCGGGACTTGGCAGCCACTTGTATTGGCGTCGGAACTGCTTCCTTCTCATTCACAGTCTCAGGACGGCGCTTCGACCCCTCAGCCTTCCATTGCGACGACGACGGAGTGGAGGCAAAGTTCCCGTTCGCAGTTGTCGGTTGGGCGCGACTTCGGAGAGGTTCGGGGCTTCCCAGCGTGACTCGGATCGTTTTGTCGCCCACCGGCGTGGTTGTGGGGGCTGATTCCGACGTCGAGGCATCGCGGTCTGTCATGGCTGCAAGTTCATTCGTCGGACGAGTCGGCAATGTGCGGTCGCCAGGACGCCCGGGTGCCACGTCCGTCTGTTCGGCCTCAAAACCGAGTTTGGAGTCGCCAGCATGCATGTTCTGTGCGTAACGGTCATTTGCGGGCGTCGGTGACGGCGCTTGGGAGGAATTCCAGAACCCGAAAAGTGATGGCCGCTCAGCTCCGACAGAACGGAATCCGCTCATTCCCGCGCAGCCCAAGTTAAGAAAACCGAGGCTTAATCCCACAATCGTCGCGAGCACATGTGTCGGTCGACATGTGCGTTCCATCGCATTGATCATTGATTCAACTCCCCTCAAGGGGATGGTTGGTTCAGGAAGCTCGTTCCGCGCGTCCTTGGCGTGAATCCACGTCGTGCCAACTTTCCCCCGCCGCATCAATCAGTTCGTGATGCAGCCACTCACCTCGCTTGCAGACAAACGAGGCCGAAAGGCGATTACCATAACCTGGCTCGCTGGACAAGTGGAACCTGCAAACAAAACATCGGCGCGCTCACAATCCGGCAGGGACGCCTGAATCTTGATCGGCAAGACTTACGGCCTGGATAGGCGACGCGGGCGACGAAGCGAAGCTCGCGATCACCTGAAGGTCGCTAACCAAGTGAGGCTGCTTATATTGTTCGACCGTGCCGCCACTTTGGACCAGTCGCCTTTTTTGAAAATCCATCCAAGAGCCCTGGCGAATTCGCAGAATCTGGACCGGCGCGAGCCGGCGGGTGTCGCGCTTATTGACATACTCAACGTTCTGGCGTTGCAGCTCGATTTCCACGCCGCGGGCCAGACCGTCGGTCATTCCCGGCGACACCAAGTCGTCCTCCTCGACGAGGAGCGAATAGAAGGGCGGGTCGCCCCATGTCGGGATCAGAAGATAGGATTTCAAACGCAAGCCGCACGGAGCGCTGGGCCGTCTCGACAGCCGCGATCACCTGATGTTCCGAAAGCTTTTCGCCCGTGAGACTTGAGTAGTGCGCACCTTTATTCAAGAACTCGATCAAGGGCGCACGGCCGTGGTACCCGACACAGCGGACCAAGTCGGAAATGTTGTACCGATAGAGCCCGCCGGCCGTCGTGAGCACAATGAAATAATTCTGGCCCTCGACCAATTCCGTCGCCTCGACGGTTTCCGGTTTTGCGAGCTCGGCCTGCGGCTCGGGGATGAACTCGAAATAGTGATGGCGGATATCGAGAATTCCCGCGGGTGTGCCATCCTCGATCGGGATGGTCATCCGGCCCTCCGACGCGATCAAGCCGACGTCGCGGACCGGCGTCTCCCCGAAATACTCGGGATAACCACGCAGATACGCCCGCATGGTCCCACCCATCCAGTTAGACAAAAACTGAATATTAGGCCAGTAATCCTTGGGGAGAAGTCTGCCGGATTGGTTGGCGATCTTTTCCAGGGCACGAGCAGCATTCCTGTGCCGCAGTCGCGTCCTGAAGCGGAGCTGCCTGCGAATCTCCGCTGGGATCTGCCAGCGGGCGTCGAGCGTGCCATCGGCCAGGTCGCGAATCAACACCTCTTTGGCTCGATCACCAAGCCGGGCCATCGCCAGGATTGTGCTCGGATTGGCCGCGATAATCGTGCCGACATCGCGGTAGACCGAGAACCGAAGCCCGACGTAGTATTTCGACTCGATGTCCTTGATTCGGGAAGCAACGGCTGGCATGCAGTACTCGGTGCGTACGAAGGGATTCTGCATCTGAGCCGTCAGCCCGGTGATGGCCCCGCACGCGATCCCTCCCGGCGTCAGGCTCTCTCGCCAATCGCTGGCCACCTGAAGGATCGGCTTCAATCCATCGCGAAGCATTTCAGGATGGGCATCAAACGCGGAGATTCCCCAGATCTTCCAGCCTTCGCGATAATCGTTCAGTGCCTCGGCGGTGACAGGTATCGTCTTGGGACGGTTAGTCGTTCCGGAGGTCATCGCGAACATCAAGACTTCCGTGCCGCTGCCGAAAAGCGCGTTCACGTCACCTTGGCGGACGCGATCGATGTAGGGCTCGTGGCCATCGTATCCGCTGATTGGTACACGAGCGCGAAATCGGCCGGCGAGCGGATCTCGGCAAAAAAATGGTCTTTTCCGAACTGACTGTCCGCGTGACGGGCGATCCGCCGCAGGAGCAGCTCCGCGCTGGACGTCGCCGGCGCGTTCGGTCTGGTCGAAAAAGGTCTGGGCCAGGCGGCGCGCACGCTTCGCGATAGGCGCCCGATTATCCGCTTAAGGAACTTGATCATGACTTAGGAACAGGCGGTAAACAACTTCCTCGTTGGACCATTGGGAGGAGATTGGGTTCGCCCCTCGGGGCGGAGATCCACAGTCACGGGCGCGAGCCCCTGGAAAACGAACCCATAATTAAAGATTGCGCCGTTGGGGCAGAGGTTCATTGCCGGCGAGCATTCCAGCGGCGGCAGCCGCCCCTGGGTATGAACCTGGGCCCGTCCGGGACGCGTCAACTGATATCCTCGCGGTGTCTTCGACTCCAAATCGGGAGGCTATTCTGGTCCCGTTCCATTCGGCCGCCGCGATGCCTCCGTCAGCCTGATATGGGGGTGACCACTTCAGCCCTGAGTTCCGCCGTAGACAGTTCACCGACAAATTCGCTCGAAAGTTGGGCGTGCTTCGACACAACCCGCGGCAACGACTTCGGTGCCTTGGTCAAGCGGCGGCGAGGGGCAAACCTGTCGACAAAGTCCAGAAGACGGTCGCGCGTACGACTCCGGATCGCAATCTCGGCAGCGATTGTGCTTGGCTTCAGGCACGAGCCAAAGCTCCTTCGGCCCGTTGCCCCTGGCAAAAAGTTCGCGCGCAATCTCCGGCCCGATGTAGGTGTCCCGTCCGCCATGGATCATCAGCCAGGGCCGAGGCGCGAGCCGTGCCACCGACGATTCCGCGTCGGGGAACCGACAATTCTGGCGACGTTCTGACCACCGACGTGCAAACCAGGCCAGAAGTGGGTACACCCAGCCGGGCAACAGCCCGAGGATCAAGCGATTTTGCACGTAGATCTCCGCCCAGCGGATCGTATACGGCACCATGGTCCCTCGCGTCGGAAAGGCCCCATCCGTGATGACTCCCCACACGCTTGGCTCGATCCCGGCCGTGATCAGTGCCGTGGTCCCACCGCGGCTCACCCCGAAAAGCCCAAAACCGGCTGGATCGTGATCAGGACGCGACCTCAAGTAGGCGAGAGCACCGCGGAGATCGCGAACTTCGCGGTCGGAAGTCCACTGCAACGGGCGAATAGCCGGATTCGTGATCGCTGGCTCCGTGGTTCCGAAAGTCGAACGTGAATATGTCATACCCGACGTCGCGAAGATGGTCGATGTACGGCTGAAAACTCCACCGATTGCTGAGATATTCGTGGCAGTATACGAAGACTCCGGCTAGCTCCTCGGTCCTCTTCCGGAAATAGGTTCCCGCCAGTCGAAGGCCATCCTCAGTCCGGAACTCGACCGATTCGCCGTGGTCCGTCGGTTTGACGCGCAAAGGCATAAAGAGTGGCTGCTTCTCGAAGTTACGGCCGATCACAGGCACGTATTTGACCGTGAGGTAGACCAGCGCGATGAACCCGGCCAGTGCGGGGACAATCGAGCCCGAGCACCGAGAAGGGACAACAGATACAAAAGAGCCAATCACGGAAGCACTCCTGGTCGCACCGAAAGTTGTCAGTTGTCATTTGTCCGTTGTCCGTGGATACAAAGAAGCCAAGCCAACGCGAGGCAATCCGCTTCGATTAACAACGGGCAACGGACAACTGACTAATGACTAATGACGTCAGTGTAGCGTCGCAAGATGAGAGTAATGTTCTGCCCGCCGAACCCGAAACTATTGGAAAGCGTGACGTCAATCTCTTTGTGTCTGGCTTGATTGGGGATGTAATCGAGGTCACATTCGGGATCCGGGTTCTCGAGATTGACGGTCGGAGGGAGCACTCCGTCCCGGATCGCCAACAAGCAGACAATGGCCTCGACACTGCCGGCAGCCGCGATCAGGTGCCCCATCATGCTCTTGGTGCTGGATATCGGCACGTGGTATGCCGCGTCCCCGAATATTCGCTTAATCGCCAAGGTTTCGATTGAATCGTTGACCGCCGTGCTGGTGCCGTGGGCGTTGATATAATCGATGTCCTCGGGACGGAGCCGCGCATCGGCCAGGGCTTCCTTCATGCAGGCGATCGCCCCGCGACCCTCGTCGTGACTATCTGTGATCCGAAAGGCATCGGCGGTCGAGCCGTAGCCGACGACCTCGCCATGAATTCGCGCTCCACGGGCCCTGGCATGGTCGAGTTCTTCGAGAACCAACATGCCAGCGCCCTCACCGATGATAAAGCCATCGCGATCGCGATCAAAGGGTCTGCTGGCGCGATCGGGTTCGTCGTTGCGAGTCGAGAGTGCGGTTAATCGGATAAATCCGGTCACGCCGAAGGGATGGATCATGCTGTGGGTGCCGCCGGAGAGAATGACGTCGGCATTGCCCCGGCGGATCAGCTCGAAAGCCTCGCCAATGGCTTGCGAACTGGCGGCGCACGCGGTCAGGCAGTTGGAATTCAGTCCCCTCGCTCCGAACATGCCCGCCAGGTGGGCGGACGGGGTGCCCGGCTCTTGCTCGGCTTCGCGGATCACGTGCAGCTCTCGCATGCCCTGGCGGGTGAATTCCGCCGTATCGACACGACCATCGCGCGAGGTCTGGTTCATCAGCTTCACGAACCTGGGAAAATCCTGCTGGCCTTCTCCGGAGCCGAGGTACACGCCGAACCGAGTTCGATCCAGATCGGGCGTTGACGCATCGAGACCAGCGTCCTTCATCGCCATGGACGCGGCGGACAGGGCGAATTTGCTATTGCGCGAGTATTCAACCCAACGCGCGGGCTCCTCGATATAATCATCGAGCCGGAAGTCCTTGACCTCGGCGGCGATGCGGGTGGGAAAGCTGTGCGCATCAAAAAGCGTGATCGGGCCGACGCCGCCGTGACCGCGCAGGAGCGACGACCAGGTGGACTCCAGATCGGGACCGAACCGGAGTGAGCATTCCCATTCCTGTAACGACAACCCGCCGCATCAGGGCTCTCCTCGGATCACGACCGCGGCCGCTTGGCCATGGGGTGTCAAATTCGTATTGATGAAGGTCGGATTGCGACTCGGATCGAGGCGACTTCAGGACCACGTCCAGCTCACATTCCGGGTCGGGATTGTCGCAGTTGAGGATTGCCGGGATCCTCCCTTGATTCACGGCGATCAAGCTTGCAATCAACTCGACGGCTCCCGAACCGGCGGCGAGGTTGCCCATGTAGCCCTTCAAAGCCGTGACCGGCACGCCCTTTGCGCCGAAGATCCGCCCGAATGCGCGGGCTTCGGCCAGGTCGGAGACCTTGGTGGCCGACCCGTGAGCATTGACGTGGCCGATTTCGGCAGGGAGCCAGGCCGGCTTCTCGAAGGGCGGCCGTGATGGCGATTTCCGTGCCCCCACCCTTCGGATCGAGTCCACCCGCGGGCATGGCGTCACTCACCGGAGCCTCCGCCGAGAACCTCGCCGTGGATCCGAGCCCCGCGCCTCAAGGCGTGGTCGCGCTCCTCCAGAATCAGATGCCCGCCCCCTCACCGGGGACCCAGCCGTCACGACGCCGGTCGAACGGGCGACAGGCCTGGCTCGGCTCACCCTTCCATCGCGACATGTTGTCGAACAGGGACATGCGGAGCAGGCTCAGCGGATGGATCTTCGAGTCGGCACCGCCGGTGATCATCACTTCGGCGCGCCCTCGGGCGATGATCCGCGCAGCCTCGGTGATCGCCAGGTTGGATGACGCGTCCCCTTCCGTGATGCGTGTTACTCGGCCCCTGGCAATCGATCAGAATCGAGATGTGACAGGCCAGCATGTTCGGCAAATACTTCAACAACCAGATCGGTTCGACCATCCCGATCGATTCGCGGCCCCAGACGTCGAAGTCGAAAGTCTTTCCACCCTGATAGGCATGCGTGATGGCAGGTGCCATCTCATCCAGCTCGCTGGAGATCAGACCCGCACCCAGGTCGATCCCGATCCGCGTGGGATCAACGCCGCCGTCGACCAGACCCGCATCGGCCACCCCAAGTTGCGCGGCGGTGACGGCGAGTTGGATGTCCCGAGCCAGGTACTTCTTCGTCTTTTCGCAGGGCGTTCCAGTACTTGGGCAGGGCCGAATTCTTCAGATCAAAATTGCGGATCTCGGCGCCGACGTCGTTGGAAATCCCGGCGACCCGGAATGCTTCGAGCGTACGAACCATCCCCCGCCCTTCGGCCAAGGACGCCCAAACGCGGTCCGGACTATCGCCCAGGGGTGTCACCAAGCCCAGACCGGTTATGACCACGCGGCGTTCGTAACCAAGCATGAATCACTCATCGATCTTCGGCGGAGCCGGTCTCAATCGTCGTCAAGTCCGCAAGCGATCACTCGAACCAAACCGCACTACTATTATTACTTCGAAGTAGCGATCGCGGCGGCATAAACTTGACGCAGCTCGCAAATTTTTCGCAGACAACCAGGACGTCCGTTCCGCGTAACTCGAAGGTCACGGGCCAGATGTCCGGAGCTTGGAGGCGATCGATTGCACTTAATGCGATTCGTGGGGCTGTCCGTTTAAATCGGGCGCTTCCACCGACGTTTGATCGGCCTCGATCGCCCTTTGCTGTGCTCGGGCCAGGTCGAGCACGCCCAGTAACTGCTGGGTGAACACGAAATTCTTGGGTCCAAAGATCTGATTGGCGCGGGAATTGTCGAGATGGGCGAAGACGATCTCGGCTTCGGCGAGCAGCTCGCCATCCAAGAACGCCTTCCCCTCCACGACGGCTCCTTCGCTCCGCAAATCCGTTAGCGTGACCTCGTAAATGAGCTGGTCGCCCGCGCACGCGACTCCGTAAAACTCAGCGCGGGGAATCTTGGCCAGAACCACTTTCTCGGCGAAGCCTCCCGCCTCACCAACCAGAATCCCTCCCGTCTGCGCCAACCCCTCGATAATCAACGAGGCAGGCATCACGGGATAACCCGGGAAATGGTCGTGCAGATGCTCTTCGGCCAGCGTCAAGTTCTTGATCGCCCGCGCAAACTGTCCGCTCCGAAACTCAAGAAACTTATCGATCCAGATCCATCGCATTGCGTGGAGTACCTGCCGAAAGAGCCACTGGCTGATCGAAAGCCAGCCGCGAGGACACGCTGCGGCGCGAGAGCAACAGAATCATTCCGCTCTCTTAGCCGCCTGACCACTCGGCACGGAATCCCTCGCAACCCATTCCATCACCAGGCTCATGATTGTGAGCAAGGTTGCAATCTTCGATCAGGCCGCGAGCTTGCTTTGCACATATTGAACGAGCATCTCGACCGTGTAAAGGTCTCCGATTTTCTCGACGACCGGATTGGTCTCGAACTTGGAGAGATCGGCGAAGGGAAGACGGGACTTCAGCTCCCCGACGCCTTTGGCGGTGAGCTTGCCGTCGGCGATCCACTCCGGATCCGCCATCAAGTTCTCCGGGAACAGTTCGCCGCGCGGGATCTTGATCCCGAAATTGCGCTCCAGGCGGAAAACGATGTCCAGAAAATCGATTGACTCGGCGCCCAGGTCGCCCTGGAGCGTGGCCTCGCGGGTGACATCTTCCTCGTCCACGCCCAAGGCATCCACCAACGTGGCTTGGACTTTCCCGTAGATCTCATCGTATGTTGGCATAGTATCCTCAGGACCAAGATGGGATTGCCCCTCCAATCCCAGACCGAAATGGGCGTTCGACGCGCCGAAGATCAAAACGCCTCAGCTAATCGTCGGCGGAAACGCGTGTCGAACTTAAGATGGACGGACGCAGGGGTAGGACTTCGCGAAGCGGCCCGTCGGGCGATCGGCTCCCGCAAGCGCGGGTCCGAGATTCGACACATATCATGAACAAAAAGGCGAATCGTTGCAACACCATCAGGAAGGAAGCGAAGGCGGGTTTTGCATGAGCCGTCTCGGCGACGAGGCTTCGGTTTAGGCCGTCCGATCATTGCGACGGCGACCTCCAGTCGAGGTCGCGGCCGCTGGGCTCGACCGGCCCGAGACGCTATGGTGAGACGGACTTCTTCGATGTAATTCACCTATACAGGCGTACGCACTTCCGACGCCTCGGGACGACGCGTGATCGCCCTGGCGCCGACAGAGCCCTTTCGCAACGTCGAGTACAGATCGCGAAGGCCAGCGACGATCGAGGCGTCGGTCCCGTGCAAGTTCGGGATCCTTTTCTCTCAAGTTGTAGCGTGTCAAGGTGAAGCGACCTTTGACCATCTCCTGACCGTCGATCACGCCGACACCTTTGAACACGCAATCACGCGGGTCGTGAGCAATCAGCTCGACGCGCAGCTCGAGTTGCCTGCCAGGCTCCACGAAACTATGGTATTTGATCGTTTTGGCTTGCTTCAAAATGATGATGCTATGAGCGAAATCTTCCAGCTCGCGGATCAACCAGCCGCCGGCCTGGGTCAGAGCCTCCAGCATCAAGACGCCTGGCATCACGGGAAAGCCCGGGAAATGATCGCTCAAATACTCCTCGGAAAGTGAGAGATTCTTTACCGCAACCAGGAAGGGAGAGGACCCGTGAGTGTTCCATTGCGGTAAGCCGGCAACGAGCCGGCTGAACATCCAAAATCCGATCGATCAAGACAAAACGCATGAATCCACCCGGAAGTCAATCAATATCGATTCGACGCACGATCCCCAAGACGCGGCAAACAAATTCAACAAGCCTTACCGGTGTCACGTCTTTGAATCAACATTTTAACCCAAGCTACCGCGTACCATTCAAGAGGCGCGTGACGGGCATCTTCACCGGTCTCTCGACATAACCCATTGCTGCTAACATACAACCTGCGATCGATCCGTCAACTTTGCACGTTTTTCCTGTCGCGATCGAACTTAAACGAGAACCAGGCTCGACTTAGGATACTTCGGAATCGTCTTCCGGTCGTCCTCGAACAGAACTGAATCCGTTTGCGCGACTGGTTCGACCGCCGAAATGAACTCCGTATCGGAGTGAGGCGGAACGGATTCCGGTTTCCAATCGGTTTGCATGATCGGTTGGCCGCCGTCCTCCGCTGTTCAGCCTCGAATTTCCCGTCTATACTGTCTAGTGAACTGTCAAACCTGGTATGACGGGTTGGCGTACCGCCTTGAGGCTGGCTGGACTGGCTAAAGCCGCGGTCTCCAACCTGTCAATTGAAGAATGACGGCGTACTGGTGATGATCCACTGTACTGGAGCCGGAGCGCGAACACGCCTGACATCGACTCGTCGTAACTGTCCAACCAGTTGGGCGATAATTAGAACCCGCGGGTCGACTCCTTTTCACTTCACTTTGGACCGCCCCATGATTCCCTTCATCATTCAGCAAAGCCTCGTCAGTCTTTGGCTCCTCACGACGACAAGCATGGCTGGCTGGATGAATTCGCCGATGTCATGGTCACCCGACGGTGAGTGGCTGGGTTACACGGCCGTCGTGGACCCTGGTCGAGACGATTGGGCACCCGGCTGGCTCTTTGACACGACTTCTTGGGACGGCACGGCGCGAGGATGCCATGGCGGTCGGCGATCGGAAATCTACGGCACGCTCGCCGGTATATCAAATCTGGGTCGCTCATCCAAATAACGAGGCTTCGGTGCTGGTCGAGGAAACGCGCTGGCCGCTGACGGCACCGTCGTGGAGTCCGCGAGGAAAGGCCATCGCGTTCGGGCGTTTCGTCCCTCAGTCGATGGAGCCGACCCAGTCGGCCCAGCGCGGTCGATTTGAAGTCGTGATCCAGGACGCGATGAAACGTAAGCGGCTCTTCTGGGCCTCTCAGGAATTCGAGCTTGATGACCAGACCCGCGCGCGTTTTCCCCAGCTCGCGCTCGCGTGGAGCCCTAACGGACGATTTCTGGCGGTCTCTCAGCCCGGTCGCGAGCCCTCGATCCTGATCATGGGAACGGATTCGGCAAAGGTTTTGGCGACGCTCGAGCATGCGACGCTACCAGTCATGGTCACCCGATGGATCGCAATGCGCCTTCATCCAGACCAAGAACGGCTCCAACAGCCTCTGCGTGGTCGAGCGCCACGGTCAAACCTTCGCGCCATCCAGACAGTTTATCGAGACGGGTTCGATCGCTGCGACACCCGGATGGAGCAATGACGGCCAGTGGATCTTCGCGGTCGTCGCGAAGTCCACGATCCGATCGCGCGAGCTCGCGCTTGATCGTGTCTCATCCAGGACCGGAGATGCGGCGCGGGTTCTGAGCCTGTTGGCAGAGGCGGGGCTTCGCACGGGGGCGGTTCTGGGGGTTGCGATCGACTTCGATCGGGACCGCGAACGTTGTTTTTTTCGGCTTGACATCGCCGGCCGAGAAAACGAGCTGGGTGTAGGAGTTCTTCGAGACCAGCCGCACATCCCGAAACGGGGTCACCCGATCGACGGCCGATTTGAAAATCGGTGCGATGGCGGTCTCGCCCGACGACCACTACCTGGCGATTCGGTTCGGTTCGCCCGGCTCCTTGTCGCCGCCGGCCCTGTTGGATCTTGCGACGGAACAGCCCACGCTGATCGTCGCTGACGAAACCTCGAGGCGGCAATGGCTCAAGACGCTTGTCGACGCATCACGGAGCCTTCTGTTATCCGGCTTGCCGCCGGTGACTGCCGACGGCCACGTCGGAGAGCGCCCCACACTCTTGCCGCTGCCGGGAGAATTACCGGCGAACGAGGAAATCAAGCGCCGGCTGGCTCGAATTGCCCGATTGGCGCGTCCTCTCTGCGACCCGTCTTGCCAACCGGGGGAAGACCCCGACAGACAGAAGGCCGACTCGCTCGCGATCGAGGCTCGCCTCTTCTTTGCGTACCTCCTCGACGATTTCTCGGCGGCCGCTTCCGACCTCGATGCGCTCTGGAGCCTCGGATTACATCGCTCGACGACCGGCTCGCACTGCTCAGCCTACGTGCTCAGATCCTTTGGTCGCAAGGCCAGCATGCACGCGCCCGGGCGATCATCGAATATCTGGTCGCGGTCGCGAGGGACTGGTACGAAGCGCGTCGAGGAAACGCCGGCTGGATTGACGGTGAAGGTCGAAGCCAGCTCCGAAGCAAGTCTGGGGTCGTTATCTCACTGCACGTGCCGCGGAAGGCGCTGCGACCCAATCGCATTCACGACTCGATATGCTCAATGAAATCAACGACATTCCCCTCAATAACCCGTTCGCCGCACCCGAACCGCTCCAGATCGACAATCGGGCCGGCAACGCTCCTTTTGCTCCCTTCTTCCGCGGCGGGGAAGCGTTGCAGGACTTGAGAGTCGCCGACCCGGACCGACCCGACGTGTTCCAGCCGGGTCGACCGAATCCCCCCGCGGACCGGCCCGCGCCACGTTTCTTCCCTTGATTTCTCGTCCCACGAATTCCGACGGTCGTCCTGGCGGTTATTCGGACGGCCAAACCTGGTCGGCTGTTTTCCCCTCGCCACCATTGATGGTGATCAGTGCCCACAGATTCCCGGGAGTTATGGATTCGCGCAAGAATCGTGTACTCGCGTCGCCGAGGACCACGTTGGCTCCGCCAGGGTGCTTGCTCGATATGGCTCGGCGCTTCGGGTCGTTGAGCTGGAAGCTCATCGACCGCACGTCAAGGTCCCAGGGCGCCGTCCAGGGAATTTTGACGTTTGCGACCTCGACAACCATCAGCGTGTTCGAGAGTCCATCGGTGACGTCGTCGAACTTGACCGAAGTAGCCCCGGGGAACATGGTTCCCGGTCCAGTGACGACCACATAACTCGTCAAGTTCGTCGGCACGTTGAACCGGCTTGGGCAGGCGAGGATGCTCGGCATGCTATTGAGCAACTTAATGTTGTTGGGACCGTCCCACGGCTCGCTGAAATCGTATTTGTTGTAAAGCGTCGACTGCTCCATGAATGGCATGATCAGCATCCGCCAGCTATGCATTGGCTTACCGTTGGCATCGGCGATGTAGGCCGGCGGCAGGGTTTTGTAGATCTCGTGATAATTGTGCAGGGCTAGCTTGATCTGACAGAGGTTACAGGTGCATTGCGACCGCCGGGCTGCCTCTCGCGCGGCCGCGACCGCACGAGCGAGCGCAGGCCAACAGACCAAACGCGCACGACAAGACGAGAATGAGCTTGACAGCCGTCCAGGCGCTGATCTGCAACCGACTACCGGGCTGGCAGGATTTGATCTTTTTGATGGGTGTGTCGAGCTCGAATTCGATTTCCATGGTCGGGCCTCCCGTGGAACTTACCCACCATCTCATCGCGACGGACGCGGGCGGGTCGTCGATGACCTTGGCGCCGCTTGATTGAGGCTCGGCTTCGACCGATTCACCGCCGTCGATCGTCAGCATCGCCCGGAGTGTCGTGGGCGAAAAGTGATCCGGCAGCTCGAGCACGCGGCCCGTGGCCAGAAGAGCACGGGCGCCGCTGACCTTGCTTCCCGGGCCCTTGCGGGAGCCTTCATTGACCTGGAAGGTCATCCGGTCGAAGTTCAGGTCTTCGGGCTTCATCCACGGGATGCCTGACTCGGCCATCTCAACCAACAGGATCGTGTTACTGGGACCATCGCGGATGTCCTTCTTCGACCGCGACTCGCCGCCCGGCCAGGCCGTCTCGGGGCCGACCACCGCGACGAAGCTCGTGTGGAATGGTTCGCATCGAATTCAGCCCGCGGCGACGATAGAACTCGCCGATACGACCCGCGAGTTGGGCGTTATGCGGACCATCCCACGGCTCGTCAAACCGATAGGCATTGTAGAGCTCGGAATACGCATGAGGCCCGTTTTTCAGGATCAAGACCCTCCAACTATGCCAGGGCCTGCCGTCGGGCCCCTTGACCATTGCGGGCGGATAACATCCCCATTCCGAGTGGTAGCTGGCAACTGCCAGCCCGATCTGGCTGAGGTTTCAGGTGATCGCCGCGCACTGCGCCGCCTGCCTGGCCTCCCGGACTGCCGGCCACGCCAGGACGCCGATCGACCCGAGGGTCCCGGCCAAGATCAGCGGAAATCGAAGGAATCGAAAGCATCGCACGCCGCGAGACCCTCCTTTCCTTGAATCATAATGAATGCTCGGGACGATTTGCTACAGCGTGCGGCCAGGCCGAAGCCCAGCATCGGCTCAGAGCGCGGTAAAGAGCACGATCCTGGCCGCCTGGAGCACGCGAGCCCGCTCATCCGGCGAAATCGTGCCGCGAGCCACGATCCCGTCGAGTGTGCCGAGTGTGTTCTTGATCACGAAAAGCGGGATCGGCGCGATTTTGAGGGCATCGCTGTTCTTCGAGAAGATTTGCAAGACCTCGCGAATCGTCGACCGCTTCCGAGAACGGGTTATCGGGCTCGGATTGCCAGCGCGGAACGGTCGGGGCGTCGACTGCCTTCAGTGCAACCTGGTGGATTACCTGGCTGATTGCCGCCAACTTGGGATAATCGATCGTCTCGGCAGTATCGTTGGGCGAATGATAACGCGGATTCTCACCGGTCGTGAAGAACAGGAACGGAATGCCGCGGCTTCGGAACGGGCCGTAATCGCTGCGGTTGAGAACCAGGAGATCCGAGCCGAGCAATCCGACCTTCAAAGGGCGATCGCGCGCGGCCTCAACGATCCAGGGTCGGAGTCCGGGGCAGTGTTCCGTACCCATCACGAAGACGTGAGATTCGCAGACCCCGGCCAGCGCCCGGCCGATCATGTCGGCGGTGATGAACAGAACGACTCTGTCAAGCGGGACGGGCGGATGAGCCACGAAATAGCGCGATCCGAACAGGCCGACCTCCTCGAGGTCGAAGCCGATGAACATGACGCTTCGTTGGGGCGCAGCCGGCCCTAGAGCCATAGGCTCGGGCGACTTCGAGCATCATCGCCACGCCCGTCGCGTTGTCGTCCGCACCGGGATAAAGCTTGCCGCCACGGATGCCCAGGTGGTCGAAATGAGCCGCCACGATCACCCACTGGTCGCGTAATGATCGGGTCGGAGCCCCGTAAGATCGCTCCGACGTTACGGCCGATGATCGTGCCAGGCTCCTGGCCGGGAACCGGCTGTGTGAATTCTCCCTGGAACAGTGGCTCCAGCTTGAGCCGCTGGAATTGCTCGATCAAGAAGGCCGCCGCCTTGTCGCCGCCCGGCTCCCCTTCGGCCGCCGAACTCCGGGCGAGGCCAGAAGCTCGACCACTTGACGTAACCGCGCCTGCTCGGGTCGCGGAGCAGTCTGGGCGCTGGCCGTGGTGAGGATGAGCGTCATCAAGAACGTCGCGACCACGGCACTGGCCCGCACGATCGTTTGGCTCGTTGCCCGCGCTCTCGCTGCCAGTTCTCCGCGAATCCGTTCGTCTGTCATAACGTGCTTTTCCTCCGCGCGAGAAATTCGCGAATTTTCGACTTGCCCGCTCGATTGTGTGGCATAGTAACCACGGTTTGGGAATGAGCTCCCTACACGGAGGTGGATAGTGTCGCGCTTCTCATGGTTTAAAGTGTTGGCCCTGACGCTCGCCCTCGCCGGCCTTGGTGGCACCAAGTCGGCCCGGGCGCAAGACTGGACTGACTCTCTCCATTGGCCTTACGTCCCGCCCCAAGTGCCCGGCAACGGCTTCGAGTATACCGGCCTTTACGACGGTTGGTACCGTTATCCGCGGGAACAGCGAATTGTCCCCCAGATCCAGGGACCGTATTATCGCAATGAATACGGCGGATATCGCATCTTCGGATTGTTCCGGCACAACCGCAACATCATTGGCGATGGACGTGTCAAGAAATTCTATCAGGGCAGTCACTTCATCATGGATGTTTTCTAAGCATCCGGGATGATCCTGTCCGCGGGTCTCACCCTCCTTGGCTCGACCGGGCCCTGGTCATCTCCGAGATCGGAGGATGGCCAGGGCTTATTTCGTGGAACGCGATCAACGGTGATTGTCCCACCTCGACGGCGAACTGGAAATACGCTTGAGCGGCGAGGCGGACTTGATCGAGCTCGATCCACTCGTCCTTGGTATGGGCCTGCGCGATGTCGCCCGGCCCGAACACGACGCATGGTGTTCCTTTCTCGTTCAAAGGACCGGCGTCGGTCCCGAACGGGACACCCATCACCGACGGCCGGCGTCCGGTCGCGGTCGCGATCGCGCGGCAAAGTGGGTCGAGCCAGTCGGACGGCTCGGGCCGACAGCGGCGGCATGTGAACCCAGGGTTTGCCGAACTCGAGCCAGTCGGGCCGTCCAAGCCGATCGTCGAGCACCTGGCGCAGATGCTCCAGGCATAATCCCGCATCTTCACCGGGTATCAAGCGGCGGTCGATCTCAACCTCGCACCAGTCGGGAACGACGTTGACGCTCTGTCCTCCCTCAATTCGACCGACCGACAGGTCGGCGGTCCAAGCACCGGGTCGGGGGTCGACACGGAGAGCGAGTCGGCGTAAGTCTCGAGTACTTCGAGGACGCGGCGCATCCTGTAGATGGCGTTCTGACCGAGCTGAGGCGTCGAACTGTGGCAGGCGACCCCACGGGCCCGGATCTTCCACCTCAGGGCGCCCTTATGACAGTCAACCAGGTTCAAGCTGGTCGGTTCGGCGACGATCGCCAGATCCGCCTTGTGGTCCATCTCGGCCAATCTTGAAGAGCCGGTGTGGGTAAACTCCTCATCGACCGTGAAGGCCAGCAGCACGTAGGCCGAGCCGACCGGCCGTTCCCGGACCAGGCGGGCAAAGGCGGTGAGCATCGCCGCCATGCTTCCCTTCACGTCGCACGAGCCGCGGCCATAGAGCCGGCCCCGCTCGATCCGTGGCTCGAACGGCGGGATCGTCATGCCGTCGGCCGGCACGGTGTCCTGATGGACGTCGAACAGGATCAGCCTGCGAGACTGTGGCGCCGTGTACCTGGCCAGCAGGTTGTCTCGACCAGGCGCGACCGGATGCCGCACACAGGCAACATCCAGATCTCTGAACCACGCTTCGAGGTAGTCAGTCAACCGGGTCTCGAGAAACTCGGGACCGGCCAACGCACGCCCCATCGGATTGACACTCGGGATGGCGACCAGGGCCGACAGCAACCGAGTCAGGTCATCCACGGGGCGTCCTCCATGAGACGGGCAAAGCCGTCGTTCCTTACTTGACTCGCTCGAGGTATTCACCGGTTCGGGTGTCGATCCGGATCTTCTCGCCGGGCTTGACGAAGGGCGGAACGCGAAATCTTGAGTCCCGTCTCGAGCGTGGCTTCCTTGTATTGGTTGGTGGCCGTCGCCCCGGCCAGGGACGGCGGCGTATCCTTGACGGTCAGCTCGACGAAATCGGGAATTTCGATCGAAACCGGCTTATCATTGATGTACTTGACCATGACCCGGCTGTTCGGCAGCAAGTAGTCCATCGCCGTGCCGATGATCTCGGGCGAAAAGTTGAGCTGGTCGTAGGTCTCGGTGTCCATGAACACGTGCTCGTCGCCCGCGGAATAGAGGTATTCGTATTCCTTGGTCTCGACGTATGGCACCTCGATCTGATCGACCGAACGCAATCGCTTGTCGATCAAGGCGCCGTTGTTCATGTTCCGTAGTTTGGTCTGGACCATCGCCCGCAGGTTGCCCGGCGTGTGGTGGGCAAAGTCCTGGACGACGAAGTTGACACCGTCGATGGTGATGACCATTCCTCGTCGGATATCAGTCGCTTTGAGCATCATGGCGGATCGCAACTCTCCTTGTCGCATCATAGGTCGACGCGCTACGGAGCGCCAACCGATTAGTCGTAACGGTTATATCGATTATATGTTAAGTCCGTCGACTGATCTTGGCTAGGCCGCTTCTGCCGGGCGGCTGTGGTGAAGCGGTTATGCCGCCTGAACCGGTGGGACAAAACCGGAGCTGTTTGCCGGTGATAAACGTGCCGTGGTTCAACAACTCAGGTGCTTTGGTAACACCTCTAGGGAGTCGTCAAGCCCATCACACTAGCCCGAAGCGTAAACGAGGGTTGGAGTTCGCCTCGCTTACGCTTCGGGCTAAATAGGTCCACTCAATGGGGAAAGCAAGGCAGAGGGTCGCCGGACGGATCCGGTTCCGACAACGCGGCGGATTCGTAGATCTTTCTGTAGGAGGCGGCTCCGTCCGCCGATCCCCACTTTCCCCATTGCGTGGACCTATTTAGTATGATCACCGTCGCAGTCGTGGCGTGTGCAATTCGTAAGTAAACCGCTCTAGCTGAGTTCGAGTGAGTGGACGAGTGGTGGCAACGTGCCCGAGAAAAGGCTCCGTGCAAGTCGGCACTGAACGGTTCGTCGCCGACTCAATGAAAGATGGTTCGCGTTTTCGCCAATAAGGGTTGGGTCACGCGAAATGAACGTCGTGATGTGGGTGGCCTTCGTCCATGGATTGGGTCCTTCACGACAGTTGACCTCCAAGATTCAGCGTGGTTCAGCTTGTGGGCACACTGCCGAGCGGGGGGCGTGAGCCTGGCGTGCTCAAAAGTTCGTCGTGCACAGGTCTCGAGTTCATCCCATTTTCGTTGCGCCGTTCCCCCCCCCTTGCGAAGGGGGGGTCAGGGTGGTCAACCAAACCAGGGGCCTTTGTATGCGGTTCCGGGGCAGCTAGACTCCGCAGGAATCTCCGGCTCGGCCGAGACTGTTGGTTCTTCCCTGTCTACTCCCCCTGACCCCCCCTTCGCAAGGGGGGAAAGGAATCGCTCGCACCGGCATTCAATCAAGCGCAACAAAACGTGTGTCTCGAAACAGTCTCCTGAGCACGTTTAGCCGCGTCCTTTCAACACGCCAGCGTGAGCCCCCTGATGACGCAACCCAGCGCCATCAACTAAGGGCGAGCCGAGGCGACGTCGCTCACCTGCTGCAGCCATTGGGCGAATTAAGCCCGACCATTCCCTTCCGATTCCCTGTAACCGGCGAAAAAAAGTCCGGAAGTGCCCACTTGCATTCGTGGGGAGCATCGCTTAGATCATTGCATCGTCCCGGCTCGGACGGATTCCCATATTCGCAACAAATTCACTTTCTCGTCGCCGGTCTTCTTTCGCCCAAATCTTGTCTCATCTGCGCCACAAGGCGATCACCGTTCGGGCAACCGATTCACTCATTAGGCGGAGCCACCATGCATACCCATCCCTCCTCGGAGGATAACCTATCACTTTTCAGCGATTGCGCAGGTCGCGATCGCGAAGCGTTCGGCGAAATCTGTCGCCGGCTTTGGGACGAGCTGCTCGTTACGGCGAGATATCGTGTGCCGTGCCAGCCCAGCTCGGCCCGGACTACGACGAGGAGGACGCCCTGGCCAGTACACTGAGCCTGATGTGGATTCAATTCATGGAAGGCCGCACGGTTCCCCCGGACGGGGTCGACGATTTCTTGGCGACTCGCGCACACCATCATCGGCAGACGAATCGCGGCGAAGGTGCACGAGCTGCGAGCCGCCAAGCGATCCCCATCGGCCAACGAGGACATCCACGGAGGATCCGGATTTCAGGGACATTACGTGCCCGATGACCTGGATCGCTGGCCTGCTGGTCTGAGCAATTCGGACTGCGAGATCGTTAGCAAAGACCTTCACCAGTGGCTTCTACACTCCCTGGGCCGGGAGCTGGGTGAAATCGTTGAATATCGAATCGATGGCAAAACCATCGATCAAATCGGCCAAGGCATGGGGAAAACCGCTCATGGACAATCGAACGAATGTTTCACGAAGTCCGTTTGATCTGGTTGAGGCGCAACGCGATTTGTAGCACGACGTTCCACTTCGACGGGATCGGTGTTTTCTAATTCATTCATCGACAAAATGGAATCTGATTTGGCGGGATGCGGTCGTTTTTTGCAATATATTATAGAGGGCACGCGTTTTCTTGCACCCTCCGGGTCTCATCATGCCGGCTGCCCTCATGGCCGGCGCCGAGCTTCGGCGTTCCGCACGGACTTCTCTGCTTCTTCACAATCGTTCAGATATCAGAATTCGAGATTCATGAGCCCCAGCTGGGCTCGCGATCACAGCCAGGGGCGGCTGCCCGCCCCCGGAATGAGGCGGGCTCGCCGGCGACGAACCTCCGCCCGACGCGTCGGCCGTCGTCCCAGGGGCTGCGCGCCCTGGCTATGGACCTCGGCCCCTTTGGGGCCAACGCAACAGTTAAACAAATCGGCAAACCGTTTCCGGCCGCCATTAGAGCCCCCCACCGATTGAATTGAGCACGTGTCGCGGCCCAGACGAACCACCCGCCCTTAACCTCGGGTGTTGAACAGTTGGTCTCGTACGCGCCTTGTCTTCATCCGGATTCCGTTGCGCGCCGTCCCCCCCTTTAGAAATCTCCTCCCCTATCGGAGGGGAGGCAGGGAGGGGTAGTCCTCTTGGGGGCAGGGGGGGTATCCCCGCGTAACCACGGCCTGGTGCGGTTCCGGGACGGCTGTCCTCCGCGGAATTGTCGCATCGGCCCAACGTACTGGCCATGCCTTTGGACCCCCCCTGCCCCATATGCGTTAACTTAAGGGCTGGATCCCGTGAAATGCCGCTTGGATTCTCGGGAAAGAACGTGTCTGTCGCATTGATGCCGGGCGGGCGGACGGCCCCGGCACGTTTTTCCGACTTGAGTCGACCGTTCCGATACCAACCCGACGCGCCAGCGAGGCGTGCCAGCCCTGGCCTGCTCGCCATGCACAGCCGGTCCCCTCGCTGGCGCGTCGGGTTAGTGTGGGTCCCGGCCACACCTGGCCCGGTTTCGATGCGACAGTGTCGAAAGAACGGCATTTTTCCCGCAGATCGCGCCACTAAGTTAACGCATATGCCCCCTGCCCCCCCTTCTCAACAGCGATTTTTTCGGGTCGGTTGATTTGACATTACCGGAAGCGAAAGTCGAGCTCAAATCCATAGAGCCAAGGAACCCGTGGGTCGATGCCCTCGGCTCTGAGCTTGGCCGGCAAGTTCTCGTAGTGCTCTCGTAGTTTGTCAGTATCTGGGAGCATTATAGTATGTTACTATGATTGTATTGCCTTCGACCCGCACGTCCCCTTCCAGCCCCGCGAAGTAAGCCTTGGCCAGGTGCTCCGCGTCCCAGCTCGCATCGGGCTGGGCAAGCCGCTTGCGAAGCCTATCGATCGCCGCTTGAGCGATCAGGGCCATCGTCATCTGCCCATAACGAATGTTGAGATTGCAGGTCCCTGCCCGGTCCCAGCCCAATGCCTGATTGCGCGTTGAAAAACTCCTCGACATGCCACCGCTTGGGAAAATCCCCGGTCAACTCCTCGACCTCGTCGCCGTCCTTGGTCGAGAGGAATGCCTTGAAGTGGTACTCCTCGGGCCGCTCTCCCTCCCGCTGAACGTATTGGTAGAACGGTCCCGCCTGGCTGTTCTTGGGGGTGTAAGGCAGCTTCGCCGTTGCGAAACCCGCCCAACGCGGTTGGAACGTTTCGGTGGGCAATTCATGTAGTTTCGCGCGCAGGCTGGGCTGATCGGGCATCGGGACCAAGAGGTCGAAATTCGTCTGCGTCTTGACCTTGTCCAACAACTCGACCGTGAAGTGTTCCGCATCGGCCAGCACCAGCGTCTGCCCAGGTTTGGTGCCGAGGATGTCGGCGGCCAGCCCGAGTAATTCCTCAGCCGCGGCTGTGGCCGTGCGTGCCGAGGTGCCGGTGGTGAAACAGACCGGCTGGTGGGTGTCGGCGTCCAGCACGAAGAAGGTTTGCGCGACGTTGGTTGGGCGAACGGCTTCGTCCAGGCGGTGGCGGCGCATGTGGCGCTTGCTGAAGCTGCGGACGCGATGGGGATCGATGGCCAACACCCGGCCCTGAAAATCGCCCGAAGCGCGACGCACCTTGCCCAGGGCCAATTGCAGGCGTTTGCTGTCGACCATGGTTCGGGCCCGCGCAGGAAACTCGGTGTCGCAGGAAACTCGGTGTCAGTTCACAGGAAACTCGGTGTCAGTTCATTTTTCCCTGGGAGGCCGGCCCCGGGGGCGGGGGTTTAAGTCGATGTTCAATCGCTCGGCCATCTGTTCGGTCCATTTGGCAGCCCCAAGGAAACTCGGTGTCAGTTATGAAACTCGGCAGGAAACTCGGTGTCAGTTCTTTTTCCCGGGGGCTCTTGTTTCTGGGAGGCCGGCCCCGGGGGCGGGGGTTTAAGTCGATGTTCAATCGCTCGGCCATCTGTTCGGTCCATTCGGCAGCCCCAAGGAAACTCGGTGTCAGGAGGAAACTCGGTGTCAGTTCATTTTTCCCTGGGAGGAAACTCGGTGTCA
>CAVRFS010000134.1:0-10953 GCA_963720335.1 uncultured Planctomycetota bacterium | reverse complement strand
GAGTTTTGATGTTGCGCGATTTTGCCCCTTCCCCTCGGATCTTGATATTAGCGAAAATGGCGAGACTCGTCACAAGGGCCGGATCCTTGGGATCTCACCGACCATCGGAAGGAGCCTCGCCATGGTTATGGTCGCCGATATGGTACCGAGCCTCAAGCGGTTGCTTGCGCCGCTGGGACTGAAGGACAGCGCCAAGCTCCTGGTAATCCGTTTGGTCGTCGCCTTCGTGTTGCACGCCGGTAGGATGTCCTGCTTACGGGCAGGCGGGGCTGTGCGTTGCGAGACTCGGCATCGGGCTCAGATTAGCCGCTTCCTGGCGCGTCCACGCTGGCGGAAACTCGACATTAACTCGATCTTGCGGCGGGAAATGTTGGAGCGAGAGGCCGCCGACGGCCTGTTTGTCTTCATTATCGACGCCACCTTGACCAGTCAGGCCGGCAAGAAGACGGAGAACACCTTCAGCACCGGCAACCGCAAGCGGCGGCCGTGCAAGAAGCGTCGCCATGGCAAGATCAAGCACGCCAAGAAGAATTGCCATAGCTTCACGATGGGCCTGCTGATCACACCATCGGGCGTGCGGATTCCATTCTGCAAGGCGTATTACACCCGCGATTATTGCAAGAAGACTGGCCGGACACACATGACCACAGCCGAGGCGGCAGCCGAATTGATTCGCGAACTGCCGCTACCGGAAGGGGCGCATGTGATCGTGCTGGGCGATACGGCGTACGACGCCGAAGTGGTCCACGACGCTTGCCGGGATCGCTGCTATTCGTGGATCTTTCCCTGCAACTCCGAGCGCGTCTTGGCTGGCCCCAAGGGACAGCGGCCCAAGGTACGTTTGCTCCTCAAGAATTGGTCGACGTGGTCGCGGCAGACCATCAGGCTCGCTCCGGGTCAAGGCCCATACGCCGTGTATCGGCGTCTGTCGCCTCATCGGATTGGGCCGAAAGCGAAACCTCGGACGTACGACGTCCATCAGGAAAGACAACAGGTGCGCTCCGTTGGCGAGGTCCGGCTTGTCTTTTCGACAACAAAACTCAATCTCGAAACTGCCACGGCCGACGACGTAAAAATCTTGATGACCAACGATCTGAAGCTGTCTGTGCGAGACGTGGTCGAACTGTACTCGCTGCGTTGGCAGATCCAGTTATTTTTTAAGGAACTCAAGTCGACACTGGGCTTTCACCAGTACCAGTTCCAGAAATTTGAGCCGGTGGAAGGCTGGACGGAACTGGCGCTCACGACGTTTTTGTACCTGGAGAGCTACCGGGTGCAACAGATGGCGCGTCGCGACTTGAGCGACGAGGAGAAACGCTGGTGGACGCATCAGCGGACGTACGGTCTGTGCCAGGCGGTCCGTTTGGCGACCGAGCTGAAGGAATTGCAGTACATCGCCGATTGCCTCGAAACCCCCGGAGGGACGCGCAAACTGAAACGCATCATCCGAGACAGTTTCCCCAAGGAATACCGGGCCGCGTCGTGAACTCAGTCAAAAACAGCGCATCAAACCTCGCAAGCGAGGGGATGCTGGCCTAGGCCGTGCGGGATGTACAGCCGGACCTTGCCCTTCGGTCTGCGCCCCCTCGCTTGCGCGTTGCGTTGGTATGGTCTGTCGGCTATCAGAGCGTAGAGTGCCATAGTCGACGCCCGCTTGCTCCAGCATCTCCGCATTTTTTCCGTGTTTTCCGTGTTTTCCGTGGTTAAAAATGTATTCGTCTTTCGGTGGTGAACCGCGTTCCGCGTTGCCGAGCAGGTAAACCCGCCGGTCTCGGTCGATGACGACGCATGGCGTCGCCACCGGCAGCTTGTGCGCCCCATTTGCGGGCGAAGACCTCGGCGCTGGGAAAGAACGCCTCCGGCAGCCCGACGGTCCGCGAGTTATGATGGCACAGCGCCTCCAATCGCCACGACAGCCAATCCTCGCTCGCGTGCCTGGAGGCAAATGTCCGCACCGTAAAGGTGAAACCCCAGCGCCCATCAAACCGAAGAGGAGTATCTCGCGGGAGCACAAGCAAGAGCTCATCCAGCGTCGCAACCCGCGCCGGCAGTCCCGGCCCATCCTGGAGCAACCGGCCGCGATCAACGACCCAGCCGATTCGATCGGCCATCAGCGGTATCTCCGGCGTTTGACGTGGAATCACCTCGCCGACCCCATACACGCCCGCAACGCCAATCGGGCCGAACCGCCGCTCGGCCTTTGGAGCTGTGCCGCGAGCCGACGATCCCAGCCTTCGGGCAAATAGACGTCTTGGTGCACGCAGACCACCCACTCGTGCTTGGCCCGCTTCAGACCGACATTCAAGCCGGCGGCCGCGCTCGGGCAATTCTTGAGGGCGATCACCTGCTGTGGCGAGCCGGGTCCCAGGCACGTCGAAGTGAGCAGGTTGTCACGGAGCACCGCTTCATCCGACAAGCAGACGATGAGTGAAAGGGGTGTATCGAAGGCATCGCGTTCGGGCACACGTTTGCTCCTCAGAGATCATTAAGAGATCCCGGACCGAAATCTGACGGACGGCCAAGAAACAAAAACATGAACCCTGACCTGACTCGGAGTTAACAGTCTTTTCCGAAGCTTCCGAGCCGATCCGACTGGAAACTCGGTCTGACCCCAACTCCCTTCGGTCTGACCCCAACTCCCTTTGCCCCCAACTCCCTTTCCAACTCCCTTTCTGGAAACTCGGTCTGACCCCAACTCCCTTTGTCTGACCCCAACTCCCTTTCCGGGCGCCGGAGACGCCTCAACCGACCACAACGCCTTCTGGAAAGCTAGCTCCAGTATTTTGACAGCCACACGTGCCCCCGTCATCGCACGTTCGTCTTGATCTCTTTAACCGTCTGGTTGGCTGGATCGATAAAACGGATCGCCGGCTTTCCGTCTTTGTCGGTCTGGACAACGAGCCGCTCCCGCCTCTCAAGATCCCACAGGGAGAAAGATGCAGCCCCATCGGGCATTACTCTCCAAGTCGAACGAACCCCATGACCGCCGTCGGACAGCGCGATGAAGGGGGAATTGTCCAGAATTGTCATCGAGATTCGCGGGGTATTTCCCTGACCCATTAGCTCAATCGACGGCTCGCCTCCCCGCGAAATACCGATTGAGATTCGATTAGAACCGATTTTCCCGACGTCAAGGCGTGGTCCGATCCCCTTTACCATACCAAAAGCCAAAGCGACGTCGCCCCGATCGTCGAATAGGTTCACGTGCGGTGTGCCGCCGTCGAGCGCGAGGGCCATCCTATTCTTCCGCCGCTCGTCGAAAAACAATATGGACGGTGATCCCTTCGCATCGAGACCGATCATGAGCGGCGATCCTCCTTTCTGGTCAATGAACGTCAGCATCACCGCGCCGTCGGGCCCCTGGAAAAGCGTCGCCGCCAACTTGCCATCAGCCCCTCTCAGCTCGTATTTCTCCGCGACAATGGATCCAGCCTGCAGAGTATCCGGCTCCCTCTGGACGGCTCCGGCGAAATGCCCCAACGAAAAAAAAACCGGTAGCAGCGACAACAAAATGGGCCATCGGCACGTGGCCATCAGGTTACTCAGCACGCACGACACCACCGAACACCTGGTAGTAAGGGAACCCCGCTCACGAAAGTCCGCGTCAATCCCGAAATCGGTCATAGTCAATCCCCCGTCGTGGCAAACTCGCGGCGATGAAAATACCGTACCTCTCAGGGCGCCACACGCACAGCCCAGGTGCGTCGACACGTCCTATGGACCAAAACAACAATGGGACAAACATACGTTCACTTGACTATTCGTGACTCCCCATTATTCGGGTCCGTCAGCCTGAGAAGCGGCGTTCCGTCGGCCTCCTCGGTCATCCGGAGTCGCGTCATCGGCCCGGGTTCGTACAGGTTGAACTCGGGCGGCTGTTCCGGCGAGACACCAGAGAGCAGTCTCACTTTTTTCTCGGTATCAAATAATGATATAAATGAGAAGGAGTTGGATTCGAATACCTTTACACGCGTGGTGCCATTTTTGTCGATGAGGGAAATTGATGATTTACCCGTCGGCCCTGAGCATTCGAACAACGCTCTTCCAATGCCCTCGCCGCCGCCTATCGACAGCCACGGCACGCCGTCGGCGAAGCGGAGGCTGGACCCAAGAGGGCCCCCGTCACTAAGCGACACAACTGGAGAACCCGAATCGGCAATACCAACATCCAATAGGTTCAATTTGTTTTCGTTCAGAACAATGCGAGGCGCGTTCTTTTCGGCTCTCATGTACAAGCGTTTTTCCTTATTAAAGAATACGAGCGCATTGCGATCAGGGCCGAAGCTCCTTAAGAAAGCTAAGGTGGTTCCGTTTCCACTGCGCAGCGTAATGGTCTGCGCAACGACGACCCTCCGCTTGATCACATTCGCACCCGGCTGGACGCCCTTGGTCATCGGACCCAGAGAAAGGCACGCCGCAATCCCAACGAGGAACAGCGCCAGGCCACGGTAGCGAATTGGTCCCCGAAACCCGATCGGTCGGTTCCACCTCGTTGGGAATTCTGCATTGGTCGACATGATCGTAGCCCTTATTATGAAATTCCGTCCGACAGCGGCAGCCAAGCACGCATGGATCGCCATTCTCATAGGGTTGGGTGCCGCCCAAGGCGCCATGACAGATCGTTTGGACTAATCCCGTCGCATCGTTTTCGCTAATCCGGAACCTCGACCGGCCGGGTTGAACCCGTCCCACACGCGACCCAAGCCGAACACTGAATACTCCTACACGCGTCCTTGAACAATCCTACACGCGTCCTTGAACAATAAGGTCCGCAGGGGTTTCGAAACGTTGCGGCGCGACAACGAAAGAGTCCAGCCGGAACAGGTGATGTATAGCGACACGCGGCCCGACTCTAACCGACGCTCATGACAGCTACGGGCACTCCTCAGGCAGTTGTAAGTCCCGCGCCGCGCCCTGTCAGCCAGGCGCTCGTCCAAATCAACTAATCCGCCCGGCGACCCGAAACAAGCTGTCGTGGCTCCAATACCACTATGCTCGCCGAGATGGGCCCAAAGGTCAGTTAATCTACTCGCGCTCAATTTGGCGGCCGGTGGGCGTTTGAGGGCGTGCTCCTTCATCTCACTGATAGCTCCCCTTGAGGGCGCGATCGCCCTCTTCGTTCGATGAACTTTGACGCGTTCCCAAGATATCGGCCGATAAGTCAGCGCCATCAAGAGATTCGGATTCTGCATGCGCGACGCCGAATTTCGAACCCCGAGTGCTCGCATATTTGGCCACGGAAGGGCCCTGAAGTGCAATCATGCATTGATGACGCCCGTACGGACTCAGTTCTTCGGCTGATTCTGATTCTGTTGGTTTATATACTTCTCGATATAATCCTGTTCTTCCCAGGGCATATTGCTATTCAAGTTATTAAGCTCCTGCTTCTCCTTCTCCTGCAGCATTTTATAGGCCTCTGCCTCAGCTTCGGCCATTTTACCAAGGTTTTCTTGGTAGATTTTATAGTATTCCGCGAGATCGGCATCTTCAGTCTTCTCCCCGGCGACGCTCCACATTGCCGCCTCCTGGGTGCTCTGTATGATAAAAATGGCCTGCATCAACCGTGCCTCCTTTTTCAACGCATTGGCCAAATCCAGATATGCATTTGAGGCAATCATCTGCTGCAACGCATATTCTGACCTCTCAAATTCAACTACGCCGGCCTGCTCAGCGAGTACCATCGTTGAGTACACGTTGACTTCCGCTTGAGCTTGCTTCGCCAACTGCTGCAGTTGAGCTCGATTCCGAGCCTGTTGGGCTAACAGGCCAGCGAGACCCACATTATAAGCGCTCCCTTGTCCGCCGCCGCTATCAGTCGTTCCAAAGGGGTCAACCGAGTCGGTCGGACCATTTCCAGCGTACCGATAAAGATTGGAATCTCCTGCGGCAAAGAACGTTGGGTCTGTGGCAGCTCGAAGCGTCCGCCCGCCGGGTTGTAATACCTAGCCCGATCATAGTACTGCCCTGTCATCGAATCATACTCCATCCCCGCATACTTGAACCGATCCCCATTCGTCGCGTTGGTCTCGGTCAGAATGTTTCCGAAGCTGTCGTAGACGATGTGGTCGAGCTCCGTCCCTGATGAACTCACGATGTCGCGCACCGAACCCAGCTTGTCGGTCAGGTACCAGGCCGTCGTTCCGCCAGAACTGGTGCGCGCGAACAACTCGTCCACCACGGCTCCGTTCACAACACCCGGCCCGAACACGTAACGCTCCTCTAATGTACCCGACCCGTTGAAATCTGCATAGGGGTTAGTGCCGTCATAAACCGTCCATGTCTGGGTTCCACTGTCCTTGATTCCGATTCGGTTGTTCAAGGCGTCGTAGGTGTAAGTTGCGATCACGGTTCCGGCTTGCGTCACCTCGGTTAATCGATTGCGATAATCATACGTATAAGTCGTGATCGTGCTGCCGTTGTTCGCCGAGATCATGTTGCCGGCGTGGTCGTAGGTGTACGTGACCCCTGGCGAGGTGGTCTGCTCGTTCATGATGGTGGTGCTGTAGCCGGTCCCGGTCCGGTTGCCGTTGAGGTCGTAGGTGTACGACTCGGTCCGCGAGCCGGTCACGCCGGTCAGCTCGTTGGCATTGTCATAGGTGAAGCTGGCCGTTCCCTCGGCGTCGGTTTCACTCGTCACCCTCTCGGCCTTATCGTAGGTGTAGACGATCGTTGCCAGCGCCGCGCCGCCCGTAATGCCGTCGGTGATGGTTGTCTGGAGGTTGGCCGCGTCATAGCTGAAGTTGGTGGCCACGGCCGTGCCAATCCCGCCGATCGTGCGCGACTCGGAGGTGATCCGGTTGGCCGCGTCGTAGTTGATGGCGACCCGCGGGCCGGCCGTGCCGCCGTATGAGGTTGCGATTTGGGTGAGTCGCTGACCGGCGTCGTACGTGTACGTAGTGATCCCGGCGCTCGACAGGTTGTCGCTCAACGTTGTGCGCGAATGCTGGGCGTTGTAGGCCGAGGTCAGGGTCACGGATGGCTGGCCGGTTCCGGGGCCGGACGTGGCCGCCGTGAGCTGGTTGCCACCCGAATCGTAGGTGAACGTCAGGGTGGCGTAACTATCGGCCGCGCCGGTGAGCTCGTTGTCGGAATCGTACGTGTAGGTGATCGTCTCGGAGGGTGAGGCGGCGACCCAGGTTTCGCCGGTCTGATCGCCGTCGGCATTGTACGAATAGGTCGTGCGGCGGCCATCGGCGTCGGTCGTGTCGGTCAATTCGTTGTCGGCGTCGTAGACGTTGGTGACGGTGTACCCGTTGGGCTGGGTCGTCGTCGTCAAGCGGTCGTCGGAATCGTATGCCCACTGGGTTTTATTGCCCACGGGATCCGTCAGACTCGTCTCACGGCCAGCCGCGTCATAAGTGATTGTCGTGGTTCCACTTACTGCGCTAATCATCGTGGTGGCACGGTTGAGGGCGTCGTAGAGCGTCGTGGTCGTGTGCCCCAAGGCGTCGGTCACCGTCTGCTGGTTGCCCGCCAGATCATATCCATATACAGTGTTGTTGTCCCAGCGCATCGGTCACCGTGGTCACTTGATTCCGCGAATCATATGCGTATGTTGTTGTATTGTTGTTGCCATCGGTGATCGTGATCAGGTTGCCGTCCGCATCATATCCATAACTGGTGGTATGACTGTTGGGGTCGGTGTAGGCGATCACGCGATCATCATTGTCATATGTGTATGCGTCCGTCCCACCACTGGAGCCCGGATTGATGACGGTCGAGGTTTTTCCTGTCGCCGTATATGAATATGTGATGACATTTCCGAGCGGGTCGGTCACCGTGGCCGCCCAGCCTCGGTTGTCAAACGTTGTCGTCGTGATCCGCGACAGGGGGTCGATGACCTGGATGACCTCGCTGTCTCCGTCATATGTCGTCGTGGTGTGGTTGCCCATGGGGTCGATCACCACTGTCGGACGATCGAGAGCGTCAAAAACCGTGGTCGTGATCCGGTTCATCGGGTCCTTGACGGTGACGAGGTTGCTATCTCCGTCATAGCCGAAAATCGTTTGGTGGTTGAGTGGATCGGTCACGGTTGTGAGACGATTCATTGAATCATACGCATACGTCGTGGTTCGGGCCGTCTGGCCGGCCGGGGTCGGCTCCTGGTCCTTGATCAGGTTGCCGCCGGAGTCATACGTATATGTCGTGATATCATTGAGCGCATCAGTCGTCCCCGTCTCGCGGTTCAAGGCGTCGAAGCTGTAGGTTGTGGTGTTCCCGCGTTCATCGGTGGCGCTCGTGACCAGGCCCTGGTTGTTGTAAGCGTACTTCAGGGTCGTGCTGTCGGGGTTGATGACGGTCGTGACGCGATCCTGGCTATCATATTGGTATGTTGTGATATTATGATTGGGATCTTTGACTGACTGAACGCGCCCGTTCGCGGTATAGGTCATGGTCGTCAGGTTGGAAAGCGGGTCCTTGATGACCGTCAGGTTGCCGTTGCCGTCGTATGTATAGTAATACGTGTTACTGTCGGCGTTGACGTAAGTGAGGGGCTCAGAGTAACTGTTGTACGTATATTGAATCTTATTTGTATCCGGGTAGATCTCCTCGGTCATGTTGCCGCTTGAGCTCCAGGTGAACTGGGTGACCCGGTTGACCTGGTCGACCGTCACCGTCGGCAGGCCGTTGGAAGTCAGGTCGTTCATCACGACGTTTCCGATCGCATCAACCTGGACGCCCGTCACACCCATTCCCCACCAGTCGGGCCGCAGGGTGGTCGTGTTGCCGTTGGGGCTGGTGTAGGTGCTGGTCGCCTCGGCGAGCAAGATCGCCGCGGCCGGACTGCTCGACGTGCCGCTGTTGGTCCAGCCCGATTCCTGGTCGTTGGTAAATGTTTCGCTGGTGCTGTCCGGCAAAGAAATCGTGCCCACGCGTTCAGCACTGTCATAGCTGATGGTGACCAGGTTGCCCAGCGGGTCCTTGATCTGCGTCATCCTGCCGCCGGAATCATACGTGTACGAAGTGAATGAGCCGTTGGCCTGTTCCACGGCCGTCAGGCTGCCACCGGAGTTCGTGAACGTCGTCAGCCGCCCGGCCGGGTCCTTAATCGTCTGGAGATAACCGCCGCTATAGCTGAAACTCGTGACATTCGTATAGGGGTCTGTGATCGTGCTGAGCTGGTTCGAGCCGTTGTACGCATAGGTCGTATGCAGACCGTTTAGGTCGATCGTGGCCGTCTGATAACCGCCGGAATTGAACGTGATCTGGGTGCCGTCGGTGAGGGTGCGAGTGTACGAGCCGCCGGAGTTTTCCACAAGCGTTGAGAACTCACCCTGCGGGTCGGTATATGTCCCGCCGCCGCTGCCGAAGCTGCCGGTAAACCACAGGCTGCGGCCATCGTCGCCCAGGTTGAGGATCACACCGCCCGTTTCCGGTATGATCTGCTCCAGGCCATCGAGCTGCCAGCCGTCGCCGAAGGCGCTCGACGACTCGTTGATCACATTGGCCGAGCCGCTGTCGGTGATGGTCGTCAAGGTCGAGCCGTGGTCGACGATCGTCATCGTGTAGGCGTACCGGCCGGTCGCCAGCGAGCTGGCGTTGGTGGCCTGGAGCGCGATCTGCTGGACGTCGCCGGGGTTGAGCGTGCTCGTGCTGTAGTAATACGTCGTGAGCGCAGTGCCGTCGAAGGTCAACTGGGCGCTGACCTGCGAGGGGACGGCCGCCGAGGCACTCAAGGTATTTTCGGCGACAATGATCGGCATGGAATTTGCCGTGAGCGAGTCATAATTGAGCGATTGCGCAGGTATGTTTGGATTATAGCTCGGCAGGGGTATCGATGGTGTCGAGAGCGCCGCTGGTGGCATCGACCGAAGCGCCGTCGCTGGCGAACGCGGGTGCCGAGTCGAGCTCCTGGTCGGGTGCCAGCGACGTGGGCCAGGTGGCATTGCTGGCGCTGCCGAGGCTGTAGTAGTTTCCCGCCGGCATCCAGTAGTCAAATGTGAAGGTCTCGGTATGGCTATTGGTGTCGGTCACCGACAGGGAAAGCGAGAGGTTCGCGGCCGACTCGGGTTCTCCGCTCCACTGGAACGTGAGCTGGTAGGTGTTGGTGGCCGACATGTGCGCCGTGTAGCTGCCCAGCCCCGAGGTGTTCCAACTGTAGGAGGAGACCGTGGTGCCGATGACCTGCGCCTCCAGGTCGACCCAGCCGCCATTGCTGCCACTGTGAGTGGCAAGCTGGGTGACGCCCGGCATCAAGACGACCCCATTGTTGATTGTCGAGTACGTAGACCGGGAAATATGGGAAACTCTCCTGGCTCGTCCCGGACGAGTTACCGATGGTCGGGTCGGGCGTCGAGCCGGGCAGAGGGGCACCGCCGGAGACAGCGGCCGGGAGGGCCGCTGGGAGCTGAACCGGCGCCGAGGGGGTTCCAACCGGAGTCGGAGCGGACGGTGCTGGTATCGGTGCGGTATGGGCCGATGAACCGGTTGTAGGCAACGCCGCGGCACCGCCATTATTATTGAGGGCGCTGGACACCGCGGCCAGGAGCGCCCGGAAGCCGCCCCGCCACCGGCGACGGCGCCCGGCGTTGAAGTGGGCAGGCGCAATGGGCTGATCGTCCCGTGGGCCGCTGTCGGCTTGGCGCTCGGCCCGCCCGAGCCGCCCCGTGGTGGCATCGCCGCCCCGCCGCCAGCGCGAGCAATCGGATGCCAGGGGTTTCGAAATGCCATGGGATTCGGAGGAATCCGAGCTGGGCGCGCTCAGGTTGAGCCAGTCATCAGCCTGGGCCCGTTTCGCCGGAGCTGTGGCCTGGGCATCTGCTGCGCCGCCTCCCGCGCCGCCGGCTGCTGCCTGATGAGAACCCAGCCCGATCGGGAACGGTGCGGCCGCGGATGCGGGTTTACGCGGGCCGGAAGAAGAGGACTGCGCCGCCGTTCGCTGCGACGCCTCGCGCACCGCCTGTGGGTTGACATTGTTCCCGCCGCCCACGCTCATGATGCCGAGCTGCGCCA
>CAVRFS010000133.1:0-31154 GCA_963720335.1 uncultured Planctomycetota bacterium | reverse complement strand
TTCTGTTATGTTTCGTCTCCTTTCGTTCGGCTCGTGCTTGCTGGCGTTCCTGGGCTTGGCAGCGTTGGGCCTGGCGTTCCTGGCGTGGTCGTGTTGCGGTTCGCAACGCGCACTCCGGAAATGCCTCGTGTTGTCGCTGGCGGCCCATTTGGGACTCGTCTTGTGCGGGAGCACGGTGCCCGCAACGTCTTGTGGGCGGTCAACCCGGATCGTCGAGACGCGACCAGCCGACCGCATGTTCGAGAGTTCGGAGTCCGCGCTCTCTCCTCGAGTCGGTACCGCCATCGGGGAAGGAGACGTTTGGTACCGGAATGCCGCGACGCGGCTGGCTGACGATGGTAAGACGCTGACGAACAACCCAAACTGGGATCTCGTTGCGGTCGCCGCTCAGCACTCGAAGGGATGGAGGCCGTAACCGCACGCCCGGATTTAGAGCGGCGAGCTGACGCTAGAACCCAAGTTCGAGCCAGCATTTCGCTGGCTCGATCGCGTTGCCGCCCGTCACGCCGAGCGGTCGCGGGCATCCGCCGGAAACCGCAGCCGCTGAACCCACGCTGGACGAGTCAAGCATACAGGGCAGATCGCCAAGCACCCCTTCGCCAACGCCCTTGCCACCGATCGTGGATGAAGTGGAACGGACAACACCGGCTTCTCCTCCCGCTCTCACTTGGGAAGGGGGCGAAGAGTCCTCGGGACCTCATCCTTCAGACTCGCCAGAAGGCTTCGACCCCAAAAGATTGGTGCACAAAGAGCGGCATTTCACCAGCAAAAATTAGAGTCTTCGTGGGCGGAATGTCATTGCTGAGACCGGTAGCCACCTGAGGCGAGTCCCGCCAAAACCCAAACGAAGTACAGTACCAGGTGACCGCCCTCGCCAAAGACGGGCCGGTGGATCGATCGCCGCACCAACCGGTGGAGGACGCCCTCGGACTTTCAGGACCCATTCCTATAGGCGAGGGCGACGCCCAAGACAGGCCAGGCTGCCTGGTACCAGCTACCGGCCTGGCTGCTTTCTTGGCGATCGCGCGGGGAGGCCGATCCCGCGCGGAGATCCCCAAAGTCCTACCAAGCGAGACTCGATCCCGACCGCTTTTCTCGCCGCGCAAGGGACCGGTGCGAGCGCCCGCCAGTGAGCGGGCCGTTGAGCGGGCCCGTCGACTGGTTTGTCCCGACACCAAGATCGCGAAGACGGCCGTTGGGATGGGGGTATCGCCCGCTACAAGAACGGAACGCCCGTCAAGGGGGACGATAATTTCACAGTGCACTGCCCCCCGGGGGAGACCTGTTTCGGCGAGTGCGCTATTGGGAGGCCGATACGGCCTTGACGGGATTGGCCTTACTGACCTTTCTGGGGGCCGGCTACACCCACATCGAGGGTCGTTACGCCGAGACCGTAGAAAAAGGGCTTAATTTCTTGATCGAGCAACAAAAGCCGGACGGAGACCTGCGCGGCCAGAGCCGCGTCGTCGGCATGTATTGCCACGCCATGGCCACACTGGCGTTGTGCGAAGACTATGCACTCACCGGCGATGAACGCTTGCGAGGTCCAGCGGAACGTGCGTTGGCGTTCTCAGTCGCGGCCGCGCCCGAGACGGGCTGGCCTGGCACTGCGCCGGGGAGCTCCGGTCGGCGACACCAGTATCCTGGGCTGGATCGTCATGGGGCTGAAGTCCGCCAAGGAAGTGGGCATTCCCATCCCGGATGAACTCTCACTGCGACAAGGCACGCTACTCTGGCTGGACAAGGTTGCGACAGGGCCCTCCAAAGGATTGGCTCGTTATCAACCCTTGGACCGCGAAACCCCCACGATGACCGCCGAGGCCTGGGTCTGCCGCCAATTTCTGGGGGTTGGGGGCCCAGGTCCCGCGAGCACGGAGGCGGCCGACTTTCTGCTCCGCAATGACTCGGACCGCGGGCCCTCCAATTTTTACTATTGGTACTACGCGACTCTCGCACTTTATCAACACGGTGGCGAACCGTGGTCAAAGTGGAATGCCAAGATCCGCGACCGGATCGTCGAGACTCAGCGCGGCTCGGGTCACCAGCTTGGAAGCTGGGACCCCGATGGTAGTCTGTACGGGAGCAAAGGAGGCCGGATCTATTGCACAACTCTGGCGGCGCTGACACTGGAAGTCTACTACCGTTACTTGCGGCTTTATGATGAGCCGAAGATCCCACTCCAAGCCAGCGAATCCCCAGATCTTCAACCGGGGAGTCTCGATCTCGATCGCTCCCGGCGTGGGAAGCCCATTACCAATCCCGAGGATCAATGAAGCCGGGGACCGACGGTCCTTGTTTTGAGAAAATCGGCGCAGGTGAGTGCGGTTCTCCCGGCTTTGAGCGTACTAGCGTCCTTTTTCCGCCAGTGCCTTTTCGATCGTGCTGGCGACCGTGTCGATCGAGAAGTCTTTACTGGGCTGGACGCGCACGATCACCTCACCCTGCCGGTTCACGATGAACTTGGTAAAGTTCCAGGGGATCTGGCCAGCGAACTTAGGATTGGTTGACTGGCCCGTGAGGAAATCGTAGAGCGGATGAATCCCCTTCCCCTTGACGACAATCTTCGAGAAAAGTGGAAAACTGACCTTATACTTCGTCGAGCAGAATGCCTTGATCTGCTCGTTGCTGCCCAGGTTCCTGAGCGCCAAACTCATTGGCCGGGAAAGCCAGGACTTCAAATCCTTGGCTCTTGTATTTCTCATAGATCGCCTCGAGATCCTTGTACTGCGGCGTCAAACCACATTGGCTCGCCGTGTTGACGATCATGAAAACTTTGCCTTGATAGGTGGACAAGTCCACATCCTTGCCGTCGATATCCTTGACGTGAAAATCAAGAACAGAAGTCGGTTTCTTTGCGGAATCGTCGGCCGAAACAATCGAGACCGGGGCCAAAGCTAGCAGGGCGGCCAATCCTGAGAAGGAAGCCAGAACGCACAACCGATTGAACACAGCGGGGTCCTTTTACGTGAGGATGTTGGGGCGGGAAGACAGAACCAGCGTCATTGGCCTCGAAGCCAGACCGATGAGCCCAGCGGAACTTACAAAAAACCTGTGAAAGCAGGGTTTGTAAGGCACGATATTTCATGATGCAGTCCCGAGTCCGGAATTTCAAGAGTCAGGACTCACTAATCCTAGGCGAGACCGTCCGTCCCTTCGCGAAAGGGTTCAGCGAAAGGGTCATCGACCGCCAGGTCGATGTCCGTGATGCCACGATGTTACTAATGCGAGCAAGGAGTAATGGGCGCGATGATCGACTCCCTTACGGCCAGTGCGGTCCGATCCTTAGAGCGAGCCGATCGATTGGCGCGATCGAGGGGCTCAACCTCGGTCGAGCCGATGGATTTGCTGGCCGCACTGGCGGTTGAGCAAGAAAGCCGGGCGGTGGATCTGATGGTGGAATGCGGAGTAGACATGGCCCTGCTTCGGGCGTCACTGAGCTCGGAAGTGATGGAAAGTTTGACGGAACCGGTGGAAGCCGAGATCGGGCTGACATCATCATCGGACCCATCCTCCCTGAAACACTTGCCGCTTTCACCCCTGATGCGGGCAGTCTTGAGTGACGCCACGATGCAGGCGAGGGCGGTCGACCGAAAACGAGACGTCGGCACCGAGCACCTCTTGGCGGGCC
Source organism: uncultured Planctomycetota bacterium (assembly GCA_963720335.1). GTDB lineage: Bacteria > Planctomycetota > Planctomycetia > Isosphaerales > Isosphaeraceae > CAVRFS01. The sequence continues at coordinate 27,526 of CAVRFS010000133.1, read as the reverse complement.
TTCTTTTGTCTCCAGGGCCAGGCCGCGGCGTTACTGATGGCGGTCGGCCTGGACCTTGAGCCGTTACGCCAGCGGCTGTCGGAAGCCGTCGAGGTCGACGCGAGCCCGCTCCCACTGGTCGAAGGTATTCCTCCCTTGGATCTGGGCGAGGCAGGAGGTGGCGTTGATCTGGCACGGATTCTCGACGCCTCGGCCAATCGCGCTCGCGAGGGATTACGGGTCGTCGAGGATTACGTCCGCTTCGTGCTCGACGACCCCGGACTCACCCGACGACTCAAGGAAGTTCGCCACCGGCTCTCCGAGGCCGAGCGAGGGCTCGACCCCGACTTCCTACTCGGTTCCGCGCGACACTCGCGAAGACGTCGGCACTCATATCATGACGGCGACCGAACAGTTCCGCGAGAATCCCCGCGCCGTCCTGGCCGCGAACTTCAAAAGAATCGCCGAAGCCCTGAGGTCGCTCGAAGAATACGGCAAGCTGGTCGATGTCTGGTTGGCGGGCCGTTTCGAAGTCTTGCGCTACGACGTCTACACACTTGAGAAACTGGTGATGACCGCCGTGTCCGCACACCGAAGCCTCGGGTGACGCACGGCTGATGGTACTCGCCGGCGGTTTGCCGACCGTCGGCGATCTGACCTGGATTGTCGGCGAAGCCCTGGCCGGAGGAGCCGACGTGATCCAACTGCGTGAGAAAGGACTTGCCGACCGAGAGTGGCTTCGTCTTGCCCGCGACGTTCGTATCCTGACGGCCCAGGCCCGCGTGCCCTTGATTTTGAACGACCGAGTGGACCTGGCTCGTCTCGCGTCCTGCGACGGCGTCCAGCTTGGTCAGGACGACCTGTCTGTCCGAGACGCACGACGAATCCTCGGGCCGACTTCGCTCATCGGTATCTCGACCCACGACCGCACGCAACTCGACGCCGCGATCCTCTCAGGTGCCAGCTATCTTGGCGTCGGACCCGTCTTCCCCAGCCCGACCAAGGAGTTCTCCGAGTCCGAGCTGGCGGGACTGGCCTACGTCCGGCTGGCCGCCGAGTCGACCTCACTTCCGTGGTTCGCCATCGGCGGAATTAACGAAGACAATATCGACCGGGTGCTCGAAGCGGGTGCGACCCGTGTCGCCGTCAGCGCGGCAGTCATTCGTGCCGATCACCCGCGCCGTGCGGTGTCCCGGCTCAAAGCCATCCTCAATGGCGAAGTACTCGGCGAGAATCACGATTAATCGTGCTTGGCGTATCGATCGACGCTCCGTCATTTCAAGCTCGGCTTGCCTGGAGTGCTTCACGGGCGGCGTGGATCGTTTGATCGATATCGTCCTCGGTGTGCGCGGTCGATACGAAGGCCGCTTCGAATTGGCTGCAGGGCAAATAGACGCCTCGAGCAAGCATCTCCCAGAAATAGCGAGCGAAAAGCCGGGTGTCGCTGCGCTTGGCGTCGTCGTAGTCATGAACGGGGCCCTCGTGGAAGAAGAGAGTCAGCATGCTGCCAACCCGCTGGACGACATGCGGCAGACCGGCGTCGGTGGCCGCTCGATCGAGTCCTTCAGCCAGCCTGGCCGAGAGCGTCTCGAGGCGCCCGTAGAGATCAACTTGTCGAAGAAGGCGCAGGGTGGTTAGCCCCGCGGCCATGGCCAGCGGATTGCCCGATAGCGTTCCGGCCTGGTAGATAGGACCGACCGGCGAGACCTGGTTCATGATTGTTATCGAGCTCCCGTACGCCGCGGCGGGCAGACCGCCGCCGATGACCTTGCCCAGTGCCGTTATGTCAGGCTTGATTCCGTAAAGTTCCTGCGCCCCTCCATAAGCGACGCGAAAGCCGGTCATAACTTCGTCGAAGACGAGCAAAGTCCCCGCTTTTTCAGTCATTCGCGCAATGCGGCCAGATATCCTGCGCGGGGCGGCACCAGGCCCATGTTGCCGGCGATCGGCTCGAGCAAGACCGCCGCAACCTGACCCGGGAACCGAGTAAGGATGTCGGCGACGGCTGCCGCGTCATTGAACGGGCAGAGAATCGTATCTCGCACGGCCCCCTCGGTCACACCAGGGCTGTTCGGCGTCCCGAGTGTCGTGGCCGCCGAGCCGGCTTGGACCAGCAGGGCGTCGATATGCCCGTGGTAGTGCCCGGTCATCTTGATGATCTTGGACCGGCCGGTCACACCGCGGGCCACCCGAACCGCGGACATCGCCGCCTCGGTCCCCGACGAGACGAAACGGACCATGCCGATTGAGGGTACGGCCGCCACCACCGCCTCAGCGATATCGATCTCGCGCACTGTGGGTGCACCGAAACTCGATCCGAGCTCCAGCGCGGCGGCGACCGCGCCGCCGACACTGGGATGAGCATGACCCAGAATCATCGGGCCCCACGAACCAACATAATCAATGTACGAGTGATCATCTATGTCGTATAGGTATGCACCTTTCGCCCGAGCAATAAACGGCGGCGAGCCGCCAACAGCCCCAAACGCACGCGCCGGGCTGTTGACGCCCCCCGGGATCACGCGATTGGCACGCGCGAAGGCCCCGCAGCTCAGGGGAAGTTGAAAATCGGGCCGTGAAAGAGCCGGTGTTGGCGTGTCCATCGTCTTTGACGTCACCTCTTTGTTTCGATCACTTGTCACGCGAGCACTCGTTTACGAGACACCGGAAACTCAAGCCAAGCCCGAGGGTTCCTTCCGAAGTAATCCTTTGACGTGGCCTCGAACAGGTTGCGCCGGAGACTCCTCGGAGATCGAGGTTGTCGTCAACCTTGTCGCAACCACTTCGCGACGTCTGGCGCATGGTACGTCAGGATCATATCGGCACCGGCTCGCTTGATTCCGGTCAGCGTTTCGAGCACGATCCTGCGTTCGTCGATCCACCCATTGGCTGCCGCGGCCTTGACCATGGCGTACTCGCCGGAAACGTTATAGGCCGCCACGGGAACATTGTAGGCATCCTTGACGCGCCGAACGATGTCGAGGTACGCCAAAGCGGGTTTGACCATGACGATATCAGCCCCTTCGGCCAGGTCCAGAGCGACTTCGCGGAGTGCCTCGTCGGTATTGGCCGGATCCATCTGGTAGCTACGACGGTCACCGAAGCTCGGCGCGCTCTCGGCGGCGTCGCGGAATGGTCCGTAATAGCCGCTGGCAAACTTGGCGGAATACGCCATGATCGGCAGGTGGGTATAGCCCGAGGCGTCGAGCTCGCCACGAATCGCCTGCACCATTCCGTCCATCATGCCGGAGGGAGCAATGATGTCCGCGCCGGCACGAGCGTGACTGACCGCCTGGCGAGCCAGGAGCGGCAGAGTGGCATCGTTATCAACATCAACCCGGCCGCCGACCTCGCTCAGCGGGCCGCAGTGTCCGTGGTCGGTGTACTCGCAGAAACAAAGGTCGGCAATTACCAGGAGATCCGGTGCAACCTGCTTGGAGATGCGGATCGCCTCTTGGACGATTCCGTCGTCTCGTGTGGCGGCCGAACCGTGGGCATCCTTGTGCTCGGGGATTCCGAACAGGATGATCGCGGGGATTCCCAGCTCGGACGTTTCACTCGACCACGTCGCCCAGCCGGTCGAGGGAAAGCTGGTACTGACCCGGCATCGATCGGATCTCGCGCCGCAGGTTCTTGCCGTGATAAACAAACAGTGGGTAAATCAGATCGTTCGGCGGCCAGATGGGTCTCACGGACCATGGCGCGAAGCATGGGATGGCCGCGGAGCCGTCGTGGTCGATGAAGCGGGATAACCGCCAGCGGGTTGGAAGGTCATCGCAATTCCATCTGGTGGCGGGCGGAGAGTGGAGGGTGAAAGCCGAGCGAGTTGACAACCCTGCCGGCCGCCGAGCACCAAGTGATCGAGACTTGCGGCACCGGCATGGTGAGGGGCTGAATCGAAACGGTCTAATGGCCGCGTTTGTGCGTCGGAGGGGGCGGAGGGAAGCCGGATCTCACTGTTGTTCGCGTCGAAGCACTCGATTCTGCAGGAATTCGGCCGGGAGCTTGTGCTCGAAGCCGACCTGGATCGTCATGCCGCATTCGGACTCGATCCTGGCGATTTCCTTCCGTTTGCGGTTGGACAAGTATGTGGCCACGTGCGGATTGACCGAGATCGCGATCCGGCGGATGTCTTCGCGGTGGGTGGCGAGTGCCAGGAGCCGCATGACGTCGATGGCCATGCTCTCGACGGTCTTGGCGACCCCCGCGCCTGCGCAATGAGAACAATCCTCGTAGATCGAGCGTTTCAGGCTGGGGCGGATCCGCTGGCGAGTCATCTCGATCAAGCCGAACGCGCTCATGCGGAGGACCTTGGTTCGAGCCCGGTCACGCTGGATGGACTCGCGCAATGCTCGCTCCACGCCCCGACGATGACGTTCTTCGCGCATGTCGATAAAATCGTTGACGATCACCCCACCCAGGTCGCGTAGCCGGAGTTGACGCGCGATCTCCTTGGCCGCTCGCAAGTTCATTTCATACGCCGTTCGCTCGGCATCGTCCTCGACCCGGAAATTACCGGAATTGACGTCGATCGCCACCAGGGCCTCGGTCTGGTCGATCACGATCGAACCGCCTTCCGGAAGGGGCACGTGCCGGCGCTGGATCTTGGCGATCTCTTCCTCGATTCCATACTTGTGAAAAAGTGGCACTTTTTCATCATACAGCTTGAGGCGATTGACGAACCGAGGCATGACGACTTTGAGGAAGTCCTGCGCCCGCTCGAACGCCAACGGCTCGTCGATCCAGATTGTATCGATCTCCGAGGTGAAGATATCGCGGATGGTCCGGATGATCATGTCCGATTCCTGATAGATCGGAGTCGGCGCCTTGGACTTTTTGATCCGGCGGAGGATGACCTTCCAGAGGCGGAGCAGATAGGCGAGATCGCGTGCCAGTTCGCGCTTGGTCCGTTCCAGACCCGCGGTTCTGACGATGAAACCAAGTCCCTTGGGAGGGTTTAACTCGTGCATGATCTCGCGGAGCTTGCGGCGCTGCGATTCGTCGACGATTTTGCGCGAGACGCCGACGCGGTTCAACCCAGGCATCAGTACGAGGTAGCGGCCGGGGATGCTTATGTAGGTCGACAAGGTCGGCCCCTTGGTGCCGATGCTTTCCTTGATGACCTGGACCAGCACCTCGTCGCCGCGGCGAAAGATCTCTTGGATCGGCGGTTTGACCAAGCCACGACCGCGAATGGCACGCCCGCCTCGTGCCGGCTCATCGCCACGGCGGCCCGCGGGTTCGGCCGGTCCTCGGAGGCCCATCTCGCGCTCGAGCTCCTCGATTTCCTCGATCTCCTTGCGGATCTCCTGCTCGAGCTCGAGGTCGATCTCTTCCTCGACGACCACGGGCCGCTCGTCGACGAGTTCGTCACCAATGAAATCATCGTCGAGTGCGTCACGCTCGTCGATCTCTTCCAGGTCGAGTTCATCCAGATCGCCGGCGAGGCTGGGGTTGAGGTTGCGCCCACGGATCTCGAAGGCGGAGCGCGCCGTTGAGAATTCGTCGGAATCGGAATCGCGCTCGTCGGCCGAGGGGATGGACGGCTCGAATTTGGCTGGGCCACGTTCGGGCTCCCGCCGCCGCCCACGACGACGACGACGACGACGGCCGTCGTTCTTCGTCGGACCGCCAGGGCCGGCGGGACCCGCGTCGCCGAGAAATCCCGGTTCATCCTCATCCGTGACTTCCTGAGCACCCGCGTCGATTTCATTTTCCAACTCGGGTTCGATGTCGCGTTCCGGCCACTCCGGGCCGGAGGGGAAGAGTTCCGCGCCGAACGTTGAGTCAGCGGATCGCAGCCGCTCGCGACGCGGGACGTAACCGGGCTCGCCCGCCCGATCATGGGGGCGAAGGCGGTCGCGATCGCGTCCGGGTTCAGGCGGTTCCGGCGTGCGTCTCCGTTCGGAGTCGGCGGGTCGCTCGGGTACGACCGGCCGGCCGCGGTCGATCTCGAAATCGCTCGGGGCAGGATATGCACGCGCCGGACGCACGGTGCCTTGGTCTGGAGCGGGTGGAAGGTCAAGCGGCCGGCCCTCCTCACCACCACGGGATCGGATGGCGGCACGGCCGCCGCGACGCCTTGGCGGCTCGTCAATTCGAGAGGCCTCTCCGATGTCAAGGTCCCCTTGGACGTCGTCAGGGCCGATCCCCGGTACGGACCCCGGACTGAGAGGCTTATCCCGATCGGGCGGCGTCATCGGCCGCGGCCGGCCTTGCGGAGGCGACGGACGCCCCCGTCCTCGCCCCTTTCTCGGATCTCGTTCTCGCTCTGGCTCTCGTCCTCGCCCTCTGGATGGCTCGAACAGAGGATCTACAGCCTCCTCGAGGGGTCGTTGGCTCTCCCTGGGTTCACGAAGAGACGGCGGTGGGACGCGGGCTCCCCCGCGCTCCTGTCCGTGCATTTCCCCGGGATCAGACGGAGGAGCCGGGACCGCTGGGATTCGCGACCGCTGAGTCCTGCTTGGAGGTAGATCGGGATCGACCGGCTCTACGCGCCAGTATTCTCTTCCTCGCGGTTCAATCACTTCCTCGACGTGGGGTTCGCGTTCGATAACCCGTTCTGGCGTCCCACCGAATTTGATCTCCAGGTCGCGCTGCCGGGTGATTTCCGGGTCCCAGTCCTGCACCTCGGGCTCGGTCCAGGCGGGTGCGGAAGATGAAGGTGTCTGTATTTCCGTTTCGTGATGTGACATGGCCAACTCGTCCGCGATTGGCGGCCGCGCGTGGCACCGGTGACGCCGGTGTTGATAGTGGCGGCAATTCCGTCGGGTCGACCAATCCTTCACCGAACCGGCGCGGGGGCGGTTCGGAACGATCGCGGCGGCCTCGGATCGACATGTCAGGGCGCTCGCGTCCGCGATCCTTATCCCGATCTCGGTCGCGCTGGGGTTCTCGTCCCTTCTCTCGCGGTCGCTCTTCGAGCCGCGGCGGGCTGGCCGGCGGCAGCCCTGAAGGTTCGCTCGCGTCGGTGGGAGGCGACGGCCGGCGATCATCGCGACCTCGGCTTCGGTCCCGGTCCCGTCGAGGGTCCCGCTTGCGGTCGCGCTCACGGTCGCGTGGGCTCGGTGCCGGCGCGGGCTCGTCGTGTCCGGCCGAATTGCGATCGAAGTATTGCGCCTCCACGTCCGACACATGGAGGAAGCCATTGCGACCGACTGAAAAGTCGACGAAGGCCGCCTGGATGGCCGGTTCGAGGTTGACGACTCTCCCTTTGTAAATGTTGCCCGTGTAGCTCTCGTGACTCGTGCGTTCCACGTACAGTTCTTCGAGAACACCATCCTCAATGATGGCAATGCGGCATTCCTCGGGCTGAAGCACGTTGATCAGCATTTCCTTCTTCATGCGGTCTCTTTCCGGGACTTGCGCCGACGAATCGGCGTCGGTGTTCGGTTTAGGATTAGATCGAGTTCCGCTGGGCTCTCGTCGTGGAATCCGGCTTCGGTCCGCCGTTCTGTTCCAGGCTGGGGGCCGGCAGGAGCATGGCCACCGTCAGGTTCGGATTCACAGAAGCGACTCACGTCTCCTCTTTCCAGTCGAGAGACCCATGGCACGATCACGTCATGATTCAAGATCGATGTTAATTCGAGTGAGAACTGCCCCGCGGTCCAAAAGGTCGCGAAGCGCAAGCGCCTCGAGCAGTTCTTCCGGCCGCGCGGAGCCGTCGGGGGATACCTTCAAACGAAAACGCAGCAGACCCTCGGTCGTCAGCTCGGCATCCACCACTTGGGGGCGCAAGTCGTAGTTCACGTCGCGATTGGGCCTGTGCCGGATCATCGGCCAGCTCGTACAGGTCAGTAGCGACTCGAGATGAGACAGCGCCACCTCGCGGCGCTCAGCGACGACCGGAAACGAGTACTCCACCGTCCTGGGGTGGGGAGGAGGTGCGTTTGGCGGCAACGCGTGAGCATCCTTCCAATCGAAGCCGGGCGGAGCCACGGCCCTCAAACGTCCCACGATGTCGGACAAATCCAAAGGTTCCGAAAGCTCCAGATCCACAACCTCGCGCAGCCCCTCGATCCCCAACCCCAGGGCCAGAGCAAAGGTGATCTTGGGACGCGGGTTGAACCCTTGACTCATCGCAATCGGAAATTCGGCGGCAGCAACATCCGTTCCAGACAGCGCATGAGGTCATGATGGCTGACGAGACGTAGGTCGCCGCACTTGGCGAATCGGAGACGAACCTTGCTAACTTTTGTCATATCCCACGGACGCGCACGTCACTCCGAACCTCAACGCGACGGGAGGAGCCGGTCCATCTTCGGTCCTCGCTTCGCACTTGAGAGCATGGACCCCCTCCCGCAACCAGTCCTTGGCCCTTTCGAAATGATCAGCCCGCAAGGGCCTTTCTGCAATCGAGAAGACGCGGAACGAGTCACTCCGAGTCCCGCCGTTGTATCACTTTCTGACTCCGGACCCTTATCATCATCGAAGATGTGAACCCTGGATGCACCACCTGGATGCGGCCTTTCAGCCAACCAGGCCTTGGACCTGCTTACCATCCTGCGCCGCGGATCGCGACGGATCAATGACCTTGACGGGATCAAGAGACCCGTAGTTTCTCCGGCAAGACCGAGCTGAGCGAGCTCTCGAGCAATGCGACCACGTCTTGAGCCTTGGTGAGGCGAAGCGCCTGGGCGGCAACGGCCCGCGGTCTCCATGGAAATACCTCGAATCACGCGCTTGATTTCGGGCAATTGGTGCGGGGGCATGCTCAACTGCCTCAAGCCCAATCCTAAGAGCAGCATCGTGTACAGCGGTTCTCCACCCATCGTGCCGCACACACTGACCTCGATCCGCTCGTCCCGGGCCGCTTCGACCACCATTGCGATCAAGCGGAGAACCGCCGGATCGGCGGCACAGTACAAGTCGGCGACCGTTTCGTTGGTCCGATCGACGGCCAGCGTGTACTGGATCAAATCGTTAGTACCAATTGAGAAAAAATCCACCTCCTTTGCCAGATGATCGGCTATCAGAGCGGCGGCCGGCACTTCGACCATGATGCCGACTGGCACCTTTTCACCGATCGGATGCCCTTCACGCCGGAGCTCGGCGGCTACGTCGTTGAGGATTGTCCGAGCATCGATCAGTTCGCCCCGAGTCGACACCAGGGGGAACAGGATTCGGACCTCACCCAAAGCGCTCGCCCGCAAAAGGGCGCGGAGTTGCGGCCGGAAAAGATCCGGATCACGAAGCGATAGCCGCAAGCTTCGCAACCCTAGAGCCGGATTGGACTCGAGATAGCCTGCCTTGCGGTAGGTCATCACCTTGTCGGCACCCAAATCCAAGGTCCGGATCGTCACTGGCCGGCCGAGCATCGAACGTACGATCGCGGCATAAGCTTGGAACTGCTCTTCTTCACTCGGCGGGTGCTCCGCGTTCAAGAACAAGAATTCGGTTCGGAACAGGCCGACTCCGACGGCGCCGCGGTCCAGACAAACCTCGACTTCGCCGCCGAATTCGATGTTGCCCCAGAGTTCGACTCCCTCGCCATCCAAAGTCTGGGCGGGCAGATCGGCTTGCTGCATGAGAACTTGAAAGCGAGCCGATCGCTCGTTGCTGGTGTTGCGGTATCGTTCCTGGGCTGCGAGGTCTGGATTGAGGACGACCAGGCCCTCGTCACCGTCAATAATCGCCATCCGGCATTGGAGGGCCCGATCGAGGAACTTGCCCAATCCCACCACGGCCGGAATCTCCAGCGCCGCCGCCACGATCGCTGTATGACTGGCGCGGCCGCCCGCCTCAGTGGCAAAGCCTCGGATTCGCGTGGGGTCAAGGCCAGCCGCTTCACTCGGGGTCAGGTCATGGGCCAGCACGACCGTCGGTTCCAACAGGTCGTCCTGGAACGATCCCGGCGCGCGTCCGATCAAGTGGCCCAAGATCCGGGACTCGATATCGCGGACGTCGGCGGCGCGGGCCGCCAAGTGCGAGTCGGCGAGTCGTTCCAGACGGACTGCATATCCCTCGAGCACATCTAAGACGGCGTGCTCCGCACAGACTTGATCTCGCTCGATCAGCTTACGAGCGTCGCGGCGCAAGCTCGGGTCGGTGATCATCCGGCAGTGCGCCGCCAGGATGTCGGCGTACTGTGGTCCAAGCCGGGAGCGTGCTTCGGCCTCGGCCTGGCTAGCCTCAATCAGAGCGGCCTCGAACGCGTGATCGAGCCGGTCCAGCTCGCAAGGAACCGCATCAATCACGATCGTGCGGGGGGGCAACCGTTGACCGCTGTTATCAAGCACTACCACCGGGCCGATCGCGATACCGGGACTGACGGCCAATCCATGCAGGATCTCCATTGGCATCGCGCATGGGACCGCCGTCTTGCCCGGTTCCCACTGGAACGCGCGAGCCATTGGCTCGAGAATCGGCACCGCTGGACTCGGGGTGTGAGACGACGCGCGTCGAGGGCCGCGCTGGTTGGGGATTTCGCAGTCCCTCGTGTTCATGGGGCCGGCTCCGTTACAGCCGAGGCCTCGCCTGAGTCACCATTCTCCTGCTCATGGAACCGAGCCGAGATCAAACCTGCCAGTGCATCGACCGCTTCGACGGCGTCGGGCCCGCGGGCCTCTAAGTCCAGCAGCGTACCACACTCGGCGGCCAGATTCATAAAGCCCATAATGCTTTTGCCGTTAATTTCGTTGCCGTTGTAATGCACTCGGATCTCAGCCTGAAAATTTAACGCCAATTCGACGAATTTTCGAGCGGGCCGCAGATGCAGGCCGAGACTGTTCAAAACTTCGACTTGGCGACGTGCGATCGGCGTATCGGGGCTCATCGGCGGCTCGATTGGCGGGGGCCGGTCACAAGCGACCACCGGGTTGAACCAAAACTCGTGCAAGCGTCCGGCGGGCTAGATTGGTTCTCTCGTTGTGTTCGTGGCAGCGCACCCTGATCACTGACGGAAAAAGGTCGAGCACGAGGGCACCCGGCTGGGTCAGCGCAACGCAACCCACCAAACAAACAAAAACGATGGTTCCGACGGATCGCAGGCCCGTGTCCCACGACAAGAACTCGCGAGCCCGATGAACATCTGTCCCGTTGATAGGCCTGTCTGAAAGTCGTCCCCTTCTCGATTATTCAATGAGAGCCTTGGTCGGCCTCCTCCAAAACAGCGACGACGTTTTCTCGAGTCTGGGCCTGACGCAAGAAACCGACGAATCGCTCATCTTTCAGATGTCGGGAGATATTCTCCAAGGCTCTGAGATGGTCCCCAGGCTGATTTTGAGGCGAGACCAACAGGAAAAAGATGTCGACGGGCTCGCCATCCAAGGCAGCGAAGTCGACGCCGCGGCGCGACAACGCCACGGTTCCGATCAAGCGATGGAGCGTCGGATGGCGCGTGTGGGGAACTGCGACACCTTGGCCGATACCCGTCGATCCGAGTTCCTCGCGGCCGAGAATCGCCCGGATGACGCTCTCCAGATCATCATTGGCCAGCCGCCCAGCGCGGTGAAGACTTCCGACCATCTCGCGGATCGCCTCTTCTTTGCCGGTGGCTTGCAGGTCGACAAGGACCGCCTCACGAACGACGAAATCCAATAACTTCATCCGCCCCTCCAACGACGGGCCGCCAATCGGATAGTGCAATGCCCGGCGTCGACTCGATGCGGCGCCTGCGATGGGTGGTCGCCACCGCGACCCCAGCTTGCGCGACATTGCGTCTGGCGGCGACTGCCGAGAGATGATCGGTTCACGGTCGGATCCGGGTTAGACCTCGTCGGGATCGGTTTCCGTCGCTTTAGGAGCCGGGTAATCCTCGGTCGACCGTGATGACAGACCGCCATGGGTGACATCGCCTTTGTGATGTTGGACCCTTTCCTTGTAACGGCGGAGTTGCTGCTCGATCTTGTGGACACATTGATCCATCGCCACCTCTGGAATCAACCCGGTTTCGTGCGCAACAAAGTCGTGCTTATGTTCGGCCGATACCAAGATTTCCACTTCCCAAGCATGTTTTCCTTGGTCCGCCTTCACTTCGATCGCCATCAGGCGACCGAAGTACTTGAGCAGTTTTTCGGCCTTATCGTGCAAGTAAACTTGTTGCTCGGAGCTCAACTCGCCGTGGCGCAGTCGTGATCTCGATTTGCACCCAGGTGCTCCTTGGAAGATCGTCTTGTCATCCTTCGCCATCCACGGGCGAAAGCGACAGTTAAAATTAACCGCTTTCCTACCTTTCGGTCAAGGCACAACCGAACCAACTGTGGTCGATTCCCGAGCGATCGAGCGATCCAACCCAACGACCGCGACCCCAACGGAGTCGGTGGAGACTACCCGGACGACTCAAACTTCCGTATCGTAGTCGCACCCGTCCAGTAACCATCCGACTGACCAACGGCGACACTACGAGTCGCCTATTTTAGCATATAATGGAGGAGGCGCATGGACAACGTGTGGACCCAACGTTATGATCCGCTCGGGAACTGGATGGCGTCGACCTCGATCGCGGCCTTGCCCGTTTTGGTCCTTCTGGGTTTGTTGGTGTCGGGTCGAGCCACCGCCTGGAAGGCCGCGATGGCCGGGCTGGGGACGGCTTGCATTGTGGCAATCCTCGTATTGCGGATGCCGGCGAGGATGGTTCTGGCCAGCGCCGTGGTCGGAGTCGTCTTTGCACTCTTCCGGATTATTTGGCTTATCGTGGCCGCGGTCTTCCTCTACGACATCACGGTCGCTACCGGCCAGTTCGAGGTCATGAAGGAGTCGGTGGCCCGGCTGTCGGCGGACCGTCGGTTACAGGCGGTGCTGGTCGCTTTCTGTTTTGGCGCGTTCATTGAAGGAGCTGCCGGCTTCGGTGCACCGGTGGCGATATCCGCGGCCTTCTTAGTGGGATTAGGATTTCAACCGTTTCAAGCGGCCTTGCTCTGCTTGATCGCGAATACGGCTCCCGTCGCCTGGGGAGGGATCGGCACCCCCATCCTGACCCTGAGCAAGGTGACCGGCCTGGATGTTCACGCCTTGAGTGCCACGTCCGGGAGGATCTTGCCGATCCTGTCGCTCGATCATCCCTTTCTGGCTGGTTCGCACCATGGCGACGTGGCGGGCAGACGCTGGCCGTCTGGCTCCCGCTCTCGGTCATCGGCGGCACATTCGCCTCCGTGCAGTTTCTCTGGTCGAACTACGTCGGCTTCGAGCTGGTCGACATTATCTCATCCGTCGCCAGCATTGTGGCGGGCGTGATCGTGATCCGCTTCTGGCGTCCCAAGGAGACCTGGCGCTCGAGCGCGACATCGAACTCAACGACGGCAACCCCCCGAAAGGACCGAAGCCCGGTGAGCACCGAGTCCGACGGGCTGACCACCGGGCGAGTCGCACGGGCCTGGATGCCATTCGCTCTCTTGACCGTCACCGTCTTGATCTGGGGCATTCCGTCGATCAAGCCTTGGGGCACTCCCGCGGTCAAGGACTGGCTCGACCATCGGCTCTCCTGGAAGCCCGAACTCCCTTGGCTGCATCTCAAGGTCGTCAAGGGACCGGCGGTGACCGGACATGAGACCCCTTTGCCCGAGGATTACGAAAAGGCTCAGGTCGACATCGTCCCACTGTCGTCTACAGGAACCGCCGTGTTTGTGGCAGCGCTGGGAAGCGGGTTTTTGCTGGGACTCTCCACAACCGAGATGGCACGCCTCCTGGCCGGAACCGTCCGCAAAATGGTCCCAGCGATCGCCGCGATTCTCTCGATGCTCGCCCTCGGCTTCGTGACCAAGTACTCGGGCATGGACGCGATCCTTGGACTGGCGTTCACTCGGACCGGACCACTTCTCTACCCGATCTTTGGCACGTTACTGGGCTGGATCGGCGTCGCTCTGACGGGATCCGACACTTCGAGCAACGTCCTGTTCGGCAACCTCCAAAAGATTACGGCGCTCAAATTGGGACTTAATCCTGTCCTCATGGCTTCGGCCAACACGACTGGCGGCGTGATGGGCAAGATGATCGACGCTCAGTCGATCGTGGTCGCCGCGGCGGCCACTGGAGAGGGAGGACACGAAGGGGCCTTGCTCCGCGCGATCCTCGGGCACAGCATCCTGCTGGCGCTCCTGGTCGGTGCGATCGTTTGGATCTACGCCCACGTTTATCCTGGACTCGTCGTGACAACACTGATCTCTCCAGCGTGAGACAACCCGCGCTCGAGAGCGACGCCGCACGACGCTCGATGCCGCTTGTTGACGCGGTTCGATAGTGACGAAACCTCTGAAACGAGAACCGAGTTTTACATGGGTGAAATCCGAGTTAAGGTGCTGCTCACCAATTCCATTGACGAAGCGCTCCATCGTCGGAAGAAGCTGAAGAAGTCGGCAGTCAGGCGCTACGAGGCGGATGCCATGGTCGATACCGGCGCGGTACGGTCAATCATTCCCGCGCATGTCATGGAGGCTCTCGGCCTCATGTCTCGCGGCAACCGGGTCGCCGAGTATGCCGATGGGCGGACCGAGGTTGTTGCCGTAACCGAGCCGATCGTTTTCGCGGTCATGGGGCGAGACACGCTCGAAGAAGCTCTGGTGCTCGGGGAAGAAGTCCTGATCGGCCAGACCGTGCTGGAAAAGCTCGATTTGTTGGCGGATTGTGCCAACCGCCGGCTTGTGGCGAACCCCGCTCACCCCGACCAACCCGTGTCGAAGGTGAAGTGACCGTTCCGCCGAGTCGGTTCCGGGAACACCCTATCTAATTTGTCGCGGTTACTCGGCCGCCATCTCTAGAGCGGTTTACTTATGGGTTGCACACGCCACGACTGCAACGGCGATCATACTTACCCGAAGCGTCAGCGAGGCGACACAGCCAGAATTCTACTGACGCTTCGGGCTAGTCCGTGGTGGTGGATAGCAAAAATCGGTGGAGCGGGTTTCCTAACCCGCTGGTTCAATCCTTGAATCGTCCAGGCGGGTTAGGAAACCCGCCCCACACCATCAAGGACGCCTACGCTTCGGGCTAATACGGCCTGTGGGCCATCCGAGCGTGAACCGCTCGAATTCGTCGGTTCGGCGGACACCTGGGTTCCGGAGGCACCATATCTAATTCCCCGGATTTCCCTTGGGACCGGGTTTCGTTCGCGTCAGGATTCTGCCCAAGTCTTTTCCGAGTGACGCCAGAAACTCCTCGTCGCCCAGCGGCCGGCCGGTCTGCTCATCTCACCCCCTGCACGACCTTCTGCGAACATGCCGAGAGAAAACCAGGAGGAAAAGTGCGCCAGTGCCGAGGAGGGTGATCGTGGCAGGCTCCGGTACGGAGGCCAACGTGTCGAGGGTGTATCCCGTTGGCAAGCCGGAAACTGTGCCGATCTCGGTCGCCACGCCTGTTGTCGTGTTGATCGTAAAGATCGACGGAGTGGAGGGGATGAAGGTGTCGATGCCATAGAGCGTTGATCCGACGGTGGCCAGCGCCAGCGGGTCGGTCGTACCCAGGCCAGAGCCCACGGCGGTTGCGGCCCCCGTCGTGGTATTCACCTGGTAGAGAGTGGCGACGTCGCTCGGCGTGGGCCAGACATTGAAGTAGAGATTCCCATTCGGCCCGAAAGCCAGGTTGCCGCTGTTGAAGCTCCAAAACGATGTACTCAGGGTCCCCACGACGCTCGAGCTGTTGCCGTCGGCGGAAATGTGTTCGAGGGTTGCCGAGAATGGCCCGGGTAGCGAACCAACCTGGTTTATTGCGTAAAAGCCTGCCGCTCCCGCCGAGGCGAGCCCGGTGAAGCCATAGGAATTGCTGGGTGCGGTGACCGTGCCGAACTGGGACGGCACGCCCGAGGGACTGATCGTCGCGAGGTTGTAGTTGAGGTTGCCCTCCCCGCCGTAGATGGTTCCGCCGGGACCGATGGTCAGGGACCCGAATAGCGGGGTCGTCGTCGAAATCTGGGTGAACTGACCTGTCGTCAAGTCCATCGTCCCGAACAGGTTCGTGGTACCGTTGTCCGCGGTGGCGTACACCACGCTGTCCGCCCTCGTCTCCGCTGGCTGCTGCCGAGCGCGACGAGCAGGATCGCAACCATCCCGTGAAACCAACGTCTCTTCGCCAAGCCTGTCATTGATCACATCCTCGTTGTAGTAGGGTCGAGTTGCCTGCCGGCGCAGGCGGCGACCTCACTCAGGAATGATCACGCTGCTGGATTCCCTGATAAGGGCCGAACCGGCCGCCAGACCGTTTAGTCCCGCTAACTTGCCGGAGCAAGGAGCGAGCCGGCTATCAGTCATTACTCTCGTCGTTCAAAAACCTAAGTCGATTGAATTGGTTTTTTTTGCTTTTGGTTTTGTTATGCTTAAGTCGTACAAGCTTGCATTCAGGCGAGGCTGGGAGAGATTCAGGGTTTCTCGGAGATGATCCCGATGCCGCAAGACCACCCGTCGCGGACGAGCGTGACTCTGCTGGGGCGTCTCCGCCGAGACCCGAACGACCAGGCGGCCTGGAATGATTTCGTCGCGCGATACCGGCCCCAAATCCTCCAGTGGTGTCGCCGATGGCGACTCCAGGAGTCCGACGCCGAGGATGTGACCCAAGTTGTGCTCCTGAAGCTCAACGGACTGATGGCGATGTTCGTTTATGATCCGTCCAAGAGTTTCCGCGGATGGCTGAAGACGCTCACGCATCATGCCTGGCGCGATCTGGTGGCCGATCGGCGGCGAGCCGGCCTCGGCAGCGGCGACAGCGCGATGCGAGAGTTTTTCGAGAGCCTCGAGGCCGGCGACGATCTGGTCCAGCATCTCGAGGAGGAATTCCGCCGCGAACTGATGGACCGGGCGATGCTGGTTGGTACGGCCGCGGGTCGCTCCGCGGACCTGGGATGCGTTCCGGCTGACGGCGCTGGAGGATGTTCGGGCGCCGCGGCCGCCGCCCAGCTCGAGATGAAGGTCGCCCACCTCTATGTGGCCAAGAGCGAGGTCAAGAAGATGATCCAGGATGAGATCCGGAAGTTGGAAGGGCTGGAATGACAAGGAAACCGTGCCCGGACCGCGAGCAGCTCGATCACCTCCTCACGAACCGGCTTGCCGAGACCGTGCGCGAAGAGCTGGAGCGGCACGTGGAAGACTGCGCCGCTTGCCAGCAGATGCTGGAGGCGTTGACCAACGCCACGCTCTGGGATCTCGAGCCCCGGACTGATAGAATCCCGGTCCCCGTCAACGGTAACGAGCACGGTGTCCTGGTCGATCCGCTGAAGTTAACCGACGTGACGGCCAGCTATGCAACCACGAGCCGCGGCGAACCGAAGGTGACGGGATATGAGATCCTCGGCGAGTTGGGCCGTGGCGGCATGGGCGTCGTCTACAAGGCCCACCACATTCGACTCAATCGACCCTGCGCGCTCAAGATGATCCTGGCCGGCGCTCATGCCGCACCTGAAGAAGTGGCGCGGTTCCTGGCCGAGGCCGAGGCGATCGCCCGGCTTCAGCATTCCCATATCGTCCAGATCCGCCATATCGGCGAGGCTGAGGGCTTACCCTTCTTCGAGCTGGAGTATGTATCCGGCGGCAGTCTGGACCAGCAGCTCGACGGCACTCCCTGGCCAGCGATCCGTGCGGCTCGCCTTGCCGAGCATGTGGCCCTCGGGAATCGCCGAGGCCCATCGGCTCGGCATCGTCCATCGCGACCTCAAGCCCGCCAACGTGCTCTTGACGGCCGAGGGCACGCCCAAGGTCAGCGACTTCGGACTGGCCAAGATGCTGGACAGCCAATCGGCGTTGACCCGGAGCGAGTCGGTCATGGGCTCGCCCAGCTACATGGCACCCGAGCAGGCCCAGGGGCGGGCCAAGGAGGCCGACCCGGCCGTGGATGTCTACGCGGTGGGGGCGATCCTTTATGAGTTGCTGACAGGTCGGCCGCCGTTCCGCGGCACGACCGCGCTGGAAACCCTGGAGCAAGTCAAGACGACCGAGCCGGTCTCTCCCTCGCAATTGGTGCCGGGCTTGCCGCATGACATTGAGACGATCTGCCTGAAGTGCCTCCAAAAAGATCCCGGCAAGCGGTATGCGGCCGCATGGGCGTTGGCGGAGGATTTGCGGCGGTTCCAGGATGGACGACCGATCTTGGCGCGGCGGATCGGCGGCGCGGAGCGAGCCTGGCGCTGGTGCCGGCGCAACGCTACTGTGGCCGGCCTCACCGCTCTGGCCGCGACTCTTACGGTTTCCATCACGATTGTTTCCACCGTGGCGGCGTTGACGTACAGGACAAGTCTCTCCCGGGCCGAGAAAGCCGAGCACGAGGCCCGGCTGGCGCTGGGCAATTCGCTGGTCTCCGAGGGAGCGGCGCTGCGGCGCACGGGGCTTGATCGGCCAGCGGTTCGACAGCCTGGACCGCCTCGCTCGGGCCGCGAAGGTTC
Source organism: uncultured Planctomycetota bacterium (assembly GCA_963720335.1). Classification (GTDB taxonomy): domain Bacteria; phylum Planctomycetota; class Planctomycetia; order Isosphaerales; family Isosphaeraceae; genus CAVRFS01. The sequence continues at coordinate 9,249 of CAVRFS010000133.1, read as the reverse complement.
TGGGTGCCGACCCCGAGGGCCGGAAACAATTGCCCGATATCCGCAACCGTGCCATCGCCGCCCTGGGTCTGACCGACCTCCGGGTACGGCGGGAACATGATTTTGGAGACACCTTCGACATCAACGTCGATGCCGCTTTGGAGCGGTACGCCGTTGCCGAAAAGTCCGGCGAGATCGTTGTGCGCCGGCTGAACGACGACAGCGAACTGGCCCGCCTGCCTGGGCCACACCCGACGACCACTTTCTGGCATGCTTCTCCCGCCTTCAGCCCGGACGGCGAGCTGCTGGTTGCCGTCTACTTCTTCGCGTGTCCGGGAACAGCGCCGACCTGCTGCGGGTATGGCACCTGGGACGCCGGGAGCTGATCGGCAGCCTGCCGAGCTCTCGGTCGGTGTTGTATTCCACCCTGACGGACGCCGCCTGCTGTTTGGTGCGATGGAGGGGGGCATCGCCGTCTGGGACCGAGAGGAACGCCGGGTCGTTCGGTCCTTGCCGCTGGACTTCAGGCCGAGTGTTCTGGCGCTCGATGCCGAAGGCCGGCAACTCGCCGTCGGCGGCACGGACGGGAAGGCGCCGCGGGTCACGATCCTCGACCTGGAAACTGGCAGCGTGCTGGCGAACTGGCGGTCGCAGGTCGGCATCTCTGGTTTGGCCTGGAGCGCCGATGGGCAATTGCTGGCGATCGGCACCGGCAAGGGCGACGGCCGCGTCTACGTCTGGAACGTCCGCCGCGAGGCGCTGTCCTCGGTGCTCCAGGGGCACACAGATCGAATCATCGCGCGCCCAATTCGCGCACTCGGGTTACCTTCTGGCGACCTCGAGCTGGGATGGCACGACCCGGCTTTGGGACGGAGTCTCGGGGGAGCTCTTAGCGACGGCACCGGGCACGCTTGCGCGGCGGATTCTCGCCGGACGGCCGCCGGCTGGCCTTCGTCGCGGGTGGGAAAGCTCGGGGTCTGGGAAGTCGGCCGTGGCTCCAGAGTGCCGGACGCTCCACCCCGGCATGCTTGGCAACCGCTCCGAGGCGCAGGACGCGACCGTGGTGCGGTACGGCGGATGTGAGCCCCGACGGCAGGCTCGTGGCGACCGGTGATCGGGACGGCGTCCGCCTCTGGGAGGCCGGCACGGGACGCGAGCTGGCCCATCTCAAAGCGGGTCACTGCGAAACCGTGCTGTTTCACCCCGAAGGCCAACGCTTGATCACCTCGAGCCGGTGGGGCTTGTACCGCTGGCCGATCCGCCTTGATCCCGGGCATGGACCGGACGCGATCCGCATTGGCCCGCCCGAACTGCTGCGGGAATACGCGGGCAGCGAATGGAGCAATGCGGCCTGGATGCCCGATCGCCAGACTCTGGCGCTGATCGACAACGCCAACGCCCGGGTCTTACTCGTCGATTCCAGCCATCCCCACCCGGCCTGGAGCCGGGCAGTGGCCCTCGGCAGCGGGGAGAATGATCGCATGACCTCGGTCGCCGTCAGCCCGGATGGCCGCTGGCTGGCGGTCGGCGGCTGGTTCGAGCGCGGGGTTCGGGTCTGGGACCTGCGCCGGCGCCAGCTCGATCGCATCTTGAGACCGAAGGGCGCCGTCTCCAACACGTTGTTCTTCATCGGCTTCAGCCCCGACGGCCGCTGGCTCATTTCGTCTACGCACGCCGCCGGCGCCACGTCTTACCACTTCTGGCGCGTGGGCACCTGGGAATTGGGCCTTCGGATCGACCAGGAGCGCAATGGGTCCGCATCGCACCCGCCCGCATTCACCGGCGATGGCCGGCTGATGGCCCTGGGAATCGCGCCCGATCAAGTGCTGCTGGCCGACGCCGCCACGGGACGAGAGCTCGCGCGGTTGACGACATTGCGGCCGGTGACACCGACACCGCTCGTCTTTAGCCACGATGGCACGAAGCTGATTGCAAGGACCAGCGAAAAGACCGTGCTCGTGTGGGACCTACGGCAGATCCGCGACCAGCTCGCGCCGCGAGGGCTGGACTGGGACGCTCCACCGTATCCCACGGCCCCGGATTCGCGCGACGCCGTTGGTCGCCATGCCCCCGCTGAGGGCGGTCCGGGTCGTCGGCGAAGTCATGGAGCCCGAGGCACGGCGCGCCGCCGAAATGGCCGAGATAAACGGCCGGCTCGTCGCCAGGCCCGATGATGCCGAGGCCCTGATCCGCCGCGGTTGGCAGTTCGTCCAGCAAAAGAAGTGGCCTGAAGCGATCGCCGACCTCGAGCAGCTTCTCCGGCTGCATCCGGGTGATTCCGACGCCTGCTGGCTCCTGGGCGAGGCGTACGAGGAAGCGCGTAATCCGGCCGGCGCTGGCGGCCTTCAGCCGATTGCTCGAACGAGCGCCTGCGGACCACGAAGCCCGATTCCAGCGCGGTCTGATCGCCCTGGCCCTCGCACGGCCTGGCCTGGCCGCGGACGATTTCAGCCGAATCCTCGCCGCCGAACCGGATCTGGACCGTGCTAGCTACCGCCGGGCGCAGGCCCTGATCCGGCTTGGCCGTCACCGCGAGGCACTGGCCGACCTCGACATCCTTATCCCGAAAGACTCGACGGACTACGCGCTGTACGAGCTCCGCGGTCTCGTCCGCGAGGCCCTCAGGCGATCACGAGCAAGCCCGTGCCGATCAGGATAAGGCTGGCTCGCTGCTGCCAGAGGATCCGCTGGCGCTCAACAGCGCCTGGGATCACGCGACCGGCCCCATCGCCCATCGCGACCCCGAGCGGGCTATCGCGCAGGCCAGCCGCGCCTTCGCATTGGCTCCCGGCGGGAGGTCAGCCTCGATTTCTGGGGGTGGCGTTGTATCGCGCGGGCCGGTACGCCGAGGCGATCTCGTTCCTGGACCGGGGTCTCGCCGCCTTGCCGATAGGTGAAGGAAATACCTTCACCAAGTTCTTCCTGGCGATGGCTCATCAAAAAGCTGGGGCATGCATCCCAGGCCCGAGCCTGTTTTGACCAGGCCGTGCGGTCGGGCAAGCAAAAGAAACTGTCGCCGGGGTATTTCAGGGAGCTGCGCGGCATCCACGCCGAGGCCGAGGCGGTGCATGGCCGGTTCAGCCGACGACTTACCGGCCGATGTCTTCGCAAACCCACAACAGACACAGCAAAATCCCGAACGCTAGGGGTCGACGAGGCTCTTTTCGGAGCGTTCGTTCACAGCTCGCGTGAGTTCCTAGACATTGAGCGAGCCGTCGTCGCCTCCGATGGCCACAAACCTCGCGTCGCAGGAGATCGACGAGCCATACGATGCCGGGCACTTCGTGACGAGCGTTGACTTCCGCTTCGTGGCAAGGTCTCGGAGCACGACAACCCCGTTGTGTCGGACCTCGACCACCTTACGGCCGTCGTTGGAAAACTTCACTTCCCGGACGCTATGAGCTTCGCTCGGTGTCGTCGTGAGCTCCCGACCGGCGGCAAGATCCCAGAGTCGAAGACCCTTCGAAGCGCTGCCCAACGCCAGCATCGATCCGTCGGGCGAAAAAGAGAGACTCATGACAGCCTGATCGTCGCTGTTTGGTCCGATCAATTTCCGACCTCCGCGGCTGATCGGATCCCAGAGCGTTACGACGCCCCCAACGCACGCAGAGGCCAATGTCAATCCGTCAGGGGCAAAACAGAGAGCACAGAGTGGCCGGTGGTGACTCGGCAGATTGGCTTTAGTTTCTCCCGAAGGGATGTCCCAGAGTCGAATGCTGGGATCGTCGCCTCCACTGGCCAAGGTCTTGCCGTTGGGAGAAAAGGCCAGACACATGACCAGACCCGAGTGTCCCCTCAATGTCGTCAGTTTGTTCCCGGTCGACACATTCCAGAGCGAGACCGACGATTCGCCATGGCCGGCGGCCAAGATCGAGCCGTCGAGCGAGAATGCCGAGCAAAAGACCCTCCCCAGGCGATCGCTGGAAAGGTCCTTCTTGACGCCCTTTCCTGTCTCCCATAGGACCAAGGCACCATTATCTGCTCCAGTAACCAATAACCGACCATTGGGGGAGAACGCCACAGTCCATAACTTTCCTGGCGGATGCCGCATCCGGCTGGACCAGGTTGGCGATGCTCCGTCGTTTCGCTTCGGATCGCACGTCCAGACCACGAAGGTCAGGGCAAGAATCAAAAGAACGCCCGCCTGGACCGAGTTCAGCACGGGCAAGCGGAGCGAATGACTGGCACGCGGCGATGACCGATCTCCGTCACGAGAGGTTGGCGGATTATCCGAATAGCACTCGCTCGACATGAAACTCCTCCCGATCCTCGAATCAGCCAAAGGCATAATCAACTCGCGGAACGGCGAAGGAGAAGCCTTCGACCCGTTCTTCCTGGCGATGGCCCGACCAAAAGCTAGGCCACGTATCCCAGGACCGAGCCTGTTTCGACCGGGCCGCGCGCTGGTGGGGCGAGCATTAAAGCTTGACTGTGCAGAATGCGTCGGAGCTGACCGGCTTCCGCGCCGAGGCCGAGGCGGTGCTGGCCGGTTCATCCGGCGATCTACCGGCCGACGTCTTCGCAAAACCGCGATAGACAGCCAAAAGCGGCCGAGTTACGACGCGACTCTTCGCTCAACGATAGAGACGCGGATGACCTTGTGGACGATCCGGCACTAGGGTGAAGGCCGCGGAGTTAAGTATGGTGTCTCGGGAACTTCCCAAGTATGGTGTCCCCGGAACTTCCCGTCCGTGCTCACCTAATCGCGGCGAGGACGCTATGGGGTTTCAACTCCGGCGGAATTGCCGTGCTCGAATGCCTCTCAAACCGAACGGAACTCGAATCGATGAGCGCCCCGCCCATCGAGAAAGCGAAGCGCCTGAAATCCGCGACGACCACTATCTGACTTTTTGGGCGTGGATCTGCTCGGCCCCACGCCACGACGTCGTTTGATTGGGCCGCCGGAGATCGTGGCGAGCTCGGCATCGGTCAATTGTCGCTCGATCTCGGGAGGCGTCTTCACCCCGGCATGGTCTTGCGAAGAGGTCGAAGGTTTGGGGTCGTTCTCGGACTGGTTCTGGATCGTCATCGTCGGGTCTCCTTCCATCAAAGTAAGGGGCTCTCGAAATTGAGGCTGTCCTCGATCGAGACGCGGTTTACGAACCGGTCGTCCTCGAGGAGGTCTCATCCACACAAATCGCCGATAGGTCGGATCCGTGTCTGCGCAATGCTTCCCACTTGCGCCTCCCACCGCTCCTGACTTGGTCTCGGAATTCTTTCTACTAACACGATCCCCGTCGGTGTTAGCTGGTAAAGCTGAAACCAGGCGGACGCACCGTGCCACAAAGAACCGAGCCGTCTAACAGTCATTACTCTGGTTCCTCGACAACCTATGACGGAGTTAAATGAATTATTTGGTAATGCTGATGAACCAATACGTTGATATATATATATATTGTGATTCATTATACTAAGGTTTGGAGCGACCGGGAATTGCCTGCGAGCGTTCCTTGTCGACCGATTGAGATGCATGGCGCAGGAATTCCGCGACGATCGCGCGTGGCTCGTCCTTCAATGAATCGGCGGCCATGATGTGAACCGAGGCATTCGAGAAACCCGCCGCGGGGTCTGCGCGGCGGGCTGCCGACGACGGCTGCCAGAATGTCGGGAAACTCTGGCAAATGGTCGGGATCGTTGTATGGCACCCGAATGTGCGTGATATCAACAAAGGCGCCGTTAACTTGGCGTCCTCTCACGGTCACCGCGTACCAGAGGTTTTTTTGGTCTTGTTGCTCAAGATAACGCTGCAACTTTTGGTGGGTTCTTTCCGCTGGGAACGTAGACGTGCATTTCGCCAGATCGATCAGCGTCTGGGGCAACCAGAGGCCAACCACGTCGGTGTGAAGGTTCACACCCGAGCCAGGAAAGTTGGCGGGTTCGAGTTCTTGATCCTGTCGAGTGACATGGGTGGCAAGACGGGTTGACAACGTCAGCCCCGCCGCGATCACGATCCCCATGAAAACCATACTACCCAACTCGCAAAGAGACGCCGCGGGCCGAGACCGTCGATGGAACTCGGTTCTTTTGATCCGGTGAAATGATGACTAATCGGAGGCGCTGGGTCTGACATCGGTGAAGTGCAACGGCAATATCGCTTCCGGCGCTGCTGGAAAGACGCGATCACTGACAGAAGATCATCGGACCGCTTGGCGGCTTCTGATATTATAAAGATTCTCATATCACGATTCAATCTGCGTGGAGCGATACCAGCAGTCCAACGCGCGTCGACCACCGTACGGAAGCGATCGCGAAGTTATCGGCGGGCCAACCGGCCGGAGCAAGTAAGAGGCGAGTCTGCTAACAGCTATTACTCTCGCCCTTTGAAAACCGAAACGCTTCACGCTTGGCCGGCACACAAGCCATACCAACCCGATGCGCAAGCGAGGGGATCGGCCCGGCGTACACCGGGCGCATCTGGGCTTGAGTCTCTCGAAACGCGACGATCATGGACTGGCACAGGCACTCCCCTCGCTTACGGTCGGGTTAGTATGATGACGTTTCAAACAGCGGTGTGCGGGCAACGCGGACGTGATCCGCTCTAAGCCGATTGAATCGGTTTTCTTTGCCTCTGTCTCTCGCCATGCTCAAGGCATGCAAGCCCGCATCCACGCGTGTGCGGGAGAAATTCGGGTTTCCTGGAGATGATCCAGATGCCGCAAGACAGGTCACCGCAGACTCGTGTCACCCTGCTGGACGGCTCCGTCAAGCCCCGAGAGTCCAGGGCGGCCTGGAATGATTTTGTCGCGCGAACGGCCTCAGATCCTCCGGCGGTGTAATCGCTGGCGACTCCAAAAGGCCGAACGCCGAGGAAGTGACCAAGGTTGTGCTCCTGAAGCTCAACGGTTGACGGCCACGTTCGTTTCTCATCCGTCCAAGGTTTCCGAGGATGGCTGAAGAAGCTCACACATCACGCCTGGCGCGACCTGGTGTCCGATCGGCGGCGAGTCGGCCCCGGCAGCGGCGACAAGCGATGCGAGAGCTCTTCGAGAGCCTCGATGCCGGCGACGACCTGGTCCACACCTCGAGGAGGAGTTCCGCCGCGAGTTCATGGACCAGGCGACGCTGCTGGTACAGCCGCGGGTCGCTGCTCGGACCTGGGATGGTCCCGGCCGACGGCGCTGGAGGGACGTTCGGGCGCTGCGGTCGCCGCCCAGCTCGAGATAAAGGTCGCCCGCGTGTATGTGGCCTAGAGCGAAATCAAGAAAATGATCCAGGATGAGGTCCGGAAGTTGGAAGGGATCGAACGACGCGACCCGATTCGGCCTGCCGGAAGCCCCGTTCGCATCAGTGATTCAACGCATATTCTCCCGCCAATTTAGCAGTGACAACCGATTTCTGGGTACGACCCGACTGCTCCGGGTGAGCGTGCTCGAATACATTGTCGTATATTCACGCATAAATACGAGAATTAAAAAGGCGGAAGGGGCAAAGATATCGGGCAGCTCAGTGGTACGTCCTGGCGGGGCGAAAGCCGATGTATGCGTACCGGTACGCTGCGCGCCCCCGCCACGGCACGCCGAACGGACGTCCGCTCGAAGAAAGCCAAACGACCCGCCCCGAAGCAGACGAGGAGTTTTCTCATTTATATATTCTCTATCATTTATACTATCGTCATAGCTTCCATGGTGGCCGGGCCTCGTTGACATCATCCCTATCATGCACCCATTCGTACTCGTTCCCGAGCATGTCGAACAGCCCCAGGTCGTTCGGCAAGAGGCTGCCGCACGCCCAGGCGTGTTCGCGGCTGTTGCCTGGTAGTGGGCGTAGAACACCAGAAGGTCCGCCGATGCGCCGTAGTACCGGCTGTGATCGTACCCGAACGGCAGGCGTACTCCCATTCCGCATCCGTCGGCAGTCGGTAGCCGGTCCGCAGCAGAACGTCGGCGGGGACGTCATGCCCTCAGCCTACCCACCTTCCTCGGCCGGCACATAGCACCACTGGTCTTTGGGCAGCCCTCCTGCTCGCTGAGCCAGTTGCAGTAGTGGGCCGCGGTATACCAGTCGAGGCGTCCAGGGACCGTCCGGGTCCGGGGAGTAACGGACGAGGACGCTCGCCTGGAGGTTGTAGCGCGGGATTGAGATCGAGTTGGTCTTGAGGAACTTCTGGAACTGGGGGATCGTGACCTCGGTCGCGGCGATGGCGTACCGGCGGGGGATGGCCATCCGACGGGGCTGTTCGTTGTCACTGCTGCGCGGTCCGGCTCATCGGCCGGCGCGCCCATGCGGAACTCGACCGGGCCGGCGATCACGGCGAAGGTCTGGCCCTGGCTGTTGACGTACCAGCGGCGGCCGCCCGGGTCCTTGACCCTCATCAATTCGGCATCCGCCTCCTTGAGCTTCTCTTGCCGGCCCCACTGCCGCAGGGCCCACTCCACGGCTCCGTGGATGCCTGCGTCGGGATCGTTGCGGTACAGATCGAGCAATTTGCCGATCAACGGTTCCGTTTCGCCAGGAGCCAGCCATTCCGTCCCGTACGTCCCCAGCGCCAGGATCAACGCTCGCCGCTGCGAGTTCTCGGGATCGAACAGCACGGCATCCATCTTTCGGGTGGCTCGACCGTGGTGGGTGTCGGCGTGGCGGGTGGTCGGAGATTCAGTCGCTCAAGCTCGGCGGCGATCCGATCGGATCGGCACCCAGGGGATTCAACCAGTTGACGATGAAGCTCGCAGGCGCGGGTCGGCGCTGTGCCGCAGTAGGGGAAAGACTTCCCAGCTTTGCCCATGCGAACGAAGGCGACCGCCGCACGACCTTGACGCTCGGCTAGTCGGTCCTTGAGATTCTCGCTGACCACGGGGCGGTGCCAGACCGAGGCGGTCACCGGTCGTTCGGTTGGGTGTGGTTTGGCTTGTCGACCATGATACCGGCGGTAACCCTGGGCGATGAGCTCTCGGCATTTCTTTTCTTGAGCAGGGGATCGAGCCCGAGATCGCGGTCGCCTCGGAATTCGCATCGCTACTCCATGCCGCGGCATAGCGGCGGTCGGGGTGACCCGCCTTCATGATCTCGGCGAACGCCGGGATCGTCTTGGATCGCGTCGAGATCCGCGTCCTCATCCATCTTGCCGAAATCGGCATCGCCGTTCTTGACCGCCTCCCCGAGCAATTGCAGACATCGCGATCGGAAGGTCGTGGGCGGCGGTGCTGGGTGGTGGGATCGAATTGCCGGCCACGTTTCACCGGCTGCCCACCGCCCGTTCTTGATGCCAGGAAAAGCGCGGGCGGCGGTATATCGCAGGTCGCATCCTTGGGTTGTTTCGCGATCGCTGCTTCC
>CAVRFS010000132.1:0-78302 GCA_963720335.1 uncultured Planctomycetota bacterium | reverse complement strand
GCCGCAGTGGCTCGGGACTAAGTTTACCTCTTGAAGAAACGGTGAGGCAATGAAAGGAGGATAAAACAGATTGCCGAAGCCTACCTGTGCGGGACCGCACCCGTACAGAACACCTTGCTCGAACTTCGCAACTGTCGCGGAGGTAAGCAGCCAGCGCGTCGCCACCGGGATTACCGGAGAAGGCGGCGTGACGAAGGGGCCAAGCAAGGTGACTCCGGGAGACGGCATTTTCGGCCTGTTTGGTGCGCCACTCACCGCCCTTGGACGAAGCGCTGACGAGAGCCCGAACCTCTCGCCCCACAGCCGGTTCAGCGGATTGCCGGCTGCGGACCAATAAGGTGATGCGTGCTGCCGCCTGGAGAAAATGGTCCCATGCCATGACCGGTGAAGCCCTCCGCCGTCCGACGGTCGGTAAGCCGAATCTATAAGCCACAGGCGAAAGGGTCCGGCAACGCGGCGGTGAGGAGAAGGTCGCCTAAACCGCCTCCTCTTCAAGGGCAACAGCAGATCCGGAGTAGCTTCGCGCTCCCACGCGAAGTGAAAGGAAAAACCGACTGATGACGGAGAACGACCGGCGAGTCCATGAGGAAAGTTAGCTCCCCTGGCTAAGACCCCAAATTGGTCGGCCCGTGCTCTTGCTGGGAAACCAAGGGAAAGCCGCAACCGCGGCGACGCTAAGAAACATCCCCAAAAGCCCGCCAGTCCGAACTTCGTGATTGCAAAGCGTGAAAGGCTCGCCATGAAGAAGATCAAGGTACACTCGCTGACCGGGAGGATTACCTCGCGGCTCATGCGACAAGCCTTCCAAGCCGTCAAGCGGAATCGCGGGGCCGCGGGGGTGGACAAGATCAGCATTCAGATGTTTGCTGCCAACCTTGAGGAAAACCTCGCGGCGTTGATGCGGGAGCTGAAAACGGGAACGTTCAAGCCCCTGCCGCTCCGCCGTGTCCTCATTCCCAAAGGCCCCGGCTCGACGAAGCTTCGACCGCTCGGCATTCCCGTGGTGCGAGATCGCGTGGCCCAAGAGGTGATTCGAAGGCTTCTTGCACCGATCTTTGAACCACAGTTTCACGAAAACTCGTACGGATTCATCCCCGGCCGCAACTGCCACCAGGCGATCGAGCGAGTACTGGAACTCCACCGCCAAGGGTACCAAGTGGTACTCGACGCGGATATCCAGGGGTTCTTTGACAATCTCTCGCATCGCGTGATCATGGCAGCCGTGGCGGCCGAGGTGGCCGACGGTAACATCCTCAGCTTGGTCGAACGATTTCTTACCTCGGGGGTGATGGAGGATCGAGTCTTCAAACCCACGACGATTGGCACGCCGCAGGGAGGGGTGGTCACGCCCCCAACAATGTTGCAAAGAACCCTGTTGGGGGCCTCCCTCAAAAGGGGATGGACTGACCCGATACACGATGCGGACCTCCTGCTCGTCGATCTCGACCTTCTTCACCAAAGCCCGAACGACCTCCCGTCGCGTGTCCCAGTCCGGCTCTTGTAACTCCTGGGAAACGCGTCTCGCGAACTCCTCCAACTGGCCGATCACCAGCCGCAGCTCCGCTTCCTGGTTGGCCTCGTCAATCCGCTGCCGACACTCATCCTCCAGTTTGGCCAAGCGCTCTCGCCCCGCCAAGATCCTCGGCTCGAATTCCGACTTGTCGAGAAACCCGTCACCGTAGGCATCGATCAATCGCGAGATCATCTTTTTTAGATTCGCAATCATGTTGCTTAGATGCTTCGCCTCGCGTTCTGGGCCCGTCTCCGGCCCTTGCAGCCGCCGCTGGTACTCCGCCCGAACTCGTTCGGGCTCGGACAAGAGCTGACGCACGTCTTCCCAGACCGCGGCGTCCAAGACATCGGTGCGGATCTGCTTATTCCAGCACAGGCGCTGGCCACCGAAGCGATAGGCGTCGGTGCCCGTGCAGCGGTAGTAGGCGTAGGGGACCTTGCCCTTGGCCGCGGCCCGGCTCACCGGCTTGCCGTAGCAGGCGTAGCCGCACCGCTTGCAGACGACCAAGCCCTGAACGAGGTAGCGCCCGCCACGGGGTCGGTCGCGACGGCGTTGCCGGTTCTCCTCGAGTTGAGCCTGAACTGCCCCGAAGAGCTCCTCGCTCACCAGTCCGGGGACAGCTATGAAGGTTTGAGCTTCCGAAGATGTGTCGACACGTGAGACCGGGCGTCTGGGCTGCTCGGGGCGGCCACGCTGGGGGCGGAGACGCTGCAGCTTGAGTGCGCCGCGCGGGTCTTGCCGAAGGCGGCCGTCCCCTTGTAGGCGGGGTTCTTGAGGTACGACCAGATCACCGAGCGGTCCCAGGCCGATTTGCCGCTGCGCGTGGGCACGCCCTCGCGTTGGAGACGTCGGCAAACCTCACCGATCGAGCATCGTTCCTGACCGACCCACTCAAAGATCTTCCGCACGACCCGGGCCTCCTCGGCCACGACCTGATAGCACGCCGCGCCGCCCCCCTCGTGCTTGCTGACGTAACGGTAGCCGTAGGGCGCGCCGCTGAGCACGTTGACCGAGCCGTGGCGGGCGGCGTACTGCTTGCCCCGGCGAGAGCGCTCCAGGATCTTGGCTCGCTCGTACTCGGCGATCATGCCTTGGACCTGCAGGAGCAGGTTCTCCTCGGGCCCGCGGCCCGGAGGATTGCGCAGGAAGATGACCTCAACACCGCAACGAGTGAGTTCCTCGAGTATCAACACCTGATATGCATACTTGCGCGAAATTCGATCTGGATCGAGAATGTAGAGGCGATCGATGACGCCAGCGGCGGCTTGGTCCCGAAGTCGTTCGAGACCCGGGCGCACCAGAGTATCCCCGCTGTAGCCATCGTCCACGAAGCACAAGTCGGGATCGCATACCAAGCCGTCGCTCGCGACGCGCTCCCTGATCGCCTCAAGCTGGCTGGCGATCGTGCCGTCCTTCGCCTGCTTGTCCCCGGAGACCCGGCCATAGTTCCCCACACGGAGATCGTGATTGAGCATGGCTGGTCAAGCTCCCCTGGACTTTGATCGGCGCCCCTGGCTGGTTATGGTAGCCGGTCCGTTGTCATGGGATCGCGATCGCGGCCATTCCAGGCGACGAGCGACAACCGGGATCAATGCCTGATATGCAAGTGCGAACGCTTGATTGTGAAATCGGCTGAAGTCGAATTGGCGGATGACGGGAGGACTGAGAGCAGATCTCCGTTTTAATGTAATCATGGTGACTCCTCCTCTCCGAGACCGCGGCCGTCAGCCTGCCTTGGACGGGAATCGAGCTGGGGCTGCCATCCGTGCCCATACTTCGGTCGGAGCCGCGTTCTGGAAATGACAGAGTCGGGAATCAGGGATGATTTTGCAACATTGTTGGGGGCGTGGTTTCACCGCTGCTTGCGAATATCGTGCTCAACCGCCTGGACTGGCGACTTCACGAGGCCGGCTATCGCTTCGCGCGGTACGCCGATGACTTCGTGGTGCTTTGCCAGGACCCCCAGCAGGCGCAAGAGGCGCTGAGTTTGGTCAACCATGTGCTGGAAGATGAACTCGGACTCAAACTGAGTCCCGAGAAGACGAAGATAACAACCTACGGGAAAGGGTATGACTTCCTGGGGTTTCATCTCTCGTCTCGCTCCCGACGCATGCGCGACAAATCGGTGCAGAAGTTCAAGGCCAAGGTGCGGGAGTTGACCGAACGTCATCGTAATTTGGACCACGCGACGATCGTCAAACTTAACCAAGTGATTCGGGGGACGGCAAACTACTTCGCCACCGGCTTCTCGACTTGCCGCTGGACGTTCCAGAAGCTTGACTCGTGGATCCGCATGCGAATGCGGGCCATGAAGCTCAAGCGGAAGAACTACAACGACAATTACAAGCTGCGGGCGGCGTATTTCCGTCGCCAACTTGGGTTGCTGACCCTGGAAGAGTTTTGCACGTACCGCGATCAACATGGTCAAGCACGCCGCGTGATTCCTCGTAACGGGGCAACTTTGGTTGGGGTCGCCCGGTGCGAGACCCGCACGCCGGTAAATGTGGGGAATTGACCCCATTGCGACAACGGGGAGGGAGTGGCCGCTTACCCCGGCCTCTCCCTTACCCACTGGCACAAGGGACCGCCAAGTTCGAGGTTACGCCCAGGCAAGATGTTCACCGCGATGATCGGGGGCCGGCACCGAACGTCGGATACTTATCCTTGAAGATCGCGGCGGCATCGGGGTGCAATTCTGTCACCGGTGGTGACAGTTTTACCGGCGACAGGACGGCGCCCTCGAAAAGGGCGCCGTCGAGTTGTCGCTGGAGTTCGCACTTTCCCCATTTCTCCCGGACGCAGACCCGGAGGTAAAACTCGCGTTCTTCCTCACGCTTGCTGCGGCTCATGATGAGCAGGTTGTGGGTCCAGGGCAATTCGAGCACCAGTGGTGCGAGTTTTGGTGCACTGCGGTAGGTCTCGAAAAACTGTTGCATCCGCCACAGGTTGCTGTGCTGAGAAGCCCGCTCCTACCCGGGTGACGCCGCTGGATGTATTCGGCCAGAACTCCGACGGTCCGCTGTCCCCAGGTCGCAGCGGCGATCTTATGGCTGATGTATTCGCCGAGCTGCCAGTAGAGCTCGATCAGGGTCGTGTTCACGGCGGCGAAGGCCCGCGCCTTCGCGGCGTCGATCAGGGCCAGCACCTCGTCGAACTCGGCCTGCAACGGCGACTCGGCTTCACCCCGCTGGATGGCGGTCTTGCGCGAGGTTTTCTTGGGCGACTGGCTCATGATGGCTCCTCCGACTGGGCCAGCAGGGTGGCCATTTCGTAGTTCACGCTCGTCACCCCGAAGTCCGGCTCGCGCTGGAACGGCTGACGAATGTAGTGAACGCGGTGCGAATCGCCGTCCGAGGAACTCGACGATCGCGAGGATGAAGTCGTCGGGCTTGTTGAGCGAGTAGAGGATCTCGTTGCGAGTCACCGTGATCGTCTCCGCGCCCGTGACTCGGCCCTTCACCTCGATGAAGCGAAGCTTGCCGGTGCCGGGGACGCGGCTCTCGATGTCGTAGCCGAGCTTCTCGAACTCGCGGTCGGTCGGCTCGAAGCCGAGGTTGCGTTCGATCGCCATGACGACGGCGCGCGCCCTGCGCGGCGCTGGCCTGTGTGTCGACGGGGGCCGACGGTGACGCCGTCGTCCGCCCCGTCATGGCCGCGATCAGGCCCAGCGGGCACCACCAGCAGTCCGCCGAGCACCACCGGCGGCAAGGGCGAGATCTGGGCTTCGAGCTTCAGTTCCTCCAGCCGCTTCTGCAGCCGACCCTGGAGATTATCGGCCCGTTTGCGGGCCTCGCCCGAGTTGAGCTTGGCGTTGGACTTGCCGGCTTTCTCCTGGAGTTTGAGCTGCTCGGCGCGGTGGTCCCAGTAGGTGATCTCCTTGGTCAGCCGATCCTTCACCGCGACTTCGGTCTTGGCGATGAGCTTGAGCTTGCCGTCTCGCACTTCCTTGAGGTGCTCCGGCACGACCTGGGCGATCGCGTAGCCCTGCGCCTTCTTCTCGATCTCGCGGTCGATCCAGGCGCACTCGGGCCGATCGAGGATCGCCTCCACGCCCGGTTCGCCCTCGGCCAGCGGCCGGTAGTCGAGGTAGGGCGCGTAGTGCATGTGGCGCGTCGTGCCCGTCGGCGTCGAGTTCGACGTAGAGCATCCGCTTGGAGACGACCCGGCGCTCGCCCGAGCGCGTGAGGCTCGCGTCCTGGATCGTATGCTCGATGGTAGAACAGCACGCGCGGCCGGGTCCCGGCGTCGCGCTCGTCCACCAGCACCGCGCCGCGCTTGAGCAGGTCGCGGTGGCGTTCGAGGGTGAGGTCGATGACCGAGTCGAGTAGCGGATGACCCGGGCAGACGAAGGCGGCCAGCGGCTGGCCCGGGCGGCGCCACCAGCGACTTCTCGAAGGCGATGCGCTCGTAACGGGGCAGCACCGGCTCGCCGATGCCGATCAGGCGGTCGCGGTTGCGCACCGGGGCCGGGACGTGGGTGACCTCGTAGCGGCGCGGTCTCCCGCTGCTTGGCCGACCCGCCCAGGAGCCGGAACGCTTCGTGGAAGAAGGACTCGATGTAGTGCGGCTGAAGGCGGCGGGCCTCGGCGCGCTCCATGTCCTCGCGGATGCGGTGGACCCGGCTGGCGTCCATGGCGTCGTGGGCGAGCGCCCGTTCTTCCAGCAGGTCCCTGAGCTGGCCGCGGTCGAGCGCGTGTTCCAGGACCGTCGTCAGGCGGGCGCGCACGTCGGCCTGGTCGCCGTACCGGATGGCCTCGATGAGCAGTTCGCGCAGGGAGCGCCCCTCGAACTGGAGCTTGCCGAGCACGTCGAAGACATGGCCGCCCAGCGCCTTGCGCGCCTCCTCGAGCTTCTCCAGCAGCTTGCGGTAGACGTCGCCTTCGCGGGTCTCGTCCGCCACCAGGTTCCACAGGTGGCACACCTCGGTCTGGCCGATGCGGTGGATGCGGCCGAATCGCTGCTCGAGGCGGTTGGGGTTCCACGGCAGGTCGTAGTTGACCATCAGGTGGGCCCGCTGGAGGTTGATGCCCTCGCCGGCGGCGTCCGTGGCCAGCAGCACGCGCACCTCCGGGTCGTGCTTGAACGACTCCTGCGCCTTCACCCGGTCCTCGCGGCCCATGCCGCCGTGGATGATGACCACGGCCTCCTTGCGGCCCAGCAGCGTCGTGATGCGGGCTTCGAGGTAATTCAGCGTGTCGCGGTGCTCGGTGAAGATGACGAGCTTCTGGTGCGGCGACGGCTTCGGCGGCGGGATCTTGTCCGTGCCATTCGGGATGGCCGTGACGGCTCGCCGCGATCCTCGCTGCCGGCGACGGTGAAGATCTCGCCGAGGAGGCTCGCCAGCTCGCGCCACTTGGTGTCCGTGCCGCTGTGGCGCACGTCGAGCGCCAGCGATTCTCGAGGCCTTTCAACGTCTCGATCTCGATCTTCAGCTCGGCGATGGACCGCGCCGCGGTCGCCTGATCGAGGATCTCCTCCTCGGCGGCCTCGACCTCGTTGTCCGGCGCCTCGTCGAGGTCCTCGACGTCCTCGGCGTCGAGCGCGGGAAGGCCGGGCGCGAGGACCGGCGCGGCCTGGCCCGCCGCGATGAAGCACTTCCAGCTCGCGCAACCGGCTCTCCAGCCGCTCGCGGCGACGACGCAACGATTGGTAAATCGCCTCGGGCGAGGAGGCGAGCCGGCGCTGCAGGATGGTGAGCGCGAAGCCGACGGTGCCCGCCCGCTTGTCGTTCTCCAGCGCCTCGGCGCGATTGAACTCCTCGCGCACGTATTCGGTGACGGCCTTGTAGAGGTGGGACTCGGCATCCGAGAGCTTGTAGGGGACGGTGTAGGCGATCCGCTCGGGGAAGAGGGGCGTGCCGTCGAACTTGAGCAGGCTCTCCTTGACCATCCGGCGCATCAGGTCGGAGACGTCGGCGACGTGGACCCCGTCGCGGAACCGGCCCTCGAAACGGTCGCCGTCGAGCAGCGCCATGAAGAGCTGGAAGTCCGCCTCCTTGCCGTTGTGCGGCGTCGCCGTCATCAGCAGGAAGTGCCGCGTCAGGGTCGAGAGGAGCTGCCCGAGCCGGTAGCGCTTGGTGTACTTGATCTCGCCGCCGAACACCGTGGCCGACATCTTGTGCGCCTCGTCGCAGACCACGAGGTCCCAGCGACAATCCGGCGCCTGGAGCTTCTGCTGGACGTCTTCGTTGCGCGAGAGCTTGTCGAGACGGGCGATGACCAGGTTGGTTTCCAGGAACCAGTTGCCGGTGCGGGCGGCCTCGAGCTTGTCGTTGGTGAGGATCTCGAACGGGAGGTGGAATCGGCGGTAGAGCTCGTCCTGCCACTGCTCGGCCAGGCTGCCCGGGCAGACGATCAGGCAGCGCTGCAGGTCGCCACGCGCGATCAGCTCCTTGATGAGCAGGCCCGCCATGATCGTCTTGCCGGCGCCCGGGTCGTCGGCGAGCAGGAAGCGCAGCGGCTGGCGCGGCAACATCGACTCGTAGACGGCCGTGATCTGATGCGGCAACGGGTCGACGACCGAGGTGTGGACCGCCAGCACCGGGTCGAAGAGGTGCGCGAGGCGAATGCGCTGCGCCTCGGAGACCAGGCGGAACAGCGCACCGTCGCCGTCGAAGCCCCACGGACGGCCTTGCTCCACCAGGTCGAGCCGAGGCTCGTCGTGACGATAGAGCAGTTCGTTCGCCACCTTGCCGGTGGGCGTCTTGTAGGTGAGCTCGAGCGCCTCGGAGCCGAACCACTGCACGCTGACGACGACCACCATCGCGTCCGGGACGATGCCCCGCACCGCGGCATTCGGCTGAAGTTGTTCGAGTTTGATCATGCGAGAGGACCCGCGGCGATAAATTGGAATCACCCCAGGCTCATCCCTGGGCGCGGGCGGATTCGGCGTCGCATCACTTCGGACTGTAAATCCGTCAATCCATGATACCTGGCTGGGACAAGCTTGTGCAGATGGCCGTTTTCGATTGCCGGTGCGGTCGCGGACACGGAGACCGCCACGCATGGCACAAGCGCCGTTCACGGCGGATTACGCCTCGAAAGCGAGTTGTGCCGATCGTGCCGAGCGAGGCATCAAGAAAAAACCGGATTGATTCAACCGAGTTGGAAAAACGCAAATTGGATGGCATCGTATATGATAAGGGATGTTCTATCCTCATACATCGAGATTGCAAGAGTGCATTCAATCGGGATCGTGGTCACCGCCACGCCGAGAGATCGCGGACCGCGTGGCAGGGCCTCGGCTGTCGATACGAAAATGGGGAAACCGAACCCAATTTCAGCGGTCAGAGTAGGCAGTAGGCGGCAGGCGATAAGCAGCCCGATACGAAAATGGGGAAACCGAACCCAATTTCAGCGGTCAGAGTAGGCAGTAGGCAGTAGGCGATAGGCAACTCGATGGGAAAATGGCGAAAACGAACCCAATTGAGGCTGGCGCTTCTCTTCGCCGCAGGACTCATCTGGGTAGGCTGGGTCTGGTGGACGGACCGGAATTATCGCGACGCGATTATTTCTACTGTATCTTTCAGGTTCTAAGCTGGTTCTTCAATGGTGGTAAGATGTTACGCGAACGATAATTGTAAAACCTTGCTTGTTCGTTGCGCTGCAACCAACGGGTGCTGCGGCGACGAAGCGAAGCCGGAAGGTTCGTTTGCAAGTAAGCGTCGATCAGTCCGCTGATCAATTGTCGTAGTTGCGGAATCGTCAGAGCCGGGGTCTTTTTTTTTTCCCTCCCGCGTCTCCTTGTTCAGGAACCACGCGGCCAGCAACGAGAGGGTTTGGTGATGATGCCAGGCGATCCAGGTTCTCACCTGATAGTCCGCCAAACCGGCTTCTCCTTTGGCTCGGCGGAAGCATTCTTCGATGCGATGCGCCGCCGTGGCCACCCGGGCCAATTCCGACAGCTTCACGTCAGCGGTCGCGTTCGACAAATAATAATCAATCTTGTATGTGTTATCGGGTTGACGTTTTCGAGTTATAAACAGTACTTCGTCAGGTCCTGTGCCACCTGTGTCGGTCCGCCACTGCACCCGACACTTCACCGCTTCGATCACCAGCGGTCCCTTCTCCCCATCCCGCACATCGATTTTGGTCCAAGCGTCTTCGGGAAGCATCGAGCACCACTTATCCACTCGTATGAAAGGATTCTTGGGATGCCGACCTCGTCCCGAGTACACCGGCGCGGGTGCCTCGATGTCACGGATCAGCGTGTTCGAGGGGACCGCAAGCAGATATCGTTCGCCAAGGGTACGCAAATCCAGCCGAAAAGCACTGGGACGCCCCATCTCGTCGTCGCCCGCGATCCAACTGTGCGGCAGGTCCCCTCCGCACTCTTTCAACATCTCCAATGCCAGTTGATGGCGAGTCTGAAATCGGATCGTCTTGGGTATCCCGGCTTCCGCGCAACGCGCTTGTCTTTCGCCCAATCTTCAGGAAGATAGAGACGTACATTGACAATTGCATGTTCAATACTTGTCACGTAACCCATATAGACACCGACTTGACAGTTCTCAACTTTGCCCAGTCGGCCGCACCATTGCCTGCCGACGCCCACCGACTTGGTTCCTTTCTTAGCAAATGCCGAGGGGTCGAACACAATCACGCCATCGGCTTCGCCCAGCTCCTGGCCGACCTGGCTTGCCAGAGTGGCGAGCAACGGCTGATGATCCCATGGCACGTAACCAATGAACTTCTGAATCCCCTGCCGCTCTTGATCATGCAGGTACGCGATCCCCTCGCTTGTCTTGCGTCTCAGTCCAGACACCAAGCCGCTCATGTACTCAAGCGCATGCTGTTTCTGTTCGGGCTCGAGAAGGCTGCCGACAAAAGGCAAAACGAACTGATTCAGTCGAGGCAACAAATCCTTGAGCAGCTCGGGAGACACCTCGGCTTGATCCATCATCTCATCCAACCGCGCTTCAAATCGCCGTTCCACGACATACTCCCTTCGTGTGAATCTCCGTGACGGAAGCTAATATCGCAAAAACGGTTAGGTACAGTCAACCTCCGGATACAGTAGAATTATGCAGATTGAATTGGAGATGGCGAACGGCCGGTTTGGGACCGCCGGCCAGAGCCTGACGAAGCTCTTGGCACGACAGCCCGACTCCGATGAGGCCGCGATTCTCTTGGCACGGTGTGAGCAGGAACAGGGGCGAAACGAAGCCGCCGCGAAAGTCTTGGCGCGGGTCGCGCCGGGATCCGTGTTTTCGCACAAGGCAATCCTGGGTCGCATGCGTCTTTCCCACGACAGGGGGCAATTCGCCGTCGCCGAGCAGATCGTCAACGCCGCCGCCGAGGACCCCCGAAATGACAGATCTCATACGCGCTTCTTGCTCGTGCCGATTTACAGCCAGCTTGGCCGTCTCGACGAAGCCGAGCGGCTCATCGAGGAGCGTTGGAAACACTTGAACGAAACGGGAGAAGGGGCGTCGGAGCCAGCCATCGACCTGGTCCGGATGCACATCGAGCTGACCTTGAAACCCAACCCTGTCGAAAATATCCGCGCCTATCTCGACGAGGCCGCCAGTCGAGCTGCCGAGGACGATCGAGTCTGGCTGGGTCGCGCGAACCTGGCGATTCGAACGGGTGCGCATGACGAAGCCGAGCGATTGCTCGATGCCTGCCTGAAGCGCCGGCCCGAGGACGTCCCGGTCTGGCACGCCCGGCTCAACTGGGGTATCGCGACCAACCGGATCGACGTCGTGCAACAGGCACTCGAGCACCTGCCAGCCGAGGACTCGACTCCAGCCCAAGTCCATCGGCTGAAAGCCTGGCTCGCCGCCAAGCGGGGTGATGTGGCCACCGAGCGCCGAGAACTGGAACGCCTGATCGCGGAAGATCCGGCCGATCTGACGGTCCTTGATCGGCTCGCCCAACTCGCGGAGAAAGACGGGCAGCCGGCTCGAGCCGCCGAACTCGTGCGCAAGAAGGCGGAAATCGAAGCGATTCGAGCTCGCTACGAGAAGCTGTACGATCGGAACCAGCCTATTCGCGACGCGGAAGAGATGGCGAGCCTGGCCGAGCAGCTTGGCCGCGAGTTCGAGGCCCGAGTCTTTCTCACAGTGGCGATCTCGGAAGAGCCCGACTCGGAAGAACAGCCCGAATTCGACGACCTGCGGCAGAGACTCCGACGGCTGAGCAAAAGTTCAAAACGAGCCGCATTGCGCGGGCAAACTCTGGCCGAGGTCATCTCGCATGAGCAGGGCGACATTGGAAAGAACCATGTGACACCTTCACCCTGATCAACGAGCGATCTTGCTTTATCGCATCGATTTACGTAAACCACAACGAATCGACACTGGATTTTCACTGGGACTCGCTAGGATCTCAAACGGTTGCTTCCTGGCCGAGACGCTCGGCCACACCATTTAACTCGAGGCGAATTCGTCTCCGCGCCAAGCCGGTCCAAGCAAGTCGCAACACAACGAGTCTTCCGCCGCGTCGCTCACGGTGGAGTAGATTCAAATGAGGCTATGTAGACCAATGATGAGTTTCAGAGTTACCCGGAGAGTTCTCGCCTTATTGCTCTTGACCTCTTTCAGTACGATTGTGCGCACCGCCGACTTGGTTGCACTCTCGCCGCAGACCTGGGACCGGTACATCCCCCAGGGCAAGGAAGTCGATGGCATTTACGGCGACTTCGCGCTCGCCAACGACCAGCTCGTCGCGGTCGTCGCACACCCCAGGCGGGGTCGCAACGCCAATATGACCGTCCGCGAGGTCGGCGGTTGTCTCATCGACCTGACGCGCCGCGATCGCCAAAGCGACCAGCTCTCGGCGTTCTACCCGGGTGCGCAGCTCCGCGATCTGAAATTCGCCGGGATCGAGGTCGAGGCCCCGGTGATCTATGAGGCGGCTGAGCTCGATCGGGTGTTCGTACGAGCGCGGCGCGTCACTCTGCGGCTGGTCGCCGCTCCACGGGGAAAGGAGCCCGACGTCGAGGTCTCCTACACCCTCGAGGACGGCTGGCCCTACGTGCTGGTCACCACCACTTTCTCCAACCGAGGCACCGCGCCCGTCGACGCCGAGCTGGTGGACGCGATCCGCGCCGATCGCACCTTCGAAACGGGCAGCCGAGGCCCCGGCCGATCTGTTCTGGGTCTACGACCAGCATTTCGGCCAGGCCTACGGAGTGGTCGCCGACGGGCATGAGGTCCTCGGCGCGAATGCCCGGCAGCTCCTGCTCCGCTACCAGTGACCGCAATGGAAAGGTCGCCGTCCGGCTCGCACCCGGCGACACGTACCGGCTTGTGCGACGGATCATCCCCGGAGCAAACCTCTTCGACGTCCGGGGCGTCGCCGATCGATCTGGCGGGAAAGGCCGAGCATCCTGTCCGCCTTGCGGTGAAAGACACGGCGGGCCGTCCGGTCCCCGAGGCCGAAGTCGTGCTCGCCGAGAAGGCAAGCCGCACGCCTGGGGCCGCACCGACCACGCAGGGAACTTGTTGCTCACCACGGGCGAAGCGCCCGGCTCGCTGACTGTCTCGGCCCCCGGGCGCGGATCAAAGGAGGTCGCTCTGGCCCGAGACGCCCCGGCATCGCTCTCGGTCGAGCTGCCCGAGGCCGGGGCGGTCGTCGGCCGGATCACCGACGAACGGGGCAGCCGATCCCCTGCAAGGTGCAGTTCATCGGGCGGGACGGGACCAAGAGCCCCGACTTCGGCCCGGACAGCGGCGAGCATGCCGTCAAGAACGTGTACTACAGCCACGACGGCCGCTTCCGCCGCGAGCTGGCGCCCGGCTCCTACGACGTGATCGTCAGCTATGGACCGGAGTACGACGCCGTGTTCACGCGGGTCGACGTCGGACGAGGCAAGGAGTCGCCTCTGGAGGCGAAACTGGTCCGCTCCGTGAAGACCGACGGCTGGATCAGCGCCGACTTCCACAGCCATTCCAGCCCGTCGGGCGACAACACCTCCAGCCAGCTCGGCCGGGTGCTGAACCTGCTCTGCGAACAGGTCGAGTTCGCCCCTTGCACGGAGCACAACCGCCTCTCGACCTATGATCCCCATCTCGAAGCGCCTGGGGGCCGAAAAGCGAATGGCGACCTGCGTCGGAATCGAGCTGACCGGCCAGCCGCTGCCGCTGAACCACCAGAACGCCTTCCCGCTGGTCATGCGGCCCAACACCCAGGACGGCGGCGGCCCGACGTCCGACGACGACCCCGCAATCCAGATCGAGCGGCTGGCCCTCTGGGATGGCGGCAGCGAAAAGCTCGTCCAGGTCAACCATCCCGACATCGGCTGGATGTTCCGCGACCGCAATGGCGACGGCAAACCCGACTCCGGCTTCGCGGGCATGTCCGGGCAGATGGACGTGATCGAGGTTCATCCGCCGCACCAGATCTTCGACAAGCCGACGATCGAATCGGAGCGGCAAGACCGATAACAACACGATCGTCAACTGGCTCCAGCTCCTGAACCAGGGCCGGCGCATCCCCGGCGTGGTCAACACCGACGCGCACTACAACTTCCACGGGTCGGGCTTCTTGCGGAACTACCTGAAGAGCCCGACCGACGACCCGGCCGAGATCCGGACGCTCGACGTGGTTCATGCCGCCGAGCGCGGGAACCTCGTCATGTCGAGCGGACCATTCATGGAAGTGAAGCTTCGCGCCGCCGGCTCGCCCGCAACCGACGTGGTTCCGGGCGACGACCTGGCCGCGCCCGGCGGGCAGGCGACTCTGAAAGTTCAGGTCCAGTGCCCGAACTGGTTCGACGTGGACCGCGTTCAGGTCTTCTTGAATGGACGCCCGGCCGAGGCGCTCAACTTCACGCGCCAATCCACGCCCGAGCGGTTTTCGAGCGCCACCGTGAAGTTTGACCAGGAGATTCCACTGCGCCTCGAGGGCGACACCCACGTGATCGTGGCGGCCATCGGCGAGCGGTCCAAGCTCGGCCCGGTCATGGGACCGGAGCACGCCGATGATCGCCCCGTTGCTGTCTCGAACCCCATCTTCGTGGACGTCGACGGCGGCGGCTTCAAAAGCAACAACGACACGCTCGGCAAGCTGCCCGTCAAGGGAGGTCTCTAGGTACGCAATGGCCCAAAGGGGACGTTGCTCATATCGGATCGATCACGGCATCGGCGAGGTCCTCAGACGGAGCCTTGGCGATGGGCTGTAAGCCGGTCGCTCGGTGGCCCAGTCCCAGGGTCAGGATAATCGTGGCAGAGACGATCATCGAGAAACAGAGGTACAATAGGCCGGGCAAGAACGAGTGGGTCAGGTTCTCCAGAGAGCCAAGCAAAAACGGACCGACGAATCCCCCGAGATTGCCCACGGAGTTGATCAAGCCGACACTTCCCGCCGCCGCCGCCTCGGTCAAGAGCAGGCTCGGAAGCGCCCAGAACGCCGGCATGTACGACTTGAGCCCCATCAAGGCCACGGTGAACAGCGACACCGCCGCAACCAACCGCGTGTTGAATGACAGCGACGCGGGGATCAACAAGGTGCAGCCGAGTGCCATGGCGCCCACGTAAATCGGCACCGAGCCGTGCAGCCGGCGCTCGCCGGTGCGGTCGGAGCTCCAGCCGACGAGGAGTTGCCCGGCCAGTCCTCCCAGCGGCGGGATGATCACGGCCCAGGTCACCGCGTTGAGCTGTAGGTCGTACCACCTCTCCAGGATTTTGGGTAGGAAGATCTCGACGCCATAGCTGCTGGTCACCACGAAGAAATAGGCCGCGGCCAGGAGCAATACCTTGGGATGTTGGAACGCTTCGACAAGGGCCTCCACGAGATTCTTGTGCCGGCGTCCCTGCTGATGACGTTCCTTCTCCCCTTTCAACTCCTGCTCCAGTGCGTCACGCTCGTCCGGCTCCAGCCAGCGAGCGTCCCTGGGCCAGTCAGGCAGGCCGAACAAGACCAAAATCCCGAGGACCACCGCCGGTAGACCCCAGGCAATGTACATCCACTGCCATCCTTGCAGTCCCCACAGCGCGGGGTGGTGGACCATCACGTCGCCGATTGTCTCCGTGGTGCCGATCCGCAGCAAGTAGTAGGAGAGCCTAGGGCTGATGAACTGTGCGACCGGCGTGGCGATGAAGAACCAGGACAGGGCTTTCGCGCGGTCGCGCACGGGGAACCAGTGGGTCAGATAGACGATCACTCCGGGGAAGAACCCGGCCTCGGCCAGGCCCAGAAAGAAGCGCACCACGTAGAACTGCAACGGTGTTTTCACGAACGCGGTGAGTGCCGCGATGATCCCCCAGGAGACCATGATCCGGCAGATCCACTTCCGCGCGCTCCACTTCTCGACCAGAAGCGTTCCAGGGATCTCCAGGATGAAGTAACCGATGAAGAATACCCCGGCGCCGAAGCCAACGACGGCGTTGTTGAAGGCTAGCAAGTCCTGGCTGTGACCGACGATTGATGTAACGGCAGTGATGAGCCGGTCCTTGTCGTTCCCAGCTAGCTCGTGGGGAGGCCACAAGCTCTCAAGTTGCCTTCTGAGGTCTTCGATTTGCCGCACCTTGTCCGTGAGGCTCTTCTCATCGGTGTCCACGACCAACTTGCCATCGAGATCGAAGATGCGGAAGTGGAGCACCTTCTCCACGGGGGCCACGATGATCAGATTCTTGCCTACTGTCGGGATGCCACTTACGTCGTTCTGCGAGGACATCAATTGTAGGTCACACCCCAGGTCCTTCGACATCTCGATCGTGGCCAACGAGACATTGACGCGGTCAACGTAGGCGATGGCGTAGCTGATGCATAAGAGCGGCAGGAGCCGGATGTACGCCTTGGCTCGGGCACGATTCAGCGCGGTGGCGGGAATAATCGCCATGGGTCAAGCTCGCGGCGGGCCTGGGGAACGAACAAACGAGTTTGCGTCGAGTCGAGAACAACGAACTTACACAACGGCCGAGCGGCCGGACCGGACCAAGCAAGGCGGGCGGATCGGGGCGGCTTTCGCACGAATCGGACCGACTCATCGCACACAATCCTCGAAACTAACACGCAGCCCGCGCCGCCGCAAACGGTTGCCGGGTTATTCCAAGTAGACCTCGGTTCGCCTTATCTGGAATAATAGATTCGCTCAAGTTGCGAATAATGGCTTACGATGTCCAATAGCAGATGACACCCAGGCGGAACGGAAAGAAAGCGGAAGGTACCATGACTCGACTGTTCTGGCGGCCGGCGTTGGCCCTTCCTGGCCGCGCTGGCCCTGACGTCGACCGCGACCTTGGCGTTTTTTCCTTGGGCTGCCGCGCAGCAGAAGCCGCCGTCACGCGACCCGCAGATTGGCCGGTCGTTCCGGGTGCCCTACCGACTCACCGAGACCAACCATTTTCTGGTCCGGGTGCGGATCAACGGCAAGGGACCGTTCAACTTCCTGGTCGACTCGGGCGCGCCGGCGCTCTTCGTCGCGACCGAGACGGCCAAGAAGATCGGCCTGAAGCCGGCCAAGAACGCATTCTGGACGCCCATCGATCGCCTCGATTTCGAAGGGGGCGCGGAGCTCACCGGCGTCAAGGCGCGGGTCGAGGACCCCTTCCAGCTCGTGGGGATGAACGCCTTGGGCCTTCCCGGTGCCTCGATCGACGGGATCTTGGGGTTCACCATCCTGGCACGGTACCGCCTGGAGATCGATCCCACCAAGGATCGCATGACCTGGACCCGCTTGGATTACGAGCCGCGCGACCCGCCGGTGCCAGATCGCAAGCCGGGCGACGATGCCCGCGCACCGCTGGAAATGCAGGCGATGAACGCCTTGGGACCGATCGCCAAGGGGCTGGCCTTTCTGATGGGCAAGCAGCCGGAGGAAGAGCGACACCCTCGCGGCTTCTTGGGGCTGGAGTGGTCCGAACAGGTCGAGGCGGGCCAGACTTCACCTTCAGGTCGTCGGCGTCTTGAAAGGCTCGCCTGCCTCCGCTGGCGGTGTCCAGCCCGGCGATCGGATCCTTCGCATCAAGGATCGCCCGATCAAGGACAAGACCGAGGCTCGCACCGCCCTGGCCGAGGTCCGGCCTGGCAATACCGTCCCACTGGTCGTTCGCCGTGGCTCGGGTGCCGATGCTCGCGAAGCTCAGCCTGACTCTCACCGCCGGGGAGGGCCTTTGAAACTATGAACACGCCATTCAAACGTAGTTATTCACCGACCACTCACCACCTGGGCTCAGCCTCGACCCAGCTTGTCATCGGAGCCGCGGCACTTGTCCTGGCCCTGAGTCTGAGCTTGGCCCGGGCTTTCGAGCTCGAACCGCAGGCAACCAAGGCGGATCCGACCGCCGGCACCGGTGACAGCCGGCCAAGAACAAATTCGTGGTTCCGTTCGAGATGCTGCCGACCAACCACATGCTGGTCGAGGCCCGGATCAACGACAAGGGGCCGTATCGCTTGATCTTCGACCTGGGCGCGCCAATCACGCTATTGAGCAACCGGGCGAGCGAGGCCAGCGGAGTGGTCAAGGCCGATGCTCCGCGACTCGTTCTTGTTCGGGATGCGGGGTGAGGCTGAGGTCGACAAGCTCCAGGTCGGCGAGCTGACGGCCGCCAAGCTGCCGGTCATTGTCTTCGACCACCCCGTGCTCGGGGCCTTGGGAGATGCGGTCGATCGCCGGATCGACGGGATCATGGGTTTTACGTTCTTCGCTCGCTACAAGACGACGATCGACTACCAGGCTCATCGGATGACCTTCGAGCCGGTCGATTTCAAGGTTCGCGACCTGCTCAAGGACCTGCCCGACCGCCTGATGGGCCCGAAAGTCGCCCGCCGCCGTGTGCTCGCGCCCTTGGGCGTCTGGGGACTGCGGCTGGGAGAGCCGACCGGCGCCTTGGATTCTCCCGGAGTAGCGATCGCCGCGGTCGATGACGGCTCGCCCGCCCATCGAGCCGGACTCAAGCCCGGCGACGTGCTGACCTCTCTCGACGGCCGCTGGACCACCTCGGTCGCCGACGTTTTCCATGCCGCCGCCGATGTCGAGCCCGGTCGCCAGGCCGCCGTCGTGATCCTCCGCGACGGCAAGGAGCTGACCCTGACCGTCACTCCGGCCGAGGGGGCCTGATCGAAGCCGACGGAAGGCGCCAAGTACGAGCACAAAGCGACGGCCGTCGCTTGCCGTGGAAACGATGTAATATGGTCGCTACCAAAGGATCAGGAACAGCCCGATCAAGGATATTCGCCGGAACACATTCCTGGATCAATTTTCAGTTCGATCTGAACCGCGTTTCACATAAACTATGGATGATGATTGGGGAAGCCCGCTCGAAATGCGAGTACATCGCGGGCGTTCCCCTGCGACCCGATATGGCCCGAGCAACTGGAGGTTGTGTATTTGAGCAAAGGGATTCATGCCACGACCGGCATCGAGGGGAACACACTCTCCGAAGAACAGGTCAAACAGCAGATTGAGAAATCGCTCAAACTTCCTCCATCCCAGCAGTATCTTCAACAAGAGGTTCAAAACATCATTGATGCGTGCGGCGGTATCGTCTCAGAGCTTGGGCATCACCCGACGCATTGCGATCACACCCGAGCGAATCAAGCAGTTGAATGCCTTGGTCTTGCGAGGGTTACCCAACGAAGCAGAAGTGATCCCCGGCGATTTCCGCAAGCATTCGGTGGGCGTCATGGGATATCGAGGTGCTCCCTGGCAGGATTGCGAATACCTGGTCGGCCGACTTTGCGACTGGCTGAACGGTCCGGATTTTCGTTCAGATGATTCCGAAATGCAATTCGCTCTGATTTTATTAAATTCGGTGATTGCCCACCTGTATATCGCCTGGATCCATCCCTTCGGCGACGGTAATGGTCGCACGGCGAGGCTGGTCGAGTTTCTGATCATGGGCCGATCCGGCCTGGTTGCATTTCCCTCGGCCCATTTGCTCAGCAACCACTACAACGAGACGAGGAGTCGTTACTACGCGGAACTGGATCGGTCGAGCAAAACCGAAGATCGACCGATCAAGTTCTTCGAATACGCGGTCGAAGGGTTTGTGGATGGCCTTCGTGAGCAGGTGCGTTATATCCGGGACCAGCAGATTCAAGTGACATGGGAAAGCCATATCCACGAGCAATTTCGTGATAAGAATTCGTTGTCCAGCGACCGTCAGAAGCACCTCTTACTCGACATGCCGGTCGAGTACACGTCGAAGAAAAATTTATTGAACGTTTCGCCTCGGGTCGCTCGCGAGTATGCATCAAAAAGCGAAAAGACCTTGACACGCGATCTTGATTCATTAAAACGCATGAGATTGATCATCCGATCCGGGACATCCTACAGGCCGAATCGCGAGGAGTCCTGGCCTTCTTGCCGCCTCGCCGCCCTTGATCGAGAACTGAGCGGGGAGAGCGGATCCGGTCGAATCAATAATTTGACGGCAATAAGAGCGGAGACGGGGATGGAGCCTGCGTCGAAAATGCCCGCGGCCGTGTCGCATCCCTGGGACGGCTATTTGATTGGCCCGGAGAACGAGCTGGCGCTGGCGGCGGCGCAGGCGCTGGCGCGGGGCGAGCGGGAAGGGATCTCGCCCTTGGTGGTGCACGGACCCTCCGGGGTGGGCAAGTCGCGACTGTTGGCGGGCCTGGTGGCCGAGCGTCTGCGGCGGCTGCCGGGCACGGCGGTGGCCCACCTGGACGCCGAGTCGTTCGCTGAGGCCTGTGTCGAGGCGGCCGGCGAGCCGGGGGTCGGCGGCTGGTCGGCGCTGCGGGGCCGGTTCCGGGCCGTCGATCTGTTCGTGCTCGAAGACCTGGAGGGTCTCGAGCGTGCTCCCATGGCTCACGATGAGCTGGCGCACACGCTCGATGCGCTCGAGATCTCAGGCGCGACCGTGGCGGTCTCGACCCGGGCCGCGCCGGGGACCTGGCCACGACTGGGGTGGCCGACTCGGTTCGTCAACCGCCTGCAGGGGGGCCTGGCGGCCCGGATCGATCCGCCCGGACTGGCCTCACGCCGGCGATACGTGCTCCAGCACGCCAGCGGCCAGGGGCTGGCGCTCCAGGCCGAGGCGGTCGAGACGATCGCCCGAGGCCGCCGACGGCTACCGGACCCTCGACGGCTGGATCGCCCGGCTCGCCTTGGAAGCTCGGCTCAATCGCCAGCAAGAGGGCCGGAGAGGCACTCAAGGCTCGCAGTCGCGCCGTCCTGGGCCGGACTTGCTCGATCCGCGGACGGTCGCCGAGGTCCTGGCCGAGGAAACCGTGCTGGCCGAACCGATCGTGACGATCGAGGCGATCGCCCGAGCCGTTGCCGACCGCTTCCGCGTCCGGCTCGCCGTGCTGCGCGGGCCCAGCCGCCGAGCCACGGTCGTCGAGGCTCGCCACCTGGCTATGTACCTGGCCCGGTTGCACTCCGGGACCAGCTTCGCCGCGATCGGAACCTACTTCGGCGGCCGTGATCCGGCCACAGTCCGCCATGCCTGCAAGGCGGCCGTTCTGCGACTCGACGCCGACCCGGCCCTCGCCGCCGCCGTCGCGACCCTCGGCCGGCGTTGGCAAAAGTCCGAAGCGTAATGAATACTCAAGTGAGTTGGCGTGATGGTCCATCTCGTCAAGCGCCGCGGGACCGTGGGCGCTTGCTCACAGGCGATGCCGGTTCGGCGTCCAGATGGGCCACCGCCGTGCCCTCCAGCCGCCGCTGCGCAGTTGATCTCGCTCCGTTGTTGTCGGAAACTTTTCACCCCGGAGGTGAAAATTTCTTTCTAACGAGATGTGAGCCGACGACTCGGAATGAACCTTGCCCGAACTCGCTGTCGGGTGCTAAAATCGGGAAACTTCTTCGGGCCGCGCCGTCTCGACGAGTTCGCTCGTTTGGGGTGAGCGCGGCTCGATCTGCATCCGGCTCTGTGCGGATCCGTTCCCTGCCGTTGCTTCGGCGCAGAGGGGTCCGCCGCGAGGTTGACCCAACGTGCCCAAGCGTACCGACATCAAGAAGATCCTGATCATCGGCGCCGGCCCGATCGTCATCGGCCAGGCGTGCGAGTTCGACTATTCGGGGACCCAGGCGTGCAAGGCTTTGCGGGAGGAGGGCTACCTGGTCGTGCTGGTCAACTCCAACCCGGCGACGATTATGACCGACCCGGAGATGGCCGACCGCACCTACATCGAGCCGATCACTGTCGAAGTCATCGAGCAAATCCTCGAAATTGAGAAGCCCGACGCCGTTCTGCCGACGTTGGGGGGACAGACCGGGTTGAATGTCGGCCTGGCGCTTTACGAGTCCGGGGCGCTGAAGCGGCATGGGTGCATCTTGATCGGCGCCAGCGCCGAGGCGATTCGCCAGGCCGAGGACCGGGAGCTCTTCAAGCGTTGCATGGAGGAGATCGGCCTGGAAAGCGCCTTGAGCGGTCTGGCGCATAACCTGGACGAGGCACGGCGGGTCCGCGACGAGGTCGGGCTGCCTTGTGTCCTGCGGCCCAGCTTCACCTTGGGAGGCTCCGGCGGCGGGATCGCCTACAACCGCGAAGAGTTCGACCGAATGGTCGCCGCGGCGCTCGAGCTCAGCCCGGTTGGCTCCGTGCTGATCGAACAAAGCGTCATCGGCTGGAAAGAATACGAAATGGAGGTGATGCGCGACTGTGCCGACAACGCCGTGATCGTTTGCTCGATCGAGAACTTCGACCCGATGGGGGTCCATACCGGCGATAGCATTACCGTGGCCCCGGCGCAGACCTTGACCGACAAGGAATACCAGCGGATGCGCGACGCCTCGCTGGCGATCCTGCGCAAGATCGGCGTCGAGACCGGCGGCTCGAACGTCCAGTTCGCAATCGACCCCGCCACCGGGCGGATGATCGTGATCGAGATGAACCCGCGAGTCAGCCGCAGTAGCGCCCTGGCGAGCAAGGCGACCGGGTTCCCGATTGCAAAGATCGCCGCCAAGCTCGCCGTCGGCTTCCGGCTTGATGAGATCCGAAACGACATCACCCGCGAGACGCCCGCCTGCTTCGAGCCGACGATCGATTACGTGGTGACCAAGGTCCCCCGCTGGGCATTCGAAAAGTTTCCCGAAGCCGACCCGGTCTTGACCACTCAGATGAAGTCGGTGGGCGAGGTCATGGCGATCGGCCGGACCTTCAAGGAGTCGCTCCAGAAGGCCCTGCGCGGGCTGGAAGTCGGCCGCTTCGGCCTGGGCTGCGACAAGAAGGACCTTTGGGGGACGGCGCACCAGCCGAGCGTCGAGGAGATCAAGACCAAGCTGGCCATCCCCAACGCCGAACGGATCTGGTCGATCCGCTACGCCTTGCTGGCGGGCCTCACCGTCGAGCAGATCCACCTGCTGACCGGGATCGACCCCTGGTTCCTGGCCAATATCGAGGAGCTGGTGGAGCTCGAGGGGCGGCTCCGCCTGGCTCACGACCTGGACGAGGCCAGCGATGTCCTGGTCCGCGAGGCCAAGCAGAACGGCTTTTCCGACCGGCAGCTCGCCAACCTGTGGAACACCACCGAGGGAGCGGTCCGCCGCGACCGCCTGAGCCGAGGGATCCGGGCCGTGTTCAAGTTGGTGGACACCTGTGCCGCCGAGTTCGAGGCGGTCACGCCCTATTATTATTCGACCTACGAGCTCGAGGACGAGGCGCGGATCAGCGAGCGGCCCCGAGTGGTCATCCTGGGTGGCGGCCCCAACCGGATCGGCCAGGGTATCGAGTTCGACTATTGTTGTTGCCAGGCCGCCTTCACGCTCCACGCCGACGGCTACGAAGTGGTCATGATCAACTCCAACCCCGAGACGGTCAGTACCGACTACGACACCTCGGACCGCTTGTTCTTCGAGCCGCTGACGGTGGAAGATGTACTCAATATCTGCGACGCGCGTTGAGCCGATGGGCGTGATCGTTCAGTTCGGCGGTCAGACGCCGCTGAACCTGGCCCGTGGCGCTGGAGGCCGCCGGTGTGCCGATCATCGGCACCAGCCCGGAGTCGATCGACTTGGCCGAGGACCGCGAGCGGTTCCGCCTGGTGATTGACCGCCTGGGGCTCAAGCAGACTCCCAACGCCTCGGCGACTCGGTTCGAGGAGGCGCGGCGGATCGCCGAGCGGATCGGCTACCCGGTCGTGGTTCGCCCCAGCTTCGTGCTGGGAGGCCGCGCCATGGAGATCGTCTACGACGAGCCCAGCCTCGATCGCTACATGACCGAAGCGGTCGAAGCCAGTCCCGAACACCCGATCTTGATCGACAAGTTCCTCGAGGACGCCATCGAAGTCGACGTCGACGCGGTCTGCGATGGAGTGCGTACCATCGTCGGCGGCGTGATGGAGCACATCGAGGAGGCCGGCATTCACTCGGGCGATAGCGCCTGCGCGATCCCGCCGTTTTCCTTGTCGGATGAAACGGTCGGGCGGCTCAAGCAGCAGACATACGCCTTGGCCGAGTCGCTCAAAGTCCGGGGACTCATGAATATCCAGTTTGCCGTCAAGGATGGTGAAATCTACGTGCTGGAGGTCAACCCTCGGGCGTCACGGACCGTCCCCTTTGTGTCGAAGGCCACCGGGCTGAACCTGGCGAGGGTGGCCACGCGGGTGATGGTGGGCCAGTCGCTCGATCAGCAAGGGATTATGAGCGAGCCGGTGCCAGTCTACGTCTCGGTCAAGGAGGCAGTGTTTCCCTTCACCAAGTTCCCGGGCGTCGACATCGTGCTGGGACCCGAGATGCGGTCGACCGGCGAGGTGATGGGAATCGCCATGGATTTCCCCGCCGCGTTCGCCAAGAGTCAACTGGCGGCCCTGAGCAAGCTGCCGGCCAGCGGGACGGTCTTTATGAGCATCGCCGCGCGGGACCGAATGACGGTCATCCCGATCGTCCGACGCCTGGCTGCCATGGGCTTCCGCTTGCTCTGCACCAGCGGCACCGCCCAGACGATGAGCGATCAAGGGATCCGCGTCGAGGTTGTGCGTAAAATCCACGAAGGGCGGCCCAACGTGCTCGACTATCTGGCCAACGGCAAGATCGACCTGATCGTCAACACACCCAGCGGCAAAGGGGCGCGCACCGACGAGGGACGCATCCGCGCCAGCGCCGTCTCACACGGCATACCCTGCATTACAACCCTCGCCGCGCGCGAGCGGCTGTCGCCGCCCTGGAACGGCTCCGCCAGGGAACGCTGCCGGTCTATGCACTCCAGGATTTGCTAGGAGCCCGATAGGTCGGAGTCATGGATCAAGGATGCTGGAGTAAGTAAGATAAGGTGGAGGCAATTGTTTCACTACACAAACGACAGGGGCTACAAGGCCATCAGCTCGCAGCAGCCGTGGTTGTTTAAAGCATCGAAGCCTCCGTGCAATCATCCAAAGGGAGCTTACTTCACGGACCTCCCGCCGGGAACGAAAAATCTGGGCAAGCGACTCTTCGTCCGCGGTTGCGCGGACAAAACGAATTTCGTGTTTTGCTTTTCCGGCGGCGAGGACCTCCGGTCTATCGAAGGCGGAAGAGGAGAACACATCTTTTATAGCAGGGAAGACTACCCGGTCGTGAAGGAACGGCAAGGTCCTCACGGCGAGACGGTAGAAGTGCAAAAGGAACTCGCATGATCGGCGGCAATGACATTGTGATCCCGGCAGTCGACGACCCTGCCGCTCTGGAAGCCTGCATCCGCATCGTCCAGCGACACTGGCCTCATGCTCGATTTGAAGATGCCGTCACCGGGGACAAATACAACTGCTGCGCAGAGATCCCTCTCGGCCACGTGCACGAAGTCCTTGTATACCCGGATGCAGACGCCGAGGCTCGATGGGACGCCGACAGCCCCGACTCGCCCCCAAACTCCATGCTCTACCTGATCCTGTCGCCGAACTTCATCACGATGGTGCTAGATGATCCCAACACCGCAGAAATGCGCTCGATCCTTGAATCCATCCGCGGAATCATGTGGGATATTCTTAATACTTACTCGGAGGCAGCATGACCCCGGACGCACCGACCGTCCTCGAACGTCTCCTCCGGGACAATAGCCTCGGGTGGATGATCGACACGTTCACTTCTCGCGACAGTGCAATCCCGCACTTGTTGAAGCAACTCGACCAAGTTGCGGCCAAGTACCGCGAGCACATTCAGGTCGATGTTTCCTTTGCCCCGGAGGCTCTGGCCGCGGAAGCGATACGCAACCCGCACAAAGTGCGGGCCTTCCTCCAAGCTCTTGGAACCAGCCGGTCTGCGGACATGCTCGTCATGGTCTGGCGGATTCTCCAGGGACTGAGCATTCGCAAAGTGACAATGGACTATCGCGAGCAAGAAATGTTTAGCCTCGTTGTGACCTTGGCTCGGCCGGGACAGGACCAAGACGACCTGGAAGAGTATCGGTCCTCGGACATCAACGATGCCGCCCTCGTGCGACATTTTGGTATCACCACCATCGGCGGTCGCCCCTTGTTCGACGGCTTCTTCTCTATGAAATATAAATGATTTTATAATTAATTGTATTAAAATCTTACTCGGATTCGACCGAGACCTGCCGCCGCATGTCATCGACCATACGACGGCGCCCCCGACGTCGTTATCGGCCAGGACGAGCATGCTCCGGCGCTCCG
Source organism: uncultured Planctomycetota bacterium (assembly GCA_963720335.1). Taxonomy (GTDB): domain Bacteria; phylum Planctomycetota; class Planctomycetia; order Isosphaerales; family Isosphaeraceae; genus CAVRFS01. The sequence goes on along the minus strand of CAVRFS010000132.1, from coordinate 52,328 downwards.
GTGGCTCGCGCTTCGATCCGACGCCGGAGCTCGTCCCAGGTGTTCGCGGAACCGGCTTCGACCCAGTCCGGGTTCGGCTGGCTCACACGCTTCAAGATCGCCTCGTAGGCGGCCTCGACATCATTCCGATGAGCGTTGATGTATTCGATGGCTTCCTGGACCTGTTGCTCGCTGAGGTCGAGTTCCTGAGCGATCCGGGCGGGCGGATCTCCCGCGCGGATATAGTCCATTACACAATAGACGGTGATTCGGGTCCCTTCCAGCTCCGGCCCTCGGCCGCGGTCGATGATGTGCGCAGCCATGCGATCCTCCTGAATCAAGAAACGTCTCGCGGAGCTTGACCAGGTCCCGGCGTCGCAGGCTCGACCTTCTCGGGCGCTGGCGTGCGCCTCGGAAAGAGCTCGTGAACCGGGCAGCGGAAGCCGGGGATCACGTCTTCGCCTGAGTGCTCGTCGGTTTCGCGCAGACGAGCCACCGATCCGTCGATGCGGTGAACCATCACCTTGCGCGATTGGGGGTTGATCACCCAGATCAGAGACACGCCGACCTTCTCATAGTCCTCAAGCTTCTCTTCCAGCGAGTAGGTCTGATCGTTGGGCGAGACAACCTCGACAGCCAGGTCTGGGGGAATCTTGATCCAGCCTTCGGGCAGCGCCTCGCCGGGCAGGCGGCCAAATCGGACGAACGAGGCGTCGGGTTTGCGGACGAGACCGGGATCGTGAGGGAAACACTCAAAGCCGTTGTCCGCTGGTAAGGCCCATCCTAAACCGTGTTCCTCGCAAAACTGGTCGAGACGTGAGTGTAACCGGCCGCGAGCCGAGGCGACTCCGCCTCAATTGTTGATCGCACGCTTGATGGAGACCAATCGCGGGTCGCAAGTCGCCAGATCGGTCCGACTTGTCGGAAAAACCGCACACTGTCAGAATATCTTGCGTGTACATCAAGGTGCCACGGAGCCCGAGGCAATGCGGATGGCCCAGACGACGATTGCTCCCCCCATCATCAGGACCTTGGCCGACCTGCGCAAGCGGTTGGGCAACATCCCACTTGATCGGATCCGGTTTCACCCCGCGCCGGGTACCGCGACGGAAAAGGACGTTGTCGAGGTCGAAGAGCGAGAGAACGTCAGTTGCGAGTTGATTGATGGCACCTTGGTGGAGAAAGCTTTGGGATTTGATGAATCGCGACTGGCCTGGTATCTCGGTGGTTGTGTTAAAGTCTACCTCGACCAGAACGACCTGGGAACTTGTGTGGGAGCCGACGGCATGATGCGGATCGCTCCCGGCAAGGTACGGTATCCTGACCTCGCGTTCCTCGTCTGGGAAAAATTCCCCGGCGGAGTGGTTCTCGACGATCCGCTCCCCGACATTGTTCCGGACTTGGCCGTGGAAGTGCTGAGCAAGGGGAACACCAAGCCGGAGATCGCCCGCAAGATTCGAGAATACTTTGAAGCCGGCGTGCGGGTGGTGTGGGTGATCGACCCCAGGAAGCGGTCGGCGCGGGTTTATTCGGCCCCTGGCCATTCGACCCTTCTCCGCGACGATCAGGCGCTTGATGGGGGTGACGTCCTGCCGGGCCTTATCGTTCCTCTCCGCGAGCTGTTCGACAGCATTCGCCGTCGGCGAAAAAGCTGAGCATCAATCGATCGAAGAAGCAGGAGCAGAAGAGTCGCAATATGAAAATCGCAGTCGTGGGAACGGGTTACGTGGGTTTGGTTCAGGGGACCTGCCTGGCGGAAAGTGGCAACGATGTGGTCTGTGTCGACAAGATCGCGGCCAAGGTAGAAGGGCTCAAGCAAGGCAAAGTCCCGATCTACGAGCCGGGCTTGAGCGAGCTGGTTCACCGCAACCTGCGTGACGGCCGGTTGGCGTTCACGACGGACCTGGCGCAGGGGATCGCGGAGGCCGAGATCGTCTTCATTGCCGTGGGAACGCCTCAGGGCGATCAGGGCGGGGCCGACTTGAGCGGAGTGTGGGAGGTCGGCCGCCAGATCGCCACCAACCTGCGATCTCCCAAGACCGTCGTGGTCAAGAGCACCGTCCCGGTCGGAACCAACCTGGAACTGGCCCGACAGATGGCCGAGGCGACAAAAGTCCCGTTCGACGTGGCGAGCAACCCCGAGTTTCTCAAGGAAGGGGCGGCGATCGACGACTTCAACAAGCCCGACCGTGTCGTGGTCGGTGTGCGTCGCCCCGAGGTTGCCGAACGGCTTCATGTGCTGTATGCCCCGTTCTTACGGACCGACCGGCCGTTCTTGGTCATGACTCCCGAAAGCGCCGAGATGACCAAGTACGTCGCCAACTGCCTCCTGGCCACCAAGATCAGCTTCATCAACGAGATGGCCAACTTGTGCGAGGCTTATGGAGCCGATATCAACGACGTGCGGCGTGGCATGGGCCATGACCAGCGGATCGGCTTCCACTTCCTCTTCCCTGGCGTTGGTTATGGTGGCAGTTGCTTCCCCAAGGATATCCGGGCCGTCATCCACATGGCCCAGTCCAAAGGGCTGCCCGCGCGGATGATGGAGGCCGTCGACCGGGTCAATGAAGCCCAGAAGGATGTGCTTTTTCAAAAAATCCACCAGCAGTTCGGTGGTGAGCTCAAGGACAAGACAATCGCGGTCTGGGGCCTGGCATTCAAGCCGAAGACCGACGACGTCCGCGAGGCACCGGCCCTGGTCTTGATCGACGCTCTTTTGCAAGCCGAGGCGCAGGTGCGGGTCCACGACCCCGAGTCGCTCACCCACGTCCGCTCCCTATACGGCGAGCGGCTCGCCTACTGCGACCGTCCCTATGGCGCGCCTCGAGCAGGCCGACGCCCTGGCCGTCGTCACCGAGTGGAACGAGTTCCGCAACCCCGACTTCGAGGTGATGCGCCGCTTGATGCGCCAGCCGATCATCTTCGACGGCCGAAACGTGTTCGACCCCGCGCGGATGGCCGCGCTGCGATTCATCTACCACGGCATCGGCCGGGCCAGGGTCGTCAGCGACTGACTGATTGGTCGGGTTCGGAACGAGCCACTGGATTTTCTTCGCGGTCCGGCGCAAGTTGGATCGGATCGGGACGTCTCTCAAGATGATGGCCCACACTCCGGGCTCGTGCCGTAGTCGTCACGGGCTCGGAGGTGTGGGTCTAAATCGCACCGTTCGGAGGGTGTTCTGATGTTTCAATCGACCCTCGCCGAGAGCTTCCATTCGTGGGAGAACTTTCTGGGCGCGTATTATGAGCCGATCCGAGCGGCGCTGGGCTCGCTGCCGTTCGTCGGCAAAGACTTGGCCGACGATTACACGCAAAGCTTCTTCTTGAAGATGGTTGAGCGGGACTTCCTGGCCAACCGTCCCGTGATCACGGGACGATTTCGCAACTGGCTGTACGCGGCGGCGAAGAACCATGCCGTGGACGAATGGCGGAAGATTCAGCGACGTCCCGAGCAACTTGACGCATTCGACGTCCAGGAGCCGGTCGGCCCACCCCCGCCCGGCCAGGACGACACGCCGTTCGATGCCGACGAGTTTTACGCACTGAGCGTCCTTCACATGACGGTCGGCCGGGTGCGCAAGCACTTGCTCGAAGAAGGAAAGTCGGAGCATTGGATGATCTTCGAAGAGTTGGTGCTCGCCCCGTTGATCCCCGGGCGCGTCCCCAAGACGCGTGATGAGTTGCTGGCCATGTTCCCCGACCAGGCCCCCGTCGTTCTGGACAACCGCGTGACGACCGTCAAACGCGTATTCCGGCGCATCCTTCCGGCACTGGTCCCCACCGACCCGACCGAGAACCTGACTGCCGAGGCACGGTTCCAGGAGTTGCTGGAAATCCTCCGGGCCTCCAAGAACTACCGGCTCTGGCTGGCCTTTCTCATCGACCCGGCACCCGGCCCGGAAGCGGCTCCCGGCTTTTCCATTGACCTGGCCGCGCGGTCGATCGACGTTGTTGAGGAAGTCGAGGCGACCGTTTCTCCGGAAGTGATTCATGACGAGCTGCGGATCCTGCTGGGATTCTGGCTGGAGATGCCCCTGCCAGACTACCTGGATGACCTGGAAGGAGTAGGACCCGCCGTGAGAGAGCTGATCCGTCCCGCGCAACCTTTGGGCCGGCTCGGACGTTCGTCCTCCTCCGCCCCTCGATTTAATCTCAGGGCGTTGGTCGATGGGACCAATCCCCAGCTCGCCAAAATCCCGCTCGATGAGCTTACGGTCTTGTTCGAACGGCTCAAGACGTTCGCCAACGTGTTTATCGTGTCACGCGGAACGGCCAGAAAGTGCCGGCTTCTTACAGCGTGGGCCGTCGAGAGAATTCGATGCCGTTCGAAATTGCCCAGGTCCTCTACAACCTTGCCGGGGCCCTGGCCTTGACTCGTTGCAACGCCCGGATCATTGGCCTTGGCGACGACCAATATCGAAAGAACCTCACCTGGGCGCTGAGCCAATCCTGGCTCGACGCCAGGCTCCGCCCCGTCTTCTTTGCCGCCATCACCCAAATCGGCCGAAAGCACACGCCCTGATGCTCTTTACAGCCGCCCAACGATGAGGAAAGCCGGCTTGCGGTCAGTTGCTCGTTTCTAGCTCCTAGTTGCCAGTGAATTTATTTTATGCTTTTACGTTTACTAGAAACTAGGAACTCAGCTCGGCGGTACCGGAGGCGACGGCCAGCGTTGGATTGGGCTGGGATTGATCGAAGACCCAGATGGCGTCGCGGCCCGACCGTTTGGCATGGTAGAGCGCCTGATCGGCTCGACGGAATAGCTCCATGGGACCATGCTGCGTCTGAATGGCGGCAGTGGCGATCCCCACGCTGGCGGTGACCGCGATGGGAATGCCATGCACGGAAATGTGTCTCTCGGTGAGCAGAGAGCGAAAGCGATTGGCCAGTGCCACACCCGCCTCCAGCGGGCAGTCGGGGGCGACGACCACGAACTCCTCGCCGCCATAGCGGGCGACCAGGTCGCTGCTCCGCGACGACTGCGCCAGCATCTTGGCCGCCTGCCGAAGAACTTCATCGCCAGCCGCGTGGCCGTGCGTGTCGTTGATCGCCTTGAAATGGTCCAGATCGGCGACGATGACTGTCAGGGGAACATTGTGGCGGCGGCAAGCGTCCCACTCTCGAACGAGTTCGTCCTCGAAAACACCGCGATTCGCCAGCCCCGTCAGGCTGTCTCGGTACGCCTGCTGCTCCAGCATGGTGAGCCTGTGCCGGGTCTTCAAGACGGCGCGGATCCGCGCAATCAGCTCGGCACCCGCGAACGGCGGGGCGAGCAGGTCCGCGGCCCCCAGGTCGAACGCTCGGACCCGTTCCGCCGCCGTGGCGAAGTTGCTGTAGAGGATCACGGGAATCGCCTGCGTCGTGCGATCTTCCTTGAGGCGACGGACCAGCTCCAGGCCGCTCTCTTCGGGCAGACGCATCTGGGCCAGGATCAGGTTCGGCTTCAAGATCGGCGCCGACCGCTCGACCGCCGTCAGGTCGTTGGCTTCGTCGACGTCCATCTGGCCGGCGATCAACTCGTTGCGCAGCCGCAGCCGCTCACGCCGCGAGGGCTCGACCAAGAGCACGCGGCGTGGGAAATCGAACAGCTCTCGCTCGGGCTCGGCATCGAGGCGCGGCCCATCGGCGTGGGATCTTGCCGAGGACCTGCCATCGATTGTCTGAGGGCGGCTCGACTCGGAAGCCGGCCTGGACGAAGATGTGTCGGAATTCAGAGTGAGCATCAGCCTGATCCTCGGTCCACGTCGCGTACTCTATCTAATCTTACCAACGGGCGATGCCAAGGTAACACCTCCCCGGTCTTGAACCCTGTTCCATGTTTCTTTCCCGCACACCATTGTTTCTTCCAGGCAGCGTGAGGGAGAGGAAAAGCTCGAGTCAGCCTGATGGGACCATCCGATCGGGGCCGGTTGGCGATCGATCAAGGGGCGACTGATCCGGGGGTTGGGATTGGGACCCGGGCTTCGGTGCGCCAGGCATCGGCCAAGCGGTTCAAGCCGGCGCGATCACAGAGCAAGGCCAGGTTGCGGAGTGCGGCCGGGTCATCGAGATGGTCGAAGGCCGCGACGAGTTGGGGTTTGAGGGTCAGTGGGTCGAGGACCTCTCGGATACGGCTGACGGTCTCGGCGGCCTGGTGGCCCTCGCGGTCGCGGCCGAGTATCCGCAAGGCGCGGGCCAGGCGGTACCAGGAGCGCCAGTCCTGGGGGAGTTCGGCCAAGGCGGTCTGGAAAGCGGCGGCGGCCTGCTCGGGCCGATGGTCGTATTCCAGCTCCCAGCGGCCGCGGAGCCGCCAGTAACGTGCGTCGCGTGCCTTTTCGGGCCAGTTGTCCAGGAGAGCGCGGCCGCGCTCGGGCTCACCCGCGTCGGCCAGGGCGGCCACCAGCGCCTCGCGCGCGCCGATATGGTCGGGGTGGCCGGCGAGAAGGGTTTCCATCGCTGCCAACAGCGACGATCGGTCGGGGTCGGATGCGCGTGGCTGCGCCGCGATCCGCTGCAAGAGCGCCACCTGGGCATCGACATCGTCGCCGTCGGCATCGATCCAACGCCCCAGCGCGGTCCGGACTCGTTCGTCAGGCAGTTCGACCAAGGGGCCCTGGGTTAGCTCTTGGAGCAGTTCGCGCCTCGCCTCGGGAGGCAAACGGTCATAAGCCTCCCAGCCGAGTCGCTGGGCTTCGAGTGGCCGGTCCTCCACTTGCAAGATTTCCAGCAACAGCTTCCAGGGTTCGAGGTTGGTTGGATCGGCGGCGATCGCTCGTCGCAAACTGCGCTCGGCCTGACTCGTTCGATTGAGCGCCCGGCAGGCCCTTGCCTCTCCCAGGTGGCTCTCGTTCGTGGCCGACTTGGTCGCGTTGACCGAGCGCCAGGCTTGCAGGGCGGTCTCCCAGTCGCCGGCGCGGGCGGCCGATTCGGCCTGAACACGCAACCGCGCGGGCGAGTTGACAACCAAGACCCAAATCAAGGTCGACACCAGCGCGACCGCGACGGCGGCCGCACTGCCAATCGCCCATAGCCGGATCGGTTTCCGCTTCCTTGCAGGCTCCACTCGAGGCGTCGCTCCAGCCTGGGCCGGCGCGGCGTTGGATTTCGATCGGGCCCGGGAGCGGGCTGTGGGACGTCGCGGCATCGTCGTGGAATGGCTGGAGGCTAGCCCCGTAGGCTCGGCTTGACCGGCCGGGCCTAGCCTGGCCGTCCCGGACGGCGAAGCCGGCCACGATGATCACGGACCGTTCGCGAGGCAGGTTGCGTTATCTCTATGAGCAACCATAGGCGCCGTGAGCCCTTTGCGCCAAGGGCACAGAACGTTCACCTTACCCGAGGTGGTTGCGGCAGGTCAGTTTTAGGCGCTGAGATTGCCCCAAGTGGGTCACTTTTTCGGCCAGGGGACGGGGGTCGAAACGAAGAAGAGACCAAGCGAGGCTCATCGAGCGGTGCGAAGTGCTGCCGTGGTTGCGTCTCCGTTTTCGTCCCTGGGGAGGCCGCCGCGGAAAGAGCCTCTGCTTGCTATACACCGCGAGCGTTCGCCGTCCATAATGGGCGCGCCGGCCGTCCTTGCCAACATGGTGTGGCGGACAGCGGGGTCGTCGGCAACCCGGGGAATCCCGGGCGGAGACACGTCCATCTGAAAGGAGAACGATCGTGTACACGAGACGAGAGTTCGGGAAGATGACGCTGGCCGGGCTGCCGCTTTCGTTGGCACTCGGGCCGATCGATTCCCGGGTCGAGGGCGTGCGGATCGGCGTCCAGTCGTACAGCTTCCGCACCCTGCCACTGGACGCGGCCATCAAGGCGATGTCCGACATCGGCATCGGCGAATGTGAGTTGTTCTCCGGCCACGTCGAGCCCCGGCCGTCGTTCGGTCCGGGTGGGCCGCGGCCGAAGGCCGCCGAAACGCCTGCCACGAAGACGGAGTCCGCCAAGGCTGGTGGAGGACCGGCCCGGAAGGGGCAAGAGGAGCTGCGGAATTGGCGCCTGACGGTCCCGATGGACCACTTCAAGGCCATTCGTCGCAAGTTCGATGATGCCGGCATCCGCCTGCACGCCTACAACTTCAGCTTCAACGACGGTTTCAGCGACGAGGAGATCGATCGCGGCTTCGAGATGGCCAAGGCCCTGGGCGTCGGGATCATCACCGCATCGTCGACCCTCAGCGCGGCGAAGCGCGTGGCTCCGTTCGCCGACAAGCACAAGATGATCGTCGCCATGCACGGCCACGACAACGTCAGGGACCCCAACCAGTTCGCGAAGCCGGAGAGCTTCGCGCAGGCCATGGCGCTGTCGAAAAACTTCTGGGTCAACCTCGACATCGGCCACTTCTTCGCCGCCGGTTATGACCCGGTCGCCTACATCGAGGAGCACCACGACCGGATCAGCAACCTGCACATCAAGGACCGCAAGAAGAACCACGGCCCGAACACACCCTGGGGCGAGGGCGACACTCCGATCAAGGAGGTCCTTCATCTCCTCAAGAGCAAGAAGTACGATATCCCTGCGGACATCGAGTTCGAATACCGGGGCGCGGACCCTGTGGTCGAAGTCCGGAAGTGCTTCCAGTATTGCAAGGACGCGCTCGTCGTAGTGGGAGAGGGCCGGGGTTTGCCAGCCTTGATCCGCGCGGGCGTGCCGCGGCCCATTCCGAACGAACCGAGTTCTTGACAGACCAGGTCTTCGGGGGAGGATGACATGAGACAGGACGAGGTCACCAGACGGAGTTTCGTCGCGGGAACGGCCGGGGCCGCCTTCGGCGCCATGGTCGTTCCGCGTCATGTCCTGGGCGGGGCCGGCTACCTGCCGCCGAGCGAGACGGTCAACGTCGCCATCGTCGGCTGCGGCGGCCAGGGCGCGTCCGACGCGACCGAGATCGTGGCCGGGGGGCAGAACATCGTCGCGCTGGCCGATGTGGACTTCGGGTTCGTGGACTCGGCCATGGCCGGCCGAGCCCGGGGCCGCAATGGCCAGCCGAACCAATCCGCCGTCAAGCTTCAGGAGGCTTACGGCAAGGCGAAGCGCTATGCCGATTATCGCAAGATGCTCGAAGAGCAGAAGGATATCGACGGCGTGGTCGTCGCCACGCCCGACCACACCCACGCCGTGATCGCCAAGGCGGCCATGGAGCTGGGCAAGCACGTCTACGTGGAGAAGCCGCTGACCTGGTCGGTCCACGAGGCCCGCGTGTTGCGCGAGACGGCCCAGCGCACCAAGGTCGTCACCCAGATGGGCAACCAAGGCCATTCCAGCGAGGGCGCCGCGCTCATCAATGAATGGATTCGCGCCGGCGTGATCGGCCCGGTGAGGGAGGTTCATGTCTGGACCAATCGCCCGATCTGGCCGCAGGGCATTCCGCGCCCGGGAAAGCCCGCCGCGGACCAGGCCGGGACGCGCGCGGAGGCGGCGGTGGCTCCGGCAACGAGTGGACGTCGCGACGGCTGAACGAGACGATCGCGACGGCCATCAACGGCGGTGAGACCCCACCGCCGAGCCTCCACTGGGATCTCTTTCTCGGTCCGGCCCCCGAAGTGCCGTTCCACCCGATCTATCATCCGTTCAACTGGCGAGGCTGGTTGGACTGGGGGACCGGCGCGCTGGGCGATATGGGAGCGCACCTGATCGACCACCCCTACTGGGCGCTGGGGCTGAAATACCCGTCGAGCATCGAGGCGACCTCGACGCCCTGGGGGATGGACAGCAAGAATCAACCGGCGAGCTACCCGCTGGCGATGCAGGCCGTGTACCACTTCCCGGCGCGCGGCTCGCAGCCACCGGTGAAGATGACCTGGTGCGACGGCGGGCTGATGCCCGGCCGCCCGGACGCGCTGCCGGAGAGCGTGACGCTCGACCGCGGCGGCGGCGTCATTTTGATCGGCGAGAAGGGCATCCTCCTCCACGGGACTTATGGCGGCAACCCCAGGCTGTACCCCGCGTCGCTGATGGAGGAAGCGCAGCGCGTGCCGAAGACCCATCCGCCAATCCAGACCTCAGACGGACCGAAGAGGTCGGCGCAGCACCGGATGAACTGGATCGATGCGATCCGGGAACGCTCGAAGACCACGTGTCCGTTCGAGTATGCCGGGCCGCTCACCGAGACCATGTTGCTGGGAGTGGTCGCACTCCGCACCGGCCAGGGCAAGCGGATCGATTACGACGGGGAAGCCGGGAAGATCACCAACGTCTCCGCAGGCCAACCAGTACCTCCATCGCGAACCCCGCAAGGGATGGGTTATCTAACGCGTCGACGGGGGCGGGACGACTTGGCCCACCGCTCGGTCGACTCCCGCGACCCGCCCGCCACCCGCTCCGATTCGAGCTGCTGTTCGGCGCGGATCTCTGACCCCGCCGGCGGGGCCGCCCGGCGGGGCCACTTTATCGGGCGCGGTCCCGAAAAAGCGTAGTTACTTATATACCGCCACGCCAGGGAGCGTCTGCTTGAGCTTCTCAATGGCCTGCGGGGTTACCTTGGTGCCGATCAGGTAGATTGACTTGAGTCCTTTTAGCTCCTTGAGCGCGTCCAGGCCCGCGTCGGTCACCTCGGTGCGGCTCAAGGCGAGGACCTGGAGGTTCTTGAGCCCCTTCAAGTACGGCAGGCCCTTGTCGCCGACTTTGGATGTGGTCAAGAAAAGCATGGTCAGGTTGGTCAGCCCCTTGAGGTTCTCGATGCCGGCATCGGTCACCTGCGGGCTCATCAGCGTGAGCGCACTCAGGCCCGTCAACTCCTTGAGCGGGGCAACCGCCGCGTCGCTGATCTGGCCGTTGTCGATATAAACAACCTGAAGGTTGGGTACATTCTTCAAGAGCTTGAACGCATCCTTGTCGCCCGACCACTTCTTGAGGATATTGACCGTCGCCGTCTCCTTGCCGTCTCTCGCCTTGTCGACGCTCACCAGACCGCCCAACTTCTCGAGGTCCAGCGTCGCGACCTTGAGCTTCAGCCCGGCGACTTCCGCCTCCAAGGCCGCGATCCGCGCCTTGAGCTTGGCCGGATCGTCGGGATTCGGCGGCGGAGTTGGGGCAGGAGCCGGGGCAGGTTTGGCGGCGGGCTTCTTCTCATCCTTGGCCGCGGGCTTCTTCTCATCCTTGGCCGCGGGCTTCTTCTCATCCTTGGCCGCGGGCTTCTTCTCATCCTTGGCCGCGGGCTTCTTTTCATCCTTGGCCGCGGGCTTCTTTTCATCCTTGGCCGCGGGCTTCTTCTCGTCCTTGGTCGTGGGCTTTGGTTTATCTTGAGCGATTGTGGGGTTGGGCATGGCGGCCAGGGCAATGATTCCTGCCATCACCAGCAGGGCGAGTAGCGCCCGAGGCATCCCGCCGCGATCGAGTTGGTGTGTCATGGTAAGTCGGCTCCCAGTCTATCGTTCGCGCAAAGCCAACCCGGGTACTCAGGGCGTTTGGATTCGATTCCTCAAGGCCAGTCCAGATGCTGGCACGAGGTCGCGCCCGAGTTCGGCACGAGGTACGGCTGCGCGGTGGGGTTTGAACTCTTTTTAACAAACGCCTTTCCACAACAGTAAACCGAACCAGCCGGATTCGCAACCGCTTCGTTACGTGGTGGAGGTCGAGATCGGATCGGCCGGCGTTCGGAGCCTTATCGCGCTCGCGGACGGGAGTGAGATATTCCATGTCCGTGACCCTGACCCTGGGAGCGCGGCCATTCCGGCCCCTTGCCGGCGGGCGGGACGCCCGCGCTCCCGGGAACTGATTCTGAACATGAAGTACGTTTGCGTGCATAATGGTCGAGGTCACCTACACCAAAATCCACGGAACGTCATGTCAACTATTCCTGATGAATCAAGGCAGCCAGCCGGTCTCGAACCAAAGCTGTCGAGCTCGCTGGCGCAGTTCATTGTTCAGATCGAGCGCGGCGATCGTGGCCCTACCGATCGGCGTAAAACCCAGAAGACTTTTCTGGTCGTTCGACCATCGGAAATGCTCACCCCAGATGTGCTTGCGCGGATGAAAGAGCGGAACGTCATGACCTGAAAGCGGATCAATTCCCGTCGTTTGGTCACTCTTGGCAAGATTGCACGACGCGCAAGCCAGAGCTCGATTTGAGAGAGCATTCCCGCCTTTGCGTGCCGTGGGACGAATATGATCGAGATGGAACCGATAGCCGCAAACCGGCTGGGGAGCGCGGCAATACTCGCAACGATATCCGGCACGTACCTCGATTCGGTTGCGGAACTCATCGGCCGAGGGCGCGTTGCGCTTGGGTCGTCGCGTCAATGGCTCGCCTCACCTCGGTGCGAGGCGAGGGACCGGCGCTGACTCGCTAGTTTTCGTGCATTGGAAAGCGCGATCTCTTCGGTCTCGTGGACCAATCGCTGGAATTCTTTGCGATCAGCCGGCGTCAGCCGGCCCTCGTTGTTCCTATCCATCAGGGCATCCAGCCGTTTCTGCTTGGCGGCCGAGAGGCGCCGAAGCCGGGCCTCCGTCATCTCGAAGGCAATGAGCTTGGAGAGCGGTACCTCGCAGACCTGGCAGATCATTCCGGCAACTCGCAGATTGAGTCGCTCAAGAGGTTCATCGTCCTTGGCGAGGCGGTAGAGGCTCTTCAAATTAACGCTCAACCCGTGCAGTTCAAGCCGTCGTCGCAACTCCGGCACGCTCATCCCTCGCTCACCGAGGACGCGTTTGAGCTGGGAAAACGCATGGACCATCGTTTTGTTCCCCCTTTAGGGGAATCTTACCAGGATGAGGGTCAACGCTGAACACCCAAGTTCCCGGTGTTTGCGATGGGTATCGATGCATCGAGTGCCGGCCGTCGCGATGTGATGCGGAACAAAGAATACGTCCGGTCGCGGCGGAGGGCCGGCCCGCGCACGATGACCTCGACGCGACCAAGCCGCTCCAGCGCCGGCAGGTCGCGGTCCCGGCCGATCACGGCGAACGCCGGCTTTCCCTCGGCGAGTTCTCGCGCGACGAGCGTGTCGGGCCCGGCATCCCATATCGCTGGACGGCCCAGATAAAAGAGCCGGACGGCCAGGTCGTGCGGGATCGATCCAAAGGGGCTCTCATATGGGTTGCGGTCCCAGTCGTCGTAGAGCAAGGTTAATGGCATGCCGGCGTCGAGCTGCCGGCCGGCCGATTCATAGAAGGCCCATTCGACCCCTCGACGATCGAACCAGGGGCCGACCAGCCAGCAGCCCAGCCCGTAGGCCAGGGCTATGGCGGCGAATCCGGCCCGCGCCCCCAGGAGCAACGACGGCCAGCCCCACCCTCGCCGACGGAGCTGCTCCCCCAGTCGCGCCAAGGCCATGGCCGCCCAGATCGACCAGGGAACTTGAGCGGCGATCGCGTAGTGGGCGTTCTTGACCGTCGCCAGTGACAGCAAGCCCAAGGGCATGATCGTCCAGGCCCAGAGCAAACGGTCGCCGTCCACCACCGCTTTGGGAACCTCAAGGCGGCCAGGGCGACTCCAATCGCCGCCAACGCCGAGCACGGCCCGACCCAGCGATGCACAGGCCCCCGCCAAGGCCAGGGGCGTCCAGGGGAGCGCCTGGGCCAGGATCCCCAGCACGTATTTCCACCACGGCTCGCTGGCGAACTGGCCGGGATGCACGGCCAAGCGGTCGGTCACGTGCATCGTCCACAGCGCGAGCGCTCCGGACCCATGTTGCGCCACCATCAAGAGCGGCCAGGCCATCGCCAAGGCCGCCGCCAGAGCCCACCCTCGGGGAAAGCAGAGCCGGCGCAGGGCAGGGCCGTCCCGCTGCCAAAGCAACACGGCCGCCACGACGGCCAGGATGAGCACCGCGCCGAAGCCGATCCCTTTGACCAGCGACGTGGTACCCAAGAGAATGAAAAACGCCCACCGGCCGAGGTGCCAACGGGTCACCACCCCGCCAGGGCCGGCCTCGACGCGGTCGAAAGCAACAATTGCCCAAGTGATCAGACACGCCAGTAGGATGTCAGCCTCGGCCAATCGGCCCCGCATCACGGTCCATGCCGTGGTGGCCTGAATAGCGCCGGCCAGCAGGCCAATGCCGGGGCCATAATGCCGCGCGGCCAGCACCGCGACACCCCAGACCATCCCGATCGCGGCCAGCGCCGAGGGAAGCCGAGCCACTGTCTCGTTCACCCCGCCGGCCAAACGGCCCAGTCCCGCGGCCAGCCACCACGGCAAGGGAGGCTTCTCCAGCCAGGGCAGACCGCCGATCGTTGGATATGCCCAGTTGCCCGAATCCAAGATCTCGCGCGCCCCTTGCGCGACGAACGCCTCGTGGTAGGTCAAACGGCCCGAGCTTCCCAGGCCCGGCAACAACGCCAGAGCCGCCAAGAACGCCAGGCAGATCAGCCGCACACTGGGCTGATGAAAACTTCGGGAGGCCGGCGCTGGCTTTTCCCCTTCTTGCGGAGGGGGGGGCAGGGGGGATTGACAGGGCGCAAGCAACGCCATTGCCGAAGCGGGGCACGGGGGCATGCGCATCAGCCACGGCCGAGATCTTCGACTCTTCACCCCTTTGTTCGCTCGCTCGCATTCTGACATGCCGGTCCACCCCCATTTCGCAAGATCTGGTGACCGATCGTGCCGAGACCGCCCCCGTAACCCCCCTTCGCACGGCGGGGAGAATTGCACACCGAATTCGGGTGGAAAACGTGATGTCGTCCGAGGGACGCGGATCATGAGTCAACCGTCTGCCGGTGTCAACGTCACTCGGCTGGTGCCCGCGGCTCGACCTTGACCTTCCTCTGCTCCCCGGCCCGGCCTCGATGATCCCCAAAGCGCCTTGGATTAACCGCCACAACCGCTTTGGCCTGACCGATAATCGATCAACCGACCATGGGGGAAAACCTGTTGATAACCTGTCAGCGGGTGGTGCGGGACGGAGGTGCCGTCAACAGCCCGAAACTGAGCGGTGGCGGTCCCTCATCCGACTAACCCGGTGATGCCGAAGCCAGCAACAGGTTTATCAACAAGTTTTCCCCCAGCGGCCAAGGGACGTTGTGCCCGGTTAAGCTCTTTGGTATCATTGAGTTGTTCGAGCGCTGTCGCGGTTGTCCACGGCGGCGTGCCCGCTCTACGATGAATGCGGTGATTAAGGTAGCTCTATCCTTCTAAAAGAAGACTCGGGACTGAGCGGGGCCAACATCGTCCCGGCACCTTGGATGCCCTTACCGCATTTGGACAGGATTGAACTGACCCACTCAATACCAGCGAATTGGCCAGGCCCGTGCCCAACTCCAAAGGGGTCGTGGGGCATGGTCAATCGTGGTCTTCTCCCGGCTTTGCTCCGGGAGCGGTTTGAAACGATTGAAACGATTGAAACAACACAGGGAATCGAATGAATGAGGGCCTTGTGCAACCGTGAGGGACTGCTCACGGCGTTCGGGATGGTCAGCGGGGTCGTTCCCGCCAGGAGCCCCAAGCCGATCCTCCAGAACGTCAAGCTGGTCGCCGATGCCGATGAGGGCTCGGTGCTGATGGGAACCGATCTCGAGGTCGGGATTCGCCACCGAGTGCTGGGCGTCAAGGTCGAGCGGCCGGGCTCGGTCATCTTGCCGACCACGCAGATCGGGTCGATCCTGCGCACCGAGCATCGATACCGAACTGGCCATCGAGACCGACGACGAGCGATTGGTCGTGCGCGGCTGTGCATTCCGAGTTCACTCTGGCCGTGGAGGATGTGAACCTGTTTCCCGAGGTTCCCGACTTCGCCGCCCTGAGCTATCATGTTATCGCGGCCTCCGACCTGAAGAAGCTGATCCGCCGGACCATCTTCGCGACTGACGTCGAAAGCACCCGCTACGCGCTGGGGGGCGTTTTGGTCGAGCTGACGGCCGAGTCGATCGCGATGGTCGGCACCGATGGCCGGCGACTGGCGAAGATGTCCGCTCCGGCCGATTCCGAGAATAACCCGCCGCTACCGGCCGGTTTCCCGGTCATTCCGGTCAAGGCCCTGAAACTGATCGAACGCAATTTGGCCGATAATGATCCACCGGTGCACGTGACCATCCAGTCAGGGATGCCGTGCTGATGCGAACGGAAAGCGCAGTGATCTACAGCCGTCTGGTCGAGGGCCGCTTCCCACGCTATCAGGACGTGTTTCCGACCAACGTCGAGGTCAAGATCCCTCTGGAAGTCGGATCGTTGCGGAAGGCCGTCGAACAGGCCTCGATCGTCACCAGTGAGGACAGCCGTGGCGTCGACTTCCAGTTCGGCTCGGGCATGCTTCGGCTCATCAGCCAGTCCGCCGATGTCGGCAGCTCGCATGTCGAGTTGCCGATCGCCTACGATGGCAAAACCATCGAGATCACCTTCGACCCTCGCTACTTGATCGATGCGCTCAAGACCTTGGACGACTCGACGGCGATCACCGCCGAGTTGATCGACGCCAAGAACGCGGCCGTCTTCAAGACCGACGACCACTACACCTACGTCGTCATGCCCCTGACGCGCGAACGGGGTTGAACGATTGATTGATTCACGACGAACCACGGATGAAGTGAACGAGCTGAACGGGAATGGAAAGGATGGGATGGAAAGACGTCCTCACGTTGTTGGCTGAGCAATGAGAACGGAGTCGCCACGAACGAACGCAGACGAGCAATCATTGACCAATCATTAAGATTTTTCCGTTGGGTTGAGTTGGTATCGTTCCATTTGATTGATGAGGGAGCATGTCGATCCCGAGCCGTCGTGGGCCCAGACCGTTATCGGAGATTCTGGGCGAGCTGTTCACCGTCCGAGGTTATGGCCGGCTCAGTGCCCGGCAAGAGTTGGAAGATGCCTGGAACGCGGCGGTGGGCGAGCCGTCCTGCCGCCAGACGCGGTTGGGTGAAGTGCGGCGTGGGGTGTTGATCGTGACGGTGGCCCACTCGACGCTTCTGGAAGAACTGGCGGCGTTCCGCAAGCCGGCCCTGCTGGCGGCGTTGCGGTCTGGCGCGCCGGCAACCACAATCCACGACATCCGGTTTCGGGTCGGCGAGATCGCACTCGAAGTTAAGCCTCCTGCCCCTGTGCCTTTGCTTCCCTCGGTCTCGGCCGAAGACGTCATGCCCAAGCCCGCGCCGCCACGCCGCTCCCGATCGGGGAACAGGAGCAACAAGCCGGGCCCTGGTTACCGTCACGACCCCGAGCAGCCATGACCGTCGGCGGTTGGCGGCACCGCGAGCTGGAACTTCGCCCTCTCGAATCAGACCTACTAATGCGGAGTTGTTGAGCGGGGTTCGGCCGGTGGAACCGGCCTTATGGTCATTTTTTGAGTGGACAAGAAAACCACGCTTTCCCGCCCCACGGCATCCCGCCTTGAAATCCGGAAGTGGACGAGTTGAACGATCGAGGTGAACCCACGATGGTGGAATCGAGCAAGACCGAGGACCATACCGACGAGATTTCCACGTCCTTGAATATCGAGGACCAAAATCCCACGGGCAATGGCCGGGAATACGACAGCAACGCTTCGTCGAGGATGGACTCCTCCGCTTCATACACCGGGGCGAGCATCCGAGTGCTGGAGGGGATCGAGGCGGTCCGGCTGCGTCCCTCGATGTACGTCGGCGACACGGCGGCGCGGGGACTGCACCACCTGGTGTACGAGGTCGTCGATAACTCGATTGACGAGGCGATGGCCGGCTACTGCCGGAACATTCACGTGACGTTGCACACCGACGGCTCGGTCTCGGTGGCCGACGATGGGCGAGGTATTCCGGTCGACATTCACGCCGAGAGTGGCGTCAGCGCGCTCGAGGTGGTCTTGACCAAGGTCCACGCCGGGGGCAAATTCGACCACGATAGCTACAAGGTCTCCGGTGGACTGCACGGCGTGGGAGTGACGGCCGTCAACGCCCTTTCAGAGTGGCTTAAGGCCGAGGTTCGCCGCGACGGCCAGGCTTGGCGACAGGAGTTCGAGAAGGGGGAGCCACTGGGGCCGGTGAGCTCGTTGGGGCCCGTGAAGACGACGGGCACCACCATTCGCTTTCTGCCCGACGGCTCAATATTCCCCAAGACCGAGTTCGACTACGATATCCTGGAAAAGCGGCTCCGCGAACTGGCGTACCTCAACAAGCGGGTGCGGATCCGCCTGACCGACGAGCGGACCGACGAGCTCAAGGACGTCGAGTTCTACTCGTCGGAGGGTTTGAGCGAATTTGTTGCTTATTTGAATCGTGCCCAGACGGTTTTGCACCCGCCGGTCGTTTTCTCGGGGCGAGATGAGGAGCGAGCCGTTGAAGTCGAGGTCGCTTTGCAGTACAACGATTCGATCAGCGAAATGGTCGTCTCGTATTGCAACAACATCCACACGATCGAGGGAGGCGCGCATTTAACCGGGTTTCGCACGGCCTTGACTCGCACGCTCAACCTGTACGCCAAGGCGGCGGCGTCGGCCAAGACCAAAGACCTGACGATCCTCGGCGAGGACTTCAAGGAAGGGCTCACGGCGATCGTCAACGTGCGAGTTCCCGACCCGCAGTTCGAGGGCCAGACCAAGACCAAGCTGGGCAACAGTGAGGTGGAGGGGATCACGGCCCGGGTGGTCAACGACCGGCTGGCCGAGTTCCTCGAGACCAACCCGACCGTGGCCAAGCGGATCATCGTCAAGGCACAACTGGCGGCCGAGGCCCGCGAGGCGGCGCGCAAGGCCCGCGAGCTGGTTCGTAACCGCAAGGGGGTGCTCTCGGGTGGGGGGCTTCCCGGCAAGCTGATGGATTGCTCCACCCATGACCAAGATTCCAGCGAGCTCTTTCTGGTCGAGGGAGACTCAGCCGGAGGAACAGCCGAAGGGGGCCGCGACCGGATTTATCAGGCGATCCTTCCCCTGCGAGGAAAGATCTTGAACGTCGAGCGTGCCCGGCTCGACCGCGTCTTGAGCAACGAAGAAATCCGCAATATCATCACGGCTGTCGGCAACAGCATCGGCGAGGAGGAAGAGCCCTCGAAAAGGCGGTACGGCAAGATCGTGATGATGAGTGACGCCGACGTCGACGGTTCCCATATTCGGACCCTCTTGATGACCTTCTTCTACCGGCAGATGCCCAAGCTCGTGGCTGAGGGACACCTTTATGTCGCCCAGCCCCCCTTGTATCTGATCGTCAGCGGCAAGAAGGAACGGCGGTACGTTCATGCCGAGGACCAGATGCAGGCGATCCTGATGCAGACCGGTCTGGCGAATGCGTCACTGCGGCCGGAAGGGAGCGATGATCCGGCTGTCGAGATCGCGGGTGATCGTCTCAAGAGTCTGCTCGATCTGGTCACCGGCATCGAGCAAGGACTGCGCGCCTTCGGCCGCCGCAACCGGCCGCTGCGTGGCCTTCTGGCGATGGCCTACAAACCTGACGATCCCGCCAAGCCCGACCCCCGTGATGGCTTGCTACCCCTGTTCTTGGTCGAATATGAGGGTAAGGAAGAGCGATTTTATAGTGAAAAAGAACGCCAGGAGTATTTCGCGGCGCACAACTTGCGTCTGGAAGCTGAGTCGGAGTTCGAGTCCGGCGCTGGGCCAGCGGCCGTGGCCGCCGCCAATGGCACGGCCCCTCGGGTCCGTGAGATCGAGCTGCACGAGGTCAAAATGCTCAACAAGCACCTGACCCGTCTTCGCGACGAGTTCGGCTTGCGAGCCGAGGTTTTGCTTCCTCGGGAGGTCACTGGCGATGACCCGCCGCCACGGTTTGTCCTGCACCGCGACGGCGAGACCTATCCTTTACTTGACCTGCGCGCGTTGGTCGCCACGGTACGCAAGATCGGTGAGAAGGGGATGAAGATTACCCGGTTCAAAGGGCTGGGCGAAATGGACGCCGAGCAACTCTGGGAAACCACCATGGACCCGACCCGGCGTACGTTGCTCCAAGTGAAGCTTGAGGACGTCGCCGCCGCCAACGACCTGTTCGCCACCCTCATGGGCGATGACGTTGAGCCCCGTCGCGAATTCATTGAAAAGCACGCGCTCGAGGTCAAGAACCTCGACGTCTGATCGGACTCAATCTGACGGCAAAATGGCGAGTCACCCGTCGCCTCTGAGACCAAAGGCTCTCATGACAACGATCGCTCAGTGCAAACGAAGGGTCTTCTTTTCCGGACGCAAGCGAGGGTTCTCTCTGTCGCATCGTAGGGCCGGTTTGACGAGCCGGACACCCGCGCGAGCGGCTTCCGCGGAGTGCGCGGGCTGCTTGCCCTGCCAGCGGGCTTTTCTCGGCACCAGCGAGGGTTCTCTGAAGAAGTAGGAGGGGGCCTCTGCCCCTCTGGTCGTGGGTAGCCCAGTGCGACCCACTCACGCAAGGCTTTCCTTTTCGGCGGGTGGCGTTGTGCCGGCCCACCCTGGGAGAGCCACTAGCCACACTGATTGCAGGGTCCGTCCCGAGCGGGAAAAGATGATAGGGATTGCCCAGAAAGTCGCGCGGAATTTCAACGACGCGGTCCGGTCGCGGGGCCAGTCGTATTTTGTCAAGGGCCGGGTCACCGTGATGGCGGCCAGGCCCGGCGAGGTCGTCGCCCGGGTGCGCGGAACCTCGAAATACCGGGTGCGGCTCCGGCTGCGGGGTTCGAAGCTGCTGGCCTCGTGCTCATGTCCGTATTTCAGTCCGCAGGGGGATCCTTGCAAGCACCTCTGGGCGACGTTGCTGCTAGTCGAGTCTCGGGGGCTGTTGCAGTCACCGCCGGTCTTTCCGCTGCAGTTGGTCGCCGAGAGTCCTCGACGTTCGCCGGCGGTCGAGGTGCTGGAGAACCGGAGCGAATCGGGGCTGGACCGCGACCGAGACCAGGAGCCGCCGCCTCGTTCGTCGAATTCAGACCTGGGGATGGTCGGCATGGGACCGCATCGCCCGGCCGGGATGCCTGCGCGAGGGACCAAACCCAGGGGCAATAAGGATCGGGGAGTGCACGGCCTGCCGCCGAGCGAGACCGGGAGCTGGAGCCAGCGGGGCCCGGGTCCGGGACCGCCGTCGCCTCGAGATCGCCGCACCGGAGCCGTCGGCCGGTCCAAGACCAACAAGGGGGTCATCGGCGCAGGTCATGGCACGAGCCCCGGCGCGGCGCGGACCAAGGCCGTCAATCGCAACGCCAAGCGGCTGTTGGTCTATGTGCTCGATGTCGCCGCCACGCTGGCGCAGAATCAGGTGGTCATCGATCTGGCCCGCCGCCAGCGCAAGACGACTGGCGAGTGGGGTCCGCTCCGCCCTTGGTACTACGCCCCTCATGCCGCCCACGTCAAGTACGATCCCGAGGATCGTCTGATCCTGGCATCTGCTCGACGAAGCCCAGGGCTCCAACTCCCAGTTGCCGCATTCCGCGCCGGGCTCGAGTGCCCCATCGTCCTCGGCGTCCGGCCCGGGTGTGAGTAACGGCGCGGCACCGGCTGCTGCTGCGGTGGGGCCACGGATCCTCAGCTCGGCGGCGGCCCGCGCCGCGGCCGAACGGGCGTCGCGTGGCACGCGCCGATTCGTGCTGCGCAAGGACCAGGCGGCCTTGGTGGAGCGACTGGCGCGGACCGGCCGGCTACGGCTGCGCCGCACCGAAGGGGAGGAAGAGCCGCCGACCATGCGTTGGGACGATGGCCAGCCCTGGCGGTTTTCGCTGGATATCCGCGCCGAGCTGGGGGGCAAGCGCTGGGCCTGGCGGGGCTCACTCCGCCGTGGCGACCACCGGATGGACCTTTCCGAGCCCCTGGTTCTCTTACCGGGATTATTGATCCTGGGCGTCGGCCGCGCCGCCCGGTTCGACGACCTGGGGGTCATGCCCTGGATTCTCCGGCTCCGCTACGAGAAGGAAATCACCTTCGTCGAGCCTCAGCAAGACCTGATGCTGGGTCGGATCCTGGCCGAGACCCGGGTTCCTCCACTCGAGCTGGTCGAGTCGCTCCGGCTCGAGGAGATCAACGCCAAGCCCCGGCCCTCCCTGACGTTGCGGACCCCCCGCCAGAACTGGGGCCTGGGGTCCGACAAGCTGATCGGCGAATTGGAG
The DNA here is from genome assembly GCA_963720335.1 of uncultured Planctomycetota bacterium. GTDB lineage: Bacteria > Planctomycetota > Planctomycetia > Isosphaerales > Isosphaeraceae > CAVRFS01. The sequence goes on along the minus strand of CAVRFS010000132.1, from coordinate 30,469 downwards.
TTCGACTACGACGGCGCCGTGATCCCGGCCGGGCGCACCACGCCGCTTGGCCGTCTCGACCGAGCTGGGGCTGGTGATCCGCCGCGATCCCCGCACCGAGAGTGCCGCCGACGTCAAGCTGTTCGAGCTGGGCTTCCGCGAGGCCAAGGACCCTCGCCTCGATCCGGGCACGCTCGAGCTGCCGGCCAAGCGAATGGCCCAGGTCAGCAAGGACCTGGTCGCCGCCGGCTGGCGGGTCGAGGCCGAAGGAAAGCTGATCCGCCCGGCGGGCGAGTTCAAGCTGGCGCTGGCCACCGGCATCGATTGGTTCGAGCTCGAAGGGGGAATCGACTACGGCGATCAGCGCGTCAGCCTTCCCGAGCTGCTGGCCGCCGCCCGCCGCGGCGAGTCGATGATCGAGCTGGGTGACGGCTCGATGGGCATGCTCCCCGAGGAATGGCTCAAGAAGTACGGCATGCTCGCCGATCTGGCGACCACGGCCGACGGCAGCCTTCGTTTCAACTCGGCGCAGGCGGGCATGCTCGATGCGCTCTTGGCCGCCCAGCCGGAGATCCAGGTCGACGCCGCATTCGAGAAGGTCCGGCAGAACCTGCGGCAGTTCGAGGGGGTTGTGGCGCTCGACTCGCCGCCGGGCTTCCACGGCGAGCTCCGCCCGTATCAGCGCGAGGGGCTGGGCTGGCTCGATTACCTCCAGCGGTTCGGGTTTGGCGGAATCCTGGCCGACGACATGGGCCTGGGCAAGACGATTCAAGTCCTGGCGCTCTTGCAACGGCGACGGGCCCACCGCCAGGCCAAGGGCCCCTCGCTGGCCGTTGTCCCCCGCTCCTTGGTCTTCAACTGGATCCAGGAGGCCGCCAAGTTCACCCCGCGGCTCCGCGTGCTCGACTACACCGGCCCCGGCCGCCACAGCTTGCGGGACGCGTTCATCGAGTACGATCTGATCATCACCACTTACGGCACCGTGCGTACCGATATCGCCGAGTTGACTCGAGTTCGAGTTCGACTATGCGATCCTCGACGAAGCCCAGGCGATCAAGAACGCCGAGAGCCAGTCGGCCAAGGCCGCCCGGCTGTTGCGCAGCCGCTACAAGCTGGCCATCAGCGGCACTCCGATCGAGAACCACCTGGGCGAGCTCTGGTCGATCTTCGAGTTCTTGAACCCCGGCATGCTCGGCAGCGACATGGTCTTCAAGAAGTACCTCGGCACCGGCACCGCGCTTCGAGCAGATCGATCGCGTCTTGTTGGCCAAGACCCTGCGGCCGTTCATCCTCCGTCGCACCAAGCAGCAGGTCGTGGAAGACCTTCCCGAGAAGACCGAGCAAACGCTCTACTGCGACATGGAGCCCGAGCAAAGACGCTGCTACGACGAGCTGCGGGCCCACTACCGCGACGCCCTGTTGCGCAAGGATTCCGCCGAATTGAACCGCTCCAAGATCGAGGTCCTCGAGGCCTTGCTGCGGCTCCGCCAGGCCGCCTGCCACCCCGGCTTGATCAGCGATGAGCTGGCCAGCCATCCCAGCGCCAAGCTCGATATGCTCCTCCCCTCGATCGCCGAAGTTGTCGAGGAAGGGCACAAGGTTCTGGTCTTCTCTCAGTTCACCAGCTTCCTGGCGATCGTCCGCGAGCGGCTCGATCAGGCGAAGCTCACCTATGAATATCTCGATGGCCGCACCCGTAACCGCTCCGCCAAGGTCGAGCGGTTCCAGACCGACCCCGACTGCCCGATCTTCCTGGTCAGTCTCAAAGCCGGCGGCCTGGGACTGAACCTGACGGCCGCGGAATATGTTTACTTGCTCGACCCTTGGTGGAACCCGGCCGTCGAGGCCCAGGCCATCGACCGCTCCCACCGCATCGGCCAGACCCAGCACGTCTTCGCCTACCGCTTGATCTGCCGGGGCACCGTCGAGGAGAAGATCCTGGAATTGCAGCAAAAGAAGCGCGACCTGGCCGACGCCATCCTGAGCGCCGACAACCGCGGCGTCATCCAGAGCCTCACCCGCGAAGACCTCGAGTTCCTGCTGTCGTGAGCTGGTGATTCCCATCAGACTGAGACGATTAGCTCGACCCGGCCGGCACCAATTTGATATCATCGAGACAGTCGAAAATCGTCCCTGGGCTGGAGATTACCATGACGATTACCCTCAACCTGGCCCCTGAGACTGAACAGAAACTCCACGATCAAGCCGCCGCAAATGGGCAGACCGTGGAGGGTTTCATTTGTGGACTCGTGAAGGGGGTCGTGGATGATGATGCAACTCACTCAGCCGCCGTGCCGCAACGATCGAGACCAATCGACGAGTTTCTGGCACCGGTCCGCCGTGAGTTCGAGGAAAGCGGGATGACAGAAGAGGAGCTGACCAGCTTTCTCACCCAGCTCCGCGACGAAGTTAGGGAGGAGAAGCGGGCACGGAAGATATCATGACGCCTGTGATTCCAGGCGCGGTCTTCGACTGTGTGGTGCTCCTTCAGGCGGCTGTCAGCACGAAGGGTCCAGCCTTCGCGTGCATGCAGCTTGTACGTTCCGGTCAAGTGCATATATTCCTGGATTGGCACGTGTTTGGTGAGATCACTGACGTCCTGAACCGGCCTGGGCTTCATCGAAAGTTCAAGACGCTGACACCTGAGGTTGCGGCCGATTTCCTACGTGATTTGAGCAACAATGCCAAATACCTTCGAGAAGTTCCGGCGGTGTTTGTCTATCCCAGAGACTCCAATGATGAGCCTTCGTCAACCTTGCCGTTGCCGCTGGAGTGCGGTATCTCGTCACCTGGGATAACGACCTTCTCGATTTGATGGACGAGAGCACGCCCGCAGGGGCCGACTTCCGGGAACGGTTTCCTGCCCTCCTCATCCTCAACCCGGTTGCCTTCCTTCGCGAGGTCGCCGCGCCTCAAAACGAATGAAACAAATCTGAAATCCATTGGAAATATCATGAGTGCGCTTCTCATGCGTGCAACACCGGCATCGTATCGAACGCCGTGTCAAGAACACCAACCGGCGGGATCTCCAGCCAGCGCTCCAATAGGGTCGCATAAAGACGGCGGAAGTCGATCGCGTGTTTGGGATCGCCGTCATCGAGGTGGGTCAGGTCCGGGTATGGGCCGTGCAAGCCAGCCTTGACCGGATGGCCCAGCAGGAACACGGGAGCTGCCGTGCCGTGGTCGGTCCCGCCGCTGGCGTTCTCGGCCAGCCGGCGGCCGAACTCGGAGAAGACCAAGACCAGGACTCGGTCGGCCTCTTTGGCCTTTTCCAGGTCGTCGAGGAAGGCACGCAACGAGATCCCCAGCTCGCGCAGCAACTGCTGATGGCGTTGGAGCTGGCCGCCGTGGGTATCGAAACCGTCGAGCTGGGTGTAGTAGATCGAGGTGGTCAGCCCCGCCTTGATCAACTGGGAGATGAGCTGAAGGCGACGGGCCAGGCCGAAGTACTCGGGATAGCCGGGCGTTGTTGCCGAGGCTTTATCCTGTTGCAGGCGTTCAAGCCGGGCAGCTGCTGGCATACGTGATCAAACTACAGCGCTCGACGAACTGGAGGAGCGAGCCAGGCTCGCCATGAGTCTGCCGGCCAAGCCGATCGATGGCCTCGGCCTGTGCGGTTGGGTTGGCCCCATCGGGCACACCCAGCCGGCGGCGGAACTGCTCCAGCCGGGCCAGCGACGGGATCACGTGCTTGCCTCCTTCCAGCGCTCTCGGCAAGGGGAACGCGTCGTGGATGTGCAAGGCCGGCATGTCCCCCTCCAGCCCGGGAAGCCGGTCGATCGCTCGGGCCAGCCATCCGGGTGCGGCCTTGTCCGGATTCAGCCGGCCTGTGTTCCAGATCGCCATGCTCTCGAAGTGCGAGCGATTCGGGTTCGGATAGCCGACGCTCTGAACGATCGCCAGCCGCTGCTGCTCCAGCAGCTTGGCGAAATCGGCGAGCGCGGGGTGCAACCCGACATGGTCGTCGACCTTCGAGCGCCTCCTTCGAGCCGATCTGAAGCGTGGGCCGCCGCTTGCGATACTCGTCGTCACCGTGAGGGATGACCGTGTTCAGCCCATCGTTGCCGCCGTCAAGCTGGACCACGACCAGAATACGCCCCTTCGACCGCGGCCGGACCATCGCCAGCCAGGGCGGCAGCCGAGCGAGCCAAGAAACATCGGGACCGTCGATCCGCAGGCCAGAAGCGCGGACGAGCCAAGGCCCATGCGGAACAATTCACGGCGCGTCGGATGCATTGGAAACCTCCACAAGAATAAACTCACCAGAGTCAAGGCGGGCCCACGTACCCGTTCAAGAATACATTCTTCAACCACGAATCGCACGAATCACACGAATAAATAACAATTGAACATATTTATTTAATATTATTGCTATGTTAATTATATAATATATAAGCGTTACTGAATTAAGTAAATTGTCAATCGAACTTAATAATGTTTTATTCGTGTGATTCGTGTGATTCGTGGTTAAGAATGCTATTTTCTGGTCTCTCTCCGTGGTTGTCAGGCCAGTTGGAACTCGGAGCAATTGACGATTCGTTGGATGACTTTGCGCAGTCCGTTCGGGCTGCCATCGCGATCCGCTTCGATGACCAGGGCTCGCGCCTCGGCACCGAGGCTCGCGCTGGAGCAACAGGTCCAGGAACGCCTCGGCGGCCTTGTCGGGTTTGATTTCATAGCGTGCGGCCCAGGCCAGGGGATCGAAGGGAGCCAGGCCGTTCTCGGCTTTGCCCCAGATGATGTCGGCGGCCCAGTTGCCGCGCGACAGGAGTGTGCCGCTGTTGATCCAGACCGACCCGCCGGTCCAGCCTTCGACATTCGGCGGAGCGAACAGTTCTTGGCCTTGTGCGTCGCAGGCGGCGGCCAGCGCCAGCGGGTTCAAGGCCGTCCGAGGCGCCTCGAGCATTCGCACCAAGCCCGCGCTGAACTCCACCGGCGACTTGATCCGCTGACGGCGGACGGATTCGGAATAGAAGTGCCGTGACCGCAGGATGACCGCGACAATGGGCCCGATCGCGAACTCGTGCTTTTTAATCTCGTCGGCCAAGGGCTCGATCAGCTCGGGACGGGGCTCGCCAGCCTCGCTGACGAAGAGTCGGTAGAGCTTGCGCGCCAGGAAGGTCGCCGCCTCGGGGCGCTGGAGCGTGATCCGGACGATGTCGCTCGAATCCCAGCGCCCGGTTTGGCCGAGGAACGTTTTGGGTCCGTCGTCGAATTGAGCGGTCTCCCGCGTGAAGACCGGGGACCGCTGGTCGCCGGTGGGCAATTGGCGGACCCAGCCCGTGAAGGCACGGGCGGCCTCGCGGATGTCGGACTCGCTGTAATGGCCGGGGCCGAGTGTGAACAGCTCGAGAAACTCGCGGGGGAAGTTCTCGTTGGGCTTCTCCTTCTTGCTCGTCCCTCCGTCGAGCCAGACGAGCATGGCCGGGTCGGCGATCATTGCTTCGAGGAGTGAGGCAAAGCCACCGAGAGCGTGAGTGCGGAGCGTCTCGTTCTGCCGGTCCATCAGCTCGACCGACTCGACCTTCTTGTTGCTGGTGGCGAAGTGGCCGTGCCAGAAGAGGGTCAACTTCTCGCGGAGCGGGTCGCGTCCCTGGAGGATCCGGTTCAGCCAGCAGACCTTGAGCAGGTCGAGGTTCTGCGAGGTCCGGGCCGTCTGGCGCAGCCCCTCGATCGCATCGACCTCTTCGGCGGACGGCTGCACCGGGTGGAACAATCGCTCGACGCTGGCGTCCGGACCGGCCTCCAGGTTGCGCCGTAATTCGGCCCGAGTCGCGCCGAAACCGGCGCGGCGATGCAGGTGGGCGACCTTGCGAAGGTCCCAGGGATCGTCGGCCTTGGGCTCGTAGCGAGCCCAGGGTGAAGGTGAAGCGGCCGTTGACCTCATCATCGTGCTCCTCGCCTCACTGTTGGGGTTTCTCGATCAGGATATCGCCCAGGTCGAGCGTCTCGCCGGGCTTGACGGTGAATTCTTGCGGAACTTGCGGCCGCCCTTGGTACTGTCAGAGTCGTCATGTCGTTGATCGATAGGTCGCGCCGGGGACCAGCGCAGGGAACGCGATCGGCCCCGGGCGTCGGACACCGGGCCATCGCGCGTAATTGATCCGAGTCGATCCGCGACGAGGTAGTCCGCATCGGCAGTCAGGCGATCCTTGTCTGCTCGCGGCCGTGCTGAATACGATAAGGGCCGGGCGTGACGACCATCGCGATCAGATACGGGTCGCGATACCCGGCGAGCGGCTTGCCCTGGCGTCGACCAGCCGCGCCTTGGCCGTGCCGCAGGGCTGGAGGCGGACGGTGATCGGTCCGTTCGCCGCCGACTTGACCGAGAGATTGGGCCGTTGCGCCGAGCTTGTTCTTCGGATCGAGGAAGAAGACGGGGACCTCCGCGTCGGGGTCGAGCCCGTGCAGCTCGAACTGGCCGTCGTCACGTCGCCGTGGAATCGCCCGCGAACCAGCTCAGCCATGGCACAGTCTGGGCTCGAGGAGGACCCGGCTGATCATCCAGGCCTCCTGGACCGGCTGGCCGTCCGGGCCGACGACCCGGGCCTTCACGTCGCGCCGCGGCGGAGGACGACGTTGACGTCAAGGCTGTCGCGTAGTCGGCTTCAGGTCGCAGGGGATGAAGGCGTGGGCGTAGACAGCGACGGCCCGCCCGGCCTCCCTGCGGGCCATCCGTTCCGCCGATCTCCTGGAGCACATAATCGTCGCTGGGGCCCAGGACAAAGAGCGTCCCGGTTTGGGCAAGACCACGAGCTGATACGAGCCATCCGGGCCCGTCCGCGTGGGGCCATTCCGGGTGAACTCGTCGGGCCTCGGCCGGCCGCGTCCGCGATACTGGAGTGCCGGCTCCGGCCACGGGCCGGCCCGAGCCCTCCTCGATTACCTTGCCGCGGATGACCACGCCCCGGGTCAAGGCGAGGTCAACCGACTGCTCGACCGCCCCCTTGGGCCATTGACCTCCTTCGCGACGATCAGATAGGGCTGCGCCGTCGGGGGCCTGGGCATGAATCTGGAGACACCGTATCGGTCGGCACGGCGCGGGGACTGCGACACGGAACCGCCCCTCGCCATCGGCCTCCTCGGAACGGATGCCGCACCGGCGCGCGACCAGGGCATGGGGGACGGGCTTGGCCGGTGTCGGCATAAGTCACCCGCCCGATGATCGTCGGGGCCGGCTGCAAGGTGATTGCGATCGGCTTCGCATCCGGGCCGGGCTCGACCTGGATCACCGGGGGAAACCGCGTTCCGAGCGTCGATGACGGTGCGCCGGTCTGGATCACGATTTGCTGGGCGAACCGCGGGTCATCGGTGATGAGGATGACACCGAAGACCCGGGCCCGCGCCGCGGAGGGTGAATCGGCCCTGGTCGTCGCTGATCGCCGGGCCGGGCCAGGCGGGCAGAGCGTGCCATGGGACGCTCGAGGAAGTCGGGCCGGGAGGATCAGTCGTCGACAGTCGAGATGGCTGGCAGGTTGGGACTGACCGACCATGAACCATGACAGCAACCCCCGGCACCGGCTGGCCGTGCAGGTCGAACAGCCGTCCCTGGATGACCTGCTCGGGCCGCAGGGCGATGTCGGCGGCGGGTTGCTCGGCGTCGGGTTGAGTTCGGCCCAGCCGATGCCGTAGCCGGGTGCCAGCGACGTCACCGATAGCTGATGTGCCGGGACGACGAGGTGCGCGGCAGCGTCGATCTGGAACCGGCCGGATCGGTCGCAGCGTCCTGTCCGATGCGTGGGTACGTTACTGCGCAGCGGCCGGCTCGCGAGATTCTTCGACCGCACGATAGACCATCATCAGCGGCATTGGACACCGGCTTGCCCTGGGGATCGAGCACCCGGCCCACGACGAACATCCGGCCCGGGCGCCGGACGCTGGGTAGTATCGTCTGGCCTGGCCGCAACCTGCGGCCGAGGAGCGTCGGGCTGACGTTTGGGCTCGTCCTGGCTCGCCCAGGAGTGAGTGAAATACCCCGCGCCGGTGGCCACGGCGGCGAGGAGAAGTAAGGTCGTGGCGATGAGTTTCAACTTGTTGACGAACATGGCTCGGAGCACCTCCTGGGCAAGGGAGGCCGCCAAGGAAGAGGCGGCCTGTCCGGCCGCGAACTGGATCGCGGCTTGGGTCGTGATGTCGCACAGGGGGATGAGACGGACGCCGAGGCGGACCTGGAGTCCGAGTCCGCGGCCAGCACGGCGGCGGGCAAGGCCACGCCGCGGCGGGTGAGGCCGATGCGGAGCTTGTCGCGCGCCCGAGCCAGTCGGCTGCGAAGCGTGCCGGCCGGCCAGCGGAGTTTTCGTGCGGCCTCGTCGAGCGTCAAGCCCTCGAAGTAGCAGAGCACCACCGGTAGACGAAACGGCCCCGGCAGCCGGGCAATCTCGTCGTGGAGCGCCTCCATGTCCTCGCGAGCCAGATCGGTTACTCGACCGCGGTATTCGATCCCGAACCGAGACGTCTCATGGCGCCCTGCTCCTCGTTCTTGCGCTGGCGGTCGAGCTGATGCTTGGCGCAGCGTGCCGTGCGGATCGCGACCCCATAGAGCCAGTTACCCAGCAAATCGGGGTCGCGGATCGAGCCGGCCCGTCGAGCCAAGACGAGAAAGACGGCCTGGAATGCGTCCTCGGCATGGTGCAAGTCGCCCAGGATACTAAGGCAGAGGTCCAGCACCATGGGCCCGTGGCGCGTCACCAGCGCGGCGAACGCGGCTTCCCCGGCGGGATCGCGTCGCGCGATGAACCGCTCCAGGAGTTGGCGGTCGGTCATCCCGGCGACCGAGCCGCCGTCAAAGAGCGACTCGATCTGCCGGAAGACGGACCCTGTTGCCGCGTACGCCATCGGGCTCCCTCGGAGCTCCGTTCGCATCGTCCACACACCTCGGTTGCCGCACTCATCTTTCCCAGTGTCTCGAAAACTTCGGACTGTAGGTGCTCTGTGAGCACCGAGCCAGCATTTCATCGGAAATATCCCAAGGTTGTGGCGGAAACGGTGCTCGAGAGCACCCTACGGAGCCTCTCAATCACGATTGAGGTTTCTCGATCAGGATATCGCCCAGGTCGAGCGTCTCGCCGGGCTTGACGGTGAATTCCTTCGGACGCGGAGTTCCCTTGTACCTGCTGCCGGAGTGCGGCGGTAGGTGCGCCGGGGACCAAGGCGGGGAACGCGATCCGGCCCAGGGCGTCGGACACGGGGCCATCCGCGTAGTTGATCGGGTCGATCGTGGCCAAGGGCGCCAGCCTCGCTCGCTGTTGTCGAGAAAGGGAATTGCTGGGAGTGACGACCATCGCGATCAGGCCCGAGCCACGATACGCCGCGATCGGCTTGCCGCTGGCGTCGACCAGCCGCGCCTTGGCGGTTCCGCAGGGCTGGAGCCGGACGGTGACCGGTCCGCCGGCCGCCGACTTGCCCGAGAAATTGACCGTCGTGCCCGAGCTTATGATGCGGGTCGAGGAAGTAGACGGGGACTTCGGCGTCGGGATCGAGCCCATGGACCTCGAACCGGCCGCTCTTCACGCTGCCGTGGTGTTGAGCGGCGCCACTCAGCCAATGCTCGAAGTCGACGGTGGAGGAACACGCGGCTGATCATCCAGGCATCCTGGATCGGCTGATCCTCCGGCCCGACGACCCGGCCGTTCACGGTCATGCCCGGGCGGAGCACGACGTTGACGTCCAGGCTCTCGCCGTCCGGCTTCAGGTCGCAGGCGATGAAGGCGTGGGCATAGAAGCGGCGGCCACCCGGCTTCCCCTGGGAAACCATCAGCTCGCCGATCTCCCGGAGCACATAATCGTCGCTGGGGCCCAGGACGACGAGATAGCCCGGGCTGGGCAGGACCGCGATCTGAAACGAGCCGTCCGACCCGCTCGCCGCGCGGCCATTCAAGGCGTCTCGACTGCCCCGCTGTCGTCCGACGTGCCCCGAAGCTGATCCTGGCTCCGGCCACGGGCTTGCCCGAGCCTTCCTCGGTGACCTTGCCGCGGATCACCACGCCTCGGGGCAAAGCCAGGTCGATCGGATACTCGACTGCCCCCTTGGGCCAGTTGAACAATTTCGAGACGTTCAGATAGGGCTGCCCCTCGGGAGCCGCCGCGCGAAACTTCGTAGCGGTCGGCCGACAGGGGATTGGCGCGGAACCGGCCCTCGGCGTCGGCCTCGAATTCGTTGACAGGGCCGATGTCTTCCTGTGTAGGACAGATCGACGACTGAGCTGGGCATGGGGGATCGGCTTGCCGGTATCGGCTTCCGTGATGCGGCCCTTGATGATCCTGGCCGGCTCCAGCGCCAGCGTCACCGGCTTCGACTCGGAGGTGCCGTCGGTATCGACCGGGATTCTCTGCCGGGCGAACCGCGGATCATCGATCATGAGATCGATGCGGAGATCCCGGCCCGCGCCGCGGATGGTGAATCGGCCCTCGGCGTCGCTGATCGCCGGCTTGGGCCAGGCCGGCAAGTCGTTCGCATGAGTCCACCAGAATCGAGGGCCCTTCCATGCTCATCAGGACGTCGGCTGGTCCGGTTCGCCGGATCACGCGGCCCATGGCCTGGACCGTGACCTCACGCCCTGAACAGGCCGGCCGATTCAGGTCGAACAAGCGACCCTGGATCACCTGCTCGGGCCGGAGTGAGATGTCGGCGATGGGCTGGTCGGCGTCGGGGTCGAACTCGGCCCAACCGGCACCATAGCCAGGTGCCAGTAGCGACGACGCCAACATTATGATGCCGGGACGACGAGGTGCGCGGGGCGTCGACCTGGAACCGGCCCGAGCCGTCGCTGCGCGCCTGTCCGATCGCCGTTGGCATCATCTTCTCGTACAGCCCGCCGCCGCTCCCCGGCAGCTTGATCGCCGCGTAGACCATGGTCATGGCATTGGGCACCGGTTTTCCCTGGGGGTCGAGCACACGGCCCACGACGAACATCCGGCCCGGGGCCGGACGCTGGGTGGTGTCGTCTGGCCTGGCCGCAACCTGCGGCCGAGGAGCGTCGGGCTGCCGTTTGGGCTCGTCCTGGCTCGCCAGAGAGTGAGTGAGATATCCCGCGCCGGTGGCCACGGCGGCGAGGAGCAGCAAGGTCGTGGCGATGAGTCTCAGCTTGTTGACGAACATGGCTCGGAGCACCTCCTGGGCAAGGGAGGCCGCCAAGGGCGAGGCGGCCTGTCCGGCCGCGAACTGGATCGCGGCTTGGGTCGTGATGTCGCACAGGGAGGATGAGACGGACGCCGAGGCGGATCGAGGGCTCAAGCCCGCGGCCAGCACGGCGGCGGGCAAGACCACGCCGCGGCGAGTGAGGCCGAGGCGGAGCTTGTCCCGCGCCCGGGCCAGGCGGCTGCGAAGCGTGCCGGCCGGCCAGCGGAGTTGTCGTGCGGCCTCGTCGAGGGTCAGGCCCTCGAAGTAGCAGAGCACCACCGGCAGACGAAACGGCCCCGGCAGCCGGGCAATCTCGTCGTGCAGCGCCTCGACCTCCTCGCGAGCCAGGGCCGGTTGCTCGACCGTGGTACTCGATCCCGAACCGGACGCCTCATGGCGCCCTCCTCCTCGTTCTTGCGCTGGCGGGCGAGCTGGATGCTTGGCGCAGCGTGCCGTGCGGATCGCGACCCCGTAGAGCCAGTTTCCCAGCAAATCGGGGTCGCGGATCGAGCCGGCCCTTCGGGCCAGGACGAGAAAGACGGCCTGGAAGGCGTCCTCGGCATGGTGCAAGTCGCCCAGGATCTACGGCAGAGATCCAGCACCATGGGCCCGTGGCGCGTCACCAGCGCGGCGAACGCGGCTTCCCCGGCGGGATCGCGCCGCGCGATGAACCGCTCGAGGAGTTGGCGGTCGGTCAGCCCGGCGACCGAGCCGCCCTCGAAGAGCGACTCGATCTGCCGGAAGACGGACCCTGTTGCCGCGAACGCCATGCCCTCGGAGCTCCCTCGCAAACACCTCGGAATCCCGACGTCATTCATTCCCACGCTCAATACTGCGTTGCCGCCGACCATCTTATCCCAAGTTGTGCTCGGAAACTTGTAGGTTGCCTCCAATCACGTTGAGGTTTCTCGATCAGGATATCGCCCAGGTCGAGTGTCTCGCCGGGCTTGACGGTGAATTCCTTGCGGAGAGCGGCCGTCCGCCTGGTAGTCGATGTAGTAGATTGGCGATAGGTCGCTCCCGGGACCAGGGCGGGGAACGCGATCTGTCCCTGGGCGTCGGACACGGGGCCGTCGTGTAGTTGATCGGGTCGATTCTGGCCAGAGGCGATCCTTGTCGGCAAGCAGACGCGGTCTTCGCGCCGTTGTCGCGGTCATGGGATACGGACCGGGAGTGACGACCATCGTGATCAGGCTCGAGCTACGATACCCCGCGATCGGCTTGCCGCTGGCGTCGACCAGCCGCGCCTTGGCGGTGCCGCAGGGCTGGAGCCGGACGGTGACCGGTCCGCCGGCCGCCGACTTGCCCGAGAAATGACCGTCGCGCCCAGCTTGATGCTTCGGGTCGAGGAAGTAGACGGGGACTTCGGCTTCGGGGTCGAGCCCGTGGACCTCGAACCGGCCGCTCTTCACGGTGCCGTGGTAGTCGTGCGCTGCCAGATCAGCCATGGCCCGGGCGTCGGTGTGAGGAAGACGCGGCTGATCATCCAGGCATCCTGGATCGGCTGGCCGTCCGGCCCGACGACCCGGCCGTTCACGGTCATGCCCGGGCGGAGCACGACGTTGACTTCCAGGCTCTCGCCGGCCGGTTTCAGGTCGCAGGCGAGGAAGGCGTGGGCATAGAAGCGGCGGCCACCCGGCTTGCCCTCGTGGACCATCCGCGTGCCGATCTCCCGGAGCACATAATCGTCGCTGGGGCCCAGGACGACGAGATAGCCCGGGCTGGGCAGGACCGCGAGCTGAAACGAGCCATCGGCCGCGCTTGCCGCATGCTGCCATTCAAGGCGCTGATCCTGTTCGCCTGGCGTCCGACGTGCCAGGAAGCTGATCCTGGCTCCGGCGACGGGATTGCCGGAGCCTTCCTCGGTGACCTTGCCGCGGATCACCACGCCTCGGGGCAAGGCCAGGTCGATCGGATACTCGACGGCCCCCTTGGGCCAGTCGAAGACTTGTCGAGACGTCAGATAGGGCTGCCCCTCGGGAGCGAAGCCGCGAAACATGTAGCGGTCGGCCGACAGGGGATTGGCGCGGAACCGGCCCTCGGCGTCGGCCTCGAAGTCGTTGACGGTGGCCAGCGTTTCCGTGTAGGACAAGATCACGACCTGGGCATGGGGGATCGGCTTGCCGGTATCGGCATCGGTGATGCGGCCCGTGATGATCTTGGCCGGCTCCAGTGCCAGCGTCACCGGCTTCGACTCGGAAGTGCCGTCGGTATCGACCGGAATTCTCTGCCGGGCGAACCGCGGATCATTGATCGTGAGGTTGACTGCGGAGATCCCGGCCCACGCCGCGGAAGTGAATCGGCCCTCGGCGTCGGTGGTCGCCGGCTTGGGCCAGGCCGGCAAGTCGTTCGCGTGAGTTCCACCAGAAGGCAGGGCCCTTCGAAGCGCTCGCGACGAGGATGGCCGCGTTCCGTTCGGGGAGGATGCGGCCCATGGCCGTGACCGAGACCGTGACGCCCTGCGAGCAGGCCGGCCGTTCAGGTCGAACAAGCGCCCCTGGATCACCTGCTCGGGCCGGAGTGTGATGTCGGCGCGGGCTGGTCGGCGTCGGGGTCGAGGTCGACCCAGCCGGCGCCATAGCCCGGGCGCAGGGCGACGGCGCCAACATCGATGATGCCGGGACGACGAGGTGCGCGGGGCGTCGAGGCGAAACCGGCCCGAGCCGTCGCTCGACGCCTGGCCGATCGCGATGGCGTCATCTGCCCGCGATCCGGATCGCCACGCCCGGCCGCTTGATCGCCGCGTGGACCATCGTCGTGGCGTTTGGCACCGGCTTGCCCTGCGGGTCGAGCACGCGGCCGACGACGAACATCCGGCCCGGCGCAGGGCGCTGGGTTGGTGTCGTCTGGCTTGGCCGGCAGCGGCGGTCGAAGCGGTCGGGTGCTTTCTTGGGTTCGTCGTTCATGGCCAAGGAGTGGGTCAAGATATCCCACGCCGGTCGCGACGGCGCCGAGGACGAGCAAGGTCAATAGCGATGAATCTCAGCTTGTTGAAGAACATGGCTCGGAGCACCTCCTGGGCCAGGGCGGCCGCCGAGGCCGAGACCTGCGGCGGCCTGACCGGCCGCGAACTGGATCGCGGCCTTGGTCGTGATAGTCACACAGGAGGGATGAGACGGAAGCCGAGGCGGATCTGGAGCTCAGTGCCGTGGCCAGCACGGCGGCGGCAAGACCACGCCGCGGCGGGTCAGACCGCGGCGGAGCTTGTCGCGCGCCCGAGCCAATCGGCTGTGAACCGTGCCCGCCGGCCAACGGAGCCGTCGTGCGGCTTCGTCGAGGGTCAGGCCCTCGAAGTAGCAGAGCACCACCGGCAGACGAAACGGTCCGGCAGCCGGGCGATCTCGCGTGGAGGGCCTCGACGTCCTCGCGAGCCAGGGCCGGTTGCTCGACCGTTGAACCATCGGTTCGACCGGGATGCTGACCCGAACCGGGATGCCTCATGGCGCCGTCCTCCTCGTTCTTGCGCTGGCGGTCGAGCTGGACTCTGCGCCTTGCGGGCCGTGCGGAGCGCGACCCCATAGAGCCAGTTACCCAGCAAATCGGGGTCGCGGATCGACCGGCCTCGCGGGCCAAGACGAGAAAGACGGCCTGGAAGGCGTCCTCGGCGTGGTGAAGTCACCCAGGAGCTACGCGGCAGACGTCCAGCACCATGGGCCCGTGGCGCGTCACCAGCGCGGCGAACGCGGCTTCGCCGGTGGGATCGCGCCGAGCGTTGAACCGTTCCAGGAGTTGTCGGTCGGTCAGTCCGGCGACGGAGCCGCCCTCAAAGAGCGACTCGATCTGCCGGAAGACCGACCCTGTTGCCACAGGCGACATGCCGTCGGGCTCCCTCGGCACTGGATATCGGTGCGTCTCCGGCGACATGTCACGTCTTTTCATCCCCACGCCCGATACTGCTGCCACGACTCATCTCCCAAGTTGTGCCCGAAAACGGGATTTCTCGGAGGTTTTGTCGGATGTTCTGTGAGCGACGAGACAGGTGATTTCATCGGAAACGGTGACACAAAAGGTTACGGCGGAAAGCGGTGCTCGCAGAGCACCCTACAAATCTCTCTCAATCACGTTGAGGTTTCTCGATCAGGATATCGCCCAGGTCGAGCGTCTCGCCGGGCTTGACGGTGAATTCATTGCGGAAGTTGCCCGCCGCCTTCGTCGTTGATGGTGGTTTCGTCGTAAATCCGATAGGTCGCACCCGGGATCAAGGCGGGGAATACCACGCGGCCCTGGGCATCAGAGACAGAACCATCCGGGTAGTTGATGGGGTCGATCCGGCAGAGGTAATCCTTTTCGGCCGCCAGGCGGCCCTCGTCCGCCTTGTCGGCGGCTCATCCAGGACGGGCCGGGAGTGACGACCATCGCGATGAGATACGGGTCGCGATACCCCGCGATCGGCTTTCCCGAGGAGTCGACGAGCCGCGCCCTGGCCGTGCCGCAGGACTCGAGGCGGACGGTGACCGGTCCGCCCGAGCCCGACTTGCCCGAGAGATTCGACCATGGCACCCAGCCTTCGCTTCGGTTCGAGAAAGAAGACGGGGACCTCGGCATCGGTTGCCAGGCCATGCAGCTCGAACCGGCCGTTGCGTACGTTACCGTGGTAGTCTCCCTGCCAGGAACGCCAAGGCACCCCGCTCGGCATCAGGATGAATCCGGCTCACCATCCGGGCATCCTGGACCGGCTGTCCGTCCGGGCCGATGACCTGGCCCTTCACGGTCATACCGCGGCGGAGCACGACGTTGACGTCCCGCGTGTCTCCGCCGGATTTCAGGTCGTAGGCGATGAAGGCGTGGGCGTACATGCGGCGGCCGCCCGGCTGGCCCTGCTGGATCATCCGCTCGCCGGTCTCCTGAAGTACGTAGTCCTCGCTTGGGCCCAGCACGATGAGATAGGTCGATTTCGGCAAGACCGCGAGCTGGAATGACCCATCCGGCCCCGACCACGTGCGGCCAAACCACGGGTCGGATTGGGTCCGCCTGGGTCGGCCCACATAGATAGCCGAGCATCGTCCCGGCGATGGGCTTGCCGGAGCCTTCTTCGGTAACCTTGCCGCGGATCATGACGCCCCTCGGCAAGGCCAGATCGACCCGATGCTCGATGGCCCCTTTGGTCCACTCGAACTCTTCCGTCCGGACGTTCAGATAAGGCTGTCCCTGCGGAGCTAATGCCTGGACCATGTAGCGGTCGGATGATCGGGGATTGGCGCGGAACCGGCCATCGGCGTCGGTCTCGAAGTCGTTCGCCGCGTTCCGTCGACGGAAACGACTGGCATTGCGCGAGCGGTTTTCCGGTGTCGGCCGCCAGGACGCGGCCCGACGATGATCCTGGCCGGTTCCACGGCCATGATCACCGGCTTCGAGTTGGAGGTGCTGTCGGTATCGACCTTGATCATCTGCCTGGCGAACCGCGGGTCGTCGATCGTGAGGAGCGACCCGGAGATCTCCGGCCAGCGCCGCGGACGGTGAAGCGGCCCTCGGCGTCGGTGGTCGCCGGGCGGGGCCAGGCCGGCAGGCCCTTCGCGTGATTCCACCACAGGAAATCGGGACCTTCGAGGCCATAGTCATCGGGATCGCCTTCCGGGTCGCGGAGGACGCGGCCCATGGCCGCGACCGAGACCGAGACGCCCTGGACGGGCCGGCCCTGGAGATCGAACAGACGCCCCTGGATCACCTGTTCGGGTCGGAGCGTGATGTCGGCGGTGGGTTGATCGGCGTCGAGGTCCAGATCGACCCAGCCCGCACCATAGCCGGGCGCAATGGCAACGGCGCCGACCTGCTCATGGATCGATGACGATGTTCGAGCCGCATCGAGTCGGAACCGGCCCGATCCGTCGCTCTCGCCTCGCCGATCGCTGTCGGTGCCATCGGCTCGAGCCGGTCGCCACCGCCCCGGCTGCTTGAGCGCCGCGTAGACCATTGTCGTCGCGTTGGGCACCGGTTTTCCTTGCGGGTCGAGCACGCGGCCGACGACGATCATCCGCCCCGGTTGCGACTCCTTGGGCTTGGCCGGCCGGCCGCGGCTGTGGAGCGGCTGCGGTTTTCTTGGGCTCGTCCTCGATCGCCGGGGAGTGAGTCGTCGATAGTCCAATGCCGGTGGCGAGGCGGCTATCGCGAGCAAGGTTACGAGAATGAAGCGCAACTTGTGGATCAGCATGGATCGAAGCACCTCCTGGGCAAGGGCGGTCACCGAGGCCGAGACGGTCCCGGTGGCGGCCTGTCCGGCCGCGAAGTTGATCGCGGCCCGGGTTGTATTGTCACACAGGAGGGATGAAACGGACGCCGAGGCGGACCTGGAGCTGAGTGCCGCAACGAGGCCCGCGCCCGACAGCACCACACCGCGGCGCGTCAAGCCGCGGCGGAGCTTGTCGCACGCCCGGGCCAATCGGCTGCGCACCGTGCCGGCCGGGCATCGGAGCCGTTGCGCCGCTTCGTCGAGGGTCAGTCCCTCGAAGTAGCAGAGCACGATCGGCTGACGAAAGGGTCCGGGCAGGCGGTCGATCTCGCGATGGAGAATCTCGGCCTGCTCGCGAGCCAGGACCCGCTGCTCGGCTGGTTGAACCATCGGTTCGACCGAGACGCCTGGACCTGCCCCGAATGTCTCATGGCGCTGCCCACCTCGTTCTTGTGACGCCGAGCGAGCCGTCCCCTGCGCCTTCGTGGCCGTGCGAAGCGCGACCCCATACAGCCAGTTACCCAGCTTGTCGGGGTCGCGGATGGATCGAGCCTTGCAAGCCAGGACGAGGAAGACAGCCTGGAAGGCGTCCTCGGCGTGGTGGTCATCCAGGAGCTGGCGGCAGACGTGCATGATCATGGGCCCATGCCGCGTCACCAATGCGGCGAAGGCGGCTTCGCCGGTGGCGTCGCGTCGATCGTTGAACCGGTCGATGAGCTGGCGATCGGTCAACCCGACGACGGAGCCGCCATCGAACAGCGACCCGATCTGCCGAACCACCGATGGTGTTGTCACAGGCGACATGCCGTCAGGCCCCTTCACGGTTGAAATTGACGCGTCCGGCGCACACGACGTTGTTTCATCCCACGCCGGATACTGCCCCGCTGCCGACCATCTTCTCCCAAGTTGTGCTTGAAAACCGGGATATTCTCGGAGGTTCTGTAGGGTGCTCTGTGAGCACCGAGCCATGCGATTTCATCGGAAACGGTGATTACAAAAAAGGTTACGGCGGAAAGCGGTGCTCGCAGAGCACCCTACAAAACCTCCCAATCACGATTGAGGTTTCTCGATCAGGATATCGCCCAGGTCGAGCGTCTCGCCGGGCTTGACGGTGAATTCCTTGCGAAATGGTGGCTTGCCCGCCTGGCCGGTTCGGGGCCTGACGGAAATGCGATAAGTTGCGCCGGGGATCAGAGCGGGGAACGCGATCCGCCCCTGGGCATCCGACATGGGCTCCTTTTGGTAGTTGATCGAGTCGATCCTGGTCAGGGAATCGACTATCGGCAACAGGACGATTTCGCGTCCGCCGGGTCGCGACTTCGCCGGTCGACTCCGGGGGCGACGATCATCGAGATCAAGTATCGGGTCTTGGTAGCCGGCGACGGGCTGGCCGTTGGGGTCGACCAGCCGCGCCTGGGCCGTGCCGCACGGCTGGAGCCGGACGGTGATTTGTCCGCCGGCCGCCGACTTGCCCGAGAGATGGACGGTCGCGCCGAGCTTGTGCTTCGGCTCGAGGAAGTGGACCGGGACGTCGGCATCGGGGTCGAGCCCGTGCAGCTCGAAGTCGGCCGTTGCGAGCATTGCCGTGATAGCTACCTTGCCAGATGCTCCATGGCCCGGGCCGCGGTCCGAGGACAATTCGGCTGATGATCCAGGTATCCGGAACCGGCTGATCGTCCGGCGCGACGATGCGGCCGGTCACGGTCACGCCCCGGCGGAGCGTGACGTTCACTTCCGGGCTCGTGCCGCCCGGTTTCGGGTCGCAGGCGATGAAGGCGTGGGAGTACAAGCGCGCGGCCGCCCGGCTGACCCTGCTGAGAACTCGCGATCGCCGATTTCCTGGAGCACGTAATCCGTCGCTGGGGCTCAGGACGACCAGATGACCCGGACGAGGCGGGCCGGCGAGCTCGAACGATCCATCGGCCAGCGTCTTCGTTCGGCCGCCTTCGCGGCCGGAATCATTGTCCTCGCGATGTGCCAAGAAGACCACCGAAGCGCCGGCGACGGGATGGTCGGAGCCTTCCTCGGTGACCTTGCCGCGAATCAGCACGCCACGGGGCAGGGACAGGTCGAGGGAATACTCGATCGCACCCTTGGGCCACGCGAAACTCTTGGAGGCGCCGAGGTAAGGCTGCCCGGCGGGAGGAGCGGCGCCGACGATGAATTCGTCGCCCGGCGACGGGATTCGCCCGGAACCGCCCGTCGGCATCCGTCTGGAAGTGCGTCGGTCGGGTCCCGCGTTGCCCTTCGCCCCAGGACATTGACGATGAGCCGGGCATGCGGAACGGGCTTGCCGGTATCGGCATAGGTGACGCGACCGGTGATGATCTGGGCCGGTTCGCAGCGCCAGCGTCACGGGCTTGGCGTCCGGAGAGTCTGTCGGTCTCGACGTCGAACCATCTGCAGGGCGAATCGCGAGTCGATGATCGCTCAGGGTGGCCTGGAGGCCACGGCCCACGCCATGCAAGGTGAACCGGCCCTCGGCGTCGGTGGTCGCCGGCTTGGGCCAGGCCGGCAAGTCGTTCACGCGAGCCCACCAGTAGGACGGACCTTCGAAGCGGCGACGCACGCAGTCCAGTATTCCCCGAGTCCCGAAGGAGGATGCGTCGATCCTGGAGACCGACACCGTGACGCCCTGGGCGGGCCGGCCTTGCAGATCGAAGAGGCGTCCCTGGATCACTTGCTCGGGTTGCAGCCGGATTTCGGCGTCGGGCTGATTGGCGTCGGGGTCGAGCTCGGCCCAGCCGACGCCGTAGCCAGGTGCCAGGGCGACGGCCATGAACTCGATCGTTCCGCGACGACGACGTTCGGGGCGCAGTCGAGGCGAAACTGGCCCGATCCGTCGGCGTCCGCGTGGCCGATCACGACCGGACTCAATCCTTCGTGGACCGAAGCCACTCTCCGGCCGCTTGAGCCGCGTGTGAACCATCACGGTCGCATTTGGCACCGGCTTGCCTTGCGGGTCGAGCACGCGGCCGACCACGAACATCCGGCCTGGCGCCGGGCCTTGGCCGTGTCGTCTGGCTTGGCCGCCAGCGGCGGTTGCGAAGCGGCCGGTGTTTTCTTGGGCTCATCCTTCATGGCCAGGGAGTGAGTGAGATACCCCGCGCCGGTGGCGAAGGCGGCGAGAGCGATCAAGGTGACGATGGTGATGAGCGCAGCTTGTGGATCAGCATGGCTCGGAGCACCTCCTGGGCAAGAGACGCCGCCGAGGCCGAGACGACCTGCGGCGGCCTGACCGGCCGCGAACTGGATCGCGGCCTTGGTTGTGGCATCACACAGTGGAGATGAGATGTGAGCCGAGGCGGATTTTGCAGTCAGGGCCGTGGCCAGCACGGCGGCCGGCAGGGCCACACCGCGGCGGGTCAGACCGCGGCGGAGCTTGTCGCGCGCCCGGGCCAACCGGCTGTGGACCGTGCCCGACGGCCAGCGGAGCCGGCGAGCGGCTTCGTCCAGGGTCAATCCCTCGAAGTAGCAGAGGACCACCGGCAGACGAAACGACCCGGGCAGCCGGGCGATCTCGTCGTGCAGCGCCTCCACGTCCTCGCGAGCCAGGGCCGATTGCCGACCGGTTGGACCATCGACTCGACCGCGGTATGCGACCCCGAACCGGGACGCCTCATGGAGCCCTCCTCCTCGTTCTTGCGCTGGCGGGCGAGTCGGACTTTCGCCTTCTTGGCCGTTCGGAGCGCAACCCCGTAGAGCCAGTTACCCAGCAGGTCGGGATCCCGGATCGAGCCGGCCTTGTCGGGCCAGCACGAGAAACACCGCCTGGAAGGCGTCCTCGGCATGGTGAACGTCACCCAGGAACTGCCGGCAGACGATGCAGCACCATCGGTCCGTGACGGCTCACCAGCGCGGCGAACGCCGCTTCCCCGGCCGCGATCGCGCCGTCCGATGAACCGCTCCAGGAGTTGTCGGTCGGAGAGTCCGGCGACCGAGCTGCCCTCAAAGAGCGACTCGATCTGCCGGACAACCGACCCGGATACGATACGTGCCATGTCACCGGGCTTTCTCGCAAGAACCTCGGTTCGCACTCATTCATCCCTTCTCCGGATACTGCCCCGTCTCCGCTCATATTGTCCCAAGCTCGGTCCAAAAAATGGAAATTGCCACAGAAGGCGCCGCGGTTGGGTTCGTTTCGCAAAAACGCTGCAATCGGCGTTGGGTTCGTTTGGCCGAATACCGCAATCGCGGTTGGGTTCGTTTCGCAGAAATGCGTTTGCCGTTGCAAGAGCCTTCCTACCGAGGACTTCAGGCAGACGGTGGTGCGTTGGCCAGCCGGTTGCAGGCGGCGGTTGGGTTCGTTTGGCAAAAACGCTGCAATCGGCGTTGGGTTCGTTTGGCCGAATAGCGCAATCGAGGTTGGGTTCGTTTCGCAAAAATGCATTTGCCATTGCAAGAGCCTTCCTACCGAAGACTTCAGGCAGACGGTGGTGCTCGACCAGCCGATTGCGGGCGGCGGTTGGGTTCGTTTGGCAAAAACGCTGCAACCGGCGTTGGGTTCGTTTGGCCGAACAGCGCTGATCGAGGTTGCGGTTCGTTTCGCAAAAATGCATTTGCCATTGCAAGAGCATTCCTACCGAGGACTTCAGGCAGATGGTGGTGCGTAGGCCAGCCGGTTGCAGGCGGCGGTTGGGTTCGTTTGGCAAAAACGCTGCAATGGGCGTTGGGTTCGTTTGGCCGAAAAGCGCGTAATCGAGGTTGGGTTCGTTTGGCAAAAATGCGTTTGCCGTTGCAAGAGCCTTCCTACCGAGAACTCCACGCAGACGGTGGTGCGTCGACCAGTCAGCCGTTGCTGGCGGTTGGGTTTGGCCCAGTGGGATTTGGCCTTGGACCCGCGCGGACTTGGTCTTGGTCCTCGTCGCGGAGGTGGTGGCGGACATGGCTGTTCGTCCCCGGTTGTGCCGATCATGGTGAGGTTGCGAAGGTACGACGAGCGGCGGCTCGAGGCCGGCGAACGGTGGATCCCGTCGCGTCTTCCCCAGTCGCGGTCTCTACCTTATATGATCTTCAAAAAGGCGAAGCCAGTTGCATAAAAATAAATTTATGGGATGTCGCGGTCATGCAAAGTGGGCGATTGAATGATTGGAAAGGCTTTATAGAAAATCACTTGTGTCATGTCGCCACACGGGGGAAAAATCTCAGTATGTGTGCTTTTTGGCGACTTAAAGCCGAACGATCGGGTTGCGCACATGGCAGTGAAGGCCGCGCAATGTCTTCCGGATTTCCGATGGCTAGCGCAAAGTGAGGGGGCGGGAGTGCTCCGGCGGTGAACGGCGATCGGATTGGCAGTCAATGGGAGTAGCAGACAGGGAGCTACTCGCCGTCCGTCCGCCATCGCGATAGAAGCTCCTCCTCGATGCAATCCGCCGAACTGCCGGCCGGGTGTCATCCAGATAAGAAAATGCCCACCGCAAATCAATGCGATGGGCTGCTCTTTCCCTTGAGTCGAGCGGGCGAGATTTGAACTCCACGCGTAGTCCAACACTTCAAAGCTCTTCGGTCGTGGAAAGCGGACGGTCTACCTGAGCACCATGGGAAGAAGCTCCTCAGTGGTCGGTCTCACTCGTTTTCATCTGGACTTTGAACTGTTCAGGCCGATCAGCAACGACTCGCTTGAGCCATTCCGGAGAGTAGCCGACTCCCTTCGGTCGTCCCTGGGCCCCCTTGACATAGCCATCGACATGCTTGACCAGAATGGATTCGGCCACTCCCTGCCAGTTTCGGAAGACCGCCTCGCCGGTCGAGACCGAATAGTTGGTCAGGAACTCACGCATCAAGGGTAAATCCGTTGATCCCAGCTTCACGGCGGCTTCCTCAATCACCGGCTGCATCTTGAGCAGGTCGGCCTCGCGCCTGGCCTGCGCGGCTTGCACATCAGGGGCAATTCGTGACCAGCGGTCGTAACAGAGATTGGATACCAAGTTCGACACCCACCACGCCGAGTCCCACTCGAACTTCTTGTAGTCCCCCTTCACATACGGGGCCGGCAAGGCGGTAATGCCGCAGTAGAATGGGGTAAAGCACGAAGTCGAAGCGTCGTCGGGTGTGAACCAGGTCACGCCTCCCACGCCGTCCGGCATTCCCTTGCGGCTCTGGCTCACGACGACGAAACCCGCCTGCTGGGTCGAAATCGGCCGCTCCCACATATAGTCAGCGCCGTCGACCTTGAAGGGCAGGTCCCGGTAGCGGTACGGGGTGGCGAATGGGCCGGCATCGAGGCCTTTGGTCATGTCGTAGGGGGTGCCTTCATAGTGGTCACGCATCAAGGCCATTACGTCGGCTAAACCCAGGGCGCATCGGGCTTGATGAAGAGCGGGTAGTCCTCGGCGCCCTCCTTGCCCCGGAAGAAAGCGTCGGACAATTGCTGCGATCGCGCGGAACGACGGTAAATGCTCCAGACGCGGCCGGCGCACGCCCGTTGCTGCGACGGGCCGATCCCGGGATGATAGGCATCACGAAAGCTGAATGGCTTGGCGGAACTCGTCGAATAAAATTTCTTCTCGATCGCGACTGAGATCACGTCTTGAGAATAAAGCCAGTTGTCGGGATCGTCGAGCGGGAAAGTGGTGATCCGGCTCATATTGGCGTGCGCGGTGATCATCCCATCGGGAACACGAGCGGCGACCCAGACGATCCCTTTCTGGCCGGGTCCTTTGCCGATCAGCTCCATGATCCAGGCCTCATTCGGGTCGGCGATCGAGAATGTCTCGCCGGACGATCGATACCCATACTCGCGAGCGAGTTCGTCGACGATCTTGATCGCCTCGCGTGCGGTCCGCGCACGCTGGAGAGTGAGCATCATCAGGGCGTCGTAGTCAAGCATGCCCGACCGATCGACCAGTTCACGGCGTCCTCCCGTCGTCGTCTCGCCCAAGGAAAGCTGATGTTCATTCATCAGCCCGACGACCGAATACGTGTTCGCCACCTGCTTGACCGGCCCGCACAGCCGATCATCCTCCCAACCTCGGACCTGGATCGGCTCACCGGCGTGATGCGTCCCGCCGGGCACATAGAGCAGCTTCGGCATGAACGGGGCGTCCGCCGAGTATGTGACCATCACCGAGCCGTCTCTGGACGCGCCGCGACTCACCACGATGCTCGTGCAGGCCAGGGCGATCGAGCCCCATCCACACAGAATCGCCAGCGCGAATGCGGGAACCGATCGACGAACTTTCAACATGCGGATTCTCCTTGCTTGTAGGCTCACCTATCACGTTCTCAGGTGCCATTCAGCATACCGGCGGTCGTGGACCGGGTGAAGCGTTGAGTGATGAGCGAGCACATCACATCGAAGTTACAGCGGTCGCGAAGCGGCGCGTTTGGGCTCTCGTGGGCCGCCGAACTCGATCGTGGGGAGGCTTACCGATGGGCTCGTCTGCATTACCGGCCAGCCGTCCGCAGTGGCCTTAGAGCGGTTTTCCGATGAATTGCACACGACCCATACTAACCCGACGCGCGAGCGAGGGGATCGGCTGTGCGTCTGGCGCCGGCCTAGGCCAGTGTCCCTCGCTTGCGCGTCGGGTTAGTATCAACCGACATTGCGGCGGTCTTGTGTGCAACCCGCGTGTTAACCGCTCTAGCCGGGGTGCTCACGGACGAAGGTCATACTCGCGGATCTTGTCGAAGAGCTGGCGGCGGCTGATGCCGAGGCGTTCGGCGGTCTTGGTGCGGTTGCCCCGCAGGCAAGCAAGGCGCGCTGGATCGCCCGGCGCTCCACCTCGGCCAGCAGGGCGCGGAGCGGCAGGGACTCAACGGGGTCGCCGGCCGCAGGGATTGCCGGGTCGAGCGGCTCCTCGGTGTCCAGGTGCTCGGCAGGATCGTCCGGCCCCGCGCGGCGATGAGCGCCCGTGCCAGGGCGTTCTCCAGTTGCCGGACGTTTCCCGGCCAGGGTCTTTCTTGGATTGTCGCGAGAGCCTCGGGGGAGAGCGAAAGCTCGCCCCAGCCGTGCCTCCGCTCCACGCGCTTGAGGATGTGCTCAGCCAGGGGCGGGATGTCGTCGACCACCGAGAGCTCGTTCCTCTTCCGGTAGGCCGCGTCAACCTGGGTGTCGACGTAGTCGTAGAGGTTCCGACGCGGCGGTGATGCTGGAGACACGGGGAGCCGTGAGCCCTCGTGGGCCTCGCTCTGCCGTGGTTCGTTTGGGAGGGAGGGCAGGTATGGCTGCTCGGGGCGCGACGGGACGTAGTAACCACCTTCGATGCCCGGGTGACGCTCCCGAATACGGCCGGCTTCCTCGGAGAGCCTGCGATCGAGCGCTGGCCAATCATCGACCTCCATGACATCGGGGAACTGCCGGACTGCGGCAAGAGCGTCCTTGCCCCGGGCTTCGAGCTGGTCGCTCGCCTCCTTCAAGCGGTCGTTGGCGCGCACCCGTCGCTCCTCACGCTCGACCACTGCGGAGCTCGTATACCACAGCGTCCCCAGCGCGGCGGCGAAAAGGGCGACCACCGCGCCAATCTGGATCGCCAACGGCACCTCCAACCTGAAGCGGCCCATCCCCACTCCTCCGCGATCTCCTCCCATCCCTCTTCGATGAATCGCAATCCCCGCGCCAATAGCCTCCTGCCCCCGTGCGCAGGCCGCACCCGAGCGTTATCCACGCGAGGCGACGGTGCTTCCGCGCCTGCCTTGGGCGGTTTTCCCCCGCCCACAGGTGGGGGGATTGTTCCCAACCCCGGGGTGAAATCCGCGAAATTGGCCCAAAATCACAGCATTTCCCGGCTTGGCATCCCCGGTGCTCTTGTCGGTCCGTACCGAGAGAGAGTCGTGACGACGATCCTCGAAACCTCCATTATCACGGGAGCGACGCAATGTTGAAACTGATCGCGATGGGATTGACGAGCGTGCTGGGCCTCAGCCTGGCGGGACTGTTCCAAGAATCGCCGCCACCGCCCGGCGGGGGCCCACCGCCGCCGAAGGCCAAGGGCAAGAAAGGGGCGCCCGGGGACGAGTTGCGAAAGACCTACGATCTCTTGCGGCGGGTCCGCTCCGATTCGGGCAGCGGACGGACGGAGGAACGCATCAAGGACTGGACGGACCGGGCGACGGACCTCTACCGCCGGGCTATCCGAACGAGGGAACAGGGCGATCTGCCGGCGCCCGTGAGATCGGAACTGCGGCTCACGACCTGGCCCGTGCTGTCGACCATGCACGTAACGCAGCTCGACTCGACCGACCGGACCCGGACCTGCCGCCTCCTCCCGACGGCACCGGTCCCGAAGACATTGATGACCGAACGCGCCGTGACCTCAGCCGGGCCTACGAGCGCATTCGCTCCGCGGGAGAATACGGCCCGGAGGTTGACGCAAAATTCTATCTCGATGCAGCGCGCGACCTCTACAACGCCGCGCGACGCGACGTTGAGGCCGGTCGGGACGAACGCGCCGGCGAGCTCGCCCGCGCCTCTGAGGCGATGACCCACGTGCCAGAACACCTGAGTAACGCGGGGGCCGGACGGCCAGGAGGCCCCAGGGCGCGAGGTGTGTTCGATCCGCCGCCTCCGGAGCCGAAAAAAAAGGACCGGGCTCGGGTCCGAGGAGTGTTAGACCCGCCGTCCGACCCGAAGGGCGAGCGGTCTGATACCCATGATCGTGGCCTACCCCCGCCGCTGCCCTGACGGCATCCGCAGCAAGCCCAATCCGTGCAAAACTAGAGCGTTTAGCGATTGGATTGGGCACGCGTGGTCACCCCCCCGAACCCCCTTAGAGGGAGGGGCTTTTGTCAAAACTAGCTCCCTCTCCCGCTGGGCATTGGTCTCTACAAGGGAATCACACTTTTTTTACAGTAGCAAAAAAGAGGGGCAAGTGTTTCTCCAGCATGGCGTTGAGTCGGTCGGCCATCGGCTTCAGTGGGCCCCACCGCGGCTTGCAAGACCCACAGCCCGGCCAGCATGCCGCTGGTCGTGATCGCTCGGTGCCGCTTGGTCTGGCGACCGCTCAGTTGCATCAGCAGCCGCTGCAATGCCGCCGACTCGTCGTCGTGCCGGCGTCCAACGCCCAGATCGGCGCCTGCACCGAAGGCGATCAGCAGCTTGATCAGGAGCCGATGGCCGTCGCGTGAGCCAGCCCTCCAACTGCCAGCCGGCACTCTTGAGCAGCTTGTGCATGCTCTCGATCCGCCAGCGGAAGTAGTACCACCGCGCGATCGTCGCCGCGTCGGCCAGCACGGCCGGCACGTTGGTCAGCAACAGCCAGCGGGCCAGCACCCGTCCTTTCGTGTCGCGGACCTCGGTGACGACCAGCCGCAACGGCAACGGCAGCCCGGGGACGTCGACCTTCTTTGGCCCACGTTCCGTCGGCCGGGCCGGTGCAGGACGACCTCGGCCTCGGCGACGTACAGCCGCGCCACACGGCCGTGAAACCGCGCCGTCCCGGCGTCTTGGAAGGCGTCTCCCTGACGGAATCCCTCGGCGACTGCGACCAACGAGGACTCTTTCCCTTGGCAGAGCACCCTGCGGTCGTCGCCGCGGACCAAGGCCAGATGGCCATCGACACTCCACTGCCGCCAATGGTCGACCGAATCGGCCTCGCGGTCGATCACATGGACCAGGGTCGTGCCCAAATCCAGGTCGCTGACATATTGCATGTCTCCGCGGACCTGATCGATGTGGCAGATGTCGGGAGCCGGGTCGCCGCCGCGGGTGCTGAGCACGCCGTCGGCCGTGGTCAACGAGACCAGGGCCGGGGTCGATCGGGCGCGTTCGTCGCCACGCACCATCAGGACGGTGGCGAGGTCATAGCCGACGTCATCGGCATGGGTCAGCGTGGCACGGTCGGTCTTGGAGGGATGGTCGGCAAAGCTGAGCGTCGACCAGTCGTGGATGGCCAGCAGGACGCCGGGGTGGTCGGCCACCTCTTGGCGGATCGCCTGATGCATCGGCTCGATCAAGGCCGACTCCACGACGAGCGGGTGGATGCAGAACCGCCACAACTTCTGGGCAAAGGAGGCCGGCTTGAGCCCCGCCACCGTGGCGCCGGCCCCGGCGCGGTGCTGGAGCCAGACTTCCCGAACCCCTTGACGAGTATGGCGTAAGCGTTCTGGAGGTCAATCCCTAGCGACGTTGGTAGATACTTCATGCAATGCATTTTAACACACAAACAATCCCTTGTAGAGACCAATGCCCGCTGGGAGAGGGCTGGGGTGAGGGGCGGCGCCACCGAAGACCTTCTCGAAAACCACGGCCTCCCGTGGCGGCGTTTCCGCTCACGCGCCGGTGATAGTCACCGGTGGCGAGTGATCGGATTCGACCGGCGGCGTGGCTTTGATCGGCCCCTCACCCCAGCCCTCTCCCCACGGGAGAGGGAGCCAGTTTTCGCTGCGTCGCCAGCGATTTTGACGTCGAGCGGCTGGCGACTGGCACGACTGATTTCAGAAAAGCCCCTCCCTGTGAGCCCCGAACCCCCCCTTCGTAAGGGAGGGACAATTAGCCGCGCCTTTCTCCCCCTTGCGAAGGGGTGGTGGTTGGTCTCGGCCGCGACACGTGCTCAATTCAATTGTGAGTGCTCTAGATTGACAGTGAACCGCGGAGGTATCCCCGCCCGTGACGACGCATTCCGCCTCGATTTCCTTGGTTTCGACCATCTTCGGCCTGACCTATCTGGGCCTGGCCCTTGGCAAGATCCCGGGGCTGCGGATCGACCGCGCGGGGATCGCGCTGGTCGGTGCGGCCGCCATGATGGCCTGCGGCGTGCTCTCGATGCACGACGCGGCCAGGGCCGTCGATTACGAAACCATCGTCCTGCTCTTCGGCATGATGGTCGTGGTGTCCTATCTCCGCCTGGCCGGCTTCTTCGCCCTGGCGACGGAACGGATCGCCGCCCGGTTCTCGGGACCGCTGACCCTCCTGGCCGTCACGATCTCCCTCTCGGGCGTCCTCTCCGCGTTTCTGGTCAACGACGTGGTCTGTGTGGCTTTGACGCCGCTGGTGCTTCACCTCTGCCAACGACTCAAGCGGCCGCCGATCCCGTACCTGGTCGGCCTGGCGACGGCCTCGAACATCGGTTCGGTCGCCACGATCACCGGAAATCCGCAGAACATCATCATCGGTTCGCTGTCGCAGATTCCCTACCTGCGATTTGCCGCCCGACTGGCCCCCATCGCCCTGATCGGCCTGGCCCTCAATTTCGCCGTCGTGGCGATCGTCTATCGCAAGGTTTTGAGCGATGCGGGGCGAGTTCCCCTGTATGCCGACGAATCGTTGCGGCCCCGAGTCCATCGCTCTCTCCTGATCAAGAGCGTCACGGTGACATTGGTCACAGTCGGTTTCTTCTTCGCAGGACAGCCGATCGCCCTGGTCGCACTGATCGCGGCGGGTGTCTTGCTGCTCGGCCGAGTTCGCCCCGAGAAGGTGTTCCGCTCGGTCGACTGGCCGCTCCTGGTCATGTTCGCCGGCCTGTTCGTCGTGGTCCACGCCTTCGAGGCGAACGTGGTCCAAACTTGGGGCCTAGAACAGTACCACGCCCTGCTGGATTCGCCGGTGCTGCTGGTTAGCGGGCTGTCGGTGCTTCTGTCGAACCTCGTGTCGAACGTCCCGGCCGTGCTTCTTGTTCAAGCCGCTCATGGAAGTCATGCCTCAGAAGGAACTGGCCTGGCTGGCCCTGGCGATGTCGAGCACGCTCGCCGGGAATCTGACAGTGCTTGGCTCGGTGGCGAACCTGATCGTGGTCGAGAACGCCCGCCGCGCGGGCACCGAGCTGAGTTTTCTGGAATATCTCAAGGTCGGTGTCCCGCTGACGATTCTCACGACACTCGTCGGCGTCGCCTGGCTCGCGCTGGTCCACTATTGACACGGGAGAGCCGAACCATGGCCGACGCCGATGCATCGAGGCACGATTCGCATGAGCCAAACCCGTCGAACACGAGTCGCCGCGCGCTTGACGGCCTGAACGTGTTCCTCGCGGACGTGCGGGATGGAATGGGGCCGTTCCTGGGCACGTTCCTGCGGGAGAAGCATCACTGGGACGCGGGCCGGGTTGGGATCGCGCTGGCGGCGTCGCAGATCGGAACGGTACTCGCTCAGACCCCGGCCGGTGCCCTGATCGATGGCATTCGGTGGAAGCGACTGGCGGTCGCGATCGCGGCGGCGGTGGTCGCCGCGGGCTGCGTCGTGATCTACCTGATGCCGACGCTTGCGGTGGTGGTTGCCGCGCAAACGGCGATCGGGGCGGCGGCGCATCAGAGCAGGCAACGTGTTACGTGAA
>CAVRFS010000131.1:0-22674 GCA_963720335.1 uncultured Planctomycetota bacterium | reverse complement strand
ATTTGCCAAGATTGGCAAGCGGTTAGGCCGGCCATCAGCGGCAAGCCTTTGCTGCTTCAATATGATACCGAGTTCAAGGAAGCCGACGCCGATTACGAGGCATGCATGCCGGTTCGTCAGGGGAGAGCCCGTCGACGGGGGTCTCGGTTGGAGGACTGCCGGGGGGACGCTACGTGTCGTTGCTGCACAAGGGGCCGTCCGATCAGCTCGGCCGGTCATATGCCAAGGTCCTCGAGTACATTTGCGAGAAGGGCTACGAAATCACGACGCCGACCCGCGAGGTCTACCACAAAGGACCGGGGATGTTCTTCCGTGGCAATCCCAAGAATTACTTGACCGAGATCCAGGTGTTCATCAAAGAAGTCATGAAATAGCTGGCGAGCACGAGGCGGTCTCATCATTCCAGTCCCGCATAGGATTTCACCAACTGAAAGACCGCCTTAGCCGCAAGGACGAGGATCTGGTTAGAATGTGGGTCGACTGCGAGCGATCGAGTTGCGTCCGTCTGAGAACGAGATGTTAAGCAGCAGGCAAGCGAGATGATCAACATAATTGAAATTCACAATTATCTCTCATGTTATTCGACATCGATTGATTTCGATGGGAACGTCTGTGCATGATTGGAAAGAATGGTGTCGGCAAAACCAACATCCTCAAGTGCATCCAGTGGCTGGCGTCCGCAAGAGTCCTACCCGAACAATTGTGGGTCCACTTCACGCCCTTTTCGTTTCTGCCTGACAAAATAAGGGTCCACGCCTGTTTGGCGCTCGATCCAAATGCGTACGAGTATGTTGTCGAGGTTCCTTCGGTTCGCGGTAGTTCGGAAGGACCAGATAACGGCGTGGAAGAGACGCTGACTCTTCGAGGAGACCTGACGATTCCACCGTCGTTTTCCAAAGGTTGGGTGAGGAGATCAGGGTTTCCGGAAGGAACGACCCGATCCGCGTCAATCGCCGGACCCCGTCTATTAGGGCACTGCTTTCCTTGCTTCCGAGCGGTGACCCCTTTATGAATCATCTGGAGGAGATCGCGGCGTTCTTGAAGAAGTGCATTACTACACTTCGAAGAGTCCTCTCACGAGCTTTTCGTAACGGAACAGATGTATAATGATTGGTTACTTAAATTCACCAGCGATGGGACTCTGACAGGTTCAAGTGCATACCGGCTCATATTTTTGTGGGAGAACGACAAGGGGCTGTTCAACGAATTTGAGACTTTGATTGGGCCCGAAGGGCTAGGAATTCTTTCGCAAGTTCAGATCCCTACGGGACCTCCTGAATCGCTTGCCCCTCAGTCAGGAACGATCACGAACGGAACGACCACAAAGTTTTACTTTCCAATGTTTCAACCGTCCGCTCAGATGGGCGGCTACAACAGCGACCGTTGGTACGCGTTTGATCTGTCCGCGGGTACCCAGCGTGTGATTCAGATCGTGGTATCCCTGCTCTTCGACAAGCGATCCGTCATGTTGATCGAACAGCCAGAGGAGTCGATTCATCCTGGCCTGCTTCGCAGTTGATCGATTTGTCCGGTCGTACTCCGACCGGTCCCAAATCATTTTCGCGACGCATTCCTCAGAAGTACTCGATATGCTTCGCCCTGAAGAAGTCCTGTTGGTGACCGCTCCAGAGGGCTGGACGGAGGCCAGAAAGCTCTCATCGGACGAAGTTTCTCGGGCGAAGCGATTTCTGAAAAACGAGGGCTCGCTTTCTGAGTTCCTGGAGCCGTTTGACGAACCATGACGATGTTCGCCATTCTCGCCGAGGACCATTCGATGGGGAAATCTGGTGACGCTTGTCAAACGAATCAGCGGGATGCCGAGGCTCCCGGTCAAGAGCAAGGGTTTCGGCGGATGTGGTGAGTTGTGCAGGAAGGCATGGAGTCCCATTCAGAACTTCGCGGACCAGCGAGACCCATTTCATTTTCTGTCACGATTCCGACGGTAACGATCCCCGGGAAATCCAACTCAAAGTGGAAACAGCGATCAAGAAAAAGATGGTTTTGGACTATGCTTACTGTATTCTCGTTCCGGTGCAAGAAATTGAAGCCTGGATGATCGCCGATGAGGAGGCGATCAGAAGGGTGATCCCGACTTTATCCATCAAGGCCGTTCCACGTCCCCAGTCGATCGGCAGCCCGAAAGAATGGCTGAAAAAGGAGTCCAAGAGAGGTCGATCGAAGCCACTTTACGTCCCTACGATTCATAATTCCAGAGTCGTCGAACATATCGATCTGGAGAAGCTCGAGCTGAAATGCCCCGCATTCAGACCTTTGAAGCAGTTTGTGGTTTCGGCCTAACGCGACAAAAAGGTTCGCATCGACATGCTCAATTTGCCCATTTTCAGTGCAGAGGCCCACATCTCCTCTCGACGGGGGTCGACCTACGGGACTCGTGCGGCATATGGCTTGTTGCTGCTCGGGTTCTTCTGGATCTTCCACTATTCCCACGAGGATTGGTCGGCGGGCCGGCTGCTTCCCAACGAGGAGTTGGCCGAGTTCGCGGCCGCGGCGTTCGAATGGCTGGCGGTGGGCCAAGCCCTGATCGTGATGGCACTCGTGCCGGCGATGGTTGCCGGTACGGTTGCTGAAGAGCGGTCGCGCGAGACCTTGACCGGGCTGCTTGCTTCTCGCCTGTCGAGTTCGGAGATCATCCTGGATAAGCTGGCGGCGAAGATGCTTCAAATCGGCGTCATCCTGGCCGTTGGACTGCCGATCGTCTGTTTGCTCGGTCTGCTTGGCGGCATCGATCCGCGGTCGATCGTTTATGCGTACGGCGGCACGGTCTCAACGGCTTTTTTCCTGGCGGTCTTTCCCTGCTTGTCTCGTGTATGCCCGGGGACCGAGGGCGCGACCCTGCTCGTCTACCTGCTCGAGGCTGTGTGGCTGTTGGTCCCCTGGATCGTCCACCTTGGCACGTGGTGGGGGGCGCGGCGATGGCTCGGGCCGCTGGCCTATGTGAACGACTGGATCTTTCCGACGACTCCGCTATCGCTGGTCACTGGCGCGACGCTTTCGGGCTGGGCTGGCCGAGGGCCGATCGCGTGGTTGCTGGAAACGTGGAATGATTGGCCGGGGCTATGATCGTCGGCTGGGCGGGCCCCGGAGCCCTTACCGCGCCATTGGGCCGGATGATCGGCCGTCAACTTGCCTTCGGCGTGGCATTCTTTGCGTGGGCCTCATGGCGGCTTCGTCCGGTCGCGCGACGGCTCGCGGACGGCCCGCGACTGCGAATGGTTCCCGACTGGGTGAGGCGCCGGTCCGGACTCGACCGCCCTGTGGCGACGATCCCATGCTCTGGAAAGAGTGCACTCTCGAGATGGTGGCCCGGCCGAGCTCGTTCTCGGGTTGGGAATGCTCGCCTTCGGCCTGTGGACCCTGTTCAGTCATCACGCCTTCATCCACTGGTATCGCCAGGCTCTCGACGAGTTCCTCGCCTTCGGCTACGCCAGAAGGCGCCATCACTCCGACTTTTTCGCCCGAGATATTTTCCTTAACCAGCTACTCGTTTACTCCGTTCTGTTCTACGTCGCTGCACTGGTGGCGGTCGCCGTCAAGTCGGCGACCGGCGTGACGGGCGAGTGCGAGGCCGGAACCTGGGACGGGGTGCTCGACACGCCGCTGGAACCCGCCGAGATCGTCCGGGCGAAGGTGCTCGGAGCGCTCAGCCCGGCAGCGTGCGCTGCTGTCCTTGGTGCTCGCCCCCTGGCTATTCGGGCTGGCGCTGGGCGCGCTGCACCCCATCGGGTTGCTCATGGCGATCACGGGCCTGGCGGTGTTCCTGTACTTCGCCTCGGCATTGGGAACTCTGTTCTCGCTCCGATCGAAAACCTCGGGCCAAGCCCTGGCGCGGACCCTTGGTGTTCTTCTGATGGTGAATCTCGGGACCGTGGTCGTTGGCGTGCTTGTGGTGGGCTCGAAGGAGTTCGGCATTCTCTTCGGCAACACCGCCCTCCTGCTGTATTACTTGCCGATTTCCACTCATTTCATGCAAGTCATCGTCGCCCAACCCGGCAAGGGAGGCGCTGTTCTTGGGCTTCCTCTCGGCCTACGTGTTGGCCTATGCGTTCGTCGCCTGGATCCTTTGCCGGGCCGCGGCCCGCGCGATCGCCCCGGCCGCCAATTGGCCGCGACTGGCACCATCGATGCCAGGCGAAACGTTGATCGATTCGCGACGACTTATGACTTTAAGTTCAAATGCGGGGCAGGGGGGATCGAGTGCGGAGTTTCGGCCGGCGCGACGTCGGTGAGGAACTTAAGAATTCGCTCGCGGAACAGGGGGAGTGACAGCGCTTCGGCGCGGAGTCGTGCCTCGATGGGGTCGTGAGGACATCCCTGAGCTTCCCAGGTGTTCATCGCGTCGAGCAGCCCGTCGGACGTGGGCTGGATATAGGTTCGGCCGACGAAATTGTCGACAGTCTCGGCTACGCCGCCGCGAGCTAAAGCAATGACCGGCGCGGCAGGCGACGCCTCGATCGGCACGATTCCGAAATCCTCCTCGCCCGGGAACAACAAGGCCCGGCAGTGACGGAGCTGGTCGCGGATCACTTCGTCCGACTGCCAGCCCATGAAACGAACCGACGGCCCGGCCAGGGCTTGCAACCGCGCCCGTTCCGGCCCTTCGCCGATGATCGTGAGTCGTCGTCGCGACTGGGTGCAGGCCGTGATCGCCTGGTCGATCCGTTTGTAAGGAACGAGCGCCGAGACGATGACATAATGATCTTCGCGATTAGCGCGAGACGAGTCGGGCGTATAGAACGCGACGTCCACCGGCGGCTGGATCACCCGGCTGTCGCGGCGATAACACTTCCGGATCCGCTCACGGACCGTTTCCGAGATCGCGATGAAATGGTTGACCCGTCCGGACGTCGCTCGATCCCAGCGTCGAAGGCGCGAGAGCATGGATCGCGCGAGCACCCGGGGCATGGGCCGGTCGGACCAGCTTTCCAGATAGGTCTCACGGCCTTGCCAGGCATATCGCATGGGTGTGAAGCAATAACAGACGTGAGGAACACCCGGTGGAGGCACGACCGCCTTGGCCACGCAATGGCTCATGCTGATTACGAGGTCGACATTCTTGAGCCGCCATGACCGGGTGGCCAGCGGCATGACAGGCAAGAGATGGCGATAGTAGCCGAATACTCCCGGCATTTGCTGGAGCGGAGACGTGCGAATGGTCATCGCCTCGATCGTCGGACTGAGCGAGCCGCGCCGATGAATCAAGGTGTAAAGCGTGGCTTTAGGAAAGATCCGGCACAAGACTTCGAGGCATTTCTCGCCCCCACGCATCCCCGTCAGCCAGTCGTGGACCAAAGCCACGCGCAACCCCGCCAGGGGCAGGGGCACCCCACCAGCAACTTCAGCGACGCCGTCCCGGTGGTCGGGATGGGCCAAGGCTCCCGCCTCGCGGATGCTGGCTTCCATGCCGGCCTCCTTTGAGTCTGAGAATCAACTCAATCCCGAGAACGGATATATCCCTGGGTGCCGCATCGCCAGACGTCGCCATTCCCACGCAAGCGAACCGGGACCTTAACCGAGATGGCCTGTTCGGGCAAGCCGGGCTTATAGACCGGGCGGTGAATGGATGGCGCCGAAAGACGTAGCCAAGGGACCGATCGTCACTCGGGTGACTGGCCCCGCTGCTTACCTTTGCGGGCCGAGGCTGGCGGGCGCGGCTTCACGCTCGCGATCAGCGCGGCGCTAACAGTTTCAATATTCCCACCCGGCATCCCCGCCGCGAACGTTTGGTCTGGTGGGGAAAACGCAAGCAATTCGGGGTGGCTCACCGGGATCGATCGTCCATCGGCGAGATGGATATCGAACGCCTGGAATGGCCTCATCTGGTGTATTTTTCGAAGCTGTTCGATCGTCATGGTTAAAGTCTAGCCATGATCCGTTACAGAGTCAAAGGCTGTCTCCGAGCCGAGTCTCAATAAGTTAGGCGTTCTGGACGATGTGGGTGAGTACGCCGAGGATCTTGCCCGCGTTGTCGATGTAGTATTCCTTCACGTCGAGCGTGACGACGGCTTGCTGCAACCGCAAGAACTTCCAGGCGCTACCCGTCGTGACTACGCCGAACACGGCGTCGATCGGTGCGGCGGACTGCTGATTGAAAATCTGTGCCGCGTACATCGAGGCGATACACTGGCCCAGACCCGATCGCAGATTGTCGTTTTTCGCCTCAGCGATCGCGATAAGGGGGGCCGAGAGGATGAACTGTCGCGACGATTTGGTAATGATGAAGTCGCAGACGCCGTTCAGACCTCGCGCGGGATCCACGGCCAGCTCCACACCCGAGAAGAGGCCGAAACGATCCCCCAGGGACCGCCGCAATTCCAGCAATAGCGGCGCGATGATGAACTCGGACTTGGCCTTTTCCGTATTCACGGCCAAGGCCAGGTTCGTGCCCTCCGTCAGGGCGGCGACGAACTCCTCACGGAGCGCCACGAGGGCGACGTGCGCGAAGAGATCCGCCTCATCGACCGTCAGCCCTAAGTCCTGCTGCACCTGCGGGAAGGTAAAGTTTTGGAAGGACATGCGGTCACCTAACATGCCGGCGGGATGCTTACGAGGGTGCCGTGCTGACCGCCCGACAGCGGCATGCTCGCCGAACCGGAACGCCGAGCATTCGCGTGAATCATACCAGAAAGCGCCGCGGCAGGCCCGGACCGCTGCAGCGCGGGTTAGGAGTCTGGACTGACGCCGGGCGGCTCTGCTTCCAACCCAAGTTCCTGCCGGAGGTCTGCCATGCTAATGCCCCCTTTTTCCCGATAGGAGCGGCGCGATTCTTGAATCAGCGCTGTGAACTGAGGATTGTTGGCCAGTGAAATCGCTTCCCAGTCAGAACCCGTTACGTCTCTGACGGACACCAACGGCTGGCCGTCGCGGGTAAGGATCACGGCCCCCCCTTCCACCAACTGTACCAGCTCGGGGACGGTCATCGTCGTCCCCTCTAACGGAATCACCTTCATAAATCGATCTCCACTCCGGCGATCCGTAGCCGATTGTGTACCTTCTGACCCACCGCCACGACGGCGACTACCTGATCGTCGCGATTGATATCGTAGAATACTCGGAAGTCTCCTGACTTCATCCCATAGCTCAGTTGACTGCCTACTTCACGCTCTTGTGAGCGATATCGACTAACGCCCGGAGTGCAGTATTGACTGCCTCCGAGTTAGGAAAATACTCCGCGACATCGGGCGAAAGCACCACGACGTTCGTGCCCTCGGCGTATCGTTCAGCGTACTTGCCCCGAACACCCTGGCTGAAATCATACTCAGTGAGCATGTCAGGGTCGCCCTTGGCTTTGGCTGCCTTCTTCACGGCTCTTCGTCTCTCGGCGGTTCGTTACCCGTGTGCTGATGATGCGGATCTTGTTCTTGGAATGTGCGAATTTCCTAACTGGCATTGTAGAGACCGCAGCCCGCGCAGGGTAGTAGAATGAACACTGCACGAATCGATTTCCCACGATTGAGCGATAAAAACAGGACTTTGTGAGAAACGACTCCCCATGATCTCCGCACCCGCTGCTCGTCCCGGCTCGAAAGTGACTCCCCAAGTCGTTGCGGACCTGATCGCGGTCGTCGGTCCAGAAAACGTCTTGCACCGGCACGACGAGATGCTGGTTTACGAGTGCGATGGCTACATGGTCGAGCGGAGCGTGCCTGACGTGGTCGTCTTCCCAACTTCGACCGAGCACGTCGTCGAGATCGTCAAGCTCTGCGTGCGCTACGACATCCCGTTCGTACCTCGCGGGGCTGGCACTAGCTTAGCCGGCGGTACGCTCACGATCGGCGGGGGTTTGATGATCTGTCTGACCAGGATGAAACGCATCCTGGAAGTGAGCATTCGCGACCGCTACGCGATCGTCGAGTCCGGCGTCGTGAATGTCTGGTTGACGCGTTCCTTGGTCGGAAAAGGCTTTCATTATGCTCCCGACCCGTCGAGCCAAGGAGCCTGCACGATCGGCGGCAATGTCGCAACCAACTCGGGCGGGCCGCATACGCTCAAGTACGGGGTAACGGTCAACCACATCAAAGGGGCGACGCTCGTCATGCCCGACGGCAACGTCGTCGAGACCGGCGGCATCACCGAAGATAACCCCGGCTACGACTTGACCGGACTGATTGTGGGCAACGAGGGGACGTTCGGCATCGTGACCAAGGTCGTCGTCAACCTGACGCGCGACCCGGAGGCGGGCCGAACCTTGCTGGCCGTTTTCGACTCGGTCGACGCGGCGACCGAAACGGTGAGCGGAATCATCGCCGCGGGGATCGTGCCCGCCGCGCTGGAGATGCTCGATAATTTGATGATCCGGGCGGTCGAGCAAGCCTTCGGGTTCGGCTTTCCCGTGGAGGCTGGCGCAGTCCTGATCATCGAGGTCGACGGGCTCGATGCCGGCCTCGACCACGAGGCTCAGGCCATCAGCGAGATCGTCCAGGCCCACGGCGGCTCCGTCGGACGATCGATCACCTGGCGGACCCGCAAGGAACCCGAGTACGTCGCCATCTGGAAGAGCCGCAAATCGGCTTTCGGCGCGATCGGACGCCTCAGCCCGACGTATTGCACCCAGGATGGAGTTGTCCCCCGCACCAAGCTGCCCCATATCCTGAGATTCATCACTCAGGTCGGTCTGCGGCACAACCTGCGGATCGCCAACGTCTTCCATGCCGGCGACGGCAACATCCATCCGATCTGCTCTTTGACGAACGCGACCAGGATCAGGTCAAGCGGGTCTTGTTGGCCAGCCACGAGATCCTCGATGAATGCATCGCGGTGGGAGGCAGCGTTACCGGCGAACATGGGATCGGAGTCGAAAAGATGGAATTCATGCCCAAGCTGTTCACTCCCGAGGACCTGGCCGCGATGGTGGCGATTCGGAGCACGTTCAACCCCGAGGGCCGGTGCAACCCATCCAAGATGCTCCCCGGCGGCGCGGGCTGTATTGAGCGAAAAAGCCCCGGACACGCGGCCCCAGCCTGATCACGGCCCGAACCGGCCAACCTCTGGGCCAGTGCCAGATTCACCTACGGGAGGAAACGGGTTATCCTGGTCTCAATGGCGTTGGGCGTGTGAACCACGTCGTGACCGTTGCCTCGACTCGAATTGTCTCAAGGATCCGGGAGAAGCTCCACGGTGGCCAAGCGACCTCGATTCTCGCGATGGCGACGGCTCCCCGGAGTCTTTCGCACAGGTGATCACCGCGAGCCGGAAAAAACCGACCAGCTCGATCGGATCATTCTCTATGTCCCTACCCGGATTCTCGACCTGGCCGAAGCCCTCGCCGAGAAAGCGGGTCTGACGTCGATCCAGGATTACTGCGTCTGCTCTTGATGCAGGCCCTGGAGAACGAGCGCATCCAGCAGAAAGTGTCCGATTTCGAGGCCAGGCGCGGTCCACTCGAGGGATTCAAGCAGATCGCCAACGACCCGAGCTATCTGGCGGAATGGAAACAGCAGTCCGAGACCAAACCGGATCAGCCGGTCATCTACGACACGGATGAAGCCCGGAGCGCGGCCGCGAGCCAAGGCCAACGGCAAGGGGCGAGCGGGCCGGTCACGGTCGACATCGTCTATCCGGACGAAGAAGAGAGCTCGCCGGCTGTGGAAACCGAGCTGAGCGAGAATTTACCGCAACTGGGTATCGAGCCCCCGGCTGGCGCGGTCTCGATCGTTACTTTGAAGCCAACGGTGCGAACCATGAGCGATCCACCCGCGATGGAAGTCCTCGCTAGGCACGTCGGCATGGGCGACGACGACCGGGCGTTCCTCCCGTGCCTGCGTCGGGGCGAGCCGGTCTCCGCCGCCAAAGTCGCCGAACTGACCCGCGCCTTGGGCCAGCTTGAGGAGGAGCATCGTGGCGCCGATGTCCTCGATCGCCGGATGGCTCACGCCCTGCACCGGTTGGCACTCGAATCTCAGGTCCTGCTGACCGACGCCTGGCCGGGTGCCTTCGACGATCGCGTGATCGCCGCCATCCGCGCCGTCCAGGAGGGCGTCGAGCGCATCCTGTCTGGTCAGGATATCCGTTATTATCCCGCCCCTACGGAAAC
This sequence comes from uncultured Planctomycetota bacterium, assembly GCA_963720335.1. Taxonomy (GTDB): domain Bacteria; phylum Planctomycetota; class Planctomycetia; order Isosphaerales; family Isosphaeraceae; genus CAVRFS01. Next base: position 12,623 of record CAVRFS010000131.1, on the reverse strand, counting down.
GAGCTCGGAGCAACCGCATTGAACGCCTTGGCAACGTGGCCGGATTCCGCGGCTGGCGGGATTCTCGGTGATAACCGGTTTGCCCTGGCCACGGATCGGCCCGAAGATGTCGAAGCGCTCTGCCAGAGCGTTCGGGAGCGAGTGGCCGCCGGACACGCCATCTACCCTCAAGGCGGCCGAACCGCGATCGACTACGGCGGTATCCCCCGCACGCCCGGAGTGGTCTTCGACACCACGGCGATCAATCGGTTGATCGATTACCCATCCGCCGATATGACGATCACAATCCAGGCCGGAATGACCCTGTCGAGCTTGCGAGCAATCCTTGGCGAGCAGCATCAGCGCGTGCTCGTTGATGCGCCTCTTGCCCGACCGCGCGACCCTGGGGGGAATCTATGCGACCAACACCAGTGGCCCACGCCGTTACGGCAGTGGCCGGCCCCGCGACCAGATCATCGGCGTCAGTTTCGTGACCTCGGCGGGAGTGGTTGTCAAAGGGGGCGGGCGCGTTGTCAAGAACGTCGCCGGCTACGATTTCCCCAAGCTGATGACCGGGTCGCTCGGCACGCTCGGCATCATCACCCAACTGACGCTGAAAGTGCGGCCAACCCCCGAGGCTTCGGCCCTGGTCTGGGTTCCGTACAAGACATTGAAGACTCTGGCCGTCGCGCTCGATCAGCTCAACACGTCCAGCACGCGTCCGATCGCCCTGGAACTGCTCAACGGCTCGGCCGCGCGGACAATCGGTCAACCCCTGGGATTGCCGGCCGAGACGTTCGTCATGGTTATCGGTTTCGAGGACAATGCCGCCTCGATCGCTTGGCAGCTCGATCGCATCAAGGTCGAGCTGGGTCAAGACGGCGTGGTGGTTATTGAAGGCGTTGCGTGCCGTCCTTTGTGGGAGGCATTGACCGAGTTCCAGGCGATCGAGCTCGGGCCGATCAGCCTGGTGGCCAACGTTCGTCCCTCGACGGTCGTGGCGTTCATCGAACGACTTGACCCGCAACGATGGTCAGTTCAGGCCCACGCCGGCAATGGAATCGTACGGGCTCATTCGCTGGGCGAGTGGGATCTGGAGAGCGCAGCCGATCAGGTCCAGCAGTTGCGCCGCATGGCCGGCTCGGACGGTGGGAATCTGATCCTGTCCCGCTGTCCGACGGAGTGGAAGGATCGCCTCGGCGTTTGGGGCCAGCCGCGAGCCGACTGGTCGATCGCCGAACGGGTCAAGAAGGCACTCGATCCCCACGGAGCCCTGAACCCGGGGCGGTTTGTTGGTAGAATCTAAATAGTGTTTCGTAGGTCAGGCTTTCCTGCCTGACGCGGCCTCGGAGTCAGGCAGGATAAGCCTGACCTACCCTTACCACCGAGAGGCACGGTTTTTGATGGCGATTGCGACGCCGAACAGCAGGCTTCTTTGCCTCCACTTCCCGTTGAAGGATCTCCGGGAGACGCCGGGATCGATCTCGATTGGCTTGCCCAGCGGATTCCCTATCGTCGTTATCAAGAGTGTGTGCATTGCGGCCTCTGCACCGCGAGCTGTCCGACGTATCTCGAGACCGGCGACGAGAACGACAGCCCGCGAGGTCGAATTTACTTGATGCGAGCGGTCGCCGATGGTCGACTGCGAATGGGCCCGGGCGTGCGGGAGCACCTCGAGCTCTGCCTGGATTGCCGGGCATGCGAATCGGCGTGTCCCTCCGGCGTTCAGTACGGCAAGATGATCGAACCGTTCAAGATCGCGCTCCAAAAGTCGGCGACCGGCGGCGAGAAGAGCAGCCTGTTACAACGCTGGATTCTCCATCACCTGTTTCCCTATCCGGGCAGGGTGAAGCTGGCGCGTGCGCCGGCGCGGCTACTCCAGCGCCTGGGATTGCTTGACTGGGCCGATCGGACCGGTCTGAGCCGGCTCTTGCCGCCGACCCTGCGGCGAATGCAGGCATGCTTCCCCAAGTTGTCCGGATCGGGGGGTCGTTTGCCCGAAGTCTTGCCGCCGATCGGGCCGAAGCGGGCGCGGGTCGCGCTTTTCCTCGGCTGCGTCGCCGACGCCATGTTCCCCGAGACCAACGCGGCCACCGCGCGCGTCCTCCAGGAGAACGGATGCGAGGTTGTCATCCCGCCCCGTCAGGTGTGTTGTGGCGCGATCCACTACCACTCGGGTGTCGAAGAACCCGCTCTTCTCCTGGCCCGCCAGAACATCGCCGCGTTCCTGGCAGCCGGGGTGGACGCCATCGTCGTCAACGCCGCCGGCTGCGGCGCGATGCTCAAGGATTACGCCCATATCCTGCCCGCGGATCGTTCACGAGGACGCGACTCAATTCGTCGCCAAGGTCAAGGATATCTCCGAGTTCCTGATGGCCCTGGGACCGATCCCGCCTCGCAACGCCGTCCCGCTCAAGGTGGCCTACCACGACGCCTGCCACCTCTGCCACGGGCAGCAGATTCGCAGTCAGCCGCGTGCCTTGCTCGCCATGATTCCAGGGCTGGAGCTGGTGCCTCTTGAGGAAACCGAAATCTGCTGTGGCGCCGCGGGGACCTACAACTTGTCACAGCCCGAGATGTCCGAACGCCTCGGTCGCCGCAAAATGGACCATATCGAAGCGACAGGCGCCAGGATGGTCGTGACCGGAAACGTGGGCTGCATCCTCCAGATCGCCCGCAAGGTCAAGGAACGGAACAGCCCGATCGAGGTCGCCCATCCGATCGACTTGCTCGATCGGGCCTATCGGGGGAAATGACTCGGCCTGCGCTCGAATGAATGGGGCTCAGAGGCCGCGATTGCCTCGCACCATTGGTCTCTACACATGCATCCGCGACTCAAGTTTCCCCCCTTGCGAAGGGGGGGCAGTGTGGGGTGACGAAAGGATGGGGTAAGATGCGCACGCGGGACGGTTTCGAGACGCCCGTTTTTGTTGCGCGGGATCGAATGCCGGTGCGAGCGAGCGATCTGTTTCCCCCCCTTGCGAAGGGGGGGCAGGGGGGGTGAACAGGGCATAACCAATCGCCTCGGAATACGCCGTAATTCCGCCGGTCCAGCCGACCCGAAGCCGCGAACCTGGCCCTAATTCCGCCGGGACCACCCCCCCTACCCCCCCTTCGCAAGGGGGGAAAGCGGCCAACGAAACCGGGAGGAACTCCGCTCGTCCGTTTCTAACAACTTCGGACTACGGCCGGTCGCCCCCCTCGGGATAGCTGATTTCGAGCGTATAGTTGGCGAATGTCTGCTGTGAGCTCAGATCTGTATAGTTATACCCATATTTGCCGTAGTGAAAGAGCCGGATTGACGTGTCCGCCATCGGAGTAATGCCGATCTGGTGCAACCGGTGCGAAAAGCTGTAGTCCTCGGTCAGGTAACACGTTCCGCCCCGCCCATCGGGCACGCACAAAGGGAGAAAGAAGGGATAGTCCCCTTGACCACTCCGAAATGGCACTCGGGCAGCTTCAGCTCCTCGATCATCCGGTGGAGGACTTCGGATTTGATCCTCAGAAAACCGGCCGATGCATAGAGCATGGGGTAGAGGCCTGGAGCCGCCGGTCCAAAGACGACGCGGTCAACGCCCCGGGCGAACACTCCGGAAAAGTCCCGTTCCTTTTTCTTCATATAAACGCCAGCCACGACCGGCTCAGGCCTGTTCAGTAATCGCATTGCATCCGCCCGGTCAAATCCGATATCGGAATCGATGAACAAAAACCGATCGAAACCATCTTTTAATGCTTGCGAAAGGATCACACTTCGGAGCAGATCGATGGCCGAGAACGACGCTCGCCTGACCGTAACGCCGGCCTTTTCCAGCGCACGGAGACCTTTGTCGCACTCGTCTTCGACGGCCGAGTAATGGGGAACGAGTACGACGGGCTTGCCCTCAATCGAGGGGTGAGCCGGCGATGGATTGGCCCGCGGATCGATCGCCTCTGGCACAATTCTTTCCTTTCTTTTCCGTTCAGGATTAAGCGTCTGCGCTGGTCACGAAACGTCAAATTCGGCCGGGCGGCGCATCGAGGAGGCTGGTCCATTATAAAGCGGCAACCCGGGAACTGTCTCCACGTCGAGCCCGGCAATGATCCGAGGGTTCCGGTTGTCGGTGTCAATGGTTGCCGTCCGATCCTATAATAGATCGGCCTGACGGCATGGCTTCGTGTTGGCGGTCTCGGTCCGCACGACCCGCCGGACACGAATCAGACAGCAACTCGCGGATATTCAAGCGGCGTTGATTGATCCATGAGACGGGTGGCGATTCTCGGCTCGGGGGGCATGGGGACGGCGCTTGCGTTGTTGTTTGACAAGGCGCGCCGCCGAGGTCAGCCTTTGGTCGCGAGATCCTGAACTTGCCCAACAATTGGCGCTGATTCGCGTCAACCAGCGGCACCTGCCCGGATCACGATTCCGGATTCGGTGCGGATCACGGCGTCCGTGTCCTAGGCCGCCGGCGGACGCCGACCTGTTCGTGGCGGCCGTTCCCACCTCGTACTTACGGGCCACGCTGTCGGCCTTGTCGCCGCGAGCTTCCGGCGGGCGGTTCCGGTCCTGAGCGTGGTGAAGGGCATCGAGTACGGGACGTTTGCGCGGCCCAGCCAGATCATCCCTGACACGCTCGGACCGCGCCCGGTCGCGGTCCTGAGCGGACCCAGCCACGCCGAGGAGTTGGCGCGCGGGCTGCCCGCCTCGGTGGTCGTCTCCGGCGACGGACGAACCGCTCGCCGCCCAGGTCCGCGACGTCTCGAACCAGGAGTCGTTCCGGGTCTACACCAGTACCGAGCCGCTGGGGGTCGAGCTCGCCGGGGCACTGAAAAACATCCTGGGGATCGCCGCCGGGATTTGCGACGGACTGGGTTTCGGCGATAACGCCAAGGCCGCTCTGCTCACGCGCGGACTGGTCGAGATCGCCCGGCTCGGGGTCAACCTCGGGGCACGGCTCGACACGTTTTACGGCCTGGCCGGCGTGGGCGACGTCGTCACGACCTGCTACAGTCCGTATGGCCGCAACCGCGCGGTCGGCGAACGGATCGGCGGAGGGGAAACGCTCGAGCACGTGCTCGGCGGAGATGGTCAACGTCGCCGAGGGCGTGCCGACCACCCGGAGCGTCCACACCTGGCACGGCAGCGTGGCGTCGAGATGCCGATCACTGTCGAGCTGTATCAGATCTTGTTCGAGGGAAAGTCGCCACGGACCGCCGTGACCGACCTGATGGTTCGGGTTCCCAAGGCTGAGTGGGAATGGTAAGTCGCGCGATCCGAATCCTGTGCGCGTCGCCTTCAAGGAATGGGCAGGCGTCTGCGACGCCCTGATCGAGGGCCGCCAGTCGGTCATCGTCCGCAAAGGGGGGATCAGCGAGAGCGCGGGGCCGGGCGTTTTGTCCCCGAACACCCCGAATTCTGGCTCTATCCGACCTGGGTGCATCAGGCCGAGCAGGGAATGCGCGGAATCGCGGCACAACCGCGATCGGCTCACCCGAGCGTCCCGGAAGCTGTCGGATCGGTACCGATTCGCGGCTTGGTTCGCGTTGACCAGATCGGCCGCGTCGAAAGTGAGAAGTCCTTGCCGGCTCTCGAAGAATTCCACTGCTTGACTTGTGAAACGATCTTCAAGCGGTTCCATTATCGTAAACCGGGGCTCTGGGTCTTGGGCGCTTGAGTCTGGCTCGGCCATTCGGTGCTGCCGGTCGCCGCGACGCCCGAGCATGCCGGCTGCAAGACGTGGGTGATCCTCGACCAGCCGATTCCAACGACTGGACTCTCTCCGGTGCTCGATGAGAGCCAATGGACCGCGCGTCAAAACCGGCTGCGGTCGATCCTCACCAGCGAAGACTGACACGGCCGTCGAGGCCGATCGATCGCGTCGCAGGGCCTGCTTATCGGCACGCAGGTTCTCAGCGGTTCTCGATTCAACTTCATGAAAGATCCTTTGAGGGCAATCATGACATTGCGAGGGATTGCCCGTGAAGTGCACGATTTTCCGGCGACGATTTTCTTCTGCATACTCTGGATCGTGGTCTTTGTGGCGATGATCGGCTCCCAGTACGCCGAAGGCGTTCATCCCCACTGGATGAATTTGCTGGTCATGGGTGTCAACGCCGGCCATCGCTTTGGCGACCTCGCGTCGAGGACATCTACCGGGGTGAGGTGTGGAGGTTAGTCACAAGCACGTTCCTCCATTTCAGTGTGGTTCATATTGCCCTCAACCTGCTGGCATTCTATCAGCTCGGAACGCTTCTCGAATCGTGGTATGGTACGCATCAGTTTGTCATGATTTATGGCTTGACTGGTGGTGGTGGAAACCTGATCTCGATCTGGATTCGCTATTGGAATGGCTCGAGCCCCCGGAGTCCCTCGGCGGGTGGATCGGTTGTGATCATGGGGCTGGTTGCGTTGCGCGGTCGCGGGCTTACAATCGCGCACTCAGATGGGAAGACGGCTGGGCTGGCTGATGGTCTTCTTCATGGTTCTGACAGCGGTGCTCGGGGTCGTGCTCCCGCGTTTTTTCAATCTGCATCTCGACAATTGGGGTCATTTAGGGGGTGCCCTGGTCGGGTCCGCGCTGGGACTTGTCCATCGCAGGTTACTCCGACTCGCGTCCCGGCCATCGGCCTGGGGGCCGGGCGTGGTGGCGGGGTTCGTCATCGCGGCTTGTGGAGCAGCGCAGTTGATCTCCGATCGCCTCGAGGCACATCCGCCGCAGGAGCGGGTCGTTGAACGACTGGCCAGGTTGGAGCATGATCTGCACCGGCGCCCCCGGTCGGGAAGGGTCGTTGAGCGACCCAACGGTACTATTAGCCAGACTCGCTGATCACGGGATCGAGACGTTTCTCGACCCCGTTACTCTGGCCGACTTCCGCGTGCTGCGCTTCGTTCTCCAGCCCGGTATAGTTCGCCACCTATCGATCGAACAAGCTCGAGAGATGACCATACGCTTCAACCGGGTGACCGCGCATATTCACCGTACCTACAGGATCGAGTGGGGTAAGCTTTGGCTTCAACGCCGCGACGCAAGGAACCGCAGAAGGAAAGGGTGAAGGATGAAGCGGAAACGGCATGTTCTTATTCATCCTTTATCCTTTATCCTTTATCCTTCATCCTTTAAGCCCACAGGCCCGCTTGCCAGGCGCGCACGCTCATGGTGCTGGGGGCGCCCGCGACGGTTGAGAAGTGCGGTCACGAAATCGGCGATGGTGACGATAGGGCCGTCAAACTCGGTGAAATAGCAACCCAGGACGGGGAGCTCGTGAGCGTCGCTCGAGCCGGTCGCTCCCATGGAAGGATGGTCGCGGAGCAGGAGCGCGGTCTTGGAACGAGTTTCCTTGGTCACGTTGTTGCTCACCAGTTCCAGGGCATCGAAGGCCGGGCCATGTTCGGCGACAATCTGATCGAAGCGCTGGTCCCAGCGAAACGGGTGTGCGGCGACGATGGCGGCGTGATGGCTCCGAACGACCTTGAGTAGGTCAGCCAGTGCGATGCCCGGCGGCGCCTCGTCGATCGTGGGCAGGCCGTACACCAGAAAGTGCCCTTCGTGCGCCGAGATTTCGGCCCCGGAGAAGACCAGGAGCGGGGCGGCTCGGTCCGCCAGCTCCGCCAGCTCGTCCGGCTCCCATTGATAGTCGTGCTCGGTGATCACCAGTCCGTCCAGGCCGATTCTCGACGCGTGCTTGACCAGTTTTATCGGGTCGATTTCACTATCGGGTGAATACCGGGACGTATGGAGATGATGATCAATTTTCATTAAGCTTGGCCTCATGAGTTACTGCGGAGTGGTCCCGCGAAAGCGTCGCACCCGGAGCGTCGGGGGTAACCGAAGGGTCATCGCGTTCGACATGAAAATGAGCACCGGTCGAATCGATTTTGAGGTAGCTCGTGCGATGCTGCCAGCCCCCGAGAACGATCAAACGAGGGACAGTCCCGGCATCGTCGGCCGGGCTGTGGACATGTCCGATCACAACCAGGTCGACAGAGCCGCGGCTGGCGGCCGCGTATTCGCGGTAGACGCCCATGTGGCGCCGCTCATCGGCCTCGAGCCCGCGCTCATTGCGCCAGGCCAGCACATGATCCATGGCCCGGGCGATCGGCCTGGGAACGTGGCCAAACCCCTCGAAGAACGCGCGGCTTTCCATCAAGGCTTTCCAGGGCCCGCGCGCGCCCAAGAGATGGCCGTGGACCAGTCGCAGTCGGAGATCATGGTCGGGGCACCCGCCGAAGGGCAGGGTCATGTCGTATCGTTCAGTCAAGATCTGGGCACCCAGCTCGTTTTGATAGTATGGGCAGAGCCAGGCGTCGTGATTGCCGGCCATGATCGCCAGCGACCCCCCTTCACGGCGAAACTCGGCCAGTCCGCGCAGGCTCTCGCAACGATTGAGGTCGAAATCGCGGCGCCGCGAGCCCATCCAGAAGTCGCAAAGATCGCCGACGATGATCAAGGAGTCGTCATGGCTCAGCCGGCTTAACCAGGTCCGAAAACGACGGTCGCGGTCGGGACGATCGAATCGAAGGTGAATATCGCTGGCGAAGTAATGCGCCACGTTCAGCAGGTCCTCGCGATTTTCAGTTCAGCCTTGATCCAGCTCGCCATCCCAAGGGAGCAGGGCAGTGAAACCCGGCAAGCCCGGCGTGTCGACGGGCCGTTTCCGTCGTCGCGAGGGACGGACGCCGCGTTCCGCGGAGACCCTGGCCTGCGCCGGTTGCCCCTGCCCTTCGACGTGTGCCCCCGGGAGGCATCAAAGCCCGGCCGACGGACGGAGCGCTCGCCGGGAATGATCCACAGGTTGGGATGAGCTGGACTCTGCCTCGCGGCATGGATCTCCGGGTGATGTCGCTCGCGCTGGATTGCCTCGCGGGCGGCGGGATTGCCAGGTCAGGCTGGTTGCATTGTTCGCTCAAGTGAAGTAACACCAGGTGGCGCAATGTTTTCCGCCGGGATCGGCTGAGGACCGCCTGAACCAAATCGGCTCCTTGACCATTCGAGAGATGGCCATCGTCGCTCAGGTTTCGGGCGATCAGAAACTGCGGACGCCCAGACGATTTTTGCATGGCCAGGTCGTGGTTGAATTCAACGCCGAGCACCTCGACGTCCGCCAGGCTATCTGCCATGGTTTCGGACCAAGTTCCCGTGTCCGCGAGATAACCGATGCCCACCGGCCGGCCGCGGCGCGCCACTGACACCTCGATCCGGAACCCGTAGGTTGGGCCTCCGTCGTGTCGCAGGCGGATCGGTTCCAGTCTGACCCCGGTCGTGGTCAAGAACGGCCGCTCGTCGTAGAACCGGATCAACCCCGCTTCTTCCAGCTTTTGAAAGCCCGATGTCCCGAGCAGCCCCGTGCGATGGCCTTCGTGACAGTAGAGCGTCGCCTTGCGGCGAGCCAGCTCCGAAAAGGTTGCGGAATCGACGTGATCGCTGTGTGTATGGGTCAGCACCACTGCGGCGACCTGCGACCAGCTCGAGCCGACATTCTCCAGCCGCTGCCCCAGCTCTTTCGGACCCAACCCCACGTCGATCAGCAATCCGGCGACGTGATCGCGCACCAATGTCGAATTGCCTCGCGATCCACTGGCGAGGACGGCAAACTGCACAGCCATGGCAAGGACTACCTCCTGTATCGGTCCGCTTCCATCACTCAGTTTTGACCTTTCTTGAACTCAGGCCAGTGTAGGATGGACGGGTGGCTTCCGGCAAGACGAGACGCGGGCGCAGGGTGAGTGCGAACGCGAACCGGTGAAAAACTGGGGATGACCGTGCTGGACGGAGCGTTTCGAGACGCGTGGTTTTGTGGGGCTTGATCAATAGGTCGGCAGCGGTCCCACTTCCCCTCGGCCGGACTACGTCGTCTTGGTTTGCTCAGAAAGCCCAAGCTCTCGCAGCGCGGCCTTGGCTTCCTCGATCTTGGCCTCGGTTACCTCTTCGCCCGGCGCGACCCGGAACGAGACCTCCAGCGTCAGGCCCGGATACGAGGCGAACCGCGAAAGAACCTTCGTGTAGAAGTTCATCCACTTCTGCGGCGGCACCGTGCCGCTGCCAGGCGAAACCTTTCGGCGGCGGAGGCGTCGTATCTTGGACGCTGACGCCAGCTCGCGACCCGGTGATACCCACACGCTCGCCTCGATTCGGTAATGGCCAACCTCCTCGGCCGAGAATCGCCCATCCGGGCTCGATCGTTCCGCCTGTCGCCGACCAGGTTAACTCGGCACCATCCAAGGTGCGCCCATGCTGGTCGAAGCATGTCGCGGTGAACGTGATCGACTCGCCGGGCCGAACCGTCGCCGACGACGGGCGGATCTCAATGCGCGTCAGCCGGGCAGGCTCTTTGAGGATCATCCGCATCTTTCGCTCGGAGGATGACCATCTCGTCCGAGATCTCGATGTCGTTCTCATCGACTCCGGTGTCGGGCTCGAAGATGAACGGGTCATATTGACCGCTCGCGGTCTTGCCCGCGTAGGCAATGAGCTTCTGGTTGACTCCGTCGGCGATCGTGCGCTTGATCGCGTCCGGCTTCAACAGCCGGGGCAGTGTCGGCGACGAGAAGAAGGCGTCCCGGACCGCCTTGGTCGTCCATTCCTTGTTCGCGGGCGGCCACGCCTTGATCAGCTTGTTCGGCCCGACGCTGTCGGTGATCTCGTCCCGCTCGCGGAGCCGGTTGACGTACAGTTCGGCCAGCGAACCGGCCGCGCTGGAATTGACCAGCCCAAGGTCGATCTCCTGGAGCGTGTTGTCCGTCCCAGGAGTAAAAGGTACTTGTACGCCCGCCAGACCGCCTCCTTGAGGTCGCGGGCCGCTCTCTTGACGCCCGGTTCGAGCTGCCGCCGCTGACCTTCGTCGAGCCGCTTGACCGTCTCGTCGTCGTCCCGGATATCTTCCCAGGCGAGCAGCTTGCGGGCCTCGTCGCGTAGGGCTGCGTCGTTCTCGGCGACCGCGAAGAGCAGGGCGCTCTTGAACGTCCGCCCGGACTGGCCATGCTCGCGGACGATCTGGTCGATCAGCTTGAGCGTGGCGGGGTCGCCGTGGCCCTGGGCGGGAGACATCACCACCAGCGTCAGCGCCGGGCGGTCGGAGACCTGCCCGCTCTTGTCGGGGAACGGTACCCATTCCAGCCCCGGGGCCGGTCTTGAACGCCTCCTGGACCACCTGCTTGACCCGCTCGTCGATGTCCCTGGTCGAGACTCCCGACCGGCGGTCGGTGAGCAGCTTGTTCAGGTTCGGGCTCATGCTGAACCGGTAGCGGTTGTGGTCGGCTCTCAGGTAGTAGCAGCTCTCGTCGAGGGCTTCGAGGGCCGATTCGACGTTGGCGATGTCGAGGTCGGGCTCGGCGACGGCCAGGCGGATCTCGGGCACGGTCGCCTCGGCCCTTGTCATGCCGCCGTTCGACTCGAACAGGATCGTCGTCGCCACTTTTTGGTGCAGCCGCGCCTTCTTGACCGCGTCATCGGCGTCGCGGTCGAGCCGCAGGGCGTGGGCTTCCTTCTTGCCCGCGATGTCGGTCGTCACCGGCCCTTCGAGGTCGTTGTTGCCGAGCTGCTCGAACAGGGCCGCGCGGAAGTAGGGGTCATCCAGGGGAGCGGTCCCCAGCCCGATCAGCGGGTCGCGGTGGACGCCCTTGTAGCCCCGCTTGTAGGCGTGCGAGACCCAGAGCGCCAGCAACCGGAGCATCGCCGCGGGTCTTCTGGAATCGGGGGAGGCTCTGCCACTTCCGCTCGAAGACCGAGAGCAGCGCCGGGTGGAACGGATAGGATCGCCTGGAACCGTCCCGGGCGGAGTCGGCGTCGAAGTCGCCGACCATCTGCTTGTGGTCCTGGACCCAGTCGGCGTAGGCCGCGGCGGTCTTCTTGCCTTCCTCGGGTAGGCCGGACCAGTCGAAGAGCCGGCGGCGGATGATCTCGGCATGGTCGGTCTCGGCCGACATGATGACCGCCTTGCCGAGCCGGTCGAGCAGCTTCTTGATCGACTCGTAGTCCCTGGATCCTCGGCCGTCATCTCCAGCTCCGAGCCCGGAATCGAGACGCACAGGACCAGGTTCTTGCCGGCGCGGGCTTCTTCGGAGAGGTTGTGGAGGAAGTTGTAGAGCTGGGCCCCCAGCTTCTTGGGTCGTTGCGGCCGGTTGACGTAGTTGATCAGCTCGTCCATCAGGATGAGGGCCGGGCCGTCGGGCAGGAAAGCCCGGATCGCGTCTCCGCCCGGCGCGACCCCTCCTCGTCATGGCGGCGACGACGGCGAACGCCTTCTCCCCGCCGAGTTGCCAGGCGATCTCGCCCCAGGGCGTCGTCCGCCGGGCTCGCCGTTCGCCGCCCCGTCCGGGGAGGGAGTCGAACTCGGTCCCGACGAAGACCGCGGTCGCCGCCTTGGGCACCGCTTGACTTCCGCTTGTTCGAGGATGTCGGCGACGCCCTGCCAGTCCTGCGCCGCCGGCCCGGTTTGGCGAGGTGATAGAGAAGGGTCAGCGAGTGTGTCTTGCCGCCGCCGAACTGGGTCGCCATGTTGAAGACGGCCGAGGTCTCGACAGTGATGCCCGAGAGCCGCGCACCGTCTGGGCGGCGAGGTCCTTGAGGTTCTGGCGAGGAACGTCCGCTCGAAGAACCGCTCGGGTCCTGGTAATCCTTGGGAGCACGGTTATCGCGAATGTGATCCAGGTGGACAGCGAACTCGGAAGC
>CAVRFS010000130.1:0-17530 GCA_963720335.1 uncultured Planctomycetota bacterium | reverse complement strand
GAAGAATTGGTGAGCAAGGGCAAATTGAAGCGGGAGATGGCCAACACGTACTCTCTGGTGGAGGGCGACTTGACGAGCTCATTGTCTATTGGAGAAGGTTGACGTTGCCGGACAGTTCCTCCGGCTCTGTCCCTTCGAGCGAAAATCCATGCCCATCAACCTGAGCGAGGCCCTGGAGCACCACCGGCGCGGCAACCTTGATCGGGCCGCCAGCGTGTACGAAGCGGCCCTGGCCGAGAACCCGTATCAACCCGAGGTGCTCCATCTCCTGGGCCTGGTGTCACTCCAGCGCGGCAGCGTCGCTCGGGCCGTCGAGCTGATTGCTCATGCGGTCGCCCTCCGACCGTCCGAGGCGGCTTTTCACGCCAGTCTGGCCGAGGCCTACTGGGCCAGCGGAGCGGCCGATCGCGCCATCGGCTGCTACCACGCCGCCTTGCGGCTGAAGGCGAATAATCCGGTGGTTCTGAGCAACCTGGGGTTGACATTCTTGAGCCTGGGGAATGTCGACGCCGCGATCCAGCACTTGCGTGATGCCATCCGGCTTGCGCCCGAGATGGCGGCGGCCTACAACAATCTGGGTAACGCATTGCGACACCAGGGGGACACGATCGGCGCGCTCGATCAATTCCGTACGGCTGTGCGGCTCGATCCCAACGCGGCTCAGGCGCAGGGTAACCTCGGGAGAACGCTGCTGGAACATGGTGAGCCCCACGAGGCCCTCGAGCATTGCCGCGCCTGTGTACGGCTCCAGCCTGATTTTGCCGAGGGCCACAGCAATCTCGGCAACGTGCTCCAAGCACTCGGCCGCCTCGACGAGGCCGAGGAATCGTACAACTCGGCGATCCGGCTCAAGCCAAACCTGGCCGCCGCTCACGCGGGCGTCGGGGGGGTGTTCGAGGAGCGGGGCGACTTTGACCGGGCACTCGCATCGCTCAGGACGGCGCTGCGATACGACCCGATACACGGCGGCTCCCTCGCCCGGCTGGCCACCTGGCTGCGGGACAAGCTGCCGCCGGCCGACCGTGTTACGATCGAGGGATTGCTGGCCGTTTCCGATCTGCCAGCCGATCGGAGGTGGCAGCTCCAGTTCGGACTGGCCCAGGTACTTGACGCCGAGGCCGATTTTGACCGCTCGGCTGCGCTCACTCTCCAGGCCAACGCGCTGCAACTGGCTGATTTCCAGAAGCGCGACAAAGGCTATAATCCTGATACACATCATAGGTTTGTCGATGAATTGATCACGGCGTTCTCGGCCGAGTTTTTCGCCGGAGTGCGTGGATTCGGTCTCGAGACAGCGCTGCCGGTCTTCATCGTCGGCATGCCGCGGTCGGGCACGACGCTGGCCGAGCAGGTCCTGGCGAGTCACCCGCGGGTGTTCGGCGCGGGTGAACTCCGCCTGCCCCGGCAGACATTTGAGGCGATACCCGATGCAACCGCACGTGCCGGCGGACCTCTCGACTGCCTGCAATACCTCGACCGGGAGGCCGTGAGGCGGTTGGCCGCTCGCCATCTCGACGCGTTAACGGCCCTCGTCGGCTCGGCCGAGGCCAGCCGGGTCGTGGACAAGATGCCGGAAAACACACTTTATCTGGGTTTGATCGCCACGCTGTTTCCGCGCGCCAAGCTGATCCACTGCCGCCGCGACCTGAACGACGTGGCGCTTTCGTGCTGGATGACCCACATGGCACAGGTCCGCTGGGCGTGCGACGCGGATCACATCGCCTCACGTATCAAAGAGTATCAGCGCATCATGGATCACTGGCGTCAGGTGCTGCCGGTCTCGGTATTCGAGCTCGACTACGAGGAGATGGTGGCCGACATCGAGGGTACCTCCCAAAAGCTGGTGGCCTGGTGCGGACTGGAGTGGGACCCGGCCTGCCTGGAGTTCCACAAGACACGCCGACCGGTGCGGACCGCCAGCGTCGCTCAGGTTCGCCAGCCGGTCTACAATCGCTCGGTGGGCCGTTGGAAGAACTACGAACGGTCACTCGCCCCGCTGTTCGACAAGCCCAAAGGTGGATTCGCTCATGACTCGCAAGGCCTTGCCTCCACCCACGCTGAATAACCTGGTCCCGGTTTCGGTCGGGCACCGGTACTTCGAGAACTTCGGGGACCATCCCTTTCAGCCGGCAGACACGACCTTCTCGCTGGTAAAGGCGTGGTGGCTTGCCGAAGCATCGCTCTTGGTCTATGGCGACGAGCCGTTCATCCACCAGCGGCTGATCGACTCCGGCTTGGTGGAGACGCTGGGGCTCTCCGTCCGTTTGTTTCAGGGCGACGTGCGCGGCACTCAGTGCTTGGTGGTGGACAACGATCGCTTTGCAATCGTCGCGTTTCGGGGAACTCGGATCGAGAGCTTCCCGGACCCGATTTTGAATCTCAAGTTGAGGCTGCTCAACAGGGTGGACCTGGCGACGGATGTGGACTTCCGGTTGGCTCCAGGAACCCGTGTTCATGCGGGATTCCACCGGTCCGTCGACGAGATCTGGAGCGGCCTCGGCGAGCACCTCGCGGCGATCCGCGGCGAGAGAAACGGAAAGACGATCTGGTTTACGGGCCACAGCCTGGCGCGGCCCTCGCCACAATCGCCGCGGATCGTTTTGGGCCAGGCAACGTCGGCGGCTTGTACACATTCGGTTCCCCTCGGGTCGGTGACGACGTCTTCCAGGCAAGCTTCGCGGCCCCGTGTTACCGTTTTGTGAACAACACTGACATCGTCCCCCACCTGCCGCCGCCCGGTTTGCTCGCCAAGTACAGTCACGTGGGCATCTCAAGTTCATCGACAGCACCGGCGGGATCATCAGCGATCCAACCAAGTTCAACATCATCGACAGCAACATCCGTGGCCACTTCCAATCGCTGAAGGCCGGGTGGAACACATTCAACGCGTCGACCTTGAAGAAGACCAGTCAAGTGATCCGCGATGCGGTGAGCCAGCGCGAATTCTCGACGATCGGCGAAAAGCTCGAGTCCTTGAACCTGGATTTCATCCCCTTAGCTGCCCTTGCGGACCACAGTCCGATTTACTACACGCTCAGAATCTGGAACGCGCTCCAGCCCGCTGAATGAAAAGGTGTATTGATGAAGAGTCGTATGCAGATCGTTGCGGGACTGGCTCTTGCCGTGCTGACCAGCGACTTACGGGCCGTTGAGTTGCATGTCAGCCCGAACGGACGCGACGACAGCGTCGGCACGGCCGAGTCGCCTCTGGCCAGCTTCGCCGGGGCGAAGGCGGGGTGCGGGTCGTAAAAGAGTAAGTCGGCGGAGCCGATCACAGTGACCTTCCACGCGGGCACCTACCGGCTACTGGAGACCCTCGTCTTTGGCCCCGCAGACTCGGGCACCGAAACCGCTCCCATCACCTACCGAGCGGCTCCTGGTGAAGAGGTCATCGTCAGCGGCGGCGTGGTGCTCCGGTTGAGCTGGATGCCTGCTAAGAAAGGAATCATCCAGGCCGCGGTGCCAACGGGGTTCGCCACCGATCAGCTCTTCGTCAACGGCCAGCGGCAGACTCTGGCACGTTATCCCGATGAAGATCCCCAACGCGCAATACTTCCAGGGCTTCGCCGCCGACGCCTTCAGCAAGGACCGAGCCAAACGCTGGGCCGACCCGCAGGGCGGGTTTATTCATGCCATGCACAAGCACATGTGGGGCGACTTCCACTATGTCATCACCGGTAAGGACACCGACGGTGCTGTCACTTTTGAAGGAGGTTGGCAGAACAACCGCAGGCTGGGAATGCATGAGCAAATCCGGTTCGTCGAGGACATCGCCGAAGAGCTGGACGCGCCCGGCGAATGGTTCCTCGATCGTCGGTCGCGCACGCTCTCCTATGTTCTCCCCGTGGTGTCGACCCGGCTAAGGCGGTGGTCGAGGGTGTGAAACTGCGACACCTGGTCGAGTTCCGAGGCGAGGAAAAGCGGCCGGTCGCGTTCGTGACGCTCAAGGGGTTCGTCTTCCGCCATACGGCGCGTAGTTTTATGGAAAACCGCGAGCCTTTGTTGCGGAGCGACTGGACGATCTATCGCGGCGGCGCAATCGTCTTCGAGGGTACCGAGCATTGCTCGCTCGAAGACAGCACGCTCGACCGACTGGGGGCAACGCCGTCTTCGTGAGCCGTCGCAACCGAAATCTGACGATCCGGGGCTGTCACATCACCGAGGCCGGCGCCAACGGAGTCGCCTTCGTGGGCGATCCCAAGGCGGTGCGCAGTCCACTCTTCGAGTATGAGCAACGACAGACGCTATCCGAGATCGACCGGACACCTGGCCCGAAGACCGACGACTACCCTGCCGACTGCCTGGTGGAGGACTGCCTAATCGAGCCGCACCGGCCGGATGGAGAAGCAGTCGGCCGCGATCCAGATCGCCATGGCGCAGGGCATCACTGTCCGCCACTGCTCGATCTTTGACGTGCCGCGCGCTGGCATCAACATCGGCGACGGCTGCTGGGGTGGCCACGTGATCGAATTCTGCGACGTCTTCGATACCGTTAAGGAGACCGGCGACCACGGCTCGTTCAACTCCTGGGGCCGCGACCGCTACTGGGGCCTCAAAGACGTCGACCTGAATGCCCTCGCCCAGAAGGGACTTCACGACCTGCCTCGGCTCGACACCGTCAAACCCATCATCCTCAGGAACAACCGCTGGCGCTGCGACCATGGCTGGGATATCGACCTGGATGATGGATCGTCGAACTATCGCATCGAGAATAACCTCTGCTTGAATGGTGGGATCAAGCTGCGTGAGGGATTCGACCGCGTTGTCGCGAACAACATCATGGTCGCCAACTCATTCCACCCGCACGTCTGGTACAAAGGAAGCGACGACATCTTCCAGCGCAATATTGTGTTCACCGATTATAAACCGATCGACGTGCCCAAGCCCTGGGGTGAGCAGTGCGACTTCAACCTGTGGCACAAACCCGGCAAGCTTGCCCCAACCCCGTCGCTGTCTCTGCAAGCACAAAGCGGTCGCGACCAGCAGTCGCTCGAGGCCGACGCGAAGTTCCGCGACGCGTCGCACGGCGACTACCGCGTGGCCGACGATTCGCCAGCCTTAAAACTCGGGTTCAAGAACTTCCCGATGGACCAATTCGGTGTGCAATCACAAAGACTGAAGCGGGTGACGCGTATGCCGCTCTTACCGAGATGAGGCGAGAGGAGAAGCGGCACAAAGAGTTGCAGGGGCCAAAAACGCCGTCACGGCGTCACAGCCTTACGGGCATTGGACTTACGTGTGACGCCTGAATTATCGGAAGTGGTTTCATCGCTCGAACTCTTGCGAGAAGCTCGACTTACGTGTGACGCCTGAATAATCGAAAATGGCTGCCGCCGGCACGTTGACGAAGCCCGGAAATGGCCGGACATGGATAATAGTTAACCACGAATAACACGAATCAGACGAATGAGAAAAGCTAAGGGCGGAACAGACGGTTAGCGGACAATTTGTTTGACCAAGGGGCCAAGTCGGTACGTGGTAGCCTAGAAGTCAACGATTATGCTACGTTTCCTGATTGTCTTTTCATTCGTCAGATTCGTCAAATTCGTGGTTACTCTCTTTTGGGTTCTTTCGGGGTTACCTTCATGGACCGATACGCACAGAGGCTCGTCGGCTCCGAAGGGGCCTCAGTCAACCTTTATGAACTCTTCGTCGTGCACGCCGACGCCGACCGCGCGTGGGTTGAGGGTTACCTGAAAGTCGAGCTGGGGCTCGAACCCGGCCGCGCGATCACTCCTCGCGAGTCGACCCGACGGCCACCGTTCCGGCCGAGTTCGAGCGAGCCGTCACTTCGAGCCGATTCACGTTGCTGGTACTTAGCCCAGCATTCTTCTCCGACGACTGGGCGCGGTTTAGCGAGGAGCTTGGCTCGTACGCGACTGTCAAGGCGGGTCAAGTCCGGCTGCTGGCGGTCGACCGGCAGGCCTGCGAACTCCCCTTGAGGCTGGAATTCCGCGTCCGGCTCAACTTCACCGACCCCGACCGGGCGGGTTGGGAGGAGCAAATGGCCCGGCTCCGCGAGGTGCTCGATCGGCCCGCGCCGGTGGTCGAGGCTGTGGAGTGCCCGTATTCGGGGATGGTCCCGTTCCGCAAGCAAGACGCCCGGTTCTTCCACGGACGTGAGGATGAGATCCAGGCCCTATTGACGCTCGTCCGCCAGCACCGTTTTCTCCTGGTGATCGGTCCATCGGGCTCCGGCAAGTCGTCGCTGGTGATGGCCGGATTGCTGCCCAGGCTCGACGACCCGAAGCACTTTCCTCGCGGGGCCTGGCGCGTGCTGGCGATGCGACCCGGGGCGACTCCGGCGAGAGTCGCTCGCGTCTCTCGGCGGCGCTGCTGAGGACCCTGCTGATGCGATAACCGCGTTGCTCGACGCCGAGCCCTCGGCGCGACGGTTCCTGCTCATCGTGGACCAGTTCGAGGAGCTGTTCAGTCAGGTCAAGGACTCGGCGACGCGGGAGGCGTTCATCGGCCGCCTGAAGTCGCTGCGGGGCGACCCGCGTTGCCTGGTGATCCTGACGATGCGAGCCGACTTCTACGGCGACCTCATGACCAGCCCGCTCTGGCCGGTCGACAAGAGCCAGGTCATCGATATTGCTCCGCTGCGCGGCGACGCGCTGCGGAGGGCGATCGTCAAGCCGGCCGAGGCGGCGGACGTCTTCCTCGAGGAGGGCCTGGTCGAGCACCTGATCGCCGATGCCGCTAACGAGCCCGGTTCGCTGCCGTTGCTGCAAGAGGCGCTGGTGCTGCTCTGGGGCACGATGTCTGGCCGCCTGTTGACTCGCGGCTCGTATGTCTCACTCGGCCGCGACGGCCGGAGCGGGCTGGCGGTGGCGATGGCCACCAAGGCCGATGCGACCCTCGCCAACCTGCCTCTCGAGGAACAGCGAATCGCGCGGCGGATCTTCCTGCGACTGGTCCAGTTCGGCGAAGGGCGGCCCGATACCCGTCGCCAGGTCGCCGTGGATGACCTCCGAGCCGAGGCCGACTCCGAGGAGACCTTCAATGATGTCCTCGGCACCTGATCGACAATCGCCTCCTCACCCCCAGCGCCGACGACAGCCGCGGTCGCCGCCTCGACATCGCGCACGAAATGCTGATCGTCGGCTGGCCCGCGTCTCAGGAGTGGGTGCGCTCACGTCGCGATGCCGAGCGAACTCGTCGCCGTCTCGTCGCCAAGGCCGAGGAATGGGTCCGCCTGGGTCCGGGTGATCATGGCCTCCTCGACCTTGCCGAACTCGCCGAGGCCGATCTCTGGATAGCTAGCCCCGACGCCGCCGAGCTGGGCATCGATCCCGAGGTGCAATCCCTGGCGAAGGCGAGTCGCCGAGCGATCGAATTTCGGGCGCGGCGAACGGATGTGGACCCGGGTCGCCATCGGCGTCCTGAGCCTCGCGACTCTGGCGATTTCTGGATTCGCTATCTGGGGCGATTCCGAGAGGCGATACGCGGAGATCGCCAAGCAAAATGCCGAGAATAATGCTAACGCTTTCAAGCAAGCATCCGAAATCGCGAGCAATGCGAGGTTGGACGCTGAGCGGCAGACCAGTAAAGCGATCTCCCGGGAGCTCGCCGCACTCTCCGCCTCGGAACGGAGCAAACGCCTGGACTGTTCGCTCCTCCTCGCCGTCGAGGCATTGCGGGAGCGCAAACACGTTCGAGGGGCGCGATAGTCTCTTCAAAGCGCTTCAGGACCGGCCGGGGCTCAGGACGTTCTTGCACATCGAGGAGGGCTCCGTCTTCGACGCGGCCTTCAGCCCCGACGGCAAGACCATCGCGGCTGGATACGCCAACGTCCGCGGCGGCGGCGTGGTGCTGTGGGACGTGGCCGGGCGCGAGCGCCTGGCGGACGACCCCCTCCCCGTCAAGGAGGGCTTTGTCATGGGCGTGGCCTTCAGCCCCGACGGAAAGACCTTCGCGGCCGGATACGCCGGCATCTTCGGCAGCGGCGTGGTGCTGTGGGACGTGGCAGCGCGAGCGCCTGGCGGACGATCCCCTCCCCGTCAAGGAGGGCTTTGTCATGGGCGTAGCCTTCAGCCCCAATGGAAAGACCATCGCGGCTGGATACAGGGGCGGCCGCGACGGCGGCGTGGTGCTGTGGGACGTGGACGCGCGCAAGCGCATAGCGGACGGCCTCCTCCCCGTCGCGGGAGGCTATGTCAGTGGGGTGGCCTTCAGCCCCGACGGAAAGACCATCGCGGCTGGATACAGCGTCGCCAGCGGCGGCGGCGTGGCGTTTTGGGACGTGGCCGGGCGCAAGGGCGGTGGGACGACCCCCTCCCGGTGAAGGGGGGCTCTGTCAAGGGCGTGGTCTTCAGCCCCGACGGAAAGACCATCGCGGCTGGATACAGCGTCGCCAGCGGCGGCGGGGTGGTGCTGTGGGACGTGGACGCGCGGAGCCCCTGGCGGACGACCCCCTCCCCGTGAAGGAGGGCTCTGTCAAAGGCGTGGTCTTCAGCCCCGACGGAAAGACCATCGCGGCTGGATACAGCGTCGCCAGTGGCGGCGGGGTGGTGCTGTGGGACGTGGACGCGCGCAACGCCTGGCGGACGACCCCCTCCCCGTGAAGGAGGGCTCTGTCAAAGGCGTGGTCTTCAGCCCCGATGGCAAGACCATTGCGGCTGGATACGGCGCCGTCGTCGTCGGCAGCGGCGGGGTAGTGCTGTGGGACGTCCCCGGGCGCAATCGCCTGGCGGACGACCCCCTCCCCGTGAAGGAGGGCTCTGTCAGTGGGGTGGCTTTCAGCCCCGACGGAAAGACTATCGCGGCTGGATACTACTTCAGCGGCGGCAGCGACGGCGGGGTGGTGCTGTGGGACGTGGCCGCGCGCAAGCACTGGCGGGCGATTCCCTCCCCGTGAAGGAGGGCTCTGTCAGTGGGGTGGCCTTCAGCCCCGACGGCAAGACCGTCGCGGCCGGATTCCACGGCGTCGTCGGCGGGGTGGTGCTGTGGGACGCGGCCGGGCACAGCGCCTTTGGGACAACCCCCTCCCCGTGAAGGAGGGCTCTGTCAGTGGGGTGGCCTTCAGCCCCGACGGCAAGACCATCGCGGCTGGATACTACTTCGGCGGCGTCTTCAGCGGCGGCAACGACGGCGGCGGCGGGGTGGTGCTGTGGGACGTGGACGCGCGAAGCGCCTTTCGGACGACCCCCTCGCTGTGAAGGAGGGCTCTGTCAAGGGCGTGGCCTTCAGCCCCGACGGCAAGACCATCGCGGCTGGATACGAAGGCCGCGCCCGGCGGCGTGGTGCTGTGGGACGTGGCCGCGCAGCGCCTGGCGGACGCCTCCATCGCCGTGACGGAGGGCTCTGTCACGGGTGCGGCTTTCAGCCCCGACGGAAAGACCATCGCGGCAGGATACGACGGCCCGCCGGCGGCGGCGGCGTGGTGCTGTGGGACGTGGCCGTGCACAAGCGCATTTCGGACGACCCCCTCGCTGTGAAGGAGGGCTCTGTCAAGGGCGTGGCCTTCAGCCCCGATGGCAAGACCATCGCGGCAGGATACAGCGTTTTTAGCAACGGCGGGGTAGTGCTATGGGACGTGGCCGGGCGCGAGCGCCTGGCGGAAGACCCCCTGCCCGTGCAGGAGGGCTCTGTCAATGGAGTGGCCTTCAGCCCCGACGGCAAGACCGCGGCTGGATACGGCACCGTCGGCGTGGTGCTGTGGGACGTCGATCTCGATTCCTGGCAGCGCCTCGCCAGCCGCGTCGCTAACCGCAATTTTAGCGGGGAGGAGTGGCGCCGTTTCTTCCCCGACAAGCCGTATCGCCCAACTTTCGACTCGTTCCGGATCGCACCGGATTCCGATTCGACCGGTGCGACTTCTCCTCCAGCACGCGCGCAGTAGAACGAGAACTGAACCCGGAGAACTCCTCGACGCCCAAACTCGATAACGCCCATGCCCTGATCGTCGGCATCGCCGACTATGCGAATATCCGCAAACTGCCCAAGGTCCAGGACGCCCAAGACCTGGCCGGGGCGCTCGTCGATCCGGAACTTTGCGGGTATGACCCAATAAAAGTGACGGTCCTGCTGGATCAGGATGCCACGCGGGATAAGATCCGCGCCGGACTCGACGCCCTCAAGCAGGGTTGCGACGCGAACTCGACCGTTTTCCTGTATTACTCGGGGCATGGCGGCCAAATCAAGGAGGGTGCGAACAAGGGGCAGTACCTCCCGCCCGTTGAGGTGGTCTATCCGGGCGGCGATCAGCTTGCCCACACAGCGATCTCTGGCGCCGAGTTTACCGAAGCGCTCGCGCGATCACGGCCAAACGGCTCAGGGTCGTTCACGATTACCGCCATGCCGCGGAGATCGGGGAGCCTCGTGAGCTAGAGCTTACCTGAGCATCCGGTCGCGATACTAACTCGACACGACCCACGACCACGAGTTCGACTCCGTAGCCGCCGGCCTGGTCGCCCGAGCTTGCAAGTCGCCTAAGGTGGGCCAGAGTTAATTAAGAATCTTAACCACGGATGGAACGGTAAGCACGGAAAAGGTTCACAATCTCTAAAGAATGAATATATTCTATCCCGTCTGTGTTTTCCGTGGCTGAAGAATTCTGGCATCGATCCACACCTGGATCGGTTATGATTGGTCGCTGGCGACCAGGCACGCGGTCGAGCCACTGGCGCCAGTGGGCTAGGGCGGCCTCGATCTCGGACAACAGTCAGCACGCCCGAAGTCCTCTTGCGGTTGAACCGATGACCTCAAAGGAACGAAAGACAGAAACTTTACAAGATACCATACGATAAGCGGTCCGGCAGATTCAAAGAATCTCAACGGCCTTCACAGGTTTGTCGCGCTTTATCGTCGGCCGAGGTGCACTCATGGACATCAGCGACGGAGCAGTGGCCCAAACAGGGCCGCTCCGGAAACGGTGGCGATTTCGGGTCACGGTGCTCGGCTTATTGGTCATGGTCGCGTTGGTGGCGATCGCCCTTCAGCTCTACCGGAAGTATGTTCGGAAGGTGGTCGAGCGGCCGATGATCATTGCTGTTTACCGGAGAATCTCCCCAGTGGCTGATGGCGTGATTGGGCCGAAGGAGTACGGCTTCCCGTTGAGCCTCACCTGGAGCGCGGACAATACCCTCGCTGCGTTCGACAGTCAGGTGACGGGCGATTCGACCAAGACCAAAGCACCCGACGACCTGGCGATCAAACTCTACGCGGCCTATTCTGACAAGTCGTTGTTCCTTGCGTTCCACGTGCGTGACCAGTTCGTCGACGCACAGGAGGCCGACAAGACCACACCGCACCAGAACGATGGGGTCGAAGTCTTCATAGACGGAGACCGCGTCCCCAACGACTTTAGCCCGTCGACTCAGGCGGATCCGACCCAAACCAAGGTTCTCGCCTCGGAGGGCTTTCAGCTCCTGGCCGACGCGGCGGGGCACCAGTTCACCCGTGCGCAGGCGTTCAGCGACGCGGACTGGAAGCCCGTGGCCAAACGCGTGGACGATGGTTATATCATCGAGATCGAGATCCCCGTGGGCCTGATCGATACCCAGGACGGTCCGGGCATCACGCTGGCTGGCCCTGGGTCGGTGCTCAACTTTGCGCTGGCCGTCACGGACAACGACGAAGAGGTGCGTGAGCAAAAGACCTACGCTTATCTGCGGACGTCAACTCAGACGACGTCCCCCTGGATCGGTGGCGAAAGCGCTGGAATTTCGCCATCGAGTTGGAGCCGAAATGGTCGCTGTTCCCGCGGTGAGTGCAACGAGACTACTCACCATGCAAAACACGGAAATCACAAAAAATAATTACATGCTGCGAGTATTAATAGATCGAGATTTATATATTCTTTAAATGTTTGACATAGTTAAGATGCTTTTGTCCGTTGGTCTAATTCGCAACATTCGTGGTTACCCTCTTCGTGTACGATCAAGGTCGCCTTTATGAACCGATACTCCGAGAACCTCGCCGGTTCCGAAGGTGCCCCAACTTACCCGTATGATCTCTTCATTGTGCATGCCCCGGCCGACCGCGCGTGGGTTGAGGGTTACCTGAAAGTCGAACTGGGGCTCGAAACCGGCCGCGTGATCACCCCGCGCGAGTTCAGCCCGACGGCCACGGTGCCGGCCGAGTTCGAACGGGCCGTCACTTCGAGCCGATTCACGTTGCTGGTGCTCAGCCCGGCTTTCCTCGCCGACGAATGGGCGCGGTTTGGCGAGCAACTTGTCGCGTTCGCCAATGTCGAGGCGAGTCAGAATCGGCTTCTGGCGGTCGACCGGCAGGCATGCGACCTCCCCTTGAGCCTCCGATTCCGCGTCCGGCTCAACTTCACCGACACCGACCAGGCTGGTTGGGAGAATGAAATCGCCCGGCTCCGCGCGGTGCTCGATCGGCCGTCGCCGGTGGTTGAGGTCGTGGAATGCCCGTACCCGGGGATGGTCCCGTTCCGCAAGCAAGACGCCCGATTCTTCCACGGCCGTGATGACGAGATCCAGGACCTCCTGACGCTGGTCCGCCAGCACCATTTTCTTCTGGTGATCGGTCCGTCGGGTTCCGGCAAGTCGTCACTGGTGACGGCCGGACTGTTGCCCAGGCTCGATGAACCGAAGCATTTTCCTCGCGGGACGTGGCGTGTGCTGACGATGCGCCCCGGGGCGACTCCGCTCGACGAATTCGCTCGCGTCCTCGGCGGCGCGGCTGACGACACTGCCGCCACAGTCACCGCGCTGCTCGACGCCGAGCCCTCGGCGTGTCGGCTCCTGCTCATTGTTGACCAGTTCGAGGAGCTGTTCAGCCAGGTCAAGGATGCGGTGACCCACGAGGCGTTCATCGAACGCCTGAAGTCGCTCCGTGCCGAACCGCGTTGCCTGGTGATTCTGACGATGCGAGCCGATTTCTATGGCGACCTCATGACTAGCCCGTTCTGGCTGGTCGACAAGAGTCAGATCGTCGACATCGCTCCGCTCCACGGCGACGCCCTGAGAAAGGCGATCGTGAAGCCGGCCGAGGCGGTAGGCGTCTTCCTCGAAGAGGGCCTGGTCGAGCACCTCGTTGCAGACGCCGCGAACGAGCCCGGGGCTTTGCCGCTGTTGCAAGAGGCTTTGGTGCTCCTCTGGGGCACGATGTCGAGCCGTCTGCTGACTCGCGCCTTGTATGACTCGCTCAGCCGCGACGGCCGGAGCGGGCTGGCGGTGGCGATCGCGACGAAGGCCGACGCCACCCTCGCCAACTTGCCTCCTGAGGAACAGCGAATCGCCCGGCGGATCTTCTTGCGACTCGTCCAGTTCGGCGAAGGCCGCCCCGATACCCGCCGCCAACTTGGCGTGGACGACCTCCGAGCAGCGACCGACGCAGCCGGCGTCTTGACGAAGTTCTCCAGCTCCTGATCTCCAACCGCCTCTTGACTCCCAGCGCCGACGAGTCGCGCGGTCCCCGAGTAGACATCGCGCACGAAATGCTGATCGTCGGCTGGCCGGCGTCTCAAGCGTGGGTGAGCGCCCGCCGCGCTGCCGAGACAACGCGCCGCCGGCTCGTCACCGAGGCTGAGGAATGGGTTCGCCTCGGGCGGGGTGACGACGGTCTTCTCAGTCCCGCCGAGCTCGCCGAGGCAGGCGCCTGGTTTGCCGGTCCCGACGCTGCCGACCTGGGTATCGATGCCGACGTCCTGGCATTGGTCCATGCGAGCCGGGAGGCTATCGACAGCGAGGTGCGAAACGAAGAAACGCGTGCGCCAGCGCGAGCTCCAGGACTGCGCAAAAGCTGGCCGCCGCGCGGGGAGAGCGGATTCGGATATTATACGGCGCGGGAGCCGCGCTGATCCTTCTGCTTTGTGGGCTAACCTGGGTCACATTCTGGGCGCTCAGAGTTCAACGCGAGGCGAACGTACAGACCGCCGAGGTGATGATCTCCGCGGGATCCTCCGCACTGGCCGACGGACATGCTTTTGACGCCATGCATCGCTTTGCCGGCGCGATCAACGTCTTGCCGACATCCTCGACGCACAGGCCTGGTCATGCGACGTGGTCTCGGATTCCTGGCACGGGAGACGCCTCGACTCGAGGCAATCGTTGAACACACGGGCGTGGTCACTTCGGCCGTGTTCAGCCCAGACGGCCTGCGCGTCCTCACCGCTTCGGCCGACAAGACGGCGCGGATCTGGCGCAGCGACACGGGCGCCTTGATCGCCGAGCTCAAGGGACACTCGAACTCGGTCAATTCGGCCGAGTTCAGCCCAGACGGCCTGCGCGTCCTCACCGCTTCGGCCGACAAGACGGCGCGGATCTGGCGCAGCGACACGGGCGCCTTGATCGCCGAGCTCAAGGGACACTCGAACTCGGTCAATTCGGCCGAGTTCAGCCCAGGCGGCCGGCGCGTCTTCACCGCTTCGTCGGACAATACGGCGCGGATCTGGCGGAGCGACACGGGCGCCTTGATCGCCGAGCTCAAGGGACACACGAGCTCCGTCACTTCGGCCGCGTTCAGCCCAGACGGCCGGCGCGTCCTCACCGCTTCGTCGGACAAGACGGCGCGGATCTGGCTCAGCGACATGGGGGCCTTAATCGCCGAGCTCAAGGGACACACGAGTTCGGTCAATTCGGCCGCGTTCAGCCCAGACGGCCGGCGCGTCCTCACCGCTTCGTCGGACAAGACGGCGCGGATCTGGCGCAGCGACACGGGCGCCTTGATCGCCGAGCTCAAGGGACACACGAGCTTTCTCACTTCGGCCGCTTTCAGCCCAGAAGGCCTGCGCGTCCTCACCGCTTCATGGGACAAGACGGCGCGGATCTGGTGGAGCGACACGGGCGCCTCGATCGCCGATCTCAGGGGACACACGGGCTGGGTCACTTCGGCCGCGTTCAGCGGAGACGGCCAGCGCGTCCTCACCGCTTCACGGGACAAGACGGCGCGGGTCTGGCGCAGCGACACGGGCGCCTTGATCGCCGAGCTCAAGGGACACACGAGCTTTCTCACTTCGGTCGCTTTCAGCCCAGTCGGCCAGCGCGTCCTCACCGCTTCGGCGGACAAGACGGCGCGGATCTGGCTCAGCGACACGGGGGCCTTGATCGCCCAGCTCAAGGGACACACGAACTCGGTCAATTCGGCCGAGTTCAGGCCAGACGGCCTGCGCGTCGTCACCGCTTCGTCGGACAAGACGGCGCGGATCTGGCGCAGCGACACGGGCGCCTTGATCGCCCAGCTCAAGGGACACACGGGCAGGGTCAATTCGGCCGCGTTCAGCCCCGACGGCCTGCGCGTCGTCACCGCTTCATGGGACAAGACGGCGCGGATCTGGCGAGCAGACACGGGCGCCTTGATCGCCGAGCTCAAGGGACACACGAACTGGGTCACTTCGGCCGCGTTCAGCGGAGACGGCCAGCCGCGTCGTCACCGCTTCATGGGACAAGACGGCGCGGATCTGCGCAGAGACACGGGCGCCTTGATCGCCGAGCTCAAGGGACACACGAGTCCGGTCAATTCGGCCGCGTTCAGCCCAGACGGACTGCGCGTCGTCACCGCTTCATGGGACGATACGGCGCGGATCTGGCGCAGCGAGACGGGGGCCTTGGTCGCCCAGCTCAACGGACACGCGAACTCGGTCAATTCGGCCGCGTTCAGCCCAGACGGACTGCGCGTCGTCACCGCTTCATGGGACAAGACGGCGCGGGATCTGGCGCAGCGACCGGGGGACCTTGATCGCCGAGCTCAAGGGACACACGGACTATGTCACTTCGGCCGCATTCAGCCCAGACGGCCTGCTCGTCCTCACCGCTTCGGCGGACAAGACGGCGCGGATCTGGCGCAGCGACACAGGGGCCTTGATCGCCGAGCTCAAGGGACACACGAACTCGGTCAATTCGGCCGCGTTCAGCCCAGACGGCCTGCGCGTCGTCACCGCTTCGTGGGACAGTACGGCGCGGATCTGGAATGTCGAAGCCATTTCCGGCGACGCCTCGGTGCTGCCGCTCTGGGTCGAGGTCCTCACCGGAACCGGGCTCAGAGGGGGTACTGTTCATCCGGTGTCGCGTGTGGAATGGAGCCAACGAAAAGACAACCTCCAGGCCAAGGGAAAAGACGCTCCACCAGCCGACTGGATCACGCAAGCGATCATCAAGACGCCATCTCCTTAACCCGTATCCGGAACACGCCGCAATGCCCAAACTCGATAACGCCCATGCCCTGATCGTCGGCATCGCCGACTATGCGAATATCCGCAAGCTACCCAAGGTCCAGGATGCCGAGGACCTTGCCGCGGCACTCGTCGATCCCGAACTCTGCGGGTATGACCCGAAGAAGGTGACGGTCCTGCTGGATCAGGATGCCACACGAGAGAAGATCCGCGCGGGACTCGGTGCCCTCATGCAGCACTGCGACGCGAACTCGACCGTTTTCCTCTACTTCTCGGGCCATGGCGGTCAGATCAAGGAGGGGACGAACAAAGGGCAGTACCTACTGCCTGTTGAGGTGGTCTATCCGGGCGACGACGACCTCGTGCGCTCAGCCATCTCGGGCCAGGAGTTCACCGAGGCACTCCGCGCCATTCCGGCCAAGCGGTTGACGGTCGTGCTCGATTGTTGCCATGCGGGAGGGATCGGCGAGCCTCGCGATCTGGGTGAGACGGAGCCGGTCGCGAACGGGCTCTCTGACAGCTATCTCAACGGTTTGAAGGAAGGCACGGGGCGGGTCATCATCTCGGCCACGCGGGGCACCGATCCGGCTTATGTCCGCGACGGGGCGAAGTACGGTGTGTTTACGGGCCACTTCCTCGAAGGACTCCGCGGCGCCTCGCGAGGAGACGGCGGTGTGATCCGCATTTTGGACCTCTATTCTTATGTGCAACAGAAAGTGGTCGCCGACCAGCCGAACCAGCGTCCGGTGCTCAAGGTCGAGCTGGAGGAGAACTACCCGATCGTGCTCTACCGCGGCGGCAAGCCCCCCGCGCCCGAGCCCATCGAACGGCTCGATGACGGGTTCCGGTATGATGTCTTCCTCAGCTACCGCCAGCAGGAGCCCGACAAGACCTGGGTCCGCAAGACGCTCCTGCCAAGGCTGAAGGCCGAGGGGCTGAAGGTGTTCATCGACTACATCGATTTCGAGCTCGGTGCGCCGATCGTCACCGAGATGGAGCGGGCGGTCGTTCAGAGTCGTTACACGGTCGGCGTCCTCTCACCCAACTACCTGACCAGCAATTTCACCGATCTCGAGAGCATTCTGTCCGAGCACCTCGGCCTCGAGCAGAGCCAGAGACGATTCATCGGTGTCATGCGCGCGCCCGTGCAAGCCGCGCCTGGGCATCCGCGCGCGTTACTACCTCGATATGACCGACGACGACGAGTTCGACACGGCCATCGCCCGCCTGGTCGCCCAGGCCCGGAAATCGCCGGATGTGGAAAAGTTGGTCGTTGCCGGTCCCTAATTTACCGACCAGGCGTAGCCGTCGAACTTGTAGCCTCGGGAGGTAAAGAACTGCACATCCGCGTTGGCGGCGGAATACGCATAAGCGCCGGTTTCTGAGTTATAGAATCGTCGGAAGTTGGTGGATCCGACATTGGGAGGAAGGGCCGTGAAGACGATCCCC
>CAVRFS010000129.1:0-29120 GCA_963720335.1 uncultured Planctomycetota bacterium | reverse complement strand
GAGACGATCGAGTCGTTGGCAGCCCAGGACGTCGCTGCCCACGTCGTACATCGTGTCCGAGACCGTTTCGGTGACCAGCATCTCGTAGTTGGTCTGGGTGGCGGTGCCGGCGAGTTGATCGTAAATGATCGTGGTCTTGTCGTAGGCGTTCTGGTTCCAGGTGAAGCTGTCGGAACCGCCGCTGATGGCACCCGCCGGGAGCGTAGGTCTCAGTGCCGGCCATATTCATGCTGTAGCTGGCGGTGTCGGTCTCCGGTGAGCTGAGCACACAGCGAGTTGTAATCACTCTGATTGAAGGAGAACGAGTTGCCGCCGCCGCTGATCGCTGCCCAGGGCCCCCAGCGTTTCGGTTCCGCGGTTCACGCTGTAGGCGTAACTGGTGGTGACGCTGGTTTGCGTGAGCTCGCCGCTGAACGGCGGTCCACCCTCGGGGTCGGGGACGTTCTCGGCGCCGTACTCACTGAACGACTGGCTGTCGGAATAGACCTGGGTGGTCAAGGAGGCAACCGTGCCAGACGCGATCGTGCCGTTGGGCCCATGCGCGATCGAGGTGCTGTCCGACAGCGTGTACGACTGCGAGGTGCTCTCGTAGTCGTTGTACGATTCCGCCGATGTAGCCGCCGCCCGCGAACGAGATGGTGCGGCCACCGTACTCGGTGTAGGTGTAGGTGCTGGAGCCGAACGAAGTGAGTGTGTCCAGGTCCTGGCCGGAGGCGATCGTGCCGTTGGTGCCGAGCGACGGACATCGCTCACAGTCTGGGTGAAGCTGTCGGCGCTGGAGTCGTACGACGAGTACGTGGTGGTAAAGGTCGAGGACTGTCCGTCGCCGCCGCCGTAATTGACCTGACGAACCCGGGTCCCCGAGCCGACGTCGCTGGTGACGCTGTCGTTGCCGGTCTCGTACAGCGAGTCGGTCGAGCCGGCGCTGTCTGATGGTGCCATTGGAGCCCAGGGTGGTGGTGGCCGTCTGGGTCGAGGTGTAGGTCTGGGTTGAGGTGGTGGTGAGGGTCGAGGAGCCGGAACCGGTGTAGCCGTCGGTCTGGCTATTGCCGTCTGAGCCCCCCCCTAAGCCGGGACCTCGGAAAAGACTACTAACTCGGTCCGGCCCCAGGTCTCTGTAGGTCTGACCCCTTGGAGACCTAAAACCACACACGCCGACGGATGGCAAGAATAAACTTGCTCTGAGGTCTGACCCCTGGAGACCCACGCCGACGGATGGCAAGAATAAACTTGCTCCTAGGTCTGACCCCTTGGAGACCCCTTAGGTCTGACCCCTTGGAGATGGAGACCAGAATAAACTTGCTCCTAGGTCTGACCCCTTGGAGACCCCTAGGATGCGCTTGACCCCAGGGACGCCCTGCCATTCACGTCTGACCCGAATGGCAAGGGTGGAAGGCGGACGCGATCGGATCAGGCAGGATCGGCAGTCATCAACAAATGTTCTTCTTGAGCAAGTTCGAGATCTCGAACTATAATCCGAGGTTCGGGACTGCCGTTAGCAACCAATGAGAACCTACACCAGCAAATTGAGTCAAACCATCCCGTCTCATAAACGAGTTGATACTCTCCTGGTTCCAACGGGATGGGGTGTGATTCGGTGACAGTCGCAATTTCAATCCGGGCACCCTCTTGGCAAACAAAGGGGACCGAGATTGTTCTCTGGCTTGAAGCATCAGGAACAAACTTTCTGACATGAACGATCCCGACCGCAACTTGGCCAGATTCAATGAGTGTTTTGAACGAGACGGAGCCGTCTCGCCACGAAAAACCTTGACGGACATGTTGCTCCGTCCAATTATTGAACGGATTCTCCAACGTCCCGTCGAAGACAGAAATCTGCGAATATGATACGAACAAAGAGATCTGAGCTTCGTTATTTTGTAACATAAATCCTGATCTTTGCTCCATCTGGAAGACCCCGAAGCCGATTCCCCATGGTGGCCCCAGAACCCATGTTGTCCGCAGAGTCAATTGGCCTCACGCTGGCACCCTTGCCCCCCTCTTTCCAACATTGCAGGCGGGTATTCATCAAGGTGCTTGCCGGGCACCTTATCCAACCCTGCGAGCGATTCCGCGCGATTCCCCGGTGCACCGGGTCGATCGATTGTCAACACGCTCGGTTGTCCTGGAGCTCGCGCGTCTTCCATACGCCTGCGCACTTTGCGGGTATTTTGATCGTGATACATGGGACATCCGTTACTACGCTGCTTGGAGCACCAACTGCGTTTCGCATGCGCCCGCTTCGCCTGCTCCCTCAGGCGGATAGTTGTGCGTGAGGACTTGGCTCAATCCGACGGCGTACGATTGGAGATCGGCCACCTCGAGATTGTAAACTTGCAGGCACTGGACATAGGGCCGAACCTCTTCAATCTTGACGACCTCGCCCGAGCGTTGCAAGAGCAGGTCGCCGGCGCGGAGGTCTCGCGCGTTCGACCCACTGGCCGGGTGTCGCGGCCCCTGGCTCCAAGGTGCGGCACGTGATCCGGCTCGGGACGGTCCGACAGATCCTCGCCCGCGACCACCCAGAACGGATGACCTCCGGTGGACTCGATCGTTTCCGTTTGAAGGTCAACGCTGACATAGTCCCCCGGGTGGTAGCGATCCAGCGGCTTGATGACCCGGCAAAGTTGCCAGCTTTGGGTCTTGAGATCATAGGCCCAGACTTGTTCGTGGGCCACGATCCGTTCGATCGCCTTGGGACCGTCCTCCGTCGCCACCAGCGTCCCTGCGGGGAAGCACCGGTCTCCCGCGAATCCCTGACTGCCCGGTGTGGCTCCCGCGGTCTGGGGTAAGAAGGCGTCCCCCAGAAACTTGCCCGCCCTGCCGCCCAGATAGCCACCGATGAGGCCGCCTGTCATATTCCCGGCGATTTCAGCTCGGTCGTTGGCAGACAGGTCGGCACCGCAGCGATCCTTGCCGTAATAGACTTCTTGAGCCTGCATGGCCAATTCAAAAACGCAGGCCATGACCAGAATGACAACCGCCGCGGTTGCCACCCCAGCGGCCGCCGGGGCGGCGGCGACCGCCAACGTAAGAAACCCGGCGATCGCCGCACCAGCGACGAACGCCACCGCCGCCGTCTTGACCGCGGCGATCCCGTAGGTCTTCGCAAGCCCAGCGACCTGGTCGAGGCCCAGTCCGCTCTGGCCAGCCGGATTCCCAGTTGCAGGCGCCTGTTGCGGCGCCGCGTTGCTGTTGGCGGGCGGCGACTGCGCGACTTGCTGGCCATTTTTCCGCCGAAGTTTGACCCGTCTGCGCGGCCACGGACCGCCAGTCGACGAGTTGCCGCCGTTCCCACCTCCCTGGCCCATGTCAACGTTAAAGTTGGGGCGAGGCATTCCCAGTAGGTCGTGGTTCAACCAAAGGACAGCAGAACTGAGGCCCGCTTCTATAAGAGCCCCCATAGAAGGGATTCTGTCCCCTAGAGAATCGAGCTTCGCTAGTATCAGAATTTGAGCCCCTTCCCCAGGCGCCGTCTAGCTGCGGGGCTACCGGCCCCCCCTCCCGTCTGGCCGCCGCCTCCCGTCGTCCCATGGTCCTCGCACCGCGCCGACCGCCGCCATCGGCATCCGAACCGCCGCCCGCCGCCGCGTTGGCGCCGTTGCTATTGCCAACGTTCGCCGGGTTCGCCGCGGCGTCCGATGCGCTTGAGGCTGCGGGGGTTCCCGCCGCCTGCTCCGCGCGTGGTGTGGGCGCCGGCTGCGCCGAGGTTGGGTTCTCTTCGGTCCCGCTGTTGCTCAGCCGCGCCAGCTCGTCCGCGGGCGTGCCGTCGCGGGTGCCGCTGTCCATCGCCGCGCCTTGCGTGCCCGCCGCGGTGCCCGAGCCCTGGTTGCCACGCACGTAGCCCACCGCCGCCGGGTGCGACTGCCAGGGCGTGCCAGGGGGCTCCAAGGGGTTGACGGTGCCGTCGGCGTCGTAGATGGCGACCTTGCCACTCTCGATCACCGCCTGCTCCTCGGGGCCGGTGAACTCCAGCCCGTGCGCGTCCTGGCCTCCCAACGCCGACGCCAGACCCGACCCCGTGTCGAAACCACGGTTATCGCTGCCGTTATGCACCCCGCCGCCTTCGTAATAGCCCAACTGGTTCGCCGTGCCGAATCCCGCCGTCACCGCCGTACCCGTCGGCGGCACCAGTCCGGTCGACCCATACGGGCCGTAGGTGTGCGAGTTGTAGCTACCACTCACATCGGTGAGCGTTTCGGTACTGGGAGGCGGACCCGTCACGGTGGTGACCAGGGTTTGGCTGGTGCCGTTGCCGACGTTCACCGTGTAGGACACGCCCATCCAGTATTCCGTGCCGGTGACCCAATTGGAGTCATCGAAGGTGGTCGAGCTGTAGGTGCCGTAGTCGCTCCCCTCGGCGTTGCTGACGTAGGTCCCGTCCGTGAAATTGATGGCGGAGTTGTTGTTGCCGCCGTTGTGGGTGTACTCGCCCACGTCGGACTCGTTGGATATGCCGGTGTCACCGCTGGAATCGGAGTTGGAGAAGGTCAAGGCGATTGCCGTGGGGCTGGACGTCCCGTTGGCCGATGAGACGTCGACGTCGGTGCCGTTGTCCGTCCAGCCTTCCGACCAGGTGCCGCTCACCGAAGAGCCCACGTCGCCGCCGAACACCGAGTGGGTGTCCAGCATCACGAAGGCGTCGTCCGAGGTAATCACGCCGTTGGAGTTGGTGATCGTGCTCACGTCGGAATTGGTGTAGTAGTCGGTGGCGGTCCCCCAATCGTACAAGGTGGTGCCGAAGGATTGGGTATCGTAGTCGTTGTCGCTGGTGGATTCGCTGAAAGTGACCGTGTCCAGCCCGTAGCTCTGGCCCGAGGCCGACAGCGTGCTGCTGCCGGCATCGGTCGTGGTGTAGTCGTCGATGCCGACGGCATAGATGTAGAAGGAGGTGGCCGACGAGCCGCTGTCGACGATGGTGGAGGTGACCTGCTGCCAGTCGATGACGGTGTAGTCGTCGCCGTTGGAGACGATCGAGTCGCTGGCGCCCAGGACGTCGCTGCCGACGTCGTACATGGTGTCCGAGACGGTTTCGGTGACCAGCATCTCGTAGTTGGTCTGGGCGGCGGTGCCGGCGAGTTGATCGTAAATGATCGTGGTCTTGTCGTAGGCGTTCTGGTTCCAGGTGAAGCTGTCGGAACCGCCGCTGATGGCGCCGCCGGGGGCGTAGGTCTCGGTGCCGGCCATATTCATGCTGTAGCTGGCGGTGTCGGTCTCCGGCGAGCTGAGCCACAGCGAGTTGTAATCACTCTGATTGAAAGAGAACGAGTTGCCGCCGCCGCTGATGGTGCCCAGGGCCCCCAGCGTTTCGGTCCCCCGGTTCACGCTGTAAGTGTAGCTGGTAGTCACGCTGGATTGGGTCAATTCGCCGCTGAACGGCGGCCCACCCTCGGGGTCGGGGACGTTCTCGGCGCCGTACTCACTGAACGACTGGCTGTCGGAATAGACCTGGGTGGTCAAGGAGGCGACCGTGCCGGAGGCGATCGTGCCGTTGGCGCCCAGCGCGATCGAGGTGCTGTCCGACAGCGTGTACGACTGCGAGGTGCTCTCGTAGTCGTTGTACGAGCCGCCGATGTAGCCGCCGCCCGCGAACGAGATGGTGCGGCCGCCGTACTCGGTGTAGGTGTAGGTGCTGGAGCCGAACGAAGTGAGCGTATCCAGGTCCTGGCCGGAGGCGATTGTGCCGTTGGTGCCCAGCGACTGGACATCGCTCACGGTCTGCGTGAAGCTGTCGGCACTGGAGTCGTACGAGGAGTACGTGGTGGTAAAGGTCGACGATTGGCCGTCGCCGCCGCCATAATTGACCTGGCGAACCCGGGTCCCCGAGCCGACGTCGCTGGTGACGCTGTCGTTGCCGGTCTCGTACAACGAGTCGGTCGAGCCGGCGCTGGTGATGGTGCCGTTGGAGCCCAGGGTGGTGGTGGCCGTCTGAGTCGAGGTGTACGTGTCGGTTGAGGTGGTGGTGAGGGTCGAGGTCGCCGTGATGTTCGACACGACGCCGTCGGCATTATCCCAATAACCGCGAGCATCTCACCAATCGCGATCATCTCACCAATCGCGATCATTTCGGCAACCGTCAGCATCTCACCAACCGCAATTATTTCAGCAATCGCGATCATTTCGGCAGCCGTCAGCATTTCAGCAATCGCACAGACCCGAATAAGTCATAAAAGTTAACACAAAATGTCAGTTTTCGGATTGAAATGACTCATTAGGTATTGTAACCTTTGCCATTCTGGGGGTGAACCACGTTGGTATCGCCTCCAGTGATTGGGAGGGAAGAACGTTGCATCATTGGGTTTGAGACTCGAGTCATCACCTCGACGGGAGCCTGACCATGAAGAGATTCCCTGCGGAAGCGGCGTCTTGCAAGTTCCCATTGCTCACAAGTTTACTGATCGTGGGCGCGGTGGTGGTCACCACGCGTGCCGACATCACCGGGTTCAACAACGGCGTGAACTTCACGCTCAACAGCCCCGACGGCGGAGGCTCAATCAGTGGCGACACGGCCACCCTGACCAACAACCAAACGTTTGAGGCCACTAGCGTGTATTATAACACGCCCCAGAGCATTTCCGCAGGGTTCGAGGCCAGTTTCACGTACCAGGCGACAGGTGGCAACAGCTTTGCGCTGGCGGATGGTATGACCTTCGTTCTCCAGAACGCGGGGCTCAATGCCGTGGGGGGGACCGGATCAGGCCGGGCTATTCAGGCATCGCACCGAGCGCCGCCGTGGCACTCGACATCTGGACCCCATTCGAGGGAACGGCCTTGGGCACTAACGGCAATATCGGTTCCTTCACTTCGACCAGCCCGGTTAACCTGGATAGCAATGACCCGATCGCGGTCTTACTGTCGTACAATGGAACCACGAATGTCCTCACCGAGACTCTCAAGGACACCGTCACGAGTGCCACTTTCTCGACTAGCTACACGTCTGACCTCGCGTCGGTTCTCGGGGCCAGCACGGCGTGGGTCGGCTTCACGGGCGGCACCGGTGCCGGCTCGAGCACCCAGACCGTGAGTAATTTCACCTTCGGCTCGATCCCCAGCCTACCAGCGTGACACTGTGGGCGAGCAGCGTCGATGATGGCCGCCTACGGCTGCTGGGCACGCCAGCTTGCGCAAGCGTGTTGTGTAACCTGTCGTCAAGTTAGTCAATTCCTTTTCATCTTAATTGAGAGTCGGGAAAGTAGATGCGCTCCGCGTAGGCTATGCCCATACGAACGCGACGGGCCAGTTCGGGTGTTGCGTCGTTTTGGATTTTGCCCCGAAGGGGCTGAACAAATCAGCCCAGGGCGACGCCCTGGGGAACGGGAACTCCCGCGCAAAACGAGGAAAATCAGCCCTGAAAGGGCGCGACAAGGCGCCGGCCAAGTTTCGCCCTTACAGGGCTCGGACGGATGCGTTGCGATGGTCCCCGGCGTTGCCCCGGGCTGATTTGTGGCTGCCCTTTCAGGGCGACGGGGAACTGCGCAACATCAGAACGCGCGAGCAAGGAACCGGCAGTGCGTCCGCAACGGTCCGCGGCCGGCGTCACGCACTCGCGCGTCGAGTTGGTGTGGGTTCCGGCCGCATCTGGCCCGGTTTCGACGCAATCGTCTCAGTTCCGCGGACATTACTTTCCTGACTCTCATCGTCTCCTACCGGCTGGCGCCCCAAAGGGAACGACCCGGCCCCTCGGCCCCAGAGTTCACCATGGCCGAATTGATCTGCCCAAAGACCGGGCCCACGTTGAACCCGGATCGTCGAAATCACACCACGACTCGCTTGCCCGGGGCCGTGTCAGGGCGAGCGCTTGCTCCCCAAGTTCTCTACTCGTTAATAGTTGTTCATTACGCCATGTATTGTTCGTACTTTTGATCTCATTGCCCATGGTCGCGGGTTGTCAGGGAAGGATGCCCGCCGCGACGCCCGACCTGCCCAAGCCGTCGCCGGAAGCTCGATCGATTGAGCCGGCGAACCCGCCCTGGTTTCAGGACGTGACCGCGCAGATGGGTCTGAATTTCGTTCACGAGGCCGGCCGGACCGGCAAGTACTTCTTGCCACAGTTGTTCGGTTCCGGGGCCGCTCTCTTCGACCTTGATGACGATGGTCGCCTGGATTTGTACTTGCTCCAGAATGGCGGACCGGACTCCGGCGTTGTCAACCGTTTATTCCGACAAGGCGCCGATGGCCGGTTCATCGACGTCAGCAAAGGCTCGGGGCTGGATATCGCCGGCTACAACATGGGTGTGGCGATCGGCGATGTCAATAATGACGGCCGGCTCGACGTTCTGGTGACTCAGTACGGTGGCATCCGCTTGTTTCTGAACCAAGGGAATGGGACGTTCAAGGATGTCACGCAGCGAGTCGAAGCTGGCCAGTCGCCTCTGGGGAACGTCAGCGGCATTCCTCGACTACGATCGCGACGGCTGGCTCGACCTCGTTGTTGTCAACTACCTCAACTATGACCCGTCTCGCTGGTGTGCTGGTCCCGATGGCCGGCAGGACTTCTGCGGCCCCTCGGCGTTTCTGGGCACGGTCGCGAAACTCTTTCGCAACCTGGGCGGTTCCAAGCAGATCGCGGCGAATTCCGTCGGTTTCCAGGAGGTGACGGTCGAGGCCGGCCTCGCACTCACTCCCGGTCCCGGCCTGGGCGTCTTCTGCGGCGACTTCAGTGGCGACCGCTGGCCGGACATCATGGTCGCCAACGACGGCAAACCCAATCACCTCTGGATCAACCAGCGGGACGGTACGTTCAAGGAGGAAGCCCTAGCGCGCGGAATCGCCTACAACGCCATGGGAGCTGCCGAAGCGAACATGGGGATCGGCATCGGCGATATCGATGGAGACGGTCTCTTCGACGTCCTGGTGACCCACTTGACCGAGGAGACCCTGACCCTCTGGCAGCAGAGACCGCGAGGGCTCTTTCAGGACCGGACCGCGCTGGCTGGCCTGACCCGACAAGCCTGGCGCGGTACTGGG
The DNA here is from genome assembly GCA_963720335.1 of uncultured Planctomycetota bacterium. Taxonomy (GTDB): domain Bacteria; phylum Planctomycetota; class Planctomycetia; order Isosphaerales; family Isosphaeraceae; genus CAVRFS01. The sequence goes on along the minus strand of CAVRFS010000129.1, from coordinate 20,153 downwards.
TTTGGAGTCGTGCTGGCCGACTTCGATCAGGACGGCGCACTCGACGCCGCAGTGGTTAACGGCCGCGTCAAACGTCCCCAAGCGGCTCCGGCCCAGCCTGGTACCAACAGCCCGCCCACGTCGTTCTGGAGCGCCTACGAAGAGCGCAACCAGTTGTTTGCCAACGACGGCAAAGGCCGGTTTCGCGACATCTCGGCTGGCTAACCCTCCGTTCTCCGGTGCGCCGCAGGTGGGGCGCGGCCTGGCATACGGCGACATCGACGGCGACGGTGCCCTAGACCTGGTCGTGACGTCAATCGCCGGTCCGGCTCGTGTCTTTCGCAACGTCGCCCCGGCGCGCGGGCACTGGCTGATCGTCCGGGCCGTCGATCCGGTCCTGCGCCGCGACGCCTATGGCGCGGAGATCACGGTGCGGGCCGGGGGCCGGCGCTGGGTGCAGTACCTCAACCCCGGCTCGAGCTACCTTTGCAGCAACGATCCCCGCATCCACTTCGGGCTCGGCCCGGTTGACCGTGTCGATGCTCTGGAGGTCGTCTGGCCGGATGGCAGCGAGGAACTCTTCGCTGAGACAGCGGTCGACCGAATGGTGGTTGTTTCCAAAGGAAAAGGAAAGGCGGCGAATCCATGCCCACAAGCTGAGTCTGAGAAAACGGCGGCGAAATGACCAATCCCGAGAATCACGACAACCTGGAGTTGAACCGAGCGCCACAACCTTAGAGCGCCTCGTGCTTGGGTTGACGGCGCGCCGGAGCCGATGCGAAAGCCCCCCCCCTGGCCCGAGCGGACTACCCCTCACTTCCTCCCCTCCGATAGGGGAGGAGAGTTCCAAAAGGGGGCGAGAAGCCGAGCGTCCATTTCCCCCCCTTTCGGAGGTGGGGTCAGGGGGGGTTCCCCGTGCGTTTGCAAACCCATCGCGAAGCTCCTTAGCCCCTCGGCGCGGTACGGCCATCGCTTTTCTGGCTGTCCTGTCCATAGCATTCGGCCTCTCGCTCTGGAACGGCGGGGCGCGACCGGCGGAGCCACCATCGCCGCCGGTCCTGGACGAGACGGGCATCGACCCCGCCGTGGCGAAGATCGTCGCCCTCGCCCGCGCGGAGGTGGTGCGATCGCCGCGATCGCCGGCTGCCTGGGGCCGGCTGGGAATGACCTTCCACGCACATGGACTGACGGATCTGGCCGTGCGTTGCTTCGTCGAGGCCGAGCGGCTCGATCCCAGCGACGCCGCCTGGCCCTACTTGCAGGGCCTGATCCAGACCCCCACCAACCCCGCCGCGGCCGCCGCCAAGTTGCGTCGTGGCGCCGAGCTGTGCGGCAACGTCCCGGATGCGCCGCGGCTGCGCCTGGGATTGCTGTTGCTCGCGGAGGGAAACCAGGCTCGGGCCGAGGAGCATTTCCGGGAAGTCCTCCGCTCCGACCCCGACAACGCGCGTGCTCATTTCGGCCTGGCCCGAGCGGCCTTTACCAAGGGGGACTGGCCGTCGGCCCGCGAACAGGTGGCCCATTGCCTCGTCGACCCAACGACGCGCAAAGCCGCGCGAACGCTCCTGGCTCAGGTCCACGAACGGCTGGGGAACTCAGCGGCCGCCCAGGCCTACCGCCAGGCGGCGGAGGGACCCGACGACCAACCGTGGCCCGACCCTTTCGTGCTCGAGGCGAGTCGCCTCCAAACCGGCAGGAGGACGTTGCTGCTTCGCGGCCGTATCCTTCTCGAACAGGGCCATGTCGCCGAGTCGATCGCGGTCGGCAGACAGGCGGTCAAGGAGTACCCCGACGACGCTCAGGCCTGGGAGAAACTGGGAGAAGCCCTGCTCCGGCAAGGCGACCTCTCCGGATCCAAGGACGCCTTGTTGAACACGATCCGGATCGAGCCGCTCGCTGTCGAGGCCTACTTCTACCTGGGCTCCGCAGCCATTCAGCGCGAGGACTACGCGGAGGCGACGTCGTGGTTCCGCAAGGCGGTCGAGGTCAAGCCGGATTATGCCACGGGCCTACCATGCCCTGGGAGCCTGCCTGGCGCGACGGGGCGATTCGACGGCGGCGATCGAGGCCCTGCGCCAGGCGATCAGTTGCCAGCCCGATCTGATCGATGCCCGCACCTTGCTGGGTGAGCAACTGGCTAAGGTGGGAAAGAAGGACGAGGCCGTGGAGCAGGCGCGGCTGGCGCTGAAGCTGAAGCCCAACGATCTCGAAGGCCACACGATTGCTCAAACAGTGGGTGCCGGCCAACGGATCCTCACAATCGGTCCGATGAGGCGGGGAGGTGGATTTGAGTGTTGCCGAAGAAAGAGCCGTCATCAGCCAAACCATCGCGCCGCTGTGTGACGAGGCTTTCCCAGACGAGCTCGGGAGTCCGCCGTATTGTCTGGCGGAACGCGACGGCCGCGGTCGTTCTGGTTCTCGCCTATCTCCCATTGACTGCCGGGCTGTTGGAGGAAGGTTGGTCAGGCCCGCACTACAAGTTCGTTCCGCTCGCCTTGCTGTGCGCCGGCGTCCTCACGATGCGGGCCTGGCGTCAGCCCGGCTTGGCCCAAGCCCAGTCCGAGCACAACTCGCGAGACGCGGTTCTCCTCGGCATGGCCTGGGCAACCCTGCTGGTGGCGATCCTCGCCTGGTCCCCGGCACTGGGGGCCGTTTCCGCTCTGTTGTTGGTCATTGCGCTCGTCGACGGCAGAGGAGGGTGGCCGCTCCTGAGGCGTTACACCCCAGCCCTTGCTCTTTTGTGCCTGGCCATTCCCCTCCCTCACAGTGTGGTATTGCGATTGAGCCTGGGATTCCAGAGTCTCGTGACCAGGGGCGCCGCCACGGTGCTCGACCGGCTCGCGGTGCCGAATCTCCGCTCGGGAATCATCCTGGAGCTGGCCGACCGCCAATGCCTCGTTGACGAGGCGGCCAGCGGCGCCGACGGGGTGTTGCTTGTGCTTGTCATCACCATGTTTTATGCGTTCTCGGCGCGACGTTCGGCCCTGTCGATCGTCGTATTGCTGGCAGCGGCCGCTCTTCTGGGCTATGGCGGCCGGAGTTGCCCGCGTTGCCGGTGTCGCTTACTTGGCGGCCCAGCGGGGAGAGAGCCTTTCGCGAGGATGGCCGACCGCCGCGCTGGGACTCCTCGCGGTGGCGGCGACCCTGGCGCTGGTCTTGAGCACGGATCGCCTCTTGTGGGTTCTGGGAGCCGTCTCGCGGCGCTGTCGTTTCTGGATTCAAGCACAAATCCCGCGTCGAGCCGAGGCGATCCCCGACACCGATGACTGCGCATTACCTCAACCGCGCGGTTTGGTTTCCTGGCAGTTCACAGCGGCATTCGGGTTGCTAGCAATGTTTCAGGTACCTCTGTTTTACGCCGCAAGCGCATCCCAAGCTGACGCCAGGCGCAAGCTCGACACCCTCACCGCGGAGACAATGCCGGCCGCCTGGGGAAGCTGGCAAAGGCTGGGCTTCGAAGCGAGGCAACGGCCCGCGGGCCATCCCCTGGGGAGCCGTTCGCGCGTCTGGCGTTACCGGTGGGGCTCGGTTCAGGCGACGCTTGCCGTCGATGATCCCGCCCCATCGAGTGGGGCTCTGACGCCGTACTTCCAGAGCCTCGGCTGGACGGTGACGGAATCGACCGGAAGCGCGGAGGGGGTCGTCAGCAACTTCCGCGAGTACCGACTGGACAAGCCTCTGGGGCGTTCCGCTGTGCATGTTCGTGGGCCGGTTCGACGCCCGGGAGCAGCCTGTCGATGTGGCTTCCAGCCGTCGCTCTGATCAACCGGGGTCCTTCTTCTCACCGCTTGCCGAGCCAGGCGGGCCGGCGGCCGCCAGCCACCAGGTCGAGCTACTCGTGGAGAGTCTGCGGCCCCTGACCGACAACGAGACGGGGCAAGCGCGCGTTTTCTTTCGCTTCGCTCAGCACCTCCTGCACGAATTCGCCCGGCAGCCCGAGGAGGTCCGACCATGACGTCCACCGTGGAATCGCACCAGCGCGGTTGGGCTGCGCGATTGCTCCCGTTCCTGGCGAGTCTACCAGCTCTGATCTGCGGCGCGGTCACTGTTGCCGTCTTGGCCGCCGCCAAGCAGGATTTTTCTCCAGCGATGGCGTCTCTGTACCAAGGCCGGGCGGAACGGGCCTTTGCCGCTGGCGACTACCGGACCGCCCGACTGTGCTTTGAGCGGCTGGCCCTGGAAGACGGCCGTCCCGAATTCATCTACGCACTGTCACGGAGCTGCTGGGCACTCGGCGAAAAAGAGAGAGCCGCGGCACTACTCGCGAGAATCGCCCCGGTCGGCCGGCGGCGGACGGCTACATCCCCGCTCACCTGTGGCAAGCCCGACTCCTGCTGTCCGGAGTCAAGCAATCGGCGTTGTCGAGACGAACCGCTCAAGACCACTTGCGGCGCGTTCTGGCCGGCGATCCGGATTCTCTGGAAGCACACGCCCTGCTCGGCGGGCTAGCTCTGGAAGCGGGCCACCTGGATGAGAGCGAGACCCATCTGGCAAGAGCCGCCCCCTCGATGCCCGAGTTGAACCTGTCGCTGGCCCGCCTGTATGATCTGCGGCACGATGGCGAGCGATCCCGCCAACATGCCGGGCAGGCCGCGACGTTCTTCCGCGCCCGAGCCGAGGCCGACCGAGACAACGTCGCGGCACGATTGAGCTGGTCACAGGCCGAGGTGTTACGCGCAGGACTTCCCCGCCGCATTGTCCATCTTGCAAGAAGGGCTGCGCCGCCGGCCCGACCCGCGCTACACCGACGCCCTGGCGCATGCCTACGTGGCTTTCTCGGACTTCAAGGGCGCAACCCCGCGAGTCGCGCCGGCCGATCGTCTGCATCTCGTCAGCGAGGCCCTCCGGCAGAACGGCAAGTACGTGCCGGCACTCCACCGGCTCCTCGCCCTGACTCGCGACCAGCGCCCTGTGGGAAAGTCGTTTCGTGCCACTCTCACGGCGATATTCAACGGGGACAAACCGGCCCTGGTCCATCTTCTCCTGGGAATCGACTCCGAACGTCAGGGCAGGCCCGAAGAAGCGTGGCATGACTTTGACCAGGCGTTTCGCAACAACTCGGAGATGGTCGGCCTGGCCAATGAGCTGGCGCGCGAGCTCGCCGCCACGGAGCCGACCGACCGCAACACCGCACTGGCGATGATCAACGCCGCCATCGACATCTGGCCCAACCCGTTGCGATTGCGCGACACGAGGGGTCACATCCTCGCGAAACTGGGGCGTTGGAAGGAGGCATTCGCCGATCTCGAGGCGGCCCTACCGGCCCTGGCCGACAAGGAGCCAACCTACCGGACTCTCGCGGAGAGCTGTGAACATCTCGGCATGGCCGAGCTGGCCGCCGAGTACAAACACCTTGCCGGCGATAGGTCGCTGTGAGGACGATCATGAAAGTGGTTGGTGAACAGGGTCCGGCCTGGGTGGTGGATTGGACTCTACACATGCACCCGCGACTCAAGTTTCCCCCCCTTGCAAAGGGCTCACAGGGCGGGGGTTTCGTCATTACTGGCTCCCTCTCCCGAGGGAGAGGGCTGGGGTGAGGGGCGGGATGCGGCAAGACCGCTGCGCAAATCGAATGACTCGCCGCGAGATATCATGGCCGGCACGAGAGCCTTGGCGCCGCCAAATACGAGCGGGTATTGAGGAGGCTCACAGTGGCGCCGACCCCTCACCCCAGCCCTCTCCCTCGGGAGAGGGAGCTAGTTTTTCAGGGCATCGACGGCCCCTGTTCTGACGCAGGGGCTCGGGTCTCCCTGGCCGTTGTCAGAAAAACCCCTCCCTGTGACCCCTTCGCAAGGAGGGAAATTGTTCCCGCCATAGAGGTCTGTGCAGAGACCAATGACCCGCACAGCGGGGCAAGGGTCTTTTTGTTATCGTTTCTCAGCGCCTTGCGTTTGAGGCCTTGGCTCGCGGCAGCAGCTCGTGAAGCCGGCCGTCGTGGAACGACAGGATATAGAGCTCACCCTGAGCGTCTTCACCGAACGAGGCGATCTTGAGCCCTGGGCTTTGTCTGATGTCGATCAGCTCGCCGTTAGCGAGCAACTGCTTGTTTTCATAACGGAGGCCCCAGATCCGGCCGGATTCGAAGTCGCCGTAGACATAAACCCCAACCAGCTCGGGGAGCTTCTTGCCGCGGTAGACGTAACCGCCGGTGATGCTCAGTCCGCTGTCTCCGACGATCGCGAGTGGGAGCATGGGGGTATTCGACGATCGGCGGCTGGATCCTGGCAGCGGCGTCCGGGCGCTGTCGCCGTTGCGGCTGGAACGAATGAAACCCTTCCCGAATGCTCCAGCCGTAGTTGCCGCCATTTTCGATCAGGTGGACCATTTCCCAGAGGTTCTGCCCGACATCGCCGGCCCATAGGTCGCCGGTCGCCCGGTCGAAGCTGAACTTCCAGACGTTTCGTAGTCCGATGCAGTACACCTCCGGTGCCCAGTGTGCAAATCGACGGTCGCGCAGGGCCGGATTATCGGCTGGTATTCCATAGGCTTTTCCGGGCGTTGGATTATCGACGTCGATCCGTAAAATCGAGGCGAACCAATCCTTTGGGTTCTGACCGGTCGACTTGGGATCATCGGCGGCGCCACTATCTCCCAGGGTGATGTAAAGGTAGCCGTCCGGCCCGAAGGCGATCGTGCCGCCGTTGTGGTTCTCGAACGGGTCATCCTCCGACACCCAGATTCGCTCCTCGCTGGTGGGTTCGGCTTTCCGCGGATTGTCGCTCGACGCTGGAACCTGGAGACGACCGAACGTCTTCGACCGCCGTCATTGGCCGAATAATAGACGAAGAATTCCCTGTTATCCTTGTACTTGGGGTGGAAAGCCAGGCCCAAGAGACCCTCCTCATTGCCACGGTGGATCGGGTCGGGGAGCTTGAGGAACAATCTCTTGTCACTGGTCAGACGCTGGTTGGGGAACGACCAGATTGTGGCGGTGTGCTGCTCGACCACGAAGAGCAGGTTTCCCCCGTCGTCGGGATAGGCGAAAGCGACCGGCCGGTCGAACCGCAGGTTCGGGAAGGCGACCTTGGTCGCAAGCGCCGGCAGCGATTGCGGTCGCTTTCTTTTTGCGCCAGGGACTTTTTGGTCTGGGCCTGCGACGGCGATGTCGCAACCAAGACGGCGAGGGTCATCAACGCGACAAGAACATGGGTAACGAGGCGGCGGGGTAATGACTTCGAGTCGATGTCAGTTGGCATTCTCAGCATTCCTTCAATCGGTTCGGAGTAGGTGTGGATTGGGCCAGGGGGCACAATAACCAGGCGAATCCATGCCATCGTAAAGACGATTGCAATCCGAGCACAACCCGATTGACTGCGACTCCTCAACGAATAATCCCGCCCAGACGCCCTCTCCCGGCCTTCGGCCGACCTCTCCCCGTTGGGGGCGAGGTAGTTCGGAAGAAAAGCCTTTGCCTTCCTGACTTTACGACGCAGAGGAGTTTACCGGTCGCCGCTCGCCCCTTTTGGGGAATGGAGACGAATTGGCGGGTGACCAGAGAGCTCGATCTTTCCAAATAATCCCAGCAGAGCGGCGAAATCACTGTTAATCTCATGAGAGAGTGACACTTTGGCAGTCTGGGTCGTTTTCAAGGAGTTAGGTCATGAATGCATACGACGAGGAGCGCCCGGCACGGCGCGAGCCGCCGCCGACTGCACGACACGGGCCACCGCCAAGCGGAGGCGGAGCCGGGGATTAGTGGCCCTTGGGGGCTCCTGCTGCTGGGCCTCGGGTTTGTGATGGCGCTTTACAACTCCTGCAAGATCGAGGTGGGCACCGGCCAGCAGGCCGTGCTTGATCCGCCGGGAGGGGCTCGAGCTCGAGCCCGACATGGAGCTGGCCCCGCCCCCGAAGGACGGCAGGTCCTACTACAAGGGCGTCCAGGCGGGCGGACCGAACAACGGAGTCCTGACCGAGGGCCGCTACTTCTACAACCCGTACTTCTGGTCGTGGGAGATCAGCCCCCAGTTCGTCGTGCCCGGTGACAAGATCGGCATCCGGATCGCCTTGAGCGGCGACGACCTGCCGCCGGTGCAGATCCTCGCCGAGCCGGGCCAGAAGGGGATCCTCCGCGAGGTCCTCAAACCGGGCCGCTATCCTTATAACCCGTATGCCGAGTCGATCGAGCTGCACGACCCGGTGACCATCCCCGCGGGCTTTCGCGGCGTCGTGACCCTGCTCGCCGGCCCGATGCCCAAGGACCCCAACGTCTTCCTGGTCGAGGAAGGCGAGCGCGGGGTTCAGTCCAAGACGCTCGAGCCGGGGACCTATTACCTCAACCCCTACGAGACCCGGGTCAGCCAGGTCGATTGCCGGTCACGCCGGTTCAACCTGGGCCAGGAAGGCGAGATGAACTTCCTGTCGGCCGACGGATTCCCGATCACGCTCGACGGCGTGGTCGAGTTCCGCATCCTGCCCGACAAGGTCGCCGAGATGTTCGTCAAGTACAACGAGGACGCCAACGGCGACGCGATCGACGAGGAGATCATCGCCAAGATCATCACGCCCGAGAGCCGATCGCTCTGCCGGATCGGCGGCTCCAAGCTCTCGGGCGGCCAGTTCATCAGCGGCGAGGATCGCGAGAAGTTCCAGACCGACCTGGTCAAGAGCCTGACGCAGAACTGCCAGAAGCAGGGGATCGAGATCCTGGCCGTGGCGATCACCTCGATCCAGCCTCCCGAGCGACATCACCGAGCCGGTGCAGCAGCGCGAGGTCGCCAAGCAGAAGCTCGCCCAGTTCCATGCGCGAGAAGCTCCAGCAGCTCTCCGAGGCGAAATTGAAGGTCGAGGTCGTGCTGGCCGAGCAGAAGAAACGCGTGGTCGAGGCCGAGCAGGAGGTCGTCGAGAAGACCACCAAGGCCGAGCAGGAGCAGAAGGTGGCCGTGACGCTGGCCGAGCAGAAGCTCAAGGTCGCCCAGACCCAGCTCGAGGCCGCCAAGGACAAGGCGTCGGCCATCCTCGCCAAGGCCGAGGCCGACGCCGACGTGATCAAGTTCGACAACGCGGCCGAGGCCGCCGGCCTGGCCGCCCAGGTCGCGGCGTTCGACGGCGACGGCGCGGCCCTGGCCCGGAACATGCTGCTGGGCAAGCTCGCGCCCGCGTTCCGCACGATCCTCGGCAACTCGGAAGGTCCGCTCATGGACCTGTTCACGCCAGTTCACCCAGCGGCCCGAAAGTCGCAGACGCAGTCGCCGCTGCCGATGCTCGCCGCGCGCCGGTCCGACGTCCCCATCCGACCAGCCGCGGCACTCGCGACGAATCGGCTCAGCCAGTCGTCGTCCAAGCCCGCTCGATCGCCGGTCGACACTCGGAGGAGGACCAGCCATGAATCATCCATTTCGCGCTCAATCGCTGGGCAAGGCGGCCATGGCCTTCCTGGCCGTCGTCGTCCTCTACCTGGTCGGTTACTTCGGCATCTGGCAATGGACGGTCTGCCGCATCGAGGTCCCGCCGGGATCCAGCCTGCTCGTCCGCTACAAGGGCCCCTGGCCGTTCGGCTCGAGTCCCCAGGCGCCGGAGGGGACCCTGGTGCAGACCGCCGTCGCCGGCCGCCCGCTCCAGGTCGGCATCCTCGAGGCCATGCCCGGCCCCGGTCGCCATTTCTACTCGCCCCTGGAGTACGAGACCCAGCTCGTCAAGGACCAGGTCATTCCTCCCGGCAAGATCGGCGTCCTGGTCTCCAAGATCGGCAAGCCGCTTCCCGAGGGCACCTACCTGGTCGACGACAAGGGATATCGCGGCATCCTCCGCAAGGTCCTGACCCCGGGGCGTTATCGGATCAACACGTATGCCTATCGATGTCAAGATCGTGGATGTCGACGCCTGCGCCGAGCCCGAACACGCGGGTCAAGCGCAAGGCCGACGACCCCACCCTGATCCCGCCGGGCTATGTCGGCGTGGTGACCAACAAGGCGACGATCCGCAGCACCGGGCGAAGAACGCGGCATCCAGAAGAAGGTCCTCCAGCCGGGAATCTACTTCCTCAATCCCGAGGAGAAGCGGATCGACATCGTCAGCATCGGCTATTCCGAGACCACCCTGATGGTGGAAGCCCGCAGGCGACGTCGCCAAGCCGGCGCGTCGCCGCCACGGACACCGCGGCGCAGGACGACCTGGGCGACCGGCTGGGCACGTCGACGGCCGACGATCCGCGTCTACGCGCCGGGCAAGGGCATCGAGTTTCCCTCGAGCGACGGCTTTCCGATCCACCTCGACTACACGGCGATCTGGGGCATCCTCCCCGAGCAGGCGCCCGACGTCGTCCGCCAGTTCGGCACGCTCAAGGATGTCGAGCAGAAGGTGATCCTGCCCCAGATCGAGTCGATCTGCCGGCTCCACGGCTCGCGTCGAGGGCGCGGTGGACCTGCTGGTGGGCGACACCCGCGAGCAGTTCCAGAACGAGACCTCCGCCGAGCTGGAGCGGGTGCTGACGTCGAAGAACCTCTCGCTCCTCTTCGGCCTGACCCGGCACATCTACGTGCCCAAGGCCGTCCGCGAGCCGATCCAGAAGGCCAAGATCGCCGACGAGCTGACCAAGACCCGCGAGCAGGAGCAACTGACCGCCAAGGCCCAGGCCGACCTGACCGAGGCCAAGGCCAAGGTGGTCTTCGAGGAGAAGCGAACCCAGGCGGAAACCGAGAAGATGGTCGCCGAGGTCGAGGCCGAGGGCGAGAAGAAAGCCAAGGAGATCGAGGCCATGACCGAGAAGCTCAAGGCCGAGATCGACGCCAAGACCGCGGCCATCGAGGCCCAGACGACCAGAGTGCTCGGCGAGGCCAAGGCCACGTCGGTCAAGCTGGCCAAGGAGGCCAAGGCCGAGCGGCTCCAGCTCCTGGTCAAGGCGATGGGCGGTCCCGACTCGTACGAGCGCTATATCTTCGCCGAGGGTCTGCCGGCCGACCTCGAGCTGGGCATCTTCTACGCCGGCCCGGGCACCCTCTGGACCGACCTGAAAGGGTTCGAGCAGACGATGCTCGGCAAGCTCGTCTCCGAGACACAACCAGGGGAAAAGACGATCCAGAAACGATCCACGGAACGGGTCGTTGATAGCAAGTCAGACTGAATGCGGAGAAAGGAGTTAGGAGTTGGATGTTAGAATGAAGGAAAGAATCACACGCATCAATGTTTCATTCTAACTCCTAACTCCTAACGCGGCAGGGCCGCAATCCAAAAGATCGGGACGGAGCCCCCTCCTACAGATGACCGATTCGTGTCCATTTCTTGTAGGAGCCGGCTCCGTCCGGCGACCCCAAGATGCGCGCATGTCGCGGAGATCATACGGAGGAAGACTCTAACTCCTAACTCCTACTCCTAACTCCTGACTCCTAACTTCTTGCTTGATGATCCCATCCTCGATCTCGAGGACCAGGTCGCTCGGCTCGATAAACCGGCGGTCGTGGGTGACGACCACGAGGGTGCATCCGCGCTTCTCTTGTAGCTCGCGCAGCAGGGCGAAGATCTCGTCGCCGCCCTTGTGGTCGAGGTTTCCGGTGGGTTCATCGGCCAGGAGCACGACCGGGTCCTTGACCAGGGCCCGGGCGATCGCCACTCGCTGCTGCTGGCCGCCCGACAGTTTGGACGGCTTGTGAGCCAAGCGGTGGCCGAGCCCGACCTGGGTCAAGATGTCCTTGGCCTTGGCCCGACAATCCGGCGTGAGACCCTGCGGGATGAACGGCAAGCAGCACGTTGCCGACCGCGGTGAGGTTATGGATCAGGTTGAATTGCTGGAAGACAAAACCAATCTTCTGGCGGCGAAAGGCGTCTTGCTTGACCTCGTTCATGGCTGTCAGGTTCTGACCGTCAATGGTGATCGTCCCTGAGGTCGGGTTGTCGAGCGCGCCCAGCATATAGAGGAGTGTGCTCTTGCCCGAGCCGGACGGGCCGACGATGAACATGCAGGCCGCTGCCGGCACCTCAAAGGAAACGCCGCGAACGGCCTGGATGATCTCTTCGCCGCTCCGAAACGACTTTCGCACATCAGACACGCGAATCATGCAGGTCTTCCTCCACCTGGTTTGGTCCCTGACTGACTGAGGTCGGGTCGAATTTGCCTCGGTTCACGACGGCCTCGTTACGGATCGCATCCATCGGGGTCATCCGCGAGGCACGCCAGGCGGGGTACAGGCCGGCGAACGTCGCGATCAGTATCGCGACGCCGATGCTCGTGGCGACCAGCTCGGCAGTGAGTTCGAGCTTGAGCTCGAACCGGGAGAGGAGCGCATTGAGGGTCTACGACCCCCGCGAAAGCCAGGAGACTGCCCAGCAGCCCGCAGACCAAGCCGAGCAGAGCGCTCTCCGCGGTGACCAGGCCGAGGATGTTTCGACGGGTCCAGCCATTGGCGCGCATCACGCCAAACTCCACGAACCGCTCCATGGCGCTCATGAGCATGGTGTTCGCGATCCCCACGCCTCCGACCAGGAGAGCCAACCCCACCGTCAAGATCAGGAACATGTCCAGCTTGCCCATGATGTTCCCGACTTGAAGGTTGAATTGCGACATGCTCCGAATCTGGACGTCGGGGATCGCACTGGTGATCCGGTCTCCCAGGGTGGTGACGTCGGTGAAGGGGTCCGGCTCGAGGTAAAAGATCGAGACGTTTCCTTCGTCGATGTTGAGCAGTTTCCTCGCGGTCGTGATCTCGGTGACGACGGTCATATCGATCAGGAAGGAGCCCGTCTCGTAGATGCCGATGATCTTGAACGGTTTACCGCCGATCAAGATCGTGTCGTTGACTTTCTTGGGTGTGCCGTCGGCATTGGGGTAATCGCGGGCGATCTTGGTACTGATCAGCACGTTCGGCTTCCCCACGTCGTCCATCTGGAGGAATCGGCCGCCCCCTTTCTCCGGCGGCAACAATCCTTGCTCGAACACGCCGCTTTTGAGGCCGAGATGCTCCGGAAGCGACTGCCCCTCGATCAAGATCGTCTCCGCGAACGAGCTGAACCGTTGGTCGCCTTTCTTCGTGAAAAGTTGCGTGGCCGCCCGCGCGAACAGGTTCCTGCCATCGAGGGTCGGGCAGATCCTCCAGACCTCCGGCGCCACGACCCGTGCCCCGCGGATCTTCCGCAAGTCGTCGACCAGCTTAGCGGGCAGGTCGCTGAAGACGGGCGCGGGTGTGTTGGCGCGCATCACCATGAGCCCGTTCATCCTCGCGAGCGTCGTGCCCATCAAGGTTCGGATCCCGTTGGTCAGGCTGAAGAGACCTAAAATCGCAATGATGGGGATCGTCAGCCCCACCACGGCCAACAAGGTCCGCGTCGGCCGCGTGATCAAGTTCTGCCAGGCGAATCGCCACATGAAGAGATCCCCGTCCGCCAGCATCGGTCCGTGCCGGGCACCACGACGGAGCCTGAACGACACGCAACGCGATTCCGCTCGAAACGCCGAGGCGATGCGTACCACACAGTCGCCAATCAGCTCGACCGTACACTTATAGCCGCGCGGTCACGGCCCTCGAAAGAGGAAAAGACGTTCTGGCTCCTCAATATCCGTCCCTCGTTGCGCGATCGACGGCCTTGTTCGACGGATCAGACCTCGATAAAAAGGAGACTAGACCCGCGGCTGGCTCGTTGAGAGGCTTGAGAATGAGAAACCGGCAAAGGTTGTGCCGACTGCTCCTCGGTTTTGTGTCGATCTCCTGGATGGCCGTTCAGACTTCTGCCCAGGAGAACGCGATTCCCCTCGAGGCGTTGCGAATCTGGCAACACCACAATAACAATGGCTGGACGCAGTTCGACAGGGGAGACTACGTCAAGGCCGCGGAACGGTTTGATCTGGCGATCAAGGAGATTCGGCCTTATGAGAAGGTGCGCGCGGCGGCTGCTGGCACGCAGTTACTGCGACCTGGCCCGGGCGCGTCTATCATCAGGGACGCTACTGCCGAAGCCGAGCCACTCGCAAAATGGGCGCTCACCGTCCGAGACGAGGACAAGAAGGCCAAGCCCGAATCGGTTTTCCAGTGCGTGTATGTCCTGGCCATGGTCCACAAGGCCCAGAAACATTACGCAGACGCCGAACCTTATTGAAACGAGCCCTCGCGATTCAGGAGGAACACACGGGTTCAGGCCACATCGGTACCGCGACAACACTCGATCAACTGGCGATAGTCTACAGCGAGCAAGGCAAGTACGGAGAGGCGTCGCTCCTCTACCGGCGCGTTCTGGCCATCTATGAGAAGATGAATCCCGATGAAAACCTCGACCTCGCTGACGCCGCCGAGCGTTTTTCGGCGTTGCTGGAAAAGATGCATCGCCCCGTCGAGGCCGAGAGATGGAAAGAACGCGCCCTGAAGATCCGTGACACCGTGGCAACGAAGAACGCCAAGGCCAGGGCCGATGCGATCGCCAAGAAATTCAAGCCGTTCAAGTAGACTTTGAGACGAGACTTCGCTCCATCGGGCGGAATCGGCCTGGATGTTTCCAAGGGTGAATCTGATGGACACAATCGCTCCACCTCGTTCCCTCTACCGCTTAAGTCTGGAAAAGTACGAGGCGATGGTCCGCTCCGGCGTGTTCTCCAAACGCGATCGGCTCGAGCTTATCGAAGGTTACTTGGTGGCGAAGATGACGAAGTACCCCCCGCATACCGTGTCCTCCCAGCTCTGCCGGGTCAGGCTCGATCGGCTATTGCCGCCCGGCTGGCACCTCCGGATCGAAGGGCCGATCCGGATTCCCAGCCGGGCCAGCATGCCCGAGCCCGACCTCGCGGTGGCACGGGGAGAGATTCGCGATTATGCGACGCGCGATCCGGAGCCGGCCGATGTCGCCCTCGTCGTCGAAGTGGCGGACTCCAGCCTCGACGATGATCGCAATGTGATGTCCCGAATCTACGGAGGCGGAGGAGTCACGCTCTACTGGATTGTCAACCTTGTGGACCACCAGATAGCCACCACCGGCAGAGCCGGTGGTATTGAGGAAGGCCCCTTAAAGGGGCCGTTGGGTTAATCGAGGTTCAACTCACCTTGGTCTTGATCACGTTGGAGCTTCTCCTGGTCGCGGATGTAACGCCGGATTTTCTCTCGTCCAGCCCGACGGTGCTCAAGCAGTACCCCCGGGCCCAGAAACTCCGGCCGAACAGCGTTCCTTTCGTGTGCAACAACTCCCGGTGAATCCGGGTCGCACTCTTCCCCTTCAGATACCCGATCGCCATGGCGATGCTGTACTTCGGGGGCGCGCTCAGCAGCATGTGGATGTGGTCAGGCATTGCCTTACCCTCAACCAACTCGATATCCTTCTGACGGCACAGGTCCCGCAGGATCTGGCCGATCCCTCGTCGCATCCTCCCGTACAACACCTTGCGACGGTACTTCGGGATGATCACGACGTGATACTTGCAATCCCACTTCACGTGGGCTTGGCTCTGCCAATCTTTCATGGCGGTCCTCCTGCCCCATGGGGGCCTTCCTCAAGGAGGACCGTCGCAAATTCACGCCGGAAACGGCAGAGCCTTAAGGAGTCACACCGCCAGAGGCGGTGGATTCGTTTTGATTGAGGTCTACTCCGGCCCGAGCGGTTCGTCAGAACCAGTCGGCTACCGCCATTGCGAGGTCTATTGTCCCGGCCAGGAGGTCCCGCTCGTCATCGACGGGACCGAGGTTGCACGAATCCCGGTTGCTGAGCTGTTGCCCTGACTTGATCCGCCAGGTGAAAGACCTCGATCGCTACGATAAGCTGCTCCCCGTGATCGCGGCCCTTCCGCGTCTGTCGCGGGTTCAACGAGCCGGAAACGCCAGCGTGGTACCGGACTGCGCGCAGCGCCAGCCTGCTCACGTTGCGTGACGGCCGGCATTCTGGTGACCCCGTAGACGCTGAGCGACGAGATGACGAGAATCATGCCGAGAGTGAAAGGCGTCAGCGGCGCCAGGACGACCGTAATGACGACGATCGTGGCCGTCAGCGCGATCAGCTTGCCCTTCGAAGTCAGGCTCAATGCGGCGTGGCCTTCCCATTCCCGGAGGATCGGCCCGAAGAACGCCGTCCGGCGCAGTCGTTCGTTCATACTCGGCGACGAGCGGGCCAGGTAATAACTCGTCGCCAGCAGGAACGGGACAGTCGGGACACCCGGCACGACCAGGCCAACCAGAGTCAACGTGAAGGAGCCGCCGGCCAGCGCCGGTACGTTAAGCGCTTCCAGCCTGTCGCGATCGTTTCCTGGCCGTCGGTCGCAGAGGGAACGCCGCCGGATGCGACACCGGCTTCGCCCGGATCGGCAAACCTCCGCCCCTCCAGGATTCGCTCCAGCCGATCCACGGTGCGACTGGGCATCTGGCTACCGCCCGAACCGCAAACGACTGTGATCTGGTGCGACCAGAGCGATATCTGGCATCGCTCCACCCCTTCAAGACCCGCCATGCTGTCGGCTAGCCGCGCGTACGTGGCGCGATCGCCCACGGACCCCTGATGGAAGAGCCGGATAGATCCCGGCTGGTCCGCATGAGTTTCCCAAAGCGAGATCCCGCCGAAGAACCGATACGCGGTGAGGGTCGACCAGCGCGGGCTTCGCCTCCACCACGGGGTCCTCTCGGCGAGCTCGGGCACGGTCCGAACCGCGTCAGCGAACATCTCGGCCATGACAGCCGGGGAGTTTGACAACAGATCGAAATCGACCCGACAAGTGGAAGACACGAGGTCGATCTCCGCCTTCCTGACTCCGGGTTGATCGCATAGCGCCTCAGGAGCCGCCGCGCGTACGCACGCCGTGCAGGATGAAACAGTCGAGCGTCAATCACCCGGATCAGCCCCGCTTGGCCGTCGAGTTCGATATCCAGGGATGAGAGATCCCCTTCGCATGACTCTCGATCAATAGCTTGGGACGGATGGATCACTTCGGTTGGATCAAATTCCATGCGCGGCATCCCTACCTGAAAGTTGTGACTCCGAACCCGGTGCACTTCCCCAGAGTGTTTCGGCGGAAATCGGGTTGAAACAAAACGGCGTGCTCTCAGGCTGGCGCGAGGGCCGGCGGATAGATTTCGTCAACCGTCTGGCGCGGCGTGGGCGCCGTCAATCAGACCTCGAACGGCGGAGTTGTTCACCGGGATGCAACGGGCCAGCAAAACCGCGGGAAAGACCATCCCGTACGAGGTGCTGTAGCAGGTGGCGTACACTAATCGGTTGACGAATTGTCCGGCAGCGGTCCAAGTGCCGCGCCTGCCGCCTCGCTCGCGTCCGCCGCCCCACGCTGGGCGGCTTGCACGGCGAGATCCAGGGTTCCGGTGGCCGACTCGATCACTTGGCTCAGATCGCTTGGGGATCAGACATGCGGGTTGGCCTTTTTGGAAGTACGTCAAACATGCGGCATTACGGCTTAGACTCGGCCTAGTTTACCTGGTCGGAGCGATTGATCTACCAGGAAATGACCGTGACTTCTTCTTGTTTATTACGATCCGAGGCATGGGTCGCGGGGCGCGGATTCCCCGACAGTCCGCCGACGTGGTGTGGCATCACGCCAGATCACCCTGTTCCGGCCCAGGCCAAGGATGGTCGCCCGGTACAAGGCGGGGGTGGTTTTCATGAAGCGGCGAAACACGGTCGTGAAGTGGCTTTGCGATGAAAAACCGACTGCGAGGGCAACGTTTACTATGCACATCTGGGGATTAATCAGCAGCTCGCGGGCCTTGGCCACGCGCATCTCGGTCAGGAGGCGGTAGCGGCGTCTTCCCGGTCGCCTTTTTGAAGGCACTCAGAAAGTGGTTGGGACTCAGGTTGACCAGATCGGCGAGATCGGCCAAGGAGATCTCGGAAGCGAGCGACGCGTCGAGGTAATCGATCATGCGCCGGAAACGGGCGTCGGCGAGTCGTTCCACCCACATTTCGCCCTGGCGCGGCAGCGACGAGTAGTGCCAGAGGAGCTGGATCGCGATCTGGGTCCAGAGAGTCTCGGCATAGAGACCGTTTCCGCTCCGGGGCGAACGCATCAAAGTCGCGAACGCCTGCCCCAGTGAGACGATCTCAGGCGTGTTCTGATGGTAGACCGGCGAGAGCTCGATGGTCGGGCCGTAAGGCTTCCACTCCCGATCGGCCAGGGCTGCGAGGTGATCCCTGCCAAAGACCACGGTCAATATCTGCATCGACCGATCCATGCGGATGAAATTGTCCTCTCCCGCCGGCGCGATCGTGAAGCACCCCGGTCCCCCGACGAACCATTTCAGTCGCCGCCCCGCTTCCACTCGAATCGGGGGTTTCCTTTCAGCCCAAAGGAGAGGAGGTTATCAGCGGCCGAGTGATGGTGGTAGAATCGGGCAGCCGCCCCTCGAGGATGACGGCGTCGCCGATTGCTCCGACCGCTGTGCCGGTAGAGGCCACTTCGGCCATGCTTGCTGGCCAGCGAGGTTGCGTGGGGTCCTCGGTGATGCTCGCAGATGCGGCGGACGCAGGCGATCGGCCTTCATCGCGAGTCGTCAGGAAGTCGCGATTACGGTTGAGCGAGGCGAGGACCGCCCCACACGCTTGTGGTTGGCTCGGGACAGTCACTCGGTTGGGGTGAGACATACCTGGCAGGCTCCTCTGACGCAGCCGTGCGAGCGGCGTTCGCGTCGCATTGGAAATACGCCGACTTACGAGTCGTAGCAGGAGGAGGCCGTCTTGACCGCCGTCTCATCGCCGTCACGAGCGATCAACCATTTCCGATTTTCGCACTACCGCTCGCCAGGTCGCAAATCATTTCGGCACAATACTTGGAGAATTTCAAATCGACTCATGAGGCTGAGTATCGGTCACCTACGAAAAACATGTGTCGTTTTGGGCGGAAAAATACCGGAATTAAGAATGAGTAGCCGCGATTCATCGGGACGGCGCAGGTCACGTCACAATTTCCGTTATGGAAACTTCATAGTTTCCGCTACAGAGACCGGCGTGCCGCCGGTGCCACGGTTGTCGTTGTCATCAGATAAAACGGCACAGGTTTAGTTTCGCGCCTGCAGGAAAACGGTCCGCACGCAATTCGGGTTAAGGGCCATCGCATCTTGCCTCGTGTCGGCTAAACCCAGTTCGCGCCACTCATACTAGCGCCATCTGCTGCCGTGGCTGTCGAAAAAATAAAACCCAAAAGGACTGGTCGAAGCGAGAGTGAGCCCATGAGTTCCCCACGAGTCCGACGAGACGAAAACAATAAGAAGAGAACAATAAACTTGAATATTATTTGGATGGAAGACTTGCCTTTTGGACCTGACTGCCGCTACATTATCCCCGACATCCTGGCGGTACTACTCTCGAACCCCTCCTCAAGAAAGGGAAGTCCGGGAGCTTCCCCGGGTGGCTTCCACATGTCTTCTTCATCTAGCACGTCCAGGTTGATCTCGATCGGCTGATCTCGCTGAGCCAGGGAACATCGACGGCTCGGTGAAGGACGGCACCCCTTGACGTTCTTCGCTCCAGATCGTTGCGAAGGCCCTTCTTATGAACAGAGTTTCGGAGTTCTTCTCATGAAGCGAAATTCGCTCTATTTGTGCTTGGCACTTTTGTTCGCAATGTGGCCAGGCGTCGTTCGTGCCCAGTACGGTTATGGCGGCGGCTGGGGTGGCTGGGGTGGTGCGAGTACCTTGCAAGGAAGCATGGCCCGCGGCATGGGCATGTTCAGGCGCGGGCGCCGGCATTTACAACAGGAACACGGCCATGGCGCGATCGATGAACGCGACCACCAGCATGCGCTGGAACTCGTTCATATTCCAAGGCCAGCAGGCTGCCAATAAGGCGCTACCATGACCGGCAACGAGCACGGCTAGCACGCACGAACAAGGCCTACGACGAGATCCAGGATCGCTTGCGGAAAAATCCAAGCACGCTCGACATCACCGATGGCGAGCGTTCAACGTCCTGCTTGACGTCCTGCTTAACCCAGCTACGGCCGATCAGTCGCTTCAACTCATTAAGACTCCTCTTCGTGCCAAGGTGATCGTCAACATTCCCTTTGAGGTCGCAACCGAATGCATCACGGTCTGTCTGGCCTCGATGACGACGGACAGCGAATGGCCCCTGCAACTCCGTGGCGAAGCGTTCCGGCCGGAACGCGAGGGCTGCAAAATGCCATCCAGAACGCTCTCAAGGAAGATGAGACGGGAACCTTGAACCAGAAACAATTGACGCCGTCCAGAAAGCCATCACCACTCTGCGGCTCAAATTTGTCAAACAGGTGCCCCAGGATCCGCGGATTATGTCGAGGCCCAAAACAAGATCAAGGC
>CAVRFS010000128.1:0-44651 GCA_963720335.1 uncultured Planctomycetota bacterium | reverse complement strand
GCGGATAGAGCTCGCGAGCATCGAACTCCTCCCCCGCGGCGAAGAGGGCACTGAGACTCTCGTACTGCTTGGCCCGCATCAGCACGTAGTGCACGTTTGTGGCGCGATCGACCAGGTGCACGGGGCTACCACCATCCTTCTCGATGGCCTGCCGTAGATCGTCGGGGAGTTTGGTCGTCATGGTATCGTCGAGTTCTGTGGATGGATGAGGCTCGTGTATCAAGGACGAGTCACGGTGGCCAGCGGAGAACTCGCCTCCCTTACCGTCTGGTCGCGTCGCCATCCGCGCGGCCGCGGCGTGGTGGCTAAAGGAACTGGTGTTTCAATCCTTGTTGTCGTGGATTGGCGTGTTGCCTCATCGCGAAGCCCGTCTCTCAAGGAAGTCGTTGTAGCCGACTTCGATCAGTACGCCGAGCAGCGACGCCCACGGCGTAACAAGCGAGATCGCTCCAGAGGAAGCCAAAGCCTAGAATGAGCCAACCCAGGGTCGTCCGGCGGATCGAGGCGATCCAGGGGGCGTCGTACAATTGGCTCACTTCGATCATGACCGAGAATACGATCGCCAGGAGCGCGACATGCCGGGTGGATGCCCTGGGCAGGAACAATCCGATTCCGAGGAAGGCGACGAGTGCCCAGAGGGTGTCACCGGTGTACGCAGCGATGAACGCTGGCAGAGCAAGGGCGAAACGGCGGGAGCCGATGCCCAGGACGCAAGCAAGGGCGATGAGGGCTATCCAGATTATTGGAGTGCGTCGCATGGTCATCTCGGCTCGGTCGAAACGGGGGAGATCGTCCCATAGCGGACGAATCCGCCGATTTTCAAGTTGACGCTCTCGTGACGCCCGGAGACGGGCCCTCGGTGACGGAAGTCCCTTGCATACGATACCTCAACCGCGCTGAAATGAAGCAACTCGGGAACCTTTCGCTCTCCTGCTCCTTCGAACACCCGGCCTCGCTCTCACCTCTGTAGTATTAAAGGAGGCACGATGGCTGGCGTACGAAGAGAAGCCTATCAGGTCCTGCTCGCCCAGTCGGGCGACCGCGAGGCGCTGGCGGCGCTCTTGGACGAGATCCAGCAGCCGCTCTACCGTTATCTGGTCGGACTTGTCGCCGACCGCCATTTGGCCGAAGACCTCCTCCAGGACGTGTTTGTCGTGATCTGCCGCAAGCTGGTCTGGCTGCGCGAGCCGGAGGTGTTTCGACCTTGGGTCTTCCGGATCGCCTCTCGCGAGGCAATGCGTCGACTCAGGAAACAAAGGCGCGACTGGCGCTCCCTGGGCGAGCCCGAACTCAACGAGCTGGCGGCACCGGACGCCATCCCGGAAATCGACTCGGCGGAACTAGCGGAACGGGTCCGGCGCGCTGATCCCGACCGTCTCACTCTCCAGCCGGGCCGTGCTGATCCTCCACTATGTCGAGGGACTCAGCCTTGAGGAGGTGGCCGCGATCCTCGACGTTCCGCCTGGCACTGTGAAATCGCGTCTTGCTTACGGACTCGCCACACTTCGGGCCAAGTTTGAGAGCGTCCGTCTGGCCGGAGCTGCTGCGCGTGGAACGGCGGCCCAATGAGCGCCGCGGGACAGTTTCCTCTCAACCTCAATCAAGGAGTTCCCCATGAACCGAACTAATGCGCCCGACCTGGGCAACGTCCGGGTCGCCGCGCTCGAGCGGGTCGACCGCGGTCGCCGCTACCTCACGTGGGCAATCATCGCCGTGGCGATCGTCGAGGCGACGCTGCTGGTCACTTTCCTGCTCCTCATGGACTATCGCGACCGTCTCCACTGGCTGCTCTTGGTGGCCGCCTTGCTCGTCTACTGTACCCTGGGCCTCGGCCTCGTCGCCCTGGGGCTTACGTCAACCTCGTAACGCAGCGCATTCTGAAGGCCATCGCCCTCCAGGGCGAGCCGGAATCACGAACCCCGGAATAGGTGTGGTGTTTCTCCATTTCCGGCTGAAGCAAGACACATCGACTCGGTCGATCGTTCGAACACTTTCCAAAAATTCGAAAGATTTACCAATGTGGCGAACCAGCTAAGAACGTGTTAAGGTGTGTCGACTTGGGTCGCAACACGAGGATTCGCGGCCCTATTGTGAGGGAGATCCATGAGGGAGTTCTTCGGGCTGCACGGACAGGTGGCGCTGGTGACAGGGGCCGGCCAGGGAATCGGCGCCGGCATCGCCCGCCGGCTCCATGCCGCGGGTGCTAAGATTGCTGTCTTCGACCGCGACCCCGCCCCGGCGAAAGCCGTCGCCGATGAGCTCGATGGTCTTGATACCGTGGGCGATGTCCGTTCGCAGACCGACGTTGAGGCGGCCATCGAGCGAACCGAGGCCAAACTCGGGCCGCTGTCCATCCTGGTCAATAATGCCGGGATCACCGGCCGTACCGATCTGAGCTGGAACCTCGACGTCGACGAGGTGCGCGACGTCTTCGAGGTCAACGTGATCGGACCGTTTTTGTTCTGCAAGGCCGCGGTTTCGCGCTTACTTTCGCGAGGCTACGGCCGGATCGTCAATGTCGCTTCGATCGCCGGCAAAGAGGGGAACCCAACGCTCTTACCCTACTCGGCATCCAAGGCGGCCGTTATTGCCATGACCAAGTCGCTCGCCAAGGAGCTGGCCGGAAAGGGGGACATCACGGTCAACGCAATCGCGCCGGCCGTCATCCGCACGGCGATCCTTGACGGTGTCGCACCCGCCACGGTCGCCTACATGATATCCAAGATCCCACTCGGCCGTACTGGAACCATCGACGAAGTTGCGGCGCTGGTTCATTACCTGGTCAGCTCGGAAGCGAGTTTTACAACTGGCCAGTGTTACGACATCAGCGGTGGCCGAGCCACATATTGATCCCCTGATCCTGATCTGACCGAGTTTTGCAGAGTCCAACCGACGCTTGTCAAGGAGACAGGGCAGCCTTAGGCCTGCCTTGACGATCATGCCGCTACGACGCACGGACGAGCATCCTGAACCGAACCACAACCGGCGCGCTGACGGCCCTGACAGCGATATTCTCGCTCCGCGAAGCGAAATTGAACTGATCGGCCCGGCGCGACCAATGGTGCCCCGGTCGATCGCACCCGCGCCGCCCGACAACTACGAGCCTCCGATTTCGGCCGTTGGCCTGCTTTTCCGACAACGGCTCGAACGGATCCACATTTGCCGGACCCACTTCCGCCTGGACATCAACACACGCCCCACAACCCGAGTGCTGGGGGGCTATTACAAGTCGCGGCGACTGGTCCGAATCTACTCACACGATCGTGCCGAGGGCCGGCGCCCCTTGGACGAGCTGTTCGACACGTTCCTGCACGAGGTTGCCCACCATCTCGAGTACACGGAGTCGCACTCCTTCGCCTCCGGAGGATGCCGGCGCGTCCCCGGATTGATGCACAGCCGCCTCTTCTGGCGAATTCTGGGGACACTGAAGCAGCGCTGGGCCGATTCTCAGCTCCAGCGCCGCCGTTGAGCCAGGTTAGAGACGACACGATCAGCCGGCCTGCTGTTCAGCATCCCCTGAAAAAGCAGGCCATCCCTCGACCGACTCCATCACTTAGCCTCAAGTCCCAGTTCTTTGATCTTGGCGGCGACGTCGGGGCCGGCCTGCTCGGTTTTGACGGCTTTATCAATGGCCCGAATAATCCCCTCCTTGTCGATATAGAACGTCCAGCGCATGGCGAAAGGGCCGTCTTTACGGAGGACGCCGTAAGCCGAGGCCGCCTTCAGATCGGGGTCACTGAGGATGGGGTAATCGAGCTTGAGCGACTCCGCGAATTTCTTGTTAACATCCGGCTTGTCGACACTGGCGGTGAAATAGGCGACCTTGAGCTCGTTGAGCGCCTTGCTGTGCTCGGCAAGTGACTTGCATTCCTTGGTGCAGCCACCAGTAAACGCTCTGGGGAACCAGGCGAGGACAACGGCCGATTTTCCCTTGAAATCTTCCAACGAGTAAGTCTTGCCGTCCGACCCCGGAAGCGAAAATGGGGGCGCTGGGTCGCCGACCTTCAACTCGGCCGCGGCCGCGCCGGCAACAATCAACACCGAGAGAACGCCCAGACCCAACATGGCCATCCGCTGTCCAGCGATTCGAATCATGATAACCTCCTGACGCTTCGGCCTTGGCATGTACACACCCGAAGTCTCGGCCAGCCGAGACCTCGTTTTCGAAAGCGTAACAGTCTCAATAACCCGACGCAACCAACCTCTCCCGGCCGTTTCCCCACCTTTCCCCCACGTGAGAAACCTGCGAAGCGTTTATTGGTTTCAATAGTGTTTTCTCGCCAGCCGGACAGCGGCGCGGGCTGGGGGGCTTCCCTTCGTTTCCTCTTGTCACTTGTGGTTTTTTGTCGAATGCGAGGGCTGGTAATTTGCGGTGAATGGATAAATTGTATGGTTATTGTGGTCTTGGTGCAGTCGGCAGCCGGGATGCGATCTTGAAACGGTCTCCAGAATTTTGGGTCACGTAGTGTAAACTATCTTGGTACGAAGCTGTATTATCCACCTGCATAGGCTTCCGAAACATCTGGAACGGACAACCTCGACGCTCATCCATTCGAAAGCCACTGATGCGAACTCGCCGACGCCACGATCTCAGGCCGACACTGGATCAACTCGACGACCGTTGCTTGCTCTCGGGCCTCACCCCGGCCCAGGTGACTCAGGCCTACGGTCTGAACGCCATCGCGTTTCCCACGTCCGCCGGGACAGTCGTTGGGAATGGCGCCGGCGAGACGATCGCTTTGGTCGAGGCGTACCACGACGCCACCCTCAGCTCGGACCTGGCGACGTTCGATGAGCGGTACAATCTGCCCGCGCCGTCGCTCACGGTGATCGACCAAGCCGGCCAGGTTGCCAACGCTGGCTGGGCGTCGAGGAGTCGCTGGACGTCGAGTGGGCGCACGCGATCGCCCCCGGCGCGAATATCCTGGTGGTGGAGGCCCAGTCGCAGAGCCGGCAAAGCCTCTTGACGGCCGTGAACACCGCAAGGTACACGCCGGGTGTCGTGGCGGTCTCGATGAGTTGGGGCTTCTCCGAGACCCGCAATGAGAATTCCTACAACGCGTATTTCAAAACTCCACCTGGGCACACGGGGATCACGTTCGTCGCCGCCAGCGGCGACAACGGTGCCAGTGGCGGAGTCGAGTGGCCGTCGTCCTCTTCCAATGTGCTCGCCGTCGGCGGGACCACCCTTTCCGTCAACAGCGCCGGTGACTATCAATACGAGTTGGCCTGGGGCGGCAGTGGTGGTGGCTACAGCCGGTTCGCGGCGGAGCCCAGCTACCAGAGATCGATTCAGGGGACCGGAAAACGAAGTACGCCCGACGTCGCGTTTGACGCCGATCCGAACACCGGGGTCCAAGTCTTTGAGACGCCGCCCGGCATGAGCCAAGGCTACTGGCAGGTCGTCGGTGGGACCAGCCTCGGCACTCCGGCTTGGGCGGCGATTATCGCCATCGCCGACCAGGGGCGGGCGCTCGACGGCAAAGGGAGCCTTGACGGTCCCAGCCAGACCTTGCCCACGCTTTACGCCGTGCCGTCGACCGACTTTCACACGATCGCGCCTCGCCATCGAAACGCCGGTGGCGCCAATGCCTCAACCGGTCTCGGGACGCCCAACGGCCCGGCCTTGGTTGACGACCTGGTGGGCAGCAACGTCACAACACCACTGACGACCGGGCGTGTGCTGAGCCGTGCGTCATCACATTCCGCCAGCGTCAAGAAGGCCGTGGCTGTGATCCACGTCGACCCTGGACGAACCGGTCATCACGTTAAATTTTCTTAAACTCTCCAGCGATCAGGCTTTGGCTTCCATGGGCGATGCGAAGTGTCTCATCGTGCAAACCGCGTTCAAAGCAGAGAGTTGAGTCGATCGAATCGATTCGCTCGCTCGAATCGTCCCAGCCCGAATGTTCCGACAATGCAATCATGGAGCTTGTGGATTATTGGAGTCGCGTCGGGTAGATTGTCTTCGAAGACTTGATGAGTTCTCGCGTCAGCCCCGCCTGTCACCAATCTCATCAGTACCTGGTTCGAGCATTAGTTGAACATACGACATGGGCACTCATCCCGAAGCGCGGCTTGACACGAAACGCTCGATTCGGCATCTCGTACGTTCGCGGATTTGACCACGCAATGGATTGCGCAACAATGAGAGAAGGTCACTCATGCGAAATCGTCGACTCGGCCTGCGCAGTCGGCCGCATTTGGATCAACTTGATGATCGTTGCTTGCTTTCCGGTTACTCGCCGGTGTCGTCAGCGGGTTATACGCCGGCCCAAATCACCAGCGCGTACGGTCTGAATGCGATCACGTTCACGTCGTCGTCGGGCACGACCGTTCAAGGGAACGGCGCGGGCGAGACGATCGCCCTGATCGAGGCGTATCACGACCCGAACCTGGCGTCGGACCTGAACACGTTCGATCAGGCGTATAGTCTACCGACGGCGAACCTGACCGTGGTGAACCAGGCTGGCAGCCAGACCAACAGCGGCTGGGCCGGCGAAGAGGCGCTGGATGTCGAGTGGGCGCACGCGATAGCCCCCGGAGCGAATATCCTGGTCGTCGAGGCCAAGTCGCAAAGCCTCCAGGACCTGTTGAACGCCGTGAACACGGCGCGGAACACGGCTGGGGTCAATGTGATCTCGATGAGTTGGGGCTTCTCCGAGATGCCCAATGAGACCTCCTACGATTCGTATTTCACGACCCCCGCGGGGCATGTGGGCATCACGTTCATCGCCTCCAGCGGCGACAGCGGGTCCGTCGAGTATCCGTCGGCCTCGCCCAATGTGCTCTCCGTCGGTGGGACCTCGCTCATTCTGAGCAGCTCAGGAACTTATCAGTCCGAGTCCGCCTGGTTCGAGAGCGGCGGCGGCTACAGCCAGTACGAGGCGGAGCCGAGCTATCAGTCATCAGTCCAAACGACCGGCTTGCGAAGCACGCCCGACGTGGCTTTCGACGCCGATCCCAACACGGGCGTTCAGGAATACGAAACTGACCCCGGGGCGAGGCAGGGTTCGTGGCAGACCGTCGGCGGAACCAGCGTGGGCGCTCCGTCTTGGGCGGGGATTATCGCCATCGTCGACCAGGGGCGGGCACTCGCCGGCAAGGGGAGCCTGGATGGTCCCACGCAGACCTTACCATCACTCTACGCGGCTGCCTCGACTAACTTCCACGCGATCACCGCGTCGTCCCCCTCTTTCCCCGGGGGCGGTGGAAATTCCGGCTTCGGAGGGTTCGGAGGGTTCGACCCGTTCGGAGGATTCGGGGGCTTCAACGGCTTTAGTGGATGGTCATTCTCCGGCTGGAGCGATTTCGGCTTTGGCTCGGGTAGTAGCGAACCGTCCAGCGGCGCAACCGCGAACACTTCGACGGGCCTCGGGTCGCCCAACGGTCCGTCACTCATCAACGACCTGGTGGCAAGTACCACCACGACGCCGTTGACGACGATCACCGGCAGCGGTCAGAGTGGAAGGGGGAGTGGAACCGCACCCACAAGCTCGACGGCACCCACCGCACCGACCGGCGGCCACTCGAAACATCACCACGTTACCAAGCACGCCAAGACGATCAAGCGCGCCGAAACCCACGCCAAGATCGTCTCCGGGCACCGTATCGTCGCTCAGAAATCGGCCACCCACAAGGCCGAAAGGGAGAAGGCGGAATGAGAGTAGGCGGTAGGCAGTCGCTTCGCGCAAGACGTGGGCTGGCCGTCGATAGTAAGCGGTATTTACTGCCTACTTCCTACTCCCTACTCTCTTTCAGGACGAGGTCATCACTTTGTTGAGGATGGTCTCGAAGGCTTCGGACGACACGCTGAATTCGCCCCGGAACGGGTTATCCATCGCCGCGGTGAGGAAGACCAGGAGCGCGATGAAGATCGCCATGATGGCAACAAGAATCGCGTGCAACCGGATGTTTTCGACCCAGAAGAGATAGGTCAGGATCCCATTGAGAAGGGCCCCGCACAGCACGACCGCCCAGAGTGCGGCGGGTAGACCGGTGGAGACGGCTTGCAGCCGAAGCCGGCGTTGATCGATGACCGTGTCCAGCGATCGCAACACTTCGGCATGAACGATCTTCTCACGCTCCTTCGACGGATCGAAGCTCATGATCTCGTTTTCCAGGCGATCGAGGATTGTGTCGCCCTCCTCCAGAGCCACTCCGCGCTTGTGGGCCGGCCATTCTTTCTCGATCACGAGCTTCGTGTAGTCGCGCATCATCGTTTCCAGGCGTCCGCGCAATGGTTGGGGATAGCCGTCCAGGTCGCGGTAGAGGCTGGCGACCGCGGCCGCCTCCGTCGTCACGACCCCGTCGATCTCCGTGTAGTTCTCCCAGGTTGCGACAGCGATCAATCCGAGGGCCAGTCCATAGAAGACTCCTATCCCCGCGAAGAAGTAGCTCACGACATCGTTGTGCTTCCCAGATGCGCCGAGCAGTCGCCGCACGATCGGACGGCTCAAAAACAGCCCGATCAACGCCGCGCCCACGAATACGGAGACAATCAAGGCACATAACGACCAGTTTGGTAGGTCGTAGATCCAGTAAAACGACATGTATCGAGCCTCCCTGGAGTGGACCCCACATTCACAACAACTCCGGACAATCCCAAGCCCGTGCGTTCTCGACATCGCTTGAAGCCCGGACCAAGTCGCGCGTTTGACCATAACGTTTTCAAGGGCGCCAGACCATGCCGATTCAAGGGGATCGACCTTATGAAGCAAATGGCTTCAGCTATTATGCTTAGGGAATCGGCCGGCACGCGATCGATGAACGGACGAGACCGGTTTCGCTTCGAGCGTGGTGCGCGACAGAGCCTGCGCGTGGAGAATCTCGACCGATTCCATCTTGTTGGCGCGGCCGGTTGACTCGAAAATGGAATTGATCCATTCAAATCAACGTTGACCATCGGTGACCGCCAGTCATCTCCAGGCGCGGAACTTGATGGTTCCGGGATCGAGCAAAGTTGCCGGAGTGCCCCGATGACAGCGATGAGCCCGCCGGAATTGATGGAGAAGCCAAAAGAAACGCGGACACGGGCGGAATCCGCCGCTCGCGCCACGTTCGTGGACCATTCGTGGGGGGCCCGGCTCGCCGATGGGGGCCTGCTGGTCTCGTTCTTGATCCTGACATTTCTGCTCGGAGCCTTTCCGCTCAAGGATGTGGACTACTACTGGCACCTGCGGACGGGCGATCTGATCCGGCAAACCGGACAGGTCCCGCACACGGATATCTTTACTTTCACGGCTCCGCCGAACACCCCTTGGATCGACCTGCACTGGCTCTTCCAGGTCGCGATCAGTTGGGGTCGCGAGCACGGCGGAATCGTCGCGCTCAACCTGGCGAAATGCGGCATCACTTGCGTGGCAATGCTCTTGCTGTTGACGTCGCGGCGACGTGATTGGCCGCTCTGGGCGATGCTCCTGGCCTGGCTCCCCGCGCTGTTGGTTCTCAGCGGGCGGATGTACATTCGTCCGGAGACATTGAGTCTGCTCTACCTTTCGATGTTTCTGGCGATCATCAGCCGTTGGGACCGGTTCCCGTGGCTGGCTTTCCTGTTGCCGATCGTTCAAGTCGCGTGGGTGAACTCTCACGGACTGTTTGTGTTTGGGCCGATCATCCTGGTCTTCGGGCTCATTGACGCCGCGCTGAGATTGGGGTTCCGCGGCCCGGAGCGAAAGAGCTGGTGGCGGACAATCCTGCCCGCCAGCCTGGCGACCGGGGCCGCTTGTTTGATCAATCCCTACTTTCTCAAGGGCGCGCTCTACCCGCTGGAACTGGCCGGGACCATGAGCAACCCGATCTTTTCTCGGAACATCGCGGAGCTGAGCCCGATTCCGCGCTTCATCGCCAACAGCGGATGGTGGAACCTGCCATTGCAACTGCATCTGGCAACCATTGTCCTGGGCGCGCTTAGCTTTTTGATCCCGTTAGTCTGGGTGGTCGGGGTCCGGCTCTCGGGGTCCGCGGCAGCACCACATGGCTCCTCGGGCGATCCGTCGCAGCCGTCGCGTGCCGGCACGGCCGCCGGGGGCAAGGCAAAGGCGCGGTCGAAGTCGGTGGGGAAGAAAGTCGCCAAGAGCAAGCGATCCTCGATGGCGACCGGCGAGCCGCCATCGGACTGGCGGCTCAGTCCATTTCGGCTTTTGCTCTTCGTCGCGTTCTGCGCCTTGAGCATGCAGGCGACGAGGAACAGCCACCAGTTCGCGGCCGTGGTCGGCACGCTGACCGCCTGGAATTTCGGCGAATGGGCCGCGGCCGTCCGTCGGCGCCGGGTCAGCCAGGGAAAGTATGCCATCGGCTAACGTCGGCCAAGACGCCTCGCCTGATCGCGTTCGGAGCGATCGCCGTGCTTCTGCTCGTGGTCGGCTCGGGCCAGTTCTACAGGATGGCCGGCGAGGGACGTGTGATTGGACTGGGGGAAGAGCCGCTCTGGTTCCCGCATGAGGCCGCCAAGTTCGCGGGCAGAACCGGGCATGCCCAACCGTTTCCTCTCGTTTCACAATGGTCACGCCTCACTCTTTGAGTATTACCACGGGCCCGAACGCAAGGTGTACACCGACCCACGGCTTGGAGGTCGCCGGAGCCGACCCTTTTCAAACGTTACCTGACGCTCCAGGATCGGTTGGTCAATAATCAGCCCGGCTGGGAAGCGGAACTCGACGAGATGGGACGTCCCTCGATCCTGGTCGACCACGAGTACAGTTCGGGCATTGGCGCCACGCTCATGGCGAGTGACCACTGGCGGTGCGTCTGGTTCGACGCGATCGCCGCGGTCTTTGTGCACGACTCGTTACGCGACGATTGTCCAGAAGGATGCCGTCGATTTCGCCGCCCGGCATTTCCGTCCCGATCCTTCGGTCGAGTCGCGGGAGGTCTCCGAGCTGGCAGCCTCGGGCAAGGCATACCGAAATTACGTCCAGGTCCTCGCCAAGGTACGGGGCGATCTTGCCCGGCCGCTGGTATGGCTGGGGCTGGCGGACGCCCGTCGCATCCTGGAAAAGGGATCCCGATTCGTTCGATTGGCTGGAAGTTCCGCGGGCAGATCGAGTTGAATCGAGAGTTGGTCAGGGCGCCAGCCCGCGATTTCGCGCCTCTTACGACCCCGTTCATGATCTGTCGCTGGCCCGCGCGACCTATGCCCTCAGGCGTGCCCTGGAACTGGGATCCTGACGACTTTATGACGCTCTTGGATCTGAAAAGGGCCTATGACGTCCGGCTCATGAACGAAGCCGCGCTCCCTCTGTCCGACCGGCTCGTGGCCCTCTACCCTAAGAACCCAGCTTCAGGCCCACGTCCAGGCCACCGCCCGGTCAGAGCGGAGGAAGTACGACCAAGAAGCTGGGCCCGGCTCCCCCCACGACCTGGCAGAACCTCAATGAGCTCGACCAGATCGTGACCGCGCTACTCGCCACCGGCCGCGTGGAAAGCGCGGCCCTGTTGCTTGAGCGGGCCAATCCGCCGGAACGCGCTTCGTGGGACGTCATCGACCGGATCGCGACCTTGCGGCTGCATCTCGGCGAGCCGGGTCTGGCCCGCGCATTATGGCAGAAGGCGACAACGGTTCCCCAGCCAGCCATCCGGGACGCGCGGATCGGCACGACCTACCTGGTTGAAGGCGACTTCGAGGCGGCGCGGCGATACTACGGGCAATCGCTTCAAGCCAAGCCCGATTTATTCGAGGCGCGTTACAGCCTGGCCGTTCTCGAGCAGGACGCCGGAGACGCCACGTGCGGCCTACGAACAGGCGAGTCAGGCCATGGAATCTGCGCCAGACGCGCCGGCACGGACCGCCTCCCAGGACGATCGCCTCCGGCGTTGCGCGGTTTGCCCGGCGGTCGGGAACGCGGCGACCGAGGATCGCCGCGAGACCGGGAAAGGGTCTTGGTCTTACCAGCCCGATCACCGTGAAGCGCCGATCGCTTTGACCGGCTTGGCACGGGCGGTTTTCCAGTCGTTGTACAGCGACTTGAGCTCCTCGACAGTCACGCCACCGTGGTCGTCGCCCGAATCCCAGCGCACCATCAGTGTCTTGTGACGGTCGCGGAGTGGCCCCTCTGGGCAGAAACTTGCCGTGGAACTTCTTGAGTACCTTGAGGCGAGGATCGGCCGGGGGACGCGGCGCCGGCTTGGCCTTCTCTCTTCTCCAGAGCCGCCGCTGCCGCCGCCTTTTCTTTCTCGGCCGCCGCGTCGGCCGGCTTCGCCTTGGGCTTTCCTTGGCCTTGGGCTTGTCTGGCCCGGAGGACCCGGCTTGGTTGTTTGGCCGGTTGTTTGCCGGGTTTCTTTTCCTCTTTTTCAGCCGCTTTCTTTGCCATCGAGTGAACCTTGCTCTTCTCTTGCTTGACTCGAAACAGACCAGATCCATTCCCATCCTGCCGCCATGCCACGCCGAGGCGGGCCAGGCTCGGGCCGACCGACCGTCGTTGAGAGCAGACCAGACAAGAAACGTGTGACTGGCCTTCCCGAGATGATCGGATCAGTCTAATCCAAGCCGCGGCTGTCTGACAAGCACAGCGGCTGCGTGCGATTGGGAACTCCGATCGTTGGGGAGACGAAAAAACGAGCCGGGAGCGTCCAGTATCGTCAACGAGACCGCCCTCTTCACGTTGGAATGAGTCCGTTGAGTCATAACCAACCGACGTTGCTGCTGACAAATGATGACGGCTGGGACGCTCCCGGCCTGGAAGCCCTGCGGCAGGGAGCGGCTGGCCTGGGCCATTGCCGGATCGCGGCGCCGAACAGTGCGAGCTCCGGATGTGGGCACCGTGTGACGACCCATGAACCGATCGTGGTCAGGCGGCTCGACGCTGATCGCATGACCATCGCCGGCACTCCGGCCGATTGCGTCCGGCTGGCGCTGCACCACCTCGTACCGGAGCTGAGCTGGGTGCTTTCCGGGATCAACGCCGGTGGCAATCTGGGTGTTGATGTCCATCATTCCGGAACGGTCGCGGCCGTTCGTGAGGGTGTGATCCATGGGGTGCCGGGGATCGCCTTGTCGCAATACATCGCCAGGGGCCGGGCGATTGACTGGTCTCGGGCAGCGCACTGGACGGGCGACGTTCTCCGCCGGCTGATGGGACTCCCCTGGGACTCGGGCACATTCTGGAACGTCAATTTCCCGCACCTCCGCCGGAAGCCCCCGAGCCGGAGGTCGTCTTTTGCCCGCTCGACTCCTCTACACTCCCTCTGGAATATCGTGTCGAGGCCGATCACGCCGTGTACGCGGGAAACTATCAAAAGCAAGCGCACCAGCCGGGAAGTGACGTTGATGTCTGCTTCAGCGGCCGAATCACCGTGACCTTGATCCGCGTGTTCTGAGAGGGCTGCGATGTCGTGAGCATGGAGCGCCACTCACTTATGACGGCTAGGTGCATCGTCGCGGCCGTATCCTACTGCCATAAAAGAACTTATGTCTTACAATGGACTGGTCCGCCGGCCGCGACGGCCTCGTGTCGCGCTCGAGCGCACACACTTGCGTAGGGCGGCAAACTGCACTTCGGCCGCATGTCCCTGGCGCGATAAAACTTACGTGTGACACAGGTATAATCGGAACTCGCTAGAATCCTTCATCACCTTACAGCTATTGGACTTACGTGTGACACAGGGTAAAGCTTCGCCGACCCTGTTTCGGCCCGAGTGGCGCGCACCGCTACCCGGTCCGCGCATCGAGGCGGGTCATTCTCTCTCGGGAAGTCATCGATGACCGGCGACCTCTGGATGCCGGGGACACGCGATTAGGAGGTGTCGTCCCCTTCAGGCAGGCCGGTGTCCCTGAGTTCTTTCTTCTTCTCTTCGCTGAGGTTCCAGGGCAAGAACGGCTGGATGTCCGCCGGAACCTTGCCCCCGGCGGCCGCACATTGCTCGAAGTACCACGTCAGCCATTTTCGAGGATTGAGCTTGCCCATCGACAACGTGGCAAAGATCGAGAAGGCCGCCGCCGCCAATTGACCGCTCCACTTCGACCCCGAGCCGTAGAAGTTCTTGCGGGCCACCGCCGGACCCCGCCCACGTCGTTCCGAGGCGTTGTTGTCCATCGGGATCCGCGGATCGTCCACGAACCGGGTCAGTCCTTCCCAATGCTCCCGCAGGCTTTCCAGAACCTTTCGGCAAGGTGTCGCCAGATCCGCTCGGGCCAGTTCCGTCTCCATCTGCTCCTTCATCTGGGCCACGGCTTGCCGCAGACAGCCATCGGCTTCGCGGAACTCCGCCGAGTCCCGTTTCGCCGCCAACCGGCGCCGGTTCAACCGGTAGAGCTCGCGAATCCGCCGCAGCCATTCCAAGGCCCAGGTCTTGGATTGCGGCCATCCTTTGCCCACCCGGACGAAGTCCCGCCGCACATGGGCCCAGCAGAAAGCCAGGACGAACACTCCTTGCTTCACCCAGCTCATCGCCTTGTACGCCGAATAGCGGTCGACCACCAACACCCCACGCGACTCGGCCCGAAAGTGGTTTTCGGGAACCTCGTGACCGCGACTGGCATTGAGCACGAAGACGACGGTGTCCGGACCCAAAAAGACCCATAACCACCAGCCGTATCCTTCCTTGCCCTCCAGGACGATGAACACCGGCCACCGCGTCTCATCGGCTTGATGCAGGTCGCCTTGCCGATTCCGCTCTTGGAGGGCTTCGTAAATCGGCCTGAGCAGGACTTCCAACCGCTGCAAGCCGTCGGTGACGGTGCCCGGTGCCAAGTCCAAATCCAACAGCCGCCACGAGCCCAGCAAGCGTTCGGTAGGCCGGTAGCTGAAATACTTGTCCAGGATGACCTCGACCCACACCGAGATGCCGTATCGTCCTTTGGGGATCAGCTTGGGAGCGGGAGCGGCCATGATCGTGGGCGGGCCGTCGCAGGTACAGGTCCGCTGGTAGCGCCGCCGCCGAATCACTCGGCGGTAGGCACCCACTTCGATCTCGATTTCCTCCGCATCTTCCGTGTCGCCATGGGGAACAAAGGGCTTTCCGCAATCGGGACACACGACATTGCTCGGCAGGCAGTTCGAGGACCTTCTCGCGGACCGGCAGGTGGGAGTAATCCCGTCGCTTGGGGCCGGGATTCTCCGGTTGCTGGCCCCGTTTCCGCTGCGGTTCCTGGGAGTCGTCTTGGGGATCATCCAAGTCATTGGAGCGATCACTTCGCGTCGTGTTCTCGGTGCTTTTCCCGAAGAGATCCGCTTGGAGTTTGCGTTTTTCCCCTTCGAGTTGTTCGACTTTCTTCTCCAACTCGGTGATGCGGAGCAGGGCATCGCGATGGCGACTCTTCCAATAGCCGGCCTGCTGGCGCAATTCGAGGTTCTCTCGTTTGAGACGCTCGACTTCGGCGCGGAGGTCAGCGACTTCCTGGCGCAGAGTCGCCACCAAGGCGATCAACTCCAAGGAGGAGTTGCTGGGGCGACAGACCTGGACCAGTTGGCCATTCATGACCAACCAGGTTTACCGAAGATGGACAAAAGGGGAAGAGGTTAGTCCCCACAATCGAGAGGAAGCGAACCGGCAAACACAGCTTCGGCGGTCCTTTACACGACCGGCGGACTAATGGGGTCGGTGGCCCTCTTTGCCGTGGATTTTGTTGTTGTGACTGGCATCACGCGCGTTCCCAACGCGCTGACCCGCATTGGGCTGTTTGGGGCCTGCCGATGGTCCACGGGCTTGCCTTCTGTCTCGTTCTGCTCGGGGCACGGCTCCGGCGCCAAGGCGAGATCGGACTTCCAAGCGGCGTGTTTCTCCTCGTTGGTGGCGTCGGAGTGCTCGTCCTCGGACTATTCGCCAGCGTCGCACCGCAAGTCCTGGACAACATGGTCGGCCTCTGGACCAGGCCCGGACTAACGATCGGGTCTATTTATTTTTTCGGAGCGAACGGGATCGATCCGCTTCTTGCGTTGCTGGTGTTTGCGACCATTACCCCGCTGCTTGTCATCCCGGCGTTGCTCGCTGGCCGCGCGGCACGTGGCTATCGTCTGAGACTTGAGAAGTCGGATGACCGCGGAGGCACACCATGACGCGCCTTCGCATCACGGTCTCGTGTTTGATGATCATCGTTGCGGTGATCGCCGTCGACTTTGCTGTGCTCGATGCCATGCGACGCGCTGGCAACAGGTCTCTTGCCGGCGCAATGCCGATGGCTGACGTATTGGTGGTGCTCCTGGCAACCACCGTTGGAATGCTGCGACGCCGTGGCGAAGCGCCCCTTTCCCACGTCATGTTTCTGCTCGCCGGGGGAATGGCGCTGATATTCTTTGTCTATCTTGTTCACCTGAGACCTGACCTCGTCTACGAATATGTGGTGAGCACCATCTGGCGACGGGGAGGCGAAAATCCCCTGGTCAAAGTTCTCCTGGTCTGGCTCGCGGTCAGTTCGCTGCTCCTCGTTCCTGCACTGTTTGTGGGCTGGGCCACACGCGGCTATCGGCTGAAGTTAACGACCTGTATCGACGGTCAGAGCGAGGTCGCGAGCCGCGATTGATCGGATAATTGCTGGGGGCCGGGTCGCCCTGGGAGTTACCTCCCAGGGCGACCCGGCCCCTGGATGACCCTGATTGTGGATGACCCTGATTGTGAACCGTAGCCGCATTCCGCTCATCGCGCGTTTCTCCGCGTCGAATTCCCGGTAGGGCCGCCTCGACGAACGGCGATTATACCGCGAGCGCCAGGTTCGCCGATGGCATTTGCGGAATCATGCCAGTCCATGGGATCGCTCTGTTTCTGGGTTCCTTCAGTGGAGCATCTTCTGTTCCGCAATCGCCCCCGGTATGATGACGCCGGATCGTTAGTCGTCTGTGAGCAGAAGACCTTGGAATGCCACGCGAGGTCGTGATCATACTCGCCGAAAAGGAGTTCCAATGTTCCGAACGCCGCTAGCTCGAACCTGGTCTCGGGTGCGTCAGTTGAATGTTTGGCTCGGATCATTGCTCGTTCTCGCGATTGGCGTACCTGAGGCAACCGCCGTGGATCAGGCACGTTCGCCGTCGCGGCTTATCCCCGCTCGCGGGTTGACGGCGTATGTCGAATTCGACGGCTTTGGTGCGCACGACGCGGCCTGGAAGGCGACCGCCGTTTATGCGGTCCTTTATAAGACCCCGGCCGGTTCGATGGTATTGGACATGCTCCGGCACGTGCTAACGCCGGATCAGGCCACTGCGGCCGGTCGAGCGGCGTCGACCGAAGACTTGCTCGCATTCGGCGAGGATATCGTTCGAAATGGATTCACTTCGGCTTACTTCGAGGACGAAAACGGCTCATCAAACGTCATCGTGTTCAACGGTTTTGGCGAAAGCATCCCGAGACCGGTTCGAGCGAATCGCTCGGCAAATGCTTTCGAGCCCGGAGCGAGTGAGTGCGCTTCGACTCCGACCAAGTTCCGCGGTCGCGACGTCTATCAGCTCAACAATCAGGTTGTCGCC
The DNA here is from genome assembly GCA_963720335.1 of uncultured Planctomycetota bacterium. Classification (GTDB taxonomy): domain Bacteria; phylum Planctomycetota; class Planctomycetia; order Isosphaerales; family Isosphaeraceae; genus CAVRFS01. Next base: position 27,255 of record CAVRFS010000128.1, on the reverse strand, counting down.
GTAAACGCGCCTGGAGGAGAAGCGCCAACGCCATGGACTTGGTGGTTCGAAGCAGACGACCTGATCCTCGTTCCGTGGCCAGGCGGCGGCCTCGATACCGGATTATTGAAGATCCTCGCGCAGAAGAAAGGAATGGCGGACGTACAACGAACCCGAGTCACGAGCGTACTCGACACGATCGAGGGAAAGCAGCCGAATCTGTCAACCCAAGCCGGATACGCTGCCGCGCGTGCAGAGGGCCAAGATCTTGGCGGGTTCGAGCCCATTGGCCTGTGCCTTTTCGAGTCGACGAGTCCGCTGGGCAAGGGCTTAATCAGCGACATGAGGGATCGATTGAAGCGGCTCTGTCGAGGATCGAACGAATGAACAACGAGTTTGATTTTCTCGATGCGTTGGACGTTAGCCGGGCCAGGCGGATCGTCGTCCGCTGGGGAGTCCAGGGGAAGGCAATTATGGCGGATCTGCGATTCGAGGTACCCGCACCTCGGAACGGGCTTCCCGCCCTACTCAACCCGAAGGGCTTACTCAAGGATCAGCTTCCTCCAGTGCCTCGAGCTTCGGGCGCACTTGCCGTGTGTTCGATCGTATGGGGGATCTCCGCGCGGCGAACGCGTCGCTCGGCGCGAGTTCGGGGTCCGAATACCGAGAGGGAATCGGGGCGTCGAGGAAGCGATTCGAAATGGGACGACCCCGCAGGTCCACGAGGAACTGTTCCGCCACCTTGGACCAACTGCTTGTATCTTCGCCGCCCCCGATGTGAAAAAAGGCGCGGGGGAATCGGCCGCCGCGGACCTTCTCATCGGGACGGACGACGCGGCGGCATTAGGAAAGGCACTTGACGCGCTCGCCGCTCAATTCAACGCTTACTTCCAAGGCGAGAAAGGTGCCGACGGGCAACGAACCGCGAAGGGCGCCGACAACGCCCAGCCTGGCTGCGCGCTGGAACGGCTGCCGGCCCCTGATCGCGGTTACAAGCTGATCTCGCCCGCCGGGCTGATCTCCTGGATAACCGCGGATGTTCAGCCAACGATCCTGATCGGCAAGTCGTACGTCGCTGTCGCCAACAATCCCATCTTGGCACGAGCCGCGTGGCCGCGGAGTCGCGGCCCGGGGACCGTTGGGTGCCGGATGGCGAGTTGGCGAAGATGCTCAATGGCCTACCGGCCAAATTGCAGTTTCTCAGCGTTGGCAATCCGCGCGACTCGTTCTGGCCGGAGGCGATCGCTGGGCTACCCGACAGGGTCGCCCCTTTCATGGGCATGTTCAAGGGCAATGCTGTTGGTGCGCCGTCATTTAAGGCGCCGAAAGCCGGTGAGGTGATGCGCCCTTCTCTTCCCCAGTATCTTGGCCGCGACCGTCGACGACCGGAGTTTTCGCGTCATCAGCGTCGAGGCGCTCCCGATCGGCTGCCTCGGCGGCGAGTTCGAGCGAGCAGTTCTTGCCGGGCGAACGGAAGCTTCATATTGAACCGATGTTCGCTCCGCGGAGATGAGGATCCCACGCTCCCTAATCATCACACGGCCGAACTTCCCGTCACGCACGATGAGTGCTTGAGCCTGGTGCGGATGAACTCAGAGTCTCGTCGTCAACGTGTATCCGACCTCGCGCGCGTCGCCAACCGCCGTGACGAGGCCGGGAAAGGCGCGTGCATGTGCTGCAGGATGTTACTGCAACTCGGGGTTGAGCCGGTCCGACAGAATTTGCAACTGCTCGAGGTCATCCTTTGTGAGCTTCAGAAATCCGGTAGTGTTCAAGTCGCCACGGACGCTGATGGAAGCGTAAACGACGCGTACCCTGTATTCCTCAGCGTTCTGCCCGGCCGTTTCGGCGAGGATCTGGTCCACGAACTCGCGAACGGTGCCAATGCGCCGTGTCGGCCCACCATCCAAAAAACGTCGCTTTCGCCCAGCTAGCGGATTTTTAGCTGATCGGAATTCTTGCCCGGATCAAGGATCAATGCTCCGCGCTCAGAGCGAAGGTCGTAGGCGGATTTCAGTTCCGGAGTGACATCCGTGAGCAGCATGCCGAGCACGGAATACTGCTTGAGGTCGGTGGGCAATGATATCATTTTCAGTCGGACTTCCAGGTCGATCTTATCGCTGTTGAGAGCCATCGGCAGGAGAACCTTCTGCTTGATATTCAGTGCGCGGGCGCGTAGACTTCGTCGGCCTTTGCTGAGGCCGCGCAAGGCAAACTTGCCGTTCGCATCGGTCATGGTTGCTTTCCGATGGGTGCCGTCTTTGCGGACGGCTCTGATTGTTGCATTGGGAACCGGTTTTCCGGCAACATCGAGCACCGTGCCCGTCATCTTGTAACCCGTCTCGATGACGATTCGCAAGCGATTCGCGCTGTTTGGGCGCCAGCGCGTAAACGTCTGCAATCTCGCCATTGATATAATCGGGATGGGAGAAAATGACGTGTCCCTTGCCCGTTTCAGTTCCGCGAGCCTCTGGCTTCACGTCATAGTTGAATAGCTCGAACGCCCCATCGGAGTTGCGTGGCGGTTATCTCGATTCCGCCCGAGCTGCGGCCGAATTGAGATTGGCACTGACCTTACACCCGAAATCGGTTTCCCTTGTTCGTCAACGAAGATGCCCTTGATATAGAGTGCGGGCTTGAGTGTCCGAGAGGCTTCCGCCACCTGGCCTGGCGCGACGTCGACGCGCTCGGTGATCGCCAAACTGCCTCAAGGTTCCGACTAATCTGCCGTAGCCGGGCTTCATTGCGTCGATTGAGATCGTCGTGCGCTCGGTGATTCCGGGGATCTCCAGCCGGTAGTCGCCATTGGCACCAGATTTGGCTTCCAGTTGCTTGTGTGCTTTGCTGGCATAAACGAACCGCATGTCGGCGGCGGGTATGGCAACGCGCACTGCGCACATCGGCCAGTGGATCGCCCGCCTTGTCGGTCACGCGACCGCGGAGAATCGCGGCTTGTGCACCGACCGATTGCTGGCCCTTGGCGGGCGTCTTGGCCGTCTGTTCCGGACTCGATGGCGAAGGCAACGACGAGCGGAAGTGTGACCAGTCCGGCGACGAGCGCGGCACTCAAGGCGCTCAGACGATTCGTTCGACTTCGAGTCAACATGCGAATTCTCCTGGACAATGAGCCGCTGGAATGGGTCGCGGTCCGCGATGGGACGAGAGTGCGGGGTCCTGTGGAGTGGAATCGCGATTGTCAATAGACACCGGCTGATAATACCGAGACTACTCGCCCATCACCATCGGGTCGAAGGGGGAGCGCAGGCCAACGCGGAACCTCAGCGAGGGATAGCGCAAGTGAGTTGCGGCACCGCCCGACCCCGCCCTTCGGCGAGTGCCCCCTCGCTCACGCTTCGGGCTAGTATGTGAGACGACTCAGCCTAGGCCCTTATGGGCTGCGCATCGACAATTTGTTGTCGATGTCTCTACGCCGAGATTTTGAGTGTTTGCAACAGTTTGCTGACTTCATTTCGGATCGCTTGATAATGGTTCTCCAGCAGGCTGCGATTTTCGGGGGCGAGGGGGGGATGGGGTACGGACTGGCACACCTTCGCCAAAATCGGCTTGAGCACTTGCTCACGCACGATCCCCACCGCGGCCATTGTCCTCAGACCCGACTCCGTGGCCGCGTAACGCCGGGGGTCATCCAGGGGGTCAGTCCAGGGGGTCAGACCTAGGAACAGGGGTCAGTCCAGGAGAGGCACTCACTCAGGGGGTCAGACCTCACTCACTCGGGGGTCAGACCTCACTCACTCAGGGGGTCAGGACCTACACTCACTCAGGGGGTCAGACCCTCACTCAGGGGGTCACCTCACTCAAGGCACTCAGGGGGTCAGACCTAGGAACAAGTTGGATCGGCTCAGGGCTTCGGAAAAGACTGTTAACTTGGTCTGACCCCCAGAAGGCACTTGTGGTCTGACCCCAGAAGGCACTTGTGACCCCAGAAGGCACTTGGTCTGACCCCAGAAGGCACTTTGACCCCCAGAAGGCACTGCATATCAATACACGCATTTCATAATTGCCAACCCTGCTCAGAATCATTCCGATGACCGCGCCAATATGAAGACGACGGACTTACCGTCCGGCGAGTAGCAGGGCGACATCCCGTGCGTCCAGTCTGGCGTGAGAGGCTCGGCACCGGCCCTTGGTTGCCCGTCGCCAATCGGATCATGCCCACCTTCCCTTCCCGACCCACGAACCCGTTTGTCGCCAAGAACCGTCCATCCGACGACCAGTTCGCCCGCCACCACCCGGAGCCGAGGATCATCTCCCGACCGGTGTCGAGTTCCAATACGCGGATTTCGGGAAACTGCAATGCCCGGTCTTTTTTACAAAAGGCGATCCGTCTGCCGTCCCGCGACCAGCTCGGGCAATCGCCCTCTGCGATCTCCCGGATCTCAGTGCCTCCGGCTCGAGCGATGTAGAGGCGGGACATCTCCCGCCGACCCCACCGCCGGGGCGACCGCCCCGCGAGAAGGCGATCCGCTCGCCGTCGGAGGAGCAAATCCGGCCAGCGTCCCGCGCACAGCCGACGCTCTCCCGGTCCATCGCGGAGCTAGGGGTCAGACGCGGAGCTAGGGGTCAGACGTGGTTTGCGGTTTAAGAGAGGGGAGGCCGGGGGTCGGGGCGGCCCGAGCTAGGGGTCCGGAGCTAGGGGTCAGACGTGGTTTGCGGTTTAGAGGGGAGCCAGGGGTCGGACGAGTGGTTTGGGGAGCCAGGGGTCAGAACGTGGTTTGCGTTTCCTCGGTTGCAATTTCTGATCGAAGTCGCTTCAATCGAGGGTATGCCACGACGCTTACGCATCGAGTACCCGGGCGTGTTACCATGTCATGGCCCGTGGAAACGGCAGCCAGGACATCGTCTGCGACGACCACGACCGCCAGAGCTTTAGGGAGCAGGGGTCACAGAGAGCCAGGGGTCAGACGTGGTTTGCGGTTTCCTCGGTTGCAATTTCTGATCGAAGTCGCTTCAATCGAGGGTATACCACGACGCTTACGCATCGAGTACCCCGGCGCTATTACCATGTCATGGCCCGTGGAAACGGCCGCCAGGACATCGTCTGCGACGACCACGACCGCCAGCGGCTCATGGATGAGTTGGCACGGTGCGTCAACCGCACGTCGTGGCAGGTCTTCTCGTTCGTGATCCTGTCCAATCATCTGCACCTGGTGCTGAAGACGCCCGAGCCCAACCTGGCGCGAGGCATGCGGCAGCTTCCTGTCGTCGTACGCCAACGCCTGGGCGCGACGGCACCACTTCGGCGGTCACGTGTTCCAGGGCCGATACCGGACCGAGCTGGTTGAGGATCAGACATACCTCTGGACCGTCACGCGGTACGTGCATCTCAATCCCGTCCGCGCCGGCCTTGTGGAGCATCCGTCTGCGTGGCCACGGTCGAGTTATCCCGGGTATGCCGATCGGCGCCGCCGCGTGGAGTGGCTGGCGTACGACGGATTGCTGGAGAGCTGGGCGGGCGAGTTCGGCGGTTCGGACGCAGCGGCCGCCTACCGGCGGTACGTGACGGCGGGGTTGTCCGATCCCCCGTCATCGCCGTGGTCGGCGGCCCACCATGGCTGGGCGTTGGGCGGAGCCGCGTTCGTGGCGCGAATCAGCCGGATCGTTCGCGACGGTGTTGCGCGACAGCCCGGTCGCGAGTCGCGAATGATGCGTGGGATCGCGTTGGAGACGATTCGCGACCTGGTCTGCCGGACCTACAACGTCACGGCTTCCGAACTGAGTCGATGGGGGAGCCGGCAGGAAGTCGCCGTGCGGCCCTGGCTTACCTGGCGCGGCGTCACACGGGCGCGACCAATGCGTCGCTGGCGGCCCTGCTGGGCGTGTCGCGGCCAGACAGCGTCCCCAACCTGACGCGGCGGTTCGCCCGTTGGCTGGCGGAGAGCGACGAGGTCGCCAGCCGGTTCCGCCGCCTTGAGGAGCAACTCCGGCACGACTCGGCATCTGCGGAAACCGTAAACCACGTCTGACCTTGCGCCAAGAAGCTCGGAAAAGGAGGATCGCTAGCAATGTGAAACCTTTTATAGGAACCCTACGGGTAACCAATCCCGTCCGGCAGAGCCGGGCCAGCAGCCGGAAGCGAGTCTTGCGTGGGGGGCGGGCGACCGTCACCGCGAAGCGTAGACAGCGAGATCAAACGCTGTGCGATTGAGCCCCGAAATTTCCTCGTGGTGAGCCTTCGTCTTGGTCAGATGCGGGGGCCGCGCCAGGCATTAGCGACACTTGGACCCATCAGCGTGCCTGGTCACACCGGGGTCGGAGAACATGGCGAATGATCAGAAGGGTTCCCCGGGAACTTGGGAGACCCAGTCGTCTCCATCGTAACAGCCGGGGGGAGATACCGGCTTACCAACTCCAGGTTGATCCGCAGTCCGAGTCCTAGGCTGACGGGGACGAACAAATGGGACGCAACGATGGTATCGCCAAGCGAAGGCAACGAAGCGCGGCGAGATGGGTGGCAGGGAGTCGCAGTGCCTCATAGTAGCCTTGAAGCGGGGGAACGGCCCTTCCGGACCCCGTGGAGCGAAGGGGGCGCCGCGTTGTGGACAGGGAGTTGGAACCACGCCGAGGACACCGAGCCTCACCAGCGTGTCTCCGCGAAACGACCTGGTCGTGTGAGGGACAGCGAATCCGCAACGTGACGAACCGGATGCCTTTTGACGGGCACGTCCGGATCTGTGGGAGCCCTGGGAGGTAACTCCCAGGGCGACCCGGCCCCTGTCCCTGCGTCTGACCCCCTGTCCCTGGACCCCCCGCCCCTGCCGCATGACCCCCTGTCCCTGCGTCTGACCCCCTGTCCCTGCGTTGGCTGGCGGAGAGCGACGAGGTCGCCAGCCGGTTCCGCCGCCTTGAGGAGCAACTCCGGCACGACTCGGCATCTGCGGAAACCGCAAACCACGTCTGACCTTGCCAAGAAGCTCGGAAAAGGAGAATCATCTAGCAATGTGAAACCTTTTATAGGAACCCTGCGGGTAACCAATCCCGTCCGGCAGAGCCGGGCCAGCAGCCGGAAGCGAGTCTTGCGTGGGGGCGGGCGACCGTCACCGCGAAGCGTAGACAGCGAGATCAAACGCTGTGTGATTGAGCCCCGAAATTTCCTTGTCGTGAGCCTTCGTCTTGGTCAGTCGCGGGGGCCGCGCCAGGCATTAGCGACACTTGGACCCACCAGCGTGCCTGGTCACACCGGGGTCGGAGGAACATGGCGAATGATCAGAAGGGTTCCCCGGGAACTTGGGAGACCTTGCCGTCTCCATCGTAACATGCCGGCGGGAGACCGGCTTACCAACTCCAGGTTGATCCGCAGCTCCGTGTCCTAGGCTGACGGGGACGAACAATGGGACGAAACGATGGTATCGCCAAGCGAAGGAAACGAAGCGCGGCGAGATGGATGGCAAGGAGTCGCAGCGCCCCATAGTAGTCTTGAAGCGGGGGAACGGCCCTTCCGGACCCCGTGGAGCGAAGGGGGTGCCGCGTTGTGGACGGGGAGTTGGAACCACGCCGAGGACACCGTGCCTCACCAGCGTGTCACCGCGAAACGACCTGGTCGTGTGAGGGACAGCGATATCCACAACGTGACGAACCGGATGCATCTTGACGTGCACGTCCGGATCTGTGGGAGCCGTGGGGGGTAACCCCCACGGCGACCCGGCCCCTGTCCTCTTGACCCCCTGTCCCTCCGCAAACCACGTCTGACCCCCTGTCCCTCTTCGTCTGACCCCCTGTCCCTCTTGTTCCTCGCTGCGAGTTGAAATCAAAAACTTTTCAGCGTGTGGAGCGTGGGCGATTTCGGGTGCGACCATGTCGTCACGTTCACGAGCCTGACCGACCACATAAAGCGGGATGTGCAAGGGAATCGCACACTCGACGAATCGGCGGCTGTAAGTGGAATTGGCGACGGCGCAGCCGGGCCCTTGGCGTAGTAGAGACTCGCGCTGGGCCCACACGAGTAGTCGAAGGTCGTCCGTGGCTCGACCTTGGCCTTTTCCGGCTGAATCCGGATTATGCCACAGTCATCTTGGAGGTAGAAAGGAATCTGGTCGCCGCCTTGGGCGACCGTGGTCGAGCCGCTTTCGATCCGGGTTCGCGTCTGGGTGCGGCCTTCACTGTCGGTGTACGTTTCGGTGACCACGCGTGACCACTGTTCGTCAACTTGCCACTGATAATAAACGCAGCTTTGCTCGGCGAGATAGCTGATGAGGGGCTGTTCGGCTTCGGCGGTGCCTTTGAGTTCCACCAGGCCGATGAACACGCCGGTGGTTTTGGAGGTGGGCAGGTCGGAGACGAGACGTTGGTGTCGACCAGCACGCAGGGCGAGGAACAAAAATAATAACGCCAGCAGTCCGCCGAGCGCCGGGAAGCCGTAAGTGATGAGCAGTTTCTCGTCCATTACTCGCGGTCTCCCTCTGCTGATTCCTCTGCTAGCAATCCTCGCCCGCGTTGACGGTCGAAGATACTGTGGGATGAACTCGAATCGCCCGCCCATGACGTCGATATAACCGCGCAACGCACAGGCATGTAGTCTGCACACGATCCAGGCTTCGACCCAGAAGCGGCCGGTATACGCACGACCATGCATCGGGTAGAATGAGTGCCGGAAGCATCGGAGACATGCGCGGGCACTCACGGGGGTCGGAGGGCGCTGATCGACCGCTCGTGGTAGTCGCCAGAGTCGAGGTGAAAGATGGGGGAGGCCTCGCGGCCTGTGGTGAGATGCTGGTGCCGGAGATCGAGCGACGGGAGCGAGTGAGCACCACGCTTGACCAAAGGGGCGTGGTCGAGCCCGCACGACAGCGTAAGATTATTCATATCGACATGGATGCTTTCTATGCGTCCGTCGAGCAACGTGACAATCCAGAGCTTCGCGGTAAGCCCGTCGCGGTTGGCGGCTCACGCGAGCGCGGTGTCGTGGCGGCCGCAAGCTACGAGGCCCGCAGATTCGGCGTCAGGTCCGCCATGCCGTCGGTGACCGCCAAGCGAAAGTGCCCGGAGCTGATCTTCGTGAGACCGCGGTTCGAAGTCTATCGGGCGGTGTCGCATCAAATCCGCGAGATTTTTGCCGCGTACACACCGCTCGTCGAGCCGCTTTCACTCGATGAGGCCTATCTCGATGTCACCGAAAACCTGAAGGCCATGTCCTCGGCAACCGAGATCGCCGAACAGATCCGGGCGAGAATCCGCTCTGAAACCGAGCTGACCGCGTCCGCGGGCGTCTCCTACAACAAGTTCCTCGCCAAGATGGCGTCCGACGAGCGCAAGCCCGATGGCTTGTTCGTCATCACGCCGAGGATGGGCCCGACCTTCGTCGAGAACCTGCCGGTCGGAAGGTTTCACGGGATTGGTCCCGTGACTCGCGCCAAGATGGAGCGGCTCGGGATCCGTAACGGCGGCGACCTCAAGGCCCAGACGTTGTTATTCCTCCAGCAGCAGTTCGGAAAGGCGGGCCCCTACTACTACGCCCTTGCGCGGGGCATCGACGAACGACCGGTCTGCTCCGATCGCATTCGCAAATCCATCGGCGCTGAAAATACATTCAATGCCGATATCTTCACTCTCGACGAGGCACGGGTAGTTCTTATGCCACTCATCGCAAAGGTGTGGGCATACTGTGAGGAATCGACCATTCGGGGACGCACGGTGACGCTCAAGGCCAAGTACGCAGACTTCCAGCAGGTCACCCGCAGCCGGACGGGCGAGTCGCCGCTTGCAACGCAAGCAGCAATTGAGGCAATTGTGTATGCGCTTCTCGAGTCGCTCTTTCCTGTCAGCAAGGGCATTCGGCTACTCGGCGTGACGCTGTCGTCGCTCTCGGTCGAGACCGGCGGCGAGCACCAACTCCGCTTGCCGATCTAAGGCGAGCTGACGTGTTCATGGATGTGTCCGACGGTCGCTCGGATCGGATCTTGCAGGCGCTTCGCCAAGCACGGGCTGGATACCGCCGTCCACCTGAATCACCCGCTCTATGCGCGGTACAGTGCGGAGCCAATGGCAGCCGAGGGCCGCCACTCTGCCACAACCTCAATTTGTTTTTCCGACAAACCGAGTGCATGCAGCCGATTGTCTTCAGGATCGAAGGGCGAGCAAATCCTTAATAAGTTTTCGCGGGGAACCTCGGGTCAGACCGTGAGGAAACCTGGGGTCAGACCATGAAGGGGTCCAAGGTCAACCTTTGTGTGCACCGTGGTAAGGGGATCGCGGGGTCAACCTTAGAGGGTCAGCCGGCCCGCCATCGGAATAGCCGCGTGGACGCCGTGAGAGTTGCCGCCGCGATCAACATTAACGGCCAGAGGCTGTTCAGCACATCGCCGGCCGGCATCGCCTTCAGGAATATCCCTTTGACGATCACCATGAAGTGCCGGACCGGGTTGGCGAGCGTCACATATTGAAGCCAGTCCGGCATGTTCTCGACGGGACTGGCAAATCCCGATAAGAGCATCATGGGCACCATGAACGAAAACGTGCCGAGGATCGCCTGTTGCTGGGTCTTCGCGAGCGACGAAATGAAGAGTCCGATGCCGAGAAGGGCGACCAGATACACGGCCATGCTCGCGTACAAGAGCGCCACCGAGCCCGTCAGCGGGATCCGAAAGAACAACACCGCGACCGTGACCATGAGCGTTCCCTCGGCGATGCCGACCAGAAAGCCGGCTGCTGTTTTGCCGAGAATGATCTCGCCCGGGCTGAGCGGGGAGACGAGCAACTGATCGAACGTGCCCAGCTCGCGCTCGCGTGCCACGGATAGGCCCGTCACCATCAGTCCCTCCAGGGCCACCAGGATGCCGACCAAGCTTGGGACTGTGCTCCAGAGCGCGTCGAGATTGGGATTGAACCACGAGCGTGCCACCACGACGCTCGCCGGCGGCGGCGGCCGACCCGGCCTGGTTTGGGAAAGCTCGGTGCTATAAGCGCTAATGATCTGCTGCGCGTAGCCGCCCAGGATCGCAGATGCGTTGGAGCTGCGGCCATCCAGGATGAGCTGCACCGATGCCTTCCTGCCCGCGGACACTGCGCGCGAGAAGTCCTGCCGGATGTGCACGACCATGAGAGCGCTGCGCGAATCAATCGTCCGAGCGATCTCGGCATAAGCGCCCAGGTGGACGACCTCGCGGAAATTGGGCGAACCCTCGAAGCGGGCGACCAGGTCGCGCGCGTAATTTCCCATGTCCTGGTTGAGCACGGCGATGCGCACGTTTTTCACTTCCTGAGTCGCGGCGTAGGCGAAGATGAGCATCTCGATCAACGGCGGCACCAGGAGCACGAAACGGCCCTTAGGGTCGCGCCAGACCGCGAGCAGCTCTTTGATGATCAGCGACCGAATCCGCAGCCACATGGGATTACTCCAGCCGCACCGGGGTAGCACGCACGAGTGCCACGAACAACACCGCCGCCATCGCCATGAGCACCAGCCCGTTGGGCACGAGCACGCTCGGCACGTCCCCGGCCAGGAAGAGTGTTTGCATGCTGGAAACGAAGTAGCGCGGCGGCAGGACGGACGCCAGCAGGCGGATCGGCGCGGGCATGCTGTCGATCTCGAAAATGAAGCCGGACAGTTCAAAGGCCGGCAGGAACCCCGCGATCAAAGCTGCTTGACTCGCGGCGAACTGGTTCTTCGCAAGCGTCGAGATCAACAAGCCCAGGGCCAGCATCACGGCCAGGTATGCCGACGAAATCGCCAAAAGTGCCAGGAGCGAGCCGCGAAACGGAACACCAAAACCGAAGACGGTGACGGCCACTGACAGCGCCATCGCAGTCATTCCGAGCGCGAAGTAAGGCACGATCTTGCCCGCGAGCAGCTCGCCCGGCGTCATTGGGGTGGCCAGAAGGGCCTCCATCGTGCCGCGCTCCCACTCGCGCGCGACCACGAGCGACGTCAGCAAGGTGCCGATCAAGGTGAGCACGATGGCCACGGCGCCGGGAAGCAGCGCATACTGGCTGTCCAGGTCGGGGTTGAACCAGACCCGCTCTTCGGTCACGACCGGCGGTGCGGCTTTGGGCCGATCTACCAGCGTGTCTCGGGAGGCAGCTTCCTGATCGAGCCAGTTCGACCACAGGCCCTGGACATAGGTCTGCACCAGCCCGGCGGTGTTGGGGTCGCTGCCGTCGATGAGCACCTGGATGGGGGCCGTTTCGCCACGACCGAGCCGGTCGCTGAAGTCAGCCGCCAGTACGACGATTCCTTTGAGCCTTCCGGACACCAGGTCGTGCTCGACGGTCTGGCGGTGTCGGGCGAAGCGTACCTGAAAATAACGCGAGTTGCGGAACGAGGCCAGGAAGCTGTCAGCCTCGGGGGATGGCCACTCGACCACCACCGCGATCGGGACCCGCCGCAGGTCGAGCGTGACACCAAAGCCGAAGATGAAAAGCAACAAGAGTGGCAAGAACCCGGCGATCATGAAGCTGCTTGGGTCGCGCACCATCTGCAGAGATTCCTTGCGTATCAAACCGGCCAGACGTCGCGGTCGGCCGCGCGCTCGGCGCTCGGCCACGCTGGGAACATGGCCAGGGTTGGCGGGCACCGGCAACTGGCTGCGCGAAGGACGTCATGGCTGCCCCCCGCGGTCGAAGTCTTCCACCAGCGCGATAAAGGCGTCCTCGAGCGTCGGCTCGGGCTGCTGCTCACTGCGCACTGCGCTCCTTCAGGTCGTCGGGCGAGCCCAGGGCGATGACGTGGCCCCTGATAGATCAATGCGATGCGGTCGCAATACTCGGCCTCATCAAGGAAGTGCGTGGTGACCATCACCGTGACGCCCCGTCTCGACCATGGCGTTGATATGCGACCAGAACTCGCGCCGCGTGAGCGGGTCCACGCCGGAAGTCGGCTCGTCCAGGAAAAGCACCGCCGGATCGTGCATGACGGCACAGGCCAGGGCGAGGCGCTGCTTGAAGCCGAGCGGCAGCTCGCCGGCGCTCGAGTCGAGATACGGTCCCAGTCGAAACGCGGTGGTCATGCGCTCGAGCTGCTCGCGGCGATGGGCCCGCGCCAGCCCGTAGACGCCCGCGAAGAAGTTCAGGTTCTGGCGTACGCTCAGGTCGCCATAGAGCGAAAACTTCTGGGCCATGTAGCCCACGCGAGCACGTGCGGCGGCCGCGGCCTGGTAAAGGTCGAGGCCGGCCACGCGGGCACGGCCGGCAGGTCGGCCGCAACAAGCCGCACATCATCTTGAACGTGGTCGACTTGCCGGCGCCGTTGGGGCCCAAGAGGCCGAAGATCTCGCCGCGACCGATGCGAAAGCTGATCTGGTCGGCGGCCGTGAAATTCCCGAATCTCTTGGTCAACCCGTCCGCCTGCACGACCGGAGTCGCCGTCTCGGCCCGGTTGCTGGGGCGTGCCGGAGAGGGGCGATGCCTCCTTGACGCTGCCGCCGAGCAAGTCGACGAAGGCATCCTCGAAGCGCGGCGGCGCCGGCTTGACCAGGGCGCCGGCCGCGCCCAGGTCGCTCGCCGCCGGCGGCCGGGTTCCCTCTTTGGTTACCAGCCGGACGCTGCTTCCCTGGATCACGCCGTCGATGATCTCCGGACGCCGTATCGCTCGGGCCAGAAGCTGTCGTCCGGCTCGCCCGGCCCCTGCCACCAAAAAACTGCGGCCCTCGACCCGCGCCGTCAGCTCCTTGGGTGGTCCCTCGTAGAGGACCTTTCCCTCATGGAGCAAGAACACCTGGTCGCAGCGCTCCGCTTCGTCCAGGTAAGACGTGCTCCAGACGACGCCGATGCCCTGGTCCACGAGGTCATAGACCATCTTCCATAGCTCGCGGCGCGAGATCGGGTCGACGCCGACGCTGGGCTCGTCAAGCAAGAGGAGACGGGGGGGCCTGATCAAGGCGCAGGCCAGGCCGAGCTTCTGTTTCATGCCGCCTGAGAGAGCACCGGCGAGCCGGCCGGTAAACCGATGCAGATCGGTGAAGGCCAGCAGCCGCTCGAAGGCGACCTGGCGCTCGGCGCCGACCACATTCCGCAGGTCGGCGTAAAGGTTCAAGTTTTGCTGCACCGACAGATCCTCGTACAGCCCAAAACGCTGCGGCATGTAGCTGACTTGTTGCCGGATCACGTCCAGTTCGGTGCGGGTGTCGGCGCCGCAGACGACGAGCCGTCCGTCGCTGGGCAGCAGCAAGCCCGCGAACAGGCGCAGCAAGGTCGTCTTGCCGGCGCCGTCAGGGCCGACAACGCCGGTGACTTCGCCCGGCCCGATGCGCGCAGAAAGACGATCGATGGCCGGCGACGCGGCGGCGCGGAACCGCTTGGTGAGGTTCTCGGCCAGGATCAGGGTTTCCGTCGCTCATGGCTTTAGCCCCCGCCACGCCGCAAGCGCTGCCAGAGCGTCAAGCGCCGCGGCTGCGGCAGACGCGTCTTCACGGTGACCGGCATCCCCTGCCGCAGGCCGCCGTCGGGGTTGTCCACGACCACGCGCAGCCGGTAGACGAGGTTGGTGCGGATCTCTCGCGTCTCGACCGTCTTGGGGGTGAATTCGGCGGTCGGGGAGATGAAGCCGACGTGGGCGGAGTAAGGCCGGTCCGGGGCCGTGTCGTTGGTGACTGACGCCGGCATTCCGGGCTGGACGAGGCCCAGGTCTCGTTCGTTCACATAAGTGCGTACCCAGACCGGGGAGGCTCAGGGTCAGCGTGAAGACCGTCTCGCCGGCCTGAACGATCGCCCCGATCTCGCGGGAGCGAGTGAGTATGAAGCCGTCGTTGGGCGCCACCAGGTTGCAGTCGGCCAGCTTGCGTTCGATCTGGATGATGCTCGCCGTCTCCTGCGCCAGCAGTGCGCGGGCGGCGTCGATGTCCTCGATGCGCGGGCCGATCTCCGCAAGGTCGCTGCGACTTGCGTGGACGTACTTGGCGTCCGCCTCGGCTACGGCAGTCAAGCGGCGTACTTCGCTGGTCGAGGTCCTGCTTGCTGACTGCCCCGGGAGTCTGGTCCAGCTCCTTGTACCGCGTCGTAATCGCCCTTGGCCTGAGTCAAGCGTCGCCTCGCTCTGGCGGCGGTCTGGGCCCGCGCCTCGGCGATCTCCTCCGGCCGCGAGCCGTGTTCGAGCCTCGCCAGCGTCGCCGCGAGATTATCTCGCCGGGCACGAGCCACCCGCAGCTCGTCCTCGAAATAACGCTTGTCCAGAGTCGCGACCACCTGGCCGGCCTTGACGGTGTCTCCTTCGTCCACGGCCAGCGTCTCGATGCGGCCGTCGACCTTGAAGGACGAGGTTGACCTGGCGTACATCGATATTTCCCTGGAGCTCGAGGTATGTCTCTTCTTCCCCTTGCCGAACGAATATGTACCACGCTCCCCCGGCCAGTGCCCGCCAAATCGGCACGGCGAGCAGCAGCCAGCCCCAAGCCCGGCGACGCGAGAGCGGCATCCTCGCCGGGTCGGTCACGCTCTCGCGAAGCCCTGTCCTCTCGGGGGCGCCAGCAGCATCGGGGCCGGGCTCGCACGCCTCAGCCGAAGTCAGCACTTTCGTGGCTTTCACTGTCGGCTCGCTTCGTGCAATGGCGCGAAAGTAGACCGTCGAATTCGGCTTTGTCTCTTCGGCGATAAACGCAAGATCAAGAGCGTCCGTGATAGGGCGTCCACAGTCCAGTTACCAGTCCGCGCGGAACCGATGAAGGCACAAAAAAACCCCCCGTACAAAAATGCACGGCGGGGCCGATCGTAGCCGAGATGGCGAATTACCCGTCACGAGTAAATCGATGCTCGCACATTACGACTCTGGAACTCTGATGTCAAGTCGCTCTTTCTCGAGCCGAAATTGACATGACGTGGAGCAACCGCCGATGGACTTCGATTCGCCTGCTTGAAGATGACTGGGCATGCTGGCACTGGCGTTTTGACCGCCCGCGCAATCACTGTATCGTGTTCGTTCGAGTTTTTTGTTGGCATTGAACGGCGCTGGTTTTAGGATCGACTTTCGATCCTGGCCAATTGATGAACCTTCTGCTTGCCATGATTTCGTAGGAAGAAGGGGATGAAGCATGGCGGAAAGACGCATTCTGATCGCGAAGGCCGGCCTCGACGGACATGACCGCGGAGCTAAATTCATTGTCCATTTCTTGCGGGATTCAGGCTACGAAGTCTTCTATACCGGGATTCGCCGCAGCCCTGAGCAAATCGTGGCGATGGCGATCGAAAAAAAAGTCGATGCCATCGGCTTGAGCCTGCTCAGTGGAGCTCACAGGATCTTGTTCAAGCGCGTCATCGACCTGCTCAGTGGTCCGTTTCACAATAACGTCGCGTAAGTGGTCTTTACGTTAGGCAGCCGAGCTGCTAAAATATGCGCGACGCACGCTTTAGCCAATTCAGTAAGTCTTGTCGAGTGAACTTCCACGCAAACGGCCTCGGCGTTCGGTTGCTCAGCTCTTCGTACAACGCCAAACGCACGCGATAGCGTCCAAAGTCGCGAAATCGTTCGGCGTCAGCACCTTCCTCTGGATGATCGAAAAGTAAATCTCGACTGGTTCAACCAACTTGCATGCACTGGGGTGTACACCAAGATGATCCTTTTATCGCGCCACGCATCCGCTCCACAGATGTCTGACCTCGATGCGACAACCATTATCCACGACAAAGAACAATCGATCCGCATCATCGTAAGGCTCCTGCTCCAAGACCTGATCCACCAGTCGGCCAAACGGCTT
Organism: uncultured Planctomycetota bacterium; assembly: GCA_963720335.1. GTDB lineage: Bacteria > Planctomycetota > Planctomycetia > Isosphaerales > Isosphaeraceae > CAVRFS01. Next base: position 10,639 of record CAVRFS010000128.1, on the reverse strand, counting down.
GATCTCCGTCTTTGCCTCACAACGTCCCAGAACCATCCCGCGATGCACGTCCCACTCTGCCAAGTATTGTAACGCTCCATTCCTGTCGTATTCCGTTTCAATCCGCCGGCTCTGCTTGGGCTCCGGCGCATTTCTTCATGACAGCATCCACGTGCTTGAATGCTCGTCTCCTCATCCATCAACAACACGTAATCGTTTGGGCCCAGCGGTTTGCCTTCCCACGTCCCGGCATAAAGGTCCAAGATCGGCCCGGCCTTCTCGGCAAACCGAGGGTCCCGCGGAAAAATCCAGTGCTCGTATTGCCAGGGCTTGATCGCCGCATCGTGCAACGTACGCCACACCGTACTGCGGCTGATCTTCTTACCCAACGCCGCTCGGGCTCGCGCAGCAGAAAGGCGCGAACGACATTCTGGTCTTTGGCGGCGGTACGATTCACGAAAGCGATATCCCTTACTTGAAGGAGATCGGTGTCGCGGCGATTTTCACGCCCGGCGCCTCCTCAGCATCGATACTGAGCACCATCGGGCGACTTTTCGACCAAGGCGAATGCGCCGTCGCGGGCCGCGGCGAAGCGAAACACCTTGAACGTGCAGGGACCGAAGTCTGACCTGGCTCGCCGAGCCGAGCAGGGAGACCTCGATGATTCCGAGAGAACTTGAAAAAGAGTCGGAGAATTGGGCGAGGGGCTCGCTGGCAGCGGCAATTGCTCATTTCCCCGAGCGGAAGGAACGATTCACGACGGCGTCCGGCCTGGCGGTCGATCGGCTCTACCTGCCCGACGACCAGATCGTGGCGGGCTATGATGAGAAGCTGGGATTTCCGGGTGAGTTTCCCTTCACCCGCGGCGCCCATCCGACCATGTATCGCAGTCGGCTCTGGACGATGCGGGAATATGCCGGCTATTCCACCGCCGAGGAATCCAACGAGCGGTACCGCTATCTGCTCTCGCAGGGCTCGACCGGACTGAGTGTCGCGTTTGACCTTCCGACGCAGATCGGACTTGACTCCGACCATCCTCTTTGCCAGGGCGAGGTAGGCAAGGTCGGCGTGGCAGTCAACACCCTGGCCGATTTCGAGGCCCTCTTCGACGGAATCCCGCTCGACAAGGTCTCGACGTCGATGACCATCAACGCCCCGGCAGCCATCTTGCTGGCCATGTACATCGCGCTCGCCGAAAAGCAGGGAATCGATCCGGCGGTCCTCCGCGGCACGATTCAAAACGATATCCTGAAAGAGTACATCGCGCGCGGCACGTACATCTTCCCGCCCAAACCCAGCTTGAGGCTCATCGAAAACACCTTCGAGTACTGCGGCAGTCATGTCCCGCATTGGAACACGATCTCGATCAGCGGCTATCACATCCGGGAAGCCGGCGCCACGGCGGCGCAGGAGGTCGGCTTCACCCTCGCCAACGCGATCTGCTACATCGAGACGGCACTGAAGGCCGGCCTGCACGTCGATGATTTCGCACCGCGACTGGCTTTCTTCTTCGCCTCTCATTCCGACTTCTTCGAAGAAGTCGCCAAGTTCCGCGCCGCTCGCCGGCTTTATTCCCGCATCATGAAAGATCGGTTCGGTGCCCGAAAGGCGGAGAGCATGACGCTCCGGTTTCATACGCAGACCGGCGGCGTAACGCTCACAGCACAGCAACCCGATAACAACGTCGTACGTGTCACGATCCAGGCCCTGGCTGCCGTGCTCGGCGGCACTCAGAGCTTGCACACCAACAGCAAAGACGAGGCCCTCGCGTTGCCAACGGAAGAATCCGTCAGGCTGGCCCTGCGCACCCAGCAAGTCATCGCCCATGAAAGCGGGATCGCGAGCACGGTCGATCCACTCGGAGGCAGCTTCTACGTCGAACACCTGACCGATACGATCGAGGCCGAGGCCGAAACGCTCATCAAGACAATCGACGCCATGGGAGGGATGGCGTCAGCGATCGACAATGGATTCGCACGCCGACTCATCGATCAGGCCGCATACGAATGGTCCATGCAGGTCGAACGGAAAGAGCGAATTGTCGTCGGAGTCAACGATTACAGCGACGACGAGCCCCCCAGAATGCACCTGTTCGAGGTGGGCGAAGAGATCCGGCAACGAGAGATCGATCGGCTGAACCAGGTCAAGGCACGCCGTGAACAACATGCCGTGGACGAAGCGCTGGCGGCCGTGCGCCAGGCCGCCCAGGACGAGGCCCAAAATCTCATGCCGCCGATCCTCGACGCGGTCCGGGCATACGGCACGGTCGGCGAGATCTGCGGTGTGCTGCGCGAGATTTTCGGCGAATACGAAGAGTGTCGAGGGTAGTCTCAATGTCACTCGTTCTAAAGCAGCTCGAAGACCGGGCTGTGTCATCACCTTCAACCACGATGCCAAACGGAATGCACTCAGCCGAGCCTTGATCGACGAGTTGATCGCCACCCTGGATGAAATCGGGGTCAGCGGAGCTCGAGCGGTGATCCTGCGTGCACACCCGGGCGTGAAAGTCTGGTCAGCGGGCCACGATGTCGCTGAGCTGCCCGGTCCCGGCCGGGATCCTCTGGGCTACGAGGACCCGCTGCGCCGCCTCGTGCGCGCCATCGAGACCCTTCCCTTGCCAGTCATCGCCATGATTGAGGGAAGCGTCTGGGGCGGAGCCTGCGAACTGGCCATCACCTGTGACCTCGTGATCGCCACGCCGGAGGCAACCTTCGCGCTCACGCCGGCCAAGCTCGGCGTACCCTACAATACCGCCGGAATTCTCAACATGATGGGTTCCATCGGGACCCGCCTCCTCAAAGAGATGCTCTTCACCGCGCGCCCGATACCATCGGAACGGGCGCTCCATCTCGGAATGATCAATTCGGTCGTGCCCGCTCCCGATATCGAACGCTTCACCCGCCAAATCGCCAGCACAACTCACCGAGACTTCGCCCCTGTGCGTCGCACTCATGAAGGAAGAGCTTCGGGTCTTACTGGAGTCCCGTCCGATGAGTGCGGCAACCTTCGAACGGCTTCAAAGTTTACGCCGGAATGTCTACGACAGCCGTGATTACCAGGAAGGCATCCAATCTTTCCTGCGAGAAGCGCCCGCCTGGAATTCCACGGCGACTAGAACGAGTACCCTAGGAAGCTGACTCCATTTCGGTGATCGGTCCCAGAAGGCATTTCTGACATCTGACGCGTGCGGCATGCAAAGAGTGGGCGTCCTACCTTCTCCCGGCCTGGCCGGCCTCCATGCCCAAATTACCCAGCGGAGCCCAAACGGCAGACGGAATCACACGTTTGAAGACCGAAAATACTCGCGGCATTCCGGCCTGAGTGGCATCAGCTTTGCAAGATAAAAGTATGATGGCACCGGTTGGTATGTCAAACGCCAACCAGTCCCGCTCCGCGAGGGCTGGATAGGGTGCAAACGTATATGTTCCGGGTGAGAGAGGGGGTGAGTGATGCGTCGGCAGAGTTTGCTTTGGGTCGGCGTCTTGGTGATGGGCTCGGCTTTGGGCTGCGGGGCCTGGGCACTCGGGCAAGATCGAGTGAAGGTGGAGGTGACGGTGCCGGCGGTGCCCAATATCGGCACGGTCGCGCCCAGCCCGGCGCCGTCGGATCTCGCGGGTTCCTCTCGGGGAGTCGTTTATATCGGCTATCGCGGGGCCTATCATGTCTTGGGAACGGGGCACGAGGGACACGCCATGTATCGCGACGCCAATAACCAATTCTGGTCCAACAACCTGACCTATTATGGCACGAGCAACGGCTACTGGATCACCTCGGTCAACGGCATTCCCGACACGTTCCTGGCCTTCCAGACCACGCCGGTGAGCCCCGACGCTCCGTTTTTCAAGGTGCTCATTCACACGCCGAACACCACCGGTTACGTGACGTGGGACGAAGCGACGAGGGGGAATGTACAGTAAGCAAGCGTACGGGATCCTCTGGTCGGACCGCTACGATCGTGGCCGGCCCGGACGCCGTTGCGTCCGGGCCAGCTTTTTTGGATGGACAATACCTCCGTTAACCAGTTGGCTGTGATTTCCATCGTCAAGCCCGACTGCTCGTTAGCCCGGAGTGAATGTCATGGTCGATTGGCCCTGGGAATAGTAGGGTACGCTCAAGGTCGGGGACAGGGTAATCATCAACGTGCCGCTTCCACCTTTGTACGCGGTGTCATTGCCGCGTGCGTTGAGCGACTCTGTAAATGTAGGTCCCGGCCGGGGCCGATACGGAGACCTTGACAGTCATCGAACCGCCGGCGTTGTGCATGACGAGCCGGCCGACCAGCCGGCCCGCCGGAGGCTCGGACGTACGAACAATGTGCCGGCAACCCGTGTCGAACCGGTGCCGGTCAAGGTCCCGGAGGCGAAGTAACTCTGGATATTCGCAAAGTAGGGGACGTGAACGTCGCTGTAGTGCCCCGTCAACGTTCCGCTGAACGTCGCAGTCGCGTCGGCGACGATCGGGGCGGCCTTCACGTGATGCGCGAGTTCGTGCATCACGGCGCCAGTGGAGAGCAGAGTTTTCCCTTCGAGCGATTCGACCCGCGGTTGCGTGTGTCGACGATTCTTGTTGTAGGTTTGCATGGTGCTCCACCGCCTTCACTTGAGATAGGTCGCACCGCACTACCCCTCCCTCCCCGCAAGTGGGTCGGGTGAGCAGACGCTCTATCGACCTGCGAAACCCTGTTGAAATGATCTTGCAACGACCATACCGATCGCTGCGCGGCGGTGGGCTACGACCTGAGAATCCAGGTCGGGATCGAGATCGGGAGCGGGAGCGCAGGCAATCGCCCGCCAAACGATCTGGTCGGCAAACTCAATGCGAAACTCGGCGAAGTTTCCCGGGAATTGAAGCTCGGCTAATCGCGATCGGGGCCATTAATTCCGCTTCGATCTCGTTGCCTGGGCATTTTCCTCAGTGCGGTTTGTTGGGGCAGGGTCTCCCAACTACTTGCGAGAAGGTCTGGTCGACATGGCTGCCGACATGCCATAATTGAGTGGTTCGAAAGTCCGGCGCAATCGCCTGCGCGGTCCGAACGCATCCTTGCGTAGGTCGTGCTCATCGGCGATCCTACGGTCGAAATCATTATCCGCAATCAAATCGTCAGTCAAGGATTAATAGAGGGGAAAGATCCATGAGGTCGTGTTGTGTTTGGGTTCTTGGTGGATTGATTGGTGTGTCACTCGTCGGGTGTGAAGATCCCGGCGAGATCGTTCCCACGACGCCTCCGGGCGCGAGTCTTCCGCGAGTGTCTCCGGATCCCGATCCCGCCCAAGCTCAGGGCGAGATGCCGGCGCCGACAAGCACCACCGCCGAGTCCGCGCCGCTCAAGGTGACCGAGTACGCTTCAGCTCCGTCGACTGCCAAGGGCGAGACCAAGACGACAACGCACGGCGTGAAATACGAGACCCTCAAAGAGGGGACCGGGGCCGAGCTCAAGCCGGGTCAATCGGGCAAGTTCCTCTACGAGGGAAAACTCGAGGACGGCACGGTGTTCGACTCGACAGCCGCAGAGAAACAGCCCAGGATCTTCCGGATCGGGGTCGGCGAGTTGACGAAGGGTTGGGAAGAGGCAATCCCCGGCATGAAGGCCGGCGAGACCCGCAAGCTCACAGTCCCACCCGAGCTGGGATACGGCAAGAGTGGACGACCGCCGAAGATCCCACCCAACGCGACGTTGATCTTCGAAGTGGAGCTGGTTCAGATCCTGTAATCCATTCCATCGCGGTTGAGGTGGAGGGTGGAGGGTTGAACGCCGGTTGGCGGCGGAAGTCTTGATCCTCCGCACTCCCAAAAAATGGGTTGTGCGGGGGATTGCTCCGCTTGGGATATTGAGATAACCTCGTCACGTTCAACAACCTGTGCCTCGATTCGGCTGCCTCAGTCCATTCTAACCCGTTACCGACCGCGCCCCGACTCATCGAGGAACCGCATGGCAAATGTGTCGAGTCCGCCCAAGTTCGCCAGCATGAAATATCGCGTGGTCAACACGCTCGGCACGGGCGCGGGGAGCACGATTCTTCTGATCAGTGATAAAACAGCCGGCGGCAAGCGCTATGCCCTCAAGGTGGTGCGCAAGCAAGAGCCCGAGGATGAAGTTTACGTCCAGCAGGCCCTGACCGAATTTGAAGCGGCCAAGAAGCTGAACCATCCCGCGATCGCCAAGGTATATGATTGCCGGCTCAAGAAGGCATGGTTCAAGGTCAAGGGGGTCGAGCTGTTGTTGGAATACGTCGACGGCAAGACGCTCGACGAGATCGAGGCGCCGGAGCTGAAGCAGCTCGTGCTCATCTTCTGCAAGGTCGCCGACGCGATGTCGCACATGCATCGTCGCGGCGTCTTCCACGGCGACTTGAAGCCCGGCAACATCATGCTGGCCAAAAATGGCCAGGTGAAGCTGATCGACTTCGGCACCGCCTGGGTCCGCGGTCAGGACAAGAACCGGATCCAAGGGACGCCGCAATACCTCGCGCCCGAACAGGCAACGGAAAAGGTGGTCGACGACAAGACCGACATTTACAACCTCGGCGCCACGATGTATCGCATGCTCACGGGACGGTTCGCTCAGCAGGGCATTCTCAAGCCGGGCGAAGATCGCAAGCTGGTTCCTCCTCTCAAGTTCAACCCCCGCATTCCTGCTCCAGCTCAACGAGCTCCTGATCTCCAGCCTGAGCATCGACCCGTCCAAGCGGCCCGCCGGCATGTTCGAGATGCGCGAGAAGTTGAGCACGATCGCCAAACACATGGGCGTTTCCGACGTCGATCTCCGCGGCGCTGACGAAGACGAATGAGTGGGTGGATGGCTTGGCGGACGACTGCGACGGACGTCGAGCAACCAACCGGTCAACCGGTTGTCGCCGCGCGTCGACTAGCCGGCTTGAGTACAATGACGGTGAGCCCATCGCGAGACGTCGCGGCGTTTGTCGCGAAGTCTTACCGGCTTGCTCACTCCGGCTGGTTGCGCTTCCTTGATGTCAGGTCAGGAACCGACGATGCACGATGAATTCTCGAGAATCGACGACGCGCTCCAGTCCCTGAAGGAAGGGCGGATCATCATCGTCGTGGATGACGAAGACCGGGAAAACGAGGGAGATTTTATCGCGGCGGCCGAGATGGTCACGCCCGAGATGATCGAGTTCATGATCACGCATGGACGCGGGCTCCTGTGCATGCCAATCTTGCCCGAGATCGCCGCTCGACTCCATCTCGGGCCGATGGTCGACCGCAACACGGCCCCGCATCAGACACCGTACACGGTTCCGGTGGACCACATCTCCTGCCGAACGGGGATCAGCGCCGGCGAGCGTGCTCGGACGGTCCAGGCGATCATCGACCCGGCGACCAAGCCCGAGGACTTGGTCCGTCCCGGCCACCTGTTTCCCCTGGTGGCCAAGGAGGGGGGTGTACTCCGTCGCGCCGGGCATACCGAGGCCGCGGTGGATCTGGCCCGGCTGGCCGGCTTGACACCCGCCGGCATCCTCTGCGAAATCCTGGATGGTACGGGCGTGGCCAGTCGCGAAAAGTTGCAAGCGATCTCGCGCGATTCACAACCTGCCGATGGTTTCGATCGAGGCCCTGATCAAGTACCGCCGCCTGCGCGAGAAGCTGGTGAATCGGGTCGCCGATGCCGATCTGCCCACCCGTTACGGCCGCACCCGGATCGTCGGCTACCACGTCCAGCACGAGCCGGGCAACGAGCCCTTCGCCATCGTGATGGGCGACTTGCGATCGGTGGAGGCGCCTCTGGTCCGGCTGCATTCCTCCTGTTTCACCGGGGACCTGCTCGATTCGCTCCGATGCGATTGCGGCGACCAGCTTCACATGGCGATGGATATGATCGGCGCTGAAAAAGTCGGGGCGTTGATCTATCTGCCCCAGGAAGGGCGCGGCATCGGTTTGATCGAGAAAATCCGCGCCTATAACCTCCAGGATAACGGGCTCGATACGGTTCAGGCCAACATCGCCTTGGGCTACCGCGCCGACCCGCGCGACTACGGGATCGGCTTGCAGATCCTCAAGGATCTCGGACTTTCCAAGGTTCGCCTCTTGACCAATAACCCCAAGAAAACCGACGCATTTGTCTATTATGGCTACGATCTCAAGGTCGTCGACCAGGTGCCGATCGTCGCGCCCGAGCTGGCCGAACGGCGGCGATATCTGGACACCAAGCGCGAAAAAATGGGGCACGCGCCTTCCGCCCCAGGCTCGGCGTGAAGAGAATGTGGATCGGGAGGCAGAGCTCCCTCCTACAAACAAACATATGCCTGTAGGAGCTGGCTCTGTCGCGGCGACCTCCCTTCTTGGAAAAGCGAGAGACCATTTATGTCATTGAATCCACGAAACATGACGTGGCGGGTTTGGCTGGTCGGATTGACCTTCACCGCGGTGATGGCCATCGTTCTCGGCCCGGGCCGACCGTTGGGGCAAGTCCCCGACGTCGAAGAGTGCTCAAGCGGCGGCCAAGCGCGACGATCCGCAGGCCCGCTCGCTTCTGGATGAGATTTCGAAGGCGTACAAATCCTTGGTTGCCTATTCCGACCAGGGCCAATTCGTGGTCGCGATGACCATCGGGGGCAAGGCCGCCAAGCAGGCCACGCCGATGAAGTTGACATTCGCCCGGCCCAACAAGGTGGACCTCAACGCCGGACATGTCCGGCTCACCAGCGACGGTAAGACCTTGACGACCATCGTGGTTCCTTTGAAGGAAATCACGAGGAACCCCGCGCCGCGGGAGATCAGTCTGGATACGTTTCGCGAAGGCCCGATCGGGGCGATCCTGTTCGGCGGGCCCAGCGGCGCGCCGATGACCGTGCTGTTGACCCTGCTGACGGCCGCGAACCCTCCTGCCGCCATCTCCGAGCTCGGCGGCTCGCTTCAGCTCGGCCCGGCCACCGGCGCCAAACCGGCGAGCCCGACGTTGTTGATCGACTTCGACGGCGACCGTCCGGACATCCTGCTCACGGTTGACCCGACCACCAAACTCCTCTCCGGAATCGAGCTGAAGATCGATTCGAAGTCATTGTCCAAAATCGAAACAGCCGGCCAGCCCGTCACGATCGAGCACTTCGGCTGGACCTCCGGCGCGGTCGCGACCCAGATCGCCAAAGATCAGTTGTTCGCTCTTGACTCTCCGAAGGGGTTCACCGCGGTCGACACGCGGCTCGATCAGCCCCATGAGAAAGACATACGCAACGAAAAACTGGGCAAACCCGCCCCGGATTTCACCTTGACGGTCCTCGATGGACCGGGCAAGACCAAGACAATCACCAAGGCGGAGCTGGCCGGCAAGGTCGTTGTGATCGACTTCTGGGCGACCTGGTGCGACCCTTGTAAGAAGGAATTGCCCGAAATCCAGAAGCTGATCGAAGCGTATGCCAAATCCAAGAAAGAGGTCGTCGTCGTCGCTCTCAGCCAGGACGACACGCCCGGGGAACTGTCGGAAGTCCGCAAGCTCGTTGAGAAGTCCCTGGCCGAGCTACAAGCTCGAATTGTCGGCCAGCCCGGTGGGACGGATCGGGCTCGACCCGAGCAACTCGGTCGGTAAGGCATTCGAAGTCCAGGGATATCCCACGCTGGTGATCCTCGACGCCAAGGGAACCTTGCAATCGATTCACGAAGGATACAACCCGGAGGCCGGGGAGCCGCTGAACAAGTCATTGGCCAAGGAGATCGACACGCTGCTCGCGGGCAAGTCGCTGGTGGAATCCAAGGACAAGGCTGGCGACACTCCGAAGAAAGACGAATAGAAATGATCGCGGATTTCCGCGGCCGGAAAAATAATTGATTTTGGCTCTCCGGGGAATCGTGTGGGTAACGAACCGGCGTTATTCGGGTGAAGGGACGGCTGGCCGGCGAGCCCGAAACAGAATTTCAGGTACGAATTCCACAAGAACGGCAGTAGATTGCAGCTTTTCGGTGGTCTTTTGTGCCATCTCGCTCGGCCCGGAGGCGACCCGGAGCGGGGGATTTTTTGGGATGGGCCGAGCTGAGATCGCTAGAGCGTAAACCACTCATATGCCGAGCCTTGTGTCGGTCGAGTCCGTCTGTCACCGTGCCACATCAGCGCGATAACCATGTTCCCCCCGGTTCCGCGCTGGCCAAACGGTGCTGCGTCCGGCTTGGTATAAGCGCTAATCCGCTGGTACACGGCAGCGGGCGCGGCTTGCACAATCGTAAAGCCAGGCCATGCTTGGGTTTGAGCCTCTTGAGCGAGTGCTCCCAGCGTGCAAAAAGTGGCAGTGGTTGGCAGTGGGTGGCAGCTTTTTGCGAGGCTTCGTGCCATTCCGCCCGCGACTTCTTGCGCGGGTCCTCATCGAGAATCGATTTGGATTGTTGTGAGCCTGAGGTCAATGTGACTGTGCACCGGGAGAGGCCGCGGCAGACCGCCGCCTGGAAAAAGCCGGGCCACCTGAAGACGGGCGCCGTCGGCGATAAAGATGACGACCCTGGTTTTCTGGCTTTCGGGGCAGAGGTCTTCCACGAGGAGCACCGACTGGGGCGCGATGGCACGATTCCACCGCGTCTGCGTTCTGCCCCACTCGGCCGTTCCGAGCCCCATGGGGCCGAAGCAGGCCGGCATGCCCCGAAGGGCGACGAAAAATACGAAAGCAAGTGATTTGAGCAATGTGCTGATCGATTCGTTCGAGCCGGAGGTCAGAACCTG
>CAVRFS010000127.1:0-40754 GCA_963720335.1 uncultured Planctomycetota bacterium | reverse complement strand
TTTCCACCGAAGGATGACAAGGCGATACCTCGTATAGGACAGGAATGAGCCACGGATGAAACACAGATAAAACACGGATAAGAAGTCGAACATCGAGTTGGGTACGACTTGTCTCTCATCCGTGTTCGATCGGTGTTCAATCCGTGGCTAACAAATAGGCTTTCTTGCTACTGTCTCTTTCGTGCGCGTCCTTTCCGCCATCTTGAAATCCGAGGGCTTGCCTCGATGGGCTATCGTTCGCTGGCGGAATGCGTCCGCGACCTGGAAAAGACGAAACAGCTTGTCGTCATCGACCAGGAGGTCGACCCTTACCTGGAGGTCGCCGCCATCCAGCGCCGGGTTTATCAGGCCGGCGGGCCGGCTCTGCTTTTCCGACGGGCCAAGGGGACGGCGTTCCCCCTCCTGGGCAACCTGTTCGGAACGCTCGAGCGGGCGAAGTATCTGTTTCGCGACACGCTCGAGCCGGTGCGCCGGCTGGTCGAGCTCAAGGTTGATCCGGGCGCGCTGGGCAAGAACCCGTGGCGATATCGCGGCGTGCCGCGGACGCTCTGGCGGTTGCTGCCGCGCCGAGTGAGGACCGGGCCGATCCTGGCTCATCAGATCACTACCGACCGGCTGCCGCAAATCCAGTGCTGGCCGATGGACGGCGGGCCGTTCATCACTTTGCCCCAGGTCTACACCGAGGATCCGGACCGGCCGGGCCTGGCGCGGTCGAACTTGGGGATGTACCGGGTGCAGCTCGCCGGCAACCAGTACGAGTCGAACCGGGAGGTCGGCCTTCACTACCAGATCCACCGAGGCATCGGAGTCCACCACGCGGCGGCGATCCGTCGGGGGGAGCCGCTCAGGGTCAACATCTTCGTCGGCGGCCCGCCCGCCCTGACGGTCGCCGCGGTCATGCCTCTGCCCGAAGGCTTGCCCGAACTGGCGTTCGCCGGCGCATTGGGAGGCCGTCGCGTCCGGATGGTCGCTCCCGCCAGCGGCCTCCCGATGCCGGCCGAGGCCGACTTCGTCATCCGAGGCTTTATCAACCCGGGAGAGCACAAGCCCGAGGGACCGTTTGGAGACCACCTCGGCTACTACAGTCTCATGCACGATTTCCCGGTGTTACATGTCGAAAGCGTCTATCACCGCGACGGTGCCATCTGGCCTTTCACCTCGGTGGGACGTCCCCCGCAGGAGGACACCACGTTCGGCGAATTGATCCACGAGCTGACCGGGCCGATCATCCCCAGCGTGCTACCCGGCGTCCATGCCGTTCACGCCGTCGATGCGGCCGGAGTGCATCCCCTTCTCCTGGCCATCGCCAGCGAACGTTACGTCCCCGACGCCCGCGTGCGACGGCCACAGGAGATCCTGACCATCGCCAATGCCTTGCTCGGTCAAGGCCAACTCTCGCTGGCCAAATACCTCTTGATCGTCGCCCGCGAGGATGACCCGGCGCTCGACATCCACGACATCCCGGCTTTCTTCCGTCACCTTCTCGAGCGCGTCGACTGGACGAACCGACCTGCACTTCCAAACCCGAACCACGATCGACACGCTCGATTACTCGGGGCATGGCCTGAACCAAGGGTCGAAAGTCGTGATCGCGGCCGCGGGCCCGGTGCGACGCGAGCTCCCCACCGAGTTGCCCGCCGGCTCGCGTCTCCCCGAAGGCTTTACGTATCCCCGCGTGGTGCTGCCCGGCATCCTGGCCGTCCAGGGGCCGGCTTACCGCCAGAACGCCGAGCCCCACGACATCGTCTCCTTTCGTCGCTTCTTTGGTCGCGACGACCCGATTCATGGTTTTCCGCTGATCGTGATCGTGGACGACAGCGAATTCACCGCGAGAAGCGAACGGAACTTCCTGTGGGTGACCTTTACCCGCTCCGATCCCGCGGCCGACATCGAGGGGATCGGGGCCTTCATCGACAAGAAACACTGGGGCTGCACCGGACCTCTTGTCATCGACGCGAGGATCAAGCCGCACCACGCTCCACCCCTGATCGACGATCCCACGATCGAGAGGCGCGTCGACGACCTGGCCGCTCCGGGCGGTCCGCTGCACGGTATCTATTGACGTCGCGACCAAATTTACAAGACCGGGGTCGCCTCACGTTCCACCGATCCGTGGTTTTCATTACGGACATTGCTTCAGGTACAATCCGTTCTGCCGACGACCCACACCGCACGAGAACCACCAAGGAGCTTTTCATGCACCGCGAGAGTCGAGATATTTGCACGCGGAGGCAGTCGCTCCGCACGTTGGGAAGCGTATGCCTGGGTGCGTCCTTCGCCGGACGGGCGCGCTCAATCGGCTCAGAGACGATCACCCGGTCGCGATCACCAATCCCAAGGCGATCTCGGGCGATCGCGTCGAACCCGCTGGGACGAGAAGCTCACGATCACCGTCGGTCACAAGGACGCCGACCTGGTCGGAACGACCGGCAAAGTGATCCAGGCCGCGGTCGACTACGTGGCCCAGCGCGGGGGTGGGACGGTCCACATCCTGCCGGGCACCTATCGGCTCCGCAACGCGATTTACCTGCCGTCGCGGATCCGGCTCGACGGCTGCGGACCCGAGACCATCTTGATCAAGGAGCCTTCGGTCGCCACCAAGCTCGCCGCCGACTCCGACTGGTACGACCAGGAGATCACGCTGGCCGACGCCCGCGGGTTCCAGCTCGGCGACGGCATCTGCCTGAGAGCGCGCAACCCGGACACAGGAGGGCCAGTCGTCATCAAGCGAACGCTCGTGGCCCGTTCGGGAAACCGCTTCAAGCTCGACCGGGCGCTGCGGGAGAACCTCTGGCTCAAGGGAGAGCCGACCGCCGCGACCCTCTTCCCCTTGATCTCGGGCGAGAACATCAGCGGCATGGTCATCGAGGACCTCGCTCTCGACGGCAACAAGGAGAACAACGCCGAACCTCGACGGCAACTACGCCGGCTGCATCTTCTTGCAGGATTGCAACGACGTGACGATCCGCAAAGTGATCGCGCGGAACAACAACGGCGACGGCATCAGTTGGCAGATCTGCCATGACGTCAGGGTCGAGAACTGCCACAGCCACGACCATGCCGGGCTGGGCCTGCACCCCGGCTCGGGCTCGCAACGGCCGATCATCCGCGAGAATCGCGTCGAGCGCAATCAGATCGGCATCTTCTTCTGCTGGGGCGTGCGATTCGGCCTGGCCGAAGCCAACACGATCGTCGAGGCACGCACCGCCGGGCATCTCGATCGGCCACCGCGACACCGACAACCTGATCCGCGACAACTCGATCACCAGGAGCGGCAAGGTCGGCATCCTCTTCCGCGACGAAACGCTCGCCTTCGGTCCGCACCGCAACCGCTGCGAGCACAACCGGATCATCGACAGCGGGGCCGATGACGGCGTCGGCATCGACGTGCAAGGCCAGACCGAGGCGGTCACCTTGACAAAAAATGAGGTGCGCGAAACCCGCAAACCAACTTCCCGAATCGGCATCCGGATCGGCCCCAAGGCCCGCGATATCACCCTCGTCGACAACCAGATCGAAGGATATCATGTGAATGTTTCGGATTTGCGCGAAAAACGCCTAACTCTAATTCCCTGTACCCGATCGCCTTGCGTCGATTGCGTCAGAATCGCAGAAAAAAAACGTCCGGTTCCTGCCTTTTTCGCATCTTATTGATGGAATCGAGCAATGCCGAGTGAAGGCGGTCGGGGCATGGAGGCAGCCGGCCCAGGCGTCCTTGTCGAAACTAATAATCTGAATCAAAACTGCAATTCGTTAAAGATTGTAAAAAATGGTCGACAAGAGCACTGTGTTCCCCCGATACTGATCAGGGTTTGAGCGACATTTCGCGGCGAGAAGACATCCCGGCTGGACCTCGGTTGTGATCCCCGAAATTCGTCGGTCGACACGAGGCGACACGCGGTCCGCCCGTCCCCGCGTCCATGAAGGACGCGAAGCATTCCCCCTTCTTCCCCGGAGCAGAACATGAAGTTCGCGCGACGGAACCTCGGGCTCTTTCCGATGTCAAGATTGCCGCGCAGGGCCGTCGGCCGTCCCGAGCCCGCCGTCCTGCCCTGGGCATGGAGCGCTGCGAGGAGCGGGCGCTTCTTTCGATCGCGCTGGTCAGCGTGAACGCCACGGGAACCGCAGTCCCCAACGGCAATTCCGACTTCATCGCCACGACCGCTCAACGAACAGGATCAGTACTACCCGTCGACCCAGTCAATTACCGGGAACCTGAGCGCCGACGGAACGAAGCTCGTGTTCGTCAGCGACGTGAACGACTTGGTTGGCAACCCCGATGGCACGAACCAAGGGCCAGCACGTATTCGTCCGCGACACGACGACGGGGCAGACGTCGCTCGTGAGCGCGACGCCCGACGGCCAGCCCGGCAACGGCGACTCGTTTGATCCCGTGATCAGCCCCAATGGCCAGTACGTCGCGTTCTGAGCGTGGCCACGAACCTGACGGCTGTTGCCGGCCAGACGGCGCTGGCGGCGACACGCTCGTTCCCAACCCGCCCGCGGTCGGCGACCTCTACGTCCGCGACCTCCAAACGCAGACGACGACGCTCCTGGACCAGACACCGAGCGGGCAGGCGTCGGACGGTTTCAGCACCGGTCAGTTCGTCTTCAGTCCGGACAGTACGAAGCTCGCCTGGATCGATACCTCGGACAACCTGACGACGGCGACGCTCGATCCCCTCTCCCGACCGACGGACGCCGGGGAATTGCCGACTTACGTCTACGTCCGTGATCTGGCGGCACAGACCACGTCGCTGGTGAGTGTTTCGACCAGTGGCGAAGCCTCCGGCAACATTACCCCAAACGACACGACGGACCTGGTTTTCAGTCCGGACAGCCAGTCGCTCGTCTTCGGCAGCACCGCGACCGACCTGACGACCAATCTTCCGGACAACTCGCCAAACCTCGCCGCATCCATCGGCGAGGCAACCAACCCCGAGAACCTGTTCCTTCGCAACCTGGCGGCGGGGACGACGACCCTGCTTGAGCGTGACCACGGACGGTCAGTCTTGATGTTCAGGGCGACAGCTTCGGCGCCGTCTTCAGCCCGGACGGCAACTCGGTGGCGTTCACCAGCGATGTGACCGACCTGACCGCCAACGGCACCGATTTCACGCCGCCGACCAGCCTCAGGCTGGGAATCCGATCCTGAGTCTTCTACCGACCAACATCTTCATCCGAGACCTCACCACGGCGACGACTACGCTTGTCAGCGCCACGCCGAGCGGTCTGCAGTCCGACGGCCTTGCCGCGAGCCCGTCTTCAGTCCCGACGGCAGCGAGCTAGCCTTCACCAGCAGCGCCACCGATCTCACGAGCAACCCCGTCGACCCCACACCCCCACCAGGCGGCTCGCAACCCGTCAGTGGGTTTCCCTTTCGGCAACAACGTCTTCCTCCGCGACTTGCGACGGGGACGACCACGCTCATCAGTGTCACGCCCGAGCGGCATGCTGTCGAGCGGCTCGGCCAGTCAGATCGTTTTCAGCCCGGATGGCATTACCTGGCTTACACCAGCGACGCCAGCGACTTGACGAAGAACGCCTTCGAAACCAGCCCCCCTTCATCCCCGGAACCTCCTCGAACGCCCCGGATTCCGGCGATGTTTGGGATCAGCAACGTCTTCGTCACGAATCTGGAGACGGGCACGACCACGCTCGCCTCGGCGACCACCAACGGCCAGCTCTCGAACGCGATTGCCGGCGGACTGATCTTCAGCCCCGACAGCGGGTCGCTCTACTTTTCGAGCAACGCGATCGACCTGACGAGTAATCCACCCGACACGAGCGCGGGAATCCTTCCAGTCAAGGTTCCAGCATAAACAACCTCTTTGTGTATGACCTGTCGGCCGGAACGACATCGTTGATCTCGGCCACGACCGAGCGGCCAGCTCTCGGACTCGACCACCGTCAGCGGCATGTCCCCGAAGTCCCCCATCACCGCATTTCTCTCTCCAGACGGGCAGACGCTCTATTTCGACAGCAATGCGGCTAACTTGACGGCCGACGACTCCAATCCCAATCAGTCGACCGATATCTTCGCGGCCTCGGCGCCGTTCACGGTCGCGAACCAGATCCAGTTCCAGTCGTGGGAGTCCGCGGCCAAGGAGTCGACGGCCCGGTCGTCGTCACGGTCGTCCGTTCCGGTCCGGCGACAACGGCTGCCTCGGTGAATTACGCCGTCCAGAACGGGACCGCCACGGCCGGCACCGACTTCACGGCCGACCTCCGGCACCCTGAATTTCGCCGCCGGGCAAACGTCCCAGACCTTCACCGTGCCCCTGATCCCGGCCGACCATTTCAACGGCACGCGGTCGGCCGAGCTGGTCCTGTCGAATCCCCAAGGGGCGAGCCTGGGCTACCCGTCGGCCGTGCTCGACTTGACCGCCAACCCGCCGACGCCGATGCCCGCCGGTCACGACTCCCACCAGCTCGCCGGTCACGACGCCCACGAGTCCGCCCGTCACGACTCCCACGAGCCCGCCCAGCCAGGCCCCACCGTCGTGAGTGTCGCCCCCCTGAAGAGTCGGCGGGACAAAACCAGCCTGGTCATCACCTTCAACCAGGCGCTCGATCCGGCCTCGGCCCAGAACGCGAGCAACTACCAGGTGAGCCTCCCGGGCGCACTCACCACGGTCCCTATCGACAAAAGACCACCACAGGTCCACGACGGCCTGTTGGCATCACCGCGGCAGCTACAACTCGGCCGACCATGAAGTCACCTTGACCCTGGGGAACAAGTTACGCCACGGACAGGCGTATGAACTCCAGATCAACGGAACCGGAACTGTTGACCTGAGAGAAGGCATCAAAACCTGAAGGGAAAACCCATGACGGTTTTCAGGCAGACTGAGGAAGCACCTCGAGTGCCCGGTCGGACTGTCAAAAGCCCAAACCAAGCCGGGTATTCCGGCGGACGCTCTGGAGTCGCAACGACTCGAGATGCGTACGCTGCTGACCATGACGGCCACGAGCTTTCCGATCCCCTTGGTCGAGATCGTGCAACCCGAGGGGATCACGACGGGTCCGGACGGAAACTTGTGGTTCACGGAGAGCGGGGCCGGCCGAATCGGCCGCATGACGCCCTCGGGAACATTGACCGAGTTCGACCTGCCCTCAGTCCCTCCACCAGCCGGATCGCCAGCGGGGACACCGGCTACCCAAGTTATTCCCGAGGCGATCACGGCGGGCCCAGACGGCGCTCTGGTTCACGACCGCCAACTCCGAAATCGGGCGGATCGAAACCGACGGCACGATCACGATGTTTCCGGCGGACGGCCTGACATCAATCCCAGGCGGCCCCGGGTGGCTCGACAACGAATCCCTCCGATATCACGGTGGGATCGGACGGAGCACTCTGGTTCATGGGCGTGGCCGGCAAGGTGGGCCGGATCACCACCGCGGGCGTGGTCACCGAGTTCTCCGTTCCGAGTATCCCGCCGGCCGCAGGGTCTTCGCCAGCAACGCCGAGCACCCCAGCGACGCTGACAGCCATCACGGCAGGACCCGACGGTGCCCTCTGGTTCACTGGGGAACCCGGCGAGGTGGGCCGGATCACCACCACAGGCGTAGTGACCGAGTTCCCGGTGCCGGATGACCCTCCGCCGTCCGGATCGCCAGCAGGAACCGCGGGCACCCCGGCAACACTGCAATCAATTGCGGCTGGGCCCGACGGTGCCCTCTGGTTCACCGGCCAGGGCGAGCAAGTGGGGCGGATTACGACTGCGGGCGTGGTCACCGAGTTCTCCGTGCCCGATGCGCCTCCGCTGGAAGGTTCCACCCCGGCGACGTCACTCTCCGACCCAGGCATCCAGACCATCGTCGCAGGCCCAGACGGGAATCTCTGGTTTACCACGAGCTCAAATCTCACATCGAGCTCGACCACGGGCTCGAATTATGTCTGGGGAAATCCCTCCATTGGCCGTCTCACGCCTGCGCGGGCGTCTTCACGTTCTTCGACCTGGTTCAAATCGGGTAACACGAAGCTGAGCGAAGTGAGGTTTTCTAAAATGCCTGTCTCCTCCATGTTGGTGCTGGGGCTCTCAATCCCACACCATCAAAAAGGAGACAGGCATGGACTGCCAGGCTACGTCCTCGTGCTCTTTCACGCAATCCGACCTCGGTCCGGCCGCGGACTGCCCGGCCTCCCTCAGTGGCCGGCCCAGCGGCTTCTGCCCCAGGAACGGCGAGACCTGGCTGTCCAAGTGCTCGCCGGAGCTCAACCAGTCTCCGACTTGGCCCGGCAACATGAGGTCAGCCGGAAGTTCCTCTATCAGCAAGCTCACACCGCCAAGAGGCCCTCAACCAAGCCTTCGCCCCCCCATCCCAAGCTCCCGACAACGTCCTCTTCTACCTGCCAGTCACCAAGGCTTGGCTGCGGCAACTGGTCCTGGGCTTAGTGTTGATCTGCCATAGTTCGACCCGCGGCGTGGTCGAATTGCTTCGCGACCTTTTCGATTATCCGATCTCGCTGGGGACCGTGCACAACATCGTGCACAGCGCCGTTCCTCATGCCCGGAGAATCAACCAGCAGTACGACCTCTCCACCATCCGCATCGGCCTCCTCGATGAGATCTTCCAGGCGGGCGATCCCGTCTTGGTGGGGGTCGATGCCCAATCCACCTTCTGCTTCTTGCTGAGTCTGGAAGAGCATCGCGACGCCGATACCTGGGGCATCCGGCTGCTGGAACTGGCCGACCGAGGCTTCGCTCCCGATGCCACCGTCGCCGATTTCGCCGCGGGGCTCCGCGCCGGGCACAAGGAGGCTCTGCCTGAGTGTCCCCTGCCGCGGTGACGTTTTTCATGCGTTGTACGACGTTGGGCCGCTGGTCCGTTACCTGGAGAACCGGGCTTACGAAGCCATCGACGCCCGGGCCAAGCTCGAGCGAAAGCAAGCGACCGCCGAACGTCGTCGTGGCCGCAAGGACCAGAGTCTGGCCAGCAAGCTATCGTACGCACGGTCGGCTGAGGCCAAGGCGATCGCGTTGGCTGATGAGGTGGCGTTGTTAGCCCGTTGGCTACGGGACGACATCCTGTCGGTGGCCGGTCCGGAGTACGCCATCCGCCGTGATCTGTTTGACTTCGTGGTGGCGGAGTTGCGCGCCGCGAGTCGGCCTGTCCGCATCGGATCAGACCGGTAAGGACCATGCTGGAGAATCAGCGAGACAACCTTTTGGCCTTCGCTGTGGAACTGGACCGTGATCTGGCGACCTTGGCCCAAGAGTGGCAGATCAGTGTGACGACCGCCCGGGAGGTCTTGCAGGTGCAATCCCTGCCGACGTGGGACCCGAAGCGGTGGCGTCGTGAGGCGGCCCTGCGAGAGACGCTTCGAGGGCGTTATCACGGAGTGTGTGCCGACGTGCAGGAGCTATCCGATCGAGTTGTGCGGGCCAGCAGCCTGGTCGAGAACCTCAACAGCCGGCTGCGAAGCTACTTCTTCCTGCGGCGGCAGTTGGGGAAGGACTACTTGACGTTGCTTCAGTTCTTCCTGAACCACCGCCGGTACCTGCGCAGTGAAGACCCCAGTCGAGTCGGCAAGAGTCCCGCGGAGTTGCTGACGGGTGAGCCGCACGCTCACTGGCTGGAGCTTCTGGGGTACACCCGGTTCTCGCAGAACTGAAGCCCCAGCACGGCAACCAGGGACTTGCGTAAACCCGCTCCAACGCGGGACCGATCAGGGTCCGCGCTGAGAGTCCCAAGTGTTACCCGAAAACGGGCGTTTTTGAACCATGCCCGTTCTTCAATGTTCCCGGTTCCTTTAATTCGCTGGCAGGCCTGAGGTTCGGGACCCAACGGCAACCTGTGGTTCACCGAGCAGGAGGATGGTCAATTGCCGGGCGACAGCCCGCCATAGGCGAGATTACGCCGGATGGGGTCACGACGCTCCACACAATCCTGGAAACGACGCTCGAACCCAGCGACGGCGTGCCCGCCGATCTGCAGGCGATCACAACTGGCCCGGATGGTGCGCTCTGGTTCACCGACGGCGGCGATATCGGTCGAATCACGACTGATGGAACGATTCAACAATTTCCCCTGACAATTCTTGGAGCGACGGCGGATCTAATCACGACGAGCGCGGACGGACGCTCGGGTTCACTCCTCGGCAATCAGCCCGTACGATAACTCCGTCCTGTCCGTGGCGATTGGTCGGATCACGACCGGCGGCGCGATCACCAACTATGCGCTGCCGGATGGGACAATCGTCGTGGGAATCACGGCGGATCGTCACGGCAACCTCTGGTTCGCCGACAACTTCACCGACCCGAATTCGTATGCAACAAAGGAAGCCATCGGCCGAATCACCCCGCAAGGCAGGATCCGGATGTTCGCCGTCCCGTTTCCGAAGGACGCTCAAAGCCCGGAACTGGACGCGATCGCCACCGGCCCCGATGGCAACGTCTATTTCACGGCCGACTATCGGGGCCAAAACAACAACAAAGATCATTCATTCTTCGGCCAGATCACGGCCTGGGGTCATATCCGGCTGACCGCACTATCGGTGTCTACGTCGTCGTCAACATACCCTAATGAGGGGTCCTATGCCGACGACGTCACTAGCCTGATCTCGGGTCCGAATGGAAGCTCTGGTTCGCGAGTGAGACCGGAAAAACGCCGGCATCGCCCGGATTTCGACCAGCGGAAAGTTGGGACAATTCGTCCCGGTCGACATCTACTCAAACCTGACCACCGGGTCAAACGGTCAGGTCTGGTTTTTGGGTTCGGAGAATATGTCCAGCAATACGTTGGCGACGGTCACGCGCTCGGGAATCGTCGCGACACGAGACCTGCCCAGCCCTAACAACACCTACTCCAGCTATTCTGATGTGACGACCGTGACGAAGGGCCCGGACGGAAACCTCTGGGGCCTCAGTGGCGACAGTATCGTGCGATTCACCGGTTTGAATACTCCAGCCGGAGGCCTCGACGACCGTGACCGCCCCAAGCATGCCCCGGACTACGTCGCGGCTGGTGTGGCAGGCCAAGCATACGCTTGGACGAATGTTACCAAGTCCCGCACCCGACGTTCTCGGGAGTGGCCAGGCCCGGGGCCGAGGTGACGCTCGCGGGCCAGAAGCAAGGGGAAATTCAGCCGGTCTTGATCGGAAAAGTGAGAGCTAGCAAAAGCGACGGGTCGTGGACGCTGAAAAGTCACGTCAAGTTGAGCGCCGGGACCTATGCGGTGACCGCGACCCAATCGGGAGACACCAGCCCACCGAGCGTGCTGTACTCGCTAGAGCCGGACTCGTCCGGCAATCTGTCGAATGCCCTCGTGATTAAGAGTTCACGACCAAAGAACGCGGATTTCCGCGGCCGGAAAAATGATTAAATGGCTCTCCAGGGAATCGTGTGGGTAACGAACCGGCGTTGTTCGGGTGACGTGACGGCTGGCCGGCGAGCCCAAAACAAAGTTTCAAGTATGAATTCCACAAGAATGGCAGTGGTTGGCAGTGGTTGGCAGGTTTTTGGAGGGCTTTCTTGCGATGGGCCGAGCTGAGATCACAGAGCGCAAACCACTCATACGCCGAGCCTTGCGTCGGTCGATTCCGTCTGTCACCAACCAATCTCCGGCCGTGGATCGAGGGTGTCGAATCGCCCCTTCTTACCGTGACAATCACGCGTCGAAGCGAGTACCAGCGAGACGAGGTGTCCAATCATCTCTTTCGCGACGTAAAGTCGATTTGTCAAACGCTTTTCATTCTGATTACCTCGCCCCGACGGGAGAGGTCGGCCGTAGGCCGGGTGAGGCGGTCCCGCCGCAGCGCGCAACAAACAACGAGGACCTGCCGACCGGCGCCCAACGGTGCGGTCAGGGTTAACTTTGCATCAGCCCACGCGGTGCGCACCACAAGCGCACTCAGTCTCTATCTATTACAATGGTGTGATTTTAAGATTTCATACATGAACCTACGCCGTCAGGGAAGCAATCTCCATCGAAACATCTTGTCCAGAATGGATTTAAAATTTTCCGAAAATTCTATAAATAATACCGTTGTGCGCACGGCAAGGCCTGAACCAGCGACCGTTTATGAGGCGGCTTTTCTCCCGTCGCGTCAAGCGGCGAATTTGGGGAGTGGACGATCGGGATCGTCCGGACAATCGTCAACGGGTGTTCACCGGCCCGGATCTGGGCTTCGGTCGTGTTTTCGAGGGCGGTCAATCGTAGAGGAACGAGCAAAGGTTCAGGAGCCGATTTCGACTCTCGGTTCCCGACCCCTTTCCCAATTCGACGACACCGCGGCCAGTGGCCAGGCTGGTGACGAAGCCGGCGGCGGTCGGGTGTCGGTGGCTCGGTGCCGTGAAGCAATACCACATGCGGCGTTCATCTTTGCTTTGGATGGTGGCCCTTGCCGCGCTGGCTTTCGCCGGGGTCCCGAATCTCGCTTGGGCGATAACCGGCTTCCCGTACCAGCCAAGGTATGTCCAGGTCGAGGTGAACGGCGTGCCTCGCCTCATCGACAGCTGGGTCTGGCCGGACCGTCACCTCAATCCTCGCAATCGCAAGAAGGACCGTGAGCAGCATGGGATCAGTTTTGTGGGCGACCACATGACTTTTCCGATGCTACTCAGACCGCCCATCGGATCGTGGCCCAAAGTCCTGCGTGACGACAAGCGGGCGACCTTCACCACCGCAAGCCACGCCGACCTGCGCCACCAGCCACCTGCACGACTACCAGTCGCCAACGCATACCGCGACCCAGGTGGAAGCCCGCAGCCCATCGGCAGTGCCCGACTCATCGCACTGCGCCCGAGCACCAGTGCCTCGACGCTGCCAAGGGCGTCCGGCGCCGATGCTGGCCGTGGGGAGTTGGCGGCGCGGCAGGCTTCCAGCATGCGTTCGATGCCCCGTCCCCAAGTCTCGATCATGCCGGCGCGGAAGAAGGCGTTTGCCACATCGGGATTAAAAGGCCGGGAAGGATGTTTGCCCTTCAATTTGGCCACCGTCCAGTCCGTGGGAAGCTCGCCAGGGTTCCAGAGCATCAGCTTGGCCTCGTCCGCCGCGCCACCGACCGCGCGAGGGTTCAGCCTTTGATGATTCCGACTCCGTTGTCGATCTCAGCGCTTGGAAAAACACGTGGTGTTCTTGACTTGATTCGGGAAGTTGAGGGTCAAGGTACGATAATGGCCGGCCCCCGTAGCGTCCCCCGTCTCGTTCACCACGAGGTTCTTGAGCTTCATGTCTTTCGACTTGGTAGCCAGGTCCTTGTGGTCGTCGTCATTCTGAATGGCATGAAAAAAAGTTAAATTAACGGTTGGATTGAACCGCGCAAATTGATCCAATCATCAGCGCCTCCCAGAACAATGTCGAAGGCCCAGATCTCGCAGACACTGGCCTTCATGGAGTCCATCTGGGCGTGGATGGCGTTCCCTCCTCCGGAATGTCCGGCCAGAACAACTTTTCCGACCTCGGGGATGAGGTTCCTGTCGGAATAGTGCGGTTCGTACTTCCCGAGCCACTTCATGACGTGGTCCAGGAAGCAGTTCCCGCCCCCGGAGTGGCCGAAGATTCCGATATCGTCGTTATGGATCCCACCCCATCCCGGCTTCGATCCCATGGTGGGGGCCACCAGCACGGCGTTTCTTCGGGAATCATTCAGGTCCTCCCGAAGAGTAATATTCTTGACGTCGCCGTGCCAGTATTGACTGATGTTTTCCCAAATGCCCTGCTTGTTCCCATGGAAGAAGAGGATGACGTCGAGATCTTTCGGATAGCCGAATCCCTGCGGGAGGAACACGCCCGTCGGATTGGTCTGGTCCAGCCCGATCGGGAAATACCAGGTGACATCCGCAGGCCCGATCGATTGGTAGGGGAAGAAGCTGGTCGGAGCCCTCTCGGCCGGGGGCACGCCCCGAGGGAGTTTGTTGGAATAGTCGTCGGGCAGCTTGCCTACGTCGGGACAGCTCATCGCGGGACCTCGAAGTTAGGGGTGGAACCAGGTGTGAACGGAAACGGGGGATGGTCAGACCGGCCGACGGTCGACCACGCTGGACATCAGGATCGCCCCAATTTTGCCGAACCGCGGCGAAGACGCCTGCGCCACCCGGCCCGGCCGTGTCTGCGGACTTGGGAAGCGTTCCTATCCCCAATGCGCCATCGGCGCAGCAAACACTTCAGGGAGGTCTTATTTTTTTCCGTGACACCAACTTTTTTCGGGGCAGAAGATGATGTGACACCGACTTCTTCAGGCCTCGACCCGCCCCCGGCTCGGCACCGCCCCGATCGCGCGCGGATTCCGAAAATAATTGTCCTCTCCGGAGGTGATTCTGGTCTCGATGGCGCATTGAGGGGTGACGGGCGCGGCCGACCATCGCCTCAGGCCGATCCCGATCGGCTTGAACCGACCCCCAACCGATGTGGACTCGGCAGCCGTATGGTGGAAGACGGATTGATTTCATCGGGGTTTGGCAGCGAGAAACAGAATTCTGACTTCATCGGCATAAGTCGTTTGTTCCAACATGCCTTCAGGTTCGTCGGAGTTTCGATTCCCGACTACGACCACTGCAAAGGTTTGTTCGGTGGTCGGGCTTTCCCACTGTGGCGCGACACCTCCGCGACGGAGCCGAATCTGCCGCTGCAGCTTTGCCCTCCTTGTCGAATAAATACAAGGTGGCGGTGACGGCGGAAGACCTGCTCGCGTACCTCGCCGCAGTCGCCGCAAACCCGGCGTTCATCGCTCGCTTTGAATCCGAATTGGTGCAACCCGGCCTACAAATTCCGCTCACCGCCGACGGGCGCAACATTTGCCGCCGCAGTCGATCTTGGGCGGACCGTCATCTGGTTTCACACATTCGGCGAGCGATTTGCCATCCCAAGCGCGGTTGACCCGCACAACCGCCACGACTTCCATCCCAAACTGCACCCCGAATCCCGGCAGACGGTGCTATTCGCCCGTGGCGGTTGTCTAATTATTTTCTGGCTTGCGGAAATCCGCGTCGAAGGCGACACGGTCACCCTGCACTATGTCCGCCACATGCGCCGAGGCCCTATCGAGCCTTGATGGCACCCCGCGATCCGGGCGGCCGCGTGCTCCACGACTCGCTAACCGCTCGGTCGCTACGCGACTGCCTACGGCATCGTAGCGCCGGCTGGTGCGTGACGCTCACCGGCGACCGTCAAGCCCGGCCCCGGAGTACCGAGTCCGTTCATGCTGGATCGCTTGTCGGTGAGCTGAAGGAAGCGTGTTTGTTTTGCTCGCCCCGTCCCCATTGTTCATGGGGGCGGGACGGCAAACAATGGTTTTACGCGGCGGGTCGCTCCCTGGCTCTCTGCCATTTGTACGATTCCCATTAAGACTGGACCGGATTTTGGGGAGCAGGTCATCGATACAGGGAGACGACCGAAGGCTCACGTCATGCCCAAGAACCGACGGACGAGTCGACGCTCGGGCTGGACTGTCGTTCGGAATGGCCGTCGAGATAAGTCGCGTAGACCCAGGCGATGAACTCGTTGCCCATGAGGTCGCCCGTGCGCCAGGGTCTTTCGAATCATCCTCCCAGATCCACAGCAGCCGCGACGGATCGGCCGATCTCGTGGAACAGCCGTCGAGCTTGCCAAGGTAGGAGGCGAACCCCAAGAGCAATGGGGCCGCCAGCTCGGACCAAGTTCGTGGATCTTGTCCCTCAGGACTCTCCGCCGCTCTCCATAGGCTATCCAGGCTGACCTGGTCCCCGCCGAAAATCTCGACCTGTTGCTTGAGTGCCAGCCTGGCCCATCCGATTGTCTTGATTCTCATCGTCTTGATCCCAACAACGTTGAATATGACGTTCTACTACTCCAAATCAAACATGCTGTGCCGGATCGTGGAAGACCTTGAGGTCCTTGGGAGACACGAACAGCGATTCGCCGACGCGCGGCTCGAGCTCGGCGTGACGCTCCCGGCTTAGCTCGACCCGCACGTCGGTGCCGTCGTCGAGCTCGACGTCAAGCCGGACGAACGCGCCCAGCGGGATCACGCGCACGACCCGGGCCGGCCAGGCGGGCCGGCCGTTGCGCTCGTGTGACAAGTCCAGGTCATGCGGGCGGACGTAAATCGAGACCGGGACGTCGTGTCCGTCAATCTGGGTCGGCACGTGATTCCGTCGCCGAGCACGGCCATGCCGGAGGCACTCTGGCCGCGGAGCACGTTGACCGCGCCCAGGAACCCGGTGACGAACGGCGTCGCCGGCCGCTCGTACAATTCCTGCGGCGGTCCCATCTGTTCGATCCGGCCACGGTTGAGCACGACCACCTGGTCGGCGACCTCGAACGCCTCTTGCTGGTCGTGGGTCACGAACAAGCTGGTCACGTGGACCTCGTCATGAAGACGGCGGAGCCAGGTGCGCAGCTCGTCGCGAACCTTCGCGTCCAGCGCACCGAACGGCTCGTCGAGCAGTAAGACCTTGGGACGAGGTGCCAGCGCTCGCGCCAGGGCCACCCGCTGGCGCTGGCCCCCCGAGAGTTGCGAGGGATAGCGCCTGGCGTAACCGGTGAGCTGAACCAGGTTCAAGAGCTCGTCGACCCGCGGCGAATCTCCGGCTTGGGCAGCTTCCGCACCTTCAGGCCGAACGCGATGTTATCCCGGACCGTCATATGGCGGAAGAGCGCATAGTGCTGGAACACAAATCCCGACCCCGCGGCGCTGGATCGGCACCGCCGTGGCGTCCTCGCCGGTCAACGCGACCGAGCCCGACTCGGCCGTCTCCAAACCCGCGATGATCCGCAAGATCGTGCTCTTGCCCGAACCCGACGGCCCCAGCAACGCCACCAGTTGACCGGTGGGAACGTCGAATGAGACGTCGTCCACCGCCTGGAACTTCCCGTACCGCTTCGAGAGATGACGCACGGTGATGGCCACGGATGTCTCCTTCTGAATACGTCGTCGGTCCTTGGTCAGGAATGCGCCGTGTACGTGCGGGTCAGCCTGATCGGTCCGGGTCACCGGTCATGACCGCTTGCCCTCGTGTGCATCCAAGCGTTTGCGGATCACATCCATGCCCACCAGCAAGACAAACGACACCGCTGCCAGCACCAGGCTGGCGGCATAAGCCCCCTCGGTATGAAAGCTCTCGATGCCGTCGTGGACGTATAAGGTCGCGGTCCGGGTGTCGATCAAGTTGCCCGAGACCACGAGCACCGCGCCGAACTCGCCGAGCGAGCGGGCGACGGTCAGCGTCACGCCGTAGGCCACGCCCCAACGGATCGAGGGAAGCGTCACGCTCCAGAAGGTCCGCCAACGCCCGGCCCCCAGCGTGTAGGCCGCCTGCTCGTGCTCCTCGCCCAGCTCGCGCAACACCGGAACCAGCTCGCGGACCACGAACGGGACCGTCACGAACAAAGTCGCCAGGATCATGCCGGGGATCGCGTAGATGACGCGAACCCCCGAGGACTGCAAGCCACGACCCAGCCAGCTCTCCGGCCCGTAGAGCATGATCAACATCAAGCCGGCCACCACCGGCGAGACCGCGAACGGCAAGTCGACGACGCCGTCCAGGAGCGCCCGTCCCCAGAACCGCTGCCGAACCAACACCAGGGCGACGGCGATCCCGAAGATCGTGTTGACCACGGTGGCCAGGCGGTGATTCCCAGCGACAGCCCGAACGCCCGGCGAACCTCGGGCGTCTGCCAGCGTCTCGAAGAACGGCCGCCATCCGCCGGCGAAGACCTGGCGCACCAGTGCCATGCCCGGCACCAAGATCAGCACGGCGAACCAGCCCAGCACCGCGGCGATCAAGAGCCAGCGGCCGATCGGCCACGAGCCGCCGGCCGGCATGGACACCGCGCGGGGGCGGATCCTCGGCTCGCTCAGGTCAGTGGCCATGCCCGCCTCCCCACCGCCGCTGAACCCCGTTCAGACCGACCAGGATCAGCAGCGAGCTTGCCAACAGCACCGCCGAAACCACCATAGCCCCGTGCCGATTGCCCCCTTCGATCTCGCCGAAGATATAGAGCGGCGCCGTCTTGGTCGCCAGCGGCTGGTTGCCGGCCACCATCACCACGCTGCCAAATTCACCGAGCGCCCGGCTGAACGAGAGTCCCGCTCCGGTCAGGATCGACGGCCAAAGCCCCGGCAGCGTCACCCGCCGAAAACGTCGTCCAGGCCCCTGCCCCGAGCGTCGCGGCCGCCTCTTCCTCCGCCCGATCCAGCTCGATCAGCACCGGCTGCACGCTCCGGATCACGAACGGATAGGTCACGAACAGTAACGCCAGAACAATCCCCGGCTGATGATAGATCACCGCCCAGCCGTACCGGCCCAGAATCGTGCCGACGACGCTCGAGGGACCATAGAGCACGACCAGCATCACCCCGGTAACCACCGTCGGGACCGCGAACGGCATGTCGATCAAGGCGTTGACCAGTCCGCGCCCGGGGAAGTCGTACCGCACCAGAACCCAGGCGGTCGCCGTGCCGGTCAAGACGTTGACGACCACCATCACGAACGCCGTCACGAACGTCAGCTTCAGGGAATGCCAGGCGAACGGCTCGCGCAACGCTTCCCAGAACGCGCGAGCGCCCGGCCTCACGGCCTCCACGAACCAGGACCGCGAGGGGCAAGACGACCATCAGCCCGAGGTAGAATAACGTCGTTCCCCGTAGCACGAGGTCCGAGATGCCCGTCGTTGATTTCACTGAGCCAGAGGCCATGGGCGGTTATCTCCCCGCCGCTTTCGCGGCGGCATTCGCGGCGAAGATCGAGGTCCAGAGCCCCTTGGGCCCATACAGCTCCTGCTCGATCTTGGCCCAACCCCCGAGGTCGGCCATCGTGAATAGCTTGGGAGGGAGGGGCTGCGCTCCGCTGGGCGGCTGCCGAGCCGGCATCACCGGCCGGAACCCGAATTCCGCGAAGATCCGCTGCCCCTCGTTCGAGACGAGGAACCCCAGGAATTCCTCGGCCACCGCCCGGCTTCCGTGCGACTCGACCGAGTTCTCCACGATCGCCGCCGGACTCTCGATCAAGAGCGTCGCCGGGGGAATCACGTAGGGAATCGGTGTATTCTCCTTGTTGTGCAGCAGCAGCTCGTTCTCATAGGTGACCACGGCGTCGCCAGTACCACGCTCGGCGAAGTTGGCCATGCTCTGCCGGCCCGACTGGTCCATATTGACCACGTTGGCCTGAACCCTGGCGAGGAAGCTCCCGACCGCGCCTTAGATCGGGCTGGCCCTGATTGGCCTCGCGCGACTTCAGGTAGGCCGATCCATAAATCGCGTTGATGTTCCAGCGCGCTCCGCCCGATGTCTTGGGATCGGGATAGAGCACGCCGACTCCGGGCTTGGCCAGGTCGGGCCAGTCCTTGATCCGCCTTGGGATTGCCCGCCCGATGGCCGATCACCACCAGGCTGTTGGTGATCATCCCGTGGTGCGGCCGATCCTTCCAGGCCGGCTTGACCCGGTCGGCCTTGACCAGGAGATCCATGTCCCCCTCGTGGGACAGGATCGCCACATCCGCGTCAAACCCCGATGAAATCGCTCGTGCCTGGGCCCCAGACCCCGTGTACGACTCGTCGAACGTGACCACACGGCCCGTCTTCGCTCTTCCACGCTTTCACAAACGCAGGCAGCAGACCATCGTGCAAGACCTCGCGGACGACCGAATAAGCACCGATCTTCAGCACGTCCTCGTTTGGATCGCGCGCCCGGCTACAGGCTGGAGCCAGCGAGACCAGCACCAAGAGCCCTAGCCACGGTTTCATCCTGTACGGACCTCGCATACACGTTGACCCCCTCAGCGACTTTGTCGTGAGCAGAACTCGGTCAATGCTTTTCAATTCGACCGGCTTTGTCAAGATTAATGTCGGACTATCTCGACCGAATTGATAAGGATGAACGCGCGACGTTGCGAAAAGTCGACAAACGGCGGAGTTATTTGGAGATTTCTCGGTCATCACCACCGCGTCGAGGGGACAGGACTATACTAACCCGACGCGCAAGTGAGGGATGCCGCAAGTCTCTTGCGGCCATGCCACGCCCTCGCTTGCGCGTCGGGTTGGTAATGTGGAAAGACCCCCGTAGCGGACTTGGATCGACGAGTGCCGGGTTTCCTGGCGATATTCAGCGAGGAGTCTCGTTATTTCCGGGTCGTTCCTTCCGGGGGCGAGACGCTGTTGGATTTGGTCTTGCTCGCGAGCGGCACGGGCTCTCGCTTGAAAACGACGACTTCCGCGAGCAGACCGTCTCCGGCCTTGAATTCCCTGGGACGCGAGCCGTTCAAACCGCCGTTGCACACGGTGAACGTGCTCTCGATCAAGCTTGTAAATGCCTGGAATCGCCGGAAACTCCTGTTGATCGGCGCCAGTGAACTTGACCCAATCGAGCTGGCGGGGAGACGCGGTTTCATCGACCTTTACTTCACCGTTAAGCTGGAAGCGGATCCCTTGCGGCGTGGCGATCGAAGCGACCGACTCGCCGGCCCTGAACGGACAGAACGACGCGGACCTCTTTTCGTGCGCCCGCTCGGGCCGTCCATCGCCCTTGTAGGCGACCCAGGTCGCTGTCGGGAGAAATCGCTTGCCGCACCAGTGATCGCGTTCGTCCAGGCCAGGCTGCCGGCCACGATCGCCACGACCGGCAGCAAGTGTGTCGCTCTCATTGATTCGAAACCCTTGAAAACGGACGTTGCATGGAATATCGAGAAGTGTAAATGGAACTGCACTGATCATTGGCGAGTCGCTGTCTTGAGCCAGGCATCGAGCTCGTGCGCAACTGCCTGGTCAACTCGGGATGTTGGGCGGAAATATCGCGGTGCTCGGCGGGGTCGGCCACGACGTCGTAGAGCTCGGGCTTTCCCCCTTGCGTGACGACGATCTTGCAATGGACCTCGAAGGGCGGCGAGTTGGTTGGAGCCTTCGCTCTGCCACTCCCAGAATAAGGTGCGTTCGGTCGCGACGGCATTTCCGGTCCAGACGGCCAGTTGGTTGATTCCGTCGACATGCCAGGCCGGATCAACGCTGTCCGCCGCCAGCCGCCACGAAGGTTGGTAGCAGGTCGGTGAGTTGCACGACCTCCTGCGCGACCACCCCCTCGGGGATCGTGCCCGGCCAGCACACGAGGGCCGGTACGCGGATGCCGCCTTCCCAGAGCGTCCGCTTCTGGCCTCGGAATGGACGATTGCTGTCGAGCGCTGCACTCGTCCCGAGGTTGCCGCTTTCAAATGTCGCGCCCATGATCGCTGGCGAAGACGATCAGCGTCTCCCGGCTCAGATCTAATCGCTTGAGTGTGTCGACCAATCGGCCGATATTGCGGTCGAGTCGCGTGACCATTGCCGCGTAGGTCGCGTTCAGCGGCGAGCTCGGGATCGGTTTCCGGAAACTTGCCCTTGGTGCCGCGCCACTTCATCGGCCGGTGCGGCAATCCCGAAATGGGTCGCTACATAAGCCAGGTACAGGAAGAACGGACGTTGCTTGTGCTTGTCCACGAACTCGACGGCATGATCGGTAATCAGGTCATCGATGTAGCCGGAGACCGCAACCCGCTCACGACCGTTCCAAAGCTGGCTGGGAAACTTCTCCCAGGCATGGATGGCGTCCGTATATCCGAAGAACGTGTCAAACCCTTGTCCATCGGATGGACATAATCGTTCTGCCCGCGCGCGGCTTGCCGTGGTGCCACTTGCCGAAGAGGGCCGTGGCGTAGCCCAACGGCTTCAACGCCTCGGCGATCGTCACTTCCTCGGCGGGCAAGTCTTCGTCGTTCCTGCGAACGCCCGAGTGAATCGGAGACTTCCCCGTCAAGAAAGCCGCCCGGCTGGGGGCACAGACCACCGCCGCCGTGTAGCAGCGCTTGAGTACCCTCCCCTGCCTCGCCAAGCCATCCAGATTCGGGGTCGACCACTCGGTCCGACCATTGAAACCCACGTCCCCCCAGCCCAGATCGTCGGCCATGATCAACACGATGTTCGGGGCTCGAGACATTCCCGGCGGCGACCGCGACCGACCCAACCCTCTCCGGCCACTGCCGCCAATACCGCCAGCACTACGCTTGACCACGTCGATCGCTCGGTTCGCTCGCAATCATGACCACGCCTCACCCATCGTTCGGGAAAAATCTGAAGCGAGGCGTGAGCACCGAAGATCGCTCTTCAACCACCCACCACACTCGACTCCGCACGCGTCTCCAGGTTGACCCGGCTTCATCATCGGCTCAAGAACG
Organism: uncultured Planctomycetota bacterium; assembly: GCA_963720335.1. Taxonomy (GTDB): domain Bacteria; phylum Planctomycetota; class Planctomycetia; order Isosphaerales; family Isosphaeraceae; genus CAVRFS01. Next base: position 18,628 of record CAVRFS010000127.1, on the reverse strand, counting down.
AGGCTCCGTTCAATTCATCTCATCTAATCCGACTGAATAAGTCAAGATTTGAAATTTATAACGGTTTCGACTGCGCGGATAACCGGGGTTCGGTCGGTCTGCCTGATTCATAAAGTCAACGCGGTGAGGTGATTCCTCAAGACCGAGTGGTTAGACTGGACCGGTTGTCATGGGAATGTCGGCAGACGAGCGTCAATCTCGGCGATTGCTCTCTTTCCATGGTCGGCGCGGGGCATGCGGGACCTGAAAACGAACGACGCGAATCTTGATGAAGGATGTGTATGGACGCGAACATGATTGGCGCCTATGGTCCGTGGGCTGCCGGGACTGGTGGGCGACGGGCCAGCGCGGCTGTCGTTTCGCCAGGCCACGGTTCCAGGCCGGCGAGCTTGACGCTTGGCGGGCCCAGGCGCGAGAGCGGCTTCATGCCTGTCTGTTGCAACCCAACATCGGCGGGCTGCCCAAGGCCCAGCTTCAGCATCAGCTCGTCCACGACGGCCTGCACGTCGAGCACTTGAGCTGGCAACTCCCTTACGGGCCGCCGACGGAAGCCGTCTTTCTCAAGCCGAGCGGCGCGACAGGCCGGCTGCCGGCGGTCATTGGGCTGCACGATCATGGCGGCAACAAGTATTTCGGCTGGCGGAAGATCGCCCAGATCGGCGACTCGCTCCACCCGCTGATGAAGGAGCACCGCGACCACTATTACGGCGGCGTGAGCTGGGCCAACGAGCTGGCCCGGCGGGGTTTTGCCGTTCTGGTCCATGACGCATTCGCGTTCGCCAGCCGTCGCGTCCGCGTGGGAGACTTGCCGACGGTCATTCGCAAGGACCTGAAGGAGGTTAACCCTGAATCCGTCGGCGGAGATCAAGGCATACAACAAGTTCGCCTGCCGACCACGAGCATCTGATGTCCAAGAGCCTTCTCTGCGCCGGCACGACCTGGCCGGCGTCTTTACCGCCGAGGACCAGCGCGCACTCGATTATCTCTGCTCGCGCGACGATGTCGATCCAGCCCGTGTGGGCTGCGGCGGCCTCTCCGGCGGCGGACTGCGAACCGTCTACCTCGCCGGCCTGGACGACCGCATCCGCTGCGCCTGCTGCGTCGGCATGATGTCCACCTGGCGCGACTATCTGCTGAACAAATGCCATACGCACACCTGGATGGTTTATATCCCCGGCATCCCACGCGACCTCGATTACCCGGAGATCCTCGGCCTGCGCGTTCCCCTGGCCACGCTGGTCCAGAACGACATCGAGGACCAGCTCTTCACGATCGGCGAGATGCGGCGGGCCGACCGCATGCTGGGTGAGGTCTACGCCAAGGCCGGCGCGAGCGACCGTTACAAGTGTTCGTTCTACCCCGGCCCGCACAAGTTCGACCGGCCCATGCAGGACGAGGCATTCGCCTGGTTCGATCGGTGGCTGAAGGCTTGAAAGCCTGAACGCCCACCATGCGGAAAACAACTTTTGCCCTTGGCTTCCTGATGTTCGTGCAGTTTCTCGGCATCGGGATGTTTAATATCCAGTTGTATACAATCCTGAGCCGGCCGAAGCGCCGACGGCGGACTGGGGTTGGACGCCGGCCAGGTTGCGACCATCGCGGTTTTGGGCTCGCTCGCCTCTCTTCCCGCGCTGGTATTGGTCCGGCGGCTCGAACGTTCGCGGCTGTCGGGTCGGCACGCCGCTGGCGGTCGTCCTCGCGCTCAACGCCCTGACCGCGATCGGGATGGCGGTTGCCGTGGAGGTGCACGTCTCGAACGATCGAGTGTGGATCATCTGGCTCTTGACCGACCGGCTAATTCCATGATCAACACGGCCGGCATCTCGCTCGGCATCGCGGCCGTGCTGGAAGTCGTTGCCGAGCCATTCGCACGTGCTGTATTACCCCCTGCGCGCGCGGGGTCACTCGGATACGTCGCTGCGAGCTGGCTGATCGCGTATGGGCTTCGACCGGTCTCTGCGCAGCCTTTTTGGGTGGCGGCGGTCAGCTTTGCGCTGCTGTCGGCGATTGCCGCATTCGTGTTGCCCCTGTCGCCGCGCGGGGAGCCGATCGGCGAGGATCGCACCTCACCGGAGGGACAGATGCTCTCCGTCGTCGCTCGCTGTGCCGGCCTGTTCCTGTTGGTTTGGCTCAATGCCATGTTAGTGCGTTGCTTCGACATCTACGTCAACCCGTTCCTTACCGATCTGGGCGTGCCACGGGCCTCAGCCGTTCAAACCCAGGGGGTGATCGTCGAAGCCGTAATCCTGGGGCTCGCGCCGTTCTGGTTCGCATCGGGGAGCTCACAATCCTGGTTCCTGGTGCTGGGACCGGCGGGTTGGTTCATCGTCTTCCTCGCGTTCCACGCGTCGTGCGCGACCTCCAACCTGTTGTATCTTCAGATTGGCCTGCCCTTCCTGGCGCTGAATTGCCCCTTCTTGGTCTCGTCGAGCCTGTTTGTCAGCCGAGCCGAACCGCGATGGCACGCGACCGCTCAGAGCGTCCAGGCCGTGATTCAAGGGCTGGGAACCGTGACCGGTTCGTTGTTCAGCGGCTGGCTGGCGGTTCAATACTCCGCGCCCGACGGCCAGATTGCTTGGGGCCCATTTTGGCGGACGGCCGCGATCTTTGCTTTCTTCGTTACCGTGGCGGCACTCTGGCTTCGGCCGCGGGAAAATGTCCAACGATGATGGCGCCGTAGACCCGCGCCTTCCGTCGGTCCGCGTGGGCCGGCACACTTCGAGCGAGCAGCTCTGAGAAATGGGGAAATTCCTCGCACCTTCACGGCAGCACAAGTCCAAAGCAGAACTTCCGTTGAGGCGATCGGCCTCGGGGGGTGCTCTTTTTTTTCTTCGCACGGCTGGTTTTTTGACCCTTTTCCGGTGTAACGTCGAGATACCGGAAGTCCTAGGGGCCCATCCATGCGTGTTCCCAGCCACCCGACACTGGTCCGCCGGATGTTGGACCGGCGACTCAAGCAACTTGTTCCCTCCGGCCCCATCCTGGCGGCCAGCCTCATGCAGGTGAACAAACGCTGCGGCCAGCCGTCCTGTGCCTGCCATCACGGTGGCCCGTTGCACCAAGCCCACCACGTCGCCTTCAGGGACGGTGGCAAGACACGCACCGTTTACGTGCCCCAGGATCTTCTCAAGGAGGTCCGAAAATGGGTGCAGGAATCCCAACGTCTCAAGACCCTGATCCGCGAAGTCAGCCAGTTGTCTGTGGCCCTGATCAAGGGACACGTTGAGCACCGCCAGCGGCGGCGGGGACGACGCTGAACATCGGCCCCATCCTGGTTCAGACGATTCGCCACTTCTTCCCCGTATCTCAACACCTGGATCGACGAAATCGACGACCCACGGTTCCCCCCGATGGTGGTCTATAACAAGCGGTTCCTCGTGTGGTTGGGGTTGAGCTTGTTCCTGTGCAAGTTGAGCAGCCGGCGCCAACTGGATTTCCAGTTCAACACCGACGGACCGGAAGTGCTGCCCAACCTCAATCGCCTGGCGGGCACCACGCAGGACAGCCGGCCCGTGAACAAGACCTTGGAGTACCTCCTGAAGAAAATCGGCAGCGCCCCCATCGCCGGCCTCCGGCAGCAAATGGTCCAGCGATTGATCCGCATGAAGGCCCTGGACGTGGCGCGGCTGCAGGGGCGGTTCGTCGTCTTGATTGACGGATCGGGATATTTGGTGTTTCGTTCTCGGCATTGCGACCATTGCCTGACGCAACGGCACGGCGAGACGACGCTGTACATGCACCAGGTCCTGGAGGCCAAGTTGCTGGGGCCGGCCGGCACGGTCGTGTCGATCGCCACCGAGTTCATTGACAACAGCGACGTCTCGGGCGCGCCCGCGGGTGCGAGCCAGGAGCAACTCAAGCAGGACTGCGAGTTGAAGGCGCTGCGACGTCTGATGGCCGGGTTGCGAGCGGAGTTCCCACAGTTGCGCATCTGTCTCAACGGTGACAGCCTGTACGCCTGCGGGGAAGGTTTCCAGATCGCGAAAGACTATAAATGCGATTATATCTATGTATTTAAGCCCGGGCGGACGCCGGCCCTCTGGCAGGACTTCCAGGAGTTGCTGCTGTTGTGCCCCGACCAGCGCGTGGAGCTGACGACGCCGAGGGGAGTTCGGCAGGTCTATCGCTGGGTCAACGACCTGAACTACAGGGACAGCGACGGCCGCGAGTGGACCCTCAACGCCATTGAGTGTACCGAGACGAAGAAGGATGGAGAGAAGAGTGTGTGGTCATGGGTGACGTCCCTGGAGGTGAACCACCAGACCGTGGTGGAGGTAGCGACCAACGGAGGGAGGGAACGCTGGCGCACGGAGAACGAGGGATTTAACACGCAGAAGAACAGTGGCCTCAACCTGGAACATGCCTACAGCCACACCTGCTGGAAGGCGTATTATTTCCTGCCTGCAGATAGCTCACCTGCTGTTGCAACTGCTGGAGAAGGGGAGCCTGCTGCGGCAGTTGGCAAAGGACCAGGGAAAGCGAACGGCAGTGGAGCTGTTCGGCTCATTGAAGAACATGGCGCAGCGGTTGTTGGAGAGCCTGCGGTTTCGGCATTGGCCGGATGAGGTCTTCGACCCAACGGCAGCCGGCTCGATTCAGATCCGAATCGACAGCAGTTAGCCGTTAGTGGCGTGCGGGCGTGTTCCAGGTTGGGCCGTGTCGCTCTGGGTCTGATGGCGGTCGCACTCGAAGCACCCTTCGAGCCCGTCCCCCTATTGCCTTTTCCGGCCCTCGGTTGGACTGCTGGCCTCGTGTTGCACGCATGCACCCCGCCCGAGGGGCCTATTTCTCAGAGCTGCGAGCGAGCGTGGGGTTTGACGCGGGACCGCTCAACCGATAAACTAGGTTTCACGTGGGTTTTTTGTCGGACTTTCCACTCTAGCAAGGTCGCCCCGTGCACAACGCCCGGGGAGTGACGGCCGGATCCCAGTCGGACTAATGCGGAGGAGGGTTCGTGGCGCTTGTAGTCAAGGACTTTATCGATGCTGGCGTTCACTACGGCCACCGGGCCAGCCGTTGGAACCCCAAGATGAAGCCGTATATTTACGGCAAGCGCAACCTGATTCATATCATTGACTTGAAAGAAACCGTCCGCGGTCTGCTCCGGGCGATCAAGTTTTTCCAGCGCGTTGCCTCGGCGAACGGACTTATCCTGTTCGTCGGTACCAAGCGCCAGGCGGCCGATACGATTATCGAGCAGTGCAACCGCGCCGGGATGCCTTATGTGACCGAGCGGTGGCTGGGTGGAACCCTGACGAACTTCCGGACCATCCGCAGCCGACTCGAGCGGCTGGAAGAGCTCGAGTTGACCTTGGATGGCGAACAAGCCCTGAGCTACTCCAAGAAGATGATCTCGACGCTCAACCGCGAGCGACGAAAAATCGAGCGCAACTTGAGTGGCATCCGGCACATGAATCGCCTGCCCGAAGCGCTCTTGGTCGTCGATCCGCGTCGTGAGCATATCGCGGTCGCCGAAGCGAGGAAGCTCGGAATCAAGGTCGTCTCTCTGCTCGACACCGATTGCGACCCGGACTTGATCGATCTGCCCATTCCCGGTAACGACGATAGCATGCGTTCGATCGAGCTCGTCATCAGCCGGCTGTGCGACGCGATCATCGAGGGCAAAGCCGCCGCCCCGCCGAAGCGCCGCGCCGTGGCCGATACCGGCCAAGGTCGCGGGGGATCGCGATCGCGGCGGACGTCGCGGCTCGGGTCGTGGTGAAGGGCTTCGCGGCGCGGTCGGCAAGCGCGACGGCGACCACAAGCCAAGCGCCCCGCCGTGGCCGTCGCGACGCCCGAACCGGAGAGCAGCACCCGACCGAGCCCGTCGGTGCCGACTGCTGACACGAACGAGAACCCAGCCGCGACCGACGAGCCGGCCCCGGCCCCTCCCGCCGAGGGGTAATCATCACCGAGCCGGCGCCGCGGCGGCTGGCGAGTCTGAACGACCGACTCATCGTCACCGCGCCCGTATTGCCGCGGGATTGGTCTCGGCCGCGGCATCGCCATCAACGCCGCCCGTCAGGATCAACGCTGCGTTTGTCCCGATAGACCACGAATTCATAAACATCAGAAACATTCGGTTCTGACGGATTATCCAAGGACGTCAGCGCAACGATTGAGCGATCGGATCGCGCCCGTCCACATGAGAGCGAGGAGTCACGCCGATGGCCGAGATCACGGCTCAGGCTGTCAATGAGTTTCGCAAGAAGACCGGGTTGGGCTTGATGGAGTGCAAGTCGCTTCTGAAGGAAGCCGACGGCGACCTGAAGAAGGCCGAAACCCTGGCCAAGGAGCGAGGACTAAAGCAGGCCGAGCTCCGCGGCGGTCGCGCCGCCAAGCCGGGCGCATCGAGGTCTACATCCACCACGACGCCAAGTCAGGCGCCATGGTCGAGATCAACTGCGAGACCGACTTCGTCGCTCGTAACGACGAATTCAAGCAGTTGGCCAAAGACCTGGCGCTGCACGTCATGGCGGCCAACCCCTCGTATGCGCGCCGCGAGGACGTTCCCGCGGAAGTGATCGACGAGCAGAAGCGAATTTTCATGTCCCAGGTGGCCGACAAACCGCCGGCCATCCAGGAAAAAATCGCCGAGGGCAAGCTCAACGCCTGGTTCGGCGAGACGGTCCTCACCGACCAGAAGTTCGCCAAGGACGACACCAAGACGGTGCGCGACGTCATCCTGGCGGTCAATGCCCGCACCGGTGAGAACATCTCGGTGGCCCGGTTCGCCCGCTTTATTGTCGGCGATGGGCGGTAGGCCACGACGGAAATGGAAGGCTGGCGTTACAATCGCCGGACGGCGATAGGGCGTTCGGAATGCCAGCAATCGTGTCCGCAGCGTCCAACGGCTGACGACTCCGCCGCGATCTGTCGAATTGAAGAAGGATTTTGTTTCATGGATTCCAGTGTCAACGGCGGCTCGCCGGTCTTCCACCGGGTCCTGCTCAAGCTTTCGGGAGAGAGCTTCTGCCGGCCGGGTGAAGGAGGCATCAGCGTCGATGAGGTCAGCCGGATCGCGCGCCAGGCCGCGCGGGTCGCGGCGCGGGGCGTCCAACTGTCCATCGTGGTGGGTGGGGGAAACATCCTGCGCGGGCCCAGCTCAGCCGTGGTTCCGACGTGATCAAGGAGGCGACGGCCCACTACATGGGCATGACTGCGACCGTGATCAACGGCCTGGCCCTTCAGGACGCACTCGAGAGCGTGGGCTGCGAGACCCGGCTGATGACGACCATCCGCATGGACGAGGTGGCCGAGCCGTTCATCCGCCGCCGGGCCCTCGCTCATCTGGACAAAGGGCGCGTCGTGATCCTGGCGACCGGGACGGGAAGCCCCTTCGTCACGACTGACACGGCGGCCGCGCTGCGCGGCAAGGAGTTGGGAGCCGAGGTCTTGCTCAAGGCCACCCGCGTTGATGGAGTCTACTCGGCCGACCCCGAGAAAAACCCACACGCGGTGCTGTATCAACACCTCACCTACGAGCAAGTGCTGCGCGAGGAGCTCAAAGTGATGGACATGACGGCGATCGGCATGTGTCTGGAAAACCGGCTGCCGATCCTGGTGTTCAACTTCAAGAAAGAGGGAAACATCGAGCGGGCCATCGCGGGCGAGCCCATCGGTACCTGGGTCAGCAACACCTCTCGCGCCAGGCCGGCCCCATTGGCGGTTTGAGTTGGGTAACGTCTCGATCCGGCTGGAAGGCCCATTCCCATCCTTCGCGACCATGCTAAGATGAAACGCAGGGAGGTCTGACGGACCGAGTACCACGAGAACGACACCGGAGGATTCGCGGTGTCCGCGAGTGAGAAGGTGTACCATGAGCGTCGAAGAGATTGCATTCGAGGCGGAAGAGCGGATGGAAAAAAGCGTGTCGCTGCTGGTTGACCAGTTGCGCGGCATCCGGACCGGCCGGGCCAACACCGGATTGGTCGAGTCGATCCGCGTCGACTACTACGGCTCGCTCACGCCGCTCAAGCAGATGGCCAACCTCAGTACGCCCGAACCCCAGCAGATCTTGATTCGGCCGTTCGATCACACGGTCATCGGCGACATCGTCAAGGCGATCCAGACGAGCGACCTGGGCTTGTCGCCGAACTCCGACGGCAAAGTCGTCCGCTTGAACGTCCCGCCGCTTTCCGTCGAACGGCGCAAGAAGCTGGCCAATCGCGTCAAAGAACTGGCCGAGGAAGCCCGCGTGTCGATTCGCAACATCCGCCGCGACGCCAACAAGCAGGCCGATGTGGAAGAAACCGCGAAGGTCCTCACCGAGGACGATGTCAAAACCTGCAAGGACGAAATCCAGAGGCTGACCAAGAAGTTCGAGGCCAAGGTCAACGAAACCGCCGACAAGAAATCGGCCGAAATCATGGAGATCTGAATCGGCGGGGAATCGCGATCGAAATTCCCAGAGAGCCTTGACCGTGCCGAAACGGTTCCCCTATAACGTGATACACCAGAAAACCCATACGCAATAGTCATGGGCGATTAGCTCAGTTGGTTAGAGCGCTGCTCGACACGCAGGAGGTCAGAGGTTCGAGTCCTCTATCGCCCATTTGCAAGTCATTTCAAAACACTGACTTACATCGATCAACGTCAAGGCATTTCTAAATAATCTACGATAAGACCCGAACCAAAACTCGTTCGCTATCAGGTTTAAGTTTATAGGCTGCATGGGGTTGCGTCCGAACCAAAACTTAGTTTTCCCCACATTTCCTATGCCACTAGATCGCCGCAAATCGCCTGTTTTTCCTAGCTTGTGCTGTATCGACGCTGTTGTATGCGTCGGGAGCTGAACGGGCTAGCGAACCAATACTCGGAGTTTCCGCCTGCCAGCCGCTATTGGCGTTCTGCTATCTCGATGGCCCGCGGTACGGCCAGCGCATCGGCCTCGGTGATCGGCGACTTGCCGTTGACCTTTCGCTAGACAGTGCCGCGGTGCCAGCCGAGGAGTCGGGCGAGCCTGGATTGCCCGCCCGTGCCGTGCTCGTCGTTGAGCGAATCGCAGATGGCCCACAGGTCGACGGGGGTCAGGCAGCGATCTTTACCCGCATTTACTCCACGGCACAGAAACAGAGCATTCGCACAATCATCAAAGTTTGGGTGAGACCCTCATTCTAGCCCGGGGATGAATCACGTCTCGCTCTGGGTGTGTCTCTAGATAGGCAGCCCGCCACCGCTGGCCGTAGAATTGACGGCACCGGCAGAGTGTTGAAGGAGCCGCTTGCTTCAAGGAAGGCAAGGGGCCGAGATACCATCTTGGCCAACCCTGCTCCAGTGCTTGCAAGGATGATGAAACTCCGCCTTCTGACGCCAGGCACGGCACGCATCCGGTTGACGACTCCTTACCGGCCGATGGACCGGGTCCTTGACAGCGCTGACGGAATGCCAGTTTGCAATGAGAACAATCATCTACTTGGTGAACGGAACCTGGCCAAACGGACCGCCTGTATTGCTTCCGATCATCCGCTTTGCTCGGTGGATTAGAAACCGGGCGGTGATCCGCTGGTTTTTCGGTGAGCCGATCCCGAAGCCGCTTTGGTTTGGAAGACAAGTCAGTTTTCCGCATAGGCCTCTACGCCACCTGGATCGCGACGAGCACGAGTATTTGATTGTACCCTGGGATGGCGATAATTCGCTCTCTGCACGAATGTCAGCGGCTAATAAGTTGCGGACGAGAATCGTGAAGGTATGACAGCCCATCCTGAGGCACGGCACGTCGTGGTGGCCCATAGCCACGGGGCAACGTCGCATTCTACGGCGTTGATCGGCTCGAGGAGCACGAGAGGCCGCATGGGATATGCACGATGGCTATGCCCTATATCGAGATTCGAAATGAGAAGGAGCCGATGCTGTCCGATACGATCACCGCGGCCACCGTAATCGGGTGCGCGGTGATTTACGCGGCCATTCTCGTACGGATCGATCAAGCATGACTATGGTACTTGATGGGTTTCTCGCTCGATCGCTTCCTGCTCTGGGGCATTTTCTGGCGGCAGGGAGGCTGCCGCCGCGGTCGATCACGCGGCCCCTGTTTCGCTCGATGATCCTCAGGCGAAAGCGGCTGAAGAGGCTGGGCCGGCCAGTGCTTCTCGTAATCCGGGCAAATCGCGACGAGGCTTCCGCCGTTCTACTAACCGCATACGTCGTTGGCACTCTGAATCGGATCGCCAGAAACCTGATCGTGTTCCTGTTCAAATGCTATGTTAACCTGTGTCGATACGGCGTCGATCTAATCAAGGCTATAATCTATTTCTTGATAGTGGACGCGATTTTCTTGGTGTGGTACGGCGCTGCGATCTTGAACGATCCCGAGTGGGCTGACGGGTACGAACTACGATTGATGTCATCGGCGAAAGACGTACCTGCTATCCCTACAGAGGGCAAGAGTCTGGTTATCGTGGCCGCCGTTGATCATGCACTTCACTTCCGCTTCTTTGATAATGACGGCAAGATGGTTGTTGATATTGATGTGCCGAAAGCGGGCGGCACAGCTCGAATGATCTCAGAAAGCAACTCGAGAATTTGTGGCCGCCCCATGAATTGACCGCGAACGAGAAGGTTCAGGTGATCGACGCGGTCGAATCAATTGGCCACACCGGAGCGAGCGCGTGGGCTCATCGACAAATAAAGACGATCTGGGATAGATGCAAGACGTTGTCCGTCGCATCATTTCCGTGGATTGAGCTGCGACTATGGCTTACGGGAACAGTTTTGCTTCTGTTGATGTTTTTCCTGGGACTGACGACCCTGATCGCGGTGTTTTCGCTCTCCGCTCGCGTCGCGCTGATGCCATTTGGCGTGGAGCTGCTCCGTTTTCCTAATAGCCTCGTGGCAAGTGTGCACACGTCACCAACGGGAATTGTCTCGCGATTTTTTGTTGTGCCCGATGCGGAAATGGGCACCGCATTGCGACATGCGGTGTATATGTCACCATCGGCACACGGCGAGCTAGCCCAATGGATACGGTCGCTGCCTGGCGGACCCCGGCCCGCAAATCGTGAGGCCCCTTTCGTATCTAGGAAGCCGCTCAGCTATCTTGAGTCACGAGTCATTCATTCATATGTTATCTTATTCCGGATTACCCAACCGTTAATAGGTTAATCGGCTTGCTCCGCCTGGCATTTCATCGTGGCGGCGATTGTTGGAGCCTCCGTCTTGCACAGATCCTCTGGCGGATTCATGACTGCCTCAACGACATGGCAGCGGATTCAAGTCCTTGCGCCGCTGACGGTAATATTTCTCCTTATTACGCTCCAACCCGCAAGCCACGGCTATTTCCAGACCTTTCTTGGTGAGCTGCTGCCATCCGTGGTAACGGAGGGCCAGCCCGAATGTTACGAGTTCATCTCGTCCGCTTTGCTCGTAGATCCCCATCCCATAACGGTCCCTCAGTGAATAATCCATGGAGTACTTCTATCGCGGAGCCGCTAAGCTCAACCGCGAATTGGCTGCGGTTGTTCTGTAGCCCTTCTTCCTTCGTGTCGTGCATGACGATCTCCTTTCTCATTCCTAAGACTAGCGGTTATCCGTCACTCAACAATACATCATCGCCCGTGCGGATGGAGCTATTGCAGATTGCAACAATAGTCAAGCATAATTCTTGGCTATTATGCAAGCTACCTCCACCGAGCCAATTGCCAAGAAAATGGGGTGATGGTTGGGCAAAATCACACAAGGAAGCCAGCCGCGGGCGAAGTGCCGGAGGTTCGGGATGCGAAAGAGTTGCGGGCAGAGGAGCAACTGACTACTTTCAGCGAATCGCCTTTCGGACAACGCGAACCAATTCGCCTGCCAATCCGTCCATCACATTGGTACCATTATCTTTGACGCCAATGAGGAAGTGTGCGGAGTTAACAGATGGGTCATCACTATAACCCGCAACGATTGCTGCGGAACTTTCAGATCCCCCGCTCGACCAGGGTTCATCTGGCAGCACGACAAGCTCGGCACTAGTCCGATATGCGCTTTATCAAGAAAGTCGCTCAGGAGCGCGGCTTCTTCGAACCGGAGACCGAGAAACTGTTGAATACGCAGGTCGAGATTCCGGGCGGTGACGCGATTGACAAGATTCTGGCCAGCCAGCCACTCACTCTTGAAGAGCAGGTCGACCTCGCCATTCACATCGGTACGATGCTTCGACGCACCCCCGCCACCGTATCTGGGCGAAGGAGATCAGCAAGGACATCATCCCTGGCGTAATGGAGATCGTGCGTCAAAATGGACGAGCCTACATACATCAATTCGCAGCAGTCAACGGGCGAAACGATGAATGGGTGAAGACCTGGCTGGAGCAAATGGAAAAATCCATCGAAAAGCTCAACGGGAAGCCGTGCGAGGAAGCGATCGAGAAGATGAACGACCCGTTCCCAAGCGGAACCATCGTCGCGGCGCTACTGAGCATGACGTGGCGGATCGTCGAGTCGACTGGTCCGCAGCTTTTCCTCACCTCGGACAATCCTTCCGTCTACATCCGTTACGAAGGATATGGGCTGGGCGGGAAGGAATCCGAGATCGTCATGCCCATCTCTCCGAGCTTCGCTCTGCACGGATCGCGGAATGATTGCCACCCGAACTTCAGTCGCGTGAAGGCCCACCAGAAGATCTTGCGTGAAATCAATAAGCGGATCGTCAGTCAGGCGACTCGTTTCGTGTTTTTCACGATAGGGCGGTTTGGCTGGCGAAGCTATTGGTAAGGGATGACTTGGGGGTCATGAGGATCGGCTGGTGATTGCTTCGCCCGGCCTCGCCGGGTTTTGGTTCGGCGAACCAAAACCCTGACAAGTCCTCGGAAAAACGGGAAATCCTGAGAATCCCTGGAAAGTGGTGTCAGCGTGGTGGCACTCCGTAACTCCTTCCAAATTAACAGCTTATGTCCAGAAAAACCGCTATTCACGCCTGCTCTACACGCAGGAGGTCAGAGGTTCGAGTCCTCTATCGCCAATTCGCAAGTCCTTGCAAGATAGACAGTTATGGCGAGATTAATCCACTAAGAAATTAGGATAAAAGCTCTGCGCTGGCAAAGCTAACACCGGGTTGGCACTCGTAAATCACATCCCTGCATAACCTTGTGCCAAGGTATTGTGGCAGAGCTTCGACCGGACACTTGATCATATGTCCACAACGCGCCCACTCGAAAACAATTGAGCGTCGCAGTTGCATCCACCGATCGTCGTGCCAAGCTTCTGCTCACCTGTCAATATGACCTGCTCAATGGTCTTGGGGACGAATTTGTCCAGTTCCATGCCGCGGCCCCAATGGAAAACCGGATCCGAGAGGCCGACGACAGCGAGGTTAGGGAGCGGATGGGCTTGTAGCCTGTAGTTGTGGAAACGCACCTTGTGGTGACGCCGAGCCCAGCTCGGCATCGACTTCATCTTGATCGAGGAGGAACCGACATCAGGCCGCCTGCAGGGCTTCATCGCGACGGGTATCGGACAGCGGCAGCGGGCCGGCCGGAGTGAGTCAGCCAGCGGCGAAGTGCCGGGGATGTGGCGTCAGGGAATGGCGCGGGCAGCGGAGGGGACATCGAGCAATTCAGGACGAAGAGTCAATTGAAATAAGTCAATGACCCATGAAACGAACTGCTGAGCGAGGGGAAGTTTCGCGTTGATGGCTCTGCTGATGATCGCCTCCGGTAGGGTCTGACCGGGCGGCTCGATCCACGCCAGATAAGTGTGGATCCGTGCTTTGTCTCTGTGGGCCGCGTTATGCGAGTGTTCGTGCTTACGTACCTGTTCGCAGCACTCCTTTTTGCAGACCCCAAATTGGCGCGCATTCCGGCGAGAGGATGTCTCGCCAGGAAAGTCTCCATCATTCCGCGTGAAGAGTTATCAGGCATGATCCAAATGCCGATCGCGCAGTTTTCGGCGTGACATGGATCATACCCTGCGGTGGCAGATCCTCGGGGATGGAATCCGCAATATCCCGACAAAGTGTTTTCAGTCGCTCCCATCGTGCGGCGAATTTGTCGTCGGCGTAACAATCACGCCCAGAGCCCGGAGACCCGGCGTCTTTGATTCAGCCGAGATGACCCGCTTCAGGATCGTCTCGACGCCATTCATTTCCTTGATCTGCACCACCCAATCCCTGGGCTTGTCGCCCCAGACTGTGTAATTATCCATCAGCTCTGGTATGGAGTATTGCTCGCCCTTGCCTTCGACGAGCAGGAGATTCGTGTTTGTCGGCGGCATCCGCTAGCGAACCTCCATATCAAGGTCGGCGACGGCGACGATTTCCTGCCGGTGTAGGCGACTGTTTCGGCCTGTCCCTTCTCAATCCGGTGGATCGTCTACTTCACTGCCTTCCGCAACATCCTCGCGGCAGATGACCGCGAGGCTCTGCACACAATCGCGGCTGTGCGTCGTCGCAACGATCTGGACGTCAAACTGCACTGCACAGGAATAAAGGAATCGCCAAAGATCCTTCATCACGGTGTGATGCAGACCGGTGTCAATCTCATCGACTAGGAGGGTAACCCCCGGCGACTGCACGACGGAGAGTGCCAATCCCAACATGCGCCGCCATATCCCATCGCCCAAGCTCCCAATCGGCACCCGGTCCCTGATGCTGTTGAGCTTGACTATGATGCCGCCACGACCAACGTATGCGAGCTTGCCCGGGCTCGCTCTCCACCCGATGACGCGATCCGCTCGATGTCTGGTTCAATGAGCCGCATCGCCTGCGTTACAAGTTCCTCGGCAGGTGTGAGGGCGATGTCTTCAAAAAGCATCGTGACGAAATCGGCATTCAGCGAGGAGGCCGTTACGTATCGGACTTGGTACCCATCGAATACTCCCGACCTAGCTGAGCGACGGATTGACTCGATAGATATTCCGCCGCGCAACTAATCGGTAGGCTGAATCCACGTCCTGCGGCCGAGCTCGCAGCGAGAATCAGTGGGGACAGAATTCCTTGCAGACTCCGGAGCGGGGCATCGATATCGAAGAGCGTCGTTTCGCAACTTGGCGAGGCTCTTCGATCCTCGCAATCATCCTGATCGGATTCGCATCCGTATCAGCCTGAAGCGAGAAATCCTGCCAACCTCAGTAGTTCCAAGTTCGGGGTTTTCTCATCAGCGGTCATAACTCCTGATCAAAGCCGAAGTTCGAAAGAGACCGAGTCGCGGACCCCCAGGGTCGCTTCCACCACATGCCTCAACCACAGCAACATCCTCCGGAACCGCAGCAAATCCAAGCGGATCTCGCGACTGCCGCGCCGGGGCCGGGCCAGCACCATCTGGTGCAACCACACCCAGACATTCCGCAAGATCAGGGCGATCCCCACGTAGAGCAGCCGCAGCGCCGGATCGCGTGTCGAGGTCCGAATCCGGGCTTGATGCAACTGGCGATAGGTCGTCTCGATGGCGAACCGTCGGCGATACGTCTGCCGGACCCAGTCGAAGGAGGGGGGCTGAAATCCCCAGAAGGCGTAGATCAAGTGCTGCTTGCCATGCCGCTGCCACTGCCCCCGATAGTAACGGCACTTGACGCAGATCCCGACGCGGGCCGGCCGCTTCTGGGCATCGTGCAGGGTGTAGGTCCCGAAGCCGCTGCTCTGCCAGGTCAAGAAGACGTTAGTCCCGCTGGGTCCCCGCGGATCGTCGAGCTTGCGGCCTCGGCAGATCACGGGCATCAGGAACGGCTGGCGGGCGGCCTGAAGGTAACGGATCACCCCCACGCTGTAGAAGCCGCGGTCCAACAGCAGCAAACGGCAGCGAATCCCGACCTGGGCGGCCTGATGCAGAAGGCGTTTCAGCACCGCTTCCAGGGGTTCGCCCCGGGAGACCGGGGTCAACGCCACGGTGCAGCGATAACCGTGGCGGATGACGTACAGCGTGGCGTAGGCGTGGAAGTGGCTGGTCCCGCTCTTGGCCTGGGAGCGGTAGATCTCGTCGGGGTCGGACTGCGGCTGGCCATGATAGGGGATCAGGACCAGATCGGCGGCCACGCGCTGCGGACTGCGGCGCAAGGTCCGGGGCAAGTTGCCGGCCAAGGCGGCATTGAGCCGGCGCTGCAACTCGGCGAAGTTGGGCAAGGTGGCGATCAAGGCCAAGCGGGCGGCCTCGTCGGACGGGGCGTCGCGCAAGGTCTGGCAGGCATCGGAGAGCGACGTGATCCGAGCGGCCGCGTACAGCAACAAGGTGAACAGCATACTGGCCCGGCATTTGGGTCCGTGGTCGCCGAATTCCAAATGGTCTTGGAGGATGACGGCGGCACAACGGTGGACCTGTGGGGCGGTGAGAGTAGAATTCTTTGGGCGCATGGCTCCCTCCTGTAATGGTGGGTCCCCCATAAGTCATTATAGGGTGGGAGCCTGTGTCCATCGGATCCGACCTCGTCAGCGAAACCGCGAACTTGGAACTACTGAACCTCAATTTCGTGGCCGCGAAATAGCCTACGTTTTCCACTTGCCGCGAGGTTTGGGAGACTTGCGTTCGGGTCGCACTCCCCCATAAGATCTTCGCCCCGACGAGAGAGGATCGACCAAAATCGAGGACGGATCGCCGACGGAAAGTAGGAGGCTTATGGCCTCAAGGACTGTCGTCTTGCCCGAATTGTTTGTTCCGACGAGGAGGGTGATCCTACCCATATCGTGGATCTTGAATTCTGAGAAAGATCGGAAATTGTTAAAGAGGAGATTCCTGAGCTTCATTGATTGCCCATCCAGTTTCGCGGTCTCCTCGGGGCGGATGGACCTTGTGGACATGGGAACACTCGATCCCGTGGGGTATACGGAAGTTTTCATCACGTTTAGGGTATCATCCCAGCACCGTCGCCGAAATCCAACTAACTTTGGGGAAGGGCTGCTCCGGGCAATCGCTGCTATAGGTAAAATGGACTCATCGTACCCTATCGTTCGTCCTTTTCCGTTCTTGATCATGATCCGCTCGCCGTTGATCAGCAGCTTGGCACTAACCCACAGCCACTCCCGGTCCTGATGACGTACCCACGCTGGCAGCGGGGACAACCCGCCTCCGAACGACGTCAGGTTTCCGTACGTGGTGCTCGATGCGCTCCGCTGGCTGTAGGTCCCGCGGCCAAAGTCGGACCCCATCAGCTCGATGGACCGCAGTCGATATGGGCTCTGATAGCGATGGCCCAATCCCGCCTCCGGATCCTTGCGCGGGCCAGGAGCTGGTAGCCCGCGGCACCGGCCGCATCGAACACCGGACTGGCGTCGTACTCACCGTCGCCCAGCAGGTAGCCACCTCCCGTCAATTGCGGGATCATCTCTTCAGACACCTTACTTTCACTCACATTCATGGGATAGACCCGGTACACCTCGGGCACCGGCCGCGTCCCCCAGATGGCATAGAGCTTGTAGCCCTGGCCAGCATCCCGGCCCCGCGGCCGCAACGGGCCTCGGGATCCTGGCCTCCTTCCCCGCCGACCGGCAGCGGCTTGGCGTCGACGACCGCCAGCAGTCGCGGGTCTCCCTCCTGATGCAAACGAAGCACCAAGGCACGCATCAACATCGCGGTGTCCACCCGGCGCAACCGGCGGCTGAGCGTCGAGGGACTGGGGAGGCTGAAGGACCGCAAGGTCGTCATGCTCCAGTTCCGCTCCACGCAAGCCCAGCACACTGGCCGATCGTAGAGCGCCGCAGAGGAAGACCAAGATGATCGTATGGGGTTGAAAGGTGACATCGGTGACCGGGCGGTGTTTTTCTCCGACCTCCATAACGAGGTGATGAGGGTGAGGCCCAGGCTCGCGTTCCATGACAGCCTCCTGGTTGGTACTTGCCACCTATCTCAAGCTGACCACGGACACGAACTCCTTTCAAGCCATAGCCTTGCTGCCTATATGCACCTAAGCCGAAGGCATGAGAAAGTCGCGGTTGTAACGCTCGCCGCGATTATCCAGCGCCCAGCCGTAAGCACATAGTAAATCACTGTATATGGCAATACTCCGCCACGGATCGCTTTATGCGGATTAGTCTGGCACCGAGCATAACTCGATGTGGACATTCAACATACGTTAGATTGTTAAACTGGGCCGGTTATGCAGGCGCCCAGTTCGTAATATGATGGTGCTTCAAGAGATACGACAAAATGTCCGATCGTGCCGACAATGCGGGCGCCCAGGTGGAAGTTGATGATCTGCATAGGGTTAGAGCGATTCTTCGAACTTCCGATTATTCCGGCGCCCAAGCGGAACTCGAAGCTGCATTGCGAGATGTGGACGAATCCGTTTTGCCGGGCGCCTTTCGGCGCGCGGTCCCGAGTGCGCTGCGCTTCACGAGGCTTAGACGAGCGACACGCCCGTTTCCTGTGATGGGTAAGGCGACCGGCGGGAAATAAACGACCAGGGCGGCGCTTGTGGCCATACCAACCCGACGCGCAAGCGAGGGGACCGGCGGTGTCACGCGCTGGCCTTGGCCAGCGTCCGTCGCTTGCGCGTCGGTTTAGTGTGGCGAGGCTCCGTAGTCCCGGTATCTATGCGATCGCTCGGAACCGATCGATCCTTGGGTAAGTTTCCACCCGCCGGTCGCCTTCGCGCAGTTGAGGGCATGGTAGATGAGGCCGCCTTCGGCGGCACGTCGTGGTCTTCGGCATACCCTGACGAAAGGGCGGTGCAATACCGATGTCAACAACGGCTCCTGACCCATTTCCCGCACCCATTGTGCC
>CAVRFS010000126.1:0-20724 GCA_963720335.1 uncultured Planctomycetota bacterium | reverse complement strand
GCCGAACGAACCCAACGTGACGCTGTCTGGGTGATGCCGGCGGGCGATGAGCGTTGGCCAGAGAATCCGGCCTCCCTTCGCTTCATGCAACAAAAGCAGTAGGATTGATAAAGTCGATTATGTCGGTACAACGCTGACTCTTGATCAGGGCAGCTTGACCTTCCCGGACTGAGCAACGACGATCCACTGGATTGGGAATGCTGCCGATTATGACTCCGTCATTGAAGGACGTCTGCTCCGCCACGATCCGGGTCGAGGATCTGCCGAGGCTATGGCGAGCTGCGGGATCGATCGGAGATCCGCGTGTCGATTGCGGGCGACCGGGCCTGGATCTGTTGGCAACCCGAGTCGAAAGCGATGCAGGACATCTTGATCAAATGGATCTTACCGTTGCCGGGGGTTGAGCTGTTTACCGAGCGTGACGGGCGTTGGTATCGCTGGGGCGAGCAGTTGCCGGCATTTGGTGTCCTCGTTCCGGATGATTCGCGAGCCATTCCCCTGGAGCGGATCTTGCTGCCCAAGCCCGTGTCGGCACAGCGTCCCGAGAGTGTTCTACCGGCGCGGATGCGCTTCGGAGTCGTGCGCGATCAGCGGTGCGAGTCTCGCTCGGCGACTGCGTTATGTTGCCGGCTCAGTGAGCTCCACGCTTGGGCCGGGCAGGCGACTTCGGCACAGTTCGCGGGCCTGTGCAGCCGCCTGGACCGAAGGGTCGGTTGGTCAACCGAGAGAAGCCGAAGTGTTGGTTCTCGGCCGGCACGGGGTGCTGCCGGCGTCGCGAGCGGGCGTCCGGTTCTGGGGAACGGATGTCTTGGTTCCACTGGGCTTTCGGGCCGATCCCGACCTTGCCGAGCCCGCACTCAAAGCGTTGTTGGAGCGGGTCCCGCACGATCTGGTCGTTTTGCGGCCGGACGGGTTCGAGTTGATCGCTCGGGCGATCTTCAAGCCGCTGAGCCGTCGCCGGCGTCCGACTGGCCTGGGATACCTTCAAGGCCGATCAGGCCGGGAAAGGAAGCCGTTCATGAGCAGTGCGCAGGCCTGCGCTTTATCTCCAGATCCCCGCCGATTATTGCCGGTCATTCGGTGGACTTCGGTGGGCTCAATACGGTGAAGCGGTCGAGTTTCTGGAGGGACCGGCCGGGGGCCATACGTTCGCCTTCGCCGCGGAGATCTCGCTCTTTCTCGAGGGGTTTCAAGCCGCGAACGGTCCGTCCCCGGGGTTCGGGTTCGTGCTGCATCTGCTCTATCTGATTGGGCTGGGCGATCGCGCGCAACGGGCCGAGCCCCGGCCGCTGCCTGGAGCGGATCGCGGTGGCGTTCCGCGCGTTGGGATGTCCGCTGCGCAATGCCGGGGCCTGGGCGCATGGCTTTGCCGTGACGCGCCGCTCCCCGCCGATCCTCCTGAGCTGGGCGAAGTGCACGAGCTATTGGCCGGTGGGAGTTGGGTTCCTCAGATGGTTCTCAGCCACCCGATGCTGGGGGTCATGGATCAAGCGGAGCAGCCCGGGACTGGAACCCGAGGAATTCGAATCGCTGGTCCGAGACGCGGTGGCCGAGCTGTCGGACGAGGCGATCGGGCACTGGCTGCGATACGGCCGCGGTCCGGTCGGCGACGCAGGCGAGCGGCTGGCCCGGTTCCGCCCGCGCAGCCTGTCGGCGGCGCTGGCCGATCTGGAGCGCCGGCCTCGGCTGGCCGGTGTCGGCCGGCTGGTCAGCCGGCTGGAGAGCGCGCTCAGCCTGCCGCCTCGGCGACTCGCCTGGTCGGAGCTGCAAAATGGCGGGTATTCCGACGTCACAACCCGAGGGACGCCCGAGCAGATCCTGCCAATCCAGTTCGCACTCGACGGCGAGGAGTTTCTCCGCCGGTTCGCCGAGCGCGAGCTGCTCTATTACCAGAGGGAGGAACCGCACCAGCCGACGACCGAGGAGCTGGTTCTCTTGCTCGACCAGGGAGTACGCACCTGGGGCGACGTCCGGCTGGTCTTGGCGGGCGCCGCCCTGGCGCTGGCGCGGCAGGCGGAACGAAAGCGAATCGCGATCAAAATGGCCACCACCGGCAACGGCGGCGAGCCGGTCGACCCGACCGAGATCGATTCTCAGGCCTTGATCGCGCTCCTGGAGGCGAGCGATCTGTCATTGAACCCCGGGCGTGCTCTGGCGGCATTACTTCAATCGCCAGCGGCGACGCGACGCGACGTCGTGCATCTTGACCCATCCTCGATGCCTTGCGGAGCCAGACGTCGTCGGTCGCGGCGGGTTCGCTGGCCGGCAACAAGAGCGCCCGGCTCTTTGCCGTGTCGGTCGACTCCGTCGGCCAGGTCGGGCTGGCCGAGTTAAGAAGTGGATTGCCCGTGGTTCTCGGCCGGGGCCGGATCAACCTCGCGGCCGATCCCCCACTTGCCGACAGCTCGGTTTCCCAGCTGCATGTGGCCGGACGGATGCTCTGGAAAGGAGACGTCGAGGCGATCCCGTTCCCGTTCCACTGTGGGGTGCTCGATCGGATCGACAGTCCGCAAAACGATGGCCGTCGCCACTTCGATTTTGACGAGGCCGGCGAACGGATTCTGGTCGTCGGGCGGTACGGCCTGATCTTCACCTGGCGACTCGATGGAACCGATTTCGAGATCCTCCCTCGTCCCTTGGTCGACGACGAAGTGATGAGACCGGTCAAGACCGTTCATCGGGGTCGCCGGGGGATTTGTCCTGGTGGCCAACCGCCAAGGGTGCCCGATCCTGGCGCATTACGACTGGACAACGCGGACCTGCACCATTCATCCGATCAATCAGATCGGGTCCAAGGTCTCCTGGGTCTATTATGCCGATCTACACGCGATCGCCGGCCGTCCGGCGAAAGGGCGGCCGAGCGTGGGAATCGACCTGCGGATGCCCGGTCCCAAAGCGATGAGCAGTTCGAGAGCGGTTCGCGCCGCCAAGCGCAGCGACGCGGAGCTCTTGCCCAGATCGCGCCTGTCTTGCCAATCGAAACATCTGGCCAGCGACAACTGGTTCGATTCGAGAGTTCACGATGCGAGTCTTGAGTCGCATGCGGGGCGATTGCGTTACCGGCAGGGGGCGGGCGAAATGAAATCGTTGATCCCGCTTGCCGACGGACGACCCGCGTTGAAGGGGCGTCATCTTGTTCAGACGCCGGCAAGGGGGTGACGTGCTGGCGGTGTTGGCCGAGGGGATGTCTGGAGCGGCCCTCTATTTCATCTCGATCTCGCGCGACATGCTTCTTGGGACCTACTCGCTCAGCGAAAAGTACGGCACCGGCACGTTTGCGCTATCGCGCCAGGGCACGCGGTTCGCCTTACTGCACGGCGATCGCCAACTCGAGGTGAACGATGTTCCCGGCAATCAACCGCCCGTCTTTGTCACCCTCAAGGAAGACGCGCGAATCCATTTTGCGACTCTGGGTCGGTCGTGTCTCCTGGTCCGCGAGTTCGATACCGGGGAAACGCGATGCCTTCGGGCTCAATGCTTGATCCGCTGGGACCAGGGGCGCCTGGAGGTCGTTCATCGCGAGGTCTATTCGATCCTGAGCAAGCTCGGAGGAGTGGTCGCCCAATCCCAAAGTCTCCCGTCGGGGAGAGCGGGTCCGCGGCACGATCCGATGCGCTTCGTCCAGCATGTCGAGCATGAGAGTTTGTGCTTCCTGATCGATCGGTATAATCACATTGCCATGCTGAGCCGGAGTGGGGAGCTGCTCGTGTCTCTTTTACGTCACGCGCGAGGAGGTGGCCGCCTGGCTGCCGGACGGGACGTGCCTGGGTCCGCGCCGGCTGATCGGCGGTGAGCCAACGCCTGGAGCCGCCGAGCGCATCGCGGCGGTTTTGCGGTCGGCGGAACAGGTTGGAGGGAAATCGCCATGACGATCCAAGTGCCGTTCCGGCTTCGCCGCCGCGCGCTGGCCGAGCCGGCGGTGGCCCTGTTCATCCCCACGCGCGACCCGGCCCCGATGTTGGCGATCTGCGCCCGCCGAGGGCTTGGATCCGACCGGACGTGTCTTCGATGTCGCCGGCGGCTTCGTGCTCCAGCTCGAGCCTGCGACGACCGAGCCGGAGCCCGGTGCGATCCGTCTCCGCGAGCGGACCGCCGCGTTCTACCTTCCCGCCGATGCCGACCTGGTTCCCGCCCTGCTGGATGACGAGGCGAACGGGCTGGTGCGAGACTGGGGCCTGGTCTTTCTGCCCGATAGTCGCGTGCTTCTTTTTGACCGTCACGCTCCGGTTGATTTAGCGGACCTTCTGGACGCCGAGCCGCAGGCCTCGCCGCGCCTGGAGCTCGCTGCCAGAGCCCGCGCCAGCTCGCCGAGCGGCTGGGACAGATCGTGCTGGATCTGCCCGAACCGCCCGCGGATGCGCTTTACCGTGAATTCCAGCAAGGGCTGCGAAACGACGGTCCTCGAGGCGGCTCCTCCCACGACAAGGACAAGCCCGATTCCGATGACTCCAGCCCGGCAACCGTCGCGGAAACTGGCGGATGAAGCCGGCGACGGGGATCCGGATTCCGCGGGCTCGGGCGTCGCTCGCGGTGGCGCGTCCCCTCGGCATCCACGACCCAGCGTTCAGGGAGTAGCCGACACGATTCGAGGTTGGTTCAGCCAGGCTGGACAGACTTACTCGAAGCTGAAAGAGAAGACACAGTGGGAGCTGATCGACCATTCCGCCTTGCTCCGTAAGCTGGTCCGCGAGTTCCGCGACGGAGATGCCTCGCGGGCGTTGCGACGGGCCGTACCCGATCATGCGGCCCGACGAGCGGTCCAGCTCGACTCGCGGTCCGGGCTGGAGCAACTGGCTGCCGATGAGCAGCGCCATCTATAACCTGTTCGAGCTGCTGCGACGGCCGGGTCGAGGTGAATCCGTGTCCGTCCGGCTCGCCGATGCGGGCGTGATCCGGGAATTGGCCGAAGCCTATCGCAAGGCCGCCGAGGAGTCCGTCCGCCAGGGCGATTTTCGTCGCGCCGCCTATATCTACGGGATCTTGCTGCGCGACGACCGGATGGCCGCCAACGCGTTGATGCGCGGCGGCCTGCACCGCGACGCGGCGATCCTCTATTTGAAAAAACTGAATGACCCGGCCGCGGCCGCCCAGGCTTTCGAGGCCGCCGGCGACGTCGATCGCGCGATCGCCTTGTACCGGCAGCTCGGCCAGAACGAGAAGGCCGGCGACCTGCTCCGCAGGATCGGCGAGGAAGACGCCGCGATCGAGGCCGTACGTGAACGCCGCGGCAGACAAGGCTTGCGCTGAACCGCCGGATTTTCATGCCGCTGGCCTCTTGCTGCTGAACAAAGTCCGCCGTCTTGATCTGGCGATGCATGCCTTTCAAACGGGCTGGAGTGAGCGGCCGAACGGCAATGCCAGGCTTTGTGCCTTCGAGCTGGCGCGGCTCCATGCCGAACGTGGCGAATTCGAGCCGATCTGGAAACTGATCGCTGAGGCGGATGCGTTCTTTGAAACCGTGGCTTCCAACTCCGAACATGGGAGCTTCTACGGCGGAATGATGGCATTGGCCCGTCAACATCCCCACCAGGAATCGTTCACCGAGGAGCTGAGCGATCGGGCACTCATATCGCTGGGACGTAAGCTGGGACGGAGCGTCGAGACCGGTCATGCGGCTGGGCTCGCAATATCAAACTTGTTCAGTAAACACGGCCAGTGGCCCGCAGCCATCGTGCGTGACGCCGATTTCGCCGCGACTTTGATGCACAAGAGACTCGACAGGTCGCGATTCGCTCGCCGCTCGCCGCTCGCCGCTGGTGCAAGGTCATCAGCTCGGCATTGGGACCGTCACCGCGGTATGCCAGGCCTGGATCTCGGGAGACCTGTTCGTCGGCTTTGACAATGGAATCGTGCTCGGCTTTCGGCCGGGACGAAACCAGGTCATCCGGGTCGCCGAAAATAGCGATCCGGTCGACCGCGCTCGCGGTCGACCCGGAAGGTGAAACGGTGGTGGCTCTCCGCCAGGCGGGTCGGGGCATCGGGATGTCTTACGCCGTGAAACAACCCGACGGCTCGTATCGGTCGCGCCCCGATGACCACATCCCGTCTCTATCGACGAGCTGGCTTACACCGATACTGACCCGGGGAGTGGAGCGCCTGGTCGGTCTGGGTGATGGCTCCGACATGATGTTCGTCGACGCGGCTTCCGGCATGCATTGGGGACGCCTGACGATCGCGGCCGACTCAACGGAACATCCCCAAACGGCGTTTCTGTTGCCCCTCGGCTCTCCGAGCGGAATCGCGGCGAGCCGTCTGGCGGTGCTGACGCACAACGGGCCGCATTGGGTCGTGCTCGACATTCACGGCAAGATCCTGCACCGGATCCCCTATCATTGGCAACCCGCCATCCCCGGGCTTTCCCCGTTGCGCTCGGTCCCGACGACTTTTCGGCATGCACCTCCCTTCCTGGATCTGGTCGGTCTGGACAAGGAGGGCGCGGTGTCCTCGGCCCAATTCCAGGTCGAGCATGGTGTCTTCGAGCTGCTGGCGTGCGCGTCGCCACGACGGAGGGGGGATACCTGGCGGCGACCCGCTGCGGCACGAACATGGTCGTCGCCGTGGGACCGACGCGGACCGTTTGGCTCGGCCTCAGCGCCGATCGGTTTCACGTGGCTCACCAACTGGATCTGAGTCTGCCCTCGGCCGTCGCCTGCTTCGCCGCGCCCTCGCCCCCGGAAATCCTGGTTGTCTGCTCCGATGGTTTCATCGCCCGCGTCGAGCCACCCCCTCGTTTGATCAAGCGGACCAAACAACGCACCGATTCTTAGCCACACGAAGGTTGTGAGCGCGGTAACAGCCAGCGAACTGTGAACACGTCCTTCAAGCGAAAATGCTCATTGGTCGAGGTGGTGTTCGGCGGCCGGGTCGTGCGGGCTGGCACGATCGCTCGCGAATGGCAAAACCTGATAGAGGCGAAACCAAGGGTCGTTTTCTCTTTGACCATAGAGCGGCTTGAACCGTTCGGGGTGAGACTCTGCCCATCGACGTTCGATCGGGAAACTCTCGGAGTCGGCGACGTTATGAATTCCCTCGTCGGGGTTCACGCGAGTCACGACCAGGAGTTGAATGCGGCTCGGCGGCCAGGTTGTCCAGCCAGGCTCGCAAATCGGCCTGGATCCGATCCCAGCCGGGCCGGGAGTTCGGCCAGTTTCCCTGCCCGCGGGCTCGGGCCTCGCGGTGATAGTCATGCAACAGCCAGTCTTGGTGTCGATCGATGTTGATGTACCGGACCTCGTTGCGTAAGCCGGTACCCAAAAGATAGTAGGGGATGTTGGTTCCCGCGTAGGCCACTCGCGATCCGGTCGGTCCTGACCAGGCATCGAGCTGGATCCAGCCCAGGTAGAAATCGCGAAACGGAGGAAAGAACCGCAGCCTCGAGTCGAAACCACTCGCCCAGAGGTCGAGGAAGCCCATCGAGAGAAATGTCACCGTCGCCACCATGGCCAATGCCAATGCCCTTCGGCGCCTCGGTCGATTCCGAGGCGCAAGCGTTCGGCTCCAGGCCCAGACCATGAGCACCGCGACGATAACGACCCCGGCCAACGTCCATAACCCCAGGGTCGCTCTCGGGGATTCCTGAGCACGGAACGCCTGTTCGATCCTTGAGAACAGCGGCACGGTGCTGCCGACCGCATTCGGAATCGCTCGTGTCAGGTCCCAGGGGATGTCCTCCTCACGTGTGGCGAACGGCCAGGTCTCGGGCGTGAGCAGATGAAGACCAAGCAAGACCACGGCGGCCATGCGAAGCCAAGGACGGCGGTCGAGCGTGATTGCCAAGGGGACGACCGCCAGCCCCAAAGCCTGGAGCATGAATCGCTGCTGCGTCCGGTACGGAATGCAAACCCAGTACAGAACGACGTTTAACAAGGCCATCAGCGAGAAGATCCCAACCCAGCGCCGGGTTCCGGGCGAAGTCGAGCCCTTCAATGTCCAGCCCGCCGCCAGGGAGACGACCCAGAGCGGCACCAGCCTGGGATCGAGGACCGCCAACAGAATATCGCCGAGCGACCGCCAATCAGCCAGGGGCAGATAGTAGGGACTCGTCCGCATCGCCTCGGGACCGTACCACCCGGGCAAAACCGTCCGGCCCAACACCCGAATTTCCAGCGGATAGAGGGGATTGCCCGTGAGTAGCCCGTTGCGAATGAACCAATAACCCCCGGACACCAGAGGGATGAACGCGACCACCAGGACACGAACGACCTTGGTTCGAGCCGGCACGGCTTGGACCAGGATTCCACCGATCGCCAGGGCGATCAAGGGAGGAATGAAGACGACCCCGACGGCCTTGGTTCCCAGGGCCCCACCGGCGGCCAGAGCACCCAGAACCAAGGCCGGCAGTGTCTCCCTCGCCGCGTGCGAACCGGAGGAAAAAATAGGCGGCCAGGAGATAACCGGCTACGAAGATCGTGTCGACATTGGGCTCGAACGAGTAAGAGCAAGAGCGGAGTCGAGGACGCGAACCAACAGGTTGCGACCAGGCTCGCCGAGCGGCCGGCCCCCACCAATCGGCGCACACCCGATACGCCGCGAGGGCTGCCAGAACCAGGAACGGGGCCTGACCGACCTTGGCAAGCTGGTCCCCTCCCCACGACGCCATCAGCCAGGTGAACCAGAGATCGCCATTGGCGGGGAAATAGGTCGCCGCATTCTCTCCGAAAGGCGCGGCCACCAGGAACAAGTCGGCCGGCCTTCCACCATCGCGCCGCGAAATAGAGATGATAGATCGGTCCGTCGCTCACCACTTTCACCGCCAGAAGCACCGACCGCATCCCAAGCCCGATGGCGGCCGTGAGCCAGAGAGCCAGGCAGACCCGTGCATCCCAACTCAAGGCGGTGGAGGGCTCCTCTTTCGGACGTTCTTGATCGCTGGAGGCTCGAAGCCAACGAACCACTCCCCCTACCACGGCGATCAGACCGGTCCAGGCCAACATGGGACCAAGCGCGATCGCCCCGACCGCGCCGAGGGCTTCGCAGCCCGATCGTGGTCGCGGTCCAAAAAACCACGGCGGTGCCCAGCCCGACGGCCAGCCCGCGCGGCTGCATGAGCCCGAAACGGGCGATCCAGTACGCACCCAGGACAAGCAGACCATTCGAAGGCGAGCCCGAGCAGGCCGTCCCAGAACAAAGCGGTCGTCACGACGCTCCCCAGCTTAAGACTCCGAGACGACTGTCGTTGCGACGACGCGATCCCCGAGCGATCGAGCTTCGGCTTTACCAACCGAGTCGGCGTGGAGTATCATTCTTACGGGGAATCATCCTGCGTCGGCACAACGCGTCAATCGTATTCCAACTAAGGTTAACCTGCCTGCCGTGATCAGAGGGAGTTTTCCCGCCGAGCGACCATTCGATTCGATTCCATTGAGAGGGTCCGACACGATGCTTGGTGCGACACTGGGAGTCTCTGATTATCTCTCTCGGGTTTGTCACGAAATTCAACGGCTCGATCAGGCCGAGATCGAAAAAGTGTGCGAGTTGGTTGAAGCCGCTTATGACGATGGCCGTTTTGTCTTTATCTGTGGTAACGGCGGTTCGGGCGCCAACGCCTCCCACCTTTGTGAAGATCTGGCCAAATGCACGCTTCGCGACTTCGAGAACCAGAAGCGGCTCAAGGTCTTGAGTCTCACCGACAACACGGCCGGAATCATGGCCTGGGCCAACGACGAGGGCTATGACCGCATTTTCCTGGAACAACTGAAGAACCTGGCCTCGCCCGGCGATCTGCTTTTAGCCATCTCGGGCTCCGGCAACAGTCCCAACATACTGAAAGCCGTCGCCTGGGCCAACGAACACGGACTGACGACGGTGGGATTCACCGGCTTTGGCGGTGGCAAACTCAAGAACCTCGCCCATTACAACCATCACGCCGCGATCGACGACATGGGAATCGTCGAATCTTTACACCAGGTCGTCTTCCACTGGATCATTGACGACCTCTACCGACGCTTCTCCGCCAAGTATGCCGTCCACACCAACGGGGTTGGGGCCGGAGCCGGCTGATCGCATGGATGAAGTCTGTGTGCTGGGAATCGAGATCGGCGGCACCAAGCTGCAACTTGGGATCGGTCCCGGTCAAGGGAGGTTGGTCGCGCTCGAACGGCTGCGCGTCGATCCCTCGCAGGGCGCACCCGGGATTCTGGCCCAAATCGAAGCCACGTTGCCGATCCTACTCGACCGGGCCAACGTTTCCCGGAACCAGGTCCAGGCCGTCGGCATCGGCTTTGGAGGACCGGTGGACGCGTCGCGAGGACGGACCCAAACCTCTTACCAGGTAGGAGGTTGGGATGACTTTCCGCTCGCATCCTGGATCAGCGGCCATCTCAACATCCCCCGGGTCGTCGTCGAAAACGACGCGGATACCGCCGGCCTGGCCGAGGCTCGGTTCGGCGCGGGCCTCGGTCATTCACCCTTGCTCTACATGAATGTCGGCAGCGGAATCGGTGGCGCATTGATCGTCGATCAGCAAATCTATCGAGGGTTTGGTGAGGGTGCGACCGAGGTTGGACACCTGCGAGTGATTGACGTCACGACTTCAGGCTCTCGGATCCTCGAGCTCGAACAAGTTGCATCGGGCTGGGCCATCGCCGCGGCCGGCCAGGATCTCGCTCGGGCCCAGCTCCACCAAGAGCGAGATGACTGGGTCGTCCTGAGACGAGCCCGCGGAAAGCCGGACGAGATCACCGCCGTCATGATCGCCCAGGAGGCACTGGCGGGAGATCCCCGATCATCGGCGATCCTCGAGCGGGCCCGGACCGCAGTCGCGTTTGCCTTATCACAAGCCATCACGCTGCTCGCACCCCGCCGCATCGTGTTGGGCGGGGGTGTATCGCTGGTTGGGGAATCGGCGTGGTTTGATCCGATCCGCCGCCTGGTCGATCGCGACGTCTTTCCCCCGTTCCGCGGGCATTTCGACATCGTTCCCGCCGCACTGGGCGAGGAAGTGGTCGTCCATGGCGCCTTGGCGTTGGCTCGCGGCATCATCTCCACCGCCTCTTGAACCCTTTTTTGCACATTTGTGTCAATTTGGCGGCCGGAATGACTATATTCTTCAAAGAGTCATCGAATTCCCGCGTGGTCCACTTGACGATCATGATACCAAGCACCCATAATTAGCTAGACGCAGAAGACGAACTCGTGGTGAAAACCTGGTCAACGGTCTTCTTCGTGTCTGCCAAGTTTGTGCTCTGAATCTTAGCAAAGCGGCCTGTCTCGTTAGCGTGATGGCGCCCGAATGGCTACCCGGCCAAAAAGGGAGATCGTCGATCGGATGATCTTGCTGAAAACGGAGTCGTGGGTTTTGCGGAACATCATGTGGTCTGGAGACAACGCTTCTCGGCACGATCGGGCCGAACCGAGTGGAGACTCGCATCTACAAAGGTAATGCTTTCTCGCAGTTGCGTTGATTGGATAACAGTCTTTCGCCTTTCCATAAAGCAAGAAGTTCCATCGAGAAGGTTGAGGACGCCAACGTCGTGATATTTAGGTCACGCAGCAACGAGAGTCAATTTCTCGAAAAATTAAAATTTTTATGCGAATGGCCCCAATTTTGCCCCATACTTGATTGCACGATGCGAATAAACTGGTAAAAGGCTTCTTTGGTTCTTGACGTGCCGCGAGCGGACCTCGCGGCCAGCCGCTCGGTGGTTTGGTTGTGTCGGATTTGCCCGAACTCTGTCGCGTCGAAGCTCGTCTATACGAGTAGAGCCCGATCGAGGATAATGCATCCGACACTGGACTTGAGGTTCCTGGCAGGATGCCTTGTTGATGCTACGAAGTAGTGGTTGAGGATCGAAGGTATTGCTGATCCGGTTCCGTAGATTGGAAAGCAAGCCTCGAATAACCCAGGGAAGGCCTCTTCTTTTAAATTCCAAGGGGCTCGCCATGACCGCAAAATTGGCAGAAACCCAACTGTGGCAGCAGAATCTCGCTTCGCTGATACGGTCGGGTCTGTTTTCCAAGGCCGCTACAGGCGAGATGAACGGTCTATATACCGTCGTCGGCGTTTACGCGGACGAGACGAGTTCGGCACCGCTGGCTAAATACTCGGACCTCCGGCGAGCCACCGATGCCGCTAACCTCGTCAATCATCTAGCAAACGTCCGACGGCCGGTCGAGTCGAACTGACTCTTCCGACCCAGTAGAATGAACGCTCTTCTCTACTCTTCACCATGGCCTTCCTCCCAACCGAGCGGAAGGCCATGTTTTTTTGCCCTCGTTTTCCGGTCAGCAATGGTAGGCTGCTGGGAAAGACGTCGCGACGGTCTTCTCGCGAGCCGGCCAGGCAGAGTTGCATTCCGGCTCCCAAATGCCAAGAATGGCAGACCAAGAACGTTGAAAACCTAAGTGGTCCGTTTCACAAATAACGTCGTAGTTTCGACGGACTTTTGGTACAGGGAGGTGGGCCCCCCAAAAAACCCGGCAAGGAAAGGATGCCGCCATGCCAGGACCGAGTCCCGCTCTCTGTACCTTCCCTGACGATTTCGTGCAAGAGGCTCTCGACACCGTCTCCCGCCGAACAGTAGCGGTCCAAACCGTCCAACGCTTTCGGCTTGTGCTGCTTCTTCATGAGCAGCCCTCCCTGGGAAACGACGCGGCGGCCGAGGCGGTCGGTCTGTCCGCTCGCCAGGTACAACGTTGGCGAAGTCGCTGGGCTGCCGGCGATTTCTCCATCGAAGATTATGCGGGCCGCGGCCGAAAGGCCGCTTTTTCCCCCTCTGGATCAAGCGTTGATCCGAGCCATGGTGTGTGAAGTGGTCGCGGAGACGAAAGAACCACTCAGTCGCCAATCGGTAGCCGACCTGGTGCGGCGAGCCCAAGCGGCGTTGGATAAGAAGATCAGCCGCAGCACCGCTGTGGCGTACGTTGCACCATGCGGCGATCAAACCCTGGCAATACGAGCACTGGATTTTTCCACGGGACCCTCGGTTTGCCGAGAAGGCCGGGCCGATCCTGGACCTTTATGCGGGAACGTGGGAAGGCAAACCGCTGGGCCCGAAGGATTACGTGCTGTGTATGGATGAGAAGACGAGCATTCAAGCACGTGGTCGCTGTCATGAAGAAATGCCGCCCGAGCCCAAGCAGAGCCGGCGGATTGAAACGGAATACGACCGGAATGGAGCGCTGCAATACCTGGCGGCGTGGGACGTGCGTCGCGGGATAGTCCTGGGACGTTGCGAGGCAAAGACGGGGATCAAGCCCTTTGGCCGACTGGTGGATCAGGTCTTGGAGCGGGAGCCTTACCATGATGCGGATCGGTTGTTCTTTGTCGTGGATAATGGTTCGTCGCATCGGGGTCAGACGTCTGTGGTGCGGATGCGTCTGCGCGACAAAAGGATCGTCTTGGTGCATACCCCCGTGCACGCAAGTTGGTTGAACCAGGTCGAGATTTACTTTTCGATCATCCAGAGGAAGGTGCTGACGCCGAACGATTTCGCGACTTTGGACGCAATCCGCCTGCGTCTGGCGCTGTACGAAGATTTGAGCAACCGAACTCCGAGGCCGTTTGCCTGGAAGTTCACTCGACAAGACTTACTGAATTGGCTAAAGCGTGCGGCGCCGTATTTTTTAGCAGCCTCGGCTGCCTAACGTCAAAGACCAGGGTTACCGCGACGTTATTTGTGAAACGGACCACTAAGCATTAGTCGCAAATGGCAGGATCTCGCGTCATGGAAGACACGAGTCGTCGGAACAGGACGAGGTTGCTCCTGATGGTCGGAGCCTTCATCGGTCTCTGGACCGATCCACCCCTCGATCAAGTCCCAACGACTCGGGAGACCCTCCAGGCGATTGGGCTTCGTCTGAGCCGGTTGAAATCCGAGCGCGAGTTGACCGCCATCGCCACTCGGGGCGACCAGCTCCTCGCGGTTCTGGACCCTCGCGAGCGAGCGGCTCTCGCTCGTGGCTATGTGCGCTTCAAGGTGGAGTGTCCGGTCCTCGTGGACGTGGCGGTCCCGGTGAAGTCGGTCCCGTTCTGGGTCGGCGATCGAGGCTTTCAGCCGACCAACCTCATGCTCGACAATACCGACACCGCCTGGAGGGTCTATCGCAAGACGTTTGACTCCGGGTGGATCGGGCTGGGTGTCAACAGCCTCGATCGCACACCGGTGGCCCATTATGTCGTGTTCGTCCGGCCGACGACCGGTGGAGAAACCCGCGCGACACGAAGACATCGTCTCCCTTGATCCAAGCTCGGGTCGCTCCTGGAAAGCGACCGTGGCTCGCCCGGGTTCCAGCGCGGCTCACGATGCGTACAAGCCGTTTCAACGAATGCCCACGGAACTGGTCGACGCGGTCTTGCTCCAACCTGCCCACGACGACCGACACTCGGCGCTCCTGGCGACGGGTCGGGTCTGGAAGACTCATATCGTATCGAGCCCGCTCCCCGATCAGGTGACGATCGCCTTCGGTTCCGACCCTGCTCGGGAGTTGGTTTGGAGCTGGAGGACTTCCCCTCAGGTCAAGTCGACCGCCATCCGCCTCGCTCGGGCGCCGGCCGGCCAGGATGGCCGTGTGGTGATCGGTGAATCGACGCTCCTCGAAGTCCCCAACTTGCTCAATGATCGTGTGATTCGTCGCCATCGCGTGGTGGTGGATGGGCTCGAGCCAGACACGGTCTACTGGTACTCAGCCGGCGATGGAACGGATGCCGGATGGAGCACGTGGCAGACTGTGAAAACCGGACCGGATCGAGCACGAAACGTTCAGTTCCTTTATCTCGGTGACGCCCAAACGGGACTCGAAGGCTGGGGACGCCTGCTCAAGGCGGCCTATCGGCGTCATCCGCGAGCCGATTTCCTCGTGCTGGCGGGAGACCTGGTCGACCGCGGCAACGAGCGTACGAACTGGGATCATTTCTTCTTGAGGGCGGCAGGCGTCTTCGATCGCGTGCCGCTCATGCCGTGCGTGGGCAACCATGAATACCTCGACATGGGGCCTCGCCTCTATCGAGCCTTTTTCGAGCTGCCGCACAATGGACCAGACGGAATTGATCCCGACCTGGTCTACCACTTCGAATGTGGGGATGCGTTCTTGGCGGTGCTCGACAGCACGCTCGCCGTCAGCGACCCCAGCCAGGCAAAACGGCAGGCCGAGTGGCTCGACCAGGTGCTCAAACAGACCAGGGCGACCTGGAAGTTCGTGGTCTTCCACCACCCGGTCTATCCTTCTCATCCCTGGCGCGATTCGCCGGCCATGCGCGAGCACTGGGTTCCCATCTTTGACAAGCACCACGTCGATCTCGTCCTCCAGGGCCACGACCACGCCTACCTGAGGACGTATCCGATGCGCGCAAATCATCGAGCCGAAGGAACCAGCCAGGGGACAATCTATCTGATCGCGGTCTCCGGCGACAAGTTCGTCGATCAAGGCCCCCGCGACTACATCGAAGTGGGATTCACGCACAAGTCAACCTATCAAACCATCGACATTGACGCCCGCATGAATCGATTGAGCTATCGCGCCTGGACCGAGGACGGCAAGATCGTCGATGAGTTTACCATCGACAAACCGCGCGATTCCCGGCAACGATCGTGGCCGGTAGCCCATCGAGAACGCTCGGAAGCAACACGGGATTGAGAGGACTTTTACCGTTCTTCCGATCCCTTGGCCTGGCGTGCGCGGGTCAGCGAGGGGTTGTTGAAGTCACCGCTTCCGGTCGCAGCCAGTGTCCGAACCAAGCGAGCATCTCGGCACGCATTTCCGGCGTGTAGGTATGGCCGACCTCCGGGTAGAGGACGCTCCGGAAGCGATCGCCCGCCCCCAGCGCCTGATAGGTGCCCCCGACGGTTCGCGCGAGCACGCGGACTCCGTCGGCAGGCGAGCCCGCGTCCAGCTCGCCGGTCAGGGCCAGGAACGGCCGTGGCGCGATCAGCGCGAGCACTCCCTCGCTGTCGAAATGGCTGAGCAGGCCGTTGGTGAAGTAGTAGACGCCGTGCTGGCGGAGATCGCCGTGGGCGATGAGGTTCTGATAGCGGGTCAGACAGGCGACGGCCACCACGGCCGCGACCCGCTCGTCGACCGCGGCGAGCCACCAGGCTCGCGTGCTGCCCATGCTCATGCCGGTGGCACCGATGCGGGTTGCGTCCACTTCCGGCCGGCCGCAGAGGTAGTCGAGCGCAACTTGGTCGTCACGGACGAACATGCCCCAGAGCGTCCGGCCGAGCCACAGGTTCAGCTTGAACAGGTCCTCCTGCTCGGTCCGGCCCGATTCCGCTGTGCCCGACGGCCCAGTGCCGGCGCGGTCGCCGTGCCAGTAGGAGTCAGGTGAGAGCACGGCGAAGCCCGCATGAACAAAGGTCTCTCCGAGCGATTCGGTGCCACCGTTGGTCCCGGGGATGATCACTTGCGTCTTGTCAGGGGTCGAGGAGTGGAGCCAGAGGATGGCCGGCACCGGCCGCTTCCGGCCCTCCGGCACGAGCATCAGCGCCGTCACCTCGCCGTCCGCGCCATTGTCGAGGGAGACCTTCTCGAGCGTGTAGCCCGGCCGGATCTCACGGGAGATGATTCGGGCTCGCGAGGGCGACGGGACGGGGCGGCAGATTGCCGAGCGAGTCGACGACGGTCCGGAACACAGTCGGTCGCTGCTCCTTCCAGACGCTGGCGTTCGCCGGCATGCGAAACTCGCCGACCTTGAGCCGCCGGTAGGCTTCGGGAACCAGCGCATCACGACGGGCGGCAGCCTTGCGATACTCCGCGGCAGCCTGGGGTCCCGAGGCTGGCCGCGGCAAGGGCCGATAGCGGCGAACCGTCAACTGGCGAAGCACGCAATCGGCGACCGCCTCGGCGAGTCGATCGGAGCCGACGACGGTGTAATGGGTCCCGTCGGGACCGAGCATCGTTTCCGGGCCCCCCTGCTCGACCACCCAGTGCAGATCGTGGACGGGTACGCCGAGTTCGCGCATCATCGCGATGGCCGCGGCGTTGTATTGTCGCACGTCGGCCTCGGTCCGATCGAAATCCGCGCCTCTCCGCGCGTGCCGCTCATCCAGGATGGGAGTTGTGTCGGCGAAGACCAGCGCGGCATCCGTGCCTTCACGGATCCGGGCAACGACCCGACGGAGGTTGTCCGCATATCGAGCGAGCTCGACCTGATGATGCCCGTCGGTCTTGGACCGTTTCAGATCGTGCAGGCCGCAGTTCAGGTGGACGACGTCCGGCTTTTGCCGGAGGACCCAATCGTCGAGATGGGAGAGCACGTTGGTGCTGTCGCCTCCGTTTTCCGGCGGGCTGATGACGACCGCCTTGCCCGAGAGCCGCTCGGCGACCCGGGCCGCGTAGCCGAGCCGGATCGAATCGCCGACGAGCACCACTTTCGGGAGCCCCGGCCCGAGCGAAGCGCTTGACTGGCCCCGAGTCGGTGGGATCGCTGTGAACAGTCCAACGACAGAGAGAAGGATCACCATACCCGACCGCATTGCTCGTCTCCCCATGGGTCGACTTGATTCGTCAGCCGGCCACCAGTGGCATCGGACGACATAAGAAGCAGCGCCCAGACAGAACAACCGATTGTCGGAGGAAAGCGGGCCACTCCGCAAGCAGGAACACCCAGCCGACGGCCAGTTGAATCGGCTGGCAGGTCGGTTAGTATCGTGTCAGGAGGTCACAGAATGAAAACCGCTGGCTCGCCCCGAACACCGGACGATCGCCCCTTGCCGCACTGGAATCGCCGCGATGCGCTCCGCCTCGCCGCCTCCGGAGTCGTCGCAAGCGTCACGGCCAATGAATCGGTCGCGTCGATACGTCCAGCAAGCCGGGCGGCGAAGCGCGTCGTCGTGGCCGGTGCGGGCATCGGCGGGCTCTGCTGCGCTTACGAACTGATCGAGCGCGGCCACGACGTCACGGTGCTCGAGGCGTCGGGCCGACCGGGCGGGCACGTGAAGACCATCCACGACCCGCTCCCGGACGGGCTCTACGCCGACGTCGGGGCCGAGCATTTCACCAGGCCCGGATATGAGCAGTACTGGAAATATGTCGAGAAGTTCGGCCTCCCTTTCGTCGCCTACCCGCGGCGGATCCACATGCTCCGGCGGATCGACGGCACCTGGTACACCGAGGCGCAGCTCCAGGACCCGAAGGTCCTGCGCTCGTTCGGGTTCAACCCCAAGGAAGTCGATTTCATCGTCCGCCGAGGCTGGACGGAGCTGCCGCTCCTGTACTTCGGGCCATACCTCGACGCGATCGGCGACGAGTACCAGCCGTTCGGTGCCGGGCTCGACCAGCTCGACGAGATCACGGCCGGCGAGCTGCTCGCAAAGGACGGCGCATCGGACGCCGCGATCCGCTTTAACGGGCTCCGCCGTGGCGACGGCTCACAGGCCGCGCCGCAACGGCGAGGTCTCGGCCCTGTTCCGCCTCTGGCAGTCGGCGATCGTCAAGCGCCGCGGTCTTCCCGTCTTCAAGCGCGAAGTCTTCAGGCTCAAGGGCGGAAACCAGCTCATGACCGACACGTTCGCCGCGAAGCTCGGCGAGCGGGTCCGCTTAGGCTGCCCGATCACCTCGATCGAGCGCGGGGACTCCGCGGTGACCGTCCACTTCCGCGAATTCGGCGAGCCCGCGAAGCTCGAGGCCGAGTACCTCGTATGCTCGATCCCGCTCGCGATTCTTAAGAAGATCCCCGTCACAGCCCGACTGGCCCGAGTCGAAGGGGTTCGTGATCCGGAACGTCGTCTTCGGCTCGCAGGCGCGGGTGGTGCTTCAGTCACGGACGAAGTTCTGGAAAGGGGACGTGTCGAGCATCAACCTGGAAACCGGCGACCCGGCGATGTATTTGGTCTACCAGACGGCCGACGAAGTGCCAGGGACGCGCGGGGTGCTGATGGGTAGCGGCCGCGCGCGATGTCACCGCCGACGAGGCCGTCGCCGCCTTCCGGCGGTTCTATCCCGGGAAGAGGCAGACGTCGAGCAGGCGATCGTGCACAACTGGGCGAAAGACCCCTGGGCGTTCGGTTGCGAGCGGATGCCGTTCCCGCTCGGCCAGCTCAAGAAATTCTGGCCGCACATCATGGAGCCGGTGGGCCGGATCCACTTCGCCGGCTCGTTCGCCGACAACCTCCCCTGGGGTATGGACGCCGCCACGCGTCCGCCAACCGCGTGGCGGCCGCGATCGACGCGCTTTGAAACCGAAGTCGAACAACGAATTGGGCCCGCCTCGTTTCTCATCCGTGCCCTATCCGCGGCTCATTCTACTCTCATCCGAAGCATGGCTTCGTCGGAGCCCCTCGAGTTGGTTGCTACACTGTCGTCGGGGCTACCTATCTTTCAGGCCAAAGGGAATTGATCAGCTCCACGGTCCGATCGGCGAGAACCTGGCCGCCTTCCGGTCCCACGAGATTGCTCTCGACGATCGCGCTGTAGCCTCCGCCGCGGGCGGCGCGCACGGTCGGGACGTACGAGCCCGGCCCGGCCAGTTGGATGACGAACGTCTGGATCGCCCGGCTGCGGGCCTTGATCTGGATCCCGAACTCGGTGAACAGCTCGAAGACGTTGGTGGCGATCGCAACGTCGCCCAGCCGGATCACGTGCAGCTCCATCGCGAACGGTCGACGGTGCCGGCCTTCTGCCGCTCGTAGCGCTCCACGACGTCCCCATGCCAGACCACCAGCCGGCGGTTGCGAGGGTCCTTGGAGAGCGCCTCGACCTTCGACCTGGCCTCGGCGGCCTCGGCCTCGGTGACGGCTCCGGGCGGGCAGTTCGATCGTCGCGACCTTGTGGGCCAGGACCGCGTCGGAATGCTGTTCCTTGCGGGCACCCTCGTACGCTTCGTCCCAGGCCGCGACGATGCGCCTCGACAGTTCCTGCAGCCGGGTCAGCCCGCGGAGCGCCCGCATCCGCTCCTCGGCGCGTTTTCGGTACATCAGGTGGGGCGACTGGTCGCCGGCCGCGCCGGTCCAGCCGAGCACCAGCAGGTCCTTGCCGTGTCGCGATCGCAACGATTCGCGCACCTCGTGCCAGAAGTCGGCGTTCACGGCCGAGCCCCCTTCGACCTCCTGCGAGGGGCACGCGACGTTGATCGCCGTGGCGAGCAGTTTCCCGTCGCGGTCCCAGAAGAACAGCACTTCGACGCCCTGGTCCTCGGACCCTTCGATGCCGCGGAAGTCCGGCCGATCCGTGGGGCCGTACATCTGCGGCCCGGCCGTCGGCATAGACCGAGCGCCGGTTCTGGGCCACCACGGCATGTCCCAGTCCCCAGCCGGCCCGACCCGGCCGCGCGATTCCCAGGCCTTCACCGCCGCCTCGGCGACCCGCGCCGAGAGGAACTCCGCATACTCGGCCGGCTGCATGACGCCGTCCTTGGGGATCTCGTAATCCCCTTCCTTCATGACGGGCGCCGTGTGCGTGTGGGTGGCGTTGAGCACGCAGCTTTCCGGACATCCAGGCCGGGGATCCGGTCCTTGACCCGCCGGCGAACCCGATCGAGGACCGCGGCGTCGATCGCCACCAGGTCGCACGAGATCAGGATCGCCTGATCGAGGACCTTGTCGCCGTCCCTGGATTCCAGGGCCAGCGCCGTCGCCGTCACCGGGCTCTCGACGTTCCGGGCGATCCGGGTGTGCATCTGGCCCGCGAGCGCAACCGGCCGATCGGGCGTGATGCTGACGGTCGCCCCCCCGACATGCAGTTCGGCGGCCCGGCACTCGACGATCCGACGAAGCATCGAAAGGGCGGCGACGGTCAAGATCGAACATAACGACCTGCTCGGTCTTGCTTTCAGCATTCCCAGGGTTCTCC
>CAVRFS010000125.1:0-34500 GCA_963720335.1 uncultured Planctomycetota bacterium | reverse complement strand
GCTCGACAATACCGACACCGCCTGGAGGGTCTATCGCAAGACGTTTCACTCCGGGTGGATCGGGCTGGGTGTCAACAGCCTCGATCGCACACCGGTGGCCCATTATGTCGTGTTCGTCCGGTCGGTGACCGGTGGAGAAACCCTCGCGACACGAAACATCGTCTTCCTTGATCCAAGCTCGGGTCGCTCCTGGAAAGCGACCGTGGCTCGCCCGGGTTCCAGCGCGGCTCACGATGCGTACAAGCCGTTTCAACGAATGCCCGCGGAACTGGTCGACGCCGTCTTGCTCCAACCTGCCCACGACGAGCGACACTCGGCACTCCTGGCGACAGGTCGGGTCTGGAAGACTCATATCGTATCGAGCCCGGTCCCCGATCAGGTGACGATCGCCTTCGGCTCCAACCCTGCGCGGGAGTTGGTTTGGAGCTGGAGGACTTCCCCTCAGGTCAAGTCGACCGCCATCCGCCTCGCTCGGTGAGCGGCCGGCCACGATGGCCGTGTGGTGATCGGTGAATCGACGCTCCTCGAAGTCCGCAACTTGCTCAATGATCGTGTGATTCGTCGCCATCGCGTGGTGGTGGATGGGCTTGAGCCAGACACGGTCTACTGGTACTCAGCCGGCGATGGAACGGATGCCGGATGGAGCACGTGGCAGACTGTGAAAACCGGACCGGATCGAGCACGAAACGTTCAGTTCCTTTATCTCGGTGACGCCCAAACGGGACTCGAAGGCTGGGGACGCCTGCTCAAGGCGGCCTATCGGCGTCATCCGCGAGCTGATTTCGTCGTGCTGGCGGGAGACCTGGTCGACCGCGGCAACGAGCGTACGAACTGGGATCATTTCTTCTTGAGGGCGGCAGGCGTCTTCGATCGCATGCCACTCATGCCGTGCGTGGGCAACCATGAATACCTCGACATGGGGCCTCGCCTCTACCGAGCCTTCTTCGAGCTGCCGCACAATGGACCAGACGGAATTGATCCCGACCTGGTCTACCACTTCGAATGTGGGGATGCGTTCGTGGCAGTGCTCGACAGCACGCTCGCCGTCAGCGACCCCAGCCAGGCAAAACGGCAGGCCGAGTGGCTCGACCAGGTGCTCAAACAGACCAGGGCGACCTGGAAGTTTGTGGTCTTCCACCACCCGGTCTATCCCTCTCATCCCTGCGCGATTCGCCGACCATGCGCGAGCACTGGGTTCCCATCTTTGACAAGCACCACGTCGATCTCGTCCTCCAAGGCCACGACCACGCCTACCTGAGGACGTATCCGATGGTGCGCAAATCATCGAGCTGAAGGAACCAGCCAGGGGACAATCTATCTGATCGCGGTCTCCGGCGACAAATTCGTCGATCAAGGTCCGGCGCGACTACATCGAAGTGGGATTCACCCACAAGTCAACCTATCAAACCATCGACATTGACGCCCGCCTGAATCGATTGAGCTATCGCGCCTGGACCGAGGATGGCAAGATCGTCGATGAGGTTACCATCGACAAACCGCGCGATTCCCGGCAACGATCGTGGCCGGTAGCCCATCGAGAACGCTCGGAAGCAACACGGGATTGAGAGGACATTTACCGCTCTTCCGATCCCTTGGCCTGGCGTGCGCGGGTCAGCGAGGGGTCGATGAAGTCACCGCTTCCGGTCGCAGCCAGCGTCCGAACCAGGCGAGCATCTCGGCCCGCATTTCCGGCGTGTAGGTATGGCCGACCTCCGGGTAGAGGACGCTCCGGAAGCGATCGCCGGCCCCCAGCGCCGATAAGTGCCCCCGACGGTTCGCCCGAGCGCGCGGACTCCGTCGGCAGGCGAGCCCGCGTCCAGCTCTCCAGTCAGGGCCAGGAACGGCCGTGGGCGCGATCAGCGCGAGCACTCCCTCGCTGTCGAAATGGCTGAGCAGGCCGTTGGTGAAGTAGTAGACGCCGTGCTGGCGGAGATCGCCGTGGGCGATGAGGTTCTGATAACGGGTCAGACAGGCGACGGCCACCACGGCCGCGACCCGCTCGTCGACCGCGGCGAGCCACCAGGCTCGCGTGCTGCCCATGCTCATGCCGGTGGCACCGATGCGGGTTGCGTCCACTTCCGGCCGGCCGCAGAGGTAGTCGAGCGCAACCTGGTCGTCACGGACGAACATGCCCCAGAGCGTCCGACCGAGCCACAGGTTGAGCTTGAAAAGGTCCTCCTGCTCGGTCCGGCCGGATTCCGCTGTGCCCGACGGCCCAGTGCCGGCGCGGTCGCCGTGCCAGTAGGAGTCAGGTGAGAGCACGGCGAAGCCCGCATGAACAAAGGTCTCTCCGAGCGATTCGGTGCCACCGTTGGTCCCGGGGATGATCACTTGC
Organism: uncultured Planctomycetota bacterium; assembly: GCA_963720335.1. Lineage (GTDB taxonomy): Bacteria > Planctomycetota > Planctomycetia > Isosphaerales > Isosphaeraceae > CAVRFS01. Next base: position 32,165 of record CAVRFS010000125.1, on the reverse strand, counting down.
GTCTTGTCAGGGGTTGAGGAGTGGAGCCAGAGGATGGCCGGCACCGGCCGCTTCCGGCCCTCCGGCACGAGCATCAGCGCCGTCACCTCGCCGTCCATACCATTCCCGAGGGAGACCTTTTCGAGCGTGTAGCCCGGCCGGACCTCACGGGAGATAATTCGGGCACGCGAGGGCGACGGGCGGGGCGGCAGATTGCCGAGCGAGTCGACGACGGTCCGGAACACAGCCGGTCGCTGCTCCTTCCAGATGCTGGCGTCCACCGGCATGCGAAACTCGCCAACCTTGAGCCGCCGGTAGGCTTCGGGTACCAGCGCATCCCGACTGGCGGCAGCCTTGCGATACTCCACGGCAGCCTGCGGTCCCGAGGCCGGCCGCGGCAAGGGCCGATAGCGGCGAACCGTCAACTGGCGAAGCACGCAATCGGCGACCGCCTCGGCGAGTCGATCGGAGCCGGCGACGGTGTAATGAGTCCCGTCGGGACCGAGCATCGTTTCCGGGCCCCCCTGCTCGACCACCCAGTGCAGATCGTGGACGGGTACGCCGAGTTCGCGCATCATCGAAACGGCCGCGGCGTTGTATTGTCGCACGTCGGCCTCGGTCCGATCAAAATCCGCGCCTCTCCGCGCGTGCCGTTCATCCAGGATGGGAGTTGTGTCGGCGAAGACCAGCGCGGCATCCGTCCCTTCACGGATGCGGGCAACGATCTGACGGAGATTGTCCGCATATCGAGCGAGCTCGACCTGATGATGCCCGCCGGCCTTGAACCGTTTCAGATCGTGCAGGCCGCAATTCAGGTGAACGACGTCGGGCTTTTGCCGGAGGACCCAATCGTCGAGATGAGAGAGCACGTTGGCGCTATCGCCACCGTTTTCCGGCGGGCTGATGACGACCGCCTTGCCCGAGAGCCGCTCGGCGACCCGGGAAGCATAGCCGAGCCGGATCGAATCGCCAACGAGCACCACTTTCGGGAGCCCCGGACCGAGCGAAGCGTCTGACTGGCCCCGAGTCGGTGGGATCGCTGTGAACAGACCAACGACAGAGAGAAGGATCACCATACCCGACCGCATTGCTCGCCTCCCCATGGGTCGACTTGATTCGTCAGTCGGCCGCCAGTGGCCTCGGACGACATAAAAAGCAGCGCCCCCAGACAGAACAACCGATTGTCGGAGGAAAGCGGGCCCCTCCGCAAGCAGGAACACCGATCCGACGGCCAGTTGAATCGACTGGCAGGTCGGTTAGTATCGTGTCAGGAGGACACAGAATGAAAACCGCTGGCTCGCCCCGAACACCAGACGATCGCCCATTGCCGCACTGGAATCGCCGCGATGCGCTCCGCCTCGCCGCCACCGGATTCGTCGCAAGCGTCACGGCCAATGAATCAGTCGCGTCGATACGTCCAGCAAGCCGGGCGGCGAAGCGCGTTGTCGTGGCCGGTGCGGGCATCGGCGGGCTCTGCTGTGCTTACGAACTGATGGAGCGCGGCCACGAGGTCACGGTGCTCGAGGCGTCGGGCCGACCGGGCGGGCACGTGAAGACCATCCACGACCCGCTCCCGGACGGGCTCTACGCCGACGTCGGGGCCGAGCATTTCACCAGGCCCGGATATGAGCAATACTGGAAGTACGTTGAGAAGTTCGGCCTCCCTTTCGTCGCCTACCCTCGCCGGATCGACATGCTCCGGCGGATCGACGGTACCTGGTACACCGAGGCGCAGCTCCAAGAGCCGAAGGTCCTGCGATCGTTCGGGTTCAACCCCAAGGAGGTCGACTTCATCGTCCGCCAGGCTGGACGGAGCTGCCGCTCCTGTACTTCGGGCCCGACCTCGACGCAATCGGCGACGAGTACCAGCCGTTCGGTGTTGGACTTGACCGGCTCGACGAGATCACGGCTGGCGAGCTGCTCGCAAAGGACGGCGCATCGGATGCCGCGATCCGCTTCAACGGCCTTCGCCGTGGCGACGGTTCACAGGCCGCGCGCAACGGCGAGGTCTCGGCCCTGTTCCGGCTCTGGCAGTCGGCGATCGTCATGCGCCGCGGACTGCCCGTCTTCAAACGCGAGGTGTTCAGGCTCAAGGGAGGAAACCAGCTGATGACCGACACGTTCGCCGCGAAGCTCGGCGAGCGAGTTCGCCTAGGCTGCCCGATCACCGCGATCGAGCGCGGGGACTCGGCGGTGACGGTCCACTTCCGCCAATTCGGCGAGCCCGCAAAGCTTGAGGCCGAGTACCTCGTATGCTCGATCCCGCTCGCCATTCTTAAGAAGATCCCCGTCACAGCCCGATTGGCCCGAGTCGAAGGGGTTCGTGATCCGGAACGTCGTCTTCGGCTCGCAGGCGCGGGTGGTGCTTCAGTCACGCACGAAGTTTTGGAAAGGGGACGTGCCCAGCATCAACCTGGAAACCGGCGACCCGGCGATGTACCTGGTCTACCAGACGGCCGACGAAGTGCCAGGGACGGCGGGGTGCTGATGGGTAGCGGCCGCGCCGGATGTCACCGCCGACGAGGCGTCGCCGCATTCCGGCGGTTCTATCCCGGAAAGAGCGCACACGATCGAGCAGGCGATCGTGCACAACTGGGCGAAAGACCCCTGGGCCTTCGGCTGCGAGCGGATGCCGTTCCCGCTTGGCCAACTCAAGAGTTCTGGCCGCACATCATGGAGCCGGTGGGCCGGATCCACTTCGCCGGCTCGTTCGCTGACAATCTCCCTTGGGGATGGACGCCGCCACGCGCTCGGCCAACCGCGTGGCGGCCGCGATCGACGCGCTTTGAAACCGGGTCGAACAACGATTTTGGTCCGCCTTGTTTCTCATCCGTGTCCTATCCGCGGCTCATTCTACTCTCATCCGAAGCATGGCTTCGTCGATCCCCCCGAGTTGGTTGCTACACTCTCTGCGGAGGTACCTATTTTTCAGGCCACAGGGAATTGATCAGCTCCACGGTCCGATCGGCGAGAACCTGGCCGCCTTCCGGTCCCACGAGATTGCTCTCGACGATCGCGCTGTAGCCTCCACCGCGGGCGGTGCGCGCGGTGGGACGTACGAGCCGGCCCGGCCAGTTGGATCACGAACGTCTGGATCGCCCGGCTGCGAGCCTTGATCTGGATTCCGAACTCGGTGAACAGCTCGAAGACGTTGGTGGCGATCGCGACGTCGCCCAGCCGGATCACGTGCAGCTCCATCGCGAACGGTTCGACGGTGCCGGCCTTCTGCCGCTCGTAGCGCTCCACGACGTCCCCATGCCAGACCACCAGGCGTCGGTTGCGAGGGTCCTTGGAGAGCGCCTCGACCTTCGACCTGGCCTCGGCAGCCTCGTCCTCGCTGACTTCTCGGGTAGGCAGTTCGATCGTCGCAACCTTGTGGGCCAGCAGGGCGTCGGAATGCTGTTCCTTGCGGGCACCGTCATACGCTTCGTCCCAGGCCGCGACGATGCGCCTCGACAGCTCTTGTAGCCGGGTCAGCCCGCGGAGTGCCCGCATTCGTTCCTCGGCGCGTTTCCGGTACATCAGGTGCGGCGACTGGTCGCCGGCCTGGCCGGTCCAGCCGAGCACCAGCAGATCCTTACCGTGTCGCGATTGCAACGATTCACGCACGTCGTGCCAGAAATCGGCGTTGACCGCCGATCCGCCTTCGACCTCTTGCGAGGGGCACGCGACGTTGACCGCCGTGGCGAGCAGTTTCCCCGTTGCGGTCCCAGAAGCACAGCACCTCGACACCCTGGTCCTCCGAGCCTTCGATGCCGCGGAAGTCCGGCCGATCGGTGGGTCCGTACATCTGGGCCCGGCCGTCGGCATAGACCGACCGACGGTTCTGCGCCACCAGGGCATGTCCAAGTCCCCAGCCGACCCGACCTGGCCTGGCGCGACTCCCAGGCCTTCACGGCCCTCGGCGACCCGCGCCGAGAGGAATTCCGCATACTCTGCCGGCTGCACGACGCCGTCTTTGGGAATCTCGTATTCCCCTTCCTGTCATGACGGGCGGCCGTATGCGTATGCGTGGCGTTGAGCACCAGTTTCCGGACGATCCAGGCCGGGGATGCGTTCCCCGACCCGCCGACGAACCTGCTCGAGGATGGCGTCGTCGATCGCCACCAGATCACAGGAGACCAGCATCGCCTGATCGACGACCTTGTCGCCTTCCCGGGATTCCAGGGCCAGCGCCGTTGCCATCACCGAGGCTTTCCACGTTCCGGGCGATCCGGGTATGCATCTGCCCCGCGAGCGCGACTGGCCGATCAGGCGTAATGCTGACAGTCGCCCCTCCCACGTACAGTTCGGCTGCTCGGCACTCGACGAATGCGGAAGCGATCGAAAGGGCGGCGACGGTGAAGATCGAACATAACGACCTGCTCGGTGTTGATTTCAGCATTCCCAGGGTTCTCCTAACTATCCGCCATTCAAAAGACGTTGGATGTCGGTACGGATTCCGGTAAGGAGCCATCGTAATTAAATATCCTTCAGACGGAGCATGTCGAGTACCGCCGAGAGACGGGTCACGCCGAGAAAGACGGGTCGGCCTGATTACTCGGAATGAAGCGCGCCCTTCATCGCGAGAGAGCTTCGCCGTCAAACCCGGCTCAATGCGGTCGACTGCCGAGTCGGCGACACCTTTAGAGCGAGTAACGAGCGGATGGCTCACAAGCTGTGGATGTCGGGTTGTAGGGTGGTGTCGAGCCGCGATTCATCGCGGCGAAGGCCCACCGAAGTGCCGCGGCGATCGGTGGGCCTTCGCGACGCTTCGCATCGCTCGATGCCACCCTACCAAGTTCTCGACGCCCAGCCGCACTGTGAGCAATCCGCTTGTGATCTGGCTAGCCGCTGTCGCTTGAACAAAGAACAAGACACAGAACGTGAGGTAGATGACTAGGCAAGATACTTCATATTTATATATTCTAAATAACTATATTATAGTTATATGATGATCCCAAGTTCTGTAGACCCGAAGTTCAGACCCGAGAGGCGGGAAAATGGTTTTGTGGCTGGTGCCTATCTCCAGCGACCTCACCGACGAACAGTGGGCCATCATCGTTTATTCGCTCACTATTGGCCCATTGGTGACCCTGTGATCAACCGTGTCTCCTTGCGATGAATACACCCGCTCCTTGATGTCACGTCACTATTCCGGAGACGGCTCAGGCGGGAGGTCTACCCAGAATCGATCAGCGGCGTATTCGAATTCGGCCCTCTGCACCGCGAAGTAGACATTCCTCTTCGTGAGGGACTGCGCGTTCCTCGGGGGTCGAGGACGACGAGGGCATGGTTCGCTCCATCATGCGGGCGCAGTAAGCAGCGTGTTTCCGGCAGTAGGTCCGCCGAAGGCGGATCGCCCTCTCCGCCCCGACCAGCCCGCCTAACAGCAAGGCCATGATCACCACGGCGAGCATCAACCGTCGTATGGTAAATCTGAAGCGTGGCAATCGCATGATCTGCGCCTCGAACAGTCGCGATGCGGTTCCGGTGAGAGTCAGTAACTGCCCGCTTTGATCGCTTCGCCCCCGTTCCGCGTACTGAGCGCCTGGTAAATCGAGAAGTTGACGCTGTCCTTGACGAACCGGACCGAGCCGTCGCAGAAGGAAAAATTGGCGCCTCCGGGGTGCTGGCTACGGAAGCTGTAGGTCCAGAACCAGTAGATATCCCGCGAGGCACCGACGTTCGGTAGACGAGGCCGGTAGTTTAAGGGCATGGCGGTCGAGCCGGTTGACTCGTTGGCATGAACCCAGGCGTTCCAGTCGCTGATGGCCATGATCTGCTCGCCAGCGAGAAAAGTCGTGGCCAGACCGTCAGTAATCTCATTGGTCCTGGTTGACCCCTTTCCAGATCACCCCATTGCCGCCACGAGGATCGTCTGGCTCGTCTCCCAATTCCGGTGGGGCACAAGGGAACTCTTTACCTCCAAGGCAATTGCTGCCCAGGTTGCCCAGGTACGACGTACCGGCCGCCAAGGCGTTGGCGATCTCGTCGGCGTTAGTTCGATCGGTTCGGGGGCTGAGGTCGGCTGGGCACGCAAACAGGCCAAGGACCGTTTCGCGGACCGTCACATTCTGATTGCCGAAACTTTTCCAGCCCCCGCCACGGCGGTCGTCCCCACATGAAGCTGAAGTTGACTTCGTTGTAAAGGGCCTGTTGGCCCACTTGTGGGAGCAACATGACCAACCAACTGGCATTGTTGACCTGTCGCCCGCTAAATGCGGCCTTGGAAAACGGATGCAGGTACTGACCCCCGGGGTACGACCCGAGCGCCGCTGTGGTAGGTCTGGGCCGCCAGTGCCAATTGGCGCAGATTGTTGGAACACTGGGCGCGATGGGCTGCCTCACGTGAGCCTGGACGCCCCACAGGCAGAGGGCGGCCAAGATGCCGACGATGGAGATCATCACGAGCACTTCGATCAAGGTTACGCCAGAACGTGTTCGCATGGTAAACGTCTCGGAAACGAGGCGCTCCGGTCCTAGGTAAGAATCGGCAGATTTTGCAACACAACTAAAATTTGCAATATTCTTTTGTTAGTTTCCATGGTCCGAAGTCCCTTGAGATATTTTACAGATGTGAGAGGGCCGAGAGCAAGACGGCTGTTGAGATCGCCGCAATTCAGACGTCCGGGGTTCCAGGCACACCATACTTAATCATCATCGACGGGAACTACGTGTCGGTGTCCAGGGCACCCCGGAACGCCGACGGGAATTCGTTATGGTGTCCCGGGAACCCCCACGTGAACCCCCCACGTGAACTGGCTCCTGGCCCATCCGGTGCCGTAGAATACGGAATGGAAATCGACGAGGCTACGGCGGTTGCCCGGCGGAGGAATGGGGAGGACATCGTGGTTCGTGGAGACGACACGAAGGCGAATCGCGCCCGGCCTACAAGATCGAGGCCCAGGTTGGGCCGCCGAGCAAACCTCAGCCTCCGCACACCAGCAGGGCAGGTCTGATGGCCCTACCGCACTTCCATCAGAGGTCACGTTCGCCAAGGGGACACGCCTTCTACGAAACCGATCGCCGCAAGGCGAGGAAGAAGCCATGAAGTTCTTCACACCGGACCTGATCAACCGGTTCGGCTCCGAGGACGACCGCATCGCCGTTGCCGCTCATCAGGAGTTCGAAGAACGCTCCGAAGAGTATTTGCGCCATTTGCATGAAATTGAAGAACAATCTGCCGCAACGCTTCCGGGAGCTACTTGAGCACTTCTACCTGCACGATTCACGGGTCATCTCCCATTCATCCTTTGGGATTTCCGAACCAGGTTGGCCTGGAGAAACGAAGTTGGCGGAGATGGTCACCGGGTGGAAGCCCTCTGGGCAGGAAGAAGGCCATTCGCACTCATTCTGGATCGCTCTTCAGTTGGATACCCCGCCGAGGGAGGTACTCGTCCTCCAATACCGATGCGCAGTGATCGAGGAAACCCATCTCCATCAATCGCTTCGAGAAGAGGAGTGTCCCGATCTTGAGTGGCTATACGATGAAGTCGAATTGATCCGCACAGGTCGCGGCAACGAATTTCGCCACTCGATTCTCTTCACAAAAGGTCTTGAGCTTCGATTAAGGTTCAAAGACTTCGACTTCGCCACGCTCAAGCCGATCGAGACAATGCCGGAGTTCGCGGAGGCTTAACCCGGCACAGCGGCAGCCAACTGGATGCAACACCATTGGAGGGCTTGTTTGCGGATACCAACCGGCTGACTGAAAACGAGCCGCAGCTCCGGCCGGCGCTGGCGTGATCATGCAGGAGACTGTGGCCTTGGCTTGAAGGTCCGGCCTCGCGCTGATAGGCTTGACGGGGTCGGCACACGGCTCAAGAGGAGATAGCCAGGTCATGTCCGAACGCACACCGGTTGTCGACCCACCCGCGCACACTCGTCGAGGGTCAACGGCTCGACCAGCCGATGTTCCACGCCCTGTACGAGGCGATGCCGCCCGGCACTCGGGCCGAGTTGATCGATGGAGTGGTCTATATGCCCAGTCCCGTTGGAATTGAGCACGGTCTCGCCCACGTTTCTGTGATCATGTGGCTCGGCTACTACGCCGAGCAAACCCCGGGAGTCCAAGTCCTGGACAACGCGACGACGATCCTGGGCTTGAAGAGCGAGCCGCAGCCCGACGGATTGCTCCGAATTCTGCCCGAGTGTGACGGTCGTACTCAAAACAAGAAGGGCTTTATCCACGGCCCCCCGGAGCTGGTTGTCGAGGTCGCCAAGGCGACCCGGTACGTCGACCTGGGCCCAAAGCTGGCCGACTACCAAAATGCCGGGGTCCTGGAGTACGTGGTCCATGCGATCGACCCGGACGAGATCTTCTGGTACGGCCAGGAACAAGGCGTGCTGGTGCAACGACCGATCGGCGGAGATGGGCTGTACCGCTCAACGGTTTTTCCAGGACTGTGGCTCGACCCGCGAGCACTCATTTCGGGCGACACGCGGCGGCTGCGGGCTGTGCTCGACCTCGGCTGCGCCACGCCCGAACACGCTGAGTTCGTCGCTCGGTTGGCCAAGGCCCGGAGTAGCCCCTGATCTGGCTCCGTGGTCGTCGCACTAATGGCTGCGACTCACGCTCGAGAGGGAGCTTCGTGAAATATCAAGTCTCACGGAACGAGCCAGTTTTCCTGTTTGAGATTTGGCACGGGCGCAAAGTCATTGTCGGATGTTAGCAGCACGAGGTCGTAACGAATCGCGACAACCGCGATGAATGCATCCACGGTCGCTAACTGCCAGCCTTGGCGTCGGAGCCTTCGCTGAAGCTCTGCGGCGGTCTCCGCGTCCCGTTCGTCGGGGATGTAACACATGAGATTAGGCCGAAGCCTCGCCCATTCGGCAAGATTCTGCGTCCCGCGTGGGAGTAAGCCGATTCCGAAAAGCGTCTCGGCTACGGCTGGAACCGCGATCGAGAACGTATCGCCCGCCTGAAGGCGCAGCAGAACGCGCTGTCGCAGAGGATGTCTCAGCGTAACGAGTCGGGCGGCGTGGTTCGTGTCCAACAGATACTCCGTCATCCGATCAACTCTACCCCCCGCGGCCCTCCGCGACGTCATCGGCTCGCGTGATCGCCTTCAACTCGGCTTCGACGACCGACCACTGACGCTCCCAACTCTCCAGATCAAAACAAGGATCGTCCGGTGAGGCAATCAGCGAGTCGGCCAAATTCCCGGTGGCGCGTCTGATCGAGGAGGGATTCGACGGAGTGGCTCGAATTCTCGCGACGATTTCTTCCAGAGTTTCGGACTCAGATTCGTTCCACGGCCTCCATCAATATGCCGATCGCGAACTGCTCTACGCTCAGTTGTTGCTTCTTCGCCGGTTTCTCCAGTCCGGCGACCAAGTCGTCATCAAGTGTAATCGTGATGGCCATCTTCGTTTCTCCCAAACAGGTCGAGCCGGCCAGGGTCAGGACTGATGTACTTTATCCTTCAGGTCAGATTCCATTGTACGATCACCAGCACCCAAGAGGCTATTTTCGGCTGCTCAATTCCCAATCCGGCGCAGCCAGCTCAGAATCTGCGGCGACCGTGCTTGGATCACCATCAGGACATAAGCCCAACCCCACCAGAGCACCCAGGCCAGGGCGATCCAACCGCGCCAGTCGATCTGCATCCGTTCCGGAAGTTTGAAACCAGGACTCTTTGGCATGGTTCGACCTCTAAATCGGCGTATGCGGCGACTCCGCGCGGTGGGTGCGAGACCACCAGCGCAGGGCACTCTTGTAGACGCGGTCGGGGCTCAGGCCCGACATGCAGGGGTGGTCGAGCAGCGGGCAGACCTTCTGGTGGCAGGGGTGGCAGCGCACGCGGTGGCGCAGGATCAGCGAGTGGCGAGACCACGGCCGCCATTGCCGCGGCTGGTTGGTCCCGCTGAACAGGATCACCGACAGGGTTTTGGCCGAGGCCGCCAGGTGGGCCGGACCGGAGTCCGCGCCGATGAAGAGGTCGGCCCGCTCGAGCAACGCGGTCGTCTGGGTCACCGTTAGGGTGCCGGTCCAGTCGCGGAAGCGGTCGTGAGGCTCCAACACGGTCGAGAGCGGCAGGTCTTCCTGCCCGCCGACCACCACCACTCGCCAACCGCCATCGAGAAAACGCCCGATCAGGACTTTCCACGAGCGGGGCGGCCAGCGCTTGGCCGCTGTCCCGGCTCCGAGATGCACGGCCAGCAGGGGAGGGAGCGCGGAAAACCGGTCGGCGTGCAGCCAGTCCGCCGCGTCGGTGATCGACTCCAGCGATTTGGAAGGAGGCCGCAACTCCCGTTCCTCAACCAGGCGTCCGCGTCGGCCGATGCGGGCATGAGCTTCGATCCGTCGAGAACCGCGGCGCGGCCAGGCTTCCGCCAGCCGGCGCGCGATCGCGATCCGGTCCTCGTCGTCGACGTGGACGTCGACACGAGCCGACAGATCCGGCGTGATTCCCAACCGAGCGAGTAATGCCAATCGCGAACGGACCTCGTGCCGGCCGGGGATCCAGGCGGCCACGTCGGTCAGCAGGAATGCCCCTCCCCCCATCGACCAGCCGACGCGCCTCGGGACTCCCGCGAGGGTCAGCACCAGCACGGTCAACACATCCCCCCGCACATCGATGCCGAGATCATAGCCCTGACCGCGCAACGATCGGCCCAGGTTCCAGACCGCCGCCAACAGGTCCCAACGATCGGGGCGCCGCTCGAACCAGGTCCGTTCAGCCACCTGAACGCGATCGATGTGGGGGTCGGCTTCAAAAACCTCGCGATTACTCGGCGAGGCCAGGACATCGATCTGGGCTTCAGGATAGGCGGAACGCAACTCGGCCAGCAAAGGAGTGCTCAGCACCGCGTCGCCCAGATGATCGAGCTGAACGAGCAGGATCCGCCGTGGACGGTCGGCCGGCCGGATCGGTCGAATCCGGCGCACGATCGCCATCAGGATCGTACCGGCAAAGTCCAGGGCGTGCACGAGCAGTCGCCAGCGGAGCTTGCTGTAGCGATAGCGTCCCACGACAACAGGCTTGGGCTTAGCGAGCGACCTGATCATAGGCCTCCGCGGTAAGCTGCGCAACCTTCGGCCAGAGATAGTGCGTCGCGATCCGTCGCGACAGCCGGGGATCGGCGCCCTCTTCCCAGCATTTCGCCACGGCCCGCTCGATTTCGGCCTGACGGTAAGGGCGAGCATATTCCACCAGGTCGCCGAAATAATCCCGGGTCGAGCCATAGGGAGTGATCACGACGGGAAGGCCGGCAAGCGCGGCTTCGAGCGCGGCCAATCCGGGCGTCTCGAACCAGCTTGGCAGGGCAAAGACCCTCGCTGCCGCGTAGGCCGAGGCCAGCATCGGATCGTGATGGTCGAGCTGTCCCAGCCAGACGACTTGTTCTCCACCCGCGCCGGCAGTCTTGTGCGTAATGCCGAAAAGCCGGGTGAGCCTCGCCGATGACCACCATCGGCACACCCAGCGGTCGAACGGCTCGGACCAACGCCGAGCGTATTCTTGCGCGGCTCGATTCGGCCCACGGTGAGGACGAACGGATCAGCACCGAAGCGCCCCTGAAACAACTCGGGAGACGCCGACGCGACGGTGGCGAGCACTCCGTTGGGCACGGCACGGATTCGCTCGCGAGCGACCCCGAACATACGCACGAACTGGGCTGCCTCAGAGAGCGAATTGGGCAAAACGAGATCGGCCAGATTCAGTAGCTCGCGCCGCCAGCTCGGAATCCTCGGGGTTACGAGCCGAAGGCCCCAGACTGCCAGACTCGCGAGTTTTCGGACGAGATCGGTCTCGAGCGCGGCCAGGGCGAGCGGCTCGTACCAGCAGATCGGGGACAAGACAACGGGCAGGCCCCTCGACTTGGCGACCCTCGCCAACTCAAGGCCCTCGCGAGACATCCCGAAGAGGTGGAGCAGCCGAGCCGTTTCGAGACGGTCGGTCCAGGCGGAAAAGAGGCGGACCGGTATGCCCATCCCTTCGAGGTGCCGGCCGGTCTGCACCAGTTGGTTTTCGCCCCCTCCCGGCGCCTGAAAGGCAAAAGACGGCGCGTGCAGCAGCACGGAGCCTCGCGGGCAATGACCTTGGCTCCGCGTCGCCAGCCATGAGATCGACGAGCCCGGCGATGGGCGCACGCTCGGCGCGGCTGGATTCATGATGGGGTCCCCGCGCGTTGGTGTTTCCAAAGTCTCAGGCCGCGCTTGAATCGGTTGGAGATCGACGACGGCGGAATCTCATCCAAGGGGGTCACCGTCTCCCAATCGAGCGCGGTCCGGACGGCCTGTTTCAGGCTCAAGGAGGCGCGGTCGATCGATGGCGCAGACCACGCTCGATCGGTATTCCTCGGTCCGTTCGTAAACCAGGTCGCTGAGCCGCAGGGACATCCGGGAACCTGTTACCGGCAACGAGCAACGGAACCGACCGCGGTGAATCTCGATCGCAAGATCATATTGGGTATCCCACTCGTCGAACTGGATATCGAGGCGGTGATCGTCGTGCGAGACGACCAGCCACCTTCGATCGGACCTCCATCGCCACCAGCTCGCCAGCTCCGAGAGCGTGGTGCGCCAGACCAAGGGCTTCCTATCGATCGCCCGGGACAGCATCGCCAGGACCTCGGGCATTCGGCCGAGCCTGCGCTCGGGGTGGCCGTAGACGATTGCGAGCTCTTCCGCATCGATCTTGGACAGGACGATCGCGCGAAGATAGTCGCCGATCACCCGCGGATCGTCGACGCCAGCCTCCAGGAACAGGCCCTCGCAGACCGGGTGGATGGGAATCTGAAGCACACTCGAGAAGCGAGTCCCTTTCCAAGGGTAGAACGGAAAGTCGTCGTAGCCGAGCTGGAAGTCGGACGAGTAGAGGTAGCCGAGGTCTTCGAGCGTGTCGTCGAGGCTTTTATCCCAGCGACCGTGCGGACCGGCGAAGCCGACGGGCTCGAAGCCCGCGCTCCGGAGGATCCGGTGGGCACGAGTCACGTTCACCCGGTTGGCCTCGGGCTCGCGGTAGACGTGATGGAAATGCCCGTGTGATTGTGTGTCGTGCGGTCTCAGGTCGCTCAAGACGCTGGCATGATCGGCATAGGCGTGCGTGCTGACAAAATGCGTGGAACAGTCCGCTAGGGGATCTCGGGCGATTGCGAAGCGATGGTAGTCATCGGGCTCCGGCTCGTCGAGGTCGGCGCGGAAGCTGAAAGCCGAACGATACGGGTAGGGAAACGAGGCCAGGCGGACCCACAAGCCTCCTGATCCCGTGACGGCTCGGCGCAGCTTGTCGATCAGGCGGCGACGAATCCAGGCCTTGGGGAACCGGGCCAACCGCTCGGAAAGTGTATAGGGACCGACCGTCCAGGAAGAGCGCGCCGCCTGTTGGTTGATCAGCGCCTCGAAGGGATCGACGGGCTCGTCACGACGGAGCGAGTCGACGTCGATCAGCGACATGGCCCGAAGTCAACAGGCCGTGGATCGCACTCGACGGGACCGCTCGACTGTCGAACAGAACGAACCGGCCGCCGCGGAACGAAAGCGGATGCGCATCCTTGACTGTCTCGAACGCCACCCCTTCCTGGGCGAGGATCAACTCCAGGCCCGGCGGCGTCTTCCACAACAGCAAGGGGAACGAGGCCAGTAACGGCGAGTACAGTTCGGTCACGCGGAGCCTCCCGGCGCTCGAGCCGCCCACAGCGCGAAAAGTCGCGTGCCGGCAACGTATTGAAACGGGAACCGGCCCCGCTCGGCCGGCGAGAGCAGGTGAACGACCCGGACTTCCGAGAACCATCGCCCCAGCCGCCGGCTCAGCTCTCCCGGACGAAACCAGCGCTCACGCACGCTCTCTTGGGGCGAATACATCCACAGACCCCGGCGCTCGTCGATCCACTTCACAGCCAAGCTCGGCAACCAGGGCCGCTGAGCGTTCCACGACCAGACGTTTTTGTCCACAATGACAAAGGTCCCGCCCGGCCGGAGCACACGGCGGACTTCGTCGCAGACCTGATCGACCGATCGAGGCGCCAGGTGCTCAAGGATCTCGACGGCCACGACCCGGTCGAAGCTTGCCGAGGCGAACGGCAGCCGTCGCGCCGACGCCCGGACGCGATCCAGATCCATCGCCTCGGCGAGCATGGCGGCCGACAAATCAAGCCCGATCACCTGGGCGCCGAGCTCACTCAACGTCCTGGAGAACCGCCCCTTGCCGCAGCCCAGGTCGAGGACGCGACGGCCGGCCATCGGCCCAAGATTGTCGACAATCCCAACTAGCCGTGGATCGTCTCGCGCCACATCGCGCTTGAACCGATGGTGGAGCGCGTCGAACCGGGAGCCGACCACCGCTTCATGGCTGGCGATCATGGGACCCTCCTCGCCAGGGTCAACTCGCGGTGCTTCCAGGCTCGGACCGCCGCCGACACCCCGGAAATTGCGCAGAACATAAACCCCTCGACGCCGTCACGAAACCCTTGCTTGAAAATATAAAGCTTAAGGAACGTCCAGAGGGGCCGAAGCGTCAGGTCGCTGAATCGATACAGGCGCCGGGAGTCCGTCAACCCTTGCGCTTCAAGCGTCGTGTAATCGTTGACCTTATTGAGAAAGGCCGACATGGTCGGCAGCGTCTTGTGCCGGAGCTCGCTTCGAAGAGACCCGATCGAGCCGTTGAGCTCGACCGTCTCATGCACAAAGCCAACCCAGTGCCCGGAATCGCGGCGGAACAGGCGCAGTGGCTGATCGTGCTGGGTCCCGGAAAAGGCGAACTGCGCGGCCCAGGATCTCGCTACGGATCGACACGCGGAACCCGCGTTCGGACGTCGCCGGATTCGAGATGATGCGCCGAATCTCCGCGGCAAGCTCGGGAGTCACCCGCTCATCGGCGTCGATCGACAGCACCCACGTACCCGAGGCCAGTGCCAGCGCGGCGTTCCGTTGATTGGCGAAGTTGTCAAAAATGCGAAGGACGGCAATATCCGCGTCCCGTTTCGCAATATCCAGAGTGACATCGCGGCTGGCCGGATCCACCACGACGACCCGTTCGTCGGCCCAGCTTACCGACGCCAGACAGCCGGCGAGATTGTGGGCCTCGTTCTTGGCCACGACCAGGACGGAGAGGCGGGGCTCATGCATAACGCACCCCCTTCCTGACCGAACCGGCCAACGCCCGAGCCGGGAAATACATCGCATAAGCCGCCAGCGCGACATCGAGCCGGCCCAGGAGCGCCAGCACGATCCAGAGATGCCAGCGCACATCGGCATGCCCAATCAGGCGCAAGACCCCGGCCAGCCCGGCAAGGACTCGGCGGCCGGTTTCCGATGGATTTCCGCGAGCGGTTGGTCCGAGTCGCGGTTCTCACTCGATCGCGCCTCCAGCTCATCTCCGAGGATCGACTGAACCAGGAACAGATACTTTCCGGAGGCGTAAACGATTCCGAGGACCAGCCAGATCGGTTGACCGGCCTGGCGGAAGGCCGCCCAGGCGATGGCCGCGTGAAGGACCAGGTCAGCCAGCTCGTCGAGGACCTGGTCGAGCCAGCGTCCGAATGCCGAGCTCGTCCCTTGCAATCGGGCGAGGCGGCCGTCGGCGGTATCCAAAACCAGGGCCAGGGCCAGGGCCAGGGCGGTGATCGATCGATCGAGCCATCCGGCGGGCGACACGGCGATCAAGCCGGCCGCCAGGAGCATGAGAGCCCCCGCGGTCAAGGTCAGGTGATTGGGCCGCACCCGGGTCGGGCTGAGCACCTGCGCCAGTGTGCGAGCCAGGGGGAACGCCCAGTATTTTCCAATCGGCTGATAGGTCAGGCGCCGTTTCAGCTCCTCATCGGCGGTCTGTAAGGCTTCAGGCCGGTCCAGTCGCCATAACACGGCGGATTCCGGCGATCGCCCTCGTGCGCAGGTCCCGCCGGAGTCGCTTGGCGTCATAAAAGCGATCCGTCCGCAGGACGTTGGCATCGGCACGCGGCGGTCCGCTCACGAACACGATGTCGCCTCGGCGCGGCTTGCCGGCGAGCTCGCGAAGCTGGTGGTGATCGTCCGCGCGCGCATGCACGACGACGGGCTCACTCGGTGTCGCCAGCTCGACCGCTACCTCGAGCAAGTGATCGAGCACACTTCGACCGAGTACCAGCTCAGCCGCCAACAGACCTCGGGGGCCTCGTGGTCGAGCGTCGATCACGAGGTGAACAGCCCGGGCAGACATCCAACGCCTCCGTGCGTTTTACCGGACCTTTGTATCAAGGCCGGTTTCACTACCACTGAAACCGCTGATAGAACGCCTCTTGTCTCTGGGTCCACCTCCCCTGCCCCACCGCGAATGCGCGCCGACCCGCCCATATCCGCGGACAGCGCCGTAGGGCCGCGAGTAGCGCCGAAGCAAAATGGAAACGCCCGTGCAGGAGGGCGTGGCCCAAGCGGATCGGCAGCCAGAGAAAATGGCTCAGCAACCGAGCACCGCTGATGTTTTTCCACATAAAAATCAAGGAGTTGCGGCTGGCCAGCTCGTCACAGACCGCGTTCGCCCAACTGGGGACCGAAGGTGCCAAACCCCCGGTGATAGGCGACCGATTCGGGCACGTAATAGCCTTGATACCCGGCCATCCAGCCGCGAAAGCCCAGGTCGAGATCCTCGATCCTTCCCGGGAAATAGATGGGATCGTACCCGCCGAGCGCCAGGAACCGGCGTCGATCGACGGCCAAGACGGGGCCGGCCGCGGCAGTGAGGTCGCGCTTGTCGAGGAGCCGTTCAAAACCGGGGACCCGACACATCCCCTGGATGATCCCGAAGCGCGAGCGCACCCGGGTCCTCATCCCTTCGTAAGTCCGGCCGTCGAAGGTCCAGCACAGCGGCGCCGAGAAGAGCGCGTCGTCATGCTCCGCAAAAACCGAGAGCAACGGCCCAACCGCGCCTGGATCGAGCTTGATGTCATTGTTCAGGAGCAGGACGACCGGCTCATCCAGCCTGCTCAACACGCGGTTGAACGAAGCCAGTCCGAGATTGTCCTCACGAACCAAGCCGACGGCTGGCCAACACCTTGCGACCAACTCAGCAGGAACCGTCGCTCGAGCCGTTGTCAACCACGGTTACGCGACAGGGGACTGGAGCTCGAACGGCGGCCTCAACGATGCTCGGCAAGCAGTCGGCGAGCAACCCGCGGCCGTTGAAATTGAGCACCAGAATGTGAGTACGATCGATCGTCAACGGCTCCATCCCTCGCGCTAATCCGTGCATCCTGCAATGAGATTGGACCGGGGGAGGAAAGGATGAGACAAGACGCTATCGCTGACCGCGAGACGGACGCGCTATGCCGTCGCGTGGATGCACACCATACGCCGCAACCCATTTGTGGTCAACCCCGGGGTGGAACAAGCGA
The DNA here is from genome assembly GCA_963720335.1 of uncultured Planctomycetota bacterium. GTDB lineage: Bacteria > Planctomycetota > Planctomycetia > Isosphaerales > Isosphaeraceae > CAVRFS01. The sequence continues at coordinate 14,891 of CAVRFS010000125.1, read as the reverse complement.
TGGTCGATGCTCTCGAAAGCGGTAGCTACCGCACCGCGACATGAACACCGCCATCGCGATCCATCACGGTGAATTCACGCGTCTATGCCTGGTCGGCTGATAGGTGCTGCCCCGGAGCGATTCGAGCAATTTCTTGGTGGCCCGAATTCCCTCGGGCTCACCCAGCCGGCTTCCTTCGTACTCGATGCCGACGAATCCGTGGTAGCCGGCGTCGGTGACGATCTTCATGATTCGGGCGAAGTCGAGCTTGGTCTCCTTGCCCGACTCGTCGAAATCGTAGCTCTTGGCGGAAACACCCTTGGCGTGCAGCATCATCCGGGCAATCGCCTCATAGACGTCGATTGTGTATTTTCCCTTGGCATCCTGGGGAAAGTTACCGAAGTCCGGGAGCGTTCCGAAGGTCGGCTTGCCGACGGCCTTGATCAAGGCGAGGAGCGCGTCCGGATTGCTTGACGGACCGCCGTGGTTTTCGCAGATGACCTCGATACCCATTCTTGGCGCCATAGTCGGCCAAGAGGCCGCAGGCCTCGGCGACCGGGCCGACCTCGGTGGGGCTGTAGTGGCTTCCCGTGTTCACCCGAATGGCGTGGCAACCCAGGCTCGCGGCGGCGTCGACCCACTTCTTGTGGTTTTCGACGGCCTTCATCCGCGCCTCGTCGTTCGTCGGCGCTCAAGTCGCCCTCACCGTCGATCATGATCAGGACGCAGGTGACGCCGGCGTCATTGGCGCGGGTCTTCAGGTCCTTGAGGTACGCCGAGTCGTGCGCCTTGTCCTTGAAAAACTGGTTGACGAACTCGACTCCCTCGATCCCATACTCCTCGCGGGCGATCTTGGGGAAATCGATGTTGTGGATCTTGCCGGTGAAGAGTGCTTTGTGCAGCGACCACTCCGCCAGGGAAATCTTGAAATCGCCGATCTTGCCCGCCGCGGGCTTTCCCATCGCGTCGTCGGCCAAGGCCAGGGACGAGCCCAGGCTCAGCAGGGTTCCACTCGCGACCGTGCTCTCCAAAAAGAGGCGACGACTCATGCTGGCTTCATTCATCAGACCGGTCTCCTTTGCTCGACAATAACAGCAACCGTTGCACGACGGATTCGAACCAGAGAAGCCCGAATCTTATCCGGAAGGCATTATCGATTCAAGGCTTGTGATGGAATCGCGAGAGACCGACCGGCCGCTGCGCTTCCAGAGTCGACCGAACGTCTCAATTGAACCCGCGAGCGGTATAATAAGTATGTTCTCTTCGGGACCCCTCCAAAGACTCGAGTCTTCTCTTTTTGTCGCGCCATTGCTGGATCGACACGGCGTCGAGGCGCGCATCATGATCGTACTGTTCGTTCATGATCTTCTGTTTGTCCGGCGGGGCGATATCAAAAAAGCGGCGCGTTTGTCAGTGGCGGATCGGTTCGCTCCAGCCGACCATCGACGACGGCAGCGAGGTAGACGGTGCGGTCGCCCGAGTCCATGCGTGCTTCCACTTGGCAGTCGAACCAAGCCAGCGCCTCGGGCAGCAGCGGGCTTCCGGTCACTCCGGTACGGAACTGCAGACCGGCAAGCTTGTCGACGTCGCGGCCTGACTGCAATCCAAACCGCCAAACCAGATCGAGCTGTGTTTCGTCGATCAAGTGCATGGCGAACGCACCGCTGCCTTCGATCAACGCGTGCGTGTTGTGCCGTTTGTCGATCGTGATGAGCTGTGCGCGGCATTTCACCAACGATCGATGCCTGGGTCACCGTGGTGGCGATCAGTCCGCCACGCCGGCCGCCGTCTGCCGCGGTCACCAGCCACAACGGCGGGTCCAGTTGAGCATAAACTTTGCTAATCTGCGCGGCGTCCATGATTCATTTCCTCCACTCTCGCACAACTTTCAAAGCTTCCTCCGCCAGCACGCCACCCGTCAGCTCGACGTTGATGAACGCCGTCTTGATGAGGGCTGCCGCAAGACGTGTTGATTTGCGGTTGGCCCACGTCGATCAATTGTTGAATCGAGGCGCCGAATACGACTCGAGAAACGCCGGCCCAGACGATGGCGCCGGTGCACATTGGGCAAGACTCGCTGGATGTGTACAGCGTGTACCCTTTCAATGACAGTTCAGGAATGGTCTTGAGCGCCGCCCGAATCACGTTGACTTCGGCATGGGCTGTCGGATCCCGATCGCGTGTTGCCGTATTGAATCCCTTGACGACGATCGCACCATCCTTGACGATGACCGCGCCGTAAGGCCAGTCACCGTTTTTCGATTCCTCGATGGCGATCCGCATAAACTCTGTGTCATCCATTCGGTTCCTCGGTTCCAATTCTTCAGCTCCTGGACAACACGTCATTTCACGATGATCTGGTTAAACAGGTCATCACCCAGAACCTTCCGCAGCAACCCATCGATCTGCGAAGCCCGTGGCATATAGATGAACGGTGCCAGGGGTAGATGCGATCGTTGAACCACGGCGTCTTCCAGTCGGTGCAGGTGCGGATGAACTGCTCGGCGAAGCTCGCGTTCTTCGCCAGCGGATACATCGCCTCGATCTCCAGGCAGCCATCGACGCAGATGTCGACATACGACTGCACAATGGGGTGAGCAGCGTCAGCCGTCTGCTTGGTCTTGCTGGCGAAATACCAGAACTCGCCTTTGGGTGGGGCCGGGCTGCCATCCAGGATCGTGATGGCGGAACTGTCTATCTTCGTTGGAATATAGTCCTCCTCACGGAGCTTGGTCGCCTCAAATTCGGAATCGGTGACCTGGTAGATCACGCCGTTGGTTGTGGCGTTGGGGTCGGACACCGCACCGAGGTAAGTTGGGTTCAAGCTCGCGCTGGGAGCCTGGTAATACCAGCCCCGTGTAATCCCCTTGACGATCGCGGGCGCCGCGGCGAACGCGCTGGGCACGGTTCGGGTGCGGCTCGCGATTTGGATCAGAGAACCGTAACCGAAGATGTACTTCGGGAGACTTGGCAGCGGATCGGCCAAGGCCGCCGCGGCTGGCTCAGCCACCGCGGCAACGCCAGCGGCACCGGCTGCGCCAATCAGGGCCAGCGCCGAGCGGCGCGTGAATGCGTTGGGTGAGTCGGTCATCATCAAACTCCGTATGGGCTTGGGACTCAGGTGCGTATCCACGGACTATCGAAAACCAATTTAACCACAGATGAACACGGATCAACACAGATGAATTTAGAATAGCGATACTGACCGACGTGGACCCGAGCGATTGGGGTTACCGGAAAGATCATTTCCTATCCGTGTTTATCTGTGTTCATCTGTGGCTAGACGTTCGACAAGTCCTTCGTTCTAAACCCACGATGGAGGGTACTTGGCTGCGAGCTACGTCGTCAACGAGGAAGGAATCGGCCGATCTGCCCGCGAACCCATTCGCCGTGAAACAACCGGACGTCACGAGGTTCATCGCGAAGTCGTTCTTGACCGATGTCTCGCTCCCAGTTGCGGCGCGCGGTGATATCGGTGCGATCGAGGCCGAAGGGATAGGCCACGCGTTGCTGGGTGCAGCGGTAGATGCAATCCGCCGTACGGGCTTGCCGTTCCGCTCGACCCAGAAGTCGGACACCGGCTCGATTCGCGCGAATCCCTGCCCGTAATGACGGGCCTGCGCCTGACCTCGCGTTCACCGACTACGACCAGGACTCCGTCGCGGCCGACCCAGTCTTGAGGCCGGCTCCAGAAGGCGAACCCACGCGGATCGGCGGCGTTGTAGCAGAGGACGTCGCACTTTTTGTCGAGCGCGGCAGAAAGCTGGGCGCTTTGATACCAGTAGCGGGCGAATACGAACGTGCGAGGATCGTCGATCAAGCCGAGTTGATCGATCCGGTCGGCCACCTGGTCCCAGCCATAGAGGTCGAGCGTGGGATCGGTGCTGGTATCGACGAGTCCAAAGCGGCCGTCGGCTCCGCGCTGAAGCCAACCGTAACGGTACTCGGCGATCGCCAGGCTGAGTAAGCCGACGGAAGCGCAAGCGGAGGCGAACAAAAACCGTCGCGTCGTCTCGGAGCGTTTTTCGAGCCTCGCCGCCCAGTCACGTCCCAGCAAGGGGAAGAGCGACGCCAGCCCGATCAAGCCCCAATGCGGCAAGACCGGGCGAAAACACGCAACCGCGGTGAACACGCCCACGGGGACAACCGCCAGGCAGAGCCAAAGTCGCTCGTGATCCGCACGGATTCTGGGCCAGGCGCGGCAATCCCTGACCAGAATGATGATCAGTGGGATCCAGATCCACGGGAACAGATACCCCGCCTGAGCCAGCAAGGCTTCACCAAGATAGTCGGGTCGCGGCATCCAGCCCCCCACCGCCCGCCCGCCTTGGAAGAGGAACGACACCCAGCCGTGGTTGGCGTTCCAGACAATCACCGGACTGAACATGACCAGCCCCAGCGCGATCGCCAAGTACGGACCAGGCTGAACCAGCCAGCGCCGCTTCGGTCGATGGAGCACGATGTAGAGGAACGTTCCCAGAGGGATGAAGATCGCGTGGTACTTGCTCAAGAGGCGCCACCCCACGCCATACCCACCCAGATCCAGGGTTTCAATCGTCCAGCCCGGGATTCATCGAGGGCGACACTCAACCGATCGATCGTCAGCAGCCAGAAGAACAGCAACGGCCCGTCAGGCAAGGCGAAGGTCGAGGCCGCCAGCCCGTAATATCCCGAGAGATTGAGGGCGAGAGCGGCCAGAAAGCCCGCCGACGCGCCATAGTATCGAGTCGTCAACCGCGCCAGGATCCAGGTTGAGCCGGCGAACAGCACGATAAAACCAATCCGCAACGCCCATGCGGACGCCTGGAACCCGGACATCACCAAGCCCGCCATCTCAACCCACGCCATCATCGGCGGATGGTCGTAATAACTCAACGAAGGGTGAACGGCATACAGGAAGTGATAGGCTTCGTCGTTGCCTAAACCCAAGCTAAACGCGGAGAACAGGCGCAGCAGGGCCGACCCGATGATCAACGAAAACACCGCATGCTTGGGGGTCATAGAGCGTCCTTGCTCGTGCGTTTCGACGGTCGCGGGAACTGAGTCCGGGAAGTACGGCTCAGTTTCTTAACCCAGATCCCCAACCGAGATCGAGATCAAACCCGTTACCAATTTGCCATTTCTTCTTCGTCTTCAAATTCTCGAATTCCGCCCGAACCGCGTTCCGATCCTTGCCGGCAACCAACGTGTCGACCACAATAGAGCCTAGCGATGGGATTTGGACACGGCGTGATCACCCCCCCGAACCCCCCTTCGCAAGGGGGGAAAATTCACGCGTCGAGGCAACGAGCAAACCTTCGAGACATCGCAGTCCGCACTAACTTCTTGGTTTTCCGAATGAGTCTTACAAGTCAGGCCGAACCGGCTGTCGCGGATGAACCGAGCGTGGTCGCCGGCCCGCTCCGAGCCTCCTTGGAGATCGACAAGTCCGACCAGCGAGTGCGGCGAATGTTCGCGTCGATCGCGGGGCGTTATGATCTGCTCAACCATTTGCTCAGTCTGAACATCGATCGTTCGTGGCGCACCTTCACGACTCGGGTGGCGGCTCCCGAGCCGGGTGTACCCGTGCTCGACTGCTGCACTGGGACGGCCGATCTCGCGCTGGCTTACGACCGTGCCGGCCGCGGGAATTCACCGATCGTGGCCACGGATTTTTGCCGCGAAATGTTGCTGCTGGGCCATGCCAAGGTGAACAGGGCCGGAGCGGCCGGCCGGGTGACGCTCGTGGAGGGGGACGCCCAGCGATTACCCTTTCCGAGCAATACGTTCGGCGTGGTGAGCGTGGCTTTCGGATTGCGAAACGTGCGCGACACGGTCCGCGGCATTGACGAGATGGTTCGCGTCGCGCGGCCGGGTGGCAAAGTCGCGATCCTGGAGTTCTCTCGCCCCAAGGGACGATTACTGGGCGGGCTCTATCTCGCGTTCTTCCGCCAGGTGCTGCCGAGGATCGGCCAGGCCCTGGCTCCCAACGAGGACCGCGCGTACGACTATCTGCCCCGGAGCGTCCTGGAGTTTCCCGACGGCCAGGCCATGCTCGACCTGCTGGCCACCCGCGGTCTGACCGAATTGAGGCAATATTCTCTGACCGGCGGAATCGCTTCGCTCTACGTGGGGATCAAACCGCACCTCAGCACACTCCGGCATTGAAGGAGGCGAAGGGATGAGCACGCCGATCCGCAAGCTCCAACGACTTGGTGGTCGCGATGACCGGTGCCAGCGGCCCGCCGTATGCCGTCCGGCTGTTGCAGGTGCTCGGCCGGGTCGGCCGGACGATACATCTCTCCATCAGTCCGAGGCCGCCCAGGTTCTCCACGAGGAATTGGGCCTGAATGTCGTTATCGATCGGTTCGATCCGGCGGTTTTCGGCGGTTTGGAGCCTGGCCGGCTGATTTATCACCACTATCAGGACTTCACCGCCGGTATTGCCAGCGGCTCGTTCCCGACGGGCGGGATGGTCATCATCCCGTGCAGCATGAGTACGCTGGGGGCTATCGCCGGCGGGATGACAACGAACCTGATCACGCGCGCCGCCGACGTTCACCTCAAGGAACGGCGCAAGTTAATCGTCGTACCGCGCGAGACCCCCTTGAGCCTGATCCACCTCGAGAACATGGTGAAGGTCACCCGGGCTGGTGCGGTCGTGCTCCCCGCGATGCCCGGCTGGTACCACCAGCCCCGGCGGCTCCACGACCTGGTCGACTTCGTGGTCGCGCGGATTTGCGACCAGCTTGAGATTCACAACAGTCTGATGACACCGTGGGGGAACCAGACCAGGTCCGACCTGCTTGACGAGACCATCTGGGATTCCGGGACCGACCTGGACGAGACTCATGTCGCACCGCCCGAAGGAGCTTGAGCGCATGTCGGACGGCGGCTTGGCTTTTCGACCTCGCCGGGTCGTGCTGATCACAGGCGCCTTGGCCGGCATCGGCGCGGCTTTATCCCGAGAGTTGGTGCGAGGTGGAAAAGCACGGGCGCTGGTACTGACGGCCCGCCGTGGTGATCGCCTCGAGCGGTTGGCCGATGAGCTGAGGGCCATTCAAAAGGGTGTGGAGATCCTCACGATCGCCGCCGACCTGGCCGACCCGACGACTCCCGGACGCCTGGTCGCCGAGACGGTCGAACGATTCGGTGGGCTCGATGTCCTGGTCAACAACGCCGGACTGGGCTTGCCCACGCTGTTCGCCGATGCCCTGCCCGAGCAACTGGCTGGTCAGATCGCGGTCAATTTCACGGCCCCGTTGATGCTCGCCCGGCTCAGTTTGCCCTCCTTAATTGCACGGAGGGGGATGATTGTGAACATCGGCTCCGCCATCACCTGCGTGCCCAACTCGGCGTTGGGGGCGTACGGGGCAACCAAGGCGGGTCTGGCTTACTGGAACGATGCGTTGCGCCGCGAGCTCTATACAAAGAGGGTGACTGTCTGCCTGGTTGAGCCGGGCCCGATCAAGACGGAGTTCATGGACTCCGTCAGCTCGCGGGTCGCTGCTGGCGAGCAGCCCGCCCAGATCCTGGACAACGCCGCTCCCTGGATGACCGCCGATGTCGAGGATGTCGCGCGTCGCGTGGCCAGCTTGTTCGACCACCCGCGGCGGCGGCTCTCGGTCTTGAGACGCTTCGTTTGGACATTCCGGCTCGTGGGAGTAGCCGCTCGGCTCTGCCCACCGCTGGGGGACCGGCTCGTCGTATGGATGCAGGGAGAGAGCAAGAAGCCTGCCGAACCCTCGCCAGGAACTTCCATTGCGGATCACGGCTGACCGGGCATCTCGACACGGAAGCCCCAATACGGTTCCCGTGGGTCGATGATTTGCGACCAGGGGATCTGGGGGCCCTCCAGATCGGTTTCCCACGATGATGCAGCCTCAGATCGATGCCGTGCGGCCGGTTCGCGCCGAAACGCCACTCGGGGGCGCCATCCCGCGTCCGTCGGGCCTCGATCAGCAGGAAGATCTCGGGGCGCCCCCGTGCACGAAAACGAACAGGCCGCCATCGATCACGTCGCCCTTGGTGCCCTCGTAGCGATAGACGGGCTGGGAGAGCACGCGCATCGCGCTGTCCACCCCCGCTCGATTGGTCTGGCGGCCGGTGAACTCCTGCGCGAGGCGCGCATCTGGCGGAGCCGGCCGCCGGCCGAGTCGGCCGGGGCGGGGGCCGGGGATCGGCTTCAACTCCACCCCCGGCTTGCCGGGGGACCAGACGACGCGCCGTCCCGTTCGGCGGTCAGCTTGCCGAGCGACAGCGAGTCGAACGCGGCGCCGCGGTGGGGGTCCCTCGTGAAAAACCGGTAGATCGCGGCCACCACCTCCGGCCTCCCGTCGGCCGTCCATATGAAAACGTCGCCGTAGACTCCCCGTACCACGGGGTCCGTATAAGACAGGACCGACTCCGGATGAAACCGCAGCGGTCGGTCGCTGCCTTCGAGACGGAAGCTGTAGCCCGCGGCCTCCTCCTTCGCGAACGCACGGAACTCTTCGACGATGGCCTTCTCATCCTTCTGCGGCCCGGGCTGCCCGAATGCGGCCGAGCCCAGCAGGAGCGCGAGGACCATCAGGGTATGCTTCAACAATCGATGGCGCATGTACCACCGCCCCCGTCAGGATGGCTATTCGACCGGCCAGGACGATTCGCGGCCGCATCTTCAGCAGGTTACCAGTCCCGTCGCATGACTACAAGCGTCACCGACGGTTAGGCGAAGTGAGCGACGGCTCCCGGACGCCCGTCGGAGATCGAGAGAAGACAGCCGCGGGAGCAACCGGACGAGTCCAGCCGGCCGGGTGCCCTCCTCTCGGAGGTCGACTTTCCCCCGACCGTGAGCCGCCGTCATTATTCATTATGTCCCCTTTGTCTGTCGCTTGTCGCCCCCGTTGAGGCGCGAACTCCGACGCTTCGCGTCGTCGCGGAGGATCACGAAACTGATCGGCCCCTCGAATTGGAGCTGGACCCAGGAGCCTTTGATTTCGGCGATGACAAGCCGCAGTTGCTCACCGGCGTGTGAGATCAGAATTTCTTGGTGAGCCTTGCGTGTGAGACATAGCATCGCTAACGTATCCTTCGTGCGTTTCGGGTCATGTTTCCCAGGTCGACACCATACTCCTTCGTCCTCGATGCCTCGTCCGTGCGCGACAAGCCGCGGGATGTATCCAGACGAAGTCGCAAGAAAACCCAAAACCGGCGCACGCCGGGGGCTGTTCGGACGAAGTTAGATCGTAGCGGAGGAGATACCAAACCCAGGAGGTCTCCATGGACGGTGAGCGAGAGGCTCAATCTCTAGACTTCGATGCGGCACTCGCACTGCACCTCGACACTTTGACGAGGGAGTTGGCGATCCAGGTTCGTAAGGTGTACAGAAGCTGGCGCCTTCCACTCGACACGTCGGAGATCGAGCACGAGGTTGCCGGCCTATTCGTTGGGATTCTTGAAGCCAGAAGGAACTACGATCCGTTGCGCGGCTCCTTCAAGGCTTGGGCGAACAAAGTGGCGATGTGCCGACTCGCCGACCGACAGCGTCAATTCGTTCGCGAACGCGACCGCCTCACGGTGCAGTATGAAAGCAGCTACGCCAGCGAGGCGGCCTTTGACCTGCTCATCGAGTACTGTGCGACGAGTCAAGCTCCTGAGCCGCCCGACGACCAGGTCGAGGTTCTCCTTCACGCAGCTCGACCGCCTTCCCGAAAAGGAGCGGGTCGCCATCCGTCGACGGTTTTTCAACGAGGAAGAATACGTAATGATCGTGCGCGACTTCGCGATCTCCGAGGCCGCAGCCCGCGGCGTCGTCTGCCGGGGCCTGAAACAGCTCGGCAGTCGGGTGCGGGCCGCTGTCGCATGTAGTACCTGAGCTACTCCCCCCGACGGATCGATGAAGGGGTCACTCCGGACTCAAGCGAGGTGGATAGACATGCAAGACAAGGATGAGATTTACGGGCTCGAACGCCTTGGCCTGCAATTCCTCGGCGCGTTACGGCGCGGAGATCCCGCAAGGCTCGCCGAACTCTGGCACCAGGCGGAGACGGACTCCGCCGTGGAGGGCCTATTTGACCAACTGCTCGTCAGCGAGTCGGAGGATGAGGATGAGGATGAGGCGTCGGCCTCGGATCCAGTGGTTGGGCCGTCCGTCCCTCACGAACCCACTATGCCCACGCGCCCAATAGTCGTCGTACGCCATCGACCAGAAGGCCGTACGATAATCCCCGATGCCCAAATTGATCGAAGAGAGGAGGCAAGTAAGAATGCTGGTTTTATCACGTAAGCTCGGGGAACAAATCATAATCGGCGAAAATATTTTGATTACAGTCGTTAAGATAGATCGTAACCAGATCCGCATTGGCATTGAAGCGCCTCAAAATATCGCTGTTTACAGAAATAGTAGTTACGAACCCTGCGCGTTCTGAACTCCAACGTGTGCGCGAGCAACAAGTCGCCAGCACCATTTTCCACGTGCACGAGCCGCGCGGGGCGATCACCCCAGAAGGCGATTACGCCCGCGAGAACGCACGCAGGCCGGCTGGTCACGTACACCACGCCGGATCCGACTCATCCGGTCGTCAATCAGCTCACTCATTCGCTGAAACAACGTTACCCCGGTTTCGCGGTCATCGTTTGTCCATACCAAGTAGAGCCCGAGCTAAGACTCAGCGTGCCAGCCGGCACCGATCCCGCAGAATCGAGCCGTCTCGGTGCCGAGATCGAGTCTCTAGTTCGTCAGGCCTACCGAAGCGATCGGGCAGAAGTCGAACGAAATTGATGGCCCCGCCTAGGTCGTCTAAGGCCGGGCGAAAGAATAACCTTTACAAGATGGCCTTGGAAAAAGTGGCGTAAAACACATGTTTTCCGTCGCTCCACGCACGAAGCGCTCACTGATTGTTAACCCTATGCATTGTCGCGGGGTAGGCAAAGAACCCCATGTACGGGTCGCGATCCTTCATTGTGTGTGGGAGGGTGCGATTGGCATTGTCGCTTACGCCGATTTTGACTAGAGTTCGCCGCGACTCTGGACGGAAAGAGCCCGGCGCGTGGAACGCGCGGGTGAATGGATTCACGACCGGCGAACCAGGGAAAGGGAGTCGTGCCGATCGGGCAAAGGATCGCGAAAGTGGCGTGGGCGATCGCGCTGACCCAGTGTTGGGGGTGCGCTCATGGTCCGCGCAACTTCCGAAAGATCCAGAACCCGGCACCCTTGGTGCGGGCTCGTGCCGTCGGGCTGGGCGGCCGTAAGTCGGATTCCCAGGTGGTGCCGGCCCTGGTCGGCCGGCTGGGAGATAGCGACCCGGTCGTCCGGCTGGCGGCCTACGAGGAGCTGCGCCGGCGGACTGGCGCGACTTCGGCTTTGTCCCTTGGGAGACCCCCGAGGAACGTTCCCATGCCATTGACCGCTGGCGGGCGTGGCTTGGGCAGGGGACCGTGAAGCCCGACAGCTCCACGACCCCCGCCCCACCTTTGCCGGGAAAGACGTTACCAGCCGGTCTGTGATGAGCGATCGCCGCGGCCATAGGCCTGGCGGGCCCGCTTTTCAGGGCTGGAGCCGTGACAATCATTAGAGGATGCGTTCCCATGCACCCGACCGCCGACACACTGCCGTCTCGCGCCGTGATCGGGCCCGTAAGTTGGGTTGGGCAATCCGTACTCGCGGTCCCGGCCTATATGGGCGGAGTGACGCTCCTGGCAGCTCGAGGCTGCCGGCTCGGTCGTCCGGCCTGGGCGGGGCGACGCGGATGAGCTGCCCGGATTCTGGAACAGCCTGATGCATCAGCTCTTCTGGATGCTCTTGTTCGGCTTTCCGCTGGTGGGGTTGATCCACATCGCCATGGGTTCGTTTCTCTCTCTTCAAGCTTATTACGGGAGCACCTTCGTCGACGGCACCGGTGCGGTCGTCGGCGTCGGTTTGCTGCGTAATCTGGGCGGGCTGATGACCGGATTGACCCTGGCGGGCATGTTGGCCGCGCGGATGATTCCCGGACTGCGATTCCTCGCTCGCGAGGGAACGGCTGGTGGGGGTCGGGCCGTCGACGCGGATCGCGACGCGACCCATCGGCCATCGACCGTTTCCGCTTCGGCGTCACCGACTTTCCTGCGAGGGGCCGATTGGCCGCGCCCCGGATCACCGCCGCCGCGGTCGCCTGTCTTCTCCTCTCGCAATGGGGTATCACGGTCGGCACGTTTGTCGGCTGGCAAGCCTCTCAGTCGATGATGGGACTTTCGACCGAGACATTTTTCATGATGCTGTTGAAGATGATGTGGTTCCGCGATGTGGTCGGTCTGATCGTCAAGGGCCTGCTATTCGGGGCTTTGCCGGCGGCCATTTGCTGTTTTGAGGGTTTGGGCCCGGGCGCTTTCGAGGACGAGTTGGCGGAGGCCAGTCGAATCCGCCGCACCCCGGTCACGCGGTGGCCCCCCCCTTTGCCACGCCTGTGTTTCGAGCCACTTGTCTCTCGTTCGTGGCCATTCTGATTGCGAACTCGAGCTGGTTCATGCTGGTTTATCACGCGGTCCCCTTTTATGGCCCAACGTTGCTGGCCCCGCCCGGCCCTTGAGTGAGATCTAGACAATGGCTCGGATGGAGCCGTCCCCAGGGAGGGAACCCGGATGAACACTCGGTCTTCTGTGCGTGAGTTTTGGGTCGGGCTGGTCGTGATCGTGGCCGTGGCCGGACTGATCGCCCTGGTCGGTCTGGCGAGCGATGGGCCTGGTTCCTGGCGACCCGGCGAACCATCGACGTTGTCTTTCGCGACGGCCAAGGCATCCGAATCGGCAGCCCGTGCGCGTGGCCGGACTGGACACTGGCAACGTGGTCGATGTCGACCTGGTGGAAGTCGAAGGGACGCTTCGGCCCGGGTACGGCTGTCGCTGCCGGCGAGCCTGGTCAAGAAGCTTCGCCAGGACGTGAAGGTCACGATCGTGCCCGGCCTGACCGGGATGAGCCACGTGAACATCGTATCGACGGGAAAAATGGCCGTCGGCCTGGTGCCGGGCAGTCGATCACGGGCGTGGAGACCTCGTTCTTCGACCCGATCATCGAGCAGGTTGGCCTGGGTCCGGTCGAGCGGAATCACCTGAGCCACACGATCGCGGAGGTCCGCCAGACCGTGGATTCGATCGGGCCTCGCCTGAGGCAAATGCTGGGCTCGCTTCAGGAGACGACCACGAACCTGCGCGACTGAGCGACTCGATCCGGCCGGCCGTCGAATCCACGGTCGGCCACGTCGAGGACCTGACCAAGCGGTTGAGCACGAACTCACCCCGGCATCGAAAAGACGTCGATTCGGGTCGAGGACCTGACCACGCAGGCCCAGTCGGCTCTTGGCCGAAATCGTCAGAACGTGCGGGAGAGCCTGGCCTCGGTGCGCGACTTGACCGCCTCACTCAAAGACGTGGTCGCCACCGACCGGGTCAAAGTCGATCGGCTGCTCGACGGTTTGGACGGTACCCGCACGCACCGACCGCGTTCTTTACCAGGCCGATCAGATCGCCAGCCAGGCGGCCACCATGCTAGCACGCAGTAGCACCGAGATCGAACGTTCCGTGACGAATGTACGCGACGCCACCGACTGGGCCAACAAGCTCGTCCAGAAGATTTACACCAACCCGTTTGTCTTGAGCCCGTTCTACAAGCCCAATCACGAGGACCTTCGGGTCCAGAGCGATTTCGATACGGCGCTGGTTTTCACCAAGGGGGCTCAGGAGTTACGTGATACGGTCAAGACGCTGGATGCCATGCTGGCGCGGGCGGCGACACCCCAGCAGCAGCAGGAGGTTGTTCAGCTTCAGCAAACCGTGCGGATCTTGGCTGAGCAGCTCAACGAGATCTCGCCGCGCCTTGCCGAGGCACTGAAACGGCCCACTCAAGGCGGCCGGAGAGAACTCCGTTGATACATTTTGCCAAGAAGGACGGCCTTACCATCGGGGCTTTGATTAAACTCGCTCCAGCTTCCGGTCGATAAATAAAGTGTAGATGCTCGACCGAGAGCATCCATGACGTTGACGGAGACCGGTGCGAGGAGAACCGACTGGCGTGAGTTGGCTCTCCCGCTGACGTGGCCTCCGTGGGTTTGAGTCTTACAACAATTGGTACTGCCGAAGGCTGAGTCCTCGGCCAAAGCACCTGATTGGGAGGGCAAATGGAAATTAAGAGCGGGGGGAACGCAAGGCCCTCAACCCATTTACCCGCGACTGGCCGCGCTCAGCCTGGATGCCGGTCAGACCGTGCATGCCGGCCTCCGCGACCATGTCGAGATCTCCCCTCTGGGACAGATGCTCGACGGAATCGGCCAGTTGCCCGAGATCCGCTACGAGAAGGTGGATGCGATCCGCCAGCAGATCGCCGCCGGTGCCTATGAGTCACCGGAAAAGCTTGAGCTGGCCCTCGACCGCATGCTTGACGAGCTGCTAGGCTGGTGAACTTCGGGCGATCACCGGATTAATGGTGGTCGAGTGTAAACGAGACAATCGGCCGGCGGAGGGAAACCTTCTCAGGTGGACCCGTCGCCGGCTTTTTCGTTTTTCCGGACAAAAAAAACCAAAAAACGGAGCATCCGCCGGAAATTCCTTGGCAACGCGGTGAAATTGGGAAACAATACGCGGAGCCTTTGTTCCGATCGCACCCTTCTCGTCGTAAATGTTTCTTCAATTGACATCTGGGATTAGTAACTCGGTTCGGCCGTGTGGGAACCGATGGGTGAACCGTACCCCGAGGAGGTCTCCGTCGTGGATTCTTCACCCGCCCATCCCCTCCCTCCCGCCCGAGGATCAACCGCGCCGATCGCACGGCCTCCACAGCTACCCCTGGTGAAGCCGTCATGCACGGCTTTTCTCCTGTCGAGGAAGCGTTGCTCACGGTCTTGCTCAAAAAAGGGCTTTTATCCACCGAGCAGGTCCGGATTGCCCAAGTGTACGGCCAAGAGCACAATCGCGACTTGCGC
>CAVRFS010000124.1:0-35774 GCA_963720335.1 uncultured Planctomycetota bacterium | reverse complement strand
AGGCACAATAAGGAGGGCGTTTTCCGAAGTGTTGCAGGAAGGCTATAGGCCGCGTACAGCCGACGAGCGGCCGGTGCGGTGCGTTGTTTCTGGCTCCCTCTCCTTGGGTAGAGGGTTGGAGTGGGATGATGAAAAGTTGGCATTGCACACGCTTCATGTTCGTCCGGATTCCATTGCGGGTCGTCCCACCCTTCGCATGGGGATCACATGGACCCGGCGAGCCGCATCGACCACCTCGCGCGTTTCCCTCCCAGTCCGATCCTGCTCTGGAAGTACCCGCCTATGTCGCCCGGCCAGAGCGGCCAACCGGGCCTCGGGTAAGCGTGTCAGGGATTTGATGCCAAGGGCTCTCGACGTCTTGACCAGACGGTCGAAGGCCCGACGATGGATGAGCCGTTTTGTCGCCAAATCGCACAATATCGTTTTCGAATAAACCGCGGCAGCTACCGGAAAACTTAACACGCCGTCCAGTGGCAAATCGGCAGAGATTCACGTGATCAGGCTCGGCCGCTCCTGTTACACTCAATGAGTGCGATCACATCCTCAGGTGCACTCCAAAAGGAGATGAAACGATCCGATACCAGGATTTGCCGGCCCCGAGAGTGTCCGCCAAGTCAGTACCTGAGCGGAAACGGCCGTCAAATTCTTGTTCACAGTCGCCAAGAACTTGATCGGCCTTTACCTTGCGTTCGCAGATTCGGATCGGCGTACGAGGCTACTGGCTCCCTGGTGGTCTTCTTGGTCGGGGCGTATGATTCGTCGGAGATTCCTTACTCGGGGCGGAGCGGATACAAGTCCGGCGCACGTGCCTGCCGAGTGACTTCCCAGTCGGGCTCGAGGAATTCGAGCAACCCGGCCGCGAGTATTTGCTCGGCTTCGCCGATCGCCTGCTCGGCAGCCAGAGTCTGGTGGACGCGAACTGAGCCTTGTGCCTCTGGCTCGCACCTTGGAATCTCGCCGTGTCTCGCCGACATTCTTCCCAGACTCGAGGTTGCCCTCGGACCCTTTCCTGAACCTCATACCACGAGGATCCCGTGACGACGCGAGATCGGTTCAGCCCGGCGTGCGACACTTCCTCTCGGTGCATCGCGGTTGGCCCTCGAGAATCTTCCTCAAATCTCCTCGCCCGACGCTGCCGGAATCCTCGCTGCGCCCAAGCGACCAACGTCCAATGTATCCGGCCAGCCGGTCGGTCATGTCAAGCCGGGTCGACCGCCTGCCGAAATTCAATTGCCGGATTCCTGGTTGGACAACCGCGGCACCCGGGATAGGGACTCAAAGTGCCCAGCGCGCCCAGCGTGGTCCGCGGGGGAGCTCGCTAGATCGCAAAGGCTGTCCGGCGCATTTCCATGGTGAATTGTCGCTCGGAACGCGGTTGCAGTCAATGCGTTCCTGAATTCAGATGTCAGCAGATCGCCGGTCTCAACTTCCCCGTCCCAATTCGTGGACGCCGTTGCCGGCCTGAGGCCATGATTGTTAGAGATGCGGCCTTGCTCTGAATCGGCTTTCGGCGATTGCCGGAGTGGCCGTATCGATTTTGTGCACACAACCAACTCCACATTGATCGCGCGTCATCAAGGCAAGCGTGTTGCCGAGCACTCATACCGTGCGCTGATAGCGCGATGCATTCATGTCGCTTCCAATACGAAAGTTGCCTGTGATTCAGAACTGGGATTGTCATAGCTGCGGCGATTGCTGCCGGCTCGTCGTCGTGATCACCGACGAGGAAAAGCGTCGCATCGAAGAGCTTAACCCGGCAAACGATCCTGAGGTTGCTCCCGAACCGTGGTGGGCGCCTGCGGAGGCGGGCTCGAACAAATGGACGCTGAAACAACGGCCTGGTGGTGGATGCGTCTTTTTGACGACCGGCAATCGCTGCCGGCTGCAAGAGCGTTTCGGCGCCGATGCCAAACCGTTGGCTTGCCGTATGTTTCCCTTTGTTCTTATACCAGCAGGCGATCATCAACGCGTCGGAATGCGTTTCTCGTGCCCGTCGGCCGCAGCAAATCGGGGTCGCCCGGTCGCGAGCGCGAAAGAAGACCTGATGAACCTCGCGCGATTGTCGGAGCAACACGGCGGCAAGTCGGCGGACAATGCGCCGCCCCCATTGCTCAGAGCTGGCCAGCAGCTTCCATGGTCGGATGTTAGCCGTATCGTTCGAATTCTCTTGGAGATCGTGCAAGACCGGAGTGACCGTCCGGAACGTCGGCTGCGCAAGTGCTTGGCTGTCGCTCGCGTTTGCGACCAGGCACAATTGGATAAACTGGGCGGCAGACGATTGAGTGAGTTTTTGCGGGTGGTGAGCGCCGGAGTGGAAGCGGAAGTGCCCCGTGAAGCGACGTCGGTGCCGCCGCCCGACCCGCTCCTGGGCATGGCCGTGTTCCGCTTCCTGCTGACTGTCTTTGCCCGCAGAGATCGGGAGTTGTACTGGTCCTCAGGGATTCGGAGAAGCTCCCGCAGAGTGCTCACCGCGTGGCGCTTCGTCAGGGGCCGCGGTCCCGTGCCCCGCGTCAACGAGTTTCTTCCGGCGGTAACCTTCGAGGAGATCGAACGATGCAGGAACACGCCGCCGGCAATCGACGAGACTTTGGAGCGGTATTATGTAGTCAAACTGAATTCGCTGCAGTTTTGCGGGCCAACCAACTTCAACTTGCCGCTCTGGGCCGGCCTTGATTCGCTCGTCCTCACGCTGCCCTTGATCCTCTGGCTTACGCGAGCTTTTACCGGCGTGTCTCCGGTGCAGGGCGTGCAGCAGGCGATTCAACTCGTTGACGATCATTTCGGAATTAACCGGATGTTGGGTTTACCGCACATTCGCTTGATGGTGCGTACCCTCGCCCAGCGCGGCGAGTTGGACAAGCTTGTGGCGTGGTATAGCCGTTGAATGCCCGTTTCTGTGGCGTGCGGATGCAGCGACCGTCTGGTGATTTCTGGCGAGAGCATATGCTTAGCGGCAGCGTGACCGGAAGCGTCACGCGCATTCAACCCGTTCGCGCTCACCAGTCATCAGAAGCGAACCAATCGGCCTGATGAATCGGCGATCCCCTCGCACCCCGGGCCGTGGTCGCAAAAAGTGGGTGTCTTCGATACCGTTGGCAACAGCCCTCTCATAGATGGATGTCTTCAATCTTTTTGTTCGCTCGCAACGGCGAGGGCGGGAAGGAGGGACGAGCCGACGGACTGGCGGAGCCGAGGTGGTCGGGATGGCGGAGGGCAGACGGGGTGGGTGGCTGTGTTTGGACGGGCCGGCGTGCCCGGCCCGTAGGGCGAGATCGAGGCCATCCCGAACTTCAGATCGAAGCGTCAGAAGGGGGCTCGCTTGCAGGGAGGCCCGGCTTCATGACGATACCTGTGATAGTAAGCATAGGAGTGCCGGTCGCCTCAAGCCACTTGGCACCGTCCGTGAACCGATGGTTCTTTGCCGGACCCATCCCTCCCGTTTTAGGGTTTATCGCCGTGGCCCCTCGCTCCGTGATGGCCTTCAATCGCTTGGAGATTATTTTCCACTTGGCAATGGACGCAGGATTTTCCGTCCGTGCCGAGAGCCACGACTCCGTAATTCCATCATCATCCAGAGTGCCGATGTCCAGCCGCAAGCTGTCTGGATTCTTGTCGCCGAAGTCCAGCTCGTGTGCAACGGGCAGCATGGGCTTTCCGAGCGTGAAATGGAGTCGTTTGTAAGGCGAATCGTCCGAGAAGCAGCCGTCTAACAGACCTCCTGACAGCTCGCTGGCATCAAACGGGCGGAACCGAAGTGCAACGATGTGCAGATCGAAGTCAGCAACGATCTGCCGCACGAAGGCCCGGAGTTCCGCCGATGTAGCGTGGAATTGAATCGAAATGTCAGCCATAGAGTTACCTGTTATAGGGACCGAAATCCGTGGCCAAGTTGTCCGGGCCGTTGAGGTCGTTCAGGAGAAGCAAACCCAGACATCCACAGGAAGCAGACCCAGACACCCACAGCAGACCCAGATACCTATCAAGGACCCTCATCCGGGACTTCGGGAGAATCGCGCCGTCGGGGGAAGCCTGTGTCAGGGGGAAGCCTGGCGTCGGGGGAAGCCTGGTGTCAGATCATTTTTGCGGCCGGAAGGGAAGCCTGGTGTCAGATCATTTTTGGGGAAGCCTGGTGTCAGATCATTTTTGCGGCCGGAAAAACCAACTGACACCTTGGGGGAAGCCTGGTGTCAGATCATTTTTGCGGCCGGAAAAACCAACTGACACCTTGCACCTTGCCGCGGTCTCGTAGAGCCGATCGAGGACGGCGAGGTTGGCTGCGTCGCCCTGGACCCCGGTGACGTTCCGGCCGATCGCCTTCACCGCCTCCTCCAGCTTTTCACAGTGCCGGCCGGTGATGAAGACGTACGCCCCTTATTCGACGAAGAGCTCGGCCGTGGCCAGGGCCATGCCCGAAGTCGCACCTGTGATCACGGCCACCCTGTCGTTCAACTTGCCCATCCCAACACAGCTCCGAGAAATAGGAAATTCGTCGCACCTTGACGGCAGCACAAGTCCAAAGTAGAACTTCCGTTGAGGCGATCGGCCTCGCCGGGGCTAAATTTTTTTCTTCGCACCGCTGGTTTTTCGGGTCTTTTCCGGTATAACGTCGAGGTACTGGAAGTCCTCGGGGCCCATCCATGCGTGTTCCCAGCCACCCGACACTGGTCCGCCGGATGCTGGACCGGCGACTCAAGCAACTTGTTCCCTCCGGCCCCGTCCTGGCGGCCAGCCTCATGCAGGTGAACAAACGCTGCGGCCAACCGTCCTGCGCCTGCCATCACGGCGGCCCGTTGCACCAAGCCCACCACGTCGCCTTCAGGGACGGTGGCAAGACACGCACCGTTTATGTGCCCCAGGATCTTCTCGAGGAGGTCCGAAAATGGGTGCAGGAATCCCAACGTCTCAAAACCCTGATCCACGAAGTCAGCCAGTTGTCTGTGGCCCTGATCAAGGGACACGTTGCGCACCGCCAGCGGCGGCGGGGACGACGCTGAACATCGGCCCCATCCTGGTTCAGACGATTCGCCACTTCTTCCCCGATCTCAACACCTGGATCGACGAAATCGACGACCCACGGTTCGCCCCGATGGTGGTCTACCACAAGCGGTTCCTCGTGTGGTTGGGGCTGAGCTTGTTCCTGTGCAAGTTGAGCAGCCGGCGCCAACTGGATTTCCAGTTCAACACCGACGGTCCGGAAGTGCTGCCCAACCTCAATCGCCTGGCGGGCACCGCGCAGGACAGCCGGCCCGTGAACAAGACCTTGGAGTACCTCCTGAAGAAAATCGGCAGCGCCCCCATCGCCGGCCTCCGGCAGCAAATGGTCCAGCGCTTGATCCGCATGAAGGCCCTGGACGCGGCGCGGCTGCAGGGGCGGTTCGTCGTCTTGATTGACGGATCGGGATATTTGGTGTTTCGTTCTCGGCATTGCGACCATTGCCTGACGCAACGGCACGGCGAGACGACGCTGTACATGCACCAGGTACTGGAGGCCAAGTTGCTGGGGCCGGCCGGCACGGTCGTGTCGATCGCCACCGAGTTCATCGACAACAGCGACGTCCCGATCGCCCCCGCGGGTGCGAGCCAGGAGCAACTCAAGCAGGACTGCGAGTTGAAGGCGCTGCGGCGTCTGATGGCCGGGTTGCGGGGGGAGTTCCCGCAGTTGCGCATCTGTCTCGATGGCGATGGCCTATATGCCTGCGGGGAAGGTTTCCAGATCGCGAAAGACTTTCGATGTGATTACATCTATGTGTTTAAGCCTGGTCGGTTACCGGCCCTCTGGCAGGAGTTCCAGAGCTTGCTGCGGCTGTGCCCCGACCAGCAGGTGGAGCGGACGACGCCGCAGGGGGTTCGGCAGGTCTATCGCTGGGTCAACGACCTGAACTACAGGGACAGCGACGGCCGCGAGTGGACCCTCAACGCCATTGAGTGTACCGAGACGAACAAGGATGGAGAGAAGAGTGTGTGGTCATGGGTGACGTCCCTGGAGGTGAACCACCAGACCGTGGTGGAGGTAGCGACCAACGGAGGGAGGGAACGCTGGCGCACGGAGAACGAGGGGTTTAACACGCAGAAGAACAGTGGCCTGAACCTGGAACATGCCTACAGCCACACCTGCTGGAAGGCGTATTATTTCCTGCTGCAGATAGCCCACCTGCTGTTGCAACTGCTGGAGAAGGGGAGCCTGTTGCGGCAGTTGGCAAAGGACCAGGGCAAGCGAACGGCAGTGGAGCTGTTCGGCTCATTGAAGAACATGGCGCAGCGGTTGTTGGAGAGCCTGCGGTTTCGGCATTGGCCGGATGAGGTCTTCGACCCAACGGCAGCCGGCTCGATTCAGATCCGAATCGACAGCAGTTAGCCGTTAGTGGCGTGCGGGCGTGTTCCAGGTTGGGCCGTGTCGCTCTGCGTCTGATGGCGGTCGTACTCGAAGCACCCTTCGAGCCCGTCCCCCTATTGCCTTTTCCGGCCCTCGGTTGGTCCGCTGGCCTCTTGTTGCACGCATGCACCCCGCCGAGGGGCGTATTTCTCAGAGCTGATCCCAACACCCCTTTCTCGTGGAGAGGCGGATCCCTGGTTATGATAGGGGCGGCTTTCGGGAGGGCAAGTCCTAATCTTTTCGTAAGTGACCCGCCGAACATTGGAAGAGAGAGGAAAGGGGATCGATGAAGTCGGAGGCTTCGCCACTTCATGACAGCATTCTGAACGCCTGGTCGACGAACGATCGCGTCACGACGTTTTTGGTCGAACAGCTCCCTGATTCAATATGTGACGTTGCTGTTCCGGGTTCGCCAAGGCGCACAGTTCGGGTGATCGCCAGCCACATGCACAACGAGGAAGCCCGGTGTAAGTTCATTTTTCCGGCCGGAAAAATGAACTGCCACCGGGAACCCACTTGAACTGCCACCGGGAACCCACTTTTTCGAGAGACAGGACCGGAGGCGGTCCCGGGGTTATTCACGGCCGTTGCTCGGCCCGCTTATCGGCCTCGTCGCTGCATGCGGAAAACGACGAACGCAACCCCGACACCGACAGCCATCATGAAGAGGCTCGAAGGCTCGGGAACGGCCGAAACCGTCATAACTCCGACGACGGGAGGACCTATCGAAGGATCGCCGCTCGATAGGGTGTGTATGGAAAACGCACTGGGTGCTAGTATGACGATGAGGAATATTATCTTGCCGATCAGGTCGGGCTCGAGGCTTATCTGCGCGACAGCACCCTGGCCATCGACCGTACCGGATAGATTTCCGGAGATGCCGAGATCTCCGTTGATCGATTGGACCGAAAGCGGGCCGGAGAATGCCCAGGCGGATGTGCCGACGGTGCCCGATTGGCTCCACGTTAGGGTACTGCCATCCGGGGAGAATTCCCCGCTGCCGGCCGATGCCACCCCACTGGCGCCGTAGCTGCCGGACTGGGTCCACGAGGATGTGCTCGTGCCTTGATCGAACGTTCCCGTGTAATTCATGCTCAGGCTATTGCCGAGGTAGGTCCCACTCGACGTGTTCGACCAGCCCAGCGCGTTATAGGTCCCGTTGATGGTGATGGAACTCCCGTAAGACACCCCTTGGGTAGCGACGATGGACCCGAAGTCAATCTCTGCGGAAAGTGAGAGGACACCGAAGTTCATCTGCTCGGGGGTCAAAGAGCCGGCGTTGCACTGGGCGACCTGCATGACGATCATTGCTACACACATCAAGACACCGGCGAGGGGAATGGCGGGGCGTCGGGGCGACGATCGGCGCCGACCTCGAATAACAGCCGTGGCACCTGGAGTCGAAAACGAAGCAAATTTCAAACGCGTCGCGCTGTCGGTGGAGCTCCTCATCGCGGTATCCTCCTTCGCCTGGGTTCAACCGACCCCAGGGTTGCAACTATACATCAACATGTAATACGACGTTTCCCGGATCGCCGGACTGGTCAAGCATTTGGGCCCCGGGCTCCGTAAACCCGTTTCTAACTCGCCGGGAGGGCCCCCGTCAAGGTTGGGGTCGCTCCTCGCAGGAGAATTGCAAAGTCGCGCCTAATTTGGTTTGACCTTCTGCGATGGACCCGATTTCGGCACCTCTTGAGGGTTCTTCAAAAGGGTTATTCAATGGCACGGGAGAAAACAAGACAACCGCTTTTTTTTCACCGCCAGAGACTTGACCGGGACACGGCCCGTCGATACATTTGACCACATGTGATCTTGCGAACAGACGACGTCGCTTTCCACAACGCTTTCCTCCACGACATTTTCTGATGCCAGCCTACCCGCGCCGTGAGATCGCGGCCAGCGATCAGGTCGGCATCTATCAGTGCATCGTGCGCTGTCTTCGCAAAGCGTTCGTTTGCGGCAAAGATCCGGCCCGCGGCCGCCATTACGAACAACGCAAGGGCTGAGTTTGCGATCGCCTCGAATAGCCCGCAGCCATGTTCGCCATCGAGAATTTCGATTGCGCCGTCACGAGTAACCATCTTCACCCCGTTCTGCGAACTCGACCCGACCTCGTGCAAGATTGGTCTCCGGAGGAGATCATTCTTTGCTGGCTATCCCACTTTACGTCCCGCGATCCAGCAAGCGGAGAGTCGGCCGAATCGGCCGTATGCGACATAAACAGGATCATTCTGGACCCAGTACGGCTTGCAGTGATTCGTCAGTCGCTCTCCAGTTTGTTGAACGAAGCCTGGTGTCAATTCATTTTTTCAAACGAAGCCTGGTGTCAATTCATTTTTCTGGCCAACGAAGCCTGGTGTCAATTCATTTTTCTGGCCGGAAAAATGAACCGACCCCGTACACCGTGTGAACCGACCCCGTGCACCGTGCGGCTGGCTGTGATCAGATTTGGGCGGTTCCACCGTCGACAAAGAGCTCGCTCCCCGCAAACGAAGCCTGGTGTCAATTCATTTTTCTGGCCGGAAAAATGAACCGACCCCGTACACCGTGTGAACCGACCCCGTGCACCGTGCGGCTGGCTGTGATCAGATTTGGGCGGTTCCACCGTCGACAAAGAGCTCGCTCCCCGTGACGAAGCTGGAATCGCTCGAGGCCAGGAACAGCGCAGCGGTCGCGATCTCCTCGGGGCGTCCCATCGTACCTCGGGGGATGAGTGCGATGAACCCGTCCAGTGCATCCTTCGGCACTCCTTCGAGGATGGGCGTATCGATCGTGCCCGGGCTCAAGACGTTCACGCGAATGTTGCGGGCTTTCAGGTCCACCGTCCAGGTCCTCGCGAACGACCGGAGCACCGCCTTGCTCGCGCTATAGACTCCAAAGGCCGGAAAGCCCATCGAGCCGGCGATCGACCCGTTCATGATGATCGAGCCGCCGTCTGCAAAGAGCGGCAGCGCCTTCTGCACCGTGAAGAGCGTTCCCCGGACGTTGAGGCCGAACGTCCGATCGAACTGCTCCTCTGTCACCTCACCGATGGGGGCAAACTCCCCGATCCCCGCGCTGGCGAAAAGGACGTCGATCCTCCCTTTCTCCTTCCTCACGGTCTCGTAGAGCCGATCGAGGTCGGCGAGGTTGGCGGCGTCGCCCTGGACCCCTGTGATGTTCCGGCCGATCGCCTTCACCGCCTCCTCCAGCTTGTCACGTCGCCGGCCGGTGATGAAGACGTACGCCCCTTCCTCGACGAAAAGCTTGGCCGTGGCCAGGGCCATGCCCGAAGTCGCACCTGTAATCACGGCCACTCTGTCGTTCAACTTGCCCATCCAAACACCCCTTTCTCGTGGAGAGGCGGATCCCTGGTTATGATAGGGGCGGCTTTCGGGAGGGCAAGTCCTAATCGTTTCGTAAGTGACCCGCCGAACCTCGGAAGGGAGAAGAAAGGGGATCGATGAAGTCGGAGGCTTCGCCACTTCATGACAGCATTCTGAACGCCTGGTCGACGAACGACCGCGTCACGACGTTTTTGGTCGAGCAGCTCCCCGATTCATTATGGGAAGCCGCTGTCCCGGGTTCGCCGCGTCGCACGATTCGGGTCATCGCCAGCCACATGCACAACGCGCGGCTGTATGTGGATCAAGACGCTCGGAAAACCGCATGGCATCGCGGTGCCTCAAGCGGTGGATCGGCACCGGGCCACCCGTTCTCAGCTCGTCCGCGCTTTGAAGCGCAGTGGACCGGGGATCGCCAGCCTACTGGCGCTGGCGCTCGAGCGGGACGGGCGGATTCCGCCAACACCGGCGTATGTATGGCGCAGATCTACCACTCGATGTAGGGCATGTGCTGACTTACTTCGTCGCTCATGAAGGCCATCACCGTGGCCAGATCGTGCTGGTGGCGCGCCAGCTCGGCCATCGCCTTCCGGCGAGTGTGACGAATGGTTTGTGGCAATGGAACAAACGATCCGCGGAGGCCCAGGGCTAGCGCTCTCTGAGGCGGGAAACGATGAGAAGCCTGGTTTCAGATCATTCATGCAGCCGGAAAAATGAACTGACGCCTTGCACTTGTGGGGCACACGGATCGCAAGTGCAAGCGTTAAACAGACAAACGACGTCAATTGGCTCACGGTAGACCCTCCGATGGTATTTCTCCAATTCGCTCGTTCGCGATTTCGGGGATCGGCTCTTTCACGCTCCTGGACCAGTACGGCCGGATGATCTGACCGTTACGAACGGCGCAGACCATCAGGAAGATCGCCACGGACGTGCAAATGAGGACGGCGAAGATCGACGCCTCCGCTCCGAAGGCACCGCCGGAAAGGAGGTCGGGCCCGGTCAGGGTAGACCTCACCATCCCGCTTGCGGCTGCACCGGAAACGGCGACACCGAAGATTCCTGCCTGGCTGAAATTCCAGGCAAAGTGCATCCCGATCGGCAACCAGAGTCGTCGGGTCGTGACGTAAGCCGCCGCCAGGAGTATTCCCGCTTCCACGGCGACGCACAGAGCGGCGATCCAGGTTGCGTTTGGATTGAGCAGGTGAAGCAAACCGAACAAGAGCGCGGAGATCGCCGTCGCCAGCCAGGTTCCCAGGGATTCTTCCGTAATCCGAAAAATGATTCCGCGGATGAGGATCTCTTCCACAAACGCCGCGACAAGTCCGACCCCGATCAACGTGTTCGCCGAAGGGAGATGGCCCAGGCCCTCGACCCGATAGTAACCGCCGAACCAGAGACAGGCGATAGTCGCGGAGATGAGACCGAAGCCCATGGCCGACCCGACCGCGAACTCACCCACCGCCCCCTTTCGGCACAACTCCGTCGTGGCACGGTGCTCGAGGATTCGCACATAGCCATGGTAGACGAGGCAGACCGTGGTAATGACGATTGCGCCCATGAGGACCGAGTACCAGGGCTGTGCCCAGAAACCGTAGGACTTGCCGATCCATCCCCCGATCATGCTAAGCGACACGAAGGTCGCCAGGATCGCGAAGACCGCGATGACCATGCGGGTGAACGGGAAGTAGAGGACCTTCCAGAACCATCTCGTCAAGAGTGCCATGATCAACGTCCTCATCGCCAGGCCGCGTCACCACGAGCTACTATTGCCGTAATGTCGTGTTCGCGGATCGGGGCCAAGTATTTGGATAGCACAGCACACAAACCGGCCGGGCGGTGGCGAATCGGCGGTCTGGCAGTCCGGTTATTCGGGGTTAGAGCTGTTTACTTACGGATTGCACACGCCACGACAGCAACGGCGATCAGACTAGCCCGACGTGCCAGCGAGGATTTTCGCTGTGTCGCCTCGCTGCACGCGTCGGGTTAGTATGTTCGTCCCAGGTTCAGTAGTGTCCCGCTAGGCTGATGCGAAGCTGGGCTTGACAGCAAGGATGCCGTACGGAGATTTATCTCGCTTTTATTTTTGTTTCACGCGACTCGAATTGATGTTCGGCGCGGGTCTCACGACCCCGCCGGAGTGCCTGACCGAAGGTCTCCAGGCGCTCACCGTCGGACCTGGCTTCACAAGGCATTCGTGGTCTTAGAGCACATTCCGAAGGAAGGAGACCTACGGTCGGGCACTCGTGCGGGGTCATGAGACCCGCGCACAACACGAATGCCGATGCCTGGCGTAACAAAAGCGAAGAGTCCAAAACATCCACGAAAACCGCGTCAATAGCAACTTCGCATCAGCCTAGCGTCCCGCGGCTCCTCCGGAACGATATCTCGTCTGCTGCCATCAACCGTAAGCGGCCGGTTGTTTCCTCGAGAGCCGGATATCGTCAAACCAAGATCGATTGGAGATCGGGCGGGAGTACCATCTCCGGCCCCGACCAGTCGAGTCGTCCGCGGACGACGTCATAGAACCCGCTGCGCAAGACGTCCTGTCCTTGCAGTTGGCTCGCCAGTACGTCGGCGCCGACCAGCCCTTCGCTCATGGTGAAGAGCCCATCGGTGAGCAGCAAATCGTAGTTTCCCCAGCGACTTCGATAAAGCCCCTTGCGATCCCAGCGCACGGCCGAGTCGAACGCCTCCACCAGACCGTAGAGAGGGAAAAAGCACTCGTACAACTGGGCCACGTCGCAGCAGACCGAGGCGAAGTGGGTGATGTCCGGCCCGTGCCACTCGCTCCGTAGCGGGTGCGGGATCAGGCCGAAGAGGTTCGAGAGGCCGAGTCGGGTCGGCCCCTTGAAGCGGGCGAAGCTGATCAACGGGATCCCGCGAAGTTCCAGCAAGGCCGAGGGGACAAATCCGGCCAGCTCCGGATTCCGAAGCGCGACGTCGCCGAGCGCGGACCGGACGTCGTCGGCCGGCACAGGCGCCGTCCCACCACGCCTCGGTCACGTTCAGGTACTGGGCGCCGTGCCGGGCGATCACCTCCGCCAATCCCGTACGCCGCAGGAATTCGACTTCCTGCTGCCGGACCCAGGTGCGGTGCCTCTCGGCGTCGGTCTCCCAGTCGATGTCCACGCCGCCAAGGTTCCGGCTGCTCGTGTGTCCCTCCAGCAAGACCGCCCGGCCGGGCAGCGCCGAGCAGGAGGTCCAGCGCGAGCGGTCCCGTGTAAGTCCCGGGCGCGTAGCCGTGCCAGGTCACCTTCACCAGGTACTGATCGGACGGAGGGAGCACCCGCTCGAGGACCTCGGCCAGCGCGGAAGAATCTCGGGCCCGCGGATGCACCCGGCCCGCGGCCGAATCGTTGCTTCACCAACCGGTACCCAATCCGTGCCCGACCACACCCCCGCATGGGCCGGCGGGGTATCGTTCCTCACGGAGGCGATTCGAGACGCCTGACGAGCCCGCTTCTCCTGCCAAAGCCGGAGCAATCGCTGTTCGAGCCAGGCCAAGATCGCAGGGTGGTCCCGCGGCGGGGCGAGCAGCTCCCAGCCCGCAGCCTCGGGGTGGCACCGACGGTGATCGTCGAATATCACGCGGGCAAAGTCGCACAGCTCGACGTCCCACTGGCATTGCGGCAGCAGGAGCCAGCCCAGAGGTTCGCTCAGGCAGCGTCGAGGGCCTCCGCTAGGAACGGCTGCGGGTGTCGGACGAAGCCCACCTCGCCTCGGCCGAGGCCGGCGTGCTCCCAGATCAACCGCATCAGGCGGTAGGAGTCGGCGCGGGTGGCGGGATCGCCCTGCCCGTCGGCGACGAGGACCAGTCCGGCGTTGCGCGGCGCAAGCCCACGCTCGTCCAGCGCCCGCAGGACCAGGCCGGCGAAACAATCGACGAGCAGGGGATGTGCGGGATCCACCGTATCGTGATGGATCGAAACACCGGCATGGCGGCGGCGCGCGGCGCACCACCTCTTCGCCCAGCGTGGTCCGCTGCCAGATATTCAGTTCCAACGCGGCGGGCAGAAGGAAGACGAGCGACGCCCCGTCGCCGACTCGCCGATCGATCACCCGGCCGAGATGGTACTCACCCGGGTCATCCGTTGATCGGGACGTCAGGCACGCTAGGTCGACTCGTGGCGCCATTCCGAGTTTGTGCCCAGCGAACGACTCCAGGGAGGCCGCCAGGGCTTCGACACCGGGCCAGGCGGCGTCCCGCGGTTGAAGTTCGGTCGCGAGGATGAAGACCGGTGCCGACATGGACCCACCCGTTCAGACTTTTAGACGGCCGCCGATGCGCTGATTCTTGACCATGACGGCCAGCACATCCACCATCAGCCGGGCACCCAGCAAGGATGTGATGTCCGCGATGTCGTACGGCGGCGACACCTCGACGAGCTCCATGGCCACGATTCCTTCCTTCGCGATCCCCTCGACAAGCTTCAGCGCCTTGCGCGGCAGTAGGCCACCCGGCTCCGGCCAGCCCGTGCCGGGGACGAACCCGGCGTCGACCGAGTCGATGTCAAACGACATGTAGACGGCGCCGGCCCCCTTCCAGGCGACTTCCAGCGCGATCTCGATGGTCTTCTCGATTCCGATCTTCTCGATGTCGTTAACGGTCAGGATCGTCGTGCCGCGGTCTCGGCCCACTTTCACCCCGGCACGGGGCACTTGCCAGCCGCCGATTCCCAACTGCACCAGGTTCTTCGGCGGGCAGTTCGGGATGTTGGTGGCATGGAACCACGGACAAGTGTGCATGATCTCGTCCATGTCTTTGTCCTGCGTGTCCACATGACGGTCGACGTGAATGATGCCCACGTTGCCTTCCACGCACTCGGCCACGCCGCGGGCGCAGGGGTAGCCGATTGAGTGGTCGCCGCCCATGATCATCGGGAAGGTTCCCTGCGACAGGATGTGCGCGACGCCCTTGGTGATCTGGTCGTGGGCCTTGGTGATGTTGGCCGGGCAGAAGATGTCGCCGACGTCGCACATGCTGATCGACTCGGACAGGTCGATCCCGTGCTCGTAACTATACTTCTGGTACAACGCCGAGATCCGCCGGATCCCCTGCGGTCCGAACCGCGTCCCTGAGCGGAAGGTGCAGCCGATATCGAACGGCACGCCGACGAACGCGACGTCGTACTCGCCCACCTTCTTGACGTCCTCGAGGTACGGCGCCCTGAGGAACGTGTTGATCCCGGACCAGTGGGGCGTGCTACCGCGCTGGAAGCAGCTAATCTCGCTCTTGTCCTCGATCGAGTCGGCCGGCTCCAATCCCAGCTCCTTGATTCGCTTCTTCTCCTTCTCCGCGTACGCCGAGGGAATGGCGGCCTCCTCGATTTGATCCTTCATCCCGTCGAACTGGCTGAGGTCCGGAAGGTCGCGGGAGTGCCCGCGCCGGTTCGGAGCGTGCTTCTTGTAGAACGACATGATCTTCTCCTGTTGTGTGATGAAATCGTTGCGACACGTGACTCGATTGCGAGACCCACACCATCGGCCAAAGCTTGCGGACTCACGGGCTGAACATCAGAACGATGTAGATGAAAAAGACCGCCAGGTGAGCGGCTCCCTCGAGGAGCGTCGTATGGGTTCCCGAGAACGTCTGGGCAGAGAGCACCAGCGTGAGGGCGAGCATGATCACGTCGGATGGTTCAGCGCCCATGATGACAGTCTTCCCGGTCACGACCCCGATGCCGAGGATGATCGGAAAGATGATCCCCATCGCTGGTGCGCACGACCCCAGAGCGAGGTTGACCGAACGCTGCGGTTGATTCGCGATCCCCGCCTTCACCGCCGAGATCATCTTCGGTGAGATCACGATCAGTGCGAGGATCACCCCGCCCAGTGCGGGAGGCGCCCGAGCTTCGCACTGCCGTAGTCGAGCAAGCTGGTCAGGTATTTCCCCATGAGCAGGATCGGAACGACACTCACGACGAGTATGAGTGAGAGCTTTCCAATTTCTCCGGTTCCCGGCTTCGACGCTGGATCGCCGCTGGCGACCTCCGCTTCGCCGGACCCCTCGGAGTCCTCGAAGAAGTGCTTGTGCCGGCCGATCTGAATCAAGAGGAGGGTGAAGTACATCACCAACGTGACGATGATGATGCCGGCGGCCTGAACACTCGTGACGCTCCCGCGAGGGATCGCGTTGGTGTAATTGGGGAGGATGAAGCCGAGCACACTCAGCACGATGACCACGGCAAGGAACGCTGAGGTGCCCTGGAAATTGTAGGTCTGCTCGCGGTGGTGCAACCCGCCCAGGAATAAGGCCAGACCGCCAGCGAAGTTGATCATGATCATGTTGGCGCCGAATAGCGTATCGCGCCCGATCGTCGCCCCGGAGTCGCTGGTCAGCATGGCGATGCCGACCAGCACGCCTTCGAGGCAGATGATCGTAAGTGTCAGGACGAGCGAGCCGAGAGGCTCACCGAGGATCTCGGCGAGCGTATCGGCGATGTTGATGGCTCCGAACGCGGCCCAGAGCATGGTCGCGAAAAGCCAGACGAACAGGATGGCCGCGGTGATGGGCGAAATCGGATCGCCAAGCCAGGTGCTGCCGAACAGGAGAAACAGCACGACGGTCGTCCAGGCAAAGCCGAGTCGAGCAAAGAGAGCCATCGCTTCCTTCCCTCATTCGCACATGCCATCCGGCAGTCGGCTCGATGCCGCCGGCATCATCCTTCCATGCGTCGTCCGCGGCCGAAGCTGTCGAAGAATCGCAAAAAAACAGCTCTCGATGCCTTCGCGGAGCGAAGGCCGGACATAAGGTCAATTCTTGCACGCATTACGCAGGTGACGCAAAGGTCGGCCGCGATCTTCTCGTGTCCGAGGCTGGCGAACTGGCGGAACACGACCACTGGCGCCGCGAGATCGGTTAACCATTCGGAGATGCGTATGGACGGCGAGTATTGGCAGGCGATTGGCCCGAACGCAAGGGCCAACCGATGCGACTCATAGCAATTCCGTTGCAAATGTTGGTTCAGGAAAAGCCGGCCTGGTTACCGAGAAACCTCCGCAGCCGTCGACGGATCTTCTATGCCTGAGCCTGTCCATGAACCCATCGTCGGATGAGAGCCGGCTTTGCAGGCCACGGTTTGCCGGGCTGGAGAGCCGCCGAGATGCCGGACGGTCCGCCATGCGGAGGAATTCGCGATTGGGGGTCCGGGATATTTCTTCGCGAGGCCGTTTCTGCCGATACATTCCATACGACCGCGCCTCAGCCATCCCGCAATTCCGACCGGATTGCTAACCGATAAGCCGTCCGGGGCACGGACCTGGCGGGTGGGGTGATGAAACAACGGTTCTGGACAAGCTCTGAGTTTACCCCAATTTCGGTGCGCTCTTTTCCCCCCCTTGCGAAGGGGGGGTCAGGGGCTTACAGGGAGGGGCTTTTGTCAAAACTAGCTCCCTCTCCCGCTGGGAGAGGGCTGGGGTGAGGGTCGCGCCACCGAAAATCTTCTCGAAAACCGCGGCATCCCGCAGTGGCGTTTCCGCTCACGCGCCGGTGATAGTCGTCCGCGGCGAGTGATCGGATTCGACCGGCGGCATGGCTTTGATCGGCCCCTCACCCCAGCCCTCTCCCCAAGGGAGAGGGAGCCAGTGTTCGCTGCGTTGCCGGCGAGCGGCTGGCGACTGGCACGGCTGATTTCGGAAAAGCCCCTCCCTGTGAGCCCCCCTGCAAGGGGGGAAAGGGCTCGCTCGCTCGCATTGTCATTCGATCGGCGCACCAAATACACGCGCCTCGAAACCATCCCGCGAGCATGTTCAACCGTGTCGTTTCATCACCCCACCCGACGGGGGCCTCTCCCGGATCATTGGCCTACGGGAATCGATGAGGATTTCGTGAGCAGAATTGGTCGTCAGCGTTGGAGATGGGTCGGCGTCGTGGGCATCCTCACGCTATTGCCGGCTCGCGCGGAGGCGCAAGGCCCCGGCCCCGTCATCATCCCTGGACTGCCCGGAGCGGGCCTCCAGGCTGGTGCGAGGCCCTCGCCGAACGCCTGGCCCTATACGGACCTGCCGGGCGGCAAGCGCGCGGCACCGACCGACACGACCAACGAGGCCGAGACGGAGGAGATCCCGCCGTCAGCCGTTCCGTCGTACGGCGTCACGGGGAACTGGTTCGGCGCGCGACGCCCTGTTCGACGAGGGGATCGACCTCCGCACGAGCCTCTCGCAGTTTTATCAGGGAGTGACGAGCGGCGGCCTTCGCCAGACCTTCCCCTACGGGCTCAAGTTCGACTACTTCGGGACCATCGAGGCGGAGAAGCTCTTCGGCTGGGAGGGACTGTTCATCAACCTCCACGGTGAGAGTCGTTTCGGACAGAGCGTCAACCGGTACGTCGGCTCCTTCGTCCCCGCCAACTTTGCCCTGGAGTTCCCCAAGCCGGACGGGAGCGCGTTGGCGTTGACGAACTTGCAGATTGAGCAGTTCGTGACCCCCGATCTCGTCGTCACCTTCGGCAAGCTCAACGCCGCCGACGGCGTCAACATCCAT
This sequence comes from uncultured Planctomycetota bacterium, assembly GCA_963720335.1. GTDB lineage: Bacteria > Planctomycetota > Planctomycetia > Isosphaerales > Isosphaeraceae > CAVRFS01. The sequence goes on along the minus strand of CAVRFS010000124.1, from coordinate 17,593 downwards.
CCGTTTCTGGGCGGCAACGGCATCAATCGCTTCATGAATGAAGCCTTTGTCTTGAGCCCGATCTACGGCCGCACGATCCCCTACTCGACCCCGAGCGCCGGCTTCACCTACCTGCGGGATTCTGACCCCGTTTTCACCTTCCTCGTGCTCGACACGAATGGCCGGCCCGATACAAGCGGAGTCGGCCGTATGTTCAGCAATGGAATGACCCTCTTCGGCCATCTTCGCGTGCCGGTGACGCCCTTCGGCTTGCCCGGTCACCAATCACTGGAAGGGACCTACGCCAGCGGCCGGTTCAGTCCGTTCTCGCAGGATGATTACGTCATCCTCAACGAGCCGGGGAATCCCGCGACTCGACGGTCGGGCTCGTGGGTGATCACCTACGGCTTCGACCAGTTCCTCTTCATCGACCCCGAGGACCCGACCAAGGGCTGGGGGATGTTCGCGAACATCAGCCTCGCCGATCAGACCACCAACCCGATCCACTGGTTCCTGAACCTCGGTCTCGCGGGCGAGAGTCCACTTCCCGGCCGGGCCGCGGACTCGTGGGGAGTGGGCTACTACTACCTGGCGACCAGCGACGTCCTCCGGCAGACCCTCGGGCCTATCGCGCCGAGGGGCAACGAGCAGGGCCTCGATCTCTACTACAACGCCGCGATCACCCGTTGGTTCACCCTGTCGGCCGACATCCAGGCGGTTGACCCCGCTCAATTCGAGGCCCGATCCGCGTTCATTTTCGGACTGAGGGCGAAGCTCGACTTCTAGCGAAAGGCGGACCGCTCAAGCCAATCAGGCCGCTGCCGGCCGATACCTGGTGCTCTTCTCCCTCTGGGTGTATGATTCGTCGCAGATTACCTTACCCGGCGCGGAGCGGATACAGGCCCGGCGCACACGTGCGGAGTGGCTTCCCAATTTGCGGATTTGAGGCGATTCCATGAGCGGCAAAGGCGGCGATTCGCCAGTAGTCACCGGAGCGCGTCGGTGGGGCTTCATCGGTTCTGGAAAGATGGCGACCGCGTTGGTGAAAGGGATGATTCGGGCCGGCATCGCGCCGGTCGAAGCCATCTGCGCCAGCGACCCGCTGGCGAACGCTCGAAACCTTCTGGCAGCGGAGACGGGAGTCGCCGTATTCGACTCGAACCCACCGGTGGTCGAGCGAAGCGACGTACTGATCCTTGCGGTCAAACCCCAGAGCATGCGCGAAGTATTGGACGAACTTCGGCCGTTGGTGACCGCCGAGCATCTGGTTGTTTCGATTGCGGCGGGGATCACGATTGCGTCGATCGTCGAGGGACTGGGTTCAAAGTCCGGGTCATTCGTGTCATGTCCAATACGCCCGCCCTGGTTGGAAAGGGCGCCTCGGCGTTCGCACTCGGGCCGCGAGCTCACCCGGAGGACGAGGCGGTCGTCAGAACGTTTCTCGGCTCCGTGGGACATGCCGTCTGCGTGGCTGAGTCATTGCTCGACGCGGTCACGGGGCTCTCGGGCAGCGGGCCGGCGTTTGTGTACCTGATGATTGAGGCCCTCTCCGACGGCGGGGTACGGGTTGGCTTGCCTCGTGACGTCGCCACGCTCCTGGCGGCCCAGACCATCTTGGGCGCCGCCACGATGGTGCTGGAGACCGGTCTGCATCCCGGCTTGCTCAAGGATCAGGTTGCCTCACCGGGTGGCACGACGATCGCCGGGCTGCATGCGCTCGAGGCGGCAGGAGTGCGCGGCGCGTTGATCGACGCCGTTGAAGCGGCGACCAGACGCTCGACCGAGTTGTCGGCCCTGGCCGCGCCTCGAAAGAACAGCGCCAGGTCCGAGGCACCACGATGAAGCTGGGGCTGATCTCGGATATTCACGGCGATCCCTTGGCTCTGAAGCGGGCGTGGTCTCACTTGACCGTGACTTGGCGCGGATCGGATCGTCTGCGCCGGCGATCTGGTCGGCTACGGTCCGTTTCCTGACCGCGTCGTCTCGTTCCTGGAGGAACATCAAATTGCCGCGGTACGCGGCAACCACGACCGCTGGGCCCTGGAACGCCGCCTTGCGCACTGGATGAGTTCCGCGGCGGTACACCGAGCAGCCAGACTCTGGAGTATTTGAAGGCGTTGCCTTTCGACTTGGTGGTGGCCGGTGGCGAGTCGATTGCCGTGGTCGTGCACGGCTCGCCTCGCTCGGATATGGAGTTTGTCAACCGGCACAGTCATCCGCGCAGAGTCTTGCGCGGGTATCTCATGGACCTAACCTGCGATCTACTCGTGGTGGGCCACACGCATCGTCCCATGTGGTTTCGATGTTCGGATGGACTGGTTGTCAACCCCGGCTCGATCGTCTCGATCGCCGGTCGTCGATTCTTCGCGGACATTCGCCCTGGTGGATCTTGCGACGCTCGACGCCACATTTCATGACGTCGAAACCGGCCGGCAGGTCTCGTCGAACCCTGGAGTTGAGGCGAAGCGTTCGTATCGTCATCGGTCTTCGGATTCGCCGCCATTCTCAACGGGACCGAGCCTGGTACATTCGTTCTCTTGGTCGAATCGTTCAATCCGCTTCACACCCGTATGGTTCCTCGTCGAGAAAACGGCTCATGGTGGATTCCGATCCAGCAGCGCGGCCCCGTGCTCGTCCTTGATTTCGGCGCACAATACGTGCAGCTCATTGCGCGTCGGGTCCGAGAGCGGCATGCATTCGCGCGTATCGTCCGTCACGACATCGCGGCGGCGCGAGTGCGCGAGCTGAATCCTTTGGCCTTGATCCTGTCCGGGGGACCGTCGAGCGTCTATGAGCCCGGGGCCCCGCGTTGTGATCCGGCGATCTTCGGGTTGGGACTGCCGATCTTGGGGATCTGCTACGGGCTGCAACTGGCCTGCGACGTGCTAGGTGGCCGGGTTGATGCCGCTCCAGCCGGGGAATTCGGTCGCGCCCTGTGCCGCGTCCAAGACCCATCGGAGCCGCTCTTTCAAGATGTTCCTCTGGAAACGGTCGTGTGGATGAGTCACGGCGACCAGATCCAGCACGTTGGTTTTGACTACGTGCCGCTCGCGACGACCGCGACCTGCCCTATCGCTGCCCTGCGTCATGCCACGCTTCCGTTCTACGGACTCCAGTTCCATCCCGAGGTGTCGCACACACCATATGGCTCACTGATCCTCGGGAATTTCCTGGACCGAATCTGCGGGAATCCGCGAACCTGGACCATGGAGGCATTTATCGAGCGGACCCTCGCCGAGGTCGGACGACGGGTGGGATCGTCCGATCGAATCGTCTGCGGACTGTCGGGAGGTGTCGACTCGGCTGTGTGTGCGGCACTACTGGCGAAAGCACTGGGACCTCGGGTCGTTTGCGTGTTCGTCGACAATGGGCTGCTTCGGAGCGGTGAACGAATCTCGGTGGCCGATGCGTTCCGGTCGCGAACCACGGCTGAGCTTCGTGTGATCGATGCGTCCAATCGCTTTTTGGAAGCACTCAAAGGTGTGACTGACCCGCAGGAAAAGCGGCGACGGATTGGCCACGTCTTCATCGACGTTTTTCGTGAGGAGGCCCGTTCGATTCCTGGCGGCACGGTTCCTGGCTCAGGGCACGCTCTATCCGGACGTGATTGAGAGCGGTGGTGCGCCTGACGGGCCCGCCGCGACGATCAAGATTCACCATAACGTCGGTGGACTCCCCGAAGAGCTCGGATTCGAGCTGATCGAACCGCTCCGCGATCTATTCAAGGATGAAGTGCGCCGGCTTGGGATCGAGCTCGGATTGCCCGATTCCTTGGTGTGGCGCCATCCTTTCCCGGGTCCCGGGCTGGCCGTCCGTTGTCTGGGCGAGGTGACGGCCGAGCGCTTGGACATCCTGCGCCAGGCGGATACGATCTTCCTCGAGGAACTGCGTAATGCCGGACTCGAGCGACAAGTCGCCCAGGCATTCGCGGTGCTTCTGCCCGTGCAATCCGTAGGTGTGATGGGAGATGCCCGCACCTACGAGAACGTGATCGCCATCCGCGCGGTCGAAACCGATGATTTCATGACTGCCGACTGGTCTCGCCTGCCACACGACGTACTGGCTGTCGTCTCATCTCGGATCATCAACGCGGTCAAGGGGGTCAACCGGGTTGTGTATGACGTCACTAGTAAACCACCCGGCACGATCGAGTGGGAATGATTCCGCCGCTCGCGGGTTGGCCGCTGGGTACTCGGTTCGGGTCTTCGCCGGGGAGTTCTTAGTCAAAACTCGATTTGGCCTGCCCCAAAAAAAGTTCGACAAGAATATCGACCGCCAGGAGGCGTTCGTCTCCGCGCTTCGCGACTTCGAGGACAGGCTCCGCTTGGCCGCGAACCTGAACCTCGACCCCGACCTCAATAACGGTGTGGACCTGAACATCGCCCCCATTCGCGAACTCGCGCGCTGGAAGGAAGCCAGAGCCTACTGGGACGACCTGATCAAAGGCGTATACGAGTGGTCATCCATCAGCAAGCAGTTGCGGGAGAGGGGTTGGTAGAATAAATGTTGGCTTGCTACCTGTGTCTCTGAAACGTCGGGACGTCCGGGAATTGGCGAACTCGCGGGAGGTTCGAACATGATGACCGTAACGATACAGGAAGCCCAGGCCCAACTGCTGGACCTGATCCATCGGCTCCAGGACGGCGACGAGGTTGTAATTACCGAGAACGATCAACCCGTAGCGAAGCTGGCAAGGACAGAACCAAAGAACCAGTGGCCGTGCAAGGCGGGGAGCGCCAAGGGGAAGATCTGGATGGCCCCGGATTTTGACGCCCCGCTGGAAGACTTCAAGGAGTACATGGAGTGAACCCACTCCTCGATGCCCACGCATTGCTCTGGTTTCTGAACGACGACCCGCAGTTGGTGCCGAATGCTAAAGCGCTGATCGAGGATCCGGCGAACCGGAAGCTCGTAAGTATTGCCACGTGCTGGGAGATTGCCATCAAGGTCGGCCTGAAGAGGCTCGATCTCGGTGAGTCAGCGACGACCTTCCTGCCACGTCAACTGTCGATAAACAAATTCGACTTTTTCGGAATCGAGTTGTCCCATGCGACGTTCATCGAGACGTTGCCAATGCATCACAAAGACCCCTTCGACCGCTTATTGATCGCTCAATAGCTGCTCGAAACGATTCCCGTCGTCAGTGGGGATGTCCTTTTCGATCTGTATGGCGTGACCCGATTGTGGAAATGAGCTACGGACGGTGGCTGTTGGACGGATTACCAAGCGCACGAGCCCCGTGGCCAACGTTCTCTAAGTAGGCACATTACGACGAACGGGGAGGGGGCCAACGGCGGTCTACGGGAGCCATTGGGTCGCGCAGATCGTGCACGCGCGATTAATTTCGGTGCCCGCGTGGTTCCTTTTCGGCAGATTAGGACCGAGGATCGGATTCACGGGCGTGGAGACAACAGCCTAACGCGGCAGTGCCGCAACCGGTCGTAGGGTGAGTCGAACGATGCTCGGCATCGTGAGGCCCACCGATCGCCACGGCCTGCATGGTGGGCATCGCCGCGACCAGTCGCGGCTCGACCCACCCTACGGCACGCTTCCACGATCGCCTCTGCCCGAGATGCGGGTGGGCGCCGATATCGTACGGAAGAAGACGCTACTGGGACGACCTGATCGAAGGCGAATACGAGTGGTCATCCATCGGCAGGCAGTTGCGGGAAAAGGGCATCGTCACGGCGTAATCGAGGCGGGTAATGACCAGTTTCAACACGAATTCGTACAGCGATGCGGAGCTTGACGCGGAATTCGACTGGTTGTTCCCGCAAGGATTCGCCGGCCCGGACGTTCTGCGAGAAATTGCGCCGGATGGCTGGGAAAACTCGCCACTGCTCGCCGCATTCCATCCCTCGCTGACACAAACTTATGAAGAGACGCTCCGCTTTCATCGCAACATTCGCGAGTTACGAAGGCCTGAGGATCAGCGCCTCGAGCCGCCCGCACCCACGCTCGACGAGGTCGCCGGGACCTTTCAGGAGCGTCCCATCGAGGCTGAGCGTGAGGTTCTCGAGTTGGTCGGCGAGTGCCTGTGGGATGTGTTCTCCGACGGCCACGAGGTTGTGGCACCCGACGGCCGCGTGCTCGACCTCGGTTCGTTCCGGGCAAGCGGTGGATTTCTGGCGGATTTTCTCAATCGGCAATCAGGCACAGACCGTTACGATTACATCGATTTCTACATGGGGACCATCTGGGTGGCCCAGCGCGCCGACCTCACGCCGGTCTACCGAATGGTCTTCAGCCGCCTCCGCGGTCGTCGGCTCGATTGGATCTATCACTTTCCTCGGTTGCACGCGGTCGATATGCGGCCGCTCAAGGATGCCTTGGAGCAAGAAAAGACAGACGAGCCCGAGTGGCTGAACTACTTGCCCTCCGAGTCCGTGGCCAAGGAAGCGGAACGAAAAGAGCACGAAGAGAATCTGGCCAAGCTTCGCGAATCGCTTGACGAGGGGTATCGACAGGCGATCGAGAAGGCATTGAACGCCCCGCCGCCGGCAACCGTGCGCGCTTACGAAGCGGTCTACGGTCACCTTCCGCGAGGATGGCCACCTTCGCTGTAATCTCGCTGCTACGATGTCGACGAACGCAAGTACGAGTTTTGTAGCGTGGCGCCGAGCCGCGATTGATCGCGCCGAGGCCGATCGGACCGACCGGGCCACTCCGTTGGGCTTTCCGATCCAAAGGATCATTCGGCACAAGCCTACGGCCGATTGCGGCACCGCCGCATGAGGAGATAAGATGAGCCAGGACGCCGTCACCGAGTATCTGGTCAGCCTCATTGCCAAGCAGGTGGGGGAAAACTCTCTCGTCGTCTGGTACGGCCCCGCTGCGAACTACATGGCCGTGGCGGAGCGGCTGGAAATTCCCGCTGGCCTGCTCCCGATTTTTTGTGTGTCATGTGGTCAAGCGGTAAAGTTTTGCACAGGGTCCGAGGTCAACATGGGACAAACCGCGTACTCTAACAACAGTTGTGCCCCGCATATACGGCAGATGCCGACCAACAAGTGAGAGGTCCCCAATCTTATGGACGATTCCAGTAGAGCACCGACCGAGAGTCGAATTCTCGAAGAATCGCGCCTGATTGTTGGGGTTCGCAAACGGCCCGCCATGTATATTGCCAACACGGAATTTTCTGGCTTCATCGGATACCTCGTTGGTCCCATCGCTCTGTTGCTCGGGCAACGCCCCCATCGACTCGCCATCGCCGCTGGCGAAGGCGGATTTGTGGTCGAAGCCGATGTTGCCTTACCGATCGAGGAATTATCAAACGGGAGAATTGCCCCGTTCGAGGAAATTCTCGATCGAGGGTCTTGCCACCGCGCGGAGGGAACCATCCTGAACGCCTTGTCGGAAGAATTGACTGTCGAAGTCCGCCAGACGCATCGAACGGACAAATTCGCATTCCGCCGCGGAATCCGTGAATCACGCCATGCATCAACCACTCAATCGGATTCGTCGCGCACCACTCTGAGGTTCGCCCCTGACGCCTCCATATTCAAAGTCACAAACGTATCAAAAACATTCTTCCTGAGTTACCTCCGTCGACTTAGTTTTCTTCATCAGGGCGTCCGGTTCTCGGTCTCCATCGCAGGAGAAATGCACGAGTTTTACGCGGCGGGTGGGATCGCTGATCTCTTCGCGTCAGTGTCTGCCCCGTACCAAGTCCTTCATGATCCGATTCACATCGTTGGTGAAGATGGCAACCTTCATCTCGAAGCGATGTTTGCTTACCACAGTTCGAACGACGATGGTCTGTGGTGCTTTATCAACAACGGCAGAGCCGTTGAAGGCGGTACACACACGATGGGCCTCGACGACGCCTTGAAGCGACTTCGCCAAAGATTCAAGTTACCGGAATCGCCATGTTTGGGTCGCAACGGTGTCGTCGGCGTCATGTCGATTCAATACCCGCAGACCGTTTGGGAAGGTTGCATGAGAACCAGGATTGGAAATCCCGAACTTCGGGGCATGGTATGCAATTTGGTCGTCCAGCGCACGACAAAATGGCTAGAAGACCGTCCTGATATCACGGAACAGCTTCAACAATTGCAGCCGTTCCAATTTCCCGACCCCTGGCACAAGTAAGTGAAGTGCGCCCCTGGGATTGGACCAACTGGCGGCTACCGTTATGGTGGGGCTCCGGGGACACCATATTCGATTATCGACCGCCGGGTTCCGTGGACGCCATACCCAAATATCGACGGGAGTTAGCTATGGTGTCCGTGGAACTCCCGCGCACCGATCGGCGCGGCACTCCGGTGGGCCTTCGCCGCGATGAATCGCGACTCGACGCCACCCTACAACCCGACATCCATAGCCTGTGAGCTATCCGCTCGCTAATCGCGCTGAGAGCGCTCAACTATATTGGAATGACCACGCGGAACCGGGGTAGGCTCTGTCTGTATGCGGGGTCTCTGACCCCGCGCGGACGGGAAGCCGTCCCAAGCGGCCTCACAGATGCTGCCTTGAGAGGGAGACTGGCACCCGGCGGGATTCGCGGGCAAACCGAGCCGTTCTCGGTCACGCGACCGGGAGCCAATCCCCGGTCGCCGTCGCCGTGCGTCACCCGACCCTTAGGCGGCTCCAGGTAGCCGATCATATTGAAGGCGAGATCCGCCTGACTGCATGCTTCCTTGCACCGAGCGGTCTCATGTAGTCGAATTTGTTTGGATTCTGACTTCGAGTGTGTTCAAATAGGTCGGACATGTCCCTGAGTCGAGTCGAGGTCCAAATCGATGGAAAATCATTATGCTAATACTCCTTGATCACCTCAGTGGGATCGCTTTCTCGGCGATAATCGGCGTTCTTCTGGTGACGTATCGCAATTTCATCCCTGACCTCCTACGATTCCTGGTCGATCGACTCTTCCAGGCGTTCATCCTGATCCTCTTATTCGTCCTGATCTATGGTCAAATCGGCCGGGGCCTGGGTCTCCCGCTCCTCTTCTGGAGCGAGGAACCGGTGACTCGCCTCGCCGTCGCATGCTGTTCCACTCTCCTGCTTGCCGTGATCGGCCTGAACGGCTTTCATCTCCTCCCCGACGATCGCTTTCATTCGGCGATGAGCAAGGTCTTCGGTTTTCTCGGTGAGGCTTATCCCGCGGTGAATGCGGTCGCGTCGGCCGGCTGCCGGGGCAATGCCCGTCGGGAACGCGTTCGCACCGGCCGCACCGGTGCCGGCCGTGCCGGCAGCCGGCGTTTGGGGTTTCTTCGGCAGGGTGAGGGAGAAATTGCGATCCATTTCCTACTTCGTGTTCTTCGATTTTCCACCATTCGACCCGACCGCGCCGGACGACCCCGCTGTGGAAGCTTATTCGAACGCCTACAGGCTGAGCCGCTTCCTGCGTCTGGTCCGCTTACCCTTCCTGACGCTCCTCGCGCTTCCGGCCCTGCTCCCCTCATTTTTCGTGACTCTGCCTCGTTTCGCACCGATCGTCCTTAACATCCAGGAACGGACATTCCTCCTTTTCATCCAGTCGCCTGATGTCACGTCATCCCCGCCCGCTTATCTTTTCGCCCTGGCGATCTGGCTAGTGGGGCTTTGGCTAGCGGTGATGATTGTGAAGGGCCTCGTCCGGATCAGCGAATACTTCCATTCGGGAATCGATCGCCCGAGACGTTCCGTCGTTGTGTACCTCCTTTTTGCTGCTGGCGTCTTCGGCTTCATGGCAAGTTTCATCTACGATTTCCCGTTCCAGGGAGTGGCCCCGGGTGCGGCGATCCTTGCCCTCCTCGGCCTCCTTGCCCTCCTGAATGCCTCGCTGATCATCTTCGTCCCCAGGCGACTGCGCCTCCTAACGACGGTCCTCGTCTTGATTGTCATCGCCCTGAATAACCGTGCGTACGACAGCTACCGGTTCGAAAACCTCGACTATACGCCCCCGACAAATGGCGCAGACGGCCTCTTCAAGACCGACCTTACGACCAGCGTGCAAAAGACCTACGTTTCCGATTACGATGAACGCAGGAAGTTGGTGGGAGAAGAACCGGCCGGAGCTCTGGTTCACAGCCAAATCGCCGTGCGATCCTTTGTCACCCAATCTGGAGACGCTTTGTAAGTGGAAGGAGGTGTGCAGCAACAGCAAGGGTTCTCCTCGAGGCCGCCCGAAGCTGGTGGTCGTCTGCACCAGCGGCGGTGCGATACGCGCCGCGTACTGGACAGCCACCGTCCTCGACCGGCTCGGCGACGAGATCGTTTGCACACCCGTGGATTCAACGACCTTCACGGGCGACTTCCATTCACACGTTCGGATCATTACAGGCGCGTCCGGTGGGATGGTAGGGACGTCCTACTACATTACGTGGCTACGCGACAGGCTCAACCTGGGCGAACCCGTATCCGGAACGGAGCGGCTGCCCGCAAGGGGATGGGTCAAGAGGATCCCCATCTTCGGACTCCTGCGGATCGCCCGATTCGTCGCGCTGCGAGATAGTTTGCTGACGGTTTCTCGATTCTTCATTAACAAGCTCGGCTTTTATCCCGACCGTGGCCGAGAGCTCGAGAATGACTGGGAGCAAATCCGCTACCCCGTCTCGAGCCTCCATGACTTCGAGAAAGCGGGCCGGCTCCCCTCGCTGATCTTCTCGCCGATGACCGTCGAGGACGGTCGCCGGCTCCTCATTAGCAATCTCGATCTAAGATTCGCCCTTGATAAACGATCCCCCCCGCCATTCCCGGCGCCCGACAATTTGCTCGCCTTGACCAGGGGAAGCACAGTCAGCGCCGATTTCCCTCCAAATACACTCAGCCCGGTCTCGATCACCGCCATCGAGTTCTTCAAAATCTTTTGTCCACGCGACCGGAACGACATCCTCCTCTCCACCGCTGCGCATGAACGCGTCGTTCCCTTACGTCTCCCCTGCGGTCAATCTTCCTTCGGTTCCACCGCTTCGCGTCGTTGACGCGGGCTATTACGACAACTACGGCGTTGACATCGCCGCCGCATGGTTGTTCGCGAACCGGCTCTGGATCGAGGACAACACTTCCGGTGTCCTGGTTGTCCAGATCCGCGACTCCCTCGGCATGAACGACCGTTTCAGATACCCGATCGAGGCCGAGGATACGTACGCATCGATCCTCCGCGGCCTCCAGTTCTTCTTCAGCCCGGTCGACGCCGTCGCCAGCGCTCGATCGGCCTCGTCATCGTTCAGGAACGACGCCCTCATCGCGGGCCTCAGCGACTACTTCTCCGAGCGTACCGGCAAGCGTGAGTTCCTCACCACGGCGATCTTCGAGCTTGCCTCCCGGACCGTGATGCCGTTCCGCGAGTCGAGAATGGAGTGGCCCGGCGACCGTCTCGATCTCAAGATCGGATACGCAGACTCATCGCAGAGTACCGAGGTTGCCATGAGCTGGTACCTCAGTGTTGCTGAACGCCAGGCAATTGACATGGCGATCCCACACATACAGGCGCCGGATGACTTCATACTGGACACGCAGATCCCGTTCGGAGAGGGCACGGATGGTACGAATCTCGCGAAGACCCTCGGGCTGGATAACGGGCTCGCGGGTCAATTCCAAGTCCCCTCGATCGACGTGAAGGACCCCGTCCAGCGCACAGGCCGCGCTGACAAGTTAAGGGACATAAGGCAACTCATCCAGGAGAAGGTCACAGATGTAACCAGCCTTCGCGAGCGCCGCCCTTTACGTGCTCGACAAGGAGATTGCCCGTGCCCGCAACTTCGAACGATTCCGCGAGATCGAGGAATGGTGGCCGATTGACTATTCTAAGAAATCGAATTAGATCGCTTCACGTTTGCTTAAAGCATTTAGCGATTGGAGTGGGCACGCGTGGTTACCGCCCCTTAACCCCGTTTCGCAAGGTGCTAAAGGGGGATTCGTCTCGGCTGCGACACGTGCTCAATTCACTCGTAAGGTGCTCTAGCGCCATTCGTAACGACTGGCGAGTCTGCTACCCAAACGGCCCCCAGCTCTCATGGAAGCTCTCCCCGGGGCCGATTCGTCTTGGACAGAGGACCGTGACCGGTCAAGTGGGCCAGGCGCGCATCGCCATCGCCGCGACCCTCCGCAACTCCGTCTCGGTCGCCCCGCTCGCGGCCTGGACCGCCAGCCCGTTCAGGACCGTGGCGACGTAACGCGACAGCGTCGCGCAGTCGGTTCCCCCCGGCAGGTCGGCCTCCCGCAGTGCCCGCTCGAACCGCTCCCGTAACGCCGCCACTGTCGCCTGCCGCAAGCGGGCCAACTCCCTCCGGACCGGTTCCGCCTCCTCGCCGCATGCCAGCGCCCCGGAGACGATCATGCAGCCTCGCGACCCGCTCCGGTCGCGCTGCATCCCCACGAACCCCGAGAAGATCGTCTCCACGACGGCGCGCGCGGTAGGTTTCTTGAGGGCTTCGCCCACGAACGACTGCGGGCCCGCCTGGTAGCGTTCGAGGGCCTTGCGGAAGAGCTGCTGCTTGTTGCCGAAGGCGGCGTAGAGGCTGGGCCGATTGATCCCCATTGCCTTCGTCAGCGCCGGAAGCGTGGCCCCCTCGTACCCGCGCTCCCAGAACACCTCCAGCGCCCGATCCAGGGCGTCATCCGCGTCGAACTGCCGCACGCGCCCGGAGGGCATGCCGACCTCCTATCGAAGAATACGTTGCCGGCACTTGACGGCGCCGGTACACTTTCATTGTACCGTATGGTACAGAAAACTCAAGAAGGGAGGCCGACATGTCCGATCGACTTGCGGGCAAGGCGGCGGTGGTGACTGGGGCGTCCAAGGGAATCGGGGCGGGGATCGCTAGGGGGCTCGGCGAGGCCGGGGCCTCCGTTGTCGTGAACTATGCGAGCGACAGGGCGGGGGCGGACCGCGTCGTCGCCGAGATCACCCGCGATGGTGGCAAGGCCGTCGCCGTCCAGGGCGACGTGTCGAAGGCCGCCCACGTGAAGCGGCTGTTCGCCGACGCGACTCGGGCGTTCGGCAGGCTCGACATCCTGGTCAACAACGCGGGCGTCTACAAGTTTGGCCCGTTCGAGTCGATCACCGAGGAGGAGTTCCACCGGCACTACGGCACCAACGTCCTTGGCCCGATCCTCGCCGTCCAGGAGGCGCTCAAGCACTTCGGGCCCGAAGGCGGCAGTGTCATCAACATCAGCTCGATCGTGGGTGCGGCGCCGTGGCCGCAGGCGGCCCTCTACTCGTCCACGAAGGCCGCCGTCGACAACCTGACCCGCGGCCTGGCGCTCGAGCTGGCCCCGCGGAAAGTCCGGGTCAACGCCGTCGCCCCCGGCACCACCGAGTCCGAGGGCACGTCCGACCTTCACCTGTTCGACGGCGACGAGGGGAAGAAAGTCATGGCGTCCACCCCGCTCGGCCGCCTCGGCACACCGGCCGACATCGCCCGGGTGGCCGTCTTCCTGGCCTCCGACGATTCGGCCTGGGTCACCGGCGAGGTCATCCGGGCGTCCGGCGGGCTCAAGTAAGTTGGCACGGCGGCGAGGGCCCGCCGGCCGACGAACGTGCGAGAGGGGGACCTGTCTCCGAATAACCGAGTAACCGATGGCGTCACGAGCTCTCTTCACAGGGTGGCCGACGCCGTAAGCGGAGATTCACGAATCATGCCGAACGAATCGACGACGCGCACTGCGGTGGTGGTGGGCGCGACCGGAATCATCGGCCGGGCGATCGCGGCGAAGCTCGCCGAGCTCGGCGGATGGCGGGTGCTCGGGGTCACGCGGTCCGGGGGCACCGTCCCCGGCGTCGACGAGGCCATCGCCGTCGACCTGCGCGACCCGGAGGAGGCCCGCCGGCGACTGGCCCCTGCCGCCGGCGCGACCCACCTGTTCTTCGCGGCCTACCTCCCGCAGGCGAGCTGGGCGGCGGAGGTCGGGCCGAACCTCGCGCTGCTGGCCAACGCGGTCGAGGGGCTGGAGGCCGTCGGCGCCCCCTTGCAGCACGTCACACTTATCACCGGGGCCAAGTATTACGGCGTCCATCTCGGCCCGTCCCGGCGCCGGCCGCGGAGACCGAGCCCCGGCATGTCGGCCCGAATTTCTACTACGACCAGGAGGACTACCTGCGGTCGCGCCGCGATGCCGCCTGGCGCTGGACCCACCTGGTCCCGACCCACCTGACCGGCTTCGCCACCGGCAACCCGATGAACCTGGCGCTGTCGGTCGCCGTCTACGCGTCGCTCGTCCGCGCGGCCGGGCTCCGCCTCGACTTCCCGGGTTCCGCGGCGGCCTTCGGCACCATGACCCAGGTCGTCGACGCCGAGCAGCTCGCCGAGGCGGCGGCGTGGGCGGCGGTGACGCCGCAGGCGGCGGGCGAGGTCTTCAACGTCGCCAACGGCGACCCGACCCGGTGGTCGCACCTCTGGCCCGCGTTCGCGGATTACTTCGGGGTCCCCGCCGGCGGCCCGCGCCCGATACCGCTGTCCTCCTTCATGCCGGAGCTGGCTCCGCTCTGGAGGGATATGGCGGCGAAATATGGGCTCGCCCAGCCCGAACTCGGGTCGCTCGTGAACTGGGGCTTCCTCGAGTTCATGTTCGCGATCGAGTACGACATCGTCCTGGCGACTCGGCAAGATCCGCCGGGCCGGCTTCATCAGGCACCCGGATACGCTGGAGGGCTTCTTGAAGCGGTTCGACGAGTATCGCCGCGCCCGGATCATCCCGACCTTCGAACCACCGGCAAGGGCAACGGTGTGAGACTCCCTCGCGGGCGTCGATTCACCCCAGGTCCGGTGGAAACCCGTGCCCGATGGCGCGCGACAGGAGCCGTCGATTCTTCGTGGCTGGCAAGTTATGCTGCATCCGTGACGATGTTCGGTTTTCGTGATCCTGGTTGGATTCACTCAAAGGAGAACAACATGTCGCAACCCGAGGAATACGACGTGGTCGTTCTGGGCAGCGGAGCGGCCGGCAAGCTCCTGGCGTGGACGCTGGCCTCACAAGGGAGGCACACCGCGGTCGTCGAGCGGCGGTATGTCGGCGGGTCGTGCCCCAACATCGCCTGCCTGCCGAGCAAGAACGTCATCCACGGCGCCAAGGTGGCCGACTATTTCCGCCGCGGCGCCGAGTTCGGGATCGCCAACGGCGACTGGAAGGTCGACATGGCCGCCGTCCGCGACCGCAAGAGGAGGATGGTCGATGGACTGGTCGAAATGCACCTCGCGAAGTACCGGGAAAGCGGCGCTGAGCTCGTCATGGGCCAGGGACGATTCGTCGCGCCGATGACGATCGAGGTCGCGCTGAACGCGGGCGGAACCCGGGTGCTCCGCGGTCAGACCGTCATCATCGACACCGGATCGCGTGCCCGGATGGACGACACCACTGGGCTCGCGGAGGCTCGCCCGCTGACCCACGTCGAGGCTCTGGATCTGGGCCGAGCTCCCGGGGCACCTGATGGTCCTGGGCGGCGGCTACGTCGGCCTTGAGCTGGCGCAGGCGTTCCGCCGCTTCGGCAGCCGCGTGACCGTCGTCGAGCGGAACGGCGCGCTGATCCATCGCGAGGACCCGGACGTCACCGAGGCGATCGAGCGGCTCTTCCGGGACGAGGGGATCGAGGTCCTGACCGGGACCGCCGTCGATCGCGTCGAGGGGCGATCCGGCGAGTCCGTCCGCCTCCACACGGGCCGCGGCGTGATCGAGGGGACGCACCTGCTCGTCGCCGGGGGCCGCACGCCGAACACCGACGGCATCGGCCTGGAGAAGGCGGGGGTCGAGACGGACGAAAAAGGGCACGTCAAGGTCGACGAGCGGCTCCGGACGACGGCCGAGGGCGTCTGGGCGGTGGGCGACTGCGCCGGCAGCCCGTACTTCACGCACATCGGCGAGGACGACTTCCGCGTGGTGCTGGCCAACCTCACCGGCGGGGACCGCGTGACGACCGGCCGGCAGGTGCCGTTCTGCCTGTTCACCGACCCGGAGCTGGCCCGCGTCGGGCTGAGCGAGCGGGAGGCCCGCGACCGCGGCGTCGGCTACCGCCTGGCCAAGGTCCCCGATGGAGGCCGTGTTGCGGGCCCGGACGCTCTCCGAAACGCGGGGGTTCCTCAAGGCGCTGATCGAGAAAGAGGGCGACCGCATCCTCGGCTTCACCGCGTTCGGGGCCGAGGCCGGCGAGGTGATGGCCGTGGTCCAGGTCGCGATGCTCGCCGGCCTGCCCTACACGGCACTTCGAGACGCCATCCTGACCCACCCGACGATGGCCGAGGGGCTCGCCGCCCTGTTCTCGTCCGTGCCGCGGGGATGACCAGTGCGAGTGCCCTCTTCGCCGGGCGACCCTCGCTCACGCTTCGGGTCGGTACGATCGCCGTCGATTTCATCGTGTGCGCAACCCATCAGTGAAACGCTGTCGGCTGCGAAAGCGATTTCCTCACTCGCACTCACATTGCAACCGGTTTGCACCCGGCAGTTTCGCTTTATCGCGATTCGCGCGGTCGGCGGACTCGGCGAGATAGTCCGATCGGCCGCGCGGAAAATTCGGTGATAACCGATCACGTTTTGCTTTTCCTGGGTCATCTTTAATAAAGCGATTCAACAGGAAGCTCGATTCCGTGGTCCGCGCTGGTCGCCACCTTTCCGTGAGTGCGGTTTTGCTCTACAGTTTTTTGAGAACTGGTTAACATTATGGCCACCCCACGCCAAATTGAAGCCAATCGCCGGAACGCTCAAAAAAGCACGGGGCCGCGGACTGCGGAAGGGAAAGATCGTTCGCGGTTCAACGGCGTCACGCACGGCATGACCGCCAAGTTCGACGTTCTGCCGGGTGAGGACGGCGCGGCGTTAACAGGCCGGATCGACGCTTGGACGGCTGATTTCCAGCCGCGCAACCAGCTCGAACGAGACTTGGTCGAGCGGGCTGCCCGGCTTTCTTGGAAACTCGAGAGGGTGGAGCGAGCCCATGTGGACCGGCTGACGGCTAACATCCTCAAGGCGACCTCCGGCGAGAACGAGGCTGTTGAAAACGAAGTCCTCACGCTGGGCGAGCGACTGTTCCAGGACTTGACGAAGCCGCATGGCTTCTCGCCGGGCAACCCGGTTGACCCGAACACCCCCACCATGCTCGTTCTCGGTCTGGAGTCGTCGGCTTCCGGTTGTCGCTGGCTACTGGACCGCTGGGCCGACCTGCGTTCGCTGCTGGAGCAGGAACAGCCCTGGCAGTCGCACGACAAACTCAGGGCAATTCGGCTGTTAGGCCGGCACCCCCTCGATGTGCTCGATGATTCTCAAGTGGCCAAGGTGTTCCTCGCCTGTCACGCGGTCGATCCCAGCGGCGGCGAGCTCCTCCACGAGATCTGGAATGAGCTGAGACCCGACGAGCTCGAGGTTGCCAAGCAGCGGTTCGCGGGTCGGCCGCTCGAGTGGTTGCCGCTCCGCGATCGAACCGAGGCGCGCGACGCGCTGGTTCAAATCGTCGATCGGGCCGTGAGCCGGTTGGAAACAAAAGCCGACATACATCGGCAACTGCGCCGAGGGCGACGTTGCCTCCGTGCCTACCGACTGGCATTCGACGACAGTATGGAAGGCGAGCGGCTTCGCAATTATGAGTCGTCGTGCAATCGAGCCCTGACCCGCACAATCGACACGCTCTTCAAAGTGTGCAAAGCCAACATTAAAGGCAAACTCGTCCCGGCAGCCGCCGCCGTCGAGTCATCGACCGCAT